>CAVZGO010000003.1:0-775169 GCA_963774935.1 uncultured Chloroflexia bacterium
GTTCGACTGGGTCAGCCGGCTGAACAGGTGAGTACTTTTGGTGAACCAGCTTCATCAGGCCAGGCTGTTATTCCATTACCCGAGATCCAACGCGTTCGGCTTGAAGGATGCAAAAGCAGCTTACGACATTCGGAATGCGATATTTTTAGATGTCCGAGATACGGATTCATATGCAGCAAGTCATATTCCGGGATCAATTAATATCCCTGAAGGAGACATGAGTACCAGATTGCAGGAGCTAAATCCTGACCAATGGATCATCACCGTATGCACCTGACCGGCTGAAGAATCTCAGTGCCCGTGCGGCAAAAGTATTGCAAGAAAACGGTTTTTCCAAGGTACAAGCACTCCAGGGCGGCTTACAAACCTGGGCAGATGCCGGCTATCCGATTGAGTCAGAATGATTGATACTTGATCCTGCCTAGATATGCTCTGCCAGCTTGATGAATTTAAATATTTACAAGAAAATCTCAATGTGACGTTTAATGGTTTCTACTAGGATGATCTTACGAATTGTACGCCCCCTTTTCTTACTGGCGGGAGCGGGATGTTATATACTGGGGAGTCGGTATCGCAAATTACTTAGGGTACCCTACCAGAGGGGATGTATTTTCGATGGGTCTGGCATTTGTTATCTTTTTACAGCTAGCGGCCAGCTGTTGGCGGAAACTTATTCCCCCAATATTGATGTCGATCGCGATATTGCGATTGCTGAAATAAATCTTAACGACACGGAGAATCCCAATCCGAAGCCACCTAGACTAGAGAAGCTGCCACGCGGAATTGCCCTGTTTGCAGCTTTTTCATGCCTTGCTGCGGCTGCTTCATTCAGCGTATTTATTGTTGCGAATCAAAATGCGGATCCTTTATTGCTCCTTGTTATGGTACTTGGTCTATCAGGCTCAATCTTCTATTTCACCCCACCTGTTAGTCTCGACACAAGTGGATTTGGTGAAATCATTCAAGCTTTCCTTGTGGTATTCGTGGTACCGGTTTTCGCGTTCATCTTACAAACCGGAGAGTTCCACCGCTTGGTTGGGATGACCGCGTTTCCACTCTGCCTGATCTATCTTGCCGGGTTAATAGCGCTTGATCTGCCTAATTTTGCACGAGAAATGCGGACCGGCCAGAACCGTTTGATTCAGAGATTGGGCTGGCAGAATGCGATGACCTTTCACAATCTGCTCATCTTAAGTGCGTTTTTGATCCTTGCAATGGCTGGAATTTTTGGGATGCCCCTTGCCATCGTATTATCCTTGATGATCCCTCTTCCGCTTGCGCTCTTAGAAATCTGGCAAATGTGGCGAATAGCTCAAGGAGCCCGTCCTAACTGGAGAGCACTTAGAGTCAATGCGATCGTTTTATTTGGCGCCTTAGTTTATCTTGCCACGTACACATATTGGACCCGATAATTAATGGCTGAATTTTTAAAACTTACTTCACCTACAGAAGCACTGTCCCGGTGGCTGAGCCTAATTAATCCTCTCCAGAATTCTGAGACCATCCTCGCTCAACATGCGATCGGCAGAGTCACGGCAGCTGATATTATTGCCCCGCACTCGCTTCCTGAATACTCGAGAAGCACCGTCGATGGGTACGCTGTACTAGCTCAAGATACCTATGGAGCATCAGATGGGTTACCAGCCTACCTTCGTATGGCTGCTGAAATCAAGATGGGTGTTTTACCCGAAGAACCATTGATCCCGGGAACCTGTGCATTGATTCACACAGGAGGGATACTACCAAATGGCGCTACTGCGGTTGTAATGAGAGAATACACCCAAGCTGTTCCGGTAGGCGAGATCGAGATTTTCCGAGCGGTGGCAACCGGTGAAAATGTCCTGAAAACAGGTGAAGAGGTTGCTGTCGGCGATTTAGTGATTCCTAAGGGAAAACGGTTGCGACCTGTAGAAGTGGGTGGTCTGATGGCTCTGGGTATCACCCAGGTCGAGGTCATCCAGCGGCCAACGATTGCCATAATTTCGAGCGGAGACGAGGTTGTCCCTGCAGATGCGATCAAAAAGCCCGGTCAGGTCAGAGATGTCAATGGACCTGCATTGACCGCATTGATCGAAGAAGCTGATTGTGTTCCGGTTTTTGCCGGGATTGCTCCAGATCGCCTTGATATACTGTCAAGTTTGAGCGAAGATGCATTTCGGACGAGCGACCTCTTAATCATCACGGCTGGGTCGTCGATCAGCTCTCGCGACCTTACCGCCCAGGTGATTAACCAATTGGGTAAACCAGGTGTCGTCGTTCACGGTGTCAATATCAGACCAGGAAAACCAACAATCCTGGGTGTATGTGACGGTAAGGCGGTGGTAGGCCTACCTGGTAATCCGTTAAGTGCAATGGTAATCGCGCGTTTGTTTATTCTTCCTGTTATCAATCGCTTGCTCGGCATTCAAACGAATACGCTCCCTGTGAAGGTTAAGGCACGATTGTCGGTTAATCTGCCTTCCCAGGCAGGCAGAGAAGATTGGGTCCCGGTTAAAATAATGAAAATTAACGGGGATGACGAGGTTGATTTCTCGGCAGAGCCTGTCTTCAGCAGAAGCAATTTTATATTCAATCTGGTTCAAGCGGACGGTTTGGTGAAAATTAACGAGGCAGCAACTGGGGTTGAAGCCGGTGCTCTCGTTGATGTATGGATTCTATAATCACCAAATTTGTGGGTTCTCCGGACGGGAGTGGTATGTGACAGAGATTAATAAGTTTTATGGCGAAGACGTACCTCTTGATCAAGCCTGGGAGCGGTATATTGGTGCATTACAGTCGTCAGGGCTATGGGAAAGCCCTATCGGTGAAGAAGTAATTCCGCTCAACGAGCAAGGTGTCGGAAGGGTACTGGTTGATTCTGCATGGGCACAAATATCCTCCCCTCATTACCATGCAGCCGCGATGGATGGATTTGCGGTTCGATCGAGAGAAACGGTTGGGGCAGCACCATCTGCACCTATTACGCTTTCCCTGCAGTGGAAGTATGTTGATACTGGAGATCCACTGCCTGATTGGGCTGACACGATCATACCCATCGAAAATGTTGAAGCTATAACCGAGGATGGCCGGATAGCGATCAACCCGCGAAATCCTTACGCAATCCGAATTCGCTCAGGTGTAACGCCCTGGCAGCATGTACGCTCGATGGGGGAGGATATCGTGTCTTCCCAGCTCGTATTTCCTGCTGGTCACGTGCTGCGCCCCGTTGATTTAGGAGCGTTAGCTGCCTGTGGTCATCATCGATTGAGGGTAGCACGCCGGGTGCGTGTTGCCATTTTGCCGACGGGTACCGAGCTTGTACCGATAGGCACGCATCCTGAAGTTGGCGATATTATTGAATTCAATTCGATCGTCCTGGCTGGTCAGGTGAACAATTGGGGTGGCGAGGCAATCCGTTACAAGTCAGTACCCGACGAATTTGACACGATCCTGAAGGCGCTACAAAATGCTGCCCGCAACGCTGACCTGGTTTTGATAATTGCTGGCTCATCGGCTGGGTCGGAAGATTATTCCGCCAAGGTGATTGAAACGCTGGGACAGGTATACATCCATGGTATTGCCGTCCGGCCGGGACATCCTGTGATCCTGGGAATTTTAACGTGTACCGGAATCGGCTGACGGGATTTCATCCAAAGGAAGTGAACTCGAAACTCGTACTGTGCCGGTTATTGGCATGCCCGGCTATCCAGTATCTGCGGCATTGACCAGCGAAATTTTCGTTGAACGCTTGCTTGCCCATTGGCTCGGTCGTCGACCTCATGAGCCTGCCGAGGTTGATGCTTCCTTAACACGAACTGTCACATCACCAGGTGGCGACGATGATTATATGCGTGTAGTCGTAGGGCGAGTTGAAGGTAAACTGGTGGCTGCGCCTTTGAGCCGTGGGGCTGGCG
Source organism: uncultured Chloroflexia bacterium (assembly GCA_963774935.1). Lineage (GTDB taxonomy): Bacteria > Chloroflexota > Anaerolineae > Anaerolineales > UBA4823 > CAVZGO01. The sequence goes on from CAVZGO010000003.1 coordinate 3,894, forward strand.
TAATTACTTCATTGGTCAACGCAGATGGTATTACGATTGTCCCACGTGGGATCCAGGGCATCTCAGCTGGTGAGCTTGTTCGAGTGCGGTTATATCGTCCTATGGCTGAAATTGAGCGAACGATCCTTGCGATTGGCTCGCATGATATCGCGTTGGACCTGGTGTCACAATATCTCATGCCTTATCGACGCCGGTTGGTCTCTTCCAATGTTGGTAGCCTGGGGGGATTGATCGCCCTTCGCCGTGGTGACATCTCACCTGGCTGGCTCTCACTTATTGGATCCTGAAACCGGCGAATATAACTTAGTTTATATAAACCAGTATTTACCCTCCATACCGGTTGTGCTGATTAATTTTGTCCAGCGGATTCAAGGTTTGATTGTAAAGCGCGGGAATCCGCTTGGGATAAAAACGCTACCGGATTTGATTAATCCAGAGGTGCGTTTTGTTAACCGTCAGCGTGGGGCAGGTACGCGAGTATTGTTAGATTACCATCTCAAGCTGCTCGATATAACTCCGTCGACTGTCGTTGGATATGAACAAGAAGAATATACCCATTTAGCTGTAGCCGCAGCGGTAGCTTCTGGCAAAGCAGATGTTGGACTGGGGATTACCGCTGCTGCCCTGGCACTAGATTTGGATTTTATTCCGCTTTTTGAAGAACGCTATGATCTGGTTGTGTCAAAACAAGGTTACCAAAGTCCTTTGGTGTCTCCAGTTTGGGATATCTTGAACGATAACTCATTCAGAAATGCTGTAGCAGGTATGCCGGGTTATAATACTGCGCGGATGGGTGAAATCATAGCAGAGATTGACTGAGCCTGATTGAACCTGTTAATAAGTTAGGTCAAATTAATTTACGGAGGAAACATGCCAATCCAAAACGGAATACCTGCTCCAGATTTTGAGCTGATGGATGAAAACTCCATCCCGCGTAAATTATACGATTATCTGGGGAAGCCAGTCGTCCTGTATTTCTATCCAAAGGATGATACCCCCGGCTGTACCACTGAAGCCTGCGCTTTCAGAGACGATTATGGTGAATATGAAAAAGCTGGGGTGGTCATACTGGGTGTCAGCCCCTGACTCACCCAAAGCCCATACCAAATTCAAGCAGAAATACAACCTGCCCTTCACCTTGCTGGCGGATGAGAACCATGCCGTGTGCCTGCTGTATGGTGTGTGGGGACCCAAAAAGTATATGGGGAAAAGCTACGATGGCGTCTATCGCACGACTTTCCTGATTGGCGCGGATGGAAATATCATCCGTGTTTATGAAAATGTCAAACCCGATGGTCACAGCCGGCAAATTCTTGCGGATTTAACTGCATGACTTAACCAGCCTCAGGTTGCATACCTGCTGTCGGGTCTGAGGCCTGATTAATGCAGGTGTAGATAGATGATAAAACTGCGAATAATCTGTATGATACTCGTGTTTCAATTTCTGTCTGCCTGCCAGGAAGCGATAACCACACCTCTAGCGACAAATTCATCAAGTCCAGCATCAATCTTGCAGGGAACACAAGTCTCCAATCCAGGTTCTATAAACACGGAAACACCCGGCGTACCAGAAAAAGTTCAGCCTGCTCCATCAGCGACTCTCGATCCCCTGGATATTGCCGAAATCGTGCTTACGGAGCTCTCGATTGACCAAGCTCATGAGTACTCACCCAACGGGAATTGTGAATGGAAGCGCATCGTAGCCAGTCCATCTGATGAAATAAATGATAAGTACGCTAACCAATTCTTCACGTATGTTACCGTAACCTGCGCTAATCAAGATAAACCCTGGGTCCTGGAGCAGAAATGGACTGAGCAGGGATTAGGTTATCCGCTTACGAGCCTGCTGGCCTGGTCTGCCGATGGCAGATATGCGTATTACTACGATCAGATTATCCCCGATGGATGCCCGCCGGTTGGAGGCTTTCAGCAAGATTTGCGGCAGGTTGATCTTGATACAGGGGCAATACATTCCTTCCCGATAACCTGGACAGGCGGGATGGCGCTCTCACCTGACTCCACAAAAGTAATCTATTACGACCACCAGGCGGCTGATGTGGGTATCTTTGACCTGACTGCGCAAAACGAGCAACGTGTCAGCTTCGATTTACCCGCAGGTTTAGATAGCTGGTTTGCAGGTGACTTTACCTGGTCGCCGGATGGACAAAGTGCCATATTCATCATCTCTTATGGTGATGCCTGCTTCCCCACTGGGGTGTCTCTCCGTCATGTGGATTTGCGAGCCAACAAGGTTAGGACATTATTGGAGGGCGAAATTCAAGCCATCTCCATCATCGATTGGATTGCGCCAGAGCAGGTCTTGATCTCGATCAATGGAGAACAAGAGATACTCGATCTGCAAACGGGTGAAATATCGGCACCATAACCAATCGGATCAGAAGCCAGCAGGCAGTCTGTATTCTGGTACCCAGATTTTCTGGTGAAAGGCACGATTAACAACGGGCGGCGAGACGATCGCCGCTTTTATTAATTAGAATTCTCTGGATTATAATATTCCGGCAATCTGTTAAAAAATATCACAAATTAAAGAAAATAAACCTTTACGGAGGCGATGATAATGAAAAAAATCTTGACGATAACAGCTCTTATTGTGTGTGCAATTATCATTGTGGGATGCAGCAACCAGGAGACAGCAACTTCGCCTTCCACCTCGCTTGATCGTCCCCAGCCCCCGGCAGAGTACGCCGATAAAGTCAGCCCGAAACTATCGGCTGCTGACCTGGAGACAGGGATGACCAAGTACCAGATCAATTGCGCCTCGTGCCACGGTGAAACCGGAATGGGAGATGGACCGGCTGCAACCGCCCTGAATCCGAAACCGGATCCACTGGCAACGACCAGCCCGGAGCTGAGTGATGCCTACCTGGCCTGGCGGATTTCCGAAGGCGGGAACATGGCGCCGTTCAATTCTTCCATGCCTTCCTGGAAAACGCTGCTCTCCGAAGAGGAGATCTGGCAGATCGTCGGATATATTCGGAGCCTTCAGCCTTGAAAGATTTCCTTTCTGGATTGAAGCAGATATCCAGAAAGCCCTGGTTACCGTGGGCGATGCTATTAGTCACGGTATTGATTTTATTTCTGGATATGCTATCCAGACAGGAATGGATTGGCGGCAGGTCAACACAAAACTTGATCCTGCTGGGTTTTTTCTTAATAATCGGCGGCTTGCTGATCTACCTGATTTTCTCTCGCATGGCAGAGCTGTACGACCAGCGAGAGCAGTTACGATTGAAAAATCTTGCAGTCGAGTTAAGGTCGGAGAATACTGCTCAGCGGCTCGAGGCGATCTCCCGCCTGGGTGGGGGATTGCTTGAAGCCTCCACTGAAACACAGATCACCGAGCTGGTGATGCCGATCGCCATCGAACTGGTCGGTGCGGTAGGGGCAACATTTGTCCCCATCGACGAAAACAGCCAGCCTTTGAACATGCTGCCGTTCGGAGACGTTCCCAGCCTGACGCTGTCCTCCTGGATGGAATTCCTTGGCTCACCGGAGACACGCGATCGCTGCGGTGCATGTAAACAGTACGGTCACCTGGTGAGTGAGTGTTCTTTGCTCAAAGGCTCCATTCATCAGACAGATCTGATCACCTGCCTGCCTGTGCGCCGGGGGGAGCGGGAATACGGCATTATCAACCTGTATTTTGATAAGCCAGTCCAGATGGATAACTCGACCAGGCTCTTCCTTGGTGCACTGGTCGATGTCACAGCTCTGGCGATCGAAAGTGTCGCCTTGCGCCGCAAAGAATTAGATACACTCAGACAGATTCAGGCGGTCAGACAGCAGACCGATTTGGAAGGGCTGCTGGGCAAGTTACTGCATAGTGTGATAGAAAGCCTGGAAGCAGATTTCGCTGTATTGCAATCCAGCTCTGGCGGGCAGCATACAGATTCCATTGACCTGTCTATTGGTGCCACTCCAATTGGCCTGGAAGATGTGATCCACAGCGTTCTGGTGAACACCAGGGTTTCGGGTGTACCCACTGTGTTTGGAAAGCCAGACGATTATCTTACCATCGAAGATGATTTGCTTACTATCGCAGCGATCCCCTTGATTACTTCTGAGCAGGAGAAGATCGGCGCAATACTCATCGGTGCGCGTCGCAGCGAGCCATTCAACCAGCGTCAGATGTCCTTGATCCACACGGTTGCCATCCAGATCGCACTGGCAATTCAGAATCAGAGGTTGATGCGCGAGCTCGAATATCACACGATGATAGCGGAGCGCAAGCGATTGGCGCGCGAAATCCACGATGGGCTGGCGCAAACTCTGGGATTTCTGAAGCTCCAGGCAGCCCAAATGCGCAGCTCGCTGGAAAATTTGGATATCGAACGCCTGCGTGCAGGCATGGAATTGTATTACACGACTTTGAGTGAGGCCTATCATGAGGCTCGTATCGCGATAGACGGACTTCGAATTGAACCAAATGAAGCGGGATTATACGGTTGGTTGGAAACCACGGTTGACGAATTCAAGAATGATTACCAGATGAATATCCAGATTCGAAAGTTTGATTTAGATCAGGTTTTGCCCGTGGAAATTCAGGCGCAGCTTATACGTATTGTTCAGGAAGCCTTCAGTAACATTCGAAAACATGCCCAGGCACAGGCGGTGTGGATAGACTGTTATGAGTTCGCGGGTGATGTGCTCTTCGAAATTCATGATAATGGTATCGGTTTTTCTCCGGAAGATGTAAGAAGTGGATCACAGCATGGATTACGAGGAATGCGAGAAAGATCTGAGTTAATCGGAGCCGATTTCCAGGTAATTAGTGCACCGAATGAAGGCACAACCATAAAGTTGCGGCTGCCTTATACATGGAAGCTCGGACAGGAGGCTTGAAGATGGGCAAGATTAGCCTGGTGGTTGTTGATGATCATGCTTTATTCAGGGCTGGATTGATCAGCCTGTTGAATGATTTGCCTGAATTCCAGGTCATTGGTGATGCCGCTGATGGATTGGCAGCCATCGAAGTGGTGCATCGTGTCCATCCTGATATTGTTCTGCTGGATGTCAACATGGCAGGGATAGGCGGCGTAGAGACCGTTAAATTACTTAAGAGAAGCGAAACCTGTAAAGTCATCATGCTGACAATTTCCAAGAATGATGATGATTTGTTTGGCGCAATTGCGAATGGCGCCGATGGATACTTGCTTAAAAATTCTGAGCCAGAGGATTTACGAAAAGCGATCATCGCGGTCAGCCAAGGCAACTCAGTATTATCACCACAGGTAACCCGCCGGGTTTTTAAAGCAATCAGCAGTGATCCGGAGCGAATCACTGAAAGCGGTCTGAGCGGCCGGGAATTGGAAGTATTAGACCGCCTGGCTGCAGGATTCACGACTGCTCAAATAGCCGATGGGTTGTTTATCTCTGAAAACACGGTTAAAACCCATGTTCGCCACATTCTAGAAAAGCTCGAAGCGGCGAATAGGGCAGAGGCGGTTAGTAAGGCGCTCCAGCAGGGTTTAATTGGTCAAGAAAGCCCGTAATTGAGTATTAACTCTCTACTTTGCCGGTCTGAGCACCGGTATCGGGCGTTCCCTGGGATCCAGAATAGCTGGTAAATTTAGCGGCTCGACAGACATTCCTGAGCCGACCTGTCCATAGGGAATCAGGTAAAGGTAAGTCTGGCTGTTGATCCCTTGCCCATAATCTTGAAATGCGAAGATCAGATAACTGCCATCCGGGCTGAATGAAGTGTCGCGATAACAGCACTTTCCGTCGACCGGATTGACATCAGGATATGCTTTATAGAGCTCGCTATTATAGATGTACATATCACCGAAGCCGTCATTGCGCACAAAACTGTTCAGGGCATAAATATTTATTCCATCGTATCCGAAGTTCTGAATGACTGGATTTTCGTCATATCCTTCCATATCGAACCTGGGGTGCGGAAAATTGTCGTAGATATGAGGGTTCGGGACACAATAGGTGAGATCGATGACCTGGATCGCATCTCCGCGAATGCCGTTCCCCAAGTTTGCAATCATAAGGATTGCCAGTGTCTTCCCGTCTCTCGACCAGCGCGCATCTCGTACTAGATTTCGAGTGTATGGCGCCCAATCAGCACAGGCAGCCATGTTTTTAAGCTGGTTGCGGCTTGTAATCTGGCTGAGATGTTCGAGATTGTAGGCAACAATATACATCTGATTGTCTATCGATATGATCACCTGTTGACCATCTGGAGAGATTTGGAAAGCACTCACAGTATCTGCAGAATTAAAACAGACAACCTGCCGGATTACATTCGTCTCGATATTTACTTCATTGATGCATTTTCCAGAAATGTAATGGACCGATTGCCCGTCGGGCGACCACTGCAGATTGGATTTCGCGGATTGGTCGCTGGTGAGCTGGGATAAGCCAGTGCCATCCAGGTTGGCGATGAATATTTCTTTTCCATTGATATACGCAAGTTTATCTGCGCCACCAATCACCGGTCCGGCAAGCGCCTGGGTCGGGCTCGGTTCGGGTGTAGGCAGGATTGCTTGCGTAGGAGTCGCGGGAGGCGGTTCCGTTGGTGAAATGATGATCTCAATTGTTGCTGAAGGTTGAATGGCAGCAGCAAGAATTGCCGTAGGTGTAATTTCACTAATCGCCAAAGTAGCCTGGGTGTTGGATGCAGGGGTTAACTGTTCCTCAACAGGCGCGGCTAATGATTCTGCTGCCGTTGGTAAGGAGGTGGGTTGGATGGCGGTGCTCTCTAACGCATCAGATTGGACAGCTTCCTCTTCCTTCTCCACGGGGGTTAACATTGCCAGAGGCCCAAACCCTTTGTAACCGAGATATCCGATCCCCGCTGCTGCTAATAACAGCACCAGCACGAGGACAATCAACCAGGAAGGTATGCCTCGACTGGTTTTCACTGCTGGCTGTGGCAAGGTCATTCCACCCGGAGGTGGGCTCGTGGGGCTACCAGCATATATCCCCTGTGGAATTGGGGTGGCGGGATTGCTTACTGCGACTGTTGCGGCGACTACCGGACTACCGGGTGGGTTTACTGCCATCGCGATTGCGGGTGTAGCAGCGGGTTCGTTGAAGGCTGCCATTTGCAAGGCAGCGGCTAACTCTCCGCTGGTGGAATATCTATCCGAAGGGTTTTTTGCCATTGCCTTGGTGATAATGAAATTGCATGAAGGGGGCAAGTCTGCGCGTGCATCCAGAATTCGCGGCGCCGGTTGCAAAATATGCATCATCATCATCTGGGCAGGTGTATCTGATTGGAAAGGCATCTGCCCGGTGAGCATTTCGTAAACCATCGTACCAAGTGAATACAGATCGCTTCTGCCATCAATCTTCTTATCCCCTTGAATCTGTTCGGGACTCATATAAGCAGGTGTACCTATTGCCATTCCACTGGTGAGGGTGGTTAATCCTTCTGCAGCCAGATGTGCGATGCCGAAATCTGATAAGAAAGCATTCCCGTACTGATCATATAAGATGTTGCCAGGTTTCAGATCGCGGTGGATTATTCCATGGGCATGTGCAGCGTCGAGCGCTGGCGCCAGACGTGTGATGAGACGAGAAACCTCATCGAGGGATAGCGGTCCTCGTTCAATGCGATCAGCCAGGGTGCCGCCCGCCATGTAGCGCATGACAATATATGGCTGGTCATTCACCTCGCCGAAATCATAAACCGGGACAATCGCCGGGTGTTCGAGCATGGCGATGGTTTTTGCTTCCCTTTCAAAACGCGTGCGGAATTGGGGCTCGTGTAAGAATACCTCCGGCAGCACCTTGATCGCAACCTCGCGATCAAAATTTGGATCTCGGGCAAGATAAACGGTTGCCATCCCACCGCGTCCGAGCTCCGATTGTACGATGTAGCGTCCTATCTGTTTTGGTATCATCCAATTCCCCTTATCCGGTTCCAAATTGTCGATCGCCAGCGTCACCCAGTCCGGGCAAAATATATCCATGCTCGTTTAATCGCTCGTCGACTGCGGCGAGATAGATTGGTACTTCGGGATGGTGGGTTTGCAGGTTCTGAATACCTTCTGGAGCACCGATCAGGCCGACAAATTTAATCCTGGTCACCCCCCAGCGTTTTAGGATATCTATTGTAGCTACTGCTGAGCCGCCTGTCGCTAACATCGGGTCCAGGACCAGGCATACCGAAACACGCGGCTCGATGGGCAATTTATTGTAATATTCAACCGGTTTGAGCGTTGCATGGTCTCGATAAATGCCGATGTGCCACACTTCTGCTGTCGGCATTAGCTCCCAAACACCCTCCACCATGCCTAAACCCGCTCGTAATATTGGGACGAGTCCAATCTTCTCCCTGAGCTGTTTACCTTGGGTGGACATCATTGGGGTCTGAATAGAAACCGGTTCGGTTTGAAGATCAGATGTGGCTTCATAGGTGATTAACGCAGCAATTTCTCTGACCAGCTCGCGAAATTTTTTAGGATCGGTGGTCACGCTGCGTAATCGGCTGAGTTTATGGGCTACCAACGGATGGGGTGAAGGAAAGAGATTAGACATGGCTACTCCTTGATGGTAAATAAATTATACTCTTAAGCCTCAATCGCGCCTGTTAGCGCGGAGTAAAAAATGACCGCTATGTTATAATTTTTCTTATGCAAGAACCTAACGATAGAATTATGAATCCATTACCCCAGGCTGAGGACCGCTTGGATACTACGATCCGGCCAAAAAATATGTCTGACCTGATCGGTCAAGATCGTGTTAAGGAGAATTTGCAAATATTGATCTCCGCTGCCCGGTCGCGCGGCGAGCCATTAGACCATGTCATGTTTTATGGTCCACCCGGCCTGGGTAAAACCACCCTCGCACACATTCTGGCAAATGAGATGGGGGTCAATATCAAGATAACTGCTGGACCCGCCATCGAGCGACCGGGTGATCTGGCGGCAATCTTAACCAATTTGCGCGCCGGAGACATTCTTTTTATTGACGAGGTGCATCGTTTAGGCAGGGCGATTGAAGAAGTGCTCTATCCTGCAATGGAAGATTTCGCACTGGATATCATCATTGGCAAGGGTCCTTCAGCGAGGTCGATCCGGCTCAAACTCCCAAGATTCACTGTAATCGGAGCAACGACGCGCCTGGCGCTGGTGACCGCGCCGCTGCGCGCACGGTTTGGAGCTGTCTACCGGCTGAACTTCTATGAGCTCCCGGCAATGCGCCAGATCGTCGAGCGCGCCAGCAAGGTCATGGGTGTCAAGACCGATGCCGAGGGCCTCGACGAGATCGCCCGGCGCGGTCGCGGCACGCCGCGTGTGGCGTTGCGCCTGCTGCGCCGCGTGCGCGATTACGCCGAAGTGCGCGCCGATGGCACCATCACGCGCTCAGTATCGCAGGAAGCGCTGGATCTGCTTGACGTGGATCCGCTGGGGCTGGATGACCTGGACCGGCGTGTCTTGAAAACCATTATCGAAAAATACAGCGGTGGACCGGTCGGATTAAATACCATTTCCGCCTCCTTGAGCGAAGAACCAGAGACAATCATGGATGTGGTAGAACCTTACTTGCTGCAGTTAGGCTTCTTAGAGCGAACGCCTCAGGGGCGCGTGGCAACCCGCTCTGCATACGACCACTTGAGGCTGATATATAACAAAGAGAATCAGGCAAAGCTATTTTAAAATGGAATCCACCGGAAAGATGATTATGCTTGCTGGAGGCGCCCTCCTGATTGTTGGCGCCTTTATTTATTACCTGGGACGTTCTGGCATGCGATTTGGTAATCTTCCTGGCAATATTCATATTAATACAGGTGCTGGTACATGCGTGATAGCTCTGGGTGCATCATTGGTGCTCTCGATTTTACTCACGGTTATCTTGAACCTGATGGTTAAATGGTTCAGACCTTAATCATTCGTTGATAGTATGAAAACCAGCGACTTCGACTACCACCTGCCGCTCGAGTGCATCGCTCAAACACCGCTAGAACTGCGTGATAAGTCGCGCCTGCTGGTGCTGAATCGATCGACCGGTGCGTTGATACACACTTATTTTCACAAAATTGGTGATTACCTGCAGCCTGGGGATGTATTAGTGTTAAATGAAACCCGGGTGATCCCAGCCCGGATATATGCAAATAAACTTCCAGGTGGTGGTCGTGTAGAGCTCTTGCTGTTACGATCTCACGATGAAAAAACCTGGGAGGTGATGGTAGGTGGTCAAGGAATGGCGGTCGGGCGCAGGCTGCAAGTGGAAGGCGGTCCAAAGGCAGAGATCGTCAAGGTAATGGATGGCGCTCAACGGTTGGTCGCTTTCGATGCACCGGTGGGCAACTTCATCGAGCAAGCAGGGCACACCCCGCTGCCGCCCTACATTCATACCCCGCTGGAGAATGGTCAGCGCTACCAGACCATCTATGCGCGTGTGGACGGCTCGGCGGCGGCGCCGACTGCTGGGCTGCATTTCACCCAGCCGTTGCTCACACAGCTAGAAGAGCAGGGCATCCGAATCGCCCGGGTGCTCCTGCACGTAGGGCTGGACACTTTCGCTCCGGTGAAAGAAGTCGATCCGGCAGAGCATCTCATCCACAGCGAGTGGTGCCAGGTGTCCTCTGAAACGGCTGCGGCCATCCGGCAAGCCAGAATACATGGCAGGCGCATCATCGCCGTAGGAACCACCAGCGTGCGCACGCTGGAGAGCGCTGCTCGTAATACACTCCCTGGAGGGGAAATCCAGGAATATGAAGGTGATACCCGGCTTTTTATCCTCCCAGGATACAATTTTCAAATCGTGGATGGGTTGATCACTAACTTTCATCTACCACGATCAACTTTGCTCATGCTTGTTAGCGCCTTTGCGGGACGAGAAAAAATATTGGATGCATACCAGCAAGCCATTCGGTATGGATATCGATTTTATTCATTTGGCGATGCAATGTTCATTATTTAGTTAGGAGGAAAAATGCGTGCAGTTGACGTCATTGAAAAAAAGCGAGATCGCGGTGAGCTGAGCTCCGAAGAAATCAATTTCTTTATCCAGGGCTATGCTTCTGGCGAGATACCCGATTACCAGGCGGCTGCCTGGGCGATGGCAGTACTGTTGAATGGAATGACGCCGCGGGAGACAACCGACCTGACCTTAGCGATGGCTCAGTCGGGAAAGGTGCTGGATTTGTCTGGTATCGCACCTGTAGTGGTTGATAAACACTCAACTGGCGGGGTGGGTGATAAAACAACCTTAGTAACTGAGCCTTTAGTCGCTGCATGTGGCTTGCCCGTCGGGAAAATGTCGGGGCGCGGCCTGGGATTCTCCGGTGGCACAATTGACAAGCTGGAATCCATCCCTGGATACCGTACGAATTTAACCACCGATGAATTCATTCACCAATTAAAGGAAATCGGTCTGGTGCTGACAGGTCAGAGCGCTGACTTAGCGCCGGCTGACGGTAAGCTATATGCCCTGCGGGATGTTACCGGAACCGTCCAATCTATACCCCTGATCGCATCCTCTGTCATGAGCAAGAAAATAGCGGCTGGCGCGCAGGCGATCGTCCTGGACGTCAAGACCGGAGTAGGCGCTTTTATGGAGACCCTGGATGATGCGCGCAATTTATCTGCTCAGCTCGTGTCGATTGCCCGGCTGGCAGGAAGAAAAGCGGTAGCATTGTTATCCGACATGAACCAGCCTCTGGGCGAGATGGTCGGTAATGCGTTGGAATTACGTGAGGCAATTGAAACCTTGCATGGGCTTGGTCCGGATGATTTTCGAGAACATTGCTTAGTCGTCGCGGGATGGATGCTGGCATTAGGTGGAAAAGCCAGGGACGAATACGCCGGTCGGAGGATGGCAGAGCAAGCCCTTGAGAATGGATCTGCATGGGAAAAGTTTCGACAATTGGTATCAGCCCAGGGGGGTGATGTAACCTTCATCGATAACCCGGAGCTTCTGCCAAATGCCAGCATCGTGGAGGTAATCAGGTCGCCTCAAGCCGGGTATTTGGCTTCAGTAAATGCTCGGATTGTAGGAGAGGCTTCGGTTTTGTTAGGGGCAGGGCGGCTGAAAAAAGGTGACCCGGTGGATCACGCCGTTGGGATCCGGGTTCATCATAAAGTCGGCGCGCGGGTTGAGCCTGGAGAACCGCTATTCACGGTCTATGCAAATCAATCTGAGCGATTGGACGCTGCTTTAGCCTCACTTCCGCATGCCTGCCAGTTTTCGGACTCGCCTGTCGAGCCTTTACCGCTCTTCTACGGGGTGGTTAAGTAGCTTATCAGGTTGCCGGCGATAGGTGTCAAGGGGTAACTGCCCGCTCGTTAAATCAAGCAGGATTCTGGTCAGTCGGCGGTTCACCGGGGTGGGGATGCCGAACTGCTCTCCGTACTTGACCACTGCGCCGTTTAAGTAAGCGACCTCACTTTTCTGCCTTCCGCTGTAAAGATCGATATGAAACGACGGCATTTTTGCCCCACGCCCGCCACCAATGGCGCGGGGCAAAAGTTTTCGGGAGAGTCCGGAAGGGGCGCGGATTCCTAGCGCGAGCAAGCGGACAGGCGTTCCCGGCAGGTCAACGATAGGAATGGATTGCGCATCCATAACTTTCAGACATTCTCGGAGCTGATTTATTTCTAATTGATAAAGCCCAGGATGTGCGAATATTTCAGCGGGAGACATGTCGAGGATTGCTGAAAGTGCATTACCAGGCAGGTTGGTCAATAATTTAGACCATTTCATGGATGATGAATTTGAATATAACCTGGCATTCAGTCCGGCTTCGCACATCGCTGATACGAGGGATTCGGATAATCGGTGTCCAGCGCCAATCCCGACGCCGCGCAGCCGTTCAACTGCAATGGTATTCGGAGATGGTTTTCCTATGGAGCTCGTTACTGTTGCCGGGATCACCTGATGGTTCCCGAACGCGCTTCCCAGTAAAGGTTCGTTATCGACCCCGTTCTGAAGACAAACCAAAGCTGGCAATTGGTCGTGAAACGGAGTTAGTGTATCGATGAGAGCCTGGGTATCATAAGATTTAACAGCCACAAGAGCGGCATCAAAAGGACCAAAAGCGAAGGCTTGCTCCAGATGATCCACGAGCAGCGGATTCGCAATGCGATGTAAGCCATCGGGCAGCTGCAGCTCGAAGCCGGTGGCTTTGAGTTTTTTGGAAACCTCGGAGCGTTCTAAAAAGATCACCTGATGACCCGACAAACTCAGGCTGCCACCAATATATCCGCCGATTGCTCCAGCTCCGAACGATAATATTCTCAGCTTATCAACCATGCAAGATCACAGATTTCCGTTTAGATGGCAATGATTGTTAAATTCGAGCAATCGCCATTGGTGGTGGCGGGGATCGAAAGCAAAATTTGCATAGGCAGTGTTCCCAAAATTGAAACGCACTGTTCTTGGATTATTGTGCGGCGTAATCCCAAATATGACATAGAGCAGCATGTTTAAAAATGCGCCATGTGAGACAATCAGGTACCTCCCCGCTGGTCGTTGCAGAAGGGTTTGTAAGAAGAGACCGGCACGGTTGAATACTTCAACCAGGCTCTCACCATCCACACCAGGTTTGATATATGGTTGGTTAAAGTCAGGGGGATTATTTGCCATGATTTCTTTAATATCCCGCCCCTCAATTTGTCCAAAACCGCGTTCGATCAATCGGTCATCAAATATCAATGGTATTCGCAGCGCTGCCCTGATTGTTTCGGCAGTATTGCGTGTTCTGCTGAGCGGGCTTGAAATAATCAGATCGAACCTGACATCCGATTTTAGCCAGGTACGGGCTAGTAAATTTGCCTGCTCGATCCCTTTTTCCGTCAGCGGTAGATCACGCTGTCCCTGGATAAAGCCGTTGATGTTCCCTTCCGATTCACCATGCCGAAGCAGTGTGATGTGAAATACATCCAGGTTTTCCTGCACAGGTGTGGAATCGGCTTGGGCAATCAGCTCTCCCATGATCTGACTCCTTGCAGGAACGCCATCCCTGACATGATCTTTTTCCCTGCCGGCTGGACTTCGTCCAATCTCAGCAAGCCATGTTGTGTTGCAATCACAGGGCTGGCTTCCCATACCATGAATTTACCCGGTTGGGCTTGAATTTTTAGGGGTATAACAGAGGCATTGTGAACCTTAATTGGTAAATCCTGAAATATAAAAAAGGTACCAGGCCAGGGATTGTATGCGCGGACCATGCGCTCCAATTCTTCTGCGGACAAATGGAAGTCTAAGAGTCCGTTCTTTTTCTCAAGCATCGGTGCATAGGTTGCTTTTTCCTCATCCTGCAGGCGTGGCTGTATTTCCCCATTGAGATAACCTGGGATGGTTGCCAGTAGCAGCTCGGCTCCAATATTAGCAAGCCGGTTGCCTAACGACTCTGCGGTATCACTTGGTTGGATGATTTCAGCTTGTTGAGTGAGAATCGGTCCGGTATCGACCCCAGGATCCATGCGCATGATGGTGATCCCAGTCTGGTGGTCACCATACCTTATAGCAGCCTGGATAGGCGCGGCGCCGCGCCAGCGCGGTAGCAGCGAGCCGTGCACGTTTATGCAGCCAAACTGCGGCAAATCGAGGATTATCGGACGTAAGATCTGCCCGAAGGCTGCGACGACAATCAAATCCGGTGCCCAGGAAATTATTCTGTTTATGGCATCCGGCTCCTTCAGGCGTTGAGGTTGGATGATTGGCAGACCAAGCTCGTCGCAGACAAGCTTAACCGGTGGCGGTGTCAGGGCGCGACCTCGACCCGCAGGCCGGTCAGGCTGGGTGACTACTCCGGTAATTTGATATTGAGCAGCCAGGAGGCGTAAACTTGGGACCGCAAATCCAGGCGAACCCATGAAGACAATCTTTGGAGAGATACTCATTTTCAATGCAACCAGCCAAAATTAAGGTTCCGTGGAGAAACTAACCACGGAACCTTGGTTCTTTAATAATGGGGCCGGTGGGAATCGAACCCACAAGGTACTCCCGTACCGGAGGATTTTAAGTCCCCTGCGTCTGCCTAGTTCCGCCACAGCCCCCCAGAACCATTTTAAGCAGTTTACTCGATTGGTCAAGGGCTAATTATTCACCAATCCGCTGCTTATTTAATTATACGCGAGACCGCCAGATCGCAGATGCTACTTCCTTGAAGTTTGACCACAGGATGAACATTATGATCAGGGCAGCGGTGCCGCTAACAAAATTCACATACGGGATGATGCTTACGCAGATCAAGATGCAGTAAGCCAGCGCCAACCCGGTATTCGCCTGCGGAGCTGCAATTCCTCTCTCCTGGGTGTAGCGGTTCATGTCTTCTGCCAGACCTTTTACCGCCTGGAAAACCCAGTAAAAATTGAAGAATGGGATAAACATAAAGCCAACTGCCTGGCCTGGTGTGGCGCGGTGATATCCATCCTGGATGATTTCCCAGTAGCGGTAGAGCAGCATATATAAAAGCACCATGGATGCAATCGCTGCAAATATGCCGATGACAATGAAGGACGTCGGAATTGCAACGATCATCAAGATCCAGGACCATTGAAACAGATCGTTCAAACCCTTGATTTGATCTGCCGGGAGTTTATACAGACCGTATTGAGGTTGTGGATAACTGCCGTAAGGAGCGGCTGCAGCATAACCTGGGGTTGCCGGGACGACAGGTGCGTACGACGGCGGAGGGGTAAAAGCCGGGAGCTGGCTTCCCAGGGCTGTTGCCTGTAACGGCATCCAATCTGCCATGCCATCTTGCCAGACAAGCGTGTTTGCGTTGATGGTTTGGTTTTGTACCAGATTTTGGATGGTTGCTTCATCAAATGGACCGAAGCGCTGGTTATTTTGTACGTAGTACCACATAGACGATTCCTTTCTTGATGAATGGCAGATGAGTGGATGACTTATTTATTATATATAGAATTAATATATATTCTGATATTCTAATCCTAATGAAATATTAAGCATATATAATTTTTGTAAATTAATGGTTTTTTATTTCCTTTCGAAAGCTTGCATACCTGGAAAATAGATGGACCCAGGCAGGGGAGCTGCGAACAACTGCCTCACTCATTCGAATATTTTGGCGTAACTCGGCTGCGCTCGTAAATTCGGGTATTAATAGTGTGGCTCTTCCTAACTCGAATAGTGCATGTGCGTCGGAGCCAGCCGTACCCGCAAGATCATATCTTGATGCGAACTCTTGCGCTTGGGTATTGTATATGCCCTGTATACAGCGCGCGTTGAATACCTCGATCGCATCCACAAGCTGATGAATGTCGAGAAGGTCCGGCTCTGACCAATGACCGCTGCGCATTTTGTCGAATGGATGCGAAACACTAATAAACGCACCTTGCTGTCTCAGGCGAGCGATCGCTTCTTTCGCTTCCAGTCCTGCCGGTATTTCTTCTTGAACAAAAGCAGCTAATAACTCGCCTGAGCAAGTCATTATTTCTTCCCCAATGATGATCAATTTTGGATCGATTGCCTTCGCTTCGAGAGCTCCCTGGATGGAATTGTGGTCGGTGACAATTAACCTATCGATCCCTTTTTTTCGGGCGGCTGCCACAAGGTCTTTCGGGCGCGTTAAACTATCCTTCGATATACAGGTGTGACAATGGAACTCAACTCGCAGTCGGCTTGAGCTCATCTAGGCTTTTGATCTTCGGCGGAGCATATAGAGCACGCTGGCTGCAAGCATTGTTGCTGCCGCGATGCCCAACGAAGCCTGGACAACCGTCTTGGGTTCCATCCCAGGCATCACAACCGTTCCGTCGCCATATGACTGGAACATCCTGCCCCACTTTGTCTCCAGGGCTGCATGAACTCGCTTTCGTCCGACGAATGGATACCAATAGACATTATGGTAGAAATTACTGGCGAAGTACGACCATGGCACCAATGGACTCTGGAGTAAGATCTTTTCGAATGGCTTGAGCGGTCCATGATAAATGAGCTTTTGACCCCTGCTCGCCAGTGTGTCCTCCTGGATGAAATTCCACGGGGCTTCCTGCTCAATATCGTATCCAACAATTTCAATCTGGCGAGGATCACCAATACCCAGATCCATGTCGTGAGCAAGGCGAATAAAGCGTATGTCCATTGGGTTAAAACCCTGGAGTTTGGCTGAGACCGCGTCAATTGCCACCTGATCAGCCGAGGCGAGAAGAATATCTTTTTCGTGCCAGCGCATGGCGCGTGGACCAGGCCCATCGCCGGCGAATGTCCCATCCATCACGGCAAACAAGCCAGGGTGAATGTCCTGCTGGATCATAAGTAAATCTACCAGGGTGTCGTGGATCACTGAATGTGTCCAGTGGCGATTCCGATGTAATAGACCGCCGAAAGCATTTTTCATCGCGCCTGTGATAGTGGTGAAGACATGGGTTTTTACCGTCGGAAGGTGAATCATATTCATCCCGACCAAAGCTTTTGGGATGTAAACACCTTGTGGATATACTTTGTCAAGCACTAAGAAAGGTCGCTTGGGGACATATTCAACCCAATCAAAATCCTGGTTATAAAGGTAAAGGCACGGGTACTTCGGCTTGATCTGTGACCACGCGGTGTTTGTTGTTTCGCTCTGCATCTGACGTGTCAACTACTACGGTGTCATTGTGGACGCCAACAAGATTCGTATAGCCAAGATTGTTCAGCCCTCTAATCACACCCTCCAGCTGCCATGGCGCGGTGGAGCATGCCGGATACCATGTCTGCCAGGAGACATTGATCTTTAAGCCGGTTTGTATTTCTGGTTTCAATGCCTGTTGAACGCCAGCAAGCTTCATCACAGATTCTATGTCTTGTAGAATCGTTTCGGGTGAGGTTTTTACGACTGCTACAACACCTTTCCCTGGAAAATTACTCATGACTCCTCCGTCACCTTGTTGGTTCATCGAGATTTGGGAAATTAAGACTTTATCCAATTGGATAATTTACTCGAAACCAGGGTGATTATATCCCGAATTTATTGGTTATAATCAGATGTCATGCATAGGCCACAGGAAATAGCATTGGAGGCAAAAGGGCCGGTTCTGGTTATTGGCAGCTCAGGTGTCGATATTATTGGCCGCGTTCAGGGCGAGATTCAACCAGGCACGTCAAATCCCTCCCAAATCCGTATTGTATTCGGTGGGGTAGGGCGAAATGTGGCAGAAAACCTCGCCCGATTAGGGCAGCCGGTAACTTTGATATCCGCCATAGGAGCGGACGATAGAGGGGATGCGCTGATCGCTCATGTCACGGAAGTAGGCGTGGACACATCCTGCGTGATCCGGTCACCCGATTTTCCGACAGACACCTATCTGGCAATCGTCAATAATCGTGGCGAGCTCCAATACGCGATGGACGATATGCGTGCGAGCAAATCCATCACTTCTGCCTATCTTAAGCTCCATCAACAGCTGTTTGAAGAAGCGTCGCTGGTGTATGTAGATGCAAATTTGAACAAAGACGCACTGCGCACCGCCTTTTTCCTGGCTCGTCGAGCCGGAACACCCGTGGCAGCCGATCCAACTTCAGACAGCCTGGCGAGCCGATTAGTTCCATATCTGAATAAGATTTACATGGTCTCCCCAAACCTGACTGAAGCATGTATTCTTTGCGAACGTCCGCTGGAATCAGGCAAGCGAAGACAAGTGATCGATGCGGCGCGTGCGCTGATCAGCAAAGGAATTAAATTAGTAATCCTCACATTGGCACATCAAGGTGTTTATTACGCTACTTCGGAGACTGCCGGATTCGTCCCAGCGATGAAAACAGAGATTGTCGATCCAACTGGAGCTGGTGATGCTTTAAGCGCCACAGTAGTGTACGCGTTGCTGAATGACATTCCTTTGGATGATGCTATTCGACTCGGCGTGACTGCAGCAAGTTTGACATTACAACACCCGGGTGCCGTGTTTCCTGAGCTTAGTTTGGACAAACTCTACGAAAGATTGGTGATCTAATATGCCACATGAAATTACCCCTAACATTATTTTGAGCGACGATGTTTATCAGGCTTTATCCAACATGCTGCCTGTCGTTGCCTTGGAATCAACGGTCATTACCCACGGTCTTCCATACCCTCAAAATCAAAATCTCGCAATGGATATGGAAAGCCAGGTACGTGACGAAGGCGCAACTCCTGCAACGGTCGCATTGATTGATGGAAATATTAAGCTTGGTTTGGACCGCGATGAGCTGGAGTGGCTCTCGAAAACCTCCGGATTGCATAAAATAAGCAGCCGTGATTTTGGTCCAGCGATAGCAAAACACTGGAGCGGTGGAACGACCGTGGCGGCGACGATGGTGGCTGCTTATGCAGCAGGCATAAAGGTCTTCGCCACTGGCGGCATCGGAGGGGTTCATCGCTGCTTTGGTGGTGATAATGCAAAACTCGCCACGGACATTTCAGCAGATCTGACTCAATTAGCGCGCACTCCAATGGTTGTGGTATGTGCTGGCGCAAAAGCAATATTGGATCTGCCGGCTACTTTGGAGTATCTTGAAACCTGGGCTGTACCGGTTGCTGGCTACCAGGTTGACGAGTTTCCCGCATTTTATTCGCGCGAAAGTGGACTGTCAGTAAGTGTCAGGGCTGATTCTGCTCAAGACGTAGCGCAAATTGCTCTCGCACACTGGCAAATGGGATTCCAGAGTGCTGTACTGGTAGCAAATCCACCTCCGGCTGATAAGGCTTTACCCCGGGATGTTGTGGAGCACGCCATTGATCAAGCCCTTGAAGATGCAGCCAGGCAGGGGGTGCGCGGTCAAAAGGTTACGCCTTTCCTGTTACAGCGCATGGCAGAAATCACTGCAGGCTCAAGCGTAAATGCTAACCTGGCGCTACTCCTGAACAATGCCAGGGTCGCTGCGGAGATTGCCAAAGCCTTTTCCCATTAAACTCAGCGCGGCGTTGGGGTCGGCGTTCGTGTCTGGGTTGGAGTTGCTGTTGGTCGCGGGGTGGCAGTGGGCCGGAGTGTTCGTGTGGGTGTAATGGTCGCGGTTGGACGCAGCGTTCGGGTTGGTATTGGCGTTCGAGTTGGTGTGCTCGTTCGCGTTGGCGTTTCGGTTGGCATCGGTGTTGGAGGGTCGCCTTCCACAGTAAAGATACCGGATTGCTTCCACTGTTCGCCGACAAATATTTGAATTTCATAATCTCCGGGCAACCATTTATCTGGGGTTGGTTCCCAATCGGTATATCCTAGACCACCTGAGCCCCCATCCCAGGGTTTTGTCTCAAAATGAACCAGCTCATTTCCCCGATACCATAGTGCACTCCATTGAGCTCCGGGAACCATTCCGTCATAAGAAAACAACCCATACATGTGACCCACAGGGTTTTGGAAAACGGTGTTAGGGTTCGTGGCGCGATATTCTTCATCGATTCCATTCGACACTGTAAGATCTGAAAATATTGCGGATGGATTGGGTGTGACCGTGCTGGAGAATTGGTTTAATATAGCCAAAGGCACGTAAGGAGTTGGGGTAATCGTAGGAGTGTCGGTTACCGATGGCGTGAGGGTAATGGTTGGGGTGAGGGTAATGGTTGGCGTGAGGGTAATCGTCGGTGTGATCGTTATTGTGGGAGTTAATGTAAGAGTTGAGGTCGGAGGAAAAAATTGATAAGCGATGGGTTCGGCAAAAGTATTGAGAAATACGGCGACGAGTATTAATACAACGGCAATGATAACCATTCTCCATCCGCGCATGGTCTGAATCCTGCGCATTCGAAAGAATGGCATCCGGCGTGCATTGCGGATATTCGCATATCCACGCCAGGCAAGAATTACGACAGCAAGTATGCTCAGTACAAGCGCGGTTTGAATGGCTGTACGAATGTCCAGGTTCATGAGAAAAATTGGTTAACGCGCGGGCTCTTCGGCAACTGAGTTGCGAAGGATGCCTAACCCTTCGATCGTAATTTCAACGATATCACCAGGCGTTAACGGTCCCACCCCGGCAGGAGTTCCCGTAAAAAGGAGATCTCCTGGTTCGAGTGTCATCACAGATGAGGCATAGGCGATAAGCTGGCGAATATTGAAAACCATGTCTCTTGTGGATGCCATCTGGCGCATTTCACCATTCACGTGGCAGGTGATGAGCGCATCCGATGGGTCGAAATCTGTCGCGATCCAGGGTCCGATCGGGCAAAATGTGTCAAAACCCTTGCCGCGTGTCCATTGTCCATCGCGGCGTTGGAGGTCTCGAGCAGTTACGTCGTTGCCGATGGTATAACCCAAAATATAATTATTCGCCTCTTCCGGGGGTATCCAGCGTCCTTTCTGCCCGATGACCACTACAAGTTCACCTTCGTGTTCGACCTGCTGGGATTGAGGCGGCAGGTAAATCGTATCACCCGGTCCAATTAACGAAGAGGGTGGCTTTAAGAATAGCAGTGGCACATCCGGAACATCGACACTGTGTTCGCGAGCATGCGCAGCATAATTGCGACCGATGCAGATTATTTTACTGGGAATGATTGGGGCTAGCAGATGAACGGATTCGAGAGGAATGTCTGCTTCCATGCGACGGAATGAATCGAAAATTGAGCCTTCCAGGAGGCCAATTGACGAGGCATCTTCACCATCTAGAAGCCAGCCGGTTAAAGGTGGTTCTTTCCTGGTTTGAAATCGAACAAATTTCATAATTTACTCGATGGGTAGCTGCAGTCGTTCGGTTAGTGCAATGATCGCTTGCTCGGTGCCTGCAAACCGGTCAGCGAAACGCGAGTGGAGCACTCGGGCGATTGTGTACACAACCGCGTCCAGGGTAATGATACCCACCTCAGTAGAAGGGTGCGACTGTGCTGAGACGACGATGGATGCATAGCGGGCGGAGGGGAGTGATGCAGCAGAAACAATCGCGGCTGTCTGGATGCCTTTCAGCTTCGCCTGCTCCATTGCACGCGCTATGTAGGGAGATAACCCTGCTACCTCCATCGAGATCAGTAGATCCTGGTTGGTGGCGATGTGAACAGTCCTCGCCAGATCGATCATACTGGTGCGAGCGATGTAGATCGGAAAACCGCCTTGCTCTAAGTAGAGAACCAATGAATACGCAGAAGATTGGGCTGGACCTTCGGGCAGGATCGTAATTCTGCGGGCGTGACCCAGGGCATTGACAAGCTGCTCGAGTGCAGCAATCTCGATCGACATGCGAGTCTGGTCGAGTGCATGCATAACATCCTGCATGGCTTCGTTCACGATACCGGTGGTCGTGGTCGTTTGGGTAGCGAGATCCGGGCGAATGAGCAGATCTTCTTTAACTCGCTGGCGAATTTCCCTTTGCAAACGCGGAAAACCCGAATAACCCAGGGCTTGCGAAAAGCGGACAACGGTTGCGGCATCAAGATTCAAGGTGTGCGCAAGCTCGCTGGCGGTCATAAAGGCAGACTCGACGTAAGAATCCAGCAGAAAGTCAGCCAATCTGGCGAAACTTTTAGACATCATTGGGCGTTCTTGGCGGATACGATCTTCGTAATTCATGAGGTCACTCCAATTTGATTAATGCTCAGGATCGGGTACACTTCTCAATCTATCATGAAAGAATTTCAATTATTGCCATAATTGTAACATAGCAAATTATTAAATGCAACTGGAATTGTAAAGGAGAGCAAAAATTGCATTGCATTAACGAATATTTGTGTTGAGCCAATGAGGATGTCTGAGTAAGAATTATAGAGGGGATGAAATGGCATGTGGTATAATGCCGACTGTTTGGGCGCTTAGCTCAGTTGGTCAGAGCGCCTCTCTTACACAGAGGAGGTCGGGGGTTCGAGCCCCTCAGCGCCCACACGAGAACCGCCAGATGATGGCGGTTTTTTGGTTATGCAGTAATCCTCCTCACCTAAACAACTAATCGATGATAGATCTCCTTGAATTGCGAAAGTTTGCTGCTTCTCAATTAGTGAATAAATTCACAATATGTGATGAATGTAATAACAAAAATATGACCAACATCGGATGGTATATTTCAGAAGAGTACTATACTTATGTTGATTTGGTCTATTGAGGTCATTATCGACCAGGACGGGTTCAATGTTTAATTTATTCGTCGTTATTTGTCTGTTAATCTGTGCCTACTCGGTGATAAGGTCGGCGCGGTTGTTGAATGCTGCAATATGGTTAGCATTAACGAGCGCCCTGGTTTCTATCCTTATTTATAAACTTGGCGCTCCTGAAGTCGCTGCAATCGAGTTGAGTGTTGGCGCTGGTTTGGTGACGGTATTGTTTGTGTTTGCATTCAGCATCACTGGTCAGGTGACGATTGATGAGCTATCCATAGTCCCTCGATGGTTGGCATGGGCGTTCGTGCTTGCATTAATTTTCCTGATTGGGTGGTACCTTTATCCACTACCATTGGAGAGTGAGCTCGCAATCCAGACTGATTTTCGGCACATGTTGTGGCAGCAACGTGGTTTGGATGTGATCGTGCAGATCGTTTTGGTCTTTTCTGGAGTGATGGGACTGTTAGGATTGCTTTCTGAAAGCGGGCGTATCGATAGCGTGCGCCGGGAGAAGCGCCCAAGCATGGAGGAGCTGCCGAGCTTGCCTGCCGATTCCGGTAGCCAAGAGCCAGACCACGGATATCTGGAGGACGTACCATGAATAGTTTACTTACGACCGATAATATTATTCTGATAGCTGTCGTCGGTCTGCTTGGCATTGGTTTGTACGGATTGCTGGTGATCCGTAATCTAATCAAGATGGTGGCAGCACTCCAGGTGCTGGTTAAGGCCGCGGTTATCGCCCTCGTGTTAGCAGGCAAAATTAGCGGTCAACCAAGCCTTGGACAAAGCCTGGCAGTCACGGTTATTGTGGCAGATACGATTGTGGCTGTCATTGGCCTGGCTTTGGCTGTGGCAATACGCCAGCGGATAGGTTCATTGGATTTGAGTCATTTGAACTCTTTGAAAGGATAACGCATGCAAACCACGTTGGTTTTACTAACAATCCTCATCCCGTGGCTCGGTGCATTCCTTGTTTGGATAGCAGGTTGGCATAGATTTTCCAGACCCCAAACTCCGCGGCTCCAGAATACCTTAGCGGTAATATTCTCAGGTCTGGCGGGTGTTTGTGCTCTTGCGTTATTGCCTCTTGCAAGTAATCAATCTCTGTTAGGGATACCAGCCGGAGCATATTTTGGTGAGATTTCATTTGTGGCGGATGGACTTTCTGTGCCTCTAGCAATAATTGCGACAGTAATCGGCTGTCTGGCAGTGATTTTCTCAATTGACTACATGCGTGGGGATCCAAACCTGGGACGTTATTACTTTTTTGTGTTGTTATTCATCGGTGCAATGGCAGGTCTGGTTTTTAGCGGCAGTATATTATTTCTTTTCTTCTTTTGGGAAATCACGGCGTTATGCTCTTATGGCTTGATTTCTTTTTATAACGATGATCCAAAAGCAGTTAGAGGCGGTATCAAAGCTCTAATAATCACCTCACTCGGTGGAATTGGTCTATTTATCGGAGGGTTGATAGTTTATTCATATCTGGGAACCTACGAAATAAAGATCATCCTGTCAATGATGGGAAATCTGCCGAAGGAAATTGTCGCCGTTCTCGCTTTCGGTTTCATTGCAGCAGCCGCGGCAAAATCTGCACAATTTCCGTTCCATACCTGGTTGCCCGATGCGATGGAAGCACCTACTCCGGTCAGCGCTTTAATCCATGCTGCAACCATGGTAAACGCAGGGGTTTATTTGCTAGCTCGATTTTTCCCAGCTTTTGCTGATGTTGCCTATTGGAAAGAGACTGTCACCTGGGTTGGTGTGATATCTGTTCTGATCGCTGGTTTGATGGCATCGGTTGCGCTAGATTTAAAAAGGGTGCTGGCGTATTCAACGATAAGCCAGTTGGGATATATGATTTACGCGATCGGTGCAGGGGGTGTTTTCCCAAGTCAGTTTCACCTGTTCAATCATGCAATCTTTAAGGCATTGCTTTTTCTGAGTGCCGGTGCAATTATTCACACGATCGGTACCCGCGACCTGAGACTGATGGGTAAACGAATTGTCACCATGCCATTTGTTCGAGCTGTTTTTATTATCGGTGGTTTAGCCTTAGCGGGAATTCCCTTCCTGAATGGTTTTTGGAGCAAAGAGCTGATCCTGGAATTAGGATTTTCGCAAACCTCCAGACTGGCATATGCACTGGCTTTACTATCAGCCGGAATTACGGCATATTACACCTTGCGGGTGATTTGGAAAGTGTTTTACGCTGAAGAGAAAACTGCCGAAAACAATGTTGAGGTACACGGGCATGCTCACGATGCACCCATCGCGATGCGTGTTGCACTGATTCCTCTCGCCTTTGGCGCCCTTGTATCATGGCTCCTGGCGGGTCCGCTCAATGAGCTGATGATCACCACACTTCCAGAGAGTGGGATCACCGAAATGAGCACCGGCGAGATGATCGTTGAAATTATGACCGCGCCTCTGACATATGTAGCCCTGAGTGTGATTGCTCTTGGATTAGCGGCATGGCTTTTGCGCAATCGCTTAAAGCCGGTTGCGCGTTCTCTTCAACCAATCTACAGCGCGGCTAGCGCTGAGTTTGGATTTGAAAAGGTCAATGACTGGGTAATATCTGCAGTTCAGGGAATATCGAAAGCCCTCCAACCACTACAAACCGGTGAGCTGAACTGGAATTTATTGGGCGTAATTTCTGGAATTCTCATTTTGATGGTCTGGTTAGTATGGATGGCAGGATAGGGAAATATGTTCAATAACCAACCTCTCACCTGGCTCATCGCGATCCCGCTCATATCAGCTCCATTAATATATTTAGTGGGGAGGGTTCCTATACATTTTCGCAAGGCCACTGATTGCAGATTCTCACGGTGGCTAGCTCTCGCGGTATTGATTCTGGCATGGATACCACTGATCTTGACCTGGCAGTCCTTTAATCAAACCGGACCCATTCTCATAAAATCCAATGCGATAGACTTAAAGTTTGATGGGTTGAGCTTGCTTGTTTCCATTGTAATTTTAAGCCTGGGCACTCTGGCGGTTTTATCTTCTCACGAGCTCATGCGAGATGATGTCGGAGAAGAAAAATATTACGCGATGTTGGTTGCGATGGTCGGAGTGATGATTGGGCTTGGCATCGCTGCGGATATGTTTAATTTATGGATGTGGTTTGAAGCGATGGCAGTGAGCTCCTATTTACTGGTGGTATTTTATCGAAAAGAACCAGCATCGCTCGAGGCAGGTGTGAAATATGTAGTACAGAGCGCCACCGGCTCCGTATTGGTTTTGTTGGGAATATCGTTAGTCTTGATGCAAATTGGAAGTGTAAATATGGCAGTTGTAGCAAAGGAAGCTGGAAAGACACCGCTTCTTTTGTTGGCTGGTGGATTTTTTATTATCGGCTTTGGGGTAAAGGCGGCATTGGTGCCTCTGCACACCTGGCTGCCGGACGCACATTCCCAAGCACCCAGCAGCATCAGTGCGATGCTATCCGGGGTTGTGATCGAGATGGGCTTGATCGCAATGCTTCGGTGTATTGGTCCCCTGACTGGGACAAACGGAGCGGGGTATTCACCAGCTATATGGGGTGGTGTACTGGTCGTTGTAGGGATGTTCAACCTGATCATTGGCAACTTTATGTCATTGAGGCAAAAGTTGATAAAGAGAATGCTAGCTTTCTCCAGCCTGAGCCATATGGGTTACATCCTGTTTGGCATCGGATCTGCATTGATCGCTGCTCAGCTGGTTGGTTTCCAGGGAAGTTTATTTCATTTGCTCAATCATGGGCTGATGAAAGGGTTAGCCTTCTTTGGTGTTGGCGCATTCATGTTTGCACTGGCGGGTACACCCCAGGTAGGCGACAGTGAACAACGATCCCGCCATGCACCACTTTACATTAGCGATCTGGCAGGTGCGGCACAAAAATACCCATTGGTCGCATTATCCCTGAGCATCACCCTTCTAGCTCTGGGCGGTTTACCACCTTTCGCCGGATTTATGTCGAAATGGCAAATCTTTGTGGCAGGTATGAAAACCGGGCAATGGCAAATTGGGCTGCTGGTGGTTTTTGCTGCCCTCAATAGCGTGCTCTCATTGGCTTATTATGCACCAATAGTGAGTGTAATGTATAAGCAGAAGCCGTCTGACGCGGTTTCCCAAGGGGGACCTGTACCGTCTCGCATCGTTATACCGTTATTGCTGATCGCGTGCGGAATTATTGTCTTTGGTTTCTGGCCATCTTTAGTGGACGGAGTCACCGGTCCGGCTGCTCAAGCATTATTTTCTACATTCTATCGGTGAGGTAGGATTATGAAATCTATTTTATTGACGCCGCCTATCGCATTTGTAATATTTGTAATCCTCGGACTGGCTTTATCTGCACTGGGTCGTTGGCTGGCTGGGCGTGGCGAATCCTCCAGTTTGAAATCATCGATCGTATCAGGAGGAGAAGTGCCTCCAACGCTGGCAGGAGCACCTGGTTACCAGCCATTTTTTGTTATTGCTTTATTTTTCGCAATTCTGCACCTGGGTGTGTTGATGTTAGGCTCTGGATCTCCTAGTTGGATGTCTATTGCATATACCAGCGGTTTAATTTTAATATTGGTTGCAATCATGCTTGGTTAAGTATTGGAGGTAAAAAATGGAACAGGGATTAGTGCAACGAACAGTAAATGGTCTCTTGACATGGGCAAGAACCAATTCATTGTGGGCAATTCACTTCAATAGCGGTTCATGTAATGGCTGTGATATTGAGATTCTCGCGACATTCACCCCGCGTTATGATCTGGAGCGGCTGGGCATTCGATTACAAGGCAGCCCCCGACATGCTGATGTGTTGGTATGTACAGGCCCTGTAACCCGACAGGCACGTGAAAGATTGCTGCGGGTATACGCACAAATGCCAAACCCAAAATTTGTTGTCGCCGTCGGATCATGCGCAATTTCAGGTGGGGTATTTCAAGGTTGCTACAACATTGTCGGGCATATCGATGAAGTGATACCAGTCGATGCCTACGTTCCCGGCTGCCCACCAAGACCTGAAGCAATTATCGATGGGGTGGTCAAATTAATTACCAGTTTGACTGTGCAATCGAGAATCAAGGACAACCCTGTTGAAAAATCACTAACGGTCTAGGAGAACTGAAAATGACTGATGAGATCGTTCTACTTGTAAATAACACTCCGATTGGGCATTACGCAAAGGCTGCGGTGGTACCTGAACCAAACAGGTTGGACCTGATTATTGACCAGCTAGATTTAACATCCGCAGTTGAGGCATTGATAGATGCGAAGTGGGGGTATTTATCTGCTATCACCGGATTGGATTTGGGACCGGAAGATGGCAGAATGGAAGTCCTCTACCATTTTTGCCGCGGAGCAGAAATCCTAACATTGCGTGTAGTCATATTCCGTAACGATGCTCATGTTCCAACAATCAGCCACCTCATTCCGTCCGCATCATTATACGAGCGGGAGCTAATGGAGATGCTTGGGGTAAATGTTATCGGAACTTTGGATCCCCGCCGCCTCTTCCTTCCTGATGATTGGCCGGCTGGCAGTTATCCACTGCGGAAGGATTATGTTCACGTTGAACTTTCTGAAGAATATGTCAAAAAAGTACATGATACTGATGATGAATCTAATCATGAGAAATTTATAATTCCAATCGGTCCACAGCATCCGGCATTGAAAGAACCTGGTCATTTTGAATTTTCCTTGGAAGGGGAGCTTGTAACCGGCGCGTCTGTCCGGTTGGGGTACGTCCATCGAGGAATTGAAAAAGGATGTGAGGCGCGAAATTGGGCTCAATGTCTTTATTTGTTGGAACGAATTTGTGGGATCTGCTCCCACTCTCATGCTTATGCGTATAGCAATGGTGTAGAACGCCTGGCTGGTATTGAGGCGCCACCACGTGCCCAGGCAATTCGTGTACTTGTTGCAGGGTTGGAACGTATTCACAGCCACTTGTTGTGGCTAGGCGTTTCTGCGCATGAAGCTGGATTTGACACATTATTCATGTACTCCTGGCGAGACCGGGAAGTGGTCATGGATCTGCTGGAAAAGATTACTGGTAATCGCGTGAATTATTCAGTAAATATACTTGGTGGGGTGAAGTACGACCTGAACGAAGTGCTGATAAAAGATATCCGGGAAGGGATCCAATTTTTGGATAATCGAAGCAATCATTACCTGAATGTCGTGACGAAGGACGCTGCCTTCCTTCAACGAACACGCGGCATTGGGGTTTTAACCAATAATGAAGTTGAGCGTTTAGGTTTAGTTGGGCCAATGGCACGCGCATCTGGTGTTGCCCGAGATGTTCGTGTTGAGGCTCCTTATGGTGGGTATAACCAATACCTGGTTAGCATGGTGCGAGAAACAGCTGGAGATCTAGAGGCAAAATTTGTTATCCGCATTAACGAATTGTTCGTTACGTATAATGCAATTTTGTCTATCCTGGATCATTTACCGGGTGGTGATTTGGCGGTTCGCTTTCCCAGAAAAATTCCAGCCGGAGAAACAATTAGTCGTGTCGAGGCTCCACGCGGAGAATTATTTTATTTCATCAAGTCTGCTGGTGGAGAGGGACCAGAAAGAGTTCATGTCCGAACTCCAAGTATATGTAATTTTGCCTCGATTGCCAGTCTTGTTGTGGGTCATCAAATGGCAGATGTGCCTTTGATCCTTGCGAGCATAGATCCATGTTTCAGTTGCAATGATCGATAATCATTAACCGATTACCTTAAGAGAAAGCGATTATCGTGGAGACTCTACAAATCATAAGTGCATTTCTAATTTTCCCAAGTGGGGGCTTTGTGCTCCTTTCAGGGATGGCGTATGAATGGTTGGAACGTAAGGTTGTAGCCCGTCTACAGAACCGGGTTGGACCACGCTGGTTCCAACCTGTCGCGGACGTGATTAAGTTATTGGGCAAGGAGGAGATAGAGCCACAGGGTGCTAATCGATGGTTGTTCATTTCATTGCCAATCATCGGACTTGCAGGCGCATTAACAGCTGCACTCTACGTTCCGATAGCAGGCTTTGAGCCGGCTTTCAGCTTTCCTGGCGATCTCGTAGTTACCCTTTACCTCTTGAGTTTGATGACCATGTGCATTGGTCTGGCGGGGACGAATACAGCCAGCCAGTTTTCGATACTCGGCGCCACGCGAGCCTTGACACAGGTGTTTGCGTATGAAGCGCCGTTTTTACTTGCTCTCTTAGGTCCAGCCATGCTGGCAAACACCTGGCAGATATCTGAAATCAATATTTATGCCAGCAGCCGTTGGCTGATATTAATCCAACCTGTCGGCTTTGTGATTGCGCTTATTGGCTTAATGGGAAAATTAGAGCTGCCGCCTTTCGACGCACCGGAGGCGGAGACAGAAATTGTGGCCGGGGCATTGACTGAATATAGCGGGCGAGGTTTGGCGTTATTCCGTCTCGGTAAAAATGTCGAAATGATCGTTGGATTAACCCTGGTAGCAGCTTTCTTTCTTGGTGGTTTGAATAATCCGCTTGAATTCGTTTTAAAAACAGTATTCCTGCTCGTAATATTGTCTGTAATTTCAGCTCTGCTCACCCGCCTTCGAATTGACCAGGTGGTGCGAGGTTGGCGCTTTGGTGCTTTATTGGGATTGCTACAAATATTAATTTTGATTATTTGGTTGGTAGTTACGGAGGCTTAACATGTTTAGAGTAGCGATGATCAGTGATGTGGTCAACAGCATCTTCAAGCGCCCGGTCACGCAGCGCTATCCGGAGATCCGCGTGGCGCCGCCCGAGCGTTATCGTGGGCGCCTGATCTGGAATCCGGAGGCTTGCACGGGATGTGGCTTGTGTGTCAAAGATTGTCCTTCGGATGCCATCGAGTTCCTGGTGAATGATAAAAAGGCGAAGGCATTCGTCTTCCGTTACAGCGCTGACCGCTGTACTTTCTGCGCCCAGTGTGTGAAGAATTGCCGCCAGAACAGCATTGTCCTGGATCCCGCGCAGTGGGAAATGGCAAGCTTGAATAAAAGCAGTTTCGAGACGATCTTCGGCAAGGAAGATGTGATCGCAGCCTGGAAAAAGGCACAGCAGGCGGAAGCGCCTGAAGCCAGCGCGGGATAATGTATGCTAACCTGAATCGATCGTATCTGCTCATGCGGTGCCAACCGGATGGGCAGATTTTTTATATTTAAGGAAACTCGCAGTTAATTTTTCCTAAAAAGGACTATAATTGTCAATAATGTCATGAATAAGATAAATTTTGGTCGAATTTTTACGATCGTTATGCTATTCGTGGCAGCCTTTTCCTTGCTGGCTGCACTTTTGATGGCTGTGCGCTTTGTGCGGCAGCCATTTCCGGGGATCATGGTGGAACAATCGCTGGTCATCGCCGGGATGAAGGGCGAAGGCTGGGGCGGAGAAAAGTACGGCAATTTGCAGCGCGTGATCGCCATCAATACAACTCCGGTGAACACAGCCAGCCAGTTCAGCAAGATCATCATTACCTTACCGGGCAACCAGCAGATCACGATCCAAACCATCCAGCCGAATGGCAGTCAGCTCCAGCACCAGCTGGTCATGATGCGCTCGCTGCCGGGCGATGATGCTGCCCGCTTGTTCTGGCTCCCCTGGGGAATCGGTCTCATATACTTAAGCATCGGCATCTTTGTTCTGCGTGAGCGCAGTCGTTCGAGGGCAAGCCAGGTTTTTGCTTATTTCTGCGCCAACGCCGCGATTGTCAACGGCTTGTTCTTCGACCTGGCTACCACCCACCTCGGAAACGCCCTGTGGACTTTCTCGTTAGCCCAGCTTGGCGGCGCGGTGATTGCGCTGGCGGTAGTGCTGCCGGAGGGCATCGTGGCGACCCGGCGACAATCCCAGGTGCGGCTGCTTGCCTACGGGATATCGGCGCTGCTGGCGATCTGGGGTTGGATTGAGCTGTTTAATGAAGCGAATCCCTGGGGATATATCTACCCCTGGCGTGCCTCTTATATTTTTTTAGGTGTGGCATTTTTCACCTTTATTGGTGTGCAAGCCAGCCGCTTGCGCATATCGCTGAATCCATTAGCGCGCCAGCAAGTGCGTCTGGTGCTGTGGGGGGCAGTGATGAGTTTTACCCCCATCGGGTTGTGGCTGGTCGCCCAGCTTGTCTGGCCCGTGCCATTCAACCCGGTGCTGTTCCTACCGCTGCTCTTACTGTTCCCGCTTGCCATTATGACCGCCATTATTCGTTACCGGATGTGGGATATTGATCTGATCATCCGGCGGACGGTGATCTACACCGTGCTGACTGTCTTTCTGCTGGTGGTTTATTTTTTCCTGATCCTTTTCTTTGACTATGTTTTTACAAGGCTGCTCGGTCGCAGCATTCTATCTTCTGTTATTTCGACGTTCATTATCGTTTTAATATTTACCCCATTGCGTCGTTCGATTCAACGCTGGGTAGACCACCGTTTCTACCGGTATCATTATCGGCCTGAGGTAATTCAGGGAAAATTCCAGGATGCGGTTAGAATGCAGGTAGATCCTCAGGAGATTGGGGAAGAATTTATCCAGATTGTTGATGAGACTTTGCAGCCAGAATTCATGGCGTTCTGGTTGCAGCGAGTACCGGATCAACGACAGCTAACCAAAGGAGATAAAAATGTATGATGTGATTGTTATTGGTGGTGGGCCGGCTGGCGTTACAGCAGCGCTACGTGCAAGTGAATTAGGTGCAAAAGTTGCTCTTGTAGAGCGTGGACGAATGGGGGGCACCTGTACAAATGATGGCTGTGTGCCCACACGTGTGCTGGCTAAAGCAGCCCGGCTCTGGCGAGATAATGAACAGTACGAAACATATGGATTAATCGCGCAAAAGCCTGAGCTGGATTTCGGCCGCTTGATGTCGCGTGTGCAGAAAGTTGTATATTCGATGCAAGAAAAGAAACAATTGATTAACCATCTGCAACTATCTGGAGTTGAAACCCTAACTGAGGTCGGGCCGGCTAGCTTCGAAGATCCGTTCACTGTGGCTTTAGGCGATGGCAGACGATTGGGAGCAGGGAAATTTATCCTGGCTGCGGGGGGCAGGTCGCGCAGGTTGGATTTTCCCGGTGAGGAACATGCCTTAACCCACAATGACTTATGGGCATTGCGGAAGCTGCCTCGATCTATTGCGGTAGTTGGCGGCGCAGCGACGGGGTGCCAGGTAGCGTCCATCTTAAATGCGTTCGGTTCGCAGGTAACGATTCTCGAGGTTTCACCTCGAATTTTACGTGTGGAAGATGAAGCCGTCGCATTAGCAATCGACACTGCCTTCCAGAAACGCGATATTAATCTGATCAAAGGGATTGAAGGTATTCAAGGTATTATCAAATATCCAGATCATCTGGAGCTGACCTACCTGATCGCGGGAGAGGAGCACCGACTAGAAGTTGATGCAATCTTCCTGTCGACAGGTTGGCTGGGAAACCTTGATCCATTAAATTTATCCGCTGCAGGAGTTGAAACCTTCCGAAACTACGTCAAAGTAAACGACTTTTTACAGACAACCGCTGCACATATATTTGCGGCTGGCGATATTACGGGTCGAATGATGCTGGTGCAGAGTGCCGGGTATGAAGCACTTGCAGCCGCAGAAAACGCAGTATTGGGTGTTGGGAACCGGCAGCAACATACAATCGTGCCGCACGGTGGATTCACTGATCCTGAATACGCTAGCGTCGGGCTATCCGAGGAGCAAGCCCGCCAGAAATTTGATGTTCTTGTAGCTACAGTCCCATATAGTGATATCGATCGCGCAGTAATTGATGATCGCACGGAGGGTTTTTGTAAGTTAATTGTCTCACGCGAAACTCACCGAATATTAGGAGCTCATGTTGTTGGTGAGCAGGCTTTAGAAGTGGTTCATGTTCTTGCAGCGGGCATGGCAGCCGACATTTGGGTTGAGCAATTAGCGGAATTGCAAATTGCATACCCTACCTTTACTGCTTCTGTAGGTATGGCTGCAAGAAGGATCGTCCACCAGTTGGGTGTTATACCCCTTTCACCTCAGTGGATTGCATTAGGTCTTCAGCAGACTGCAGAATGGGAGCAGAGAGACCAGTCAAATCAATGATTGAGTTATGTTCATAGAACGGTTTGCCTTGGTGGAAAAATCACTGATTAAACCTTTATCCGAAGACGATACTTCCGAGGTCCAGGTATCGTTTGAGCCTAATCCTGACGCAAAGCGTTGGAAAGGTCGAGGCAAGCCAGGCAGCAAAGTGGCAGAGCTAGGAAGATAAGGTTACGGACCTTACATGGCAGGTGTTTATTCGGTTCATCAAAGCATCGTTTACTGGTTCGCAAGAGAATGAGGTATACATGTTAACTTCGAAGGTCCAAATTGCTCATCGAACACCGAGTCCAGCAGCAGGTGTCCTGGAAATTCATGGGGAAGTAAGCTCATTTGCGGAGCCTGCGCTGATGGATGCATACAACACGGTTACAACGGCAGGAGTAAAGACCGTGATCCTGAATTTTACCGATCTATCCTATATGAATAGCTCAGGAATCGGGTTATTGGTGACTTTGTTAATCCGCACCCAACGCCAAAATCAGCGTCTGATTGCCTGTGGGTTGGACGACCATTACAAGCAAATCTTTGAGCTGACACGATTACATGAGGCGATAACAATTTATCCAGACGAAGCAAGTGCTTTGGCATCCGTTGAGGGTTGAAGTTGGGTGTCGAAATAAGTGTATCAGCTCCTCCTTTGGGGGCAGAGTCACCATAAGCCACCCGATCAGCAAATTCAATGATTTGCTGATGCAAATGTGAGATTGTTGTCGAATTCACCAAGGCAAATCGTGCCAATTGCTGGCAGCATGCTGCCTGACCGGCATTTATATGAATCCGTAAATTTGTCCGACAATTAGCTATTTGCTACTTGACAGGAGGAATTGTCAGGCTAAAATTTAAGTAGGGATGATCATACGCCTAGAAATAAGCGCTCTACCATGCGCTATCTCCAAAGCGTGGCCGTTCTATGGTTATTGGACGGATGGCCGCGCTATATTTTTATTTTCAGGTCAAAATGATTTCAAAAAGCCAGGAGAATAATATGAAAGATTACATTTTTCACGGAACATTAGCAGATCTTGATCCTGCGGTTTTTGACTTAACCCAACTTGAGGCAGAACGGCAGGTTGTTAAGTTGATTCTGATACCCAGTGAAAGTCAGGCTCCCATGGCTGTGCGGGAGGCGATGGGCTCGGCATTCCAAAATATTTATGCAGAGGGATACCCTGACGAAGAATCTCGTGAATTTTCAGAGATGGAAATCCTGGATTATGAATCCCGACTTGCGCACTTCCGCCGATATTCCGATCCTCGATATTATAAAGGGACTGAATATGCAGATGTTGTTGAGGCTCTGGCACGCAGACGAGTCGCAGAGTTATTCGCGACTCCCACAATTCCCCCCGAAGCAATTTATGCCAACGTCCAAGCCCTCTCGGGTGCTCCGGCAAACAATGCCGTATTTCACGCGTTATTAACCCCTGGTGACACTATTTTAGGGATGAGCTTACTCCATGGGGGACATCTATCCCATGGCTCTTCGGTCAATAGATCGGGAAAATTTTATAATGCTGTGCACTACACCATCGACCCGAGCACTGGCCAAATCGATTATGCTCAAATTGAAACCCTGGCTAAGGAGCATAAGCCTAAATTAATTATTGCTGGCTATTCTTCCTACCCCTGGAGTGTGGACTGGGCGAAATTTCAGGCGATCGCCAAAGGGGTTGGAGCGTACCTGATGGCAGATATTGCCCATGTTGCCGGACTGGTCGCGGGGGGTGTATACCCATCACCGGTCGGGTATGCTGATGTGATTACATTTACCACACACAAATCATTGTGTGGTCCACGTGGAGCAGTTATCTTAACGACGAGCCCAACGCTGTCTCGCAAGGTCGATAAAGCTGTATTTCCAGGGGAGCAAGGTGGTCCCCATGTTCATATTTTTGCTGCGATGGCGACTACCTTTAAGTTAGCGAAGTCAGAGCAATTCAAGCAGCTTCAGGAACAAATCGTAAAGAATTGTGCTGCCTTTGTTGGACAATTCCAATCATTGGGGTGGTCAATCCCCTTTGGGGGTACCAATACCCACTTAATGAATCTGGATGTCACCAGAATCGCAGGTCCCGATGGTACAGCGCTTTCTGGCGATCAGGCTGCCAGAATTTTAGACATCGCTGGTATTGTCGTCAATCGGAATACCATACCTGGTGACAAGCATGCGACGGATCCTTCAGGAATCCGAATGGGTACTCCATGGCTTACGCAGCGGGGATTTACCGAATCCCACATGGTTCAACTCGCTGATTTGATATCAACTTTATTGAAATCGGTAACACCATACTCTGTTGAGAGCAGAAAAGGGCTCGAACGACGCGCGAAAGTAGATTTCGAGACTCTAGAGAAGACAAAACTGAAGATTCGAGAATTAGCCTGGAATGCAGCGCGAGACTTTGAGCCTGCAGGAATTGGTTATCCCCACTTCTATTATCTCGACACGAAACCACAATCTGATATGAATGGTTTGCGGGATATCCTTGCACAATCAGTCCGTGACATTTTCAGCAACACGAGCACATTGGCATTGAGCGGCGAACGAATTCGGCCTTTCTTAAACCTAGCGCTGACCAGTAACGTGGAGGGGCTTGGTTCAGGGCAAGGTCAAGCCACAAGGGTCATTACACCCTTGGGAGAAGTCGATGGCGTATTGACGTGCAAAACTCAAACTGATTTCTTGTTGACTGTTTCGGAAGAGAATTTTGGCTTGACCGCTTCCTGGCTGCGTGATCTATCGGATGGCTATATCTGCTTCGGCGATGATCCGAAGCGGAAACTTCCTGGACCTGTCATTGTGCGCGGGGTATTGTCTGAAAGGGCACATGCGGAGGGCGAAAAGGTTGAAGTCAGTAAACCCTGGTACATTGGCGTGCAGTCGGAACCAAATCCCCGGGAACCTTTACCAGCGTTTGATTGGATCGACAAAGAGGGTGATCTGCGACAAACGCCGATAGTGGATGTGCATAAAAAGTTAGGTGCAAAGCTGATTCCTTTTGCTGGCTGGGAAATGCCCGTCTGGTATAGCTCAGTCTTAGAAGAGCACTTAGCTGTCAGACAAGCTGCGGGAATATTTGATGTAGCTCATATGGGTGTCTACCAGGTAGAAGGGGTCGATGCGCCAAACTTCTTAGATAGTGTGGTTGGAAATGATGTTGGTAGTTTAGGAGTTGGAGAGTCCCTTTACACGCATTTCCTGACTCCAGACGCCGATGTTATTGATGATTTGCTGATTTACCACCGTGGGAAAGAGAAATATCTGGTCGTGGTTAACGCTTCGAATGACGATAAGGATTGGGCATGGCTTAATGCAGTCAAAGAAGGGCTAGTCAAGGTAGATAACAGGCGACCGTGGGCGAAAGCCTTTGGAAGAAATATTCGACTGCGGAACTTGAGAAGCCGGAGCGAAGGGGATGATATGCGCGTGGATATCGCCCTCCAGGGTCCAAAATCAAGGGATATACTGCTTGCGCTTGGGGTTGATGCTGACAACCGCCGGAAAGTGATGTCGTTAACGCGTACTCAACTTTGTGATGCCGTTGTAGGCGGCTTTGACCTCGTAGTCTCTCGAACTGGCTACACAGGTGAAAAGATGGCTTTTGAGTTATTTGTTCATCCCGACCAATCCGCAACATTATTCCAGAGGATTGTCGAGATTGGTGCAGATTTTGGATTAAAACCGATCGGTTTGGGGCGCGCGATTCCTTACGGACCGAGGCTGGTCTTCCACTTTATGGTCACGAAATGGGAGTGGGATCTGGTAAATTTGGCGAGCGCGATCTTGGCGTCGCCGAGGGAGGCTTTGGGAGTTATGTCAAAACCTATAAGCCATGGTTCATCGGTCGTGAAGCATTCCTCGCGCGGGAGCAAAGTCGCAAGGGGATTGTAGCTCGCTTCAGATTCAACGACAAGGGTGTCCGCATGGCGCATGGTGGCGATCCTGTGATTGACAAAAAAGGTCGGGTAATCGGCTGGGTCACGAGCTGTGCAGTTGACTCAAATGGATTCTTAACCGGACTGGCATTTGTGGAACAAAAAAATACCGATGAAGGTACTCCGATTCTTGTTTACCAAAGCGCACCCGACAAAGCCGGCAAAGCACCCATCGAGATGAAAGTTGGTGATAAAGCCTTGCTGCCAACGCCAGCTACTGTGGTGAGTCGTTTCCCTAAATTATGAATAGCACTTGAAGGTCTGATCGAACCTTAAGTTGCTATAAACGGAGAATATACTAAATATGAAACGAGGAAAACTTATGCAGACACCATGGGAGCATCGTTTTGCCCAGAGGACTCAACGGATGGGTAGCTCCGCAATTCGCGAACTCCTAAAACTGACCGAACAGCCAGACATAATTTCGTTTGGTGGTGGCATGCCTGCACCAGATGTTTTTCCAATACAAGAATTTTCTGAAGCATGTCAAAGGGTGCTTGTTGATTATGGTCCTCAAGCTCTCCAATATGGTGCGACAGAGGGTTATCTGCCGTTGCGAGAGATGATTACCCGTCACACTGCTCGTTATGGAATTGAAGTAACCGCTGACAATGTGATGATAACAAGCGGATCGCAACAGGCGCTCGATCTTTTGGGAAAAATATTACTTAATCGTGGCGACCATGTATTGGTGGAATCGCCTACCTATTTAGGCGCACTGCAAGCCTGGAATGCTTATGGTGCAGAGTATGTATCCGTACCCATGGACGAAAACGGGATGATGACCGAAGCGCTTGAAGAAGGTTTGCGGTCTGGTCCAAAGTTTATTTACGTTCTTCCGAATTTCCAAAATCCGTCAGGTGTCACCTTATCGCTTGAAAGGCGGCATAAATTGATTGAGCTCGCCGATCGATACGGCGTGCCGATCGTTGAAGATGATCCTTACGGTCAGTTGCGCTACGAAGGTGAGCACCTGCCCTCCGTTGTGGAATTAGATAGCCAATATCGCGATAATTGTGATGTATGCTATCGTGGAAATGTGATCTACCTGAGCACATTCTCAAAGATACTGGCGCCAGGCATACGCCTCGCCTGGGTGGTAGCTCCTCCAGAAGTAATACGTAAGCTAGTTCAAGCCAAGCAAGGCACCGATTTGCATACTTCCAGCTTCAATCAACTTGTTACATACGAAGTTGCTAAAGGCGGATTTTTGGATCGGCACGTGAAGCTCATTCGGGATGTGTACAGTGAGCGCAGAGATGTTATGTTAGGCGCGATGGATGCATATTTTCCGCCAGGTGTTGAATGGACACATCCTGAAGGTGGATTGTTCTTGTGGGGAATTCTTCCAGAGTCAATGAGCTCTGCTGACGTATTAAAGAGCGCTTTAGAGGAAAAGGTTGCATTTGTCCCAGGCGGCCCATTTTATGCAAATGGTGGTGGTCACAACACAATGCGGTTGAATTTCTCATATTCAAATCCTGAGAAGATCCGCGAAGGTATCTCCAGACTAGGAAGGGTAATTAGCGGAAAAGTGGGCGAACCAATGCGAGGGTAATCAAAGGCTTTATGAAGAATGTAAAGCCGAATGCAAAGAATTCGGTTTGGATACGAAACAGGTGAGGGATATCACATGATAATCGCTCACCTGTTTACAATCTGCTGGGTCTTCTAATTTATAAAGATACCGGTTAGGTTAAAAATGTATAACCCAGATATATTCCAGCTGCTATGAGTAGTAGAAATAAAATAAACAGCAGAATACGTCTGGTTCGAAGCTGTGCTGCCCTTCGTTGAGCTCTGGTAGATCGGTCAGACATTGGATACCTCAGTTGAGTGCTTATGATTCGTCAATATTCTTGATCAGATTGCTTTTCGAAAGACACGATGATTTTTATACGGGACTGCACCAAGATTGACCAAATCGGCGCGCATATTTGTCGCTGTATCGGCGATGGTGCAGCATTCAGCGTCGGTAAAGGCATACTCGTTGACGGTTTTCTGCATCTCTGCGTATAGCAGGGCGTTGCCGCCATGCCCCTGATATTCGGGAAGGATTCCGGCTCCATTGAGTGCAATCCAGGGCGAATTTCGCAGGTCGCGCAAGATTCTCAGTATGCCGAAGGGGAGCAGTTTTCCTCCCGATTGTTGCAGCGCGACTGAGATGTCGCGGAATCCGAAAAGGAAGCCAACCGCATCGTCGTTATGGGTGATGATCTTTATCAGGCGTGGATCAGCGATCATCAGGATGCTGTCCAGGACCATCTGGATCTCGCGATCGGTCAGCGGTGCATATTCCCAGTTATTCACAAAAGCCTGGTTGTAAGCTTTCCCGATGCGGGTAGCCCATTTCTTCAGATCGGATTTGTTCTCAAAGCGGTTGACAACCAGGGTACCGCGTTTCTCGATGCGCTCGGCAATGCTGTGGACGCGATCGGGGATTACGAAATCGCGGGTGTTGATGTAACAAGAGATGAAATCAACTTCCTTCTCGAAGCCCATTTTCTCCATTAATGCAGGCAGGTAGGGGAGGTTGTAATTCATCATGGTCATCATCTGGCGGTGCTGAAATCCGTCGGTCAGCATGCCATAACCGTCGAGAGCGCCCATTCCTTTCGGACCGATGAGCATAGTCAGTCCACGCTGGTGCGCCCACTCATAAACGCGGTCGAATAACGCCTGGGCGACTTCCAGGTCGTCGATACACTCAAAAAAATAGAACTGGCTGCGTTTATAGTTGTGGTACTGGTTATAGCGTTTGTGCTCAATGACCGCGATCCTGCCGACGTCGTGCCCGTCCTGGCGGGCGAGGAAGAAATCGGCATCCGAATGTTCATAGAATGGGTATTTGTCCTTGTTCAAGGCGCCAGCCACATCCACGCGCAGCGGTGGCACCCATTGGGGCGTAGATGCATAAAGAGAAAAAGGCATTTGGACAAAGCGGTGAATATGCGTTTTGTTGCGGGTATCAACTTTTTCAATTGCGACCATAAATTATCTCCAATAAAGCATCCCCAAAATGCGCATAGCCATATTGCCATGGGTAACATCTTGGATTATTGTTTTTATCCGCTCAAGACACTTTCTCCAGGGTTTCGATTGCCTCGCGGATTTGCAATGTGCTGGCTCGCAACGCCTCCAATTCTGATACGCTGATCGGGGGCATCAGCGTATCCATGGCGCCTTCGCCGCCAATCAGGTGGGGAAGTGCCAGGGTGACGTTCTTAATTCCGGCTACTTCCGCCATCGTGGTGGATACCGTGAGGATTGCTCGCCGGTCGCGCAGAACCATCTCGACGATCCTGGCAATGGCACTGCCGATGCCGTAGTAGGTGGCGCCTTTGCCGTCGATGATGTGGTAGGCAGCTTTGCGCACCATCTCCTCGATGTTGTTACGTTCGGACTGGCAGATGGTCAGCCCACGCTGCTCGCAAAATTCATCCAGCGGGATGCCGCCGATGGTGATCAGCGACCAGGTCAGGACTTCGGAGTCGCCATGCTCACCGATCACGTAGGCATGTACATGCCGGCTATCAACTCCCAGATACCTGCTTAGCAGCGCGCGGAAGCGGGCTGTATCCAGCGTCGTACCCGTCCCGAGGACTTGTGTTGGTGGCAGACCTGCCTCTACCGCGATCTGCGTTGTCAGATGAGTCATTATATCCACTGGATTTGATGCAATTACCAGTACGGCATCCTTCGCGTGGTACAAGATTTGAGGGATGATTTGATTGAAAATTTTTGCATTTCGACCCAGGAGCTCTGACCGGTTTTCCCCTGGTCGCTGGCTGACACCGGCTGTTACAACTACTACAGAACAGCCGTCTAAATCCGGATAATCACCGGCTCGTACGTCGAGCTGTCCGGCAAAGGGGACGGCGTGTAGAATGTCATCTGCTTCTGCCTGGGCACGGGCTTTGTTTAAATCAACAAGCACAATCTCCCGACCTACCCCACGCATCACCATTGCATACGCTGATGTAGCGCCAACAAAACCACTGCCGATCACACCAATTTTCATAATGACCTCTATATTATTTCAATTAAATCAATCCGCTTCAGATAAAGCCTATGGCTCAAGTATGTTTTAAATTTTACCAATAAATCATGGCAATGCATTATGTTTAAGAATGTGCGAGAAGAACGCTGATTTGTGGGAGACGAGGAAATAAAAAACGTGGATTGATCATCAAATCCACGTTAGAATACAAACAATATTTGGATATACTGATAAAGAATTTCTGGGTGGGCGATGGGGGTCGAACCCACAACCGCCTGATCCACAGTCAGGTGCTCTGCCATTGAGCTACGCCCACCAAGCGGCAAGGATTGTATCATGAAGACTTTATGTGTGCAAGTATGGCAGCCTCGTGATTATGCTCCAGCGTTCTGCCTGATCCAATTGATAATCTGATCCATTGAAATGATTACCTGCTCACTGTTACGCAGGTCCTTAATTGCCACATTCCCGCTAGCTACCTCATCGGGTCCTATGATCACAGCAAAGCGCATTCCCATCCGGTCGCCGAACTTAAATTGTTTTACCAGCTTGGCAGCTTCGGGATAGCAAATAGTGTTTATACCAGCCTGGCGTAATTGTGTTGCGATATTTATTGAAGTCTGAAAGGATGGCTCATCAAAAACAGTGACTAAAATTTGTGCAGTGGGTTGGTTAAGATTCTTGGGTATACAACCAAATTTCTGTAAGACTAATGATACGACCATGTCGCCCATTGCAAAACCAACGGCAGGTAAGGTTTCTCCTCCGACGGCTGCGACCAGGTTGTCATACCGGCCACCACCGAGTATAGATCGAAATTCTCCATCTCGATCCCATGTTTCGAAAACAGTTGATGTGTAATAATCCAGGCCACGGATAATTCGTGGTGAATAGCTCACATATTCCATAATGCCAAGTGCCTCAACCGCCTTAAAAAAGGTCTGCATATAAGGCGATCGCTCCCAGAGAGAATCATTGGCGAGGAGGGATTTTAAGGAATTTAGCCGATTGGAATCCAATCCCAACTCCACTGCATAAGCATCCCATTGGGCAGGAGACATTTTCTCCCGTTTATCGATAAGACGGAAAATTTGAGCAAATTGATTTGAACCGATCCCCATCACCAGAAGCTCATCTTCCATCAGCTTCCGGTTGTTCGTTAATATCCTAACCTGCTGAGGTAGCAAGCCGCTTTCGCGCAGGAAGGTTGCGCCGATTGCAACCATTTCTGCATCTGCTTGAGGACTGGAAGCACCTATAAGATCGATATTCCATTGAAAGAACTCGCGTGCCCTGCCTTTCTGTGGTCGCTCGTAGCGCCAGAAAGGTCCCCAGGACCACCATCGAATTGGATAAATGAGCTGTTTTTGCCTTTGGGCAACCATGCGAGCAAGTGAAGGTGTCAGCTCAGGACGTAAGGTGATTAAATCGCCGCCCCGGTCTGGAAAGACAAAAGCTTGCTCTTTTACCAGCTCTTCGCCTGACTTGGCTGCGTAAAGATCAATTGTCTCCAAAAATGGTCCATCGTATTCTTGATACCCAAATGACTCAGAGACACGCCGGACGGTATTATATAACCATGATCGAACCGACATCTCATCTGGATAAAAGTCACGCGTACCTTTTACAGTCTGTATTGTAGATTGCATTGGTAAATCCTGCCTCTCAGTATGAGAGAGCATTTTAACATGATATTAGAGATATACCAGTTCCGTCTGAGGTATTCCTAAAAACTCAGCACCATGTTCTGTTACGATAACATCTTCTTCGAGGCCGATGTAACCGTAACCTGGAACTGCTAAACCGGGCTCCACGGTAAAAACATTTCCGGGTTCGAGTAGATAATTCGGGGTGTCACCGTATTTTTCCCATAGCGGGCCTAGCATCCCAGCGCCATCATGCGCAAGCCTGCCGAGATGATGACCTGTACCATATGGATATT
Organism: uncultured Chloroflexia bacterium; assembly: GCA_963774935.1. Lineage (GTDB taxonomy): Bacteria > Chloroflexota > Anaerolineae > Anaerolineales > UBA4823 > CAVZGO01. The sequence goes on from CAVZGO010000003.1 coordinate 47,749, forward strand.
CAGGATAACCAGCAGCGGTAACAACATTGCGGGCGATAGCATCGATTTCGAAGCCCGCAACACCAGGCTGCATCGCTCGGACAGCCGATTGAACGGCTTCTACGACGGTTTCGAACCCACGTAAGACGGCGTCCGGAGCTTGTTTTTCGCCCTGACCAAGGACATACGCAACTCTCTGAATGTCTGAACAATAATCATTTTGCTTGACGCCAAAATCGATATGCAGGATGTGTCCTTGCTTCAAGGTGATTGGGGTTGGTCCCACATGGCCGATCGGTGATTCCGGGCCTGCGTTAACGGTCGGGCAATTATCATATTCCCAGGCAGATCCGACAGCATATTTTTTCAGGCGGTCGTGCATGAATGTCGAAATTTCCCCCTCTGTCAGCCCGGGATGTACATATTGAAAAGTCTCATCAAATATCTGTTGTGTTGTATCCACTGCCTGCAGGATGCGTTCGACTTCTTCGCGTGTCTTACAACCACGCAGGCTGCGAATAATTTTTTCGGCTGAGATCAGTCGCTTCTCCCACGGTGTATTTTGCAGATAACTCGTCAGCAGCTGGTATAAGCCATGACTGAGCCCATCAGCGAGTACATCATTCTTCGAATAATTAATTGCGATGTTTTCTGGATTCAGTCGAGTTAGTGTATCCAAAAACGGCTCGCGAAAAGATTTGTCATAAGGTATGACAGTGGAATAGGCTTGCGTCCGCCTGGCGGTCTCAGCTTCTAAAGATCCTATTATTGCTACGCGATCACCGTGTCTGGTTATGAGTAATGCTGATTGCCAGGTCAGGTGATGTCCGTATATCAATGGTAATACCGGGTCGCCAGCCGCAGGGGTTTCTCTCACAAAGGTCAGCCAGGCATCAATTCCGAGCTCTTTGAGAATTCCGACCACCTGATCAACTTTTTCAGTTACGATTGACATTAGAGCCTCCTTATACGGTTACTTCGATTTGTAATGTGTTGAATTCACCTGTCAGAATGCAATTTCCATCAATAGATAGGACGCGTCCATCCGACCAGGCGCGCAGTGGTGTTTTTCCGTGCAGCTCAACCCCGTATAATTCTTTTGGGGGAGAATATTCACCCCTGGACTGACAAATAATTTCGATAATTTTGGGATTTTCAACAACTCTATAAAGATCCACTCGTGACGCCTCATATCCATCACCACTATCACGGAACAAATGACCAGATACCTGTGTGGAAAATTTAGACTGGGATGGGTCCTCGCTATCAAATCTCTTAAAGCAATAGTAATGTAATTTGAGTTGATCTTCATCTTGCAGGGGAATGATCGTACCCTGTCGAATCAAGACTGGGATCGCCTCAATATCCACCGGAACCGTAATTGTTTTAGAGCCTTGCCAGGTTCTCCCATCGCGAAAACTGGTCCAATTGCCTGGTGGTAATAAAATCTTACGTTCTCGGCAACCGGGTGCCAGTACAGGGGCGATAAGCATTGCATCTCCGAGCAAAAATGCATCGGCAATGGTATGCAGTTCGGTAATTTCTGGATCATTCCAAAATAATGGCCTTGCCAAGGGCCAGCCGGTTTGGTTCGCCTGCCAGGCGAGGGTATAAAAGTAAGGCAGAAGGCGCTCTCGAAGCCTGAGATAATTTTTGAGAATCCTAAAGGTATCAGGATCAAATCTCCACGGTTCTCTCGATTTGCTTAACAAAGATGAATGCGTGCGAAAAAAGGGCATAAACGTTGCTGCCTGGAACCAGCGTGTGTAGAGCTCAGCATCAGGATTGCCGCTGAATCCACCGATATCTGATCCGCTAAAAGGCTGGCCAGATAGCCCCAAATTTAGTAATTGAGAAATGGATAACCGGAGACCGTCCCAGGTTGATTCGATGTCCGCAGTCCAATTCCAGGCATAACGTTGGTTGCCGACCCATCCGGAACGGGATACGATCCAGGGTCGAGATTCAGGATTGAGTCCTTTAAGTCCTTCATAACCGGCTCGGTTCATCAGGAATCCATATAGATTATGCACCTGATGATGCAGCGCTCCTTTTCCTTCATACTCATGCCACGCTGCTAAGGGGAGGCTTTTATCAGCATCCAGGCTGAATGCCGATGGCTCGTTCATATCATGCCAGAACCCAGATATCCCTTGATCCAGAAGATATTTATATTGCTCTCCCCACCATTTGCGTGTATCTGGTGATGAAAAATCCGGAAATGCAGTGGTTCCACCCCATACGACACCTCTTAAGGGTTTTGATTCTTTTAATGAAACCAGCAACCCCTTGTCCACAGATTCTGAATAAAGCGAATAGAGTGGATCTTCTTTGATTCCGGGATCGATTATGGTCACGAGGTGAATGTTGTTTTTCAAGAGGTCATTTGCAAGTTGTTTGAGGTTCGGGAAACGATCATCGTTAATGGTAAATATTCGGTAGCCATTCTGATAATCGATATCCAGGTGAACTGCAGACAATGGCAAATTATTCTTGACAAAACCCTCAGCTAGCTCACGGATGTCATGCTCAGTTTTGTAGCCCCAGCGGCTATGATGGTAGCCAAGGCTCCAGAGAGGGGGTATATCAGAGCGACCGATAAGTGCAGTAAACCTTTTGATAATATTGGATGGATTTCCCACAATAACATAATAGTTATAAGCACCACCATCGGATTGGAAAGATGTTACCTTTTTAATCGATTGATCTTGTGATGGGGGGAAAACAACCCGACTGCGGTGTGAATTTGCGTAAAATTGTAAATATCCACCGTTGCGAGATAAACTCAGGTAAACAGGCAAGGGCATGTAGATGGGATCGTCGCCTGGACCGTAGCTTCCACCAGGGTCTGTGTTCCATAGCTCGTAAGATCCGCCAGATAGCTCAAGGCTGCCGGTATGTATTCCGAGTCCAAAGTAATGTTCCCCAGGTTGGGATTCTGCTGTATCTCTCCACCCGCTGGAATCATGGGTGTTTCGAATATTTGAATTGGCTTGGAATTCAGGGGGTAATGCAAAGCGAACCAACTTTCCGAATGGATTAACAAATTTTAGGCTACCATCGCGTTGCAGATGAACTTTCATGCCATGACTGGTTGCTTGCCATCCGTCATTATGCCATTCTACCTGAACCTGAATTGATGGCAGGTTATTTTCTTGTAACAGACTGGATATGATCTGATCTTCGTTGGACCATGAAATTTTTACTAAATCATCATCTAGAAAACGAATGGATAGAGTTGCATTATCAAAGTCAGCAGTGAGACCCTGTTCGCCGGGAGTGACATTTCGAAGATTCCCAGGTCCACGAAAGGTTAAATTTTGCTTTTGATTGAAAGGCTTATCCAGATTACGTTTAAGCCACGTATACCGAAATATCTTCCAGACGGTAGATATACCAGTAGCGCGGATGAGCAATAATGCTTTCCAGATCAAGCTCACATGATTTCCTATCTGCGTTCTTAACTTTCACTATATGTAAATAGATCGCCTATCGATTGTTGGTTGTGATTGCGAATTATTGCCTCACCAAAGACTGGAGCAACGGAAAGTATATGTAAATGGGGCGGTCGTTCTGAAACCGGGATAGGAACGGTATTCGTGGTGATTATCTCAACTATCTGAGGAAAAGAGCCAAGCCTGGGCAATGCATTCCGTGAAAATACGCCATGGGTGCAAACCAATCGTATTGTATCGATCCCGCATGAAACCAGGGTCTTGGAAAGTTGTATTACTGAACCGCCAGTCGCGATTTCATCATCATAAACGATAGCTTGCGTGTAGCCTTCGAGCTGTCTATTGATCGTTGGGCTGATAATTACTTCTGTATCGGAAATCCTGCGTTTTTCTGCTGCTACATAATAGAGTCCTAAGAGCGAAGCAAAACGTGCTGCTGCATTAGCGCGCCCTGAATCCGGTGCAACGACGATAGTAGTATTCGGATCGAGATGGTAAGATGAAAAGTGCTTAACAAATAAATGACGTGAGGTTATGGGGTCGGTAGGGATTGAAAAGAAACCATGAACCTGAGGGGAGTGTAGCGTCATGGTCATGACATGAGACGCGCCAGCGCATTGTAATAAATCAGCTACCAGTCGACCAGTGATTGATATACGAGGAGCGTCTTTTTTATCTGAACGGGCATACGAATAGTATGGAATGATCGCATGGATATTCTTCGCGCCAGCGCTGCGTGCAATATCACACATCATAAATAATTCCATCAAATGGTCACTCACCGGGCGTGTTAATGATTGAATGAGGTATACATCTCTACCGCGCACGCTTGCACCAAGTTGAATATATAAGTTGTCGTTGCTGTATCGATCAAAATAGGTGGGATGGAGTGGAACCCCGATGTAATTGGTTATTTCTGTGGCTAATTCAGGATGGGATTGGCCGCTAAAAAACCGCACCTCATTTTCACTAATTTTAGCTGGCATAAACGCTCCATTTAATAATTCATCAACAGGCTAGGATGTTTCATTAATATATTTGTTTTGGATACTTATTAAATGGTCAATTCCTTGACGTGCAAGTTTTAATATTTCATCTAGCTGGTTTTGCCTAAAGGCTTTGTGTTCGGCAGACGCCTGGATCTCAACAAATTCTCCGTGGTTGTTCATCACTATATTCACATCAACATCTGCCTGGCTGTCTTCGAAGTAATCCAGATCTAAGACAACTTTCTGGTCGATAATTCCAACGCTTACGGATGCCACACAGCGAGTAATAACATCCTCTGGTATTTCTCCGGTCTTTACTAGACGGTTTAACCCGATCGCCATCGCCAGGTAACCACCAGTTATCGCTACAGTTCGGGTGCTTCCATCAGCCTGTATGACATCGCAATCAATTATCAAAGTGCGGGTGCCGAGCTTTTCCAGGTTGACCGCGCTACGCAAACAGCGTCCGATAAGTCGGCGGATTTCTTGTGTGCGCCCGGTTGCCCCATTTACTTCTCGTGGTGTTCGGATTATCGTCGAGCGCGGAAGCATGGCATATTCAGCCGTGACCCAGCCTCCAGGTTTATTTGCGATCTGCATCCAACGCGGGACGGTATTTTCTATGGTTAGGTTACATAATAACTGGGTCTTGCCAAAGGAAATCAGGACGGAACCTTCAGCGAAACTTGAAAAATTCGGTGTGATACTGATCGACCGTAACTCGTCCGCTTTCCGACCATCATGACGCATAGGTTGCTCCCACCGCCGAATTTCAGGGTAAACATAAATTTCGGATTAATAAATTTATTTTACCACCCAAAGTTCATTTGCTATAATTGCCACATGCAGTCGATTGTGGTTTTCCTTTCTGATTTAATCATCTCAAGCAAGGTAGAAATCTGTGCGAGAGAGCTCGGTTTTGTTTTCATTGATTTACCTTCAGAGAATAGATTCTCGAGCATTTTTGAGAATGAGGCGACCAATGGCTCCGTAAGTCACGCTAGACTTACGAATGATTATCTATCCGGTAGGGATGGTGCTTTAATTGATTTATTATCAAGTAACAATCCTGCATTGGTGATATTCGACCTGGACGACCGCGTTATACCGTGGAAAGATTTAATGACCACAATCACTTCATCCCCAGCAACCCGCAGAATTCCTATCATTGGTTTTGGTCCGCATGTGAAACCAGCGATTTTGAAAGTTGGCATGCAATTAGGTGCGGTTGCTACTTATCCTCGATCACAATTTATCTCAAAAATGTCTGAGCTGGTTCTTCGACATGCAAAGGTAGTGGACGAGAATGGCATTCTGAATACTTGTCAGGACCCACTTTCGGTTCATGCAATACAAGGTTTAGAGTTATTTAATCAGGGAGAATACTTTGAGGCCCATGAATTATTGGAGGTTGCCTGGAAAGCCGACCCAACACCAGGTAGAGAACTCTACCGAGCCATCCTGCAAATTGGGATTGCATACCTTCAGATTGAGCGGAGAAATTATAATAGTGCAATTAAAATGTTCTTAAGGGTGAGACAATGGATTAGTCCTATCCCAGAAATATGCAGAGGTGTAGATGTAGCAGATCTAAGAATGAATGCTCAACTAGTCTACGATGCCTTGGTTGCATTAGGACCTGGTGGTATCGCCCAGTTTGATAAGAGACTCTTCAGACCGATTAAATTTTCAGCCAAAAGGTAATCACAATAATAAGTCCAAAATAACATTTGATTAATCGTGGCGATTTGGGTGCCAGAAACTCGACAAATTCACTAATTCTAAATGGAGGCAAAATGGAATACGAAGATCTAATCCGAAAGCGTTATAGCGTCCGAGCGTATAAGTCTGATCCGGTTGAGGAGGAAAAATTAAATCAGGTGCTCGAGGCAGCCAGGTTGGCACCAACGGCTGCCAACCGGCAGCCGTTTCAGATCATCGTTATACACACGCAAGGTCGCGAAGAAGAATTATCACGAATCTATCATAAGCCCTGGTTTGTGCAGGCGCCACTATTGATATGTGCGGTGGGTGTCCCGAGGTACAGCTGGGTTCGAGTTGATCAGAGAAACTATCTCGATGTCGATATTGCGATTATCATGGATCACCTCATTCTATCTGCTGCAAACCTTGGATTAGGCACCTGCTGGGTTGCCGCATTTAATAGTCAAGCGGCTAGAGAAGCTTTAAGCCTCCCAAATGAAGTTGAGCCCCTGATTTTCACACCTTTGGGATACCCTGCCGATACCCAGCCAGACCGGATTCGAAAACCGCTTACTGATTTAGTGCGATTTGAGAAGTGGTAAATCTAAAAATAGGAGATTGTATGGATATTAAGGTCGAAGTAGGTAATATTGTCGAAGTTGATGCCGACACAATCATCGTAAATTTATTTGAAGGCGTTAGCTACCCAGGAGGAGCAACCGGTGCTGTCGATCTTGCTCTGGGTGGCGCAATACAAGATTTAATTGCAGGGGGTGATTTTAAAGGCAAACAAGAGGATGTAGCAGTCATTTATCCACGCGGATCGATCCGTCCTCGGCGGGTCCTGGTAGTTGGACTTGGAAAAGTAGAGAATTTTAACCTGGAGGTCGTACGCCGCGCCTCTGCTGCAGCAATCAAACGTGCGAGGGATCTTAATGCAAAGAAAGTAGCAACAATCATTCATGGTGGCGGGATTGGTGGATTAGATCTTCAAGAAGCCGCGCAGGCGACAGTCGAGGGGTCTTTACTGGCACTGTATCGATACCAGGCACCGCGCAGATCGCCGGATGAACCCAAAGAAATATTCTCGCTACAGATTGTAGAAATTGATCCATCAAAAATCCGTGCACTCGAAGCTGCAGCCAGGCGCGCTCAGATGATTGTTGAAAGCGTCTATCTGGCACGTGATTTAGTCAACCTTCCACCAAATGTTGCAACACCAACAAAATTAGCACAGGTAGCAGTCGATATTGCGAATGCGCACAGGATGCGTTTGACGATCGGCGATCGCGAATGGGCAGCAGAGCAAGGTATGGGAGCCTTCCTGGCTGTCGCAAAAGGAGCTGGTGAACCTCCAAAGTTCATTGTTCTGGAACATAACGCGGATAAGGAGCACCTTGACACCCTGGTGTTGGTGGGTAAAGGAATAACTTTCGACACCGGAGGTATCTCTATAAAGCCATCCGAAAAAATGGATGAAATGAAATCAGATATGGGCGGTGCTGCAGCGGTAATCTGCACAATGGATGTCGTCGGTAAGTTAAATCTTCCTCTTAGAGTGATTGGGATAGCACCTTGCACCGAGAATATGCCCGATGGACTTGCCTTTCGACCAGCAGATGTGATCACCGCTAGTAACGGAAAAACGGTGGAAATCATCAGTACAGATGCAGAAGGCAGACTAATCCTCGCTGACGCGCTTGTTTATGCCAGCCGGTTCAATCCAAAAGCAGTTATCGATCTTGCAACCTTGACAGGAGCTTGTGTAATTGCACTAGGTGATGGCGTAGCAGCGGGGATGTTCACGTCCGATGATAAATTGAGGGACCGACTGCTGGTAAGCGCCAGCAAGACCCATGAGCGTGTATGGCAATTGCCCTTATGGGAAGATTATCGACAAAAAATAAAGTCCGATTCTGCTGATATGAAAAACACAGGAGGGCGTGCAGGCGGGGTTGGAACATCTGCAATATTCTTAAAGGAATTCACAAGCTATCCTTGGGTGCATTTAGACATTGCTCCGATGGCATTAGCCACAAAGGAAAATGGTTACATTACAAGTGGCGGCACGGGATTTGGCGTACGACTTTTAGTGGATTTCTTAAGTAAATGGCAAGACAACTAGATTAACAGGTTTATAATTTATACCGTTAAATACTGAAATTTGATCGAGGTTGGTATGCCGATTTATGAATATGTATGTCAGGATTGCGGAATGCATTTTGATGCATTGCGGATGATGAAGGATGCCGACGAATTCATCCAATGTGCTGATTGTAAAAGTTTGAACACCCACAGGTGCATATCTGTTTTTTCTGCTTTTAGTGGTGGAAAATCTGTTGCGGGACCTGCTTCCGGTTGCTCTAGCTGCTCTGGTGGAGCTTGCTCCTCTTGTGGTAGGAATTAATCTTCTTGAGTGAGCTCAATCAGATGAGAGAGCAATCGCTCAGCAAGTTGTGATCTGGAATAATGAAGTGCAGTAAAAGCCCGACCATTATTACCCATCTGGGTAAGGAAGTCGGGTTTTTTCATTAATTCTGGAAGGATCTCTGCGATTGCAGTTGCACTACCGGGTTGAATGAAGATACCACCATGAATTTGCTCCATGAGCTGGCGCGCTTCGCCATCGACGCTGAGCAGAATGGGTCTCGAACATGCCCATGCATCAAACATTTTCGAGGGCAGAGCGCCTTTGAAGATCTCCTGGTCGACGAGCGGCACCAGAGCGATATCAGCAGCGGAAAGGTATTGGGGGATTTCTTCTCTGGGCAGATGGGGCAGTAGTGTCATATTTTGAAGCTGATAATGATTAACCAACGACTCGATTTTGTCACGTCTTGGGCCATCGCCGATGAGTAGAAATTGAATCTGGGTATTGTCTTTCAAAAGTTGTGCAGCTTCGACGACCGATTCTAATCCCTGTGCGATTCCGAAAATGCCTGTATAGATAACTGTAAATTTATCTTGCAAATTTAAATATTTGCGGGAGGCGTTCCGGTGTTCCGGGTTAAAAGTAAATAGCTCGGTATTAGCGCCATTTGGTATGAGAACAAGTTTATCGGCAGGTATTCCTCTATTAATCAGCCGATCGTAAATTCCTTGCGTGACGACGATAATACGAGACGCGCTGCGATAGCACAATTTCTCCAGCTTTGTGGCGAGTTTTATTGATTTTTGATCTTGTAATTCTCCTAACGCGACAGCAGATTCTGGCCATAAATCGCGCACTTCGAATACGAGGTGGGTGCGTTTGATCTTGGACAACCAAACGGCAGCGCCACCAACAAATAGAGGCGGAGATGAAGCATAAATCAAATCATAACGACCATGTGTCAGGAATAAACCCGCCAGAAATGCATTTACCATGAAAGTGAGATAGAAAAACAATCTTGTCCGTAAGTTTTTGGTGCGGGAGGTTTTCACCCACACTCGTATGATGTCAATTCCTTCCATCTCATCTCTCTCCCACCAGCGTCCCCTATAGGCTTCTGGGATGATTCCAATTGGGTGATTTGGAAATTCAGAAATTACAGTGACTGCGTGGCCTAGTCGAACGAAGTTTCGAGTCATCTCAAAGGCACGGGTCTGCGTGGCGCCGGATTCTGGTGGAAAGTATTGTGAAATATATAAAATACGCATCAGGTGAAGTTGACCTTTACATGAATATTTCTCATTTCTGTAACAACGACTGATAAAGGCGATTCAGGCTGGCAGCCAGGCTTTCCCAGTTGTACGAATTACGGATAGCCGATCTCCCATTCTCACCCAACGTTTTCGGGGTATTCGGGTCCATCCACCAAGAACACAGTAATTCAACTGTTGTGTCACGATCCGTCGGATTTACCAGTGCGCCGCATTTTGTTGATTCAACTAAATTCTGGATTAGAGGGAAATTGCTACATATTACTGGTAAGCCAGCAGCCATGTATTCAAACAATTTTACAGGTATCGCGGCAATATATCGTGGTTCTGGTTGGAGAAGTGCTAATCCCACATCACCTTCTTGTAGGATTTCGTGGATATGATCGTATTGTATCCATTTATGGAATTTGACATGGGATTCTACACCTCTGGCAATTTCCCAGAAGTGCTTTTCTTCTTCTACTGGTGTAAATACCCCCGCTAAAATTAACCGTGTGGGAATATTTCGGTCGAGGAGGGCACGCAATAAATTTAGATATGCGATGCTTCCTCTGTCGTTTGAGATGCGCCCTGTATACAGCAGGTTTAGGGTAGATTTGGAGAAAACGCTTGTCGGGGTGTTGCATAATTCAATCGAAGGGTAGTGCCCGATAACGAGCACTCGAGAATTAATCGCTCTATATATATTTGCTAGCGAATCATCCACTGTTATGATCGCATCTGCCCTTCTGGCAAGCGATCGTTCGGCATATTTAATAATCCAATAGATGCAAATTCCTGCAATCCCTCGTAATCGAGGTTTTACCAGATCCGCATAATATTCGTGTGCATCATAGATAGCAGATGTATTATTTCTGCGGCACCAATACAAGCCCACGGGAAGGGTGTCAAAATCATGACAATGCACCAGATCTGGTTTCATTTCAGATAAAACAGAAAGGGCTGCCTGCCAAAAACGAAATATCCGATTAATTTGGCGCGCACCTAAAGCATAATCGGATCTAGCCGATTGAATTCGAATCACCTCAATTCCTGCTGCCAATTCTTCTTTAGCCCTGAATTCAGCTTTCCGGTCCCAGCAAATTATCGTAATGTGGTAGCCGTGCTGGTTTAGACTTCGAGCCTCCTTCAGCACTCGCGGATCCGGTCGAAAAGGGTTTGACAGAAGCATTGCTATATGCGTCATGATTTACCACGATCCAATAATTGCCAATATAAATCTTCCATCCGCTGCATCTGGGAATTATGACTGGCACGCGTCTGGATCACGACAGGTGCAATGGATCTGCAGTTTTGACGAAACTGATGATCCCGTAATGTTTTAAGGATTGCATTTGCAATCGCTGCTGGATCCTTCGGAGGAACCTTATAGCCTGTTTTTCCTTCAACAATCCATGGCTCAAGGGATGGTATATCACTCGCAACTACCGGTATTCCGCAGGCTAATGCTTCCAGCACTGAAACTGGGGTGCCATCATGGTCTGGTATAGAGACAACCAGGCTGATTTTTTGGAGCAAGTCTGCCATTTCGATGCCTGGCGTTATGGCGTGTTTCCACTCGATAGACGAGGATATACCGAGGCTTGACGCCAGATTTTCGAGCTTATCGAGATACACAGGATCTTGATTGTGCACTAAAAATATAAATTGCGTCTCTGGAAATTCCTTTAGTACCGATTTGGCAGCATGCAGAATTTTATCCTGGTTGTAAAGAGGCTTAATTGCCCGAATGCTCAAGACTTGTAGTGGAAATTTGTCAGCCTCGGCAAAATCCACAGATCGTCCTTGTGGAAAAAAGATATTTGTGTCAACACCCCAAAATATGTGATGTACATTTTCTGGTAATGCACCAAATTCGATCGATTTTTGAACCAATTGCTCGGATGGTGCTGTGACAAGGTCAGATTTTTTGATAGAAAAATGCGCCAAACGATTAGCGATCCAGGATTTCTGCGGATGGAGCAGTAAATCACTGCCCCAGGCAGAAACCACAAGCGGGTGAAACCCTGAAAAAGCTCCAAGCCAGCCAGCGCTTGAGACCCGGTGTGCGTGCAAAATATCAGGTTGCCATTTTTGTATTATCTGGCGTGTCCAGTATGCCCATAAAGGCCAACGTGTTAGTGAAGCATTATATTTGGTTGCAATGTCGAAAATCTCAATCCCTGGCCATGGATCCTGTAATGGAGCGTCCGCGATCAGGCCAACAGTATGCCCCTTAGCGCAAAACCAATCCAACCAGCGTCGAGTGTGGATGCTGTTAGGATTTGAAATGAATAATACCTTGAAACTTCTATTTGACGTTAGCATTGCTGATGTTCAAGTATGTCTATGACCCCAGGGTTATTTCATCCAGATAGCCAGCCAATTGCGCTGTCAGGTTCTCTCGGTTATATCGATTAATTACAGCTTCGTTAAATCCTACCCATTTCTCGCCATTACTCCATGCATCGAATAATTCACCGAGTCGATTTGCGATAGATTGAAGATCAGTTGGATGGGCGACCACTCCTGCAGCAGCTTCTTTTATCAAGTCTGCAGCTACACCTGGCGGCGCAAGAGCCAGTATTGGTTTTCTGACAGCAAGGTATTCGAATATTTTACCGGTATAAATCCCCTCTGAGCCTGGTATGTCACCAATGACAAGCAGCAAGGCATCAGCAGACATTATCTGAATAATGCTTTCTTTGTGAGTTAGATAGCCTTGATAATCAACGATATTCTCGAGCCCGGATTTCTCGATTTCAGACATCAGATCTCTTGATACGCTACCAACCAGTACCAACTGAAACTTTGTTTCAGGAATTCTTCCTGAGTTGATAGCATGTTGAATACCGACAAGAAGGTTTTTTAAAGAACGCTGCTGCCCATAAAGTGTTCCAGAATAAACGAGACGAAACTTGTCGGTACTCTTTGGCTGGAAAGCATGATCCGAGAAGTCCGCCGGGTCGTAACCGTTGGTTATAACTCGAATTTTATCTGTTACAGGTTGAAAATTAGCTTGAATTCTTTCCTTCATAGGCTGGCTGACAACTGTGAGTAAATTGCTGCCCTGAAGTACATTTCTTTCTAATGTCTCAGTTTGCTTTCGATGCCATTGGGTAGCAAAGAATATTGCATTATTGCCTGTCCAGAGATCTCTGTAATCGGCTATCCACGGTAGCCCGGTCCGGGCACTTAACTCGAGACCGACTAAATGAGCGATATAAGGAGGCGCGGTTGATAGAATCGCATTAATCTTATGATCCTTAATCGACCTTATGCCTTCATTAATAGCATTTTCTCGCCAACGTCGCTGTGGATCAGAAAATAAAAACCATTTTGAGAAGAAATTCCGTGCTCGCCAAGGAAGCCAAACCGGCAAACCTTTATCGATCGCAGAAATGATGGGAGCATCGCTGGTGATTTCATTCTGGAGGGTTGGATCCACCGTGGCATACCGGTCCGGAGTGGTGGTCAGAATCACTGGTTTCCAGCCGTAATGCGGCAAATATTTCACAAATTTTAAAATACGCTGTACACCACCACCACCACCAGGCGGAAAATAGTAAGTGACGACCAGCAATTTTTTATCCATGATCTGTCCCTGATTAGAGGGAACGGTGTAAAGCAGAGATTACCAATTCAACTTGTGCCGGAGACATTCTGGGGAATAGTGGTAAAGTGACCACACGGCTCGCTATTTCCTCTGTGAGGGGGAGATCGCCTGGTTTATAGCCAAAACGCCGGCGGTAGTAAGTAAAGAGATGGATTGGTGGATAATGAATACTTGTCTGGATCCCAGCTAATTTCATCTGTTGGATAAATTGCCCGCGATCTGCTTGTTTGGGAAGTAATATAACAAATAAATGACCCGATGAGATACCAGTAGGTGTTTGGAATGGAATGACAATCTCAGGGATGTCACTCAGTCCGAGAATATATTGGGATATTATATTTTGGCGCTGCTGATTATTTCTGGAGAGGAGATGAAGCTGGGCTAGTCCTAGCGCAGCACGGATTTCGTCTATTCGATAATTGTAGCCCAGCTCGATTACGTCGTATGTAGATGCATGTCCTTTGTGACGATCCCAGGTAAGACTTGTCATTCCATGTGATCGCATCAAGCGTATGTGATTGGCCAGATCATCTTGGTTGGTGACGACCATTCCGCCCTCACCGGTAACCAAATTTTTATTGGCAAAGAAGCTGAAGCAGCCCAACGCGCCAAATGTTCCTGCCATGCGACCGTCGAGCTCTGGCACCGGGTGCATGCGCGGCATCCTCAACTATCGGTAAATCATATTGATTTGCTAATTCGATGATGCGGTTCATGTTGCATAGGTTACCACCGTAATGCATTACCATGATAGCCCGTGTGTTTGGCGTGATCTTCTTTTCGATTTCTACAGGAGAGATGCACAAATCCATTTCCCCAGATATCTCGGCGAAAACCGGAGTAGCCCCAGTATATAAAACCGCATTGGCAGTTGCTACAAATGATAGAGATGGCATGATTACTTCATCACCATCTTTGAGTCCTAAGGAAGCACAAGCCAGGTGGAGTGCAGTGGTTCCGTTTGAGACGGCAATTGCATGTTTTACCCCCAAATATTGACTAAATTCTGTTTCAAACTTTTGTGTAGTTTCACCCATCGAGAGCCAGCGCGAATCGAGAACCTGATTTACATAAGATTTCTCCAAGTCGCCAAGGTCAATATCAGATAGTGGAACTTTCCAAATGGGAGATGTATTAGGATCATTCACAATCATTTATTTGTATTTGCGTCGAGCACCATTTGATAGGCATGAGAGAATTGGTTTGATATCGTTTCGTATCCGAAGTGGGATTTCGCATATTCAGAAATTGCATGTCTGTCGAAGCTATTATATTGGTTACATAGATCAACTATTGCGGTGGCTATGCTGACCGGGTCGTTGGGTGGCAATAGCCTGCCAAATTTTTCCGGAACGATCTCTGGTATCCCGCCGACACGACTTGCTATTACGGGTAGACCACATGCAAATGCTTCAATAATAGCTGCTGGTTGGTTTTCCCATTGGCTCGGGAGGAGAAATATGTCCGCAGATCGTAATCTTTCAGCAACTATTCGTTTTGGCAAAACTCCTTGTAAGGTAATCGCGTTGCTTAATCCTTCCAAGGTTATTTGTTTCTCAAGCTCACTGCGTAAAGGACCATCTCCAATTATTTCTAATTTACTTGAAAAATTCAGGTCTTTTTTCAGTATTGCCAGAGCCGAAATTAAATCACTAATATTTTTATTCTCATCCAGACTCGCAATTGTTATCAGGTGGCAGCAATCTGTCAGGCGTTTTTGTTCACTCGGAGAAAACAAGCTGGTGTCAACTGCATTCGGAATCTGCACCATAGGAGTGTTGACACCAATTTGATTTAAGCGGGTTCCAAGATCTTTGGATACCGGCAAAATTAATGCCAGTCGATTTAAGAGAAAACGGATCTTTTCGATTTGATAACGTTTTAGTAGCCGGCGAGGGATTGCACTGGAATGCTCGGTCAAAACAGCTGGAATTTTATACCGATAGCTAAGGTACACAGCCAAGTCAGCTGTATTGAAAACATTTGCGTGGATAAGATCGGGATTATCACCATTCGTAGACAATTCCCGGAATACCGAATTTACTGAAGAAAAGCGCCGCATCCAGGTCGTTCGAGGAATTGGGGAGCGAGAATATTCCAGTTGGATCTCTGTGAGATTGCCATTATCCATTCGAATTGTGTGATACGGGCTTTTTAAACTCGGATTCACCCCTCGAATGTGAAGCACGAATACTCTATTATTTAAGGCGATTGCTCGCGCGTGCTCTCGCACAAAAGTTCCAAAGATAGGAGTCTGATCGCTGGGATACCACTGTGTAATAAAGAATACACGAATCATGACATTCTTGCCGTGAACCAGTTTTTCGAAGCAGATGAAAGGCGAGTTATAGATTTGTGTAACAGGTGGAAATCTTCGCGCGTCGGAATAAGTATAGACTGGAGATTTGTGGCCGAGACCCTATGAAACAAGTATATAAGTAATCCTGCGCTCAACCCATACGCGATTGTTGAAGAAATAGCTGCGCCGACAATTCCATAAGTGGGGATTAACAAGATATTTAATATAATTGTTACGAATAAAGTGATTGCAGCAGACCATGTAGCATATTGCGGCAGTCCTCTCCCACTCAAATCAGCAGATATTACCTTACTCATCGATATACCCAAAATTCCTGGTAGAAGCCAGAGGAAAGGGGGTACTGAAGGACGAAAAGGTTCACCATATATAAATGGGATCGCCCATATGCCTGTTACCCCGATCAGAACAGCCAGTGATGACGTCAAGCATAAAGTTATCCGGCACGCTCGGGCTGTAATTGCTGAGGCCACTTTGGTATCGAGCCCTGCGACTTTCGGAAAGAGTGCATTGCTAACCGCATTGGGTACGTACCATATAAATTCTGCTGTGCTAACGCTTGTGCTATACAAACCCACAGCCGATGGGTTGATAAAGTAGTTCACAAAATAAGAATCAAGGCGATAGTTGAAAAACGTTAATAAATTGGCTAAATAACTCTTTATCCCATATAAGAAGGCGGGTTTCACCACCGTTATGGAACTCTGATCGGGTATATGGAACTGATCCCGCAACAGATACAGTGTAACAAGGAAAACCAACAAATTTGCTGTTACCCAAGCAAAAATTGCGCCGTTGATACCCGCTCCAATCAAAAACGACAAAAGTTGCAGCACTAGAATTAGTAATGCACGGGAGATTTCGATCAGGTTATAAGTCAAAATGCGTTGTTCACCGAGCAGAATGCTCATCAATAGAGAGCCGAATAAGTTGAAAGGAAGCAGAGCAAGGATAATATAGATGAAAATCGGGTTGATGTCTTTTAAAACGGTTGTGCTGAGAATTGCCTGATAGGCTGTAAAAAAAATGACGACCCCAATTGTGCCCAAAATGACCACTGCCAGCAGGATAAATCCAAAAAGGTGCATTATTGGAAATTTCTTACTCGCCGTGAAGTAGGTAACCGCACTATTTAACCCAAAACTTATTACAAGTGTGAAGATCGCCGCGGTCGAAAGCACGAGAAAATAAATACCCTTGCCATCGGGTCCTAGTGAACGCGCAATTATGATACTGGTTAAAAATCGTGCCAAAAATATGACGATTGATGCAATAAAGAAAGTCGCGCTACTTCTTAACATCCCGGGAGGTCGGTCTTGCATGCCGGTATTATAACCATCTTTTGGATAATACTGCCCTTGCTACAATTTCTTGACGCAGTTATACTTCTTTGACCCTCGAAGGATGGTTTTATGCGGATCGATCAATTGATAGAAATCTTGCCGGATGGATATACCCCGGCAGACCGTGAATTAATTCTACGTGCTTATAAGGTTGCCGAGTTTGCGCATGAGGGGCAAAAACGCGCTTCAGGTGAGGCTTATGTAAATCATTGCGTTGCTGTCGCAGGCATACTGGCAGAAATGTTTGTTCCTCCAAGTGTGGTTGCTGCCGGGTTACTTCATGACACAGTAGAAGATACAACAATTACCCTGGAGGGTCTCCGCCGAGATTTTGGCGATGAAATTGCTCGCCTGGTTGACGGCGTGACCAAGTTATCCCAATTACCTCGCGTTTCTCGCGCAGATCAAAAAGAAGAACCAGAAAGTGTTGACGTCGGGAAAGGATCAAATGATCGACGCTCAATCCCTGATGAAGATGCAGAAATAGACCAGCTCCAGCGCAGCCGGCGATATGATCTGGTATCAGAAACCCTTCGGAAGACATTTCTTGCAATGGGAGAAGATGTGCGGGTTGTTCTGATTAAGCTTGCTGACCGACTTCACAATATGCGGACATTAGGGCACATGCCAGAGCATAAGCGAAAGCGAATTGCCCAAGAAACCTTAGACATCTTTGCGCCGTTAGCGAATCGGTTGGGCATCTGGAGAATTAAATGGGAATTAGAGGACCTCGGTTTCCGGTACACGAACCCGATAAAATACAAGGAAATTGCCCAGCATCTTTCCGAAAGAAGGTCTTCTCGTGAAGCCGAGATGGAAGGAGTCCGGCTTAAGCTTGAACAGGTACTAGCTCACGGAGGAATTCAAGCAGATATAACAGCACGGCCCAAGCATATCTACTCTATCCACAAAAAAATGGAGCGCAAGCAAGTACCATTTGATATGGTTTACGATGTACGAGGTGTGCGGATTATTGTACCTGATACACCTGCTTGCTACTCTGCTTTGGGATTGATTCATTCTTCCTGGCGACCAATTCAGGGCGAAATCGACGATTACATAGCAGCACCAAAGGATAATTTTTATCGCTCTCTGCACACTGCTGTTCTTTTCGACGATGGAAAGTTTCTGGAAATTCAAATCCGGACCCAAGAGATGCATCAGAACGCAGAATATGGCATTGCGGCTCATTGGCGTTATAAAGAAGGCGCGGCCAGAGATGATGATTTCGAAAAACGTATCATGTGGCTGCGTTCTGTGATGGAGTGGCGCCAAGACGTAGAAGACGCCCACGAATTCGTCGATAGCCTGAAAACCGATATGTTCGAAGACCGGGTTTATGCTTTTACGCCTCGTGGAGATATCATTGATTTACCAGCAGGATCCACGCCGATAGATTTCGCATACCATGTTCACACAGAAATTGGGCATCGTTGCCGAGGCGCAAAAATCAACGGAAAATTGGTATCCTTAGATTACCAACTTCAGACTGGCGATAAGGTTGAAATTTTAGCAGCTAAAAGAGGCGGTCCGAGCCGCGATTGGCTCAATCCAAACCTCGGTGTAGTAAAAACTCAACGAGCTCGATCAAAGATCCGCTACTGGTTCAAAAGACAAGAACGCGAACAAAATATTAACCAAGGCCGAACGTTTCTTGAGAAAGAACTTCGACGATTAGGTTTTTCAGATCTTAATATTGACCGCTTAGCACGAGAGTTTGAGTACAAGAATGTTGAAGATTTTTATTTTGCTGTAGGAACCGGTGATCTTGCCCTTACTCGCATCGTCAGGCATTTGACGTTTGAGGATCGCGAAGATAAAGTATTACTCCCGACGACAAAAACACCTACAACTGCTGGCGAGGGTACTGACCATGTGGTAGTTCTGGGTCTCAAGGGGCTGTTAACAAGCATGGCTAAGTGCTGTAATCCTGCGCCTGGAGATCCAATTATCGGTTATATCACCCGTGGTCGGGGTGCAACAATTCATCGAAGTGATTGCCCGAACATCCTACGGTTGGTGGATAAAGAGCGATTAGTCCGTGTTGGTTGGGGTGAGCACAAAGATACCTACCCGGTTCCGGTTCGCATAAAAGCCTATGATCGGAATGGTTTGCTCAAAGATGTTTCCACTGTTATATCCGATGAGGGGATCAATATGCAGGGGGTAAAAGTGGATATCCATAAGAATTTCGCCACGTTTGATCTGGTCCTCGAAGTTCGTGATATTCTTCAGCTCAGCCGGGTTTTGGATCGACTGGAGAATCTTCCCAATGTGACCGAAGTAATCCGAGTTCGACCTGGTTAAGAATGGTATAATCTCCGCCCGATGGAACAAACCCTTCTACATGTAGCTGAGGCGCAAGAGCGCCTGCTTTCACATTTTAGTCTACTCGATATTCAGGCGATTTCGCTGAACGATGCCTTAGGTCGCGTGGTTGCACATGACATCGTGCTGCTGGTCGACCTGCCTTTATTTGACAACTCTGCTATGGATGGATTCGCTGTGCAGACAAGTGACATCCGTGGTGCAAGTATCGGCCAGCCTAAAAGACTGAAAGTTATTGGTGATATACCTGCTGGAGCACCGTGGTCTGGTACACTTCGGTCGGGTCAGGCATTAAGGATAATGACAGGCTCACCGATACCAGATGGGGCGGATGCGGTTGTACCTGTCGAAAGCACAGATGCAGGATTTCATCAATCTGAGCGTAATTTGCCAGCGAACGTATTGGTGTTTAAAGAATCATCTCGTGGCGAATTTATCCGCAGGTCAGGGGATGATGTAAAAGCCGGCACAAAGGTTTTTTCACCGGGGCATGTGCTCCGCCCTCAGGACATAGGCTTCCTGGCGATGATAGGTGTTGATAAAGTTCAAGTGCGAAGGAAGCCTCGGGTTGCAATTCTCTCCAGTGGCGATGAATTGATTCCCTTCGATGCGCCGCTACAGCCCGGAAAAATTCATGACGCCAACCTTCCTATGCTGTGCGCTTTGGTTAATCGCGCTGGTGGGGAAATTCTTCCAATAGGCATATTGGCTGATAATGAGCTTGAAGTAGCAAAGGGTTTAGATCAAGCAGCTCAATTAAAAGCCGATCTTATTCTCTCGTCAGCAGGAGTCAGTGTTGGAGCGTTCGATTTCATGCGCAAAATAATCGAACAGCTCGGACGATTGAATTTCTGGCGAGTGAATATGCGACCAGGAAAACCACTTGTCTTCGGTCATTATAAAGATGTACCCTATATAGGCTTGCCTGGTAATCCGGTGTCAGCATTTGTTGGTTTTGAGGTGTTTGTGCGTCCAGCAATTCTTTTTATGGCCGGATATAAGGAAATTTATCGCAGTTACCAGCCCGTCACCATAACACAGGATATAGAAACCGATGGACGGGAAACGTATTTTCGCGCAAGAGCACAAAATGTCGGTGGTCTCTGGCAAGCTGTGTTGGCTGGTCACCAGGGGTCGGGAAATTTATTTTCAGTTGTTCAGTCAAATGCCTTGATAATTATCCCATCTGGTGTAAAATCAGTGCCAATTGGTTCCCAGGTAAATGCCTGGATATTCGATAGTTAGGTTTCTGGATTTAGGTGGTTGGCGAGATCAGGTTGACATTTTCGAACCGAAGTTCCTTCGGTTGAGATCCTAATAGTTGGAGGTTAGAAGTATGCCCCGAATTCGTTGCCATTACGTTGAATGCGTCTTCCTGGATGATGGATACTGCGGCGCAGCTGCTATCGAGGTTGACCCTGACGTTGGCTGCATGACCTATTCCCGCGCGGACGACGCCGAAGTTGACCAGGAGGAATGGGAAGACGAGGAAGAAGATTTGGAAGAATGGGAAGACATCGAGGGGGAAGAAGAAGATGAATTGTGGGTTGATGACGACGAATATTAAGTGATAGATCATTTTGGGTTTCTTGCTCCTTTCTACGAGAAATTCATCCGTCCCCGGGGGCCAGAACCCTTATACACCCTCGCTAAATTACCGGTTGATGGTACTCTATTGGATGTTGGTGGAGGAACAGGGCGGATAGCGTACCCATTGCGTGATTACTGTAAGCAAGCTGTAGTTATCGACGAATCACTCAAGATGTTGTACCAATCGTCAGCGAAGGGGGGATTGAGTTCTGTCTGTTCGCTTGCTGAAACGCTACCTATTTCTGACCAATCGGTTGCCCGTGTTCTTATGGTGGACGCTTTGCATCATGTCCAGAATCAAAAAGAAACCCTTTCGGAGTTGTGGCGAATCCTGCAACCAGGTGGATGCATCGTAATTGAGGAGCCTGATATTGATATTCTGGCTGTAAAAATAATCGCTATCGCAGAGAAAGCGGCCTTGATGCGCAGTCACTTCTTATCAGCCGCTTCTGTTGCTGCGATGTTTTCGGATACAGCAGCGCGTGTGACCATAAAAAGACAAAGTTACAATTATTTTGTTGTTATTGACAGAATATGAAAAGGTAAATCAACAAATACGTGGAAGTAGCTCCCCCGACAACATATCTATTACTCTGTTTGTTCCCAATACAGTTTTCATAAGAACTCTGCGTGCAGGGGATGCGTTTACCTCTCCGATAATCGTTGCAGCCTCGCCTTCTGGAAACTGATGGAGAATATTAACCGCTTCCTGGGCACTCTCTGGCGCAACAATTGCAATAAATTTGCCTTCGTTGGCTATGTAGAGCGGATCTAAACCAAGGATTTCGCATACAGCACTTACTTTTGGATGAACAGGTATCTTCTTCTCATCAATAACTATATTTACATTAGACTGATGAGCGATTTCATTAAGGCTTGTAGCAAGACCACCGCGTGTAGGATCTCTCAGAACATGAACTTTACATCCTTCATTCAGCAAGGCTGCGGTCATATGATTTAGTGGGGTTACATCACTTAAGATGCCCGATTTGAATCCGAGCTCTCCGCGTGCCTCGAGTACTGCCACGCCGTGCTCGCCGATGCTGCCAGAAATAATCACCACATCGCCTGGAACAGCTTTTGCTCCATCAGTAGCATATTTCTCATCTACGAAACCATAACCTGCAGTGGTGATGTAACAACCGTCGGCTTTTCCTTTTTGGACAACTTTTGTATCACCGGCAATGATTTGTACCCCGGCCTCATTTGCGGCGAGCTGCATCGATTTCAGAATGCGTTTTAAGGTTTCAACCGGTAATCCCTCCTCTAGGATGAACCCTACTGTCAGGTAGAGCGGAGTGGCACCAGACATGGCGATATCATTAACGGTTCCGCATACCGCCAGTCGCCCAATATCGCCGCCTGGAAAGAACAAGGGCCAGACGACATGTGCATCGGTCGAAATGGCTAATTTGGGCACATCAAATGATAAAAGATTGACAGGAAGTAGACTGGCATCATTGCCTTGGCGTAGATAAGGATTATCGAAGGCTGGTAAAAAATGCTGCTCAATCAAAGAATGCATCATCCGCCCGCCACTCCCATGCCCGATGACAATCTTATCGTCGTGCCTGAGCGGTACCGGACATACGGCTCCTTCTATATCAGATAGTGCTTTGATCGCCTACCGGATCGTCTTTCATCTACTATCCTCTGTTGCTATAATGGAAGTACGCCGCACAGGCTCCTTCTGAAGAAACCATGGTAGCGCCAAGTGGATTTTCGGGATTGCAAGGACTACCGAACGCACTGCATTCAAATGGTTTTTTCAGACCTTGCAATATTTGACCGGCGATGCAAAGCAGCGATTCCTCGGAGTGAATCGCACTCACTTGAAACCTTCTCTCTGCATCGTATTCTGCGAATTCGGGTTTAAGACACCATCCGCTTTTGGGAATGAGACCGATACCACGCCAATTTCGATCACATGTACAAAAAACCTGGTCAATGACGGCTTGGGCAGATCGATTTCCGTCAAATGTTACGACTCTCGAGTAAGCATTCTGAACTTCATGCGTCCCTGCTTCCAATTGACGGATCAGCATGCGGATGCCATTTACCAAATCGAGCGGCTCGAATCCTGTTACGACGATTGGAATTGTATATTGTTCCGCAATTGGAGGATATTCCCAATATCCCATGACTGCGCAGACATGTCCGGCTGCAAGGAATCCTTGAACCCGATTATTCGGTGAACTCAAAATAGCGTGCATTGCAGGTGGTACACATACTTGCGAAACCAGCACACTGAAATTATTTAATCCTAAGGCATGTGCCTGCATAATGCTCATTGCATTGGCAGGTGCTGTAGTTTCGAATCCTATTGCAAAAAACACAACCTGGCGCGAAGGATTTTGTTGAGCAATTTTGATCGCATCAAGAGGAGAATACACAACACGGACATCTCCTCCTGATGCGCGCACAGAGAACAAATCATTCGTTGATCCCGGCACGCGAAGCATGTCTCCGTAAGATGTAAATATGACACCGGGCTCTTGAGCAATTGCCAGAGCTTTGTCAATTAGCTCGAGTGAGGTCACACACACCGGGCAGCCTGGTCCATGAACCAGCTCAAGCGAGCCAGGTAATAACTGGTCTAGCCCATAACGCATGATCGCATGGGTTTGACCCCCACAAATTTCCATTATGGTCCAGGGATGGGTGGTTTCACGTTTTATTTCAGCGATGACTCCCTGCACCAAATTTCCATCGCGGTACTCAAGTTGATGTTTGCCAGTCATCAACCACCTGCAAGCGATAGCTCGTCCGTGTTTGCAATACCCAATTCGGTATCGAATTCTGCAATTTCTCGTAGCAGTGCCAGGGTTTCGAGAGCTTCTTCTTCGCTGATTACATTTAATCCAAATCCGACGTGGATGATTGTGTAGTCACCTATGGTTGCTTCGGGAAGATATGCAAGGCATGCCTCTCTGGTTACACCATCAAAGTCGACAATGCCCATGCGGATGCCGTCTTTCTCGTAGATATCAGTAATTTTTCCAGGTACACCAAGACACATTTCTACCTCCAAGACTTCTCTAATTATAAGCGATTGCCCGCAATAGCCACTTGCCCGAGAGATATCCCACCATCATTCGTCGGAACTTTAGAATGAAACAATACCTTAAAGCCGTGATTTTCGAGTCCTTCCATTGTTTGCCTGAGCAAGCGGATGTTTTGCCATACACCGCCAGATAAGGCAACAGTACGAATGTCAGTCTGGCGTGCGATCATTTCGCACAAGCGGATGACAATTTCGGAGAGACCGTTGTGAAATCGTGCTGAGATAATCGAGACAGGCTGATTTTGTAATACATCTTCAACTATCATTTTAATTACTGGTGAAGGATCAATAGTCCATTGAACTGAGCTTCCAGGTTGGTTTATTGGAAGTAGCCCAAATGAATAAGCGTTCTTTTCCGCTGGCTCAGCGAGGGCTTCAAACTCGATTGCTGCTTGAGCTTCATAGGTTACCTGGTGGCGAAGTCCGCAGATAGATGCAACAGCATCGAACAATCGACCTATACTGGATGTAGGCGGGGTATTGAGACCATGAGAAATTTGCGCTTTGAGAGCGATAACCTCTTCTGGGCTTAATGCTGCTACGCTCGGAATCCGTGGACTCCAGTCTATGCCTGATTTCAGTAGATATGACAATGCCACGCGGGCGGGTCTTCGGATCGCAGCATCTCCACCAGGTAAAGGCGCATAATCCAGGTGGGCGATGCGAGAGTAGTTTGTGTACTTGGCGATGAATATCTCGCCACCCCAAATTGCACCATCGTCGCCATATCCTGTCCCGTCGAATGCGATTCCGATCACGGGATCATCATGGGGATGTCCATTCTCCATCATGCAGGCAGCAATATGCGCATGATGGTGTTGAATACCAATGCAGGTTAAGCCTTGACGTTCTGCCCGTTCTAGCGCATAGCGGGTTGCCAGGTAATGGGGGTGTAAATCATATGCGATTGCTTGAGCATTTACCCGAAATAATCGCTCGAAATGATCAATTCCCTTCTCAAACGAACTCGAGGGTCTCGAAGTTTTCCAAATCGCCAATGTGATGGCTAACGAAAGCATATCTGCCATTTGTCAAGCAAAATGTATTTTTTAGCTCTGCACCCACTCCTAAGATCGGGGGAAGATCTTGGTATGTGGGTATTGGGAGAGGTGCGTATCCTCGCGACCGGCGGATTGGTAGTGGCGATTTCTTTATCTCCAGGTATCTAACAACTGAGTCGTCACACCTTGTGTGGATTGGGCGATCGTGCATCAGAAAAGCATCAGCCAACCCGGAGAGGACCTTGCGCGCTTGCTCATTGTCGGTAACGATCGGTTCTTCACTCAGATTACCGCTGGTCATTACCAGCACTTTTATTGGGAGCTTGTGTTGTCCTGATGTTGTAGCATTCGAGCCATCATCATCAGTAAACAACAGGTGATGTAATGGTGTATAGGGGAGCATCACTCCGGAAGTTAATTGCCCAGGGGATGTCTCAGGTGAAATTGAGGAATTGGGTTTATGAGTAAGAATGACTATCGGACGCGCATTCGATTGCAGTAAATCAGCTTCACCATCATTCAGGTAGCAATTTTCTTGCACAACATCCAGGTTTGGCATCATCAGAGCAAATGGCTTACCGACACGGAGCTTTCGTCTTCTCAACTCAGCTACTGCGGATGAATTGGTACCATCACAGGCGAGGTGAAATCCCCCAAGTCCTTTGATCGCTACAATTTTTCCATCGGCTAAAAGGGTTTGAGCATACCGGATTGCCAGATCGCCTTGGAGCGCATTACCGCCATGGGTACCATTTTCCAGCCATACCTGAGGTCCGCAGTCCGGGCATGCGATTGGCTGAGCATGAAATCGACGATCTGTTGGGTCATCGTATTCGCGGGCACAAGAAGGACACATCTGAAAATCTTTCATCGTGGTTTTTGGTCGGTCGTATGGGATGTCCTGAATGATCGTAAATCGTGGACCGCAATTCGTACAGTTGGTAAACGGATATCTATATCGACGGTCGGATGGGTCTAATACCTCATTCAGGCAGTCATCGCAAGTGCTGATGTCGGGTGAGATCGGTTGAAACGCACCGAGAATGGGTTCGGATTGTAAGATTGAAAATTGTAAATAATTTTGCGGGTAGGAAGATGCAACTTGAAATGTATCCAATTGAGCGAGTGGTGGTGGATTGGCAGTCAGGGTGGAGATAAACTGGTCAATCGCAGCCTCTTTTCCTTCGATATGGATCTCCACACCGGCGGATGTATTTCTTACCCATCCGCAAAGCTCATGTTTTATCGCAAGGTTATAAACAAATGGCCGGAATCCTACCCCTTGTACAATGCCAGTGATGTGAAGGTCCTTGCTGATTATCGATACATTCATTGAGATGCTTCGATTTAATGTGGGATAGATGCTGCCTTGAATGATTGAACTTTAAAGAAAAGCCAGTCAAGCCATGTATTAAAACCTTCACCGGTACGGCACGAAAGAAGAAAGGTAGTTAGATTCGGATTGAGGATTTCGACGCCTCGTTGAAAGTAATCCATTCTAAATTCGACGTATGGCAGAAGGTCGATTTTATTAATTATCAACACATCCACTCCCAGGTAAGTCCCAGGATATTTATATGGCTTGTCATCTCCTTCAGGAATTGATGCCACCAATATATTTGAGTGTGTGCCGAGCTGGAAGTTAACCGGGCATACCAGATTCCCGACGTTCTCTACAATGGTTAAGTCCAGAGCAGTGAGATTGATTTGTTTCAAGGCATTACTGAGCATGACAGCATCAAGATGGCAATCTCCACCCGTGTTGATTTGAACTGCTTGAGCTGCTCCCGCAGAAAGTGCCCGGTCAGCATCCAAACTGGTTGCGATATCACCATCAATAGCGGCAATACGCAATCTAGGTGATAAACCTAGAATAGTTTTTTCAATCACCGATGTTTTTCCAGCACCAGGAGATGCAATAAGGTTAATTGCATAGACACCTGCCGTATCTAAGACCTGGCGATTTTCCGATGCTAGTCGATCATTAGCGTTAAGGATGTTCTGTACGACTGCTACGCGTTTTTGCATTTTCTACTCTGCTATGTTTGAATGTTAATTGATTCTAAAAAGAATTCCCTGCCATTGATGATTTGAACATGAGCTCCGTTGCACTCCGGGCACCCCGGATCGTTGTTGCCCGGTTCATACTCGATTTGGCAGTCAAGGCAGCGGAGGCGGGCTGGTATTCGTGTAAAGTGTAATTGTGCGCCTTCGGCAATCGTACCCTCAGCCATGAAGTCCCAATAAAATTGGACAGAGTCGTCAACAATGGATGAAAACTCTCCGAGAACCAGATATAGATCTGTAATCTGGGAAGCATTTGAAGATTTACCGTGCTGGAGCGCCAAATCCAGCAGGTTTTGTGTGACCGAAAGCTCGTGCATCAGGTATCGATCTCTTATCGGGGATGATCAGTATCAGGTTCGTAATATCGCCCTGACTGTAAATCAGGCGACGACATGGCCTCTATCGCATGGGGCGTGCTGCACCAAAGCATAAGGGTCATTATGATGGCGGAGGTAATGCACCAGATGCAGGTTGCACCGATTACAAACGGTTCCAGAAATGTCAGGTATATCGAAAAAAGCACACCAAACCAGGACATTCCCCAAATTGCTAACCAGGCATACCTCTGGGGTCGCGTCATGAGAATCGGCCGGTTTGGGATCACTGGAATGGTTGGCGAAAACCTGTAGACCAGCCAGGCGATCAAAATAGAGATGTAGCCTAAAGCGCCTAACACACCCACTGGGATGATGCCGAACAAATATGCATATGGGCTTTGTTGTACAGAGTTACAATCACCGACCGGCCCACAAATCGCCGTTGTTTTGGTAGTCTCGACAAAGGTCAGATATATGGCTACGGCAAGGCCGGCGGTGGCCAATGCAGGCACCACCCAATTTGGCCACATTGTTGGACGCTTGTCATAGCCAATGATGAATCGTACAGCCAGGTAAATCACACTGGCAAGCATAGCGATCAGGATTAGGATGGCGAGTGAATTTCCGTAGATATCTCGTTTGAATTTATTAATAGCACTTGAAAACCAATTATCATTCTCTACCTGTGACGAGGGTAATTGGGTTTCATAATTCGCATGCGAGGGTAGATATACCCGGTATCGCCGGCCAATCAGTGCCTCCTGATTTCAACCGCGATTCGATGATCCCTGGCAGCTCGTCAGGTATTTCTTTGTCGCCGACCAATACTGTATTGCCTATTACTAAGGCAGGTACACCAACTCGATCACCCGGAATTGACAACGCCTTAACAGCAGCCTGGTAGTATTGCTGACCTTCGGGGGTGCTGACATCTATTTTCAATATTTGCAGGCGATTTTGATATTTTGACTCTAATGGAGGCAAAACTTCTTCGAGAACATATAAGCAATGCCCACAGGATGGTGAATGAAACAGCACAGCGCGAATTGCAGTATCTTTGGCTTGCACTGTGTCGAAGAGCAGCGGGATGCTTACTGCGATAATTGAAAAGACGGTGATGATCCTATAGAATATTTTTTGTAATGGACTCATAGAAGTGAATAAGAATATTTATTATTGAGGCAATATGCGCATAGCCATATTTAATAATGATATATTAGATTATTCTCTCAATCAATGTTCAGGGTGGGGGACCCGCACTTATGGCGATGGTGGAGTATCAGTTGTGTCTTCCGGCTTCTTTTCTTCGTCCTCGCCCTGGAGGCCCTTTTTGAATGACCGGATGCCACTGCCCATTTCGCCTGCTATTTTACTAATTCGACCTACACCAAAAAGGACAATGACGATTGCCAAAATCCCTAGGATTTCCCAAAAACCGAATTGCATACCAAACTCTCCGACTGCTATACTATTTTCTCTTGTCCTCTTCGCACGAAAACAAGACAAGTTTTGTAAATTATACACCTAAAACAAGCCCGTCAATGAATAGGAGCAAGAGAGTAATATAAACATAGTTCGTAAAAAGCAAATGGTAAAATATTTGACGAAGGATAGTTATGGCCTGGACAAATGCAGATGCATTAATTATTGGAGGCGGTTTGGCGGGAAGCGAATCTGCCTGGCAGCTTGCTACACGTGGTTTCAAAGTTGAGCTATATGAAATGCGTCCTGTGAGACAAACCGGTGCTCATACAGGTGATCAGCTTGCGGAACTGGTCTGCTCGAATTCACTTGGCTCCAAGCGGCCCGATCGAGCCCAAGGTCTCCTACAGGAGGAGCTACGAATGCTTGGATCATTGCTGATTGATTGTGCACTGCAGACAACCCTACCAGCCGGACGGGCATTAGCGGTAGATCGTGATGCATTTTCACAACTGGTTACTCGTAAAATTAACGAAAATCCGAATATTCATCTACTTCGTGAAGAAGTTAATCATATTCCATCTCTGCCTGCAATTATTGCAACTGGACCATTAACCTCTCCGGCGATGGCATCAGCCATTCAAGCGCTTACGGGAAATGAGAACTTATATTTTTTTGACGCAATTGCACCTATTGTGCTGGCTAATACCATTAATATGGATATTGCCTTTCGGGCTTCCAGGTATGGAAGTGGCGAACCCAATGATGGAGATTACATTAATTGTCCTTTCACGAGAGAGCAGTACTATGAATTCACAACAATCATTGCAAACGCCGAGCGGATAGCGTTAGCTGAATTCGAGCAAAGCCTGGAGACGGGTGTGAATGCCGGGAATCACCAATTTTACGAAGGTTGTCTGCCCATCGAGATCCTGGCAAGGCGTGGTGAGCGAACTCTGGCATTTGGACCGATGCGACCCGTAGGTCTTTTTGATCCCCATACAAACAGTCGCCCCTATGCGGTGGTGCAGTTGCGCCAGGATAATATAGCAGCCAGTCTTTATAATCTGGTTGGATTTCAAACAAATTTGACTTATTCGGAACAACAGCGGGTTTTTCGAATGATTCCTGGACTTGAGAAAGCAGAATTCGTCCGCTTTGGACAGATGCATAAGAACACCTTCATCTTTTCGCCGTCACAATTGATGGCTTCTCTTCAACATAAGCAGCGCAGAGATCTTTTCTTTGCTGGACAAATCACTGGAGTCGAAGGATATGTAGGAAATATTGGAACGGGTCTACTTGCGGGTATCAATTTGGCACGAGTACTTGATGGAGTAGATCCGATCATATTATCACCAGAGACGATGCTTGGTGCGCTGTGTCATTATGTCGCCAACGCAGCCCCCGCTGACTTTCAGCCGATGAAAGCCAATTACGGGTTATTACCAACTCTTAGTGGTATAAGTGGAGTGGAGAACCCAAATAATACCAGATCCAAGAGTGAGCGCGCTGCCCTGTACCGTGAAAGGTCGCTTCAACAAGTACAGCAGATTATCAATTAGCAATGCGTAAAGTCAAATATCTCATTTTATTGTCAATCGTATTAATTCGCATAGCCATTATTATACATAGCACAATACTTATGAAACCATTATCCAAAATAAAACAGACACAACCGGTTAGCAATATCACTCCTTACTCTCGTGCTCGCAGCATGCCAGGCTGGTACACCCAGCTCCACCAGGGAGGTAGCGGAATTCGATGGAAATCAGGCATTTGCACATGTGCAGTATCAAGTAAATTCCGGACCTCGAATATCCAACAGCCCGGGTCATAAAGCAACCACCCAATATATAGCCGACAAATTGCAATCATCCGGTTGGGAGGTAGCACTCCAAGAAACAACGTATCAAGGTGAGCCGATCAAGAATATTGATTGGTAAATATGGATCTGGGGAGACCTGGATCATCCTTGGCGCTCACTACGATACACGCCTCGAGGCGGATCGTGATCCTGATGTATCAAAACGCAACCAGCCAGTCCCAGGTGCAAATGATGGCGCCTCTGGGGTAGCAGTATTGCTCGAGCTGGCTCGTGTTTTACCGGAGCAGCTACAAAAATTAGGGAATAACAAAGAAATTTGGTTGGTATTCTTCGATGCAGAAGATAACGGTAATATCGGCAATCGTGATTGGATACTTGGATCCCAGGCTTTTGTCCAAAGCCTGAATGGAGAAAAAAAACCGAATGCCGCGATAATCGTCGATATGGTGGGTGATTCCGATCAGCAAATATATTTTGAGCAAAGTTCGGACCCAAATTTAAATCTAGAAATCTGGAGCGTTGCTGCTAACCTGGGC
Organism: uncultured Chloroflexia bacterium; assembly: GCA_963774935.1. Lineage (GTDB taxonomy): Bacteria > Chloroflexota > Anaerolineae > Anaerolineales > UBA4823 > CAVZGO01. The sequence continues at coordinate 78,926 of CAVZGO010000003.1, forward strand.
TACCAGGATCGGTTCATTGCCCAAGAAGGAAAAAGGATTTTAGACGACCATTATCCTTTTTTACAAGCGAATATCCCCGCAGTCGATATAATTGATTTTGATTATCCATATTGGCACACAACTCAGGATACACTTGATAAAATCTCTCCGGACAGTCTTGAGGCTGTAGGGAATACGTTGGTACAATGGATACTTAAATGAGCGATCTCTATGACTAAAAAAGCACCTGAACCAACACAGCGACCCCGCGAAAGAGCTTTCCTGGTAGGAGTAGATATACATGGGAAGCCAGGCATGCTCAGCCTGGAAGATTCCTTGACTGAGCTTGCTTTGCTTGCCGATACAGCAGGTCTGCTAGTAGTGGGACAGGCAACCCAAAAACTTGACCATCCAAATCCCAAAACTTACATTGGACCCGGAAAAATCGAGGAGATCAAGGCGCTCGTAGAAGAAGTTTCTGCGGAGGTCTTACTTTTTGACGATGAGCTATCTCCACGTCACCAGAGAGAATTAGAAATTGTATTCGGTAATCCAGTTCGAGTCCTTGACCGGACTGCGTTAATCCTCGACATCTTCGCTCAGCACGCTCATACCCGTGAAGGTTCCCTGCAGGTCGAATTAGCCCAGTACCAGTATAGATTGCCGCGGTTAACTCGTGCCTGGACACACCTGGCTCGCCAGGCAGGTGGCGGAGCCGGACGGACCGGTAGCGTCGGTGGGGTAGGGCTGCGCGGTCCCGGTGAGAACTCAGCTTGAAGTAGACAGGCGAGATATTCGCAGGCGAATTGATCATCTGAAGATTGAGATTGAAAAGCTGCGCGTCCATCGACAGCAATATCGCGCCCGGCGAAAGCGTTCTCAACTTCCTCTGATTGCGTTGGTAGGCTACACAAACGCCGGGAAGTCCACCTTACTGAACCGTTTATCAACAGCAGATGTTTACGTAGCCGACCAGCTCTTCGCCACTCTCGATCCAACCACTCGACGCATCGAGCTATCCGATGGTCATACCGCTCTGCTGACGGATACCGTTGGCTTCATCCAAAAATTACCCACCGATGCTGGTAGCGGCTTTCCGGGCAACTCTCGAGGAAATAGCTGAATCCGACTTACTTTTACACGTGGTGGATATCACTCATGCCAATGCGTCTGCACAGGCTCGAGCAGTATTCCAGACACTGGAAGAAATCAATGCAGACAGCATTCCAGTTCTGACAGTATTAAATAAAGTCGATCGGCTGGAAAATCCACATGGTGCCTTAGAGACTGTCGAAGCGTTTCCTGGAGCTGTTGCTATATCAGCCTTGACTGGGGATGGAATTCAAAACCTGGTGGGACGCATCAACTACCTTTTGTATGAAGTCATGGTTCCTGTAAGTGTCTGGTTGCCATATAAACAGGGTGGGATGCTCTCACTGTTCCATGAGCAAGGACAGGTAACCCAGATTGAACACCAACGCGGTGGGGTGTTGATCAACGGAAAGCTGCCTGGAAGGCTGCTGGCGCGCTTTCAGTCTTTCAATAAAACTGACGATGATGAAAATGATGAAGAGGTTTAATTGCCTCGTGGCACTACTGGTGTCTGCTCTATAATTTAGGACCGGCTCGATTAATTTCTTCAGGCGTATCAGCCTGAAATTTCTTAAAATTATCGATAAAACGTGAGGCCAGACCTTTATATCGTTGCAAATAAGCTTCTCGGCTGGACCACGAAGAAGCAGGATCGAGAACCCGATCCGGGACCTCAGGACAGGATTGAGGCACCAGAAATCCAAAGATCGGATCCGTCGTGTATGTGACGTTATCCAAATCTCCATCCAGGGCAGCATTCAGCATCGCTCGTGTGTAGCGAATGCTGATGCGTTTTCCAATCCCGTAAGGCCCGCCAACCCAGCCTGTGTTCAACAGCCAACATTTCACACCATAACGCTCGATCTTGCGGCGCAGCAGATTGGCATAGTAGGATGGATGATGAACCATGAAAGGACCACCAAAACAAGTGCTGAAGGTGATTTCTGGTTCTTTACCCAGTCCGATCTCGGTTCCGGCGATCTTGGAGGTGTAGCCAGAAATAAAATGGTAGAGCGCCTGCTCGGTCGAGAGGCGCGAAATTGGGGGCATCACACCGGATGCGTCACAGGTTAAGAATATGATATTTGCCGGATGACCTGCCATCTTCGACGGGATAGCATTATCGATAAACTCCAATGGGTAAGAGGCGCGTGTATTCTCGGTTCGCGTATCATCATCGAGGTCGATCAGGCGGGTGACCGGATCAAAAATGACATTTTCCAATATAGTGCCAAACCGACGGGTCGTTGCGAATATTTCTGGCTCTGCGCTGGCGGATAAACCGATCACTTTTGCATAACAGCCGCCCTCAAAATTAAAGACACCATCATCGCTCCAACCGTGCTCATCATCACCTATAAGGGAGCGTTTTGGGTCGGCTGAGAGTGTGGTCTTGCCGGTTCCCGAGAGACCGAAGAAAAGCGCTGTATCTCCATTTTTACCGACGTTTGCCGAGCAATGCATCGTCATTACACCATCCAACGGTAGAAGATAGTTCATGATGGTGAAGATGGATTTCTTAATTTCTCCTGCGTAACCAGAATTGCCGATGATGCACATCTGCTGGTCGAAGCTCAGCGCAATGACCGTATTGGTCGGTGTGCCATCGATCTGCGGAAACGCTCGGAATGAGGGCATTGCAATAACTGTAAAATCAGGAACATGGCGGCGGGTTTCTTCGTTCGTTTGGGGAGGAATGAACATATTCCGGGCAAACATGCTGTGCCAGGCGTATTCAGTGATAATGCGTACACTCAAGCGATGGTTTGGATCAGCACCGGCATAACAATCCTGGACGAAAACATCTCGACTTTGCAAGAAACCCTGCAGGCGGTTGAATAAGCCGTTGAAATTCTCAGGGCTTAAAGGGCGGTTGTACTGACCCCACCAGATATTTTCTTTTGTGGCAGCTTCTTGAACGACAAATTTGTCGTTTGCTGCGCGAGCGGTGTGCTTACCTGTATTAACAACAAGTGGTCCATATAGCGACAGCTTACCTTCGCCCCGGAAAATTGCTTCTTCATACAGAGCTTCCATGGGCAAATTCCAATAGACCCGATTGAGATTTGACAGGCCGTGATTCTCCAAACCGTAATCGCTTTTGCGCGCTTCAGCTTGAGATTCAGCAGGGGTCTTGATATCCAGAATGTTGTTCATAGCCAGTCCCTTACCAATTTTCGATCACCGATATAGAGCTCATTTGGCGCTTGAGGATCCAGCGCCCACTTCATCCTTTCAACTGCACTGGTGAGGTCCTTGATGGTCCCAGAAAAACTCAATCGCAAATGACCTTCCATGCCAAATTCTTTGCCGGGTACTGTCACCACAAGGGTCTTTTTGAGCAATAATTTTGCTAATGCAACAGAGTCATTCGAATAAGCGCGGAAGTCAGGCAAGGCATAAAAGGTGCCTTCGGGCTTGATACAGCGTACCCCATTGAAAGATGCCAGCTCACTCACGATAACATCCCGGTTGTTTTCGAACGTCATGCGTAAATTTTCCACGATCCCTTGCATGCCGGTTAACGCCCCTTCGGCTGCGGCCTGGAGCACTACAGATGTGCATGAGGTTGTCTGCGCCTGTACGTTTGTCATCACTTCGATCAGCTTCCGGTTGGCAATCGTCCAGCCGATTCGAAAACCGGTCATGCCGTATAACTTCGCGACCCCATTCACGACGATCAACATTGTTGATTCAATATCTTTGTTAGTAAACCGATAACCAGGTGTCCACTTGCGATTGTCGAAAATCAGCTTGTGGTAGATATCATCCATGATCAGGTAGATTTTCTTACGTTCGCAAAAATCTACAATCTGTGAAATGAACTCCTCAGAATATACGGCTCCGGACGGGTTATTCGGACTGTTGACGATGATCGCGCGGGTGAACGAGCTGACCGCTCGCTCGATATCCTCCATGCGCGGGTGAAAAGTTCCATCCAGTGGCGAAACGATAACGGGAACCCCGTAGCACATTCGGATCATCTCAGGGTAGCTCACCCAATAGGGAGCCAGGACAATCACTTCATCCTGCGGATTGAGTATGCAATACAGGATGTTAAAAAGAGATTGTTTTGCACCTGCTGATACGATGACATTCTCCGGAGCCGCAACACGATCGTAGTTATCTTCGGTATACCGGATGATCGCCTTCTTCAGAGATGGCGTTCCATCAGCTGGGCTGTACTTGACTTCACCGTTGGCAAGTTTTGCAGCAGAGCTTAATATCGCAGCAATGGGCGCCCGATTTTTAGGCTCTCCAATGCTCAGGTTGATCACCGGTTCTCCTTTTTCGCGCAGAATCCGGGCCTCTTCATTCAAAGCCAGGGTAGGCGAGGCAGCTATCGACCTGGCAAGCTGACTAATCGTCATTTGCTCTCCTTATCATGCATTTCCATTGGATCATCTGGATCGTATTCCCACTCTAATAACAAAAACTGATCAACGCATTTACCGAATCAAGCTTAGTTTAATGGAGAAAAGTTGATTGGTCAATGTGACTTTTATCGCCATTTCATATTGTGGCATAATTATATGCCAATGAATGCCTATAATTCTACTGCTCCTGATCTATTCAACGAATTGAAACAAAAGCTTGGTCATAACTCACAGGCGAATCTCGTGAGAAATGACCTGGTAACGAAGCTCCTCTACAGCACGGATGCTTCGATTTACCAGGTTGAGCCTTTGGGTGTCGTTTTTCCACGCCATATCGACGAGCTCCAGGCGATTATGGAGACCTGCATACGCTACCAGACCCCGGTTCTGGCGCGTGGATCAGGCTCCTCCCTGGCGGGTCAGGCGATTGGACCAGGATTAATTATCGATTGTTCGCGCTATCTCAATCGACTGGTTGAGATTGATTCCGATGCGAATACAGCAATCGTCGAGCCAGGCTTGATCCTATCCAATCTGAATAAATTAGTAGCAAAACACGGTTTACAATTTGGTCCCGATCCCGCTTCCGCTGAGCGTGCAAGCATGGGTGGATCGATCGCAAATAATGCCACAGGCGCACATTCAATCCGTTATGGCATGACTGCCGATCACCTGATCTCGGCAGATGTCGTGCTCTCAGATGGGTCGATCACAACGCTAGAGGATGTCAGCCTGGATCGGGCAAGCCAACTCGCACAAGGCGGATCTTCACCTGATCGCCTGACCGGATGGTATCGAGCAGCTTTGGATATTCGCCAAAATTACAGCAATAACATCCAGGAGCACTGGCCGCGCACCTGGCGCTGTGCTTCAGGCTATACGGTGAATTATCTGCTGCCCTGGACAGCCAGCCAGCCGCCATGGTGGAATGAATCCGGCTTGAGCCTTCCGGAGGGCTACGAAGCGCTCCCATACCCGCCGCTGCTGCCTGACCGGATCAACGTGGCAAAGCTGTTGGCTGGTTCCGAAGGCACCCTGGCGATCATTCGTCAGGCCAAAATCAACCTCACGCCGCTTCAGCCACACACGATGCTCGCCGTCATGGATTATCCGAGCATCGCCGATGCCTGCGATGACGTGCCAGCTTTGCTGGAATACAACCCGTCTGCGATCGAATTGATCCCGGCGTCCCTGGTGGTACTGGCACGCTCGCTGCCAGCTTATGCTCACCAGCTAAAGGTGTTGGACCCACTGACCAGCGAAGACAGGATGGTTGAAGGTGGCGCTTACCTGGTGGTGGAATTCACCGGACCAGACCAGCACGCCCTGAACGCACAGGTCCTCAAGGTTGGTCGAAATGCACTGATCGTCCAGGATGCGAATTCGCAAAAACAGGTGTGGGCGGTGCGTAAAGTCGGGTTAGGTATTTTGCAATCCAGACCGGGGGACATGAAACCGTGGGCGTTCATCGAAGACCTGTCGGTGCCGGTTGACCGACTGGGCGAGTTCATCCGCGAGATGGAACGAATTCTAGCCGACCAGGGAACGCGAGGTGAAATTTACGCCCACGCCTCGGCGGGGTGTTTACACGTCCGCCCAATCATCAATTTGAAGACCCTGCAAGGGTGTGCAGGCTCTGCGCAGCATCGCAGCGCAGGCGGTCGCTCTGGTCTCACGGTTGGGCGGTGCAGCCACCGGTGAGCATGGTGATGGGCTGGCGCGCAGCGAATGGCTGGAGCAAATATTTGGCGCTGAAATCTTGCAGGCTTTTCGACTGCTTAAAACTGCCGCCGATCCTGACAATATGATGAACCCGGGCAAAATCATCTCCCCAAACCCTGCCGATCCACAACCGCGGATGGACCAGTCGCTGAGATTTGGCGCGGATTATAAGACCAGTTTACCCTGGCAGCCAATTCTCAATTTCGACCAGCAGGGTGGGCTGGATGGCGCAATCGAACACTGCAATGGGGCGGGAGTTTGCCGAAAATCAGATGGCGTGATGTGCCCGTCTTTCCAGGCGAGCCACGAAGAAATGCACAGCACGCGTGGGCGCTCAAACTTGCTGAGGGCGATGATCAGTGGAAGGTTCACAGATACATCCCAAGGCACCCGGGCAGTGTACGAAGCCATGGACCTATGCCTGGCATGTAAAGGCTGCAAAGCTGAATGTCCATCCGGAGTGGATGTAGCTAAACTCAAATATGAATTTCTGGATCGCTACTTATCAAAGCCATACACGCCGCTTGCGTGATTATCTCTTTGGCTACATCGCCCAGCTAGCCAGATTAGGTCATTCATTCGCCCCCATTGTCAATCCCTTGCTGACCAGTCCGCGGCTTGGAAAGGCACGCCAGGCACTGCTTGGATTAAATTTGGAGCACGATTTGCCTGCGTTGAGCAGGCGCAGCCTGAGCTCCCAGTGGGGGAGGCAACAGGTCAATTCCTCCGGTGAGAAGGTGCTGTTTCTCTCGGATGCCTTCACGGAATTTTACCAGCCGCATGTTGGGCTGGCTGCTCTGCATGCCATTCACAAAGCTGGATACCACCCAATCATACTGCCGGTGATTGGAGCAGGGCGCACCTTGATCTCCAAAGGATTTCTCGAACCAGCGCGCCGCCAGGCAAAGCGTGTGATCGATGCCATATACCAGATTGATCCCACCGGTGAGCTGGCGATTATCGGCGTTGAGCCATCAGAAATTTACACTCTGCGGGATGAGTATCTGGACCTGCTCAGCCAGGACGAACGGGCAAGGCGCATTGCAGACCGCGCCTGGATGATCGACGAATGGCTGATCCGCCCGGGGATCGATGGTCAACCTCGGATATTGCGTATAGCCGTACAAGGGAAACCGAATGCTGATCGCTTGACTCGCCAGGCAGGGAAGGTAGCCCTGCATGGCCATTGCTATCAAAAGGCACGTCCACCAGTTCCGGATGGTTATCCGGTAGGTGCTGGTGCAACGCGGTCGATGCTCGAAGCGCTGGGCTACCAGGTTGATTTGATCGATGCCGGCTGCTGCGGGATGGCAGGCTCGTTTGGCTACGAAGTTGAGCACGCAGATTTATCCAAAAAAGTGGCTGAGCTGGCTTTGCTGCCTTACTTGCGTAAAAATATCGTTAAGGATCGATCAGCCATCTTCGGGACATTTACCCCCGCAGATCGCTGCTGCTGGCACCTCCTGCCGCAGCCAGATTGATGATCTATTCGCTGTGGACACATAAAAATCCTGTAAAACATCCCATCGAATTCCTGTAACCTTTAAAATCTTAATGCAATTTTTATAGTAAAATGTTATTTGCATGAGACATCCATTATTTATTGCTTTATATGGGTGGCAGATTTACTTATTCCATTTGCATCTTTATTAAAATTCAGGAACAGGTGATGTTTATGAAACAAAGCAGTAATCCTCAAAACTATTCGACCCCAACTCGAATAAAGAAAGCTGCCTTGATATTCATGGCAGCTATTGCTATATTCAGCCTCATATTCTCAAATGCCCTTGCGCAAGAACCAGCTACCCCAGAAACGCCAATCGAGTCCGAAGCCCTGAGTACTTCCATATTTGGGGTGGAGATGACGCCGATTAACACCCAGGGCGGGTTGAGCTATGCTTCAGCGACGCAAACGCGCTTCGTGCGTGGGGCAGAAATCGTCTGGGCGGACATCCAGCCCAACGATCCAAGCACCAATCCAGTCCCGCTCTATGACTGGACCAAGCTGAACAATGCTGCAACCGAGATTGCCAACGCGTTTACCGTCGGCTCGAATGTCCAGCCGATTGTGATGATCCGCGGCACGCCGAGCTGGGCGCAGAAATACCCTCCATACCAGTGCGGGGCAATTTTAACGAGCAAGATGAGTGCTTTCGGGAACTTCCTCGACGCGCTGATCATCGAGCTGAACAACCGCGGCTTGCGCCCCAACTACTGGGAGCTGTGGAACGAGCCGGACGTACCGCGCCAGATAGCTCCGACCGACCCCACTTTCGGTGGCTGCTGGGGTGACAGCGCCGATACCACCTATTGGGGCGGCGATGAATACAAAGAAATGCTGCAAACCGCGTATGCCCGCCTGACCGTTTCGAACGCCAACGCCAGGGTGCTGGTGGGCGGATTGCAGATGGACTGCGATCCAAACCTGGTATCTGGCTGCACCTCCACCAAGTTCATCAACGGTGTGCTGGCAAGCGGTGGGGCGCAGTATTTCCACGGCATCGCCTTCCACGCCTACGATTATTGGATGGGCACCTCCGCCGGCGACACAGCCGCCCAGGGTAAGTACAATAACCCCAACTGGCCAGGCTCCTCCTGGGACGGCAAAGGACCGGTGCTGGTTTCCAAGGCGAAATATCTGAAAAACCTGCTGGCATCTTACGGCGCCAGCAGCAAACTGGTCTTGAACACCGAAAACGCCCTGGTCTGGGGAGATTTTTCCTACTATTCCGATCCTTTCCCGGCGCCATTGGAAAGGACCAAAGAAGCGTACATCGTCCAAGCCTATGTCAATGCGCTGTACCAGGGGCTGCATGCCAACGTGTGGTATGACATGACCGGCACCTGGCTGCGCAACAACGGCTTGATTAAGCTGGATGCAGTAGGAAGATTTGATCCTAGCAAGGACGCTTACCTGGCTTATCAGACAATCGCTGATAAACTGAAACACGTCACACCATCCACCTATAAGCGTCCGGTTACGGAGTTCAGCGGTGTGACCGGGGTCGAGTTCGACCTGGACAGCACCGACCCCGAACCAGATAACTGGCGGCACATCTGGGTGCTGTGGTCAAAGGACGGCCTCGACCATACGGTCAATATCCCACTGCCGAGTTATTGGGTTTACGGTATCTATGATACCTATGGTTACCTGGGTACGTACTGCCCGGTCGGCTATCCCTACTGTCCATCCCAAATCACGGTGGGTAAAATGCCAGTTTACCTCGAGCTGGCGGCGAAATCGCCGCGCGTTGCCCTGCCCTTAATCCGCAATTACTACACACTCTACGCCCAGGGCGAGGACTGGAACTTCGAAAACGGCTTCGGCACCAACTGGACGCCGGTCACCACCGGTGGACAGCCGGTCAGCCTGGTCACCGCCGCGCAGATTGACCGCACCACCGGGCAAATCGACATGAATATCCCGCTGTTCGGGGAGTACACCTCGGCGATCCTGGGTGATCCGAACTACGCCTGCAACGGGGTGCCGGTAAGACAGCTACTGCGGCACTGGAAACTACCTTCGATGTACCACTAGTGAATGCGGTCACGCCGATCTTCCTGAACTTCCAATATATCATCTACACACAAGATTGGTGGAACTCGATTAACCGCCACCCAGCTCCGTATAATTACGATAACTTCGAAGTGTATATCAACAACACCCGAAAATTCCGGGATGGCAACAAAGAGACCAACGACCTGGGCTGCAAGTGGTACCGCATCCCCAGCACCAACAACCCGCGCACACAGACCTTCCCCGGCTGGGCAAAGGGACAGCTTGACCTGGGAATTTATCCAGTCAGACGATCACGGTTTCCTTCCGCAACTACAACCGGTATGACACGTTTTTCAACACCTATTCCTACCTGGATACACTCGTATTACAGATTGGACCTTAATATCCTGCCAAATATAAAAAACAGGCGGTCGAAATCGATTTCGACCGCCTGTTTTTTATATTTCCGTAGATTCACAACAGCCCGCTGACGATCGCCAGGAGCACGCCGCCTGCCACCACGCTGCCAAGCTGCCCGGCGGTGTTGGCGCCCATGGCGTGCATCAGGATGAAATTCTCAAAGTCTTCATCTTGCGCCACACGGGCTGCCAGCCGTCCAGCCATCGGAAATGCGCTGATGCCCGCAGCCCCGATCAGGGGGTTAATTTTGCCACGACTGATAAAGCACATCAGTTTTCCGAACAAGCAGACCCTGCCACCGTATCCAGCCCGAAAGCCAGCAAACCCAGCAGCAGGATCGCCAGGGTTTCCATGTTCAGGAAGCTTCCGGCGCTCATCGTGGAGCCGATGGTCAAACCCAGGAACAGGGTGGCGACGTTGGCAATCTCATTTTGCGCTGATTTGCTCAAGCGCTCCACCACACCACTCTCACGCAGCAAATTTCCCAGCATCAGCATACTGATCAGCGGTGCGGCTGCCGGTACCAGCAGGCTGACCACCAGGGTCGTCACAATCGGGAATAAGATGCGCGCCGGGCGGGATACCGGGCGAGGCGCATACTCCATGCGAATTCGCCGTTCTGTCTTTGTAGTGAGCAGCTTCATCAGCGGTGGCTGGATGATCGGCACCAGGCTCATATAAGAATACGCCGTGACGGCGATCGGGGCGAGCAAATTAGGCGCCAGCTTCGTTGCGACATAGATCGAGGTTGGTCCATCAATGGCTCCAATCACGCCGATCGAGGCAGCCTCATTCAACGGGTAGCCCAGCGCCGTGGCAAGCATCAAGGTGCCGAAAATCCCAAACTGGCCAGCTGCGCCTAACAAAACCATCTGCGGAAGTGAGAGCAGCGGGCTGAAATCGATCATTGCGCCAATGCCGATAAAGATCAATAATGGGAACAGCTCAGTGCTGATGCCAGCCCGGTACATCACGCCAAACAAGCCATCGCCATCGGTCATCCCCGTCAGGGGGATATTTGCCAGCAAGCAGCCAAAGCCAATCGGCAGCAGCAGCACCGGTTCGTACTCCTTGACGATTGCCAGGGCAATCAGCACACCGCCGACAGCCAGCATGAAAACATTTCCAAGCGTGAGCGCCGCCAGTCCAGCAGACAGGGTTTGTAGAAGAGATGGATAATCCATGGATACCTGCCAGGTCTCAGCCAGCCTGGAAATCTACCAGCGGGTCGTGATACTTGACCGTTTGTCCGCTGATCACATGAACCGCTGCGATTACACCGGCGCGCGGAGCACGAATGACATTTTTCATCTTCATCGCTTCAAGGATGCACAATTCCTGTCCGAGAGTCACCGACATGCCAGGCCTGGCAGATACTGCGGTGATCACACCGGGGATGGGCGCCAGAACCGATTGGACGTGCAGCTGACTGGCAGTTTGAGGCGCCACCGTTTTATATCTTGAAGACGTTTTAACTTCCTCGCCTTCCTCCAACCACACCTCAACTGGGGTTCCATCCACAACTGCAACCACAGGCGATGCATGGATATCTTTTATTTCAACCTTGTAGAGATGGTCGCCAATTTGAACCTGGTAAATCATCGCGCAGAACCTCGCTTATTCATCATTCTCGTCCGCATGGCAGCCTGCCAGGGTGTTACTAAGGCAGTCGGGGGGAGGGGGAACTCGTGCCAGGTTTGCTCGCTTTCTTCTGCGAGCGCCAGGGCGACTGCCACGGCAGCAGCCTGATGCAATTCATCCAAATTAGTTTCGTCTGCTGGAGCGCTTTTGACCGCTTTCGGTGTAAAGAAGCGAACCAGCAGCACGATCAAGCCCCACAGCAGCAGCAAAGTGGCAAATACCAGTCCCATTCCGACCAGGGTGATCAGTACAGCAGTCAGCATTTCAGAGTTCATAAGCTTGCCTACACAGGAATGTTGCCGTGCTTACGCATTGGCGCAGTGGAAAATTTATCTCGTAAGGCTGAGAGTGAGGCGATTACCTTTGGTCGGGTCTCTTTTGGCTCAATGACATCGTCGACAAAACCCGCTCGGGCAGCATAATACGGGTTATTGAACTGGCTGCGATATTCCTCCACCAGGCGCCGGCGCTCCTGAACCGGATCTTCCGCCGATTCGATGCGTTTGCGGAAAAGAATATTGACAGCTCCTTCCGCACCCATCACTGCAATCTCAGCACTCGGCCAGGCATAGGTCACGTCGGTGCCCAGATATTTACTGCTCATGACCACGTAGGCACCGCCATAAGCTTTGCGAGTGATGATGGTGATTTTTGGCACGGTGGCTTCGGAGAAGGCATACAACACTTTCGCACCATGGCGGATGATGCCGCGGTGTTCCTGCTCCACCCCTGGTAAGAAGCCCGGAGAATCAACAAAGGTGACGATCGGGATGTTAAAGCAATCACACATGCGCACAAATCGGGTAATTTTATCGGCAGCATCAATATCGATGACGCCAGCCATTACACTGGGCTCCTGCGCGACAATCCCAACGCTGTGCCCACCGATGCGTGCCAGGCCAACGATCGCGTTCATCGCCCATGCTGCTTGAAGCTCGATGAAGGTATCCTGATCCACCACATGCTGGATGACTTCATGCATATTGTAAGGGATCAGCGGATCAAGTGGAACAATACTGTTCAGCTCATCATCCATACGTAGAGGATTATCCCCGGGTTGGTAGGGAGGGTTTTCAACATTGTTGGACGGGAAATAATTGAGCAGCTTGCGCGTGATATCGATTGCCTCCTCTTCATTGGAGCTGATGAGGTGAGCTGTGCCGGTAAGCTCTGCATGCACATGCGCCCCACCCAGGCTTTCAGGATCCACCAGCTCCCCGGTGACGGCTTTGATCACCTCGGGACCGGTGATGAACATGAAGGATTGCTTCTCAACCATGATGATCAAGTCGGTCAGGGCAGGGGAGTAGGCAGCCCCACCGGCACATGGCCCAAGCATCAGGCTTATCTGTGGGATGACGCCAGAATATTGGGCATTACGCCGGAAAATCTCTGCATAACCACCTAAGGCGCGCACGCCTTCCTGGATGCGTGCGCCACCCGAATCGATCACACCAATGATGGGCACTCCGTTTCTCAATGCCAGGTCCATGACGCGGCATATTTTGTGGCTCTGCATCTCACTCAATGTGCCACCATAAACGGTGAAATCCTGTGCATAAACATAAACCGTGCGGCCATCAATCTGCCCGTACCCGGTGATAACCCCATCCCCTAAATAGTGCTCCGTCGCAACGCCCATTTCATCACCCTGGTGGGCTATGAAAGGCTCTATCTCATTGAAAGTGCCGTGGTCGAGCAGGAAATCTAAACGCTCACGAGCGGTCAGCTTGCCTTTGCCGTGCTGGATGGCAATCCGGTCTGAGCCACCCCCCAGGCGCGCTTTATGGCGCATCGTACGCAATTCTAAGATGCGTGGATCTTCATATTCATCTTCAATTTTCATCAGGCAGCTCGCTTTATTAATTTCAAGTGCGGATTAAATGATTGATTTATCTTACCTCGGGATCAAGAAGGAAGTATAGTGACAATCGTCCTAATTCATGTAGGAGGATGTCTTTTGATTGGACTATTCGATGCGTGTCAAACCTGGATTCCGCGTCACTCATCGAATATTTCGGCATACCCCTGATCAAGCTCATCATCGGAAATGTGAGCATACCGTTGGGTTACAGCAATATTCTGGTGGCGAGCCAGCTCCTGAGCCAGCTTCAAATTACCCCCCGAAGCACGCAGCACAGTGGTAACAAAGTAGTGTCTGAATGAGTGCGGCGTGATGGTGCCAACCGCCTCTGCTCCCAACGCCTGGCGCACCCGCTCCGCGACGATGTTCCGTCCAGTTGTGGGTGTGATGGGTTTGATTTTTTTGCCGGCTCCGCGGTCATGCCGGGCAAAGAGGGGCAGGGAGGCAAGCGGACGACCAGAAGCACCGTCGAAGGAGGTACGGGCAGCCAAATAATCGCGTAAAGCAGCCAGGCAGCGCCTGGAAAACCTGACCACAGCCTGCTTATCACCTTTGCCGATGATGACTGCGCGACCCTCATTCCAATCGATATCGCCGCGGCGCAGTGCACAGGCTTCATGCACGCGTAAACCGGTATCTGCCAGCGTGATCAGGAATGCCCGATCTCTCAGGCAGCGCAGTCGCTCTGCTGGTTCATCAGTTGGAACAGATGCAAGATTATTTGCATATTCTATAATAATATCAATATTATTGCGAGGAAACTGCGGCAGCCGCTGACCTTGTTTGCGTCCACGCTGGCGGATGAGCAGGCGCACGCGAGGTAAATTCGGGCTGGCAAGCTGCTCAGCAGCGAGGAACTCATAGAAGGTTGCTGCTGTGGTCAAATACAATCGTTCCGTCGCTGGCGCATAAGGTTTAAGTGCCGTAGCAAACCAGGCAACAGCATCTTCAGGGAGGTCGCCTACCGGTGTATTTTCGATGGGGAGGTGGTGATCTTCCAACACACTAGAGAAAGATTCCATAGCATTCCGGTACGTACGAGCGGTATTCTCGCTCCTGGAAAGCGCAATATTCTGTAAAAATGAGGCAATGGCTTGCGAGATAGTGGAAGAGGACGAGGGTGGCATTTATAGGTATTTTCTGATTATTTCATGTTTATGATAATGATAGTTATCGAAATCATTATGATTATAATACATCTCCCCTTTCACTGTCAAGGTGATAACACAGGCTGAATGTACACATCAAATTCTATGTGTACTCATTTGATACTGCAAGCAATTTCAGGTAATCAAAGTGACGTAGCTCAACTGCACTCACAACTGATCAGTCCCCTGCCCCAACCTGCGAGATGCCTTATTCCTGCACAACAATTTCAATACTGTAAGTCACATGCATGATCATTCTTGAATGGAAAATCGTTGACAATAAAGAACATATATTCTATAATTGATGTATGGAAACCCTCACCCGTTTGGCGAACCTGTCTGCCCCGATGGGAATTGAGTCTGATGGGGACACATCTCCGATTGGCATCTGTCCGATTGGGGATACTGGTTCCTTACCAGCCAACAATCCTTTTTACGCCAAAACGAATAAGGAACCTTACATCAGCCCGGCTGTACTGCCGAATGGGAAACGTATTCGACTGCTCAAAACATTGCTGACCTCAGCCTGTGAACGTAACTGCAACTACTGTCCTTTTCGAGCCGGGCGCGATTTTCGCAGAGAAACCTTCAAGCCTGATGAGATGGCACAAACCTTCATGACATTAAAACGCGGCGGTGTTGTAGATGGCATCTTCCTGAGCTCTGGGATCAATCGAGGCGGATTAACCACGCAAGACAAGCTGCTGGATACTGCTGAGATTTTACGCTCCCGCTACCAGTACGACGGATACCTGCATTTAAAGCTGATGCCCGGCGCAGAGCAAGCGCAGGTCGAACACGCCATGCGCCTGGCTAATCGCGTCTCAGTCAATTTGGAAGCCCCGAATACGAACCGGCTGCAAAAACTAGCCCCTGAAAAAGTATTTCTGGAGGAATTAATCCAACCGATGCGCTGGGTTCAGCAGCAGAGATTAGACCTGCCTGACCACCTGGGCTGGAACCGACATTGGCCATCACTGACAACCCAATTTGTCGTCGGTGCCGTCGGTGAGAGTGATTTTGAGCTCCTGGATACTACTGATTATCTGTACAGACATTTGGGATTGGCAAGGGCATACTTCATGGCCTTTAATCCGTTCTTGGACACTCCGCTTGAGCATGAACCCCCAGCACCCCATGAGCGAGAAAACAGATTGTATGAAGCATCATTCCTGCTTCGCGATTATGGTTTTCGAATGCGCGAGCTTCCCTTCGATGCCGAAGGCAACCTGCCCATCCAGGCAGATCCGAAGCTGGCATGGGCTTCGATTCATCTTGCCGATCAGCCTGTGGAAATCAATAAAGCCGAATACCAGCAGCTAATCCGCATCCCCGGTATTGGTCCCAAAAGCGCAAAATCCATCATTCAACAGCGCCGAGAACAAAATTTTCAATCCCTCGCCGATTTGAAACATTTAGGCATTAATGGCAATCGCTCAGCTTCGTTTATTCTTATCGACGGGAAGCGCCCCAACCAGCAGCTGAGCTTCTGGCATTAACAAGTCGAGAAGAATTATCGATCGCTGGTCCGTTTAAACTCTTCCCATGCACCATCCCAGGGAGTGCCCAGAGTATTTCGCTTCGGAAGCTCAACCCCTTTTAATTTCTCCATCACCTGTGCTGCGGTAACTGCCACACCACCCCAGTTCTCTGCTCTAAGTGCCTCCCCCATCTGACTACCTAAACGCTCCGACCAGCTCCATTCCATACGGTAGCGGTCCGCTTTTACCCAATAGCCGCGCTTCTCCCAGGCAGCAACCGAGACCTCGACTGAATCACTGATTTCTTTCATCGCCATGCTGATGAAAGCCGCCAGATCATAGGTCAGGAGAGTAATTTCATTTTGGCGCATAAGCTCTTTTAACGCTAAAACCACCGCGCGGGTAAGCAGGGTTCGTTCTTTGCTGGCACTTTCAGTGCTAATAACTCTACTCAAATGATCACTCCTTGGAAAACTCGTTGCACCATTCCCACACCAAAATTCAGGCGGATTATAAACCATTATTGACGACTATCCTTGTCTGGCTTATAATTCGTTGCCGCTCTACAGGTATATCTCTACTAATAGAGACGGGGAAGTGCTGGAATTGGCAGACAGGCGTGACTTAGGATCACGTGCCGAAAGGCGTGAGGGTTCAAGTCCCTCCTTCCCCACCATTGAATAACACTTAGTGTAAGGAATTAGGCATTGAAAATACAATCAGAACCCCGTGAAGATCAACAACTCACCCTCACTGTCGAATTTGAGGAAAGCGAGCTGGATGCTTTCAAGCAAAAAGCAGCCCGCCAGATCGCTCGACGTGTACGCATCCCCGGCTTCAGACCTGGAAAAGCCCCCTACCCCATTATCCTGCGAACAGTAGGTGAAAATGCGGTAGTTGAACAGGCAGTTGAGCTACTTGTGGACGAAAAGTATCCTGAAATAATTAAAGAAGCTGATATCCATCCATACGGTCCAGGCTCGCTCGAAGAAATCGTACAATTAGTTCCGCCCGTACTAAAATTCGTGGTTCCCCTGGAAGCCGATGTGACTCTCGGTGATTACCAGTCCATTAAGCATCCTTATGAACCCAGGGAAATCAATGATCAGGAAGTTGAGGATGTTATCAAGGAGCAGCAGCAGCGCCAAGCGATATTAACCCCGGTTGAGCGCCCAGCCGAAGCAGGCGATGCCGTCACCATTCAACTTAAGGCTGATCGAGTCGAGGAAGACGATGACGCTGGTAAAATCTTGATCCCACAGCGATCAACCGATATTCTGGTTCATGCAGAGGATGATAGCTCCTCGGAATGGCCATTTAATGGCTTTTCCCAAAAGCTGCTGGGAGTAAAGACCGGCGACGAGATCTCCTTCTCCTACGTTTATCCCGAGGATTATGAGTATGAGTCGATGCGAGGCGTGAACGCAGAGTTCAATGTCGCTGTTGAGGGTGTCAAGTCCCGGCAGCTACCGGAGCTGAACGATGAGTTCGCAGCAACCGTAGGCGATTTTGAAACTCTGGATGCGCTGCGCAAAGCGATTCATGACGATCTCGAAACTCAGGCTCACAACGAATATCACCAGACTTACGACGAAGCAGTCCTGGATGAGCTTGTTGAAATATCAACGATCAAATACCCACCGCAGATGTTGGAAAATGAAGTCCATAGTGTGATCGAGGGGTTTGAGCGTCGAATGGAACAGCAGGGCATCACCATGGATCTTTATAAGAAGACGCGCAACCTGGACGATGAAGGTCTGCACGCAGAAGCACACCCCATCGCCGAAAAGCGTCTCAGACGCGCACTCGTGCTGGCTGAGCTGGCTAAGGTCGAGAATATCCTGATAAGCCCTGATGAATTACAGCAAGAGACTCAACGGACGATCAACTACCTCTCTCAAAACCTTACGAAAGAGGATAGCCGCCAGTTTAACGATCAGCGCGTCTTGAACAATCTGGTAGGCAATATCCTTTCTGAAATGGTTACCGGACGGGCAACACAACGCCTACGAGAGATTGCGAGCGATGGGATATACCAGGCGCCGCAACCACTCCTTGAAACACCTTCAGAAACCATTCCTGAAGAACCTCTTGACTCAATTACAGAAGCTGAACCTGCTCAAAGCGGCGATGAGCCTGAGATCGAGCCGGCAAGTGATGTAACCGAACAAGAGGAAATCGAGTCCTGAACAATTTACTAGTAGATACAATGAACGGAGAAAATAAGTTTATGGAAACCTTTAATCCAATGTCTCTCATCCCGATGGTCATTGAGACAACCGCACGTGGAGAACGGGCATACGATATCTATTCGATGCTGCTGCGCAACCGGATTATCTTTTTGGGTACTCCAATAAATGACCAGGTAGCGAATGTAATTGTCGCACAACTGCTATTTCTAAGCGCCGAAGATCCTGAAGCGCCGATCCAAATGTACATCAACTCACCAGGCGGGATGGTTTATGCTGGTCTGGCAGTCTATGACACGATGCAAATGCTCCCTAATCCCATCAGCACCTGGGCTGTAGGAATGACGGCGTCCTTCGGGACCGTGCTGCTGACAGCAGGCACTAAAGGTCACCGATACACCCTGCCAAACGCTACCATCCACATGCACCAACCATTAGGTGGTGCTCAGGGTCAGGCATCCGATATCGAGATCCAGGCGCGGGAGATCTTGCGCCTAAAAGATCGACTGAATGATATCCTCGCACGCCATACCGGGCAGTCCATCGATGCTATCGAGCGCGATACCAACCGTGATTTTTATCTGGATGCTAACGCGGCTGTTGAGTATGGTCTGGTGGACCAGGTAATGGCGATTCCTGAGATCAAGATGTTGCCTCCTGCGCAGAAGGAATTAATTTAGGCACCTGAATGACTGTGCTCTAAGAGAAAAAGGTATAGAATCTGTGGGTGTGCAGCGATGCTGCACACCCACAGATTCATAATATAAGGGAAATTATTACAAGCGTATGAACTCTACCCAATTTAAAAATATTTGCGGAATCATCCTTGATATGGATGGCGTGCTCTGGCATGATACTGAGGCAATTGGCAACCTGCCCCGTATATTCGAAGAAATGGAACGGCGCGGGCTCAAGGTAATCCTGGCAACCAACAATGCCACACGCAGGACTGACCAATATATCGAAAAGCTGGCTAGTTTTGGTGTGAGTGTCAAACCAGAGCAGATTATCAACACAGCCGAGACAGCAGCAGCTTACCTGCACGAACGGTATCCGGATGGCGGAACTGTATACGTAGTTGGAGAGCAAGCATTAGTAGATGAATTAGCAGCAGTAGGTTTTACGCAAAAGGATGGGACACCAATTGCTGTCGTAGCTGGATTGGATCGGTCGCTGACATATGAAAAGCTTAAACGTGCCAGCCTTTACATCCAGTCAGGTGCTTTATTCCTGGCAACAAACACAGATAACAGCCTCCCCACCCCACAGGGATTTATCCCCGGAGCAGGTGCAGTCGTCGGCGCTATCGAGATTGCCTCCAGGACCAAACCGATCATTATCGGAAAACCCTCCCCCGAGATGTACCAGCAAGCGTTAAAGAGGCTGGGGTTGCATCCTTATGAAACACTTGTCGTTGGCGACCGGCTAGAAACCGATATTGCTGGAGCACAAAAGCTCGGCTGTTTGACGGCTTTGGTGCTTTCGGGTGTCACAACTGAGGAGCAGGCTCGCGATTACCATCCATCCCCTGATATTATCGTCTGCGATCTAACACAACTACTTGGTTTGGATGCCCAGGATGCCTGATAAACGACTGATCTATGATCTCGAATCGGGTGAGATTGAGAGCACCTTACTCGACTGGGGTGAACCGGCGTACCGGGCGAGGCAAGTATGGCAGGGATTGTATCGTCAGCTATGGAACGATCCTGGTTCTTTTACCGCATTACCAACCTCCCTTCGCCAGCGACTGAATGAGAATTTTGATTTTAGCTCTCTGATACCCGTAGTCGTCAAAGACTCAACGGATGGTGAAACTCGAAAGACTCTCTTTCACTTGAGGGACTCAAAAGCAATCGAAGCGGTACTGATGCGCTACCAGAGCCGGCGTACCCTGTGCATCTCCACTCAGGCCGGCTGTGCCATGAATTGTGTTTTCTGTGCGACTGGGCAAATGGGATTCCGGCGCAACCTGAGCAGTGGCGAGATCATCGAGCAAGTGCTTTATTATGCTCGTCAATTGGCAGCGGCTGGGGAAGCAGTCACAAATGTAGTTGTAATGGGGATGGGCGAGCCATTTCACAATTATGATGCCACTTTGCAAGCCATTGACCGGCTCAACCAGGCAGATGGATTTGGGCTTGGAGCACGCAGATTTACGATCTCCACTGTCGGGCTTATCCCAGCAATCCAACGATTCACTCAAGAGAAGCGGCAGATAAACCTGGCAATTTCCCTCCATGCGGCTGACGATGAGCTGCGTGACAGTTTACTTCCCATCAACCGCAAATACCCACTGGCTGACCTGCTTCAGGCATGCCGGGAATACGTTGAAATAACACATCGGCGAATTTCCTTTGAGTGGGCGCTTATCCAGGGGGTGAATGATACTTTAGAGCAGGTACGTAAACTGGGGAAATTGCTTCAGGTTTTCCGCCATGACGGTACGACATTATGCCATGTCAATGTAATCCAGTTAAACCCTACCCGCGGTTATTCTGGAAGGGGCTCAGCTACACAACAAGCAAATGTGTTTAAATCCGAGCTGGAATCACAAGGTATCCCATGTACGATCCGATTAAGGCGCGGTATTGATATCAATGCCGGCTGCGGACAGTTGGCAGAAGCAAATCTATAAAACGAAAATCTCCACAGCCATTTTTGAGAATACTTGAGATAAAATAGTAGTTATGGAAGTCCAGGTTGCCGTAGTGAAGGTAAGCAAGTATGCCACCTCCAGTAGTGGTGATACAGTCGAGGTTGTTGAGAGACCTCAGGGAGGTGTTTCGGTTGTATTAGCTGACGGGCAATCTTCTGGTAAAGGAGCAAAAACCGTTTCTTCTCTGGTAGTTCGCAAAGTGATCAGCTTGCTTGCCGAAGGAGTTCGTGACGGCGCTGCAGCACGCGCAGCATCCGATAGCTTATTTACAGAGAAATCTGGTAAGGTTTCAGCTACTTTAAATATACTATCCGTAGATCAGCTCAGTCGAACCCTGGTGATTACACGCAACAGCCCTGCGCCTGCATTGCTCATCCACAACGAACAGGTCAAGTTATTAAACGAACCCAGTATACCCATCGGACTTTATCGGGACACGCGACCTGTGATCAGTGAAGTTCCCCTCGAGAGTGGTCTAACTGCCATCGTTTTTTCGGATGGGATGGTCCATGCTGGCGAGCGTATCGGGCAGCCGATGGATATTACTGATTTCGTTCGAGAGCTAGTTGAGGATCAACCTTCATCGCCACAAGCTCTTGCGGATCAGCTTCTTGAGCACGCAATGAGACTTGATCAGCATCGACCGGCTGATGATATCAGCCTGGTTGTGATGAGCATTCTTCCGAACAAAGGCGACGAAACTCGCCGGATGACCGTACGGCTTCCATTAGACTCCTAAAATCTATACATCTCCCACTTATGTTAATTGGCGTGGTCGGACCTTGCGCAGCGGGGAAATCCACCTTGATTGCAAGTTTAAAAAAATATGGCTATCATGCCAAGCATATAGCACAGGAGCACTCATATGTTCCTGATATGTGGAAACGCCTGACCAACCCCGATATATTAATATACCTGGATGTCTCTTATGCTCTGACATTAGTGCGTCGGCATATGGATTGGAGTCAGACCGAATATGAAATTCAAATACAAAGATTACGCCATGCACGCGAATATGCTAACTTTTATTTAATTACAGATGAATTGACCCCCGAGCAGGTATTATCCGAGGTACTCCAATTTCTCGAACAATCATGGAACTCATAGCGATAGTAACTTGACTACTTCAATTATTACCACAAAAAAATACCTGATATGCCTGGTTGGCAGGCTACGCAAATAAGAGTATAATGTCGGATTGTTGTTTTAAAATCATGATATCTAAGTTGGAGGCAATCGCCGAATGCCAAAAAGGAATATTGTATTACTTGCCATCATCTTGATTTTGATCCTCACCACTGCCTGGATTGTATGGCCAAATAATCCGGGGATCTACCTGGGATCAATTCAAAAACCAATTGACATACGACTAGGATTGGATTTGGTCGGTGGAGTTCAAGCACTGCTCGAAGCTGATGTGGCTGCAGATACTCAAGTGCCTGCCGAGTCAATGCGTACGGCTCGCTCAATTGTAGAAAACCGTGTGAATGGTCTAGGTGTAACGGAAGCCGTCGTACAGCAGGCAGGAGATCGCCGAATTGTTGTAGAACTTCCGGGTGAGACCGATCCAGAGGCTGCATTAGCTGCAATAAAGAAGACCGGCCTGTTAGAATTCGTTGATTTTTCTCAACTAACAAACGAGCAAATCGCAGCGCTCCAATTCCAAACTATCGACACCGATTACAGTCCAACTGGTGAGGCCACTGCTACTGGCTCTGATGGACAAATTTTCAACACCATCATGACGGGAGCTGAACTGGACACAGTTACCGTTGTCACATCACCTGCAGGTGAGCCTCAGGTTTCTTTTTCTCTGAAATCGAATGGAGCACAGAAATTTAGTGACTTTACCAGCCAAAACGTCGGTAAGGTTCTCGCCATTGTGTTGGATAAACAAGTCATCTCAACCCCTTCTATCCAAAATGCAATTACTGATGGACAGGGCGTGATCTCTGGAAATTTTACGGTTGATAGTGCAAATCAACTCGCGGTCCAGCTTCGCTACGGCTCACTACCAGTCCCTCTTATGGTCGTAAAAAGCCAGATTATTGGCCCAACCCTTGGAGAGGATTCGCTTCGAAAAAGCCTCATCGCTGGAATTATCGGCGTTACTGCGGTTATGATTTATATGGTACTTTACTACCGGCTTCCAGGGATTGTTGCAGACCTGGCACTGTTGGTTTATATCCTATTCTCCATGGCAGTATTCAAATTTATCCCAATCACCTTAACCTTACCAGGTATTGCTGGTTTTATCCTGAGCATTGGGGTTGCTGTAGATGCTAATGTGCTTATTTTTGAAAGGCTAAAAGAAGAACTGCGCAGCGGACGAACCCTCAGCCAGTCAATTGATGCAGGTTGGCGACGTGCGTGGCCATCGATCCGTGACTCAAACATATCAACGATCATCACCTGCTTGATCTTATTCTGGTTTGGCAATACATTCGGTGCAAGCATTGTTAAGGGTTTCTCGATCACACTCCTGATTGGTGTGGTAATTAGCATGTTCACCGCCATAGTTGTTACACGCACCTTTATGCATCTCATCCTTGACCGGATCAAACCTGCTCGTATGGTTCACTGGTTCGGTGGACATGTGGAGACAGTGAAATGATCGATATCGTCAAACATCGTTATCTATACTTTGGAATATCCCTTCTGATAATCGTACCAGGACTTCTGGCGCTCATATTTTGGGGCTTACCCCTGGCAATTGATTTCACCGGTGGTAATCTGCTGGAAGTACGTTTCGAATCAGGCAGTGTACCAAATCCAGCAGAAATTATTAATGTTTACTCCGATTTCGGGCTGGACGATACGCTGGTACAGACATCTGGAGAAGATGGGCTGGTGATTCGCTCGAAGATGGTAGACGAAGCTACGGTAGCTAAAATTGTCACAGAGTTAGAGACTCGTTTTGAGAGCGATGTAACCGTCCTTCGTTCAGAGAGCGTAGGACCCGCCGTTGGAAAAGAGGTCGCGACACGTGCTGCGGGAGCAGTCGCCCTGGCAGCTATCGGCATTATGGGTTATATAACTTATGCATTTCGAGGTGTTGCTCATGCTTTCCGGTATGGGGTAGCAGCCATTGTAGCCATGCTACATGATGTGCTTGTTGTTATCGGTATGGAAGCAATTTTTGGTCATTTCCTGGGTTGGGAAGTGG
Organism: uncultured Chloroflexia bacterium; assembly: GCA_963774935.1. Taxonomy (GTDB): domain Bacteria; phylum Chloroflexota; class Anaerolineae; order Anaerolineales; family UBA4823; genus CAVZGO01. The sequence continues at coordinate 103,163 of CAVZGO010000003.1, forward strand.
ACGCGCTGTTCCTGACCGCCCTTTTGACTGTAATCGGTTTCTCTGTTCATGATACCATCGTGGTTTTCGACCGGATAAGGGAAAACTCCCGCATTTACAAACGGTTACCTTATGAAACATTGGTTAACCACTCGATCGTGCAGACTCTGGCGCGTTCCATTAACACCCAATTGACAGTGATGATCACCCTGTTTTCGCTAGCTTTATTCGGCGGTATTACGATCCGACACTTTGTACTCATCCTGTTGATCGGTGTATTGAGCGGCACCTACTCGTCAATCTTCAACGCAGCCCCAATCCTGGTCGTGTGGGAGAATAAGGAATGGCGTAATTGGTTCCGCCGGGACCACCAACCAGTGGCTGAATAGGGCTTGCAAAGAACACCTGATATCAAGATAATTACCAATCGAAATTTGTCATAAACACATATGTGAGGGTTCGTCTTCCCTCACATGTGTGTTTAAATTGGTTATTAATAGAAGAAGGATGAAAAGAGCCAACCAGCTATGAAAAAAGGAGCCAGGGGCAGAGCGCGAATCTTGTGATTCTCCTTTCGTAATAATAGAATCAGAAGACGCGAATATTCCAGCCAATATAAAAGCAATAATAAATCCACGAATGACGTCAGGCCAGCCCATAAACATTCCCATGATCACACCAAATGGAACATCTCCAAATCCGAATGGTGTTTCAAGCTCCACCATACTATTCCGATTAACTTTCCGGCGAAAGAACAATCCACCAAGATACAGCAGGCTAACACTGACTAATCCAGCTAAACCGCCCAGGAGTGCGTTCATTATGGTATTAAAATGAGCGCCCCAGATAAGGGATATTACCAACCCGAGCACCGCTTAATAAGAATGGAATTCTATAATTCCGAATATCTATCCAAATTACCGTGGCAAAATAACTAAGTGTGACGCCAACGATCAAATAATCAAGCATGTGCCAATTGGCTGAATAATTATCGATCAAAGTGCAAAGTAAATAATTACTCATCAAGAATATAAATCTCCAGAGATTTAGGTTAAAATTCTCCTTGCAACTAATAATTCTCAAATTGAGCGGAGAAGAATATGGATAAGTTTATCATCGAGGGGGGGATCCCATTAGCCGGCGAAATAACTCCGGCAGGGAATAAGAATGCAGCATTACCTTTGCTCGCAGCCTGTCTTTTGACTGATGAGCCTGTAATTTTGAAGAACGTACCCGAAATTCGTGATGTTATGGCGATGAGAGCCTTATTGGAAAGCCTGGGTGTGACAATTGAGACCATGGAAAATCATACATGGAGGATCCAAGCACTTGACGTGAGACCGGCTGATCTTGATCCTGACCTTTGCAGACAAATTCGTGCATCAATATTATTGGCCGGCCCGATGGTCGCCCGGAGCGGGCAATTAAATCTACCGCCGCCTGGCGGTGATGTCATCGGTCGGAGACGTGTGGATACACATATCCTTGCGTTACGTGCACTGGGGGCTGATGCGGATTACATGCGTGATGAGCATTTGTTTCGGTTCACGTCAGGCAAATTAACCGGAGCAAATATCCTTTTAGATGAAGCAAGCGTTACCGCCACAGAAAATGCCATAATGGCGTCTGTTACTGCCAAGGGAACGACCATCCTACGCAATGCTGCATCAGAACCCCATATACAGGAACTCTGTCTTTTATTAAACACCTTAGGTGCGAACATTGAGCAAATTGGCTCAAACACACTCCATATTCATGGAGTGCCCAAGCTGCATGGTGGTGAATTTACTATTGGACCAGATTATCTCGAGGTTGTAAGCTTCATCGGTGCTGCTGTTGCTACTCATAGCAGCATAAGAATTCGGAATGCCGGTCCCCAATATTTAGACATGATCCGTATGGTATTCGGCAGATTAGGGGTTACCTGGGAAATCGACCAACAGGATGTGATCGTCCCCGCAAATCAAAAGCTGGAGATCGAGCCAGACCTTGGAGATGCGATTCCTATTATCAGCGTAATGCCATGGCCGGCTTTCCCGACCGATTTAATGAGCATCGCCATCGTGGTAGCAACGCAATCTCGGGGAAGTGTCCTTTTTCATGATTGGATGTATCCAAGCCGAATGTTCTTCATTGATAAGCTCGTAAATATGGGCGCACAGATTGTTTTATGCGATCCACACCGTTGCATCGTCCAAGGACCCACCCCTCTGGTCGGAGAAAAAATGGAAAGCCCCGATATACGAGCAGGAATGTCCCTGGTGCTGGCAGCATTAGCAGCGAGAGGGAAATCAACAATACGCAATGTCGGTCAAATTGACCGTGGCTATGAAAAAGTGGACGAAAAATTACGCGCATTGGGCGCCAAAATTGATAGAGTTCATGAGGGCTAAATACTTCAATTCCTGAAAAATGACAAAAAACCCGGTTAAACCGGGTTTTTTGTCATTATTCACTCAATGAACGTACACTAACTATTCGCTCTCAACCGGACTGACTGCATCCATGAATTGAATTACCACTTCACGCAGATATGGCTCTGGTAATGCACCAACTTGCCGATGTATAATTTTCCCATTGGCGACAAATAGCATCGTTGGAATGCTTTGGACGTTATATTTCTGTGCCCATAACTGATTCTCGTCAGTATTCACCTTGGCAATAAGCAAACGAGAGGAGTATTCGTTAGCCAATTTGTCTAAAACCGGAGCTACCATTCGACATGGCCCGCACCACGGCGCCCAAAAATCAACTACCACTGGTAATGTTGACTTAAGAATTTTCTCCTCAAAGACTGAATCGGTTATATGAACGGGTTGGTTTGACATAAATAATCTCCTGGAAAAATGGATACCGGTGATGATCAGGGTAAATTAATATTACGATACCGAAACAATTGCCTGGTTAATTTCATAGCGAGAGTGAATTTGTGCTGCAGCCGCCAACATCGCACTAGCTGAACAATATTTATCTTCTGATAACTTGATCGCCCGTTCGACTGATGAAACCGAGATATCATCACCCCAGATCATATAAACAATCTCAATGTTGGTGTAGATTCGTGGATATTCTTCTCGCTTTTTTCCGGATACGATAACCTGAAAACCGGTTAAATTTTGGCGTTCCTTTTCTAGAATTGAAACGATATCCATTCCTGTACATCCAGCAACTCCGAGCAGGAGCATTTCCATAGGTCCTATGCCAGGTTGATCGTTGACTGTGCCAATTTGCACCCTGCCTCCGGAGGCGTTTGTGCCTACGAAACCATAACCTCCAACCCATTCTGCAGTTACAGCACGCCATTCATCCACAATTTTTCTCACCTCCGATTTTGATAATGTTGAATATACATGTTTGAGGAGAAGTATAGCATGAGCCCCTGAAGTTGTCAGGTATAATCTTGCTCGTGGTTTTTAATGTTGCAGGATATGAAGCTCGCCGGTTACATGTAACGACACCTATCTATGAAGGACCGTTAGATCTTCTTTTACATTTAATTGAAAGAGCTGAGCTTGATATTACACGATTATCATTGGCAAAAGTAACCGACCAATACCTCGCACATTTGCGAGGTATGCAAGAGAGTTTAGCCGGCGAGGTTACAGCATTCCTGGTAATCGCAACCAGATTGATCCAAATTAAATCCGAGGCATTGCTCCCCCGTCCCCCCACTCGCGAGGCTGGTGAAGAGGATCCAGGGGAAGCACTGGCACGACAGCTCATCCTCTATAAACAATTTAAGCTCGCAGCTGCCCACCTTGCAGATCGGGAGCAAAAAGGTCTTCACACATACCTCCGACTTGCTCCGCCCCCAAAAATCGAAGCAATGCTAGATCTAGAAGGAATCAGCCTGCAAGATTTGCATTCCATTGCCTTAACGATCTTCACGCAAATTGATGAGCGCTTATCGCTCGGAAATGTAGTGGCACCACCGAAAATTACCATTCGCGAGAAAATCCGTCTAATCACACATTCGTTAAGGTCACAAGGTCGGATTACTTTTTTTCATTTATTACCAGAATACCCTACACCTCTGGAGGTAGTAGTCACGTTTCTCGCTATGCTTGAATTAATCAAACGCCAGGTAGTAGAAGTACACCAGGATAATATTTTTGGAGAAATCAGTATTACATCGAAAGAAATGGATGACGCAAGCGATGAATTTGAGCTCGAGTTTGGCGAATAGGTCATTTAAATAAATCATATGCCGAATCACTTAGCAAACGAAAATTCTCCATACTTATTACAACACGCCGACAATCCAGTAGATTGGTATCCTTGGGGTCAAGAAGCACTTGAGCGTGCTCAAACCGAAAACAAACCTATCTTTCTAAGCATTGGTTATGCTGCCTGTCATTGGTGCCATGTCATGGCTCATGAATCGTTTGAAGACCAGAGCGATTGCTGATTTGCTCAATACCAATTTTATTAACATTAAAGTCGATCGAGAAGAACGTCTCGATTTAGATAATATCTATATGAATGCTGTTGTCGCGATGACGGGGCAAGGAGGATGGCCATTGAGCGTCTTTCTGACACCTGATGGTCAGCCATTTTATGGCGGTACATATTTTCCACCAACGCGTCGATATGGCCGTCCAAGCTTTACAGAAGCACTGTACGCCATCATACAAATTTGGGGTCAGGACAGGGAACGCTTGTTCATCTCTGCTAAGGAGTTGACTGAGCACATACGTTCTCTCGGGATACCAAACTCGGATTTCCTAGAGATTCACGAATCGCAACTCGATGCAGCTGTCACTCGACTGGCGGAGGGATATGATTGGAAATTTGGAGGATGGGGAAAAGCACCTAAGTTTCCACAGCCCATGACCATCGAATTCCTGATTGATCAGGCTTATCAGGGAGACCTTCAAGCACGAGATATGGCTTTCCACGCATTAGACTGCATGTCCTCTGGCGGGCTTTATGACATAATTGGTGGAGGATTCGCGCGTTACAGTACGGATAATTATTGGCTGGTGCCGCATTTTGAGAAAATGCTCTATGATAACGCCATGCTCAGCCGGGCGTATTTGCACGCTTATCTGCTTTCAGGTAAAACCGCTTATCGAAAAATCTGCGAGGATACTTTAGGTTTTATCCTGCGGGAATTGTGTATCACATCTCAAAGTGGAATAGGATTTCTAAGCAGTTTAGATGCAGACTCCGAAGGTGAAGAGGGAAAATATTACCGCTGGAGGCTCGAAGAACTAAAATTGTCACTAATAAATCATACCGAAGAATCTATAAATTATTGGTCATTTTTCCAGTCGGCATATGACCTCCCATCTAACGGTAATTTTGAAGGTGATTACCTTCTACGGCGTAAAAAGGATGATAGTGAACTAGCAAAAGAATTCTCTATACCAATAGAACAAGTCCAAAGCTACCTGTATGAAATTTCTCAACTGCTTTATGATGCACGTGAAGAGCGAACTCGACCGACAACGGATGATAAAGTCTTAACGAGTTGGAATGCATTGATGATGATCGCCTTCGCCGAGGCAGGGCGCTACCTCTCTCGAGCAGATTATGTAGATATTGCGAAAAAGAACGCGACCTTCATACTATCTGAGCTTTACGATGGTAGGCGCCTATTCAGATCCTGGCGAGCTGGGAAAACCCAACATCCTGGATATCTAGAGGATTACGCAGGTTTGATACTAGGTTTACTTTCCTTATATCAAAGTGATCCTGACCCAACCTGGTTTATGATAGCCAAAACGTTAACTCAAGAAATGATCGACATTTTTAGCGACGAGGTTGGCGGTTTCTTCGATACCCAAATCGACCAGGACACACTAATCACCAGACCGAAAGATTTACAGGATAATGCAACGCCATGCGGAAACTCATTGGCAGCAAATGCACTATTGCTTTTGTCTTCATACACTGGTGCGGAAAAATACCGATCGATTGCTGAGAAAACCGTACAAGTAGTTCTAAGTGATGCAATTCGTTATCCAACTGCGTTCGCCCAATGGTTAATCGCACTTGAACATCTGGTTCGACCCGTTAAAGAGGTTGCAATCGTGTACAAGAATGACGATGATAGATTAACCGAGTTGATTAACTCTCTGTGGAAAACATACCGTCCAGATGTCATTGCTGCGATCTCGGATTTACCACTCGATCTTCGATCACCCGAGCTGTTACAAAATCGCCCATTGCTCAATGAGTCACCAACTGCCTATGTTTGCCAGGATTTTGTTTGCTCCCAGCCCGTTAATCACCCCGATCAACTCGAAAATTTATTGTAAGATTATTGTTACCGGGCAGTGGTCTGAGCCAAAAATGTTTTCGTTAATCACCACATCACAAACGCGAGGCATGAGTAACTTCGACACAAGAAAATAATCTAACCGCCAACCAACATTTCTCTGACGCGCATTTGTAATATAGGTCCACCAGGTGTACTGGATTTTTTCAGGGTAGAGACTGCGGAAGGCGTCGATAAACCCCCGCTCTAAATAATGATCGATCCACTCACGTTCTTCGGGCAAAAATCCGGAGGTTGTCTGATTCGATTTCGGATTGCGTAAATCGATTTCTTCGTGCGCTGTATTAAAATCGCCACAAATGACAATCCTTTGACCAGCATCATGAAGCTGGTCGCAAATTTCCAATAATTTCTTGTAGAATGCCAATTTATAATTAACCCGCCCCCGGTCTCGCTGCCCACTTGGCACATACACATTGATCAGTGTAAAATCAGGGTAGTAAGTGAAAATACTACGCCCTTCTCGATCAAATACCGGTTCACCTAATCCAATTTGATAATGTTCAGGAGGTATACGATATAAAGTAGCAACCCCGCTATAACCAGATCGCTCAGCAGGATGCCACGCAACCTGGTAATTACTGAAAGGAGTATCCTTAAGATCAATTTTCTCGGGAAAAGTTTTGATTTCCTGCAGGCACAATATATCGGGAAGCTGATCTTCTAGGATTGCAAAGGATTTCTTATTAATAACAGACCTCAATCCGTTGACATTCCACGTCATAATAGAAATTGGCATAGTCATTCCTTCATAATCAAACGACATCAGCAAAGGAGTTTATCATGGAATATAAAAATCTCGGTCGTACCGGTTTGAAAGTCAGCCGGCTGTGTTTGGGAACGATGAATTTTGGTCCCCAGACGAGTGAGGATGATAGCTTCAGGATCATGGATCAGGCGCTAGAATTAGGCATCAACTTTTTCGACACAGCTAATGTATACGGATGGAAAATCGGTGAGGGTGTCACTGAAACGATTATAGGGAAATGGTTTACTCAAGGCAATAGCCGGCGTAACAAAGTGGTCATCGCCACAAAAGTTTTCGGTAAGATGGGAGAAGGTCCAAACGATCGGCGGTTATCAGCATACCATATTCGGCGCGCTTGCGAGGATAGTTTACGACGATTGCAAACGGATCATATAGACCTATACCAGATGCACCATATCGATCGAGATACTCCCTGGGAAGAAATATGGCAAGCTATGGATGTCCTGGTTCAACAAGGCAAAATCGTCTACGTTGGCAGTAGTAATTTTGCCGGTTACAACATCGCCCAGGCTCAAGCGGCGGCGAAAGAACGACATTTTTTAGGTTTAGTGTCAGAACAAAGTTTATATAATTTAAATTCACGAATGGTTGAGCTTGAGGTTATTCCTGCATGCCATGATCTTGGGCTTGGTCTAATCCCGTATAGCCCTTTAGAAGGTGGTTTGTTAGGTGGGGCTCTCAAGAAGCAGGAAACAGGTCGTCGTTCTTCTGAGCGACTGCAAAAATCGATCGAAAAAAACAGGCAGGCATTGGTAGCTTATGAAAATTTCTGCAGTGAACTTGGACACCAACCAGCGGATGTTGCCCTTGCCTGGTTACTAAATAATCCGGTTGTCAGTGCACCCATTATCGGACCTCGAACTATTGAGCAATTAGAAGGGTGCATGAATTCACTCACAATACAATTTTCTCCAGAGAATCTCGCTCGTTTGGATGAAATCTTTCCAGGACCCGGCGGACGTGCTCCTGAAGCCTACGCGTGGTAAATCATAATTTCTATTATGAGAAACCTCGAAAATAACTACAGAAAATGATAGATCCTGAGAGGTTGGAATGATGATAATCAACTCAACAACACTCAAGTAAGCTTACAAGTATTCTTACAAGGCGATTATCTATGCGAGAAATATGTATTATCGGAATCGGTCAAACCTCAGTTGGTGAACACTGGGATAAATCATTACGCGAAATCGCAGGCGAAGCAGTATTTGCAGCAATGCTCGATGCCGGCATTGAAACTGCCGATTGCCTCTATGCTGGAAATATGCTTTCTGGAATCCTTAGCAGGCAGGAAAATCTTGGAGGATTAATTTCGGACTGGGTTGGGCTGAAAAACAAGGAAGCCTTTAAAGTTGAAGCAGCGTGCGGATCCGGAGCGGCAGCTCTCCGCACCGCTATCATGGCAGTCAGCTCTGGAGAGGCCGATCTGGCAATTGCTATGGGGGTCGAGAAAATGTCAGAAAGAAAAGGTATCGAGACAACTGCTGCATTGGCAACAGCCGCCGACGCTGATTATGAAGCTGCGATGGGGTTGTCATTTGTTGCAATTAACGCGTTAATTATGAAGCGCTACATGCATGAATTTGGTTGGGCGCATACCGACTTTGCACAATTCTCGATTAATTCTCACGATAACGCGATCAGCAATCCAAATGCCAGGCTAAGGGAAGCAATCTCCGAGAAAGATTATCAGAAAGCTCGCATGATCGCATCACCGATTAATCTCCTTGATGCATCACCCATCGGTGATGGAGCAGCAGCCGTCGTAATCACATCGGTTGACCACGCTAACCAACTACACATGATTTCATCTCAAAGAAACCGCCCTCTGATTCGAATCGTCGGCTCTGCAGTTGCAACGGATACACTGGCAATCCAAAACCGTCGAGACCCGTTATGGTTGAGCGCTGCTTACAAATCAGTGACAAATGCTTATAAACAGGCCAATTTGGAACCTCAGGACATTGATGTATTTGAGCTTCATGATGCTTTCTCGATCATGTCTGCACTGTCACTCGAAGCAACCGGTTTCGCCGAGCGAGGAAAAGCTCCTCAACTGGCTCTGGATGGCGATATCACTCTGAAAGGCCGAATTCCAATCGCTACGCGTGGGGGTTAAAAGCACGCGGACATCCAGTAGGAGCCACTGGGATTTATCAAATTGTTGAGGTAGTTCAACAATTATGGGGCGAAGCTGGAGAAACACAAGTACCAAATGCACGGGTTGGAATGGCACAGAATATCGGTGGAAGTGGAGCCTCAATTTTTACACACATCTTAAGGGCGAATTAGATGTCACCTTGACGCAATGTTATATATCGCATATGATTGCCGGCAACACTCATGAGATATTTCGAATCGAGATCACAATTTCCAGCAAGAAATCGAAAAGGTAATTACTGGTTATTCTTATTACTTACTACCGCATTGGTAATTATTTCTTTTGTGTTACCAGCGAAGACTCGCGCGTCCTCTTCTCTCCAACCCATGGACGGCAATCGTTATGAGCAAGGACAAGCTCTCAAAGCGCAGCAGGACCAAACCCCAACGCCAACAAGCACACTTGAGCCAACACAAACTCCCCGAAAACATAAGGCCGTTCGAACACCACGTCCTACCGCAACACCGATACCCATACCTCCACCAACCGATCCGGTCAATCTAAATTTCATCATATTTTTAGGCATTCTAATTGTTGGCATTGTCATTACCGGCGTCTTAATTAATCGGCGTCGCATAGAACCTTGATGATTGTTCAAGGAAAAGGATCATCCTAAAGGAATAGGATCAATGAAAATCGCAATTACAGGTAAAGGTGGTGTTGGTAAAACTACTTTAACCGCATTATTAGCACAAGTATATGCAGATCAAGGCCGACAGGTGCTTGCTGTTGACGCCGATCCTTCACCGTGTTTGGCGGGCGCGTTAGGCTTTCCGGAAACGTTGCGTGAACGGCTACATCCAATCGCAGAGATGGATGAACTAATTTTGGAACGCACTGGAGCCAGGCCGGGACAGGTTGGAGGCTTTTTTACCATAAATCCTCGAGTGGATGATATTCCAGAACGTTTCAGTGTGGTACACCGAAATGTACGTTTGCTTGAAATGGGATCAGTGGATTTTGGTGGCTCTGGATGCATTTGCCCTGAATCAGCCATGTTAAAAACTCTTTTCACTCATTTGCTATTTCGGAAGGACGACGTCCTGCTCCTTGATATGTATGCAGGCGTGGAACACCTTGGACGAGCTACGGTAGACTTTGTTGATGCAATGTTAGTAATGGTAGAACCGACCCGACGAAGCTTAGGTACCGCTGCTCAAATAAAATCTCTTGCAAACGATATTGGTTTGAAAAATCTGTGGCTGGTTGGAAACAAAGTTCAATCAAGTGAAGAAGGCTTATTTCTAACAACCGAATCCCCTGGAATCCCGGTTCTTGGGTACTTATCCGCAAATCTTGCGGTACAGGAAGCAGATCGCAAGGGGATTGCTGTTTACGATCATGTTCCCTCACTTCGAAGCGCTGCAGAAAATATAGCTAAAATAATCAACGATGAAATCGCAAAGGTAAAAACCGAATGACCACGACAATCGCGTTATCTGGGAAAGGTGGTGTAGGGAAAACCTCCATTGCTGCGATGGTGATCAAGTGTTTAATTAATCAAAATAATGGTCCGGTCCTAGCAATTGATGCAGACCCGAGCAGCAATCTGAATATGGCATTGGGATTGAATTTGGATTGGACGGTGGGAGACATTCGGGAAGATATGCTCACGCAGGTGAAATCATCGTTATTGGAGGGGGGAGCAGCAATGGGAAACCTGCCGGGAGGGGTTTCCAAACGAGAATACCTGGACTACCAAATCCGCTCTGCTGTGGCAGAAGGCGACGAATTCGATTTGATAGCCATGGGTCGGTCGGAAGGACCAGGTTGTTATTGTGCGGTAAACCATAACTTACGCGAGGTTATCGATACCATCAGTAAGAATTATCGTTATATCGTAATCGATAATGAAGCTGGTATGGAACATCTCAGCCGGCGTACAACTCGAGATGTGCAACATTTGCTGGTTGTTAGTGACGCTACTTTGCGCGGTGTGGTCGCAGCGGAAAGGATCGCTGCTTTACGTAATGAACTGGACATTCATATTCAAAACACTTATTTGGTAATTAATCGCGTTAATGGAGAGATTCCGCCAATTCTTCAAGAACGAGTGCGATCATTACCTATTCCATTACTGGCGACAATCCAAGATGATCCTCAGCTAAGCGAGTTAGAGTTTCTCGGAAAACCAATGTATGAAGCCAACGAAAACTCAACTCTTTACCAGGCTGTTGGAACAATTTTGCGCCAAATCCTTTAGATGCTATAATCAAATTACCTGTTTAAGTAACCTCAATTAAATTTTTTAAGGCTGAGAATAGTAACCTAAGCGGTAAATAATCCGTACCTAGCGATTACTAGTTCGAGGCAGATGGGTGGTAAGGTATCGATCCATCACCAGAAGAAACTGAAGCATCCAGCCGAGCGTTTACGCAGGTGATGGTGGTACATCTCCTCTAAACTGGGATGCAGATGATAAGGTGCCAGAGGCATTCACGCCTGATTTCTATCTGCCACAACAAGATTTCTATATCGAATTAATAACAATTCGACCAAAGCAATCAACTTTTAATAAACCGCAAGCTTTGAAGAATGAGAGAGCTGTATCCCATTGTTAGTTTAAGCTATTCAAGCGCTGAGAATTTCACCAGATAATAGTTAAATTTGGTCTTAAAGAGGAAGCCTAATTAATTCTGGGAACACAAATTCAAGGAACATCCTATGAATGATCAGGTGATTAAAACCAACAATGCGTTAACCGTGGATATCCAAGAAATACTAATTTCTGCTGAAGATATCCAGCGACGGGTACACTGGTTGGGACAAAATATCTCTCGTGATTACCTTGGTAGGAATCCGATGCTCGTTGGTGTCCTCAAAGGTGTACTTTTTTTCATGGCTGACCTTCTTCGCTCAATCACAATTCCCTCGGAGATAGACTTCATTGCTGTAGAGAACTATTCGAGCGAATCGCGGGAGCAAGGATTGGTTCGGATGGTCAAGGATTTGAACAGTTCAATCACTGGCCGGCATGTGATTTTTATCGAGGATGTCATCGACACAGGATTAACATTAAATTATTTATTACAAAATTTGCGAACGCGTCAGCCTGCAAGTCTTGAGGTATGTGTGTTATTTAATAAATCTGATCATCGTATCATCGACATCCCCCTCCGTTATCGCGGATTTGACTTGCCTGATAGATTCGTCGTCGGATACGGTTTAGATTATAAAGAAAAGTATAGAAACCTTCCTTTTTTAGGATTATTGAAACCTGAAATATTTCGTGGGCGTATTTAGTTTAAAATGAGAGACAGGGATCCCAAGAAACCTTTAACGGTCTCCATCTTTTCCATTTTTACCAATAGCCTACTTAATTTTTAGTAAATATATTCAGTAAAATAATTGGGTGTTTCTCTATTTATTTTTCTGCTTTAATTTTCTCCCAACTATCATCATCAACCAAGGTTACTACCCGAAAACCTTCTGCATATGCCATCTCCTTCCCCTTGGCCCGTTCGGCTGCCCAATCTTTAATTGTTGATTCTGGATCCCAATCTTTCATCTGGCTTATATGAGCCCGTAAAGCTGCCACCTTAATATCAATTGTTTCTTCGATATTAACGTACAGATCTACATCTTTATCCCATGATGTCACATAAACCTTACGAGGCTTATGGGCAGAATAGCCCTCGGCACTCAACTCTTCAAACAGGTTAGGTTGACCGGCAGCAGGGAACGTGGCATCCAAGGCGGCCGTTGCAGCCGCGCGGTGATCCGGATGGTTTATATAATCTGCACCAGCCCAAACAATCGTTGGATCTCCAGTTACGACGACTTCTGGTTTAAAACGACGAATCTCCCGAACCAGTTGTTTTCTTAATTCTAAAGTTGCTTGCAGCATACCGTCAGGTTCTCGAAGAAATATAACCTCGGTAGCATTGGCAATGCGGGCTGCCTCTCGCGATTCTGCTTCACGAATTTCAGTCGCCCTCGCTTTCGTCATACCCGGAGTATCAATACCTACATCACCGCTTGTGCATAGAACATAGGAAATCCGTGCTCCAGCAAGCGCCCAGCGTGCTAAAGTTCCAACACAACTGAACTCAATATCGTCAGGATGAGCCACGATAGCCATTGCGCTCTCTGGAATATACGATTGTTGTAATTTCATTTAGAACTCCTTTTTGGTATCATTGGTTTATTAGTGCCAGTTATAATGCGGAGGAGTAACGTGCAGGAAAGATCGTTACATGCTGGATTGAAGCGTTATTATACAAAACCAGGAGATAAACAGGAAGTTCTGATTGAAGGCTATTGGATTGATGTCGTTCACGATGATACATTGATCGAAATCCAAACCAAGAATTTTGCTGCAATAAAACCAAAGCTATTATATCTGCTACCCAATTATAAAATATGTCTGGTTTACCCAGTTGCATCCGAACGATGGATCGAGCGAATCTCCTCACAAACTAAAGAAATCTTATATAGACGCCGCTCTCCATATCATGGTAGAGTTGAATTCTTATTCAACGAATTAGTCAGTATTCCGTCCCTTATTACTCACCCAAATTTTTCAATTGAAATTCCCTTAATAGTTGAAGAGCAGGTACATCTGGATGATAGTCACGGAAGCTGGCGACGCAGAGGAGTAAGTATTATCGATCGTCGTTTATTGAGCGTAAAAGAAGTAAAAGTATTCTCGAATGCTGCTGATTTCATCAGTTTACTGCCTACTCAAATGAACCGAACATTTTCGAGTATGGAAGTAGCATCGAATCTAAAAGTTCCTCGACGTTTAGCCACCAAAATGCTCTACTGCTTTCGAAATATGGGTCTAATAGAGCCTGCAGGAAAAACTGGACGGTCGGTATCATATAGGTTTCCAAGTGCTTCTGACCAAGAAATTGATAATTGACTCAAAGGCTTAGGGTCCTGCCAACCCCCAACTGGGTAGCCAATTGGATTCTGACTCGAATGTTACCCGGTTTACGTTGCTCCCATCCGATTGCATCACATAAATCTCATTTTTGCCATCCCTATATGAGGTGAAAGTAATCCAATCACCAGATGTCGAAAATGATGGGCTGTAATTGTCTCCACCTTCAGTTAACTGAATTAGTCCACTGCCATCAATCCGCACCTTATAAATATTCCGATTTCCGTCATCTCCACCACTGAAGACGAGCCATTCACCGTCCGGTGACCAATCCACATGATTACCTATCTTCGGTGTATTGGATATACTCACCGGCTTTAAGTTAGATCCGTTAGAGCTCATTATATAAATGCGTTTCGTATCATCACGAGTAGAAATAAAGGCGATTTTTTCACCACTTGGTGACCACGAGGGAGAAAGATCCTTGCCAGAATCCGTGATTGCTCGCGGGTTGCTCCCATCTAAACGCATTACCCAGATATTTTGCTGATTGTCACTCTCGTTCACAAATGCAATTCGATTACTATTCGGTGAAATTGCTGGTGAATAGAGGTTTCCAATATTGGTTGTCAGCTGGCGAGGCACACCAATTGCGATCTCCAGAGCATATATCTCAAAATTTCCATCTTCGTTCGATGAATAGAAGACCATATTTCCATCTGGCACCCATGCTGGATAAAGGTGGGAAGCAGGTTTATGAGTGATCGTAGTCAAGGAATTGCCATCGACCGATATTGTACAGATTTGGTCAAAGTTTCCATCATTGCACACAAATGCAATACTACCAGGTGGTGGAGATCGCCAAACGGTTGGGGTCTGTGTAGGTGTTATTTCCTTTTCAGGTGAACTATTAACAATTGTAGGTAAAACAATTGGAGTGTTTTCTCGTGCTTCAAGCGGTAATAGCAGTGCTGTACGCGGTCGGTATCGCCGAAATTTGTGTTGTTGAATTAGAGGTTGGAAATACCTTAGCCAGGAATGGAATTGTGAGATAATTATGCCACTTCGCCCAGGTGATCACCCCTACTGAAACGAGACACACTTCAAACATAAGTGCAATTATCAATACATAAATCCACGAAATCCATCTCGATCTGCTCATACTCACCTGCTCCAGAAAATATTAACAAATTGGCGTTTTTGCAAATGCTTGCTCAACTTGTTATTCCGACTCTTAGTGTGGACTATTAAAATACCAGGTTTGTTCCGTGTTTAGACTAGTTTTCTATAGATGTATAATGGCTATACGCATTTTATACGAGCTGGTAATGAGTCGAACAATACTCCATTTGGATTTAGATGCTTTCTTCTGTGCAGTCGAGGAGCTCCGTGATCCTACTCTCCACGGAAAGCCATTTGCAGTTGGTGGCAAACCCGATGAACGAGGCGTTGTTTCTTCTTGCTCATATGCAGCCAGATTAAAAGGTGTCCGATCAGCGATGCCAATGGGACGCGCGATAAAATTATGTCCGAATTTAAGAATTGTACCCGCTGACCATCAGGAGTATGAGCGCGTCTCTAACCTGGTTATGGATCTTCTGCAATCATGCAGTCCGACTGTTGAACAGATTTCGATTGATGAAGCTTTTTTGGATGCGAGTGATCCTTTGATACCGGGTGCTGATCTCGCGAGACAAATTCAAAAACGGATTAATAATGAGCTTCTCCTTCCATGCTCTTTAGGTGTTGCCACAAATAAGTTAGTGGCCAAGATCGCTAATAATGTAGGAAAGGCAGCATCCCGAATTAATAGCCCCCCAAATGCAATCACCGTCGTGCCACCTGGTGAGGAGGCTACGTTTCTCGCTCCGTTACCAGTTGAGGCTTTATGGGGTGTTGGACCAAAGACAGCAGAACGATTATCTGCCCTAAATATCTTGACTATCGGTGATTTGGCGGCTGCGGATGAACGAATATTATCCCAATTGTTTGGCAAAATTGGTAAGGAATTACATTTACATGCTTTGGGGTTTGATGAATCTCCACTAATCACCCGGCACGAATTGAAATCGATTAGCCAGGAAACAACATTTAACATAGATACATCCAATGAAATTATTTTGAGGAGAACACTTTTACATCTTTGCGAACTTGTCGGAAAACGCCTACGGCAGCACCATGTAACCGCCAAGACCATAAAATTAAAAATTCGCTGGTCGGATTTTCAAACCCTGACTCGACAAGTAACGATTGATATTCCAACAGATCAGGATTACCAAATATATCAATCGGTTATGAATTTATTCAATATAGTTTGGCATCCCGGTATGGATGTACGGCTTGTCGGAGTAGGGGCAAGCAAATTAAGGGCTGTAACACAGCAACTCAGTCTGTGGGAGACATCACCACAAATAGAAATAAACGATAATGGGGAGAAGTACCGCCGATTGCAATCAGCTATCGACGAAATCCGAGATCGATTTGGATCTCAAAGCCTGACTAGAGGGCCAACAAAGATGGGAATAAATGATCGATGAATTCAGAATAAGGGCTTGAGAGGGCATCGAAGATTACAATGGATATTCTACCAGAGAGATCTTTCACGAGATCGGAGCTGCTAAAGTATGATGGCGAAAATTGCCCCGTGTATGTTGCTTATAAGGGCTTGGTTTATGATGTCTCAGATTGCCCAAAATGGCGAAACGGATTACACGAAGGACTCCATTTTCCTGGCCAGGACTTGACAGACGAGCTCATAGAAGCACCTCATGGAGCTGAAGTATTTAATCGACCTTGCGCAAAAATTGTTGGAAGATTAGGGGTTGATTGATGAATCAGATCAAGTGGTTGCGGCTCAACCCTGCCTCTAAAATGCGATTCACCAATGTCGGGTGGTCCATTCCAATCGCAGCAGCCTCAATTACCAGATCAGAAATAACAGGCGCCAACCCGGGAAGAGGGTTGATTTCCAATATATACGGCTTTAAATTATCATTTCTATCCAGGCGAAAATCTACCCGAGAGACATCAAATGCTCCCATTACCCGAAACATAGCTGCGGTGTACCAATAAAGGTCTTGAATAAGAATATTGTCTAATGGAGCAGGGCATAAGTAATCCAATTTATCGGCCAGCTCCACTTTTAAACGATTGCTGTAAACAACATCAGATGCTTCAAATGGCTCAAGGTTGACTTCCATCGGAGGTAGGAGCAACAATCCTTCTTGAATTCTTGGTGAATCTTCATCATCTGGTAATCGTCTGGCTGCTGGTCCAACCAGGTTTCCCACAACCCCAACTGTGACTTCCCTGCCTTGAATGTAATGCTCAACAAGCGCAGTTTGGGAATATCGTTTGATGACATAGTCCACCTGTTCGCGTAGCTCCTTTTCATTATTAACGATAGAATTTTCGCTGACACCCATACCAGTACCTTCCCGGCTGGGCTTCACGAAAAGCGGGAACAACATATCGTCATTTAATGGATCATCAGCACGTTCAAAGGCTTGAAATGTTGGTGTTGGTAAATCATGATATGCCAAGATTCGTTTGGTCATTGGTTTGTCAAGTGAAAGTGCCATCGTCAAAACTCTGGACCCGGTGTAAGGGATACGTAACATTTCAAGAATAGCTGGCACCTGTGCTTCACGCGCATCCCCCCAATGACACTCACAAATATTAAAACAAATATCAGGTTTGAATTTTTGAATCTCTTCGAATAATGAAGGGTCGCCTTCCAAAAAGTCACAGATGTGTCCACCTTGCCGAATGGCATCAAGCAGAGCCTGAATAGTCGATTCAGAATCCAAGTCATCCCACTGATCATCCGGCATTCCTTCAAAGCGCGGGGCATTCTTTTTTAAATTCGCCAATAAGGCTACACGAAATCGTCTCATCTACGCCTCTAAGTACCCGAAATTATCTAAACGGTAAGCAACCATCTGGACTGCTGGCGGATACACTCCAAACGCGCATACTGATTGCCCCACAACAACAAGCAAGCACACATAAACCGCAAGCATTACAACGGGACAGTTCTATCGAGGCCGGTTCTTCAGGATCGAATTTTAATACAGCCCGCGTCCGGCAGACCGCCATTGCATGGCAAGGATTACATGCTTCACAAATATCCCAATTAACAATCGGATGTAACATGGATGTAAAAAGTATTTTAACTGAAAGTTCACAATTCTTGGCACCTATTTTACGATTTGAAATAACGATTAATATAAGTCAAGAAGATCTAACACATAAGCGCAAGGATTCGATGAAATTGGCAGCGCTGCCACGGGACGCTACCTAAAACCGCTCGTCTGGCCGCACCCAAACCGGCATGATCGTCGCTGATCACTAACTGCACGCCTTTCAAGCCACGATCCTTGAGCCCATGCAGAAAGGCTTTCCAGTGGGTTTCATGCTCACTGAGCGACACAGAAACTCCTAAAACCTGCCTTTCACCCGCTGGCGTGATGCCTGAAGCCACCAAAACAGCCGCATCGCGAACTTGCCCAGCCTCTCTCACCTTCTCGTATCGGGCATCCACATACAGATATGTGATTTCTCCAAGTGGTCGTTCACGCCACTCCTGCAATACTGCGTCTAGCTGGGCTGCTGCCCGGCTGACCTGCATTGCAGAGACTTCTATCCCGCACAGCTCTTCAGTAATGGCCTTGACTTTTCTGGTGGATACGCCCTGCACATACATCTCTGCCAGCGTGGTGACCAGAGCTCGCTCGCTGCGCAGCCCTTTTTCTAAGGCCGATGGATAGAACTCGAATTGATAATCCTTGCGCTTATTATACAAGAACAAACGAAGTGATGGTATGCCTTACGTGATTTGCATCTGGCTGTAATCTTCCACTGGTCGCGGATATTTCATATTTAGAGATTGAAGCGTGGTGACTAGAACCCTCCCGATTACCAGATTGCGATACCACTTGTGATTAGCTGGAACAATATACCATGGTGCCCAGTCTGTGCTGGTACGACTAAGTACTTCTTCATAAGCCTCCATGTATTGTCCCCAGAGTTCCCGCTCCTTCAAATCCCCTGGATTAAACTTCCATTGCTTCGTTGGATCATCTCGACGCTCTTGAAGCCGTTTTTTTTGCTCATCCTTTGATATATTCAGGAAGAATTTCAAAATTGTGGTGCCTTCCTCGGCAAGAGTACGCTCAAATGCATTGATCTGGTCAAATCGCTTTGACCAGACTTCAATCGGTGCCAGATTATGCACTCGCACAACCAGAACATCTTCATAGTGACTGCGGTTAAAAATAACAATTTCACCCTTACCAGGGGTTTGTTGATGGATTCTCCATAAATAATCATGATCTAATTCGATTGACGTTGGTACTTTGAAGCTCGCGACCCGCACCCCTTGAGGATTTACACCATCGAACACATGCCTGATTACGCCATCTTTTCCACCAGTATCCATAGCTTGTAAAACGATTAAAATTTTATGTTTATGCTCAGCATAAAGCAGTTCTTGTAACGCTTCAAGCTCATTTATAATTTCTTTTAGCTCTATCTCTGCAGCTTCTTTGTCACCAGTAGCAAATTGATTATGATCGGGATCCCAATTCGCTAGGTTGATTTTTCTATTTGGTGGGACATGATATGTATCCATTAGCCCTCTTCTTTAACCGATCCGCTGGCGTTTCTCAACGATTTCCGGTCGCTCCTCAATGCTCACCCGGTTTGGCAGCTTGCCGCGCCGGTCGTAGCTGCCGTAGCGTTTGCGCCGTTTCTTTTGGCAGCGCAAATGACGATACAGATCGCCTCCCGCTTGTTTGTCCGTCAGGATGTACTGGTAAATCCACTCATGGCTGACTTGGATGGCATGCTGCCTACTCAACCACCCCGACACCTGCTCTGGGCTCCAATCCAAACGCAGCTTCGCTTCGATCAGCTCCCATGTCTCCGACAGGATGCGCATTCGACTGTGATTGCGGCGACGAAGCGCTTTGTGATGAGCCTGCTTGGGCCGGTAGCCTCGCAGTCCGCTGTTACGGCCCAGCTCGCGACTTATGGTGGATTTATGCGTGCCAATCACTGCAGCGATCTCCGTTTGATTATGACCCATTTTCAACAAGGCATATATCTGGTATCTTTGTTCCTGGGCAAGCTGTTTGTAGCTCATGAGCACTATAGATAGAATGTCAACTTTATTTTATTACATAATTCAATGTTCTAATTGGATTTTTTGATTTACAATAAAATGTAATCTTTATTAATGGTTTACTTGTATGGTGGAACTCATGGTAGATGGAACCAGGTCAACGTTCTATGAAGTATACGATCGAAATAAATCGAAATCTGTTCACGCTAATATAATCATTGAAAAACCAGTTACTCTCACAGTAAATGGTTCGAAATGGCTTACCTTCATGTGCACTCCAATAGATCTGGAAGCATTGGCCTTAGGTTTTCTTTATAACGAAGGACTTATCCAATCAACGCATGATATAGTCGATTTACGCATCTGTTCGAGCAGAGATAACATAGACATTTGGAGCAATGTTCCACTTGAACGACCCACAAATTGGATGCGGACATCTGGTTGCACAGGTGGCATCACTTCGGTAGATCAACCACAGGACCATCGCAAGACCATGGATCGATTTAAACAAAATGGCCATAAACTCTCAACCACTGATGTTGAGTTGTTGCTGAACAAGTTGTATCTTGCACAGGTTCTTTATAGGGAATCTGGTGGTGTTCACACGTCTGTATTGACAGACGGAAATGATAACTACATCGAAGCTGAGGATATTGGTCGGCATAATACACTCGATAAGCTGGCTGGAAAATATCTGTATGTAAAGGATAAATTCAATCCCCGAATATTACTCACAACCGGCAGAATAAGCTCAGAAATGTTACAAAAATCTTCACGGCTGGGGGTTTCATTTGTCATATCACGAACCTCCCCTACCTCCCTTTCAATCGATCTTGCGATGCAATACGGCATTACCCTCGTAGGATACGCTCGAAGAAACCAATTTAAGGTTTATTCATTTCCTGAGAGAATATCTCACGAAAATTAATAATTGAGTACATGCGTTGCAAGGCTCATAATCCTTAGTAATTTAACTGGACAAGCTTATGGAACTAAAGAAGATAATTGAAATCATCAACGGCGAGCTTTATAACAAAGAAGCCTCATTGTCAGTAGAAGTAGAGGGGGGTTGTGGTGCTGACCTCATGAGTGATGTCTTAACCTCAATACAACCTCATGCTCTCCTGTTAACAGGTTTGTGTAACCCACAGGTGGTTAGGACAGCACAAATGGCGGATGTAAGCGCAATTGTATTTGTTAGGGGAAAACAGCCGCTTGAAGCAACAATTGAGCTCGCGGCACAGGAAGGCATCCCTCTTATATCTAGCCCTTATGGCATGTTTGAATTATGTGGCCGGCTTTACGAGGCTGGATTACCGAGCAGCGAATTAAATATTGAAACACAATCAAATGATTGAAGATAAAAGCTTTCAATCGCAAGAAGCGCTATCTGAAGAGAAAGCCCACGACATCACACGAGTAGAAGAACTTGCATATGTACTTCGTGTAAGTGAGGTGATGACGAGTGGGGTGCGAACGCTCTCCCCGTCTATGAAAATGGAGGATGTGCTGGAGGTATTTCGCCAGAATAGAATTTCAGGAGCGCCAGTCGTAGAGAATGGAAATTTGATTGGAATCCTAAGTCTTGAAGACTTAATTCGAGCCATGAAAGCTCTGGATTTAGCATCGCCGGTTGGTAAATACATGTCTGTTAATGTTATCACCGCCAAAGCAGCTGATCCCTTGATCGAGGCTTTAAAAATTTTAGGAAGAACCAATCTGGGCCGGCTACCTGTAGTCGATGAAAATGGCGCCATGGTAGGAATGCTAACGAAGGGGGATATCACTCGTGGTTTACTTAATACATTACAAAAGGATTTCCAACAAGAAGAAGTACGAAAATATAGGGCGAGCCATTTATTTGATGATATTGTCTCAGATCGCACCAGCTTAATTTTAAGATATCACATCAAAGCAGGTGATTTCACTCACGGTGGGAATGCGTCAAGTAATATAAAACGAGCACTCGTCCGCCTTGGTGCAAATCCGCAGATCGCCAGGCGTTGTGGTATTGCAATTTACGAAGCGGAAATTAACCTCATCATCCATACTACGAACGGCGGGATCATCCGAGTTGAGATTGAGCCGCATAAAATTACCATGCGGGCTACTGATGACGGCCCCGGAATTGGAGACATAAATCTGGCGATGAAAGCCGGTTATTCCACTGCGACAGAAAAAGTACGCGAGATGGGTTTTGGAGCTGGAATGGGTTTGGTTAATATCAATCGGTGTGTTGACAAGATGACGCTCGAACTCCGAACCTGGTAAAGGGACAAAGTTAGAGATGAAAATTTACCTTCAACCAGAGGACAGTGTTGGCGAATTTGATCATACTTATGGAGATACAGGTAAATGAAAATCCAAGAAATAATCGAGAAATTGGAATTGAAAATACTCACCCAAACCATCGAAACCAATAATATAGAGACTTCAAACGGGTATACATCTGACTTATTAAGCTGTGTTATGGCTGGCGCAAAACCGAATTGTGTTTGGGTTACGCTCCAGGCACACATGAATATTATTGCAGTCGCTGCGTTACTTGAGATGAGCGCGATTATTATTACGGAAGATGCACAACCGGAACCTGCCACAATTGCAAAGGCTGACCAGCAATCTATTCTACTTCTATCCACTCCTCGATCTTCCTTTGAAATTGTTGGTAACTTATGGGCAATGGGATTGCCCGCAAGTTAGCACAAGATAATGGAAAAATTTCGGGCTGATTTGCACGTCCATACAGTTTTATCACCGTGTGGGTCGATCGAGATGATCCCGCCGTTGATTGTTCAGACTGCTATTGAGCGGCAAATCAATCTAATTGCTATAACGGATCATAATACAAGTGCAAATGTCAAAGCCGTCCAACACGCAGCAGAAGGTAGCTGCCTGACGGTTTTAGCCGGCATGGAGCTACAAACTCGTGAAGAAGTTCATATCTTATGCTTATTCGATAACGTAGATCAATTATTGATTTGGCAAGGAGTGGTTGATCAATTCCTGCCTGATATTCCAAACAATCCAGATTATTTTGGAGATCAGTTCATAGTTGATGAGACAGGTGACTATTTGGGCACAGAACCAAGATTGCTGATCTCATCCGTTCAGATGTCCATCGAAGATGCCATATTCAAGGTGCATCAACTTGGTGGGTTGGCAATCCCCGCTCATATAAACCGCAAGGCTTTCGGATTATTCTATAACTTAGGTTTCGTGCCGGTAGAACCAAAACTAGAGGCTCTTGAAATTTCTCGCCATATCAGTCCAATGGAAGCTACCATCAAGTATCCTCAAATCAGGGGCTACCCTCTCATCCAAAGTGGTGATGTTCATCACCTCAGTGACTTTCTTGGAAGTACATATTTTTGGGTCGAGGCTCCCACAATTG
This sequence comes from uncultured Chloroflexia bacterium, assembly GCA_963774935.1. Classification (GTDB taxonomy): domain Bacteria; phylum Chloroflexota; class Anaerolineae; order Anaerolineales; family UBA4823; genus CAVZGO01. The sequence continues at coordinate 126,695 of CAVZGO010000003.1, forward strand.
CTGAAATAAGATTAGCATTGGGTGCGAATAATGGGAGAAAGGTTGAGATCATGTCAAATATCACGGAAAAATCTTTCGATTGATGGACTTCTGATGACATTTATACATTGACAGGACGATATAAATTAAGATATAGTATGATTTGTGTCTTTTTTCACATAGATTAAATTTTGGAGCATCTATGATTAATGCAATCCCGAACACCCTAGAGAATGATCCGTTAACCATCCCCGAAAAAAAAGCTGTCATCGACCAAATACTGACTGATAACCGGGATCGCCCAGGCGCTGCAATGGTAGTGTTGAATGAAATCCAAAATCAAATTGGTTTCATCACAGAAAAAATGCAAGCTTATGTAGCAAAGTCCTTGGACATGCCAGTTGGTTGGATCCACGGCGTCGTCACCTTCTATTCCTTCTTTACAACAAAACCGCGCGGTCGGCACACGATTAAGTTCTGTAACGGGACAGCCTGTTATGTTGGCGGCACCCCACAATTGATTGAGAAAGCCAAGCAGGCATTAGGAATAGATGTAGGGGATACTACCCCGGATGGAAATGTCACCATCGAAATTTGTCGATGCGTAGGAGCATGTAGCCAAGCACCGGTAGTTGTTGTAGACGAAGAGGTGCAAGGACGTGTGAAACCAAACAAGTTTCCTCAGGTTTTACGCAAAGTTCAAGACTGATCCACCAAGAGGCACATGTGAGAGAGCTTGCCTTACATATTTTGGACATAGCTGAAAACGGTGTCTCAGCTGGAGCAAAAAATATTAAGATTCAAGTGATTGAAAATTTCCAGGAAAACCGACTGGTTATTCAGATTACAGATAATGGTAAAGGAATGGATGCCGCAACCGTCGAATCAGTGATCGACCCATTCACTACAAGTCGAACAACACGAAAAGTTGGGCTTGGGATACCACTGCTGAAAGCGGCTGCAGAAGCATGCAATGGAAATTTAATAATTGATTCGACCGTTGGTAGAGGAACCACCGTTAGAGTCGAATTTGATAATGACCATATAGACCGGATGCCTCTAGGCCGATTAGATGAAACCTTTCTCGGATTGCTGGTTGGACATCCGGAAGTAAATTGGTGCTTCGAATACAAAGTCATTGTAGATGATCAGATGGACCGCGAATTTATCATTGACGACACACTCATAAAAGAAACATTTGATGGGATACCCCTGACAGACCCCACTATTCTGGCGTACCTCCAGGATCTATTTTCGAATGGGATCAATGAAGCTCAGGAGAATCTCGACAGTCAGTAGAAAAACTAATATATATATGAGCGAAGGAGAAAAAATGCCTACGATCAAATCACTCGAAGATCTCAAGCGCGTAAGGGAAGAAGCCTTACAAAAACGACAATTAAAATCTGAACCCGGATCGGTTCAAATTATCGTTGGAATGGGTACACCCGGAATCGCAGCCGGGGCGCGTGAAACCATGAAGGCTATCCTGGAATATATTCAGGAAAACCAGTTAACCAATATTGTTGTACGGCAAACGGGAAATATTGGTATGGATTCCTCGGAACCAATCGTCCAGGTAATCATTGGAGATGCTCCTAAAGTGACCTATGGTAAGGTATCTCCAAATATCGCACGCCGGATCATGAAAGAGCATGTCCAGGCAGGAAATGTGGTAAAAGAGTTCACAATCGAGGCGTAACATGGCGTTTTTCCGATCTCATGTTTTGGTATCAGTTGATCCCGAATGCTTGAAGCGCGGTGCACATCAGGTTATTGACGCACTGGTGGATGAGCTTGTTGCTGAAGGTCTGATCGACGAGGTCCAGGTACTTGAGACCTCGCGCATAGGTGATCCTTATCAATTTGGCCCGGACCTGATGGTCTATCCTGAAGGCGTCCATTATGCAAACTTATCTGAAGATGATATTCCTTACCTTGTTGAGGAGCATTTCTTAAAGGGCCGAGTTGTCGAAAAATTCCGTGCCTCAGAAGTAGCAAAAACAGACGAGGAACTCGGACCGCCCAAGCAAAAGGAAATCCGTGTTGTGCTCCGGAATTGTGGAAAGATCGATCCCACAAACATCGAAGATTACATAGCAGAAGATGGATACCAGGCTCTGGCAAAAGTAATCGATGGTATGACCCCCGAGGAAGTTATAGAAACAGTGCTCGCATCAGGATTAAGAGGGCGTGGCGGAGCAGGATTTCCAACGGGCAGAAAATGGCAATTTTGCCGACAGAACCCAGGTGAAATAAAATATGTAATTTGCAACGCGGATGAGGGCGACCCTGGTGCATTTATGAATCGGCGAGTACTCGAGAGCGATCCGCATGCTGTCATTGAAGGTATGGCGATAGCTGCTTATGCGATTGGTTCTCGCCAGGGATATATTTATTGCCGTGCTGAGTACCCGATTGCGGTTCAGACGCTGAATATCGCCATTGAGCAAGCCCAAAACCTTGGTTTATTAGGGGACAACATCTTAGGAAGCGAATTTTCCTTCAATTTAGAGGTACGCATGGGAGCGGGTGCCTTCGTTTGCGGTGAAGAGACTGCATTAATGGCATCAATCGAGGGACGGCGTGGAGAGCCCAGACCTCGCCCACCATTCCCAGCAGCAAGTGGACTCTGGAAGAGTCCATCAAACGTAAATAATGTAGAAACGTATGCGAATGTGCCACAAATAATCCAAAACGGTCCTGAGTGGTTCGCTAGCATGGGAACAGAAAAGAGTAAGGGTACAAAGACATTCGCAATTGCTGGTGATGTCGTTAATACCGGACTTATTGAAGTGCCGCTAGGAATTACTCTACGAGAAATAATCGAAGATGTGGGGGGCGGCATCAAAGATGGAAAAGCGTTCAAGGCTGTCCAGACCGGTGGTCCGATGGGCGGATGTCTACCCTCTGAGTATCTGGATATGCCAGTTGATTATGAAGTCACTCGCCAAAGCCGGATCCATGATGGGCTCGGGCGGTATGATCATTATGGACGAAGATACCTGCATGGTGGATATTGCGCGCTTCTTCATGGAATTCACCCAGGATGAAAGCTGTGGAAAATGCACACCATGCCGCGTAGGCACACGCCGATTGCTGGAAATTCTGGAGCGCATTTGCGGCGGCAAAGGTCGTGAAGGTGACATTGAGCTCCTGCTGGAGCTGTGCGACCAGATTCAGACCGCCAGCCTGTGCGGTTTAGGTCAGGGTGCTCCGACGCCGGTTGTGAGCACAATAAAACATTTCCGGCATGAGTATGAAGCCCATATCAACGAAAAACGCTGTCCAGCGAGGGTGTGCCGCGCCTTGATCCACTATGATATCCTGGATGGCCCCTGCACCGGATGTACCGTGTGCGCCCGAAACTGCCCTGTGGAAGCAATCACCGGCGAGCGTCGCCATACCCATTTCATCGACCCCGAAACATGCATCCGTTGCGGCATTTGTATGCAGGTGTGCAACTTCAATGCAATTGAGGTCCTATCTTGAATGGTTTGATTCTAATGACAATTCAAATCTCTATCCAATCCATGGAGAGCTGTAATGATTCGAGAGATTGAAGCAAAAGAAATAAAATCGTTGGTAAGCAGCGCAATTGAGCATCATGGAAAGCATCAAGATGCGCTGATATCGATCCTCACTGAGGTGAATGACCGCTATGGCTACATTCCTCCCGAAGCGTTCAAAGAAATCCGGATACAGCTAAACATAGCGGATGGCGGTATACATACCTCTGAGAGCCACCTGTTTGGTTTAGCCAGCTTCTACCAGATGCTCTCGACCACGCCCGTCGGTAGCCATGTAATTCGTTTCTGCGAGAGCGCCCCTTGCCATGTCATGGGCGGAAGGCAGCTTTTTCAAGCAGTAAAGGATTATCTCAAGATCGAGCCGGGCGAGACCAGTCCCGATGGGCAGTGGACCCTGATTACCACGAGCTGTTTAGGCACCTGTGGGGTTGGTCCAGTCATGCTGGTTGACGACGATATCTACGGCAACGTCACACCTGACCAAATTTCTGAGATATTTTCACGCTACGCATAGCAGGTACCTATAGAGGTAAACAATGAATATCATTCGATCTATGGTTCTTGTTTCATTCGATCCCGACAGCCTCCTGCATGGAGCTGAAGAAATTCTCAGTGCCATCCTTCAGGAGGTTGAAGCCTTTGGGCTAAAAGATGAGGTTTCAGTGACCTCCGTATCCGATATCGGCAGGCACGATGCAATCCCGATGGTGATTATCTATCCTGAAGCAGTTGTGTACGGTCCGGTTGCACCTGGCGATGTCCACCGCTTGGTAGAAGAGCACTTATATAAGGGCAGAATTGTTGAAGATTTACTGGCACCGACGCGCGAGCTTTCCGGACAAATCGCCTGGCTGCGCTACCGCAAGGGCGCACTGCCGGCCGAAAACCGCATTGTCCTGCAGCGCGCTGGATTGATCGACCCCGAATCCATTGATGATTACATTGTCAACGACGGATACCAGGCCCTGACCAAGGCAGTCACCGAGATGACCCCCAAGGAGGTGACCAGCCTGATCGAGCAAGCCGGCCTGCAGGGCCGTGGCGGGGCTGGTTTTTCGGTTGGACGAAAATGGGGCTTCGTAGCCAGTGCCAACGGCGAACCAAAATATGTCATCTGCAATGCAGACGAAAGCGAGCCAGGCACCTTCAAGGATCGTGTGATCCTGGAGGGCGACCCGCACTCGATCGTGGAGGCGATGACGATCGCCGGTTATGCGGTGGGCGCCAGCGAAGGTTTCATCTACATCCGCGGCGAATACAAACTAGCCTTCCAGCGGCTGCAGAAAGCCATCCAGCAAGCCGGTCAGTATGGCCTGTTGGGTGACAACCTCTTTGGCACAGGCTTCAGCTTTAAAATTCATCTGCACGCTGGTGCAGGTGCTTATATCTGCGGCGAAGAAACTGCGTTAATCGAATCGATTGAAGGGAAGCGCGGCGAGCCTCGTTCCCGACCTCCCTATCCCCCGACCAACGGGCTGTGGGGAAAACCAACCCTGGTCAACAATGTCGAGACCCTGGCAAATGTCCCCCCGATTATGCGCAACGGCGCCGCCTGGTTCCGGAAAATTGGCACTCCCAAAAGCACGGGCACGAAAGTCTATACGATCCTTGGGAATGTCAACCAGACCGGTGTCATTGAAGTGCCCATGGGGATCACCCTGCGGGAGGTCATTACCATCTACGCCAAAGGCATGAAGGACAATGCGCAGTTCAAGCTCGCCCAGACCGGTGGATCCAGCGGCTCGATTATTCCAGCCAGCCTGCAGGACACCCCGATGGATTTTGAGTCCTACCGCAAGGCGGGCGTTTCACTCGGTTCGGGCGCACTGTTAATCTGTGATGAAAATACCTGTGTGGTTGACCTGGCAAAAGTGCTGATGCAGTTCTTCCGGTTCGAAAGCTGTGGGAAATGCACCCCCTGCCGTGTGGGAACCCAGCGATCCTGGGAGATCATCACCCGCATCACTCAGGGCGCCGGGAAGCTGCCGGACCTGGATGAATTAACCTACCTGGGTGAAAACATGGAAGCCATCTCAAACTGCGGTCTGGGTCAGACTGCTTCCGGTCCGGTGCGAGATATCTTGCGCCATTTCCGAGCCGAGATCGAAGCCCATATTCGCTTGGGTGTCTGCCCTGCAGGCGTATGCCAGATGGCCGCTACCACACCGGCCTCGGCAAGCCAGCAGTCGGTCCTGGCAGCACGATAAATTTAGACTTAATTTAAGCCACGATTATTATCACTAGACGTGAACTGATATAACGAGCATCCGTAGAAAAAATTTAAACTAAGGTGAATTATGATCAGCATAACCATCGATGGGAAAACAACAGAAGTTCCTGAAGGCACCACTGTGCTGCGCGCAGCCGAGCAAGCCGGAGTAACCATTCCAACCCTGTGCGACCATCCTGCCCTGCCTCCTTATGGCGGCTGCCGGTTGTGTGTTGTCGAGGTACAAGGGTTTCGAACCCCAATTGCTTCATGCACCCTGCCTGCCAGCCAGGGGATGGTAGTCAATACAGACACAGAAAAACTACGCTCGATCCGCAAGTTTGTGCTCACCATGCTGTTCAGTGAGCGCAATCACTTCTGCCCCTTCTGCCAGAAGACGGGCGGTGATTGTGAGCTTCAAAACGCGGCCTACGGTGAAGATATGACGCACTGGCCGATTTCACCAAACTGGACCCCGTTCCCGGTGGACGCATCCCATCCGTTTTTTATCTTTGATCATAATCGCTGCATTTTATGCCGGCGATGCGTACGGGCGTGTGCATCCATGACCGGCAATTTCACTCTCGATCTGGAAAACCGGGGCACAAACACCATGATTGTGGCAGATTACGGCTTACCCATGGCGGAAAGCACGTGCATCCGCTGTGGAAGCTGCGTCCAGGTATGCCCCACTGGGGCACTGATCGATCGCTATTCTGCATACCAGGGATTAGAAAAAGATGCCGATGAGTTGGAGACACTTTGCCTGGGATGCAGCGTTGGGTGTGGATTGCACTTGCTGGTGCGGGATAACCGGATTATCCGGGTGCTCGGTGATTGGGATGCTCCTGTCAATAAGGGTGTATTATGCGAGCTTGGACGCTATGAAACCCTCAATGAGAAACGGAGCAGAGTAGAAGTACCCATGGTTCGGAAAAATGGTGGTCTGGCACCGGTATCCTGGGATGAAGCGCTTCAAACCGTTGCGAATAAGCTCCAGACGATCTCGGGAGATCCAGAAAAGCGGGTAGCCGCACTGGCCTCAACACGCCTGACAGCCGAACAATTGTACGCCTTCCAGCAGTTATTCAACCATGGACTCAACAGCTCGATGGTAACCAGCCTGGAGGGAAGCTTCACCAATGCCGTGTTAGCAGACAGCAACCTGTACGGAACTTTCGATGACCTCAAAGCCTCCGATTGTGTTCTCGTCATCGGCGCGGATCTGGTAAACAGCCACCAGGTAGCGGGGTTCTTTGTAAAACGCAACCGCCCAGCCGGGGTGCGGATCATCCTGGTTGACCCAGCGGAGAATGCTACCAGTGAGGTTGCGAACTTTGTGCTGAACAACCAGCCAGGAAGTGATGAAGCCCTGGTCAGGGGTCTGTTGTATGGCGTGATCAACCTGGGATTCAGCAAGGACGGCGGCTCACCGATCGGAGTAGAAGCAATCGCCCAGGCTGCCCAAATCAGTGGGATTGGGACGGATACGCTCCTGACGGTCTGTCGAGAGTTGGGACAGGCTGAAAAACCGGTGATTATCATTGGTAAAGGGGTCACACGTTCATCCGGGAGCACATTGGTGGCTCTCGAAGACCTAGCGCATGTCACCGGTGCGGTCCTGGTGAATGTCAATGGAAAAGCCAACACATTGGCAGCCCAATCCTACCAATTGAACAAGGTATTTGATCCCGGGAATCATGAAGTTGTGTATGTGGCGCTCGGCGATGATTACCTGACCCCACGCCTGACAGAGAACTTGAACAAGTCCAGCTATCTCGTGCTTCAAACCAGCTATGAGAATGCGCTGATGGATTCTGCGGATGTGGTACTGCCCGTAGAAATGTGGGCCGAGCAAGCCGGTCATTTCTTAAATCTGGAAGGGCGGCTGCAGGAAAGCAAGCGCGTGCTGGCGCCCGCTGCAGCAGTCCGTTCAAACCTGGCGGTCTTCCAAAATCTGGCCGGTCTATTAGGCGTTGAGCTGGATGAAAATTGGAAAGAGTCGCTCCAGGAGCGAGTACACGCTTGATCCACGATTGCAGCAAATTGGATAATTAGAGGAGATTATTGCTATGTCAAAACCCAAAATATCATCTGATTGGATGGCGGGCTGTGCAGGCTGCCATATGTCTTTACTGGATATGGATGAGAGGATTATCAAAATTGCCGAGCTTGCGGACATCCGTGCTACTCCAATTACCGACTTGAAACAGCCCGATGCCGACGGCGTCGATGTGGGAATTTTGGAAGGTGGAATCAACAACACCTCCAACGAAGAAGTTGCGCTCCGGATGCGCGAGCGCTGCAAAATATTGGTGGCATTTGGCGACTGCGCGGTTTTCGGTGGTGTTCCTGCGATGCGGAACTTTTTCCCACTGGAAGACTCACTCAAACGAGCCTACATCGAGACCGAAAGCACCGATTCTGAAGGGATGATCCCCACCGATCCTGAGCTTTGTGTGCCGACCACCGTGCGAGCACTTCAAGATGTGGTTAAAGTTGATTTATTCGTCCCCGGTTGTCCACCCGAAGCAGACGTAATTTATTATGTTCTGAGCGAGTTAGCTCAAGGACGTATGCCGGAAGTCAAAGACGAACACCTGCATTGGAATTAGTCTGTCCAGGAGAATAACCGATATGGCTACAACAAAAATAACGATTGAACCCGTAACTCGCATTGAAGGACATGCCAAAGTTACCATTCACATGAATGATGGCGGCACGGTAGATCGCGCCTATTTGCACATTAACGAATTCCGCGGTTTCGAAAAATTTTGCGAAGGCCGGATGGTTTTCGAGATGCCTTCAATCACACCCCGGATTTGTGGGATTTGCCCGGTGAGCCATCACCTGGCTGCCGCAAAGGCCGCCGACGTGGTATATGGATCACCACCCCCTCGCCCGGCCTCCCTGCTTCGAGAATTGATGCACATGGGACAGGTGATTCAAAGCCACGGCATGCATTTCTACGAGCTGGCTGGTCCGGATTTGCTGCTAGGATTTGACAGCGACCCGGCAATTCGCAATGTCATTGGAATCATTGGTGCAAATCCTGCTTTAGCATTAAAAGCGGTGAGGCTTCGCCGCTTTGGGCAAGAAATCATCCGGATTTTGGGTGGGCGTAAGATACACCCGAACTTTGCTGTGCCGGGTGGGGTCAATAAGGCGCTGCAGCCGGCTGAGCGCGAAGAAATTCTCGCCAATGCAGACGAGGCACTAGATGCCACCCTGACCGGAATCCAGGTCTTTAAAGACTGGGCGGAAAAGAACCAGGAAGATATCTGGAAATTTGCGGTTTTCCCCACCGGCTATATGGGTCTCGTCACCCCACAAAACAGCCTTGAATTGTACGAAGGTCAGATTCGATTAATGGACTCCCATGGGGATCAGCTCGAAAAGTATGACGGAGCGAATTACCTCGACTACATTGCCGAGCATGTCGAAAATTGGTCTTACCTCAAATTCCCGTATTACAAGAAAATGGGTTGGCCTCAAGGAGTTTATCGAGTGGGACCGCTGGGTCGACTGAATACCGCCGACCAGATTGATACACCCCTGGCGAATGAAGAACATAAGCTCTTTATGGCGCTCAACAAGGGCAACCCGGTTGAAAACACCTTGTACTACCACTACGCTCGTCTCATCGAAGTTCTGTTCTGCATTGAGAAGGTACGCGTACTGCTCGATGATCCGGACATTCTCAGTAATGAGATCTTGAACACTCACAAGGATTACGTGGGTGTTGGGGTGGGCATCTTAGAAGCGCCGCGCGGCACGCTCTTCCATCACTATTGGGCCGACGAGAGTGGCAAGCTTGAGCGCGTCAATTTGATTGTTGCCACCGGCAATAATAATTATGCGATGAGCCACGCCGTGGATAGCGTCGCCAAGACCTATGTGAAGGGTCCAAATGTCACCGAGGGCATGCTGAACCGGATTGAAGCCGCGGTGAGAGCCCATGATCCATGTTTGTCATGCTCCACCCATGCAATTGGTCAAATGGCAATTGACTTAGAAGTCTTCGATCCGCAGGGTAATCTCCTTCAAACCTTATCCCGCAGCTGAGTCAGCTTTTCATCCAGAGTCCGATCAACAATAGGTTGGACTCTGGAAGTCTCAATCGCCAAATCTTGCAGGAGGAACCACTCATGATAACTGTCCATCAGCTGATGCAAGAGAAGAAAGAACAAGGCACGATTACAGTATCCCCCGATGAGACTGTCTATGTAGCCTTGAAACGCATGGCAGATTACAACGTTGGTGCGGTGATGGTGGTTGATGGTGAGCAAATGGTCGGAATATTTACCGAACGCGACTACGCCCGTAAAATTATTCTGATGGGGCGCTGCTCGCTGGATACCAAGATCAGTGAAATCATGACCCAGGAGCTGCTGACGGTTCACCCGGAAACCCGGCTGGAAGAATGCATGGCATTAATGACTAAATTCCATATCCGCCATCTGCCTGTAATGACTGAAGGCCGCCTGGTGGGCATCGTTTCCATGCGGGATGTCGTTCAAATGATCATCAGCAAGAAAGATGACACCATCCAGGATCTGGAAAAATATATCATGGGTCAAGGATACACACGTTAACGATTGAAAAAAACGCTGATCATAGGGTTCGGAAATATCGATCGCCAGGATGATGGGGTCGCCTGGCATGTGCTGCTTCGTATCGCACAAAGGCTCAACCGCCTGGCATCCACCAACGATGAGATTGAGTTTGAGCTGGTAGGATTGAATCCCGAGCTTGTCTATGTCCTCCAGCTTACACCAGAGTTAGCCGATACGATCGCCGGCTTCGAGCGCATGTGCTTTATCGATGCGCATACCGGTCGAATTGAGCAAGAATTCTTACTGTCACCGCTGCAGGCTGGCTACCAGAATTCTCCTTTCACGCATCATATGACTCCTGAGACGCTCCTTTCACTGACATCGACTTTATACCATAAGGCACCCCAGGCTACCCTCGCCTCAATCCGAGGCTACGAATTTAACTTTTCTAGAGATCTTTCGGCGAGGACAGATCAGCTTGCCGACCAGGCAGTAAATCAAATCATCAAATGGTTGGATGAGTGACGATAGGATCACATTGGATAAATGGTTGCAACCCACGATCCTGGATCAAACCGCTTGATGGATCTGACAAAGCAGGCCTGAAGTAAGGAGGTTAGCAATGGCGAAGACAATCGCGATCAATATCAATGGCAGACAGGTAGAGGCGGATGAAGGGGTGACGGTTTTACGGGCAGCCGAAATAGCCGGGATTACGATACCCACCCTCTGTGATCATCCGGACCTTGAGCCATTCGGAGGCTGCCGGCTTTGCGTTGTTGAAGTCAAAGGCTGGCGCACCCCCATGGCATCCTGCACCCTGGAAGTCACTCCCGGAATGGAGATCACTACCGAAAGCCGGGTTTTGAGGCGCGAGCGCAAAGCGGTGCTATCCCTGCTGCTCTCCTGTTATTTTGATGATGGCTATCGAAATACGAAATCGAACAATGAGTTGCTGCATTGGTCGAGGCATTACGGATTAAATATCCGCTCCTTAAAGGCACAAACCCCCCGCTATGCGGTGGACAGCGATCCGAATCCATTTTTGTTTGTCGATCTGAATAAATGTATTCTGTGCACCCGCTGCATTCGCGCCTGCAATGACATTCAAGGGCGCTCGGTATGGAGCCTGGCGGAACGCGGCATCCAGACCCACATCGTTTCTGGCGCCGATACCGACTTAATCTCTGCGCGCTGTGAATCCTGCGGCGCCTGTGTTGCCTACTGTCCGACCGGTGCATTGGACAACAAAATGTCGATGGGTGCTGGTAAACCAGACAGGCTGGTGACCACAACCTGTACCTATTGTGGAGTTGGCTGCCAGCTTGACCTGAATGTGAAAAACGAGCGTGTGATTTGGGTTACCTCCAATCCCAAAGGTGCGGTCAATGGCATGCACCTGTGTGTCAAAGGTCGCTATGGATACGATTTCATCCATCACAAGGAGCGGCTGCTCCGCCCGCGCGTGCGCAAATATCTTCTGGAAAACACGCCGCGCCCGGCAGATCGAGGCGAATGGGTAGACGTCGACTGGAAAACAGCATTAGGCATCACCGCCCGCGAGCTGAAGTCGCGGCGTGACCAGCATGGGGGCGACAGCATTGGTGTTCTCACCTCTGCGAAATGTTTGAATGAAGAAAATTACCTGATGAACAAATTCGCCCGGCAGGTCATGGGAACTCACAACATTGACCACTGCGCCCGTCTCTGACACTCCAGCACCGTAGCCGGTCTGGCTACTTCCTTCGGCTCAGGCGCAATGTCAAACTCAATGGATGATGTTGCCTCCTTCGCCCAATCGATGCTAATTATTGGCTCGAACACCACCGAGCAGCACCCGGTTTTTGGCTCCAAGATACGCCAGGCAGTCCTTCAGCGCGGAATGAAGCTTGTGGTTGCCGATCCACGCAAGATTGACATCACAGAATTTGCTACTTTACATCTACGCCAGCGACCCGGAACCGACGTGGCGCTGCTGAATGGACTGATGTACATCATTCTTCAAAATGGATGGCAGGATCAGGCATTCATCGACGCAAGAACGGAAGGCTTCGAGGAATTCGAAGAAACCATCCAGAGATATTCGCCGGACGTTGTTTCGGAGATTACCCGCATCCCGGTTGAAAAACTGTACCAGGCAGCAGAAATCTTCTCATCCAACAAACCCATGGCGGTCTTATGGGCAATGGGCATCACGCAGCATATTGTTGGGGTCAGAAATGTGATGGACCTGGCCAACCTGCAAATGCTGTTGGGCAATATGGGTGTTCCCGGCGGCGGAGTCAATCCGCTACGCGGCCAGAATAATGTTCAGGGCGCCTGCGACGTGGGGGGGTTACCCAATGTCTACACTGGATACCAATCGGTCACGAACGAAGAAATCCGTAATAAATTCCTCGCCGCCTGGGGCGCGACTGGCAATAACAAGGTTGGTATGACCGTCACCGAAATGATCCCGTCAATTTTGGAAGACAAAATTCGAGCACTCTATATCCTGGGAGAAGATCCTATCATGAGCGATCCAGACACCAAGCATATCCGCAAATGTTTGGAGGCGTGTGAATTTATTGTGCTGCAGGAAATTTTCCCATCCGAATCATCCAAATATGCGGACGTTCTCCTGCCCGGAACAACATTCGCGGAAAAGAGCGGAACCTTTACCAATACCGAAAGACGGATCCAGTTGGTGCGCCAAGCGATCAAGCCATTGGGAGAATCCATCCCGGATTGGAAGATCACCTCTCTGCTCGCACAAGAAATCCTGGCTATGGATGAACACAAGCTGGCTGATGCGCCTTATGCAGGTTGGGATTACCAGGATACCAATCAAGTGATGGAAGAAATCGCTGCCCTGACGCCCAGTTATGCTGGCGTGACCCATGCGCGGCTGGACCAGGGCGACCAGCTCCAATGGCCGGTAAAGAATTTAAATCACCCTGGAACGCCAATCCTGCATATCGAAGGGTTCACCCGCGGCAAAGGCAAATTCATGCCTATCGACCATATCCCCCCCGCCGAATCTCCTGACGATGAGTATCCCATGATCCTCAATACGGGTCGGGTACTGTACCACTGGCATGGTGGAGAAATGACCCGCCGGGCAGAAGGGTTGGTCAGCATTTACAGCCGCCCGCTGGTAGAAGTAAACCCAGAGGATGCGATTCATATCGGCATCAACCACAACAAGCGGGTGCGCATTACCTCCCGGCGCGGCAGTGTTGAAGCCGAGGCCTGGGTGACCGATCGTGTGCCGCCTGGCATGGTTTTCGCTAATTTTCACTTCCCGGAAGCTGGAATTAATGAATTGACTCATGCTGCATTAGATCCGATTGCCAAGATTCCTGAATACAAAATCAGCGCAGTGCGCGTGGAGCTTGCCTAAATGTGCGGCATTTTTGGCATTGTCACCAGTGAAGAACAGGAATTAGGCAAAATAATGATTGAGGCGGGCTACCGTCTCTCCTACCGGGGCTACGATTCAGTCGGCTGTGCGGTGATTGATCAAGAAGGTGTCATCGATCTGCGAAAGGATGTTGGGAAAATTGATGAAGTTGCCGCTCGCCTGAAATTCGCAGAGCTTGTTGGCAATCGCGGCATCTTACAGCTCCGCTGGGCAACCTTTGGCACACCATCGCAAGAAAATGCGCAGCCCCACCTGGATTCTGGCGGGAGGATGGTGGGGGCGCATAATGGCAATGTGGTGAATAATTTGGAGCTGCGGCAGCAGTTTATCGCCGAAGGAATGATCGTGCGCTCTCAAAATGACGGCGAATCCTGTGTGCACGCGGTGGAGAGATACATCAACCGAAACCTAACACCCATCGATGCCATTCAGCATGCGTATCGAGATTTGAAAGGCGATTATGCTTTCGTAATCGGGAAGGTGGATGAGGATTGTATCCATGCCATTAAGAAAGGCTCTGGTTTGGTTGTTGGCATCGGGGAGGGATTTACCGTGATCTCCTCGGACCTCCCTTCCCTGCTGCCGCTGACCCGCCAAATCATCCGCATTAACGATGGTGAGATTGTCAGCCTGTGGGCTGACCGGATCGAGTTGCGCTCCGTAGTGGATGGCTCCCTGATCCAGCGCAGCGCCGAAACTGTCAGTGAGAGCATGGAGGCTGTCCAGAAGGGCGGCTATGCGCACTTCATGCTGAAAGAGATTTACGAACAGCCGGTAGCGGCGGGTGAATTAATCCACATGCTCAATGCCTCGACGGATATCGAGACGTTCATCACCAAAATGTCAGGTGCCCGCAATCTGTTCCTGGTTGGCTGCGGCACCAGCTATCACGCCTGCCTGCTCGGCGCGGTCTATCTGTCCCGCCTGGCAGGTCGCGTCGCCATCCCGATCCTGGCACCGCAATTTATCGCACAGTACGGTCATTCGCTTCATCCGGATGATGTGGGTATTTTCGTCAGCCAGAGTGGTGAGACCAAAGATGTTCTCAACGCGGTCGAGATTGCTGCCGCAAAAAAGATGACGGTGCTTGGATTGGTCAATGTAATTGGCTCAACATTAATGCAGGCCAGCCAATCCTATCTGCCCTTGACTTGTGGCTATGAAATCAGTGTTCCCGCAACCAAGACTTATACCAACCAGGTGATCACATTTCTTTACCTGGCACTGCGCATGGGCGGACATCCAGTCTCACCATTACAAAACTTACCTGAATTGATGACCCAGGCTATTGAGGAAGCTATCCCGCAGGTATCCGCGATCTCTGGGGACCTTGCAGGTCACGATGACCTGTACTGCCTGGGTTATGGACTTACGTACCCTGTCGCATTGGAAGGGTCGCTGAAGTTAAAAGAAATCACCTATGCGCATTGCGAAGGCATGCTTTCGACCGAATTTAAGCACGGACCCTTATCTGCCGTGTATGACGGCTATCCGGTCATCTTCGTCGCCGGCATGGAGGATATTCCACTGCTGATCAGCGGGATTAACGAAACCACCTGCCGGGGTGGTCACGCTATCGCAATCGGTTCAGACGACGCCAGGTTAAGGGATAATGCCAATCATTTAATCGTCATACCGGATTGTTCTGCCGAGGTTCAGGCGCTGATTGCCATCATCCCGCTGCAGGTGCTGTCGTATCAAATCAGTCTGGCGCGTGGGTTCAATCCCGATTTTCCACGCAATTTGAGCAAAACCCTGACCGTGGATTAGCTGTCCTGTTGGCATTTCTCAATGACTTGCCTGGATCAGCTTCAAAATCCACACCTTGAGGGCGGTCCAATCCATTGGAAAGCCGGTCCGGTTGGAATCCTGTTATTCCATGGTTTTGGCGCGACCACAGCGGAGGTTCGCCCGCTTGGAACGTACCTCAACAACCATGGGTATTCCATTGCTGCGCCACTGCTTCCAGGGCATGGAACGTCCACTTCAGATATCAACACCCGCCGCTGGCAGGAATGGCTGGATGCTGGCGAATCGGCGTACCAATCCATTAATAATGACTGCGAGACCGTCTTTGTAGCGGGTGAATCGATGGGCGGGCTGGTCGCTATCAATTTAGCCGCAAAACACAAACAAATCGCAGGGCTGATGCTGTTCGCCCCTGCCCTGCAAATTCGTTATGCCTGGGTGCGTTGGGTTGCGACAATCTTATCCCCGTTTGCCAGTACGATCCGCAAACCGGCTTCAGCAGCAAGTCCAGGCGATGATCTATGGCAGGGCTACAAAGTGTATGCGCTAAAGGCGATGAAACAGCTCTTTTCTTTTCAGGCATATACGCGGCAGCAACTCCCTGCGGTTGGGCAGCCTGTTCTCATCATTTCGGGAAAAAATGACCGGTCGGTGCATCCCCAGGTACCGGATTATCTCGCCAAACATGTCACGTCAACACAGGTAGAACTTCACCGGATGGAACAGTCTGGTCACTGTGTGGTGCTGGATGCTGAAAAAGAAGCGGTGTTTGAAATCTGTCTTGACTTCATCCACCGCCAGATCACCTGAAATCGGTTCCGATCTCTCAAATTTGAAGCTGGTCGATAAATTCCCGCGCAATGGCGCGTGCCTGCGCTGCTCCATCCGCCTGTAAAACTTTTTGAGCCAGGGAGATGGCAGCTTCCTGATCTAAATTCCGCAGGATGGCTTTTACGCGTGGTATTCCTGCCGGGTTCAGACTTAACTCGTCCACACCCAATCCGACCAGCACAGGCACCGCGACCGGATCTCCGGCTAATTCACCGCAGATGCCCGTCCACTTCCCGAAGCGGTGGCTTGCCTCGACAATTTGATGGATTAAGCGCAGCACTGCCGGGTGAAGCGCGTCCGCCATACCAGCCAGAGCTGGGTTTCCCCTTTCGGCAGCCAGGGTATATTGGGTAAGATCATTCGTGCCAATGCTGAAGAAATCGATGTGCGGGGCGATTTTTTCGCTCATCAGCGCGGCTGAAGGGATCTCCACCATAATGCCAGTTTCTATCGGCCAGCCGTGCCGGGTTCCTTCACCGGACAGCTCCGCATGCGCTACCTCCAGAGCTGATTTGGCTTGCAGAACTTCGTCTAAATTCGCCACCATTGGGAACATCACCCGGAAGCGGTAATCTGCAGTGGCGCGAAGGATGGCGCGCAATTGAGGCATAAATAATTCAGGTTTGCGCAGACATAACCGCAGTGCTCGCACCCCCAGGAAGGGATTTGCTTCAGGCTCAAGCGAGATGTAGGGAAGCTCTTTATCCCCCCCAACATCGAGGGTGCGTACGATCATCGGCCAATCATTCATTTTGTTGTTCGTGATGGTTTCGCCGATTTGCCGCAGCATTTCATACTGGTCGGCCTCGTCCGGTGCGCTGGATCGCGTCAGGAATAAGAACTCTGTTCGCAGCAGACCAATCCCCTCAGCCCCATTTTCGACGGCTGCCTTTGCGTCCTGGAGACCGCCCACATTGGCAACCACTTCGACACGCTGTCCGGTGCGCAGCGCCGCCAGCGCATGGCTGGATTGCAGCAGCTTTTTCCTTTTTGACAGCCATTCCTGGCGGTAGGAGTCCAGCTCGGTCTGAATCGCCTGGTTCGGATCAATCCAAAGCTGACCGGTGGTCGCATTGATCCCAATCAGCGTATCCGCTCGAACCCGGCTGAGCGCAGTGCTTGCACCTGAGAGAGCCGGAATACCGAGAGCACGTGCCAGGATGGCGCTGTGCGAGGTGGGACCACCGCCAGATGTGATAATCCCAAGCACCTTTTCCATATCGAGCTGCGATGTCTCGGTTGGCGTGAGCTCCTCCGCAAACAGGATCACCGGGTGTGGCAACTCAATTTTTCCGAGTGTAGTTTTTTCCGCAAGGGTATAAAGAACCTGGTTGCCTACGTCGCGCACATCAATGGCGCGCTGTTTTTGATAGGGATCTTCCAGGCTGCGATAATTCTCTGCAATGGACTGGATGCTCTGATCCCAGGCTTTACCCGCATTCATGTGCGCTTCAAAGATATATTTTTTAGCCTGCGAGATTAATTCCGGATCCTGTAAAATCAGCTCGTGCGCGTCAAAAATAGCTGCCTCTTCACGACCGATCGTAGCGACGAGCTGCTTGCGCCTGGCCTCAATCGCCAGACCGGTCAGCTCAACTGCCCGGAGCAAGTGCTTCCACTCCTTGGCTGGGTCTTCAGCCAAATCCATGGATACTGGCGGCAAGGCTGGTTGGTAGCGGTAGAATGGGCCGACGGCATATCCTTCTGACACAGCAACCAGATTTATCGCCCCCTCAATAGGCTCGACAATTAGATCGGTGACAGCTCTTACGGGCGCCACATCTCCAGGCATTTCGGTTGGTTCTCCGAAATTGGCCTGCACCAATTCACTGAGCCCTTTCAATGCCTGCTCTGCCTGAGCTCCACTTGCCGTAACAGTGATCTGGTGACCCTGGATCACACCCAGTGTGGCGAGTGCATTCAGACTCCTGGCTGAAACCGGGCCTTTTCCGGTCGTCAGGTTGCGTACTTGAACGGTCGCGTCAAAGCTGCCAGCCATTTTTACAAATTGGGCAGCCGGTCGGGCGTGTAAGCCATGCAGGTTCCGTAAAGTCAGGACAATCTCTTCTCCAATCACGGCTTCAACCGGAGGCGGGGGTACCGCAGCCCCACTCGGGACCACTGAGCCACGCAATTGCTCGATCTTCGGCTGCAGTGCTGCCTGGGCTTCCTGGCACACTGTATCAAGGTCACTACCCAAACCAGCTTGAACGCCGGCAGCAACCGCACCTTCGACTATTGGAGCAGGACAAAAGCGGACATGGGCAGCAATCTCCGGCTCTAAAAAGTCTAAGGCAGTTTCTGCGCTCAAGATCGCACTGCCAAGATCCATCAGCACCAACACACCATCATCGGAATACACTGATTGGATGGCTTCCATAATTTCAATCGCATCCGTTCCAAACTCGGATCTGTCATCACCAACACCAGCAGCGATGGCGATTGATAAATCCTGGGAGGCGACTTGCCGGACCAATGATACCAGCGCTTCAGCCAGAGCACGACTATGCGATACAAATACCAGCCCAACCATACGATTACCTCAACTATGCCAATATATTACGACCCTAATTGAACTATTTTTAATTACCAGCCAGATGCCATAAATCACATACCCACTACCAATTATGATGAAGAGCCAGTCAAGTACCTTAAGTGTAGATTTTGAGGGATTCAAATCAAGGATGATACTGCGCGTTCCGATGAGAGAATGCGATACTACAAAAACCAGAAATAATATTTCCATGAACGGTACGATCCATTTACTGTAATACTCCACAACTTCCTGTTGTGTCAGGAGACCATTCGCACTACCAAGCATGTGATTAACAGTGAGATGAATACCCAGGATAATGATAATCAAGAATCCTGTGAGTAATTTAATCATCCACAAGCCAGCGCTCTCGCCGGGTTTCGGTCCAGATTTTGATGTCAGCATAGTTCGTACCCTCCCATCATGCGAAGAACATTACATAGGCAAAAATGACCGCACCGACAAAAGTCAGAGCGATTATTACAATGAAAAACCATTTTTGGATTGATAATCCAATCCCAAAGCTAGTTAAGCCAACTCGCAATCCATTCAAGCCATGGTAGATACCTGCTATTACCACCAGCAGCTCCATTCCGATGAAAAGTGGATTATGAATCAGCTCCAGAAAGCTTTCATATGCTTCAGGACCCATCGCCAATTGACTAAGGACGATTAGATGCAGATATAGGTAGACTGTCAATCCAATGGCGGTAATGCGGTTCAAAATAAATGCCCAGGTTCCCATATCTCGATGGCGTGGATCGAACCATTTCCACCAATTTTTCACTGCAGGTTTGTTCGTTGTCATCGTATAATCTCCTTAGTTCCTGCGGAACATGTTTTTGATTTGCATTACCATGACCTGCTTCCGAAGAGCCATAATTCTAGCTGCAGGATCAACATTAGAAGGGCATACTGCACTACACTCAAAAGCACTATGACATCGCCAAACCCCATTCTCGCTATTTACGATTTGCAAGATATCGTTATCGTGATCTAATCCACGCTGGTGTGCACCCGCCAATGCTGCTGGTCCAAGATAAGCACTGGTCGTGGTCGCGACAGGGCAAGCGCTGACACACAGGCCGCATTCGATGCAATCAGACAATCGAATAAAATCTCGCTCAGCCTCCTGCGCTTCCTTCGAAAGTTTCGGGTTTGCAGGTTCATCCGCGCAAGAGATGACAGATTTCTGCCCGGTAGCTTCGTTGTTTACATACAAACGCCCCATGTCTACTGCAAGGTCGCTGATGATTGGAAAATTGCGCAGTGGGTCTACGCGTACAGTACCACCATCTTTTGTGACCGATCGAATAAGAGTAATACAAGTCAATTTCTCAACACCATTGACACGCATCCCGCAGGCTCCACAAGTCGAGTGGTGACATGCATGAGCAAAACATAAACTCCGGTCAAAAAACGCCCAAATCCGCTCAATCGCGTCAAGTACATATTCTTCTGGATTGACTTTAAGGGTAAACTCATCATAATGCGAATTTGATTGTCCTTTTTGCCGGTAGACCATGAATTTTACAGTCCAGGTTGTCATTTGGTCTCCTTAATTAATTTGGCAATGCATAAAATTGACGATAAGAGATCAATGGCATCTCTTTTGTTTGACATTCTGCATTGATGCCCAGCTTCTGGCAAACTACATCGGTGGTTTTTTCAGCCATGGCTCGTAATGTAGTTGCTTTGCCACCAGTGATCGTAACAAAACCACCAATACTGTGGGTTTCCTGATGATCATAACATTTGAAGGTACGCGCTACACTCCTGCCTGTAGACCCAGACCCTATCAATGGTCGGGTGGCCATATAAGCGCCTCTCATCTTGGTTTGATTTATTCCAGGAATTAACTCAACCGCTCTATCGTACATGAGCTGCACTTGATCTTCTTCAACCGGAATATAGTCAAGATCATGGACTTCGAATGAAGTCGTGCCAACTACTAACATCCTGCGTTGAGGAACGATTATGTCACCATCACTAGGAGGACACAGGCGGTTGATTACTCGCTGCGTCAACCGTTGGTCATATGCAACCATAATCCCAGGCGTTGGTCTTATAGGTACATCAGCACCTGCCAGGCTGGCCATCTCACCTGCCCAAGCGCCTGTGGCATTGACTACGATGTCTGCTCTAATTTCTTCTTCAACGTTCTCCGATCGGTCAACGACCTTCACCCCAACGACTGTGCCTAGACCATCAATCACCATGTTGGTCACTTCTGTATATAATCTGAATTTGGCACCATTCGATTTTGCTGTTGCAGCGAATCCCAAAGCCAGTCGCAGCGGATCAAAAGTTCCATCAGGTACCCAATAAGCCATGAGCAAATTTGGATTTAAAGCCGGCTCAATTTTCAATGTTTCTTTGGATGTCATTTGCTCAATAGGAATATGACATGCATCACACCCTTTAGCAAATACATCAGCGTATGCCTGATCTCGATCATTCAAAGCAACAAACAAGCCACCATTTGGTTCAATCGCATAGGGGATAATTTTCCTAAGGATCATATTTTCATCTATACATTCAATGGCCGCTTCTTGATCAGAAACTGCATACCGGCCACCACAATGCAATAATCCATGGGTTCTGCCAGAGGTACCATTCGCAATCGGACCGCGTTCTACAACTGTAACATCGAAACCACGAAGAGCTAGATCATGTGCGGTTGCTACTCCTGTAAACCCCGCACCTATGATAATTGCATGAGGTTTTGTCATAATTTAATACTCCATTTTCATATCTTTCCTTATATTTTTTGGGTCTTCGGGCTTGCACTCTGGACAATCGATCACTTCAATTACATAATTCATAGCATTTTCATCAATTGCCTGTACTGGTCCAGGCTTGAAACCTACGTGTCCACACCAACACGCGAACCAGCCAACAGGTACATCGCAATACTCCATCCTAGGTGCAAAAAGATCTATTTTTTCAATACCCATCCTCCATCTAGCATTCGTCACCAGCCATCGACAGCCTATTTTTTGCAATTTTTCCATATATTCCCGTGTATTTTGGCAATGACGAATCAACATAACCCCCAGACTAGTGTCCGGAGGAAAATCAAAATTCCGCGCATCAGCGCAAGTTACAGAAAGATTTTTCGGTAAAGGTGAATTCGTTGCCTGAGTGGATGACAATATTTCAGACGAAATTTCAATTGCCACAACTTTTCGGGCAATTCTCGCGATCTGCCTGGAGAGACGCAAATCTCCAGCACCGATTTCTAGCACAACATCATCAGGCTGGATGAAAGATAATACGGAGTTATATGTGGAATCGTCGTACGTTGCCCAGATCCACTGCCATTCGTTCTCTTGAAATACAGGATTATTGTTGGTAAGAGGCATATTGTTGGATAATCTGGTTATTGTGCCTTCTTCCAAGATGGGTTCAATAATTTTGACTAAAAATTACTTCTTGCTTCGTATAAACTTATTTTGAAATATAATTTCTAAAAATGACGATTCTCGATGGAACTACCAATAACAACTCAACTGCCATTACCAAATAGGAGACCTTCGGATAATATTCCATTCCAGGCAATTTCGGTAGTACGAAGATTACTCACAATCGCCAATATTTTGAAACCAAGCGCATGGAAAGGCAGAGCTTATTCTATTCTACCATCACTTGATCAGGTTCATTTTGTTTTCTTTCAAATTTCTAGCCAGCCAAAAATACGTTCTTTTTCTAATTTTCATAGAATAACGGGCGACCACCCAACAAATGTCAGATGCATCGCCCGTCATTTCTAAAAACATCTACCAGATCTTATAAGTGAGAGGCAATCTCCCACTTATGTTTTGATATGCCTAATGCTCGATCCAATCGAAGGTGCGGGTGACAGCCTTGAGCCAGCCCTTGTAGAGCTCGGCGCGAACCTTCGGATCCATCTTCGGATCCCATTCGGCATCCTTGCCCCAGTTGGCGCGCAGGTCATCGACATTCTTCCAGAAACCAACCGCCAGGCCGGCTGCATAGGCAGCGCCCAATGCGGTGGTCTCAGCGACTTTCGGCCGGATTACGGGTACGCCCAGGATATCAGCCTGGAACTGCATCAAGGTCTCGTTGTACACCATACCGCCATCAACCTTGAGGGCAGTCAGCTTGACGCCCGAGTCCTTCTCCATCGCATCGAGCACTTCGCGAGTCTGGAAAGCGGTTGCTTCCAGGGCTGCGCGGGCAAAGTGGCCGCGGTTTACGTAGCGGGTCATGCCAACGATAGCGCCGCGAGCATCACTCTTCCAGTATGGAGCAAACAGACCAGAGAAAGCCGGCACGAAGTAAATACCACCGTTATCTTCGACCGTATTGGCCAGCGTCTTCGACATCGGTTGATTTTTCAATCATCTTCAGGTTGTCACGCAGCCACTGCACCAGTGCACCGGTGATAGCGATCGAGCCTTCCAGGCAGTAAACGGCTGGATTCTTACCAATCTTATATCCAAGCGTGGTCAGCAGACCGTTTTTGGACTGGACGGGCTTGGTGCCGGTGTTCAGCAGCATGAAGCAGCCGGTGCCATAGGTGTTCTTGGCATTGCCCGGATCATATGCCGCCTGTCCGAACAGCGCAGCCTGCTGGTCTCCCAGGTCTCCGGCAACCGGAATACCTGCCAGTGCACCAACTGCCGTGCCGTATACCTCTGATGAAGCCTTAACCGTCGGGGAGCATCGCTCGGGGGACGCCCATATCTTTCAGAATGTCCGCATCCCAGTCCAGCGTTTCCAGGTTCATCAACATCGTGCGGGAGGCATTGGATACATCGGTTACATGAACGCCGCCTTTTGGACCACCGGTCAGGTTCCAGATAACCCAGGTGTCGATGTTCCCAAAAAGAACCTCGCCCTTCTCTGCTTTGGCGCGCACACCTTCAACATTATCCAGGATCCATTTGATCTTTGGACCGGAGAAATAAGTTGCCAGGGGCAGAGCCAGCTTTCGCTCGATAGCGATCCTGACCACCATTTTTCGCAAGCTCGTTGCAGATTTTGTCGGTGCGGGTGTCCTGCCAGACGATCGCGTTGTATACGGGCTTGCCAGTTGCCTTCTCCCAGACGACAGTGGTCTCGCGCTGGTTGGTCACACCCACCGCGGCGATATCCTTCGGGTCGATATTATGCTTGGCGAGCGCACCCTTGATTACATCCTCGGTGCGTGCCCAAATTTCCATCGGATCATGCTCAACCCACCCCGGCTTGGGGTAGATTTGCTCATGCTCTTTTTGATCGAGACCAACAACCTTACCCTCGTGATCAAAAATCATGAAACGGGTGCTGGTAGTTCCTTGATCTACTGCTGCTGCATATTTAGCCATTTTTTTCCTCCGAACTATGAATATGGGTGGGTTGAAATTGTTGCATGGGCTAGGAATCTGCCCATGTTTCTGCTGCTGTTTTCAATACTAAATAGGAAGATGTAGCGCCGGGGTCTTGATGTCCAGCGCTGCGTTCTCCCAGGTAGCTGGCTCGACCTTTCCGGGCGACAAGTGGAATGGTCCCCAACATGCCTTCTTTGGCTGCCTGAGCGCTTAGCTGCAGCGCTTCTGGGAGAGGTTTATCGTCTTGAACCGATTGCTTGAGTGAATCCAATGCCGGCGTCAAGGCATCCACCATGGTTTTGTCCTTAAGCTCAGCCTTGCCCCGCATGATTACACCCGCCAAACCCGCCTCAACAGCGATGCACCAATCCTCCAGGTTGAGCTCCATCTTCCCGGCTGACTTGAGTCCCATTTGCAAAAACAAAGTGCCATAAAGCGGTCCACCTGCACCACCAACAGTGGAAATCAGGGTCATGCCAACGGTTTTAAATACAGTACCGATGTCCTTGTCAGCATACTCGGGCATCTTTTCTATGACTTTTCGGAAGCCGCGATCCATATTGGCGCCATGATCTGCATCACCAATCGCTGCATCTAATTGAGTCAGGTACTCCTTATTTTCTGCCAGCACAGCGGCACAGGCTTTAATCCAATCAAGAGCTTGGTCACGGGTGACGGACATCGATGTCTCCATTGGCGAGACTGCAGGGCTGGCGTTTTGAGCTCCACCAGCCCCGCTCTGCCATGTTAGGTTATTTGCCCCAGCGCATGCCAGGTGTCAATACCGGGAAGTCCCACAACTTTTTCAGGTCATCGTCCATCTTCAGCATCGTAATGGAACAACCAGCCATCTCAAGGCTCGTGATGTACGGACCAATCAAATTGCGAACTACCTTCAGACCACTCTTGGTGGCAATCTCGTGAGCTTTGCGATAGAGGATATACAGCTCGACCAATGGTGTTCCACCCATGCCGTTGACAAAGAGCAGAACTTCATCGCCGGATTTGTAGGGAATATCCTTAATGATCGGCTCCATCAGCATCTCTACGATCTCATCTGCGGATTTAACCTTCATCCGGGTGCGTCCTGGTTCACCATGGATGCCGATGCCAATCTCCATTTCATCCTCAGGCAGATCAAAGGTCGGCTTGCCGACGTGTGGAACGGTGCAGGAGGTCAGCGCCATTCCCATGGTGCGCCCCCAACCATTTACCTTACGGACGACATCCGTGACATCTTTCAGGTTGCGCTTCTGCTCTGCAGCAGCGCCGGAAATCTTCTCTGCCAGCACTGTCGTGCCGACGCCGCGCCGTCCAGCGGTGTACAGGCTGTCTTGCACAGCTACATCGTCGTCGATCACCACACTTTCGACATCAATTCCCTCAGCCTTAGCGAGCTCAGCCGCCATTTCGAAGTTCATGATATCGCCGGTGTAGTTCTTGACGATGTGGACTACGCCTGCACCACCGTTCACGGCTTTGGTCGCTTCCAGCATCTGATCCGGTGTGGGCGAGGTGAAAACCGCACCAGGACAAGCTGCATCCAGCATGCCGTAGCCGACAAAGCCGCCATGCATTGGTTCGTGACCAGATCCACCACCTGAGATCAACCCTACTTTTCCTTTGATTGGAGCATCCGCTCGCAGGACATAGGTCGGGTCATAAAAAACCTTCACCAGGTCTGGATGTGCCAGGGCAACGCCCTGTAGCTCTTCAACGACAACATCTTCAGGTTTATTGATCAGTTTTTTCATTACACAGCCTCCAAAGCTCGAGCAAAGGGTTGAATATCGCACCGCACTGGCACCAAAATCTCGATTTCTTGGGCAAGAACGCGGTAACGAGCTAGTCGTAGGCGCAGACGCCAACAGCACCGCCTACACGCCTACGATGGGTCCATATTTGGCTGAAACGAGCCAATAGGATCCCACAAACAAATCTTTCGTACCTACCAAAGTACCGAACAACCGTGGCCCAAAATCACAAGCCAAGTTCAACAAATAACTTCTGAGACCACCCAGTGATATACCTACGGAAGTCCTCCCAATCCAGCATGGGAGCTTGAAAATAAAAACCGCTAATCAGCCATCAACCGGCTGTTAGCAGCTATACACCTTAAAGGTCACTCCAGGAACATCCCCACGTAATGTACTTGTTCGCAAGCACACTGCCGAGTATCATCCAATCAACCTCTTTCCAACCATGAAATCTAATTTATTTTACAGTAATTTTACACCCTGTCAACGATTTTTTCGAAATTGTTCCATAATGCTACACTCGAATTGAGGTAATGTTTCATTATAGAACACTTTGAAGTGAATTGATGAGCGGTTAATTCTCCGTAATTCGAAAATCGTCCGGGTTGATTTGCATTTCCTTCAATCTTCTCCAGACAGTCGTACGGCTGATGCCAAGCCTGCGCGCCATGTCGCTTACATTGCCTTTACAAGTTTGAGCCGCCTGTAGAAACGCTTCTCGCTCAACATTGTACAAAGTTGACATGGTTAGCGTTCCATTGGACTCCTTGTACGGATTAAATATAGTCTCTGGTAGGTGGATTGGCTGGATAATTCCGCCTGGACCAGCCTGAACCGATGCCCTCCCTAATACAGACTCTAATTCGCGGATATTCCCGGGCCAGCGGTAATGTTTGATCGCTGCCATTGCTTCGCTCGACAGAGTCAATGAATGACCTAATTGGCGCTCCAAGCGCTCAAGAATGCGTTCTGTCAGCATCTTCAAATCCCCTGGACGCTCTCTTAACGGCGCCAGGGTAATCTCGAAGGCACTCAACCGGTAGTATAAATCAGCCCGAAAATTGCCTTCTGCAATCAGCTTCTCGATATCCGCAGCAATTGAGGCGATAATTCGAACATCGACTTCGATCGGTTGGTCACTTCCAATCCGCTGGACAATCCCCAGGTCTAATACGTTCAGTAAAATGGACTGCGCATCTAGCGGTAGATCGTCAATATTTTGGAAAAATAAAGTACCCCCATTCGCCAACTCGAATTTACTTGGCCGCCCGCCAGGCTTTTTCCCGGAGACACTCTCATCAAAGCCCAACAGCTCGCGTACGACCCATTCCTGTGGAATTATGCTGCAGCCAAATATCAGGTAAGGGCCATCTCTTCGGGGGCTAGCATTATGGATCGCACTTGCCAATATATTCTTCCCTGTTCCAATTTCGCCGCGAATCAAAATACTCGCTTTTGCCGGTGCCGCAACCTGAACAAAACGATTTTGCCTGCGTATTTCGCTTGATGCGCCTGGAATATCCTCTATTGATAGCGGTGCCTGTGCCCCAAATTGTTGATACGCTAATTGCCTGACATCACGCTCTAGCCTCAAAATCATGATCACCCATTGAAGCTGCTGCTGGCTCAATGCATATTTGACACTCAATACACAGTGTATAGAATTGTTACCGGCACGAAGGGTAGTTTCTACATTACTTAGAGGAGATCTCTGTCGGATAGCATCAATGATGAAATCAGGATAAACGAAAATATCATTAACATGCTGACCAATACACGCTGGTACAGACATGCCGAGCATTTTTGAAGCCCCGGAATTTAACTTCATGATAAATCCATTCGGATTAAAGACAATCACTCCATCCGTGTTGGCTTCAAGAATAGCATTCAATTGAGCAAGATGGCTACTCTGCTCTGCTAATAAATAATCTGATTGCATTTGTCCTTCGACCGCCCGAGCGCCAGCTACCACTAAGCCCAATGAATGCAGATGAAAATTTTCGGCCAGACTGAGCACGCCGAGAGAACCTAACGGACGTCCGTGTAAATCAAATATAGGAGCTGCGGCGTCAGCAAAAATGTGGTATCGCTGTAGAAAATGTTCAGCACCAACGACACAAATCGGAGAACGATCATATAGGCTCAACGAAATTGCGTTCGTCCCCATTTCCACTTCAGCTACTAAGGCTCCTGGAACAATACCAATTTGCCCTACCATTTCCAAATAATCAGAATCTCCCATTAAATCAAGAACATATCCAGCACCATTGGTAAGAAGCAAAATAGAACCCGAACCCTCAATATATTGATATATATCCTCCATCACTGGTCGGGTTAAAGAAATCAAATCAAAACTTGCCACTTGAGCAGCTAACAAATGTTCCGCGGCAAGCTTTTTAAGCATCGACTCCCGATATGGATTCAATCGCGCCCAGCAGCGCTTCCAAGAATTAACTACCAGAGGATTTAGCTCCGGACAGATTTCTTGTTGATGGATAAATTTATTCCATGCATCGATCTTCTGGTAAGTATCTAGCATCAATTCAGCCTGCTCATCCTATTTGGTTTTATTGCACATTATGAGTATAATCTTTTTATTGTTGTAATAAAAGTAAAATCATTTGACAACGAGGATTATTGAGGATAGATTTTGCACATCTTCAGATGGAGAAAATCTTATGGTTCAGATCATAACAGATTCAACTGCATGCTTGAATCCAGAATATGCTAGCAAATATGGCATCTCTGTAATCCCCCAAGTCATCAATTTTGGTGAGGAATCATTCTACGAAGGCGTTAATATGAGTATTAAGGAATTCATGGATCGCCTGCAGTCGAAAAATCAAATCCCCAAGACGGCTGCACCGCCACCTGAACTATTCATCGAGCAGTTTTCTAGGATGTCCAATCAAGGACAAACGATCCTTTGCATCCACCCTTCTAGTGATATCAGCGGGACCGTTCGCTCCGCTCAAATTGCCGCCCAGGATTTTCCAGAGTTAGATATCCGCATCATCGACACCCGTGTAGTCGCCAGTCCGTTAGGAAGCATGGTGGAGCATGCAGCTGAATGGGCAGCAGATGGGATAGATGCTGATACCATCGTCACTCGTCTGCAGGATTTATCGAACCGTTGCCGCGTTTATTTCCTGGTTGCGTCTCTAGATTTTCTTGCCAGGGGAGGAAGAATTGGAGGAGCTCAGGCTTTAGTCGGCAGCATACTTCAAATCAAGCCTATTCTATGTATACACGAGGGTAAGGTAGACCGTTATGAATTTGAGCGCACACACAAAAGAGCCCTAGAAAGATTGATCGAAATTGTTGTTTCACAAATCCCACACAATGGCACAGGAGATCTCACAGTTCTCCACGCTGGAGTACAAGATGAAGGGCGTGAATTAGCAGCAAGATTAAGTAAGGCGATCCACCAACCTTATGTGCGCGTTGTCGATATGCCGCCTGCTATCGTAACCCATGCAGGACCGGGAATTTTAGGAGCCGGTTTCTTCATACATGGAGGCATTGCTTGAGCAAAGATTTAATCCTAGCAATTGATAATGGCACTCAAAGTGTTCGAGCGATGTTGTTTACTCCAGATGGGCAACTCGCCGCGAAATCGCGCATAACTATTGATCCTTATTATTCACTTCAGCCTGGTTACGCAGAGCAAAAACCTGAGGTTTTCTGGCATGCAGTCTGCAGTGCGTGCCAGGAATTATGGACAATACCAGGGGTAGATAAGGATCGTATTGCCGGACTGGCACTCACCACGCAACGTTCGACAGTCATTAACCTTGACAAACAAGGGAATCCACTACGTCCGGCAATCGTTTGGATGGATCAACGTCGAACACCAAAATTGAAATCAGTCGGAGGCCTTTGGGGTTTAGCTTTTCGATTGAGTGGTATGAGGCAAACGGTGGCATATCTTCAGGCTGAAGCTGAAGCGAATTGGCTACAACGTTATGAGCCTGAGATTTGGGAAAAAACCTTCAAGTATGTATTTTTATCCGGATACCTTACTTATAAGCTTACTGGTAGGTTGGTTGACTCGGTTAGTTGCCAGGTCGGTTATCTTCCATTTGATTACAAGCACCTGCGTTGGTCCTCAAAATGGGATTGGAAATGGCAAGCCGTGCCAATTGAACCAGAAAAATTGATCGATTTAATTCCTCCAGCCCAGCAACTTGGTGAAATCACAACCGAAGCATCTCAGGCAACGGGTATTCCTGCAGGACTACCACTCATTGCGGCAGCATCTGATAAAGCCTGTGAGGTAATTGGGGCAGGATGTCTAGAGCCGCATATTGGTTGTTTAAGCTATGGAACCACTGCAACTATTAACACAACCCATACCAAGTATATTGAAATTATCCCATTAATTCCCCCCTACCCTTCAGCCATCCCAGGTGCATACTCCCTCGAGCAGCAAATATATCGTGGATTTTGGATGGTGAGTTGGTTCAAACAAGAATTCGGCCATGTCGAGTCACAACTTGCTGACCTCCACGGGATTGAACCTGAAACATTATTAGATGAGCTCCTAGGATCCGTACCGCCAGGCTCACAAGGCTTAATCCTCCAACCTTACTGGTCACCGGGATTAAAATATCCCGGTCCCGAGGCCCGTGGGGCAGTGATCGGATTCAATTCCACGCATACACGAGCTCATTTTTATCGGGCTATTCTTGAGGGTCTGGGTTATGCATTACTCGATGGAGCAAATAGGACTGAAAATCGAACTGGGGTGAAAATTACCGAACTACGCGTTGCTGGAGGAGGTAGCCAAAGTAATGCAGCGATGCAACTAACAGCCGATATGTTCGGATTACCAACATCGAGACCACATATTTACGAAGCATCGGGTTTGGGTGCAGCCATCGATGCAGCGGTAGGGGTAAAGATACATCCGGATTTTAAGACAGCAATTCAAGAGATGACACATACTGGTGATCAATTCGAACCTGATCCTGTAACCCATAAGCTGTATGATGAGCTGTTCAATCATGTCTATATGCGCATTTATCACCAACTCAAACCTTTATATGAACATCTGCTTGAAATGGCTCCTTAAATGCGAATCTGCGTATTGAGCGAGTTGATTGGCTAAATGAGCACGTAGATCAGTCAACCAGTAATGGCTAATTATCTGTTATGAGCCTCAAACGTCTTATCTCACAGTGGCGAGCAGACCCTGCCACTGGACCTAATATCACACATTGGCAGATTATTCCTGACACACCGCCGGTCTTATTCCCCTTTCCTGAGGACCTAAACCCTCAGTTGCAAGGAGCATTACAACAGCAGGGGATCATGGCTCTTTTTTCGCACCAGCTTGATGCTTGGAGACTTTCCAAAACCGGAAAACACATTGCGGTGGTCACCGGTACTGCCAGCGGTAAAACACTCTGTTATAACCTGCCGGTATTGAATGCATTACTCGAAGATAGCAATGCACGGGCGCTATATCTTTTTCCTACCAAAGCACTTGCACAAGATCAGGCAAATACCCTCTCTCGTTTTTCAACCAACCTGCAATGGAATCGCCAAACACAAGTCAAACCAGTACCAGGAATTGTTTCTTTCGGAGTATACGACGGAGATACACCGACAGGCATACGCTCATCGATTCGCCAAAGTGGAAGAATAATCCTGAGTAATCCTGATATGCTTCACACGGGGATCTTACCCCACCATACAGCCTGGATAGAATTTTTTCAATCCCTTAGATATGTCGTGATTGATGAAATGCACACCTACCGAGGAATATTCGGATCTCATGTTGCAAATGTCCTGAGGCGCCTAGTCCGAGTAACGAAGTTTTATGGTGCGCATCCACAATTTATTCTCACCTCCGCAACTATCGCCAATCCACACCAACTCGCTTCACGATTACTCAGCCTGGAGCATCCTGATGAAGAATTAGCAGTCGTTGACCGAGATGGCTCACAGCACGGTCAGAAATACTTTTTCCTATACAACCCACCGATTATTAATCCTGACCTTGGATTACGCCGAAGCGCCACCCAGGAAAGTATCCGGCTGGCAAATGACTTGTCTCAGGAAGATATCCAGACGGTAATTTTCTCGCGGTCCCGTCGAGGGGTCGAAATGCTACTCACCTATTTACGTTCCAGTAGAAATGGCTATACGAAAGATTATGGTATTAATTCACATGGGAATGATTCTGTCCGAGGATATCGCAGCGGATATCTCCCAAGTCACCGGCGCGAGATAGAGAGTGGTTTACGCCAAGGATCTGTTCGAACGGTGGTTGCAACCAACGCACTTGAGCTCGGTGTTGATATAGGAGGGATGGGAGCTGCTATACTGGTCGGTTATCCAGGCACAATTGCCTCAGTATGGCAACAAGCCGGTAGAGCTGGTCGCGGGAAAGATGTTGCATTAGCAATTATGGTGGCTACACCTGACCCGTTAGACCAGTTCCTGGTTTCCCACCCAGATTTTATATTCTCGGGTTCTCCAGAAGCAGCTTTAGTTAATCCTGATAATTTACTGATATTACTCTCACACATTCAATGCGCTGCTTTTGAACTACCCTTCTGGGATGAGGAAAGGTATGCAAACCTGGATCGAACTGTTCTACATGATCTCCTCGAATACCTTTTAGAACAAAAGCTGCTTCACCATGCAGGATCACGCTTTTATTGGACGTCTGATCGGTATCCTGCGCAAAATATTTCACTCCGCTCGGCCTCAGCGGACCGGGTGATACTGCAAGATGCCGCCAGTAAGTCTCCAACCATCGTTGGTGAAGTCGACCGCGCCAGTTCATTATGGTTGGTTCACCCTCAAGCGGTATATCTGCACGAAGGAGTGAACTATGTTGTTCAGGACCTCGATCTTGATAATAATATAGCCACATTGAAGCGTGAAGACACTGACTATTACACCGAGCATCGCAGCGAGACGGTAATTCAATTAATCCATCAGAAAGAGGAAAGTCGTGTCGCTGGGGGTGTAAAAGCTCACGGTGAAATTAAAGTCACATCTCAAGTAACCGGTTATCGGAAAATTCGCTGGAATTCAAATGAACAACTGGGAACAGGTGAACTTAGCCTGCCTCCTTCGGAATTAATAACGACAGGATATTGGTTGAGTCTTGATGAGCCAACAGTTGAACAATTGCGCATTCAAGGATTCTGGAAAAATGACACCAACCAATATGGTCCCAACTGGCCTCAACTTCGGGATATGGTCCGAAAACGCGATGGTTACCGCTGTGGAGTTTGTGGAACTGAAGAACAAGGACGTTCACATGATGTTCATCACAAAGTACCCTTCAGGACATTCGCTTCACCGGAACTGGCGAATCAATTATCTAACCTGATCACGCTTTGCCCTTCCTGTCATCATCGCGTCGAGCTAGCCGTTCGTGTTCGGAGCGGACTCAGCGGACTTTCCTTCGTACTAAGTCATCTTGCTCCTTTATTTTTAATGTGCGATCCAAGAGACTTAGGAGTTCATGCTGACCCGCAATCACCTTTGGCATCAGGCACACCAACGGTGATCATTTATGAACAAATTCCAGATGGGATTGGTTTAAGTTTCCAACTCTATCAAATACATTCAGATCTCCTCACCTATGCGCTTGAACTTGTAACTAATTGTTTATGTTCAGATGGATGCCCATCCTGTGTAGGCCCTGGGGGTGAGCTGGGACAGGGAAGCAAAGCCGAAACTCGAGCTATCCTCCAAGCAATGTCTAGTAAAATTTAGCCATGCCAGGTCTATCTGATAAACTCAAGGCACTGGGTGTAAAAATTGGCACACAGGATATCCCACAACCATCCAACCTACCTCACCAAAGTCAACAGTCTCAGCTACCTGGCTGGCCTTTAGTCACTCCTCATGGTGAAACTTATCTAGTTGAAAATTATTACGACGAAGTAGAACCTGAGAGCCGTCATCCAGGTAAAATTGATTCACCATTTACAACCCTTGCTGCCTGCATCGGGGACCAATCACTTGGGAATTTGCCACTCGAGTCACTTGTATTCCTGGATACAGAAACCACCGGACTTGCAGGTGGAACAGGGACGTTTGCATTTATGGTTGGAGTTGGCCGATTCGAACCGGGAAGTTTCCACCTGGCTCAGTTTTTCATGCGAGATCCATCAGAGGAGATCGCCCAACTCTATGCATTAGAGCAATTCTTGACCCCCTGCCAGGCACTAGTCACCTTTAACGGCAAGGCATTCGATGCACCTCTACTCAACACTCGTTACGCCATTAATGGTTGGCCTTCACCTTTACGAGGCATTAAACACATTGACCTATTACATATTTCCCGAAAACTTTGGCGATATCGGCTCCCCAGTCGTACGCTAAGTAATTTGGAGGTCCAGATATTAAGCACATCCCGAACTGAAGAGGATATCCCGGGTTGGATGATCCCCCAGATCTATCTTGACTTTCTTCACAATGGAGATACATCAACAATAAAGAATATTTTTTACCACAACCAAATGGATATTCTCAGCCTCGCCAGCCTATTCAACCACGTATCTAATTTATTGAATAATCCACTGGAATCCACGAATAATGGTGCAGATCAACTTGCTCTGGCACGTTTATTTGAAGAGGTGGGAGATATTAACCTAGCTATAAACCTGTATCAGCGAAGTATGGATCATACAGCTGATAACACAATGACATCAGAAACGGCGGATTTTAATCCACCTTCCCAAGTCGCGGTAGAAGCAATGGCAAGGCTGGCAGCGATATATAAACGCCTGCATGATTATCCTCCTGCGGTTGCTTTATGGGAACAAGCTGCAAAACAACGACACATTGACTCCATAGTCGAATTAGCGAAATATTTCGAACATCAGGTAAAAGATTATTCAAATGCGATTAAGTGGGCACAGTCAGCTTTAGACATAATTCAATTGGCGAGCGTATCTCAGAGCGATCCTTTCTATTGGGAACCTGAGTTAGAACATCGACTTGCACGTTTACGTTCGAAATATAAAATCGATGCATCCTGAACTTCTGAAAGATCTTCGACATAATGTGACTGTCAGTATCTTTGATGCTGCATTCTTTGGTATGGCGCTGGGATTCGCGTCATTCGTTACCATTATTCCACTATTCGTTAGAACATTCACAAGTTCAGCGATAATCATAGGTCTGGTGCCGGCGATACACACGGTTGGCTGGCAGCTTCCCCAATTATTCACAGCTAATATGACTACCCGAGCCCGGCAGTATCGTCGGTTAGTATTAATTTTAACCATCCAAGAAAGACTGCCCTATCTTGGTTTTGCCATCGTAGCCTGGTTCTCCCCATCTTTACGCCCAGAGATTACCTTAGCCTTAATCTTTCTGCTGCTCATCTGGCAAGGATTAGGGGCAGGATTGACTGCTACTCCTTGGCAAAGCATGATTGGAAAGATTATTCCTTCTGATTGGTTAGGGACTTTTTTTGGAACACAATCCTCGGCTGCCAATTTACTGGCGGCAATAACAGCAATACTTGCAGGATTAATTCTCCAAGAACTCCCCAGTCCTTTGGATTTCACTTTGTGCTTTCTCCTCGCAATGCTCGGATTGGTTATCTCCTGGTTTTTTCTAAGAATGACTCGGGAATCCGAAAACCCTCCCGCCCCAGAAATTCCGATTCAGGTTTTCGCCTGGGCTGATTGGCAAGAATTATTATCCCTTGACCGAAATTTCCGTTGGTTTCTACTCACTCGAATGATGACCACAATAGCTTCGATGGGCTTTGCGTTCTACTCGGTATTCGCGGTTCATCAGCTGGGCATGAGCGAAATTTCTGTTGGAATACTAACAAGTGTACTGTTAGTTACACAGCTCTTGGCAAATCCAATCATGGGATGGTTTGGTGATCGTTGGAGTCACCGTGGGATGCTGGTGGTCGGCATTGCAGCTTCAGCATTAAGCGGATTATTAGCATGGGCGGCAAATGGATCCGGTTGGTTTTTTCCCGTGGTTATCCTGGCAGGAATCTCTAATGTTGCCACCTGGACAATTAGCATGGCGATGGTACAGGAGTTTGGGACCATTTCTCAGCGACCAACTTATATTGGATTATCGAATACACTCATAGCACCATTCACAATATTAGCCCCATTTCTGGGGGGTTGGCTGGCGGACACATTCAGCTATGATACAACTTTCCTGGTTTCAGGTATATTGAGTCTACTGACAATGGGTCTGCTCATCTGGATGGTAAAAGATCCCCGAAGAATTAATACTACCAGCGATCAATTTCAACTCGACAATATTGAAGGAATATGATCATGACTGAATTATTCTCGTACGATGTTCTTAGCTGGCCAGAGATTGCTGCATTACCACGAGATACTCCACTAATTATCCCTTTAGGCACAGGTTATGCGATACAGGATATCTCATCTGCATTGGGAAATCCCCCGAGAGCAGGCATCTTGCCTGCAATTCCATTTGGTTGGCGAGGTAGTGGCTTAGCGGTAGAGGACGATGTGCTGTCTCGGATGATATCAAATTTAATTTTCAGCCTCAGAGACGATGGTTTCACACAAGTCCATGCTTTGGTTCCACCTGGGCTGCAGCTTGACATTGGTGAACAAAGCATCATTCTGCCAAATCCAAACCAGAAATTACAAGCACCTAGGATCCCGAATGATCGAGAGCTAAATAAAGTTATTCTAATTCCAATAGGACACACTGAGCAACATGGATTCCATCTTCCGATGTCGACTGATACCCTAATTATTAATGCCATCAGTCAAGGCGTCGTAGCTTCCGCTCATAAATTAGCTGTATCGCTTCCAGTAATGCCTTATGGAGTTTCTACTCACAGATCTGCATTCGCAGGTACTTTAAATTGTGGCGGAAGGGCATTTGAAGATTTTTGGTTATCGGTTGTGGACGTATTAACCGGTCGGGGTTTTAATAAATTCTATTTTATGAGTGGCCACGGTGGAAATAGCTCATTCCTGGCAAATGTAGTGAAGTATGCAGGTGAAAGGCACCGTCGGATATTTTGCGCAACAAGTTGGCTATATCTGTCGGGTCCTAAAGGAATCGCTGCATTAGAAGAATTTCGGCAATCTCAAATTGGTGGTATGGGGCACGCATGCGAGCTTGAAACATCTCTCATCCTCCAATTAACGCCGGAATTAGTGCATATGGAGAGAGTTGTAGATGAGTTAGAGTTTATTACTACTCCATCATATTATATGGATTGGGTTGAAGGCGGTGCACTCGTGGCAAATCCCCCATGGGATGACGATTCACGAACAGGAGCATACGGTGCGGGTAGTTTTGGGACTGCTGAAAAGGGTCGTCAATGGCTAAGGGTAGCAATTGACGAAAAAGTAGATCACGTGTCAGAAATTATTGAACAACATGAACGCCGCGAACAGAGAAGAATTACCGGTTATGGGCTTTGGGGAAAATAATCATCCATCCAAATAATAAGCATGGTATGGACTTCGGCAAGGATTTCCCCAGGCGAGATGCATCGTGCGAGTGGTCAAGTCCAATACCAAAGAATTAATTGTTTTTTCACGACATAAAGGATCCAACTCCGATTCAGAATGGCTACAGATAGAATTCGGGAAGTTCATATGATCTTTTTGGATTGCTTGTAACGATTTAATGGTATGCAAAGGTGTTTTGTATAATAATCGCAATGCACGGAAATATCTGACCCTGGTTGAGATCAGTTCATCTGGATCCTTTTCAATTAGTTGCATGTTGTAATCGAGATAATGGTTGGTGTGAACCAATAACCCTTCATCTCCATATAAAATCGCGAAACGACGAGCTGATACCTCAACTGAATATAACTCCCCACTCTCATGGGCTAAAAGGTGACTATATCCTGCAGCCCTTTGAGAAACCAGCATAAAACTAATCGCTTCAGCAATTGTTCGAGCTCCCAGAACCGCACGAGATGCAATTACTCGCGGGATGCCGATTCGGGAATCGGAAGGGTATACCGAATCACAGCATTGCGCGATTCCTTCAGCATTAAAACCGATATTAGGCAGTAATCCTCCATACGTCATCGCAATGAAGGGAGGCTCGTCTTCTGGCATCGCATGTACAATATAAACATCTCGCTCGTCTTCGGGTAACCAATCCTCATTATGCGCAACCAATACATGACCATCTGCAGTTCGATCTTCGTTAACGGCCATACTTGTGCATTTTGTGAGGTGTAATGCATCCATTGTTACTGCTTCCATCGCATTGACAACCATTAAATCATCAAACAAAACCCCAGATCCTTTGGCCATGCCTTCAATCTCATCCACATATTGAGGATAACGTTCTTGTGCAAAAGGCAAGTATTTTCTTGCCTGAATTTGAGCTCCTAGCCAATCCAATTGAAGGTCTTCACGAGCGTTCGCGATCAGCATACGCGCATTCACGATGCTGCGCTGGATTTGTTCCTTACACGCTTCACCAATCTGTAATCCAATTTGTAAATGTGTACCTTGGACTTTAATTAATGGCGGTGGAACTTGCAGGTCGTCAATTGGTTGATTTCCTTGAGATTCATTAAACATGATTACACCTTTATTCGATCAATTCAAAATCAAGCCGAAGATTTCGTACCCAGCAATGATTCCTATGGCATGTATTGATTACCTGATCCTGGGTAGTTGCCTGATCAGCATCTGATTGAGTTCGCGATATTCAATGGAGATGGATTCTTTATGTTCATCTCAGCCAAAATAACACCTTCTATTTTATGGAGATCAAGCATTTGTTCCAGCAGCTCTAATCCTCCCATGACTGGGATTCCGTGGATATTTCTTCCGGATTTAAAAGGATCTACATCTAAAAATCCAACCGGTTTATAACCCAGATAAGGATTCATCAATATCCAACGCAACGCCATCTCACCAGCATCACCTGCACCAATAATCAAGATACGTTGGTCAGTCCCACGCGATTTCAGACCTGAATAAGAATCAAGTACCTTGAATGACGACCGAGTAAATGCCAAACCTAAAAATAAAAATAGACCAAAGAGAAGCAGGATTACCGAAGAAAAAATGGGGTATTCATGTGGACCAACACCGATTGTCACCATTTGATATGCAAAGGTAGCTCCAGCAGTGAGAATTACAGCTCCCAGCACCGCTTTTATATAACGGACAAAATCTGACACACCAACATACCGCCAAACACCGCGGTATACACCATAGTAAAAAAATGATAAGTAAGTGGCCACAAGTGTATATGGAAGAGAGCTCAAGAAGATCTGAAGGGCAATAAAATTTAAATTCAAACCATATCGAATTACGAAGGCAAGATAATAAGCTAATATGATGATTACGAAATCAAGGACGACCTCCAATATCCTACGCTTAAATGTCAGATCTAACATCACCCGTAATAAGGGATTCGATCGAGGCTCTGTTCGCAAACGAGCTGGCTCGCTGCCTGTGTCTGGTATCGAGATTTTTATTCCACCCAAGTAGGCTGATAATAAAACCAAAGCTATAACAAGTAAAGGAATAAATATTAAACTTAGGGTATAGCCAATTTCCTCAACCACAATAGCTGCAAGCCCTGAGAAAAATGCAGCTCCGTATAAGACAATAAGAGTTTGCCGTTCAGTAAGTCCAAATGCAATTAACCGATGAGAGGTATGATCCTTACCACCATCAGCAGGCGATTGACCTCGCAAGATACGGGTTACTGTTACCAGGATTGTATCAAGAATCGGTAATAAGAGTAATAATGTGGGTACAGCCATTACGGCAAATACGTTAGATGCTTGCGGTTGATGGGCAATTGCCATCACGGCCAAGGTAAACCCTAAAAACATACTTCCGCTATCTCCCATAAATATCTTTGCGGGAGGAAAATTGTAAAATAAGAAGCCCAAAGTACTTCCTGCGAGTGCAAGAGATAGAACAAATAAGCCATCATTGCCAGCACGCCAGAAAAGAAATGCCAAGAATCCGGTAGTAATCAATGAAATCCCACCAGCTAATCCATCCATATTATCTAGTAGGTTAATCGCATTGGTGATCCCGACAATCCAAATATAGGTTAATAAGATGTTAGGCAATCCAGCGACGATCGAATTTTCGAGTCTTGGGGTGAAAAAGCGGGTAGTAAATCCGAATGCAATTACGATCGTGGCGGCAACTATCTGTCCAATAAGTTTTGCCGGGGGAGATATTCGTTTAAAGTCATCATATAAACCGAGACAAAAGATGAAGGTTGAGCCTAATAAAAAGCCCCATCGCAAGTTCTGAAACACCTGGATAGTGCTTTTGACACCACTCCCCCAATCAGAAACCAAATTGTGATTAATAATTACCGTAATCAGCAAACCGATAAAAAATGACAGAAAAATGCCAACGCCCCCAAGGGTAGGGGTCGGAATACGATGCCAACGATCTTCACGAGGCCGGGAAACTTTGCCAAGTCGAATACTCACCTCCCTTACCACTGGTATTAGCAGTAAGTTACACACCAGGGAGGTAATTAGTGAGAACAATCCCATATGCTTTTATTTATTTCTGAATTTGATCAATGTATTCCTGAATTGCGGCCTTTTCATTTTCAGGTGCATTCTGTAACGCAGCAAGTGAAGCTCCTAGCGCAGATTTGGCATCATCAATCTTTAAGTATAAACGTGCCAGGATATTATAGAGTCGCCATGGATTTGCACCGTCTGGCGATAATAAGATAGCTTCCTGGTAAGCTTGAATAGCTTCGTTAGTCCGACCAAGCTGGGATAAAGCTCCTCCAAGGCCAACTGTATAACTATATTTTAAATCCAAATCACCCGTTCTTCTAATCGCTTCTTGATAGAACACGATTGCTTGATTTAAATCAGTATTTTGTGTTTCGGGATCATTCGAAGAAAGCGCCTGCTTCGTATAATACTCAGCCAATACACCATAAGTCCAATCATAGCTAGGATCCATTTCTCTTGCTTGCTGAAGTTTAATATAGGCTTCATCAGGGGCGTTCAGCTGCTGCATCAATAAATATGCCCATTCAACCCACAAACGAACATTATTCGGGCTTAGTTTTGTGGCTTCACGGAAATATTGGTCGGAAAGCTCTGCTCTTTCGTTCTTTAGTTCCAAATCTTGAGTATATATCGCCCAAGCACTATACAGGCGTGCCAGGTTGGCAGTATGGTCTGTGTTTAACGGATTTAATTCTCGTGCTTTTTCTAGTTTATCAACAGCCTCTGTGATCAGCTGATCTCGTTCCAGGGAGTTGGTGACGGTTTTTGCCTGTTCAAGCAAAGTACGTCCCTGGTAGAGATAGTAATAATCTTCATTTGGAGTAAGTTGATTGATACGAGAAAAAATCGCAATTGCACCGTTGTATGCACCAGGGCGATTGAATGAATCAGTTAATTTAAACGCGATGTCGGCCTGGGTATTTCGCAGGTTAACATTGAACGCTAATAGAGAAGTGATTATGATCCCTATTCCGAGTGCTGCAATTCCTTGCCAACGAACCGGCTTCTTTGTGTAGGGTTTCCCTAGTGTTAGTACATAACTCAATCCAAGTGCAATAACTAAAATTATCAGGTAATAATGAGAAATTAAATTTATGTATCGGTTGACCTGGGACATCAGGGTCTCAAAGCTAGAAATTGTTATACTCGTAATAGTCGCAAGGCTCCCCGCCTGCCACAACCAGTAAATTAGCGAGATAGTAAACGAGGATAATAAGATAATTCCTAAAGATCGAAAATAGACCGACAGGCTTACATCTTTCGATTTTATCAAACCAGGTGGGTTATCGGATTCTGCCGCGAAAATCAGGCTACCGAGCAGCCAGGTTGAAAACATCATTGCCAGGAGTCCTCCTGATGCAACCGTGCCGCCTTTGATAGAGCTAATTGATCTCCAGAGGATCGACAATGTGGAATTATCTGCTTGGTTGGTCGAGATGAAGTTATACCCCAATGTAATCAAGATAAGCCCTAATAGTAAACCTGCTACCAAGGGATTCCTCAATTCGACAAACCTGACTGCAAACAAATCCCCAGATTTCTTACCCGGATGAAATTTTTCGGGTGAATTCTTTCTTCTCGCCCCTGACTTTACGTTTGGCTCCTTAACCACGCTGGTTTTTACTCCAGCATCTTTGTGTATCCATTGAGCATTTTTGGCTTCTAAGTCTTTCGCAGTGAGGCTACCATCAATCCGCTCAACATTCTCAGAATTACTTTTTGGCTCATGAGAAGGCAATATATAACCTACAATTATTAATAATGCAGTTAATGTCCAAAAGTACAGCCTGGAGACGGACATAGCGATCCCGAAATTAATTTCCACAAAATTAGCTAATATCGCAGCCAGAATTCCAATCATGATCAGTGAATCATTGAAAGAAATCTCAGTTGTTGGTTGCCTGGATAAACCGAATATCGTAACGTAGAGTATCAAGCCAACGAATATACCAAAGGGGATCCCCACACCAACATACGCTAATCCGCGCCACACTCCTGCGACAATCGCACCAGTAATTCCGCTAGCGATAAATAGTCCCCAATAAAGATATTTGTGAAGGGGACTTTGTATCAGCCTCATCCACTTGTAACCATAATAGAATAATGCTCCATACAACCCAATATATGCAATAAAACCGAAGAATGCCGGTAAAAACAAGCGAATCCCAAGTTTCATTGTGTGATCTATCCGGTGCAGCATTGCGTCTTTCAACAACACCCAATTGTGGGTTATAAAATGGATTGAAAACGACATACATACTCTCTGGCCCGTATCCAACAAGCGGACGGATTATATTGTACGGATCGGTATCGCCGTCAGGGAATTCTAACGGTTCATGAGGCAGCATAAGCTCGGCAGCACCTTCCCAAATATATCGTCTCACCTTAGCACTGTTACTATCTGGGTCTAGTAGCAAACCGAATCTGCCGATCGATGGAAGGCTACGAAGCGTTTCAAGCGGACCTTTTTCTATATTGAAAACAACCAAAAAAATGGAAATAAAAAGCGCAACACCTACCCAAGCAATGGTCGCCCAACGGCGCCGCCAATAAACGGTTAGAAGAAGCACCATGAAGAATATGCTCGCCATCCATCCTAGTACTGGACCACGACTTCCACTAAAGTACAATGCAGAAATCTGTATGCCGGCTATAAATGTGTAACCCACACACCTGAGCACGTTAAGCCATTTGTTTTCAGTCCTCGAAATAATGGATCTTAGGGAATCAATTATCCTGACTACTGTGAGAGGGAAAACCAAGATCACGTAAGCAGCTATAAAAATTGAATTACCGAGTGTCGAAGAAATCCGGGTGACAACATCCCCCGCCCAGAGGACGGGATCCAACCTATAGTGCTGGAGAATCCCGTATAAAGTAACAGGCAGACTCGTCAGGATGATGACTGTTATCAGCCTATTAATTTGTTCACGTTCGCGTAAATTCGCGGCAATTACCAAGAAAATAATCAGATACGAAAAAAAGGTATAGGTCCCCTGAAGTCGCTGATAAGACCCCCAAAAACTGGTGGAAGGTACGATTGAGAAAATTGACGCGATCAGATAAGCAAGAAACAGCACCAAAACTGGGATAACGAGTGGTATGCGAAGGAGTCTTCGGTACCACTTTTCCTCACGATTTTTAAAACTCCAATCTATGCCTTCACTCAGAACCTTTACAATCCAAATTACCAGCAAAAATATTGCCAGGGTCCTTAATATAGCAATTTTATCGGGCTCAAATATACGACTCGAGAATAAATTAAAAAATAATGGCGTGACAACCATCGCTGCCAGCCATAAAGCCTCCATCATTCCATCACA
The DNA here is from genome assembly GCA_963774935.1 of uncultured Chloroflexia bacterium. Classification (GTDB taxonomy): domain Bacteria; phylum Chloroflexota; class Anaerolineae; order Anaerolineales; family UBA4823; genus CAVZGO01. Next base: position 170,380 of record CAVZGO010000003.1, read on the forward strand.
CCAACGACATAATTTTGTCGGCATATAACGAATTCCTCTACTACATGTATAAAGGCCAAATTATTGGGACAAAAATAATAGCCAGAATGAATATGATTATTGTCAACGATTAGCCAACTTTTTGAAAATCGAGAAATTTATAATCACCTGGTCCATACATCTCAAACAAGATGGATCGAAAGGCGTAAGACAGGGATTCGATCAATAAAAAATAAAATTACTGCTAATACAATTATTATCAGTAATAAACCAATCTCGATTGTCATGATACGACTGTAATCTCTGGGTTAAATTATTTCTACAATAACATCACCCAAGGATACGCTCTGACCCTGAGTTACATTTAAGTCTTTTACTTTCCCTGAGTGAGGAGCCCTAATTTCATTCTCCATTTTCATTGCTTCCAGAATGACGATTGGCTCTCCAGCATCTACGGATTGGTCGTTTTCTACGAATATGCGGGTTATTAATCCCGGGATCGGAGCTTTAACCCGAGTGTCACCTGAGCGTGGTCGATGCAGGACCATTTGTTCATCACGAATCTCAATCGGAAAAACTCCATTATAAGATCGTATCCACCGCAGATCGTGATCGATAATCAATTCATAGGAGTGATTATCAATTACCATCCACAGGACATCATCAAGTGGTGTGGCGATTTCCAATTGGTTTACACTGACGACCTCATCATCTACTTTGACAGTAAGGTATCCATCGGGTTTATTCAAAGGATTAATTTCAATCTTATAGGTCCGATCTTGAACTGAAACACTCAGTCGGTTCATAATCCAATAATCCTTACTCTGGTAATCGGCGGCTATTCCTATGCCAGCCACTGGAAAGCCGTAAAGGCATTACTGTTTCACTTGATTGATTTCTTTTTAGATACAAGATAGCCGCGGCGACCGCCAAATCACGCATGTGCAGATCGTTATCCAATTCATCGCTACCTGGGTCTGGATATTCCTGCGCAAGCTCACCACTTCTGGTGATTGGAATTTTGAAATCTGCATCATAACTCGCCTGTTTGATACGATTATCAAGCAGTAACTGCTGCAGTAAAGGTAGGTTGGTAGGGATACCAATTAACTTCATCTCTTCCAATGCCACTTGAAGACGTTTAATGCATTCTACTCGACCCGTTCCCCACACACTTAACTTGCCAATTAAAGTATCATATTCCGAAGCAATGGAGCACCCAGAGTATACATGAGAATCGACACGCACCCACCCTCCACCTGGAAAACGAACAACTTTGAGCTGACCAGGACTTGGCAGGAAATCCTGCTTAGGATCTTCTGCAACAATTCGGCATTGAATGGCTACTCCGCTGGGGTGGATGTTTTCTTGTTTTATGCTTAATTCTTCCCCTGCTGACACAAGAATTTGTTCTCGCACGAGATCTACATGGGTGACCATTTCTACCACGGGGTGCTCCACCGGCAAACGTGGCTTTATTTCAAGAAAGAAGACGTGACCTTCGTTATCGATTAAGTATTCTATCGACGCTGCATTTTGAAGCTTAAACCTGCGCGCAACCTCCATTGAAATCCATCTTAATCGCTCGCGTTGTTCAGGGTTGAGACTAGGAGAAGGGGATTCGGTAATTAATTTCTGATTGCCTAATAAGATGGACCCCTCGAACTCCGGATATGTGGCAATATTCCCAAATTCATCTGCAATTACTGGCACGCTGACAAGATGTGCATTAGAGATCGCTTTTTCAAGGTATACGGTTCTATCTCCAAAAAAAACGTGAGACTCAAACTGAGCTTTACGAAGATATTCTTTCAATAATTTCGGATCTCTTACCAGTCGTTCACCTCGACCTCGCCCCCCCCGGCACGATTTGATAACAACGGGATATCCTAAATTATCAGCCTCGACCTGCGCATATTCAAGATCACTTTCTCCAATAGCAACTGCGCTGTGTTGGATTACCGGAGCACCAATTTTCTTTGCAAACGCTAACGAAGATAGTTTATCGCTTACCATCTCAAGCACAGGCGCAGGAGGTCCAATAAAGACGAACCCCGCTCGCTCACAATTTCGGATAAAATCTACGTTTTCTGTTAAGAAACCATATCCCGGATGGATTGCGTCGACATTCTTTTCGCGAGCAACTTGAAGGATCAGCTCCTGGTCAATAAAACCAGCTGGCGATTTAAACTCCACACATTCGTCAGCAAGCCGAGCATGCAGTGATGTTCGATCTGGATATTCAAACAAGGCAACTGATTGAATACCCATCTCACGAGCGGTTCGAATAATCCTTACAGCAATTTCACCACGGTTAGCTATGAGTATTTTTTTGAACATTTTTTCTCGCAAGCTAGTTTTACTTAGGATTTTATTCAAGTAAAAACTTGAATTTTTACGGCTCTTCAACTCCCTGATCTGCCGGCGTTTCAGTATAGAGTGGGGTCGGTGTTTTTCTTACTCCATACGCTGCTTCCCAAGGATACAATTTTCCTGGTCGTCCTAAAAAGTACTCCTCAATTATTCTGCGAGCAATCGGCGCTGCGAAACCTGAGCCTTCCCCGATATTCTCGACAACCACAGCGATAGCTATGTCTGGTTTATCCTCTCTACCTGCTAAAGTATAGGCACCGAACCATGCATTTGGATCAAACGAGGTTTGGGCGGTACCGGTTTTACCGGCAAGAGGAATATTCAAACCAGAAAACACGTCGAAAGCAGTGCCACGAGGGGTTCGACTCGTGATCACGCCTCTCATTGCATCTTGAATTACCGCCAAATTTTCTGACGTTACTGGTAATTCACCAGATTTTTTAGGTGACCACTCGAATATAGTATTGCCAGCTAGATCAACAATCTTTTCAATTGCCTGGGGGGTATACAGGGTGCCGCCATTAGCAATCGCTGCGAGAAATGTGGCTACTTGCAGAGGAGTAACTTGCGTATCTCCCTGTCCAACCGCCTGATTTGCAGCATCAACTACATTGGTCGGGTTGATTATCGCACCTTGACGTCTTCGTCCACAACACTCAATCCCTGTTGGTGATCCAAGACCGAAACCACGCGCCATATCCGCTACTGGCGGTGGTTTTTCCGGCGTTATAATAGACCCCACACCAAGATGCCAGAAGAAAGGATTACACGAACGAACCAACCCTTCGGGAAGTGTTAACAGACCACTTGGTGGAGTTTGACCATCTTCTTGAAAACGCGTATAAGTCCAATCGTGAAGCGTTAACCCTTGAATCTCATTGAACTCATACTGGCAATCATAAGTATACTCCGGTGTATAAAGTCCACTCTCCAATGCTGCCGCAAGGGTAATAATTTTAAAGACTGACCCAAGTGGATATAGTCCCTGAGATGAGCGATTGAATTCCGGCAGGTCCGGATTATTAGCCATCCCCGATAATGTTTGATACCAGTTGTAATTTTCTGTTTGAAAAGCGTTCGGATCAAATCCCGGAGATGATGCCATCGCGAGAACCTTACCCGTATCGACCTCAACAACCACTGCTGCTGCCTTGAAATCTTGTAACGCATTTTGGACAGCCGCCTGGAACTCTTTATCAATTGTCGTATAAATCGCGGCTCCTGGTTCTGATGTTACTGAACCGATCTCTGTTATTGGTTGCCCTGTAGGATCAACAACATAAAGGGTACCGCCATGTGTTTCCAACGAGGTAGTCTTCACCCCATTTCTCAATCCCTTTTCGACCAACTTTTTCGTCAACACGATAGCCTGAACGCCGCATCTCAGACACTTCACCTTGATCGATCTGGCTTACATACCCGACAAGATGTGGGGCAACCCCGTTACCAGGGTAATAACGAGAATTGTAGTTAGTTAGTGAAACTGCCCCCCAGGTAGAAAGTGCGCTAACAAGTCCAGGAGCTTCATCAGCCGCAAGTTGACCTAATGGTATATAGTCACCTGGATTTGCATTATCGACCAGGTCAGCAATCGCCTGAGCAGACAATCCTGATGCTCGAGACAATAATCCATATAAACTATCTGCTTGTTCTGGGTCAACCGCGTCAGGATAAAGACCGATCGAGACTGCATCACTTTGTTCGGCGAGTGGATTCCCATTACGATCGTAAATAGCTTCCCTCTGCAAAGGATTTAAATCCATTCGCAGGGTGTTACCACCAGTAAGTTCTGGCAAGATCATTCCATCATCATATGAGATCCGCCAGGCTCCATTCTCAAATTCCAAATCCATTTGAGTATCTCGTTCGATCAGTCCTACGACATTGCTATCTAACAGGACTTTATAGAAAATCTGGGCATGTTTTTGGTCTATTTTAGTTGTATTGAGGATTTAGAGTTCTCGATATTGCCAAGCGCAGCTTCGTCTGCAACAGTAGTATATTTTTGTGTGAATTGTTCTAAACTTGTCGATAATTGTGATGCTGACGACAGGTGGCTATACATTTCAGTATAGTCTTCGGCTTTCCACGCTTCTAAGAATGCACGTCCAGTAATTTCAGGTTCTGGGATACGAGTAGTCAATACGACAGGAGAAGGAAGTTCCGTAGAGATGACTGCTGTCGAATTGGTTGGCATCTCACCGGCCGAAGAACATGCGCTCAGAATTAACAAGCTAACGATGAGCCCACTGAAAATAAACTTATGGAGAAAATTACCTGCTATTACCAAAAAAACCTCGCTATCAATAACGTGTGATCGTCGAATTACTTGATCTACCAAACCTTGGATTCTCATATGTTAAATTTTATCAGGCTGGCAAGCACGGTAAGAATATTAGATATCCTCATCGAGATATTGCGGCCAGACTGGGTAGAACATGCTCCACTGTTCAGGAGATTGTCGGATAAATTGCTCGGCTGTGGCAAGTACCATCTGTGCATTATCAACAATCTCCTCATGACGACCAGACGCCGGTTTGATGTAAATAGGTTCCGAAACTTGAAATCGGTACAGGTCATCGCTTGCTTTGATCGAGCTCGCAACAACGACAGGTGCATTGGTTTTTATCGCCAGAGAAATATGAAGCACCGGTAATGCGGCTGGAGATCCAAAGAAGAGGGGTTTATATTTTCCATCCTGAATCGGACGATCCAAGCCGGTAAGCACAATCCCACCCTCATTCAGTGTCGTAACCGCCCGACGGATTGACGAGACTGATACAGGAATTATATCCAGACCGGTTCTTTCTCTAATACGATTTTGCCATTTATATCCTTTACCTGGTTGTGGGGCAGATAATACTAAAACCTCAAGCTTCCTTGGAGCAAGAAATTGTCGGGCCAGGACTTGCATCACCAAATCAAAATTTCCTTGATGAATCCCTGCCAGAATAATCCCGTGACCAGAGTGGTTATTTCTAGCTAGTAGCTGATTTAGCTGACCAGGTATATCAACCAGCCTGTCCATTTTATTGATATTTTGATTGTAGTAATTAAATATATATATCGTACTGGCTGCATGTTCAATTGTATTCAAAACTTGCTGGTCAAGCTCACCCCCGGCTAAGGATCGACCAGAAACCATCCACTGATTCACTCGTGCCGCACGAACCATGGGTGTATGTTTCATCGTGGAAAGCTTTCTAGCTGCAAATTGCGATATACCAATTCCAGCTTTGTATGGGAGAAGTTTTCCAAGTAATATTCCTAGACCGACACCCAGCGGTCCATTGATCAGAGTTTGTAAATTCATAGAAGCACTAGCATCTAAATAAAATTAACAGGTTGCTGGATTATAACAGTAGAGAAGGACAGTTGACTTCAATTTCAAAATTCTGTAAACTAATGTTAATGAAGATTAATTAGTCTCAGACTAACCAAGAGGAGGATAATAATGGATGCTCCTATTTTACACAGACCCTTGAATATTTTACTTGCATACGACGGGTCAAGCCACGCTGAGGCAGCGATAGATTTAATCAACGATTTACCACTGGTTGAAAACAGCCATGTCACCATTCTTGGGGTCTTGATTCCGCGAGAATCATCGAACCACTCGCGCCTCGAAAATGCCATGGAAAAAGCACACCAACGACTGGTCGGCGCGAAATATAATATCTTACCGAAGATAGTATTAGGTTATCCAGCAGAACAAATCGTTCAAATTGCGGAGGAAACCAGCCCAGATCTGATTATCATGGGGGCGAAAGGATTACGTGCTACATTGGGTATATTACTTGGCGGGGTTGCACAACAGGTTGTTGAGTACGCACCTCAGCCTGTCTTGATAGTTAGAGCACCCTATACCGGGTTAAATAATGTGCTGCTGGTAACAGATGGGTCCATTCCAAGCCAACATGCTGTTGAATATCTTGCAGGATCAATTCGGGCAAATGGTGTGCCGACCTGCCAGCGATTTCCATTGCCCAAACATGCCAATATTCGTCTCATGCATGTGCTGCCACCGTTCCCATATCCAGAGATGCTTGCGCCTGTTTGGCCGGTTGGCTCTGAAATTTTTCCTGCCTTACCGCTAGATGAACAGGAAGAGTTAGCTCGACATAAAGAAGAAGAAAAGCAGGGTCAGCAGATTACTTGACTCAACAATTGACTTCTTGAATAAATGTTCGTCAACATCCGCTACACCAGTTTTGGCACGCGGGGATGCAGCAACGGAAATTATTGAGTATGTGAAAACGCACCGGATAGATTTAATCATCGCTGGCTCAAGAGGACTTGAGTGAGATGCGCAGCTGGATCTTGGGAAGTGTCTCCCGGAAACTCGTCCACTATTCTGGATGCTCTGTATTGATTGTCAAGCGAACGCCACCACCGGAATAGTATTACGATTATTTTTGTGCCATCCACTCAATAGCGCCAGAGGCGAGGATAGCTGCTCCTAGTGGCAGAGCTTGCTCCGAAATAAGCAGATTTGGGCTGGTGAAGCTTGCTGCTTACATCCCATTTCGGATCATGAGTGCCTAATGACAGAAAACAACCAGGTGCTTTTTGGGATAAGAAGGAAAAATCTTCTGCACCCATATACATTGGCGACTCAAGAACGTGCTCATCGCCTAAGATCTTGCGTGCCGCTGCAATCCATCCTCTCAGCCGCAATAGGATTATTGTAAGTTGGAGGATAACCTTGAATAATTTCTACGTCGACGAAGCCACCTAATGGCTCAATAATATTACAGGCTTTTTTAATTTCATCAACTAATAACTGGCGGCTCTTATCAGTAGAACGATCGTATCGTACCGGTCATCATGACCTTATCTGGAATGACATTATCAACCGAACCACCGTGAATGGTCCCAATCGTCACCACTCCAGCTTCTAACGGATCCAATCGCCGACTGACCAGGTGGTGAATTACATCAATGAGTAGCCCTGCCAGAGCAATCGTATCTACGGTTTCGTGGGGTCGGGCAGCATGACCACCTGCAGCCACGAATGGTTATTCTGAAGGTATCGGCAGCAGCTAACATCGCTCCTGAACGTGTGCTTACTACTCCAACGAGGATTGTCAGGATCGACATGAAGACCAAATACCGCATCAACACCTTCCATTGCACCTTCAGCTACCATGCGCATACCACCAGACATTCCTTCCTCATCTTGAAATTCCTCACTGGGTTGGAAAATTAAGCGGACTGAACCGGGAAGTCTACCTTGCTCAGCGATCTCATTTAGAATTGTTGCAGCACCTAATAGCATTGCAGTATGGGCATCATGGCCACAAGCATGCATGATGCCAGGACGAATACTATCAAAATCGGTACCGTTGATTTCTTGGATAGGCAATGCGTCCATATCCGCACGCAATGCAACCAGAGGTCCACTCGTTCCGGAAATTTCACCGATTACTCCAGTCTTTGCAACACCCACACGAGTTTCGACGCTAATTTCTGATAACACATTTTTAACCAGGCTGGCAGTTTGAAATTCTTGAAAGCCGAGCTCTGGAAATCTGTGTATAGTTCTGCGCCATAAGCGCATTTTTTCCATCAGCTCATTCGCACGTTTAAGAATTTCTTCACTCGTTATTAACAATGGCTCGACCATTGGAAGCCTCCGAAGGTTTATTTCATCAACTAATATGAAAATTATAAACGGATATCGCTTGAATTTCGAAGGACTATTTTGTCCACAGGATCTTGCGTGAATACCTTGATAATTAATAAAAAGAGCGATTCAACTTGATGTTGAATCACTCTTAAAATGACGGAATTGAGGTTGATTTACATGTGAACATCTCGGGTGTTAATGATCAATGCCGCAATCACACCAGGTACCCATCCAACGATTGTGAGAATGGTGGTGAGTACGAGTGAGCCACATCCCTTGTCTATCACTGCTAATGGCGGGAAAATGATACATAAAATCACACGCCAAATACTCATGTTTTCCTCCGTATCGAACTATGAATATGTTTCTATATTAATTACGACTTTCTCCAAAAAAAGTTACACCACGCATCATTACTCTCAATCCTGTTCCTCGACCTCCAAAGTGAAAACCCGACATTTTTTATAATTTAAGGATGGAAGGATTATAATATTTCGTAGATTCAACTCACAAGTGCAACTTTGATGGTTGAAAGAAGGCAAGCTGGTGTAGGATAAGCCTCTCAAGACCGCCAAGTCAAAGGAGTGCTCATGAGCTACAAACAGCTTGCCCAGGAACAAAGATACCAGATATATGCCTTGTTGAAAATGGGTCATAATCAAACGGAGATCGCTGCAGTGATTGGCACGCATAAATCCACCATAAGTCGCGAGCTGGGCCGTAACAGCGGACTGCGAGGCTACCGGCCCAAGCAGGCTCATCACAAAGCGCTTCGTCGCCGCAATCACAGTCGAATGCGCATCCTGTCGGAGGCATGGGAGCTGATCGAAGCGAAGCTGCGTTTGGATTGGAGCCCAGAGCAGGTGTCGGGGTGGTTGAGTAGGCAGCATGTCAACCAAGTCAGCCATGAGTGGATTTACCAGTACATCCTGACGGACAAGCAAGCGGGAGGCGATCTGTATCGTCATTTGCGCTGCCAAAAGAAACGGCGCAAACGCTACGGCAGCTACGACCGGCGCGGCCAGCTGCCAAACCGGGTGAGCATTGAGGAGCGACCGGAAATCGTCGAGAAACGCCAGCGGATCGGTGATTGGGAAGTGGACACCCTCATTGGCAAAGGGCATCGTCAGGCCATTGTCACCTTGACAGACCGTAAGTCGCGTTTCGCCTTGCTGCGCAAAGTGGATCGACGCACTGCCGACCAGGTGGGCGATGCGGTGATTGGGCTGCTCCAACCAGTTATGGATCGTTTGCATACTCTCACCGCAGATAATGGCAAGGAATTTGCTGAACACGAAAGGATCACCCAAGAACTGCAAGCGGATTTCTTTTTCGCTCATCCCTATACTGCCTGGGAAAGAGGTGCGAACGAGAACATGAATGGTTTGATCCGACAATACATTCCGAAGAAGTATGATCTCGCTTCCGTCAGTGATGTGGATGTGGGATTGATTATGAACCGTCTGAATCATCGTCCCAGAAAATGCCTTGATTTCTTGTCTCCTTTTGAGGTATTCTTTGATCAGTCTGTTGCACTAACAAGTTGAATCCAAGGTTTCTTATATCTGCGATTCAGGAAAATACCTTTTAAGGCGGTCCGATGAATCTCGAAAATTATAGGGAGCGAACATCAAATATCTATGAGCAAGTCGAAGGGTATCCTAAACCTCCGCTCTCTCCCCTTCCGGATAAGGATGATTACAGCTCCCTTATCAAGGATGGTTTAGTTCTGAACTCTAAGTCAGAAAAAATCCTTCGAGCTTTTGGCACTCTGAGCGGTTTTCGTCATTATCATCAGGATTTTGAAAATCATTTTGAAGAGATATTGCGGAGTACCAATACGCGCGGTCCAGGTCTATTTGCTCCTGTCATTTCGGCTTCTCTGGCAATGGATCCTGATCCACGACCTCTAACACCTTACGAAAGGGCTGCAACATTATTATTTGCATCGCATGCGCTTTACCAGGATATTATTACGGCGAAATTTCCACCTGATACTTACAAAGGACAGGTACTGGAGATGGGCCAATATCCAAATTTGTTTGCGACAAATATCGTCGTTGATCGAGCAGGTGGCAGGTTATTTAAGAGTAATAACAACCAGTTTATTGTCGTGGTCGTTAACAATCGTTTTTTTGTGCTGGAAATTTGGAACCAAACTCGACCTCTTTCGATTAGAGAAACGGCTGATATTCTCGAAGCTATCGCCAAATACGCTCGAGACGAGAATTCTGGCGAGGAATCTCAGTCCCCAGCGATAATCACTGCAGTAGCTGATCGGACCCAGAAACAACTATTTTCACAAATTCGCAGACACGCTGTCAATCAGCAATCACTCGAGGTACTGAAACATACCTTCCTGGTATTATGCCTGGATTTGGATTCGACTCCTGCAAACGCTGAAGAGCTCGCTCAATCCAGCCATATTGGAAATCTGAATAACCGTTGGTGGCACTCAAGCCTGCAACTCGTAGTTTTTGGCAATTCCCAAGCGGCAGCAATTGGAAGCTTCAGTGCTTATATCGATGGCAACGTGATGATGCGAGGGATCTCGGAAATTCAACAAAGAGCTTTGCAAATCACCCTCGGCTCAAATGAATCTTCCACAATTCCGAAGGAAAACCTGATTTCCGAGTTAAAGTGGCATATCCTCCCTGAATGGATAGCCACAGCCCAAAAGGACCTTGAACCGATCCTGGACCACCAGCCATCAACCTTTACAATAGGCGGTATTGGAAGAAAATCCTTTGTCTCGAAGAATTTAGAGCCGGTACCGGTTTTTATCCTTGCTCTCCAAATGTCTGCCAACACATTCTCTCAGAAAACCCCGCTGATAACCCAATTTTTTACCCTGTCCCGCTATCGATGCATGGACCTGGATACTACATTTGTAACCACCGAAGAGGTAATACTGTTTACGAAAGAAATGCGAACAGACAAAATCAACGCGCGCAGCTTGATCGAACCAGCCATTCGCTCCCAGATCGAAGCCATTCGAAAGGGTAGAAAAGAGCTCTCGCAGATGACGATCCTGGGTTATTATTTGAATTCTCGATCAGGGATGGTTAAATACTATATCAACAGTATCCTCATGCTTACCATCTTTTTGCTTCGAAAACTGGGTTTGTTATTTCCAAGACCCAGGGAAATCGTTGTCTCGCATCCTGAAATTTATCCAGGTATACCTGTGGTCGGCCGGCCTGGTGTCAGGTTACCTTATGCGAAATTGTTCGGTCTTCATTATCAGATATTCCCAGATTCCATTGTTGTTACGATGATGCCTGGCATCGAATGGCAAATCTCTAACAGAGATTTGGTGCTCGAATTAGAGAGAAATCTTAATAGAATCCTCGGACTTGATGATGACGAATAAATAACGATAATCATGGACATGATATCCTCGATCCGCTTAATCGCATTTGATGCCGATGATACGCTTTGGCATAATGAGCGTATCTATCGCGACGCCCAAGAAAGATGGACGCAATTATTAATCAAGTACATCCCGTTGGATAATTATGACGCATATCTATTTCAGACTGAATTACAAAACATTACGGATTTTGGTTTCGGGATTAAATCCTTTACCCTTTCGATGATCCAGGCAGCTATTGAGCTGACGCAGGGTCGCATTAAAGGAGATGATATATTAGAAATTGTATCCATCGCAAAACAAATGCTTGACACACCTACCGAACTCCTGGAAGGAGTTAGAGACACAGTAGTTGAGCTATCGAGCTCATTCCCATTAATGATCATAACGAAAGGTGATTTACTCGATCAACAACGCAAATTAGAACGTTCTGGCTTAGCTGATTATTTTGAATGGGTTGAAATTGTTTCAGATAAGACAGAAAAAGTTTACAGCCGCCTGCTTGAGACTCACAACCTGAAATCACACCAATTTGTCATGGTTGGTAACTCATTGCGATCAGATATTCTGCCGGTAATAGCGATTGGAGGTCATGCGATTTATATACCCTATGAGATGACCTGGGAGCACGAGCTCCTTGTTGATCATTTTGAGAACCAAGGTTCTTACCATGAAATTTCCTCGATCAACAAGCTGCCATCTCTTATTACACAAATTGACCAGTAATCCTTAGGTGCCCATTGAGGTGAGGTTTCGCAGAACGGGTGATAAAAATCACTGGAACAATTCTCGCCCAAGGGCCAATGATTAAGCATAGATAGTGCAGCTTCTTATGGATATCTCCCAGTTCTCACAATTACTTGAGTTCACAGAGGCGTATGCCTGGGCAGACCAATATGCCGCGACACCTGAGGATTATCGCGAAGAATTTGGGCTAATCGTTGAAAATTTAGGTTCCGCAGTTGTATTAGCGATGCCAGCTAATGAAGATACTTTCTTCAATCGAGTGATTGGCTTAGGTCTAAAGGAACCAGCCGAAGAGCAAATGCTTGACGATTTATTGTCTTTTCTTTCCTGGGCTAATGTTCGTAAGTGCATGATCAATCTATCGCCATTCTCTCAACCAACCGATTTATCGACCTGGCTGGAAGCACGTGGTTTTCAACGAGAGATGAATCACGCCAAATTACTCAGACAAAATTCACAAATTGAAAAATCACCATGTGATTTAAGAATCGAACTTACAGATACAGATTATGCAGATGCATTTGCTTATGTTGCGATGCACGCATTTGGATCACCTGATTATATTTATCCCTGGCTAAAATCTACTGTTGGGAGACAGAGCTGGTATCACTATGTCGCATGGGATGGCGATTGGCCAGTCGCTTCTGCAGCATTATTTGTCCGTGGCGAAGTCGGTTGGTTAGGGCATGGCAGCACATTGCCTAGCCATCGGGGATGGGGTGCGCAAAAACACTTAATTATCCGCCGAATTAGAGATGGTTTGGCATTGGGCTGTAAATGGTTCGTGTCAGAAACAAACGAATATATTCCTGGTATACCAAATCCATCGTACAATAATTTAATTCGGGTGGGTTTTCAACAGGCATATCTCCGCCAGACCTACATCTACTATGCCGATTCCGAATGATCGGGATAGGAAATAATTCATTGTAAGAAAAAACATCATATTGAAGGAATATTTAGTGCGATTATTGCCATCTATTTGCATTTATGGTATCCTGAGCTAATCCGGCATACTTATTGCAACTTATTCGTTAATCACCACGATGGGGATTATTGCCATGAAAAGCTGGGCCAGAAAAATAATCATAGGATGCGGAGCATTATTCGTAATTTTAACCGCCTGGTATGCTGTCCAAGCTGTAGTTCCCGCCAATATTCCATCTGCTTACGCTCAAAATTCAACGAATAAACCGATTGATGGGTGGATTGTTTGCAGGGATCTTGGGGTAGGCGCCGTCCCTGGATTGGATGAGGTCAGGCAACGTTTCAAACTTTGCCATCCAACTGGATGGGAGGTATTAACATACTGCCTAAAGCCTGGGTTACCTCCGCCTTCGGTTGGTGCCAGTTGCACTCGCACAGGAGAAGTTACTTACTGGTGTGGTCGTGGAATTCAACCAGTAAAGGAATACACGATTGTTCAAATTCCTACCGATACACCCCCTCCCCCGATAGCAACTCTCACGCCAGCAACTCCACCTCCTTCTACCCAACCAACAATCACACCAGAAGAGAAACCGACTCAGCCTGTACCATTACAACCTACTCGTCGACCACCTCCCGGTGGACCCGATTTAGATCAATGGCTGGGCTCTATCTTCGAATTTAAGAATTCGGACCTTAATTCTGGTAGTGAGGACATGAGTAATCCATCTCCAACCCCATTTCAACCTGTTACGTATCCGAAGATTCCTGAATTGCTCCAACAAACAACTCCCTTGCCGTCGTCAACAATCGGATCCGTGTTTAATTCAGGATCGGTCCAAACGCCTGGGAAGATCTCAACGGAAATTAATTTCGATGAAGGCAGCCAACGAATTGTAGTGAAAGTATTTCCAAACTCAAAACGAATTAACAACGGCAACCCTGTCGTGATTAAATTCTTACCTTCGAATTCTTGTGAGTTTGGTGATAAGCGCGGTCTGCGTCTACGAGTTTCAATTCGATAACAACGTCCATGTCAAATGGATATCAACACATTCTGGTATTGGTGGAGAAGCGCAGGCATTCAGAAACGCTGTTGAAGGAACATCTATCGACCAGGCTGGTTATTCTCTAAAACAAATAAATCAGAATATTGCAACATTAACGGGTGCACCAGTTGAGATTCAGCAGGGCGAGACAAATCTTGGCAGCCTGGAATTAATTGCGCTTATTCGCATACCTTCAAACCAGGTCTCTAATTATTTGGGATTACCCGTTGAAGAGGCATTTACTTTCGCAGCACAATTGGATCCATCTATCTTAACTGCATTGGAAACCGACTCCGAGCTGTTTGTCGTTGAAACCTGTGGTTGGAAAATACCTGGGGAAGCAACGATGCGTGGATTACCGAATACATCATCATCTATTTATATTGGTATAATTCGTCAGACTACTTCGGAATTGATCCCCTGAAATATGATTTTCCTATAAATTTAGCCGGTTGAAAACCGGTTAATTCTGTGCCATTTATGCGAATAAAATTTCAGAAAGTAATTAATACAGAGACAATTTTATTAGCATCGATTGCTGTAATGGCGTTGTTACTGCGATTTCAGCCTGAGAAGCTATCAGTCCTTAGACTTTCTAGAATTCGGTCGCGATTGGTATTGGTATCTACGCAAGGCAGGTTTCGAGGCTTTTTCTAAGGATTTCTACAACTATTCTCCTCTCTATCTATATCTGCTTTTCCTCGGTAAGTTTGGTCCGTCCCCCTATATCAGCAATCACGGCTGTAAAGCTACCCGCTATTATCGCGGATTTCATTCTGGCGGGTTACGGCTCGCAAATCGTGAAATTACAATACCCCAACGGCCCGTGGCGAGCATTGGCATTTTTTACTTTTCTTTTTGCTCCAACAGCGGTAATCAATGGCGCGCTCTGGGGACAGACGGACAGCTTATTTACAGCTGCCCTGATTGCCTGTCTTTATTATCTGCTAATAGACCACCAGTGGAGTGGGATGCTCGCATTTGGGATTGCGATAGCATTTAAAGCTCAGGCTCTATTTTTCCTTCCTGTAATCATAATCTTACTGCTGACTGGTCGCTTGAAATGGAAAACCCTACTGGTTGCACCTGCAGTTTATCTACTCTCCGTATTGCCAGCCTGGATTGCCGGCAGGCCTTTCATTGATCTTCTCACGATCTATTTCAAGCAGGCGGAAACATACCATCATCTGACGATGAATGCGCCATCCATCTATGTTTGGTTTCCTGACCAACTTTTTAATATTTTCAACCTGGCGGGGATAATTTATTGCTGTGCGATAATCATCATTTTTATATTCGTGGTAGTAAATAGTCGGCAGAAAATATCAGGCTCTTTGCTCATTCATCTAGCATTACTCTCTACATTGCTTGTACCTTTTTTCCTTCCCAGAATGCACGAACGGTATTATTTCCCAGCCGACATGATCTCAATTTTGTATGCTTTCTATTATCCAAAATATTTTTATATCGCCATTATCATAAATCTGGTGTCGTTCTTTGCATATCTGCCGTTCCTTTTTCAGATCGAGGCAATTCCACTCTCTCTCCTGGCTTTAGCCCTTATGAGCGTGATCATTTTCTTATCATATCAATTGGTTCATAATTTATATGCAGGTCAATCCAAAGCAATTGAATGAAAATCAAGAGCGCTGAAGGGTATCATGCAACCTACGAAATCCTTTGAGAATATTCCATTTAATCCAGCATTCTTTCCACAACAAATAGTACTGTTGTCTGTTGGTGATAATATGATGCCAATGGGTTACTGGACGGAAATATCCAAAGAGCCGTTCAGATTTCTTATATGCATGGGTGTTGGTAACTACAGCCTCACATTGATAACAAAATACAGGCACTGATTTGATATTAGCAACTAAATCTTTTGGATTATTGACAAACCAATCAAAAAAGGTAATATCGAACATACAACGTACAACTCATAAGCATTGATCGGGTGTTCGATAACCCCTTTGCAAAGAAAGTAGATGGAGAACTGGAAAATTAGATGTCCAACCAGGATGTTTTTATCGCTTACAGGAATTGAGTGAAATGACAGAAGACAAAGTCTACTTTCAGTGGCAAAATCCATTTCTAAGATCAAAAATCTATCCATCACGGAATGTTGAGATGATGGAGTTCTTAGTAACCTATAAAGAAGCCGACTTAGTTCAGGAGAGCAAAACCAAACCATCAAACACAGCTCAAAATTGGGTGAGACAAGAGTTGAACACATTTTCACAAGAGCTTCAATCGATGGTAGATCGAAATGATCACTCAGGTCTCTTACGAAAAGTAATTTCTTACCTGGAACAAAGCCGCCATAATTTCGATCCCTGGATCAAGTACATGATCATCCACTTCACAGGCATGCGATATAAGACAGCGCATGGGAGTTATGCTGATCCAAGGCGAATTTTAGTCTTAATCGAAGAGCAAGAATTTTCCACGTTGCGTCGTTGGTTGTTAGGAATCCAGCCAGATTTAATTGATATGGAAATTACGAAAGCAACGCCTGAGATGTCCCAAATGTTGTTGGTTGAGAAAGATCCCAAAATACAACAAAAGCTTCAAAAAGCGAATTCAATGATGCGAGATCAACGATTGAAACGACAAGGGATCATTGATTTCCGCCAGCTACAATCTGATCAACGCAAAACCAATTATTTAAACCTTTCTGAGGACGGTGTACTTAGTGAACTCGAGAAGATAGGTCCAGAGGTAGCAATTCATTCCCAGATTGGTTTTGGACAGAATTAGTTCGCCGTATTCCTTAAGCCTAGGTATGTCGGTGCCGGCAATAAAGACAACTGGGATAACCTCACTTACGATTTACAACGCTCGCGGAATCAATTCCCACCCAATTCGTGCAATTATTCGTAGACTGGTTACGAAGTCCTGGCTGCGAGATCACTGCCTGGAGAGATAAAAATTTACGGGACCTGTCTTTAAAGTATCCAGTGCAGTTTGTAATGAAGTATCTGAGCACATTCATCATCTGCGAGGTTTGAAGCCCCGTGGTGGGCTAACTGCCAGGCCGCCTTTCTATCTTGAACAGAAGATGACGATAATCCTGAAAGTCAGCCCAAGGCAGCGAAACATTAAATCTCCTCGCCAAATCCAACACGAAAAGAGCGTGGCAAAAATCAGCCACCCGTCCAACCCCTCCAAGAAGCATCATTGCCTTTCCCAGGAGAGAATAAACCATTCCTCCGACGACCAGTCGGAATGGGGCAGTATGAAGAGAGGGGGAGTATTCTTTGGCTCAGATGGAAAATCCAAACCGAATTGATGGCAGATAACCCATCCGATCAGGGATTACCAATTTCTCAAGGGAGATGGAAGGGATTGGCGATATAATTTCCAGCCAGCAGGGCAGCAAGCTGTTCCTGCGAAACAAAACGCTTCCTGCAATGGTGGCTCAACCTGCATTGCAACACGAAAGCCAGGCGATAAAGAAAAAGTAAAAAATAAAAAGCCTGAAAATAAATCACGACCAACAACCGTTGATTTCACTCAATGGCTTCGCTGGCAACACTAATTCGTCATTTTAGATGTTCTCGAAATGCTGGATGGATGGTGGTCATTACCTTTGAGACCCACCCGATGACGCGTCTGGATGATCCAAACCAATCAGTGACCGGGAAGAAGGGCAACCGCTCGGAGCAACGGGAATAAATCGATATCGATTAGCAGACCTAGCATCCAATCGGTTACCTCCGCGGTGGGATGTGTTTGTTGGTTTCTCACCCGCCCAGCCGTAGACGTTCCGTCGTTACCTGGTAAACCTGCTCCTGCTAGATAGAAATGATTGCTTACAACAAATGCTTGACACGAATAAAATGCTGGCTGCTGAGCCACCCATATCTTATTTCATCAGCCCACAAACGGTTGCACCGATCCAAGGATTTGACTTGTTCGCTGATGAGGATGATTTCAGCACCGTTGGGATCGTTCGACACCCCGACCGCCACAGATGGCATCCTTATTGGCTCAAGGACACACAATCACCCAAATTGCTCATCAATTAGACACCAGTCTTAAGAATGTTAACACCTATCTCCGGAATATAGAAAAAAAATGGGAGCAGTAAGCAATCTCGAATTGGTTTCGATGATTGAAGATATTCATCCTGATGATGGATCAGTCGAATTGGACAGCTCATTTTAAAGCGGTGGTTCCGACAAATTAATAAAATTTAATTACCTACGATGCAACCAACTCACTCAAGAACAATCATTCCAATAGCGTTAATATTCCTGGTCATGTTAAGTGCGTGCTTGCGCGCTACCAGGCATAACATCCAATTCTACCCCTGTCCCTGGCCGGGTCGATCTCGCCCCAACTATGACCGCGAACAGCAACTGCAACTCCGATATCTTTTGCCAACCCTTACCCCATCCATCGTTCCGGTAAGGTTCGTCAATAACGCCTCAAATGGGAACAGCAACGCCATCAACAATCCCTACTGTACCGATAAGCTATGGTAGCATCAATCCATTAGATCCAACTCTGCTGGAGTTGGAGGGTGAAGGTTGGGTACGAAGCCCGATGGCAATTTGGCAACCCTACCCAAACGATTCTGACCCGACCAGCAGAGCGGATCTTGAGAATCCACAATGGGAACTTTTATTGGACCGGTTCGCCTATATCCAATACATAACGACAAACGAACCGAATACGAATTGCTCAATGGTATTTTTAGATACTTCTCAACCAGATGAACAGGTCATCGAAGTCTTCGATGCTCAACAAATTAGTTTACGATTGTATAAGGCAATGAATAACTCTGACCCCACGTTGATCCCAGAATTTCAATGCTACCCATTGGGATGGGGCGATGTAAATGATAATGGTCGACCTGACATGGCTGTTGCGTTGGTTTGGGGCAATGATTTCACTGCTGGAGAACTCCACATTTTCGAATTGACCAGCGAATTGACAGTTGAATGGCTTACCCAATCGCTGCCGGGAGTGGTTTCACCGTGGGCATTCGATCCAAGCTTTCCTCAACTTGTAGTAATTGATTTAGGTTGGACTGTACATGATTGTTTGGAAAATCCATTACAGGTATTTTCGCTGTTTGAGTGGAGCGATAATGGCTATGTCGATGTCACTGCGGAGCAGGATTACAATAATTTCTTGACCAGCCTGGAAGAAGAAATATCAAGTTATATGGGGAATCCATTCGAAGGTGAAACCTTGATTTCACCACTAACCTTACTGCTGGTCATGTACGACAAGGTCGGACAACGCGCATTGGGTTGGAACATCTACATGCAGCTCATGGATCCTTCCAACTGGCCGGGCACGACGAGCAAAATACAAACTGGCTAAACTCAGATGTAGACCATTTCAACTTGCAACTGTTATCTGATGCTCCGTTTTCTCCAAATGATTATTGCCAGCATTAATAATTTCTTCGAATGATGAAGAATCCTTGATTTATTGACAGCAATTAATACTGTTGCTACAATAATTTAAATTACTGGAGATATAGGTTGCGCAAAGACTAAAACACACACTTTGTCAACCAGCACTGATTGCTGGATAAGGAGGAATCCATGTTTATTTGAAAACCGTCTTGGTAATTGGCACGCCAGTTCAAGACGGTTATTATTTATGTGAGTTATTCAAATTTAGTCAACTACGAAATTGAATTATTAAATCAGTCTTACCCAAAGGCATTGAATTATTTAGGAGGCGAAAATGAAGTCAGTAGAGCATAAAGCGAAACCCACCGTCGAGGAGCTGTTAGCAAAAGCAACCAAACCATCCGGCGATGCAATGCTGCTTCACCCCTTTTATCGAGGTAAAGTTGAGACAACCCTTAAATGCACAGTACGGAGTTTCAACGATTTCGCGATTTGGTATACCCCAGGCGTTGCGGCCCCTGTAAAGCGATCCAGGCTGATCCCGAGCTGGTCTATGAATATACGAATAAATGGAATACCGTTGCGGTCGTTAGTGACGGCACCAGAGTATTAGGTCTTGGGGATATCGGGCCGAAAGCCGGTTTACCTGTTATGGAAGGCAAAGCCTTACTTTATAAGTATTTGGGTGGCGTAGATGCTGTCGCGATTATGTTGGACACAAAGGACCCGGACGCTATCATTAATACTGTAAAGATACTCCAACCAAGCTTTGGTGGTATCAATCTTGAGGATATCTCCCAACCAAAATGCTTCTATATTTTGGATACGCTACGCGAGAAAGCTGAAATTCCCGTTTGGCACGATGACCAACAGGGAACTGCAACTGTAACATTAGCCGGCTTGATAAACGCGTTAAAAGTTGTTGGAAAAGAAAAAGGCGATGTACGAATAGCCTTTGTAGGCAGTGGCGCATCCAATGTAGCATGCAGCCGAATGATCTACGGGTGGGGAGTTGATCCAGCGAAATGTCTCATGGTAAATTCGAAGGGGATTCTAGGGGACCTATCGAAAAGACATAGAAATGCGTAAGCATGAGTTTGTGGATAAATGGAAACTCTGCCAGATTACGAATAAAGAAAATCGCGAAGGCGGTATCCCCGAAGCCATGAAAGGGATGGATGTGGTCATTGGATTGTCGCGATTAGGGCCTGGTGTAATTCTTCCGGAATGGGTAGCAACAATGAACCATGACGCGATTGTTTTTGCATGCGCCAACCCAGTACCAGAGATCTGGCCATGGGAAGCCAAAGAAGCTGGAGCAGCCGTTGTTGCGACAGGTCGTTCTGATTTCCCGAAATCAGGTGAATAATTCACTCGGTTTTCCAGGAATTTTTCGAGGCACCCTTGACGTTCGAGCCCGCACGATCACAGATGAAATGTGTTTTGCAGCAGCCAATGCACTGGCCAATCATGTGGGAGATCACCTCGATGAAGATCATATTCTCCCCACGATGGATGACTGGGAGGTTTATCCAAAAGAAGCTGCTGCGGTAGGGATGAAAGCGATTGAATTGGGAATCGCTCGGAAGACCCTCTCAGAAAAAGAAATTTTTGATCAGGCGACCCAAATCATTAAACGGTCTCGTTTACTGACAAGCCGGATGATGGAGGAAGGCTTTATACCAGAGCCCCCCGAAACTTAACCGAATAATGTACCGTAATATGGACCATACGATAAGATTTCATACCTACAAAACAAGCGAGGTGTCAACATGTACGATCTGATCATCATCGGTGGTGGACCAGCAGGTTTGACAGCAGCCGTTTATTCGATCCGAAAAAGATTAAATGTACTTCTCTTAACCGAAAGACCTGGGGGGAAAAACGAATTATCGTCTTCACCTGCCTTGGATCGATGATTATCCTGTAATCCGAGGCTTGGAGATTGTGAATAAATTTAAGAGCGAGCTAGAGTATCTTGACTTCTCGCGCAAAATGGAGGGAGTAGAAAAAGTAGATCAGGCGGGTGATGGCTTTTTGGTTACTACAACCGGAGGAGAAGAGCTATCTACTCGAGCAGTGATTATTGCATCTGGTACAAAACAAGAACGACTAAAAGTCCCGGGCGAGAAAGAATTCATCATGCGCGGGCTGTGTTATTCAGCTTTGAGCTATGCACCTTTATTCATCGATAGGACAACTGCTGTCATCGGTGATAGCGAACTCGCTTGCCGTTCTGCAGCGGAACTGTCCACCATTGCACACAAGGTGTATATGGTCGCGAAGAAATTTAACCATTTAGATACTCCGCTTGGTTCAAAGCTCCGTGCTGCAGATAATGTTTCTATCCTCGAGGGTTACGATGTGCGTGAGGTTCGAGGCGATCAATTTGCTCGCGAGTTGGTTTTAGGTGATCAAAAGGGAAAATTAATCGAGCTTGAAACCGATGGTATATTTGTCGAGATGGCGCTCATCCCCAACTCAAAAATGGTTGCACATTTCATTGAACTGGATAGTTTTGGGCGGATCAAAGTGGATTGCGGGAATCGTACCAACGTTCCTGGTATCTTTGCCGCGGGAGATGTGACCAGTGGATTCGCGGAGCAAGTATTAATAGCTGTAGGCGAAGGAGCAAAAGCTGCACTAAGTGCATATGATTACCTGTTACCTGAGTTGTAACCATCGAATAGTTGGAATTCAACAGAATTAGATTTACTATCCCTGCACACTCCAAACAACAATAAACCCGGTCGGACCGGGTTTATTGTTGTTCAAACAGACTTCGATAAACAGCGCGTTGCTGCTTAATATTCTCGAGGCTTGGTATCGTATAACCGTTTTGCACGAAGTATGTCATCTTCAATTTCGCCACGGATTAACTCGATGTCAGGTTCATCTGCAAGTGCACTCAATCTCAAATCCGGTCTTTGAGATGCATCAATGAACGGTTCGAGGGCAGTGAGGCGCGCTTCCAACGCTGCAACGCGCGCTTCAACATCCATAGCAGGCGGATAACCCATTTCAGGTGCTTCGCTAGGCTTTATTCCTCGTGTTTCCCAACTTAATTTCCAATCAAAGAGCTCTTTGAAAAACTCCTTTTCTTTCTCCTTCTCCTTAGCGCGTTCTTTCTTACTCTCTTTCGTCTCCTTTGATTTCGCTGGTTTTACAGCGACCTGCGTCGTCATAGTCGCTCCACTTGCGCTAATTTTAGTAATAGAAACATTCGTATCAGCGTGCGCGTAGGAATTAGAGTTCGGGGTGCTATTTGGACTGAATGTCACGTTATTGCTGCTGCCCGGAAATGCATCACCGGGATCGCCTCGGTTATTTCCCTCTTCGAGGTCACGTTGGTTATCTGCTTGCACTAAAGCGACCTTTGGATGCGTTTCATCTGAATTCGAACTCGATGAACTCATCAACATGCCAGATCAGTAAACCTTCGCCAGGGAGCAATCGATCATAACCAGTTTTCTGCCGATCTTCTACCAGGAAATATTCACTCCCAGCAGCTCCATTTTTCCATAATCGATAAGCTTTCTGGCTAGATTTGATATCATCAATATTCAAAGTACCATTTTCCTTTACGATGACAGCTTGAGCCCAACCTTGGTTTACTTTACACCAAGCTGATGGGTGAGCAGGGATATCTCCGCCGCCATTCCAGCTGCCTCCAGCCATAAGGCACCAATTTCCTATTCCTTCACTAGAATAATCAGTGTCGTAGAGATCGGGAAAACCAAATAACAGGTGTCCAAGCTCGTGCGCACAAACACCGATCTTAGAATCCTCTGGTACGGTCAGGTAGGCGTAGATCTTCGCTCCATCAGCAGAGTAAGCTGATCCGGGTAAAACCCATTTATGGGACCATATATCGGTTTTACTACCTGTTTGCTCAGCGCCTGCTCCTGCATGTATAACAATGAAGGCATCCACAAATCCATCCCCGTCATTATCATAAGAAGCAAAATTCACCTGAGGGTTGGCTGCGATCGCTGCATCTTTTGCCATTTGACGGGCATTTGGTAAACTCGATCCTGTACCGGAAGCTCCGTTGGCATACTGAGTGATTTTTAAGGGGAGCGTATATGGACCAACCACCTCACCCTGGAGGTTTACCAGCCCATTCGTTACCTCTTTGAAATACTCCTGAACGCTCCCATTCGGCAAAACCCCCTCAGAGAAAAATAAATCATGAAAATGCTGCTTTGATTGGGTCATGGTCTTATCAGTGAATTGAGCAAGAACAACAATCACGCACGTACAATCCCGTGCAAAGGTGTCCTTTGCATTGCTGCATTGCGTATTTTTCTCACTGGCGTACCCAATGTGAACATTTCACCAGGGTAAATCAACCCATCATTTAGACCGGGTGCTTCACGATCCTTTACCCGAACCATACCACTCAACACTCCTGGAACGCGCTTCTTCAGCCGGCTCAACTCTTGCTTAATTTGCTCACTCAACTCAGGGCTTGGAGCGACCATGCAGCAGTCATTATCATTGTTTTTATTTGCTTCGTGATAAATGGTAACAAGATTGGTAAGCAAGGGAGATGTGAGAGTGTTCATTTTTCCTCCTGGTCAAGCTAATGATCGATGATTGTTCTCGGGTTAATCTTACATAATCCCCTATATTACTTCAATTCCATCAATTCATATCTTATTATACTCCTTGGATTTAACTTGTTAGTGCAACAGACTGATCAAAGAGATACCTCAAAAGGAGACAAGAAATCAAGGCATTTTCTGGGACGATATGATTCAGACGGTTCATAATCAATCCCACATCCACATCACTGACGGAAGCGAGATCATACTTCTTCGGGATGTATTGTCGGATCAAACCATTCATGTTCGTCGTTCGCACCTCTTTCGCCAGGCAGCATAGGGATGAGCGAAAAAGAAATCCGCTTGCAGTTCTTGGGTGATCCTTTCGTGTTCAGCAAATTCCTTGCCATTATCTGCGGTGAGAGTATGCAAACGATCCATAACTGGTTGGAGCAGCCCAATCACCGCATCGCCCACCTGGTCGGCAGTGCGCCGATCCACTTTGCGCAGCAAGGCGAAACGCGAACTACGGTCTGTCAAGGTGACAATGGCCTGACGATGCCCTTTGCCAATGAGGGTGTCCACTTCCCAATCACCGATCCGCTGGCGTTTCTCGACGATTTCCGGTCGCTCCTCAATGCTCACCCGGTTTGGCAGCTGGCCGCGCCGGTCATAGCTGCCGTAGCGTTTGCGCCGTTTCTTTTGGCAGCGCAAATGACGATACAGATCGCCTCCCGCTTGTTTGTCCGTCAGGATGTACTGGTAAATCCACTCATGGCTGACTTGGTTGACATGCTGCCTACTGGTCAACCACCCCGACACCTGCTCTAGGGCTCCGATCCAAACCGCAGCTTCGCTTCGATGCAGCTCTCATGTCTCCGATCAGCTCCCATGTCTCGCAGGATGCGCATTCGACTGTGATTGCGGCGACGAAGCGCTTTGTGATGAGCCTGCTTGGGCCGGTAGCCTCGCAGTCCGCTGTTACGGCCCAGCTCGCGACTTATGGTGGATTTATGCGTGCCAATCACTGCAGCGATCTCCGTTTGATTATGACCCATTTTCAACAAGGCATATATCTGGTATCTTTGTTCCTGGGCAAGCTGTTTGTAGCTCATGAGCACTCCTTTGACTTGGCGGTCTTGAGAGGCTTATCCTACACCAGCTTGCCCTCTTTCAACCATCAAAGTTGCACTTGTGAGTTAAATCTACGCTCCTTTATAACACGAACATAAATCCATAAAATTTTCATATTGAATATTTAGAAAAAAGTGGCTAACCCACATGATAGAATAAAAACTGAAGGAACTAAATCTAAACTGAATTCGTCTACAAAGATAATCCATTATTATCCTGGCTAAATTGGTTATTTGCTGGGAGATTTAATTTTGGATTATGATTCATAAATAAAGGAGAATACCTAATGCGGATCAAAAATATTACTAAAATCAGGCAAATCTCAAATAAATTGCCTAAATTGATGATTATATTAGTCATCATCAGTGTCGTCCTTGGTGCATGCACGAATGCTACAACAGTCATTCCTACTGCAACCACCTTATTACCAACGGATACTCCTGCTCCGACCGCAAGTCTGCCAGATTATTCGACTCTCCCCTTTGTGGGAATTCCCTGGTACTGGCTGCGTAATGAATTGCCAGACAGCAGTATTGTTGAAAGTGATGATCCTACCCGATATTCTATTACTTTTAACCCCGATGGCAGTTACAACGGAATCGCTGATTGCAACACAATTGCAGGTTCGTATACTGTCGTAGATGAAAAACTTACGATTTTACCTGGCATCTCAACGCTTATGGCATGCCCTGAGGAATCGCAGGCGGATTTATTTCTGGAATCTCTCGGAAAAACATCGGGTTATCTATGGCAGGAAAACTCTTTAATCTTCCAGCTTCAAGCTGATTCCGGAAACATGGTATTTACTGATGAACCAACCACCGCTGCCTCAGTAGACTACAGCCAGACTGAGCTCGTTGGATCAATTTGGAACTGGGTGAGAGCTGATTATAGCAATGACACAACTGTAGAAGTCGACTCACCATTCAGCTATGCCATTCAATTCCTCCCTGATGGTACGATTACCGGGACTGCTGATTGCAATAAGATTGGTGGAACCTTCACTCTGGCTGAGAGCGCTTTAAATATTGAGGTCAATCAGATGACTCTAGTAGCCTGTCCAACGGGGTCACTTGCTGATGAGTTTGTTAATCGCTTGAACGAAACAGCCACTTATGTCATGCAGAACGGTATCCTTTACCTGAATCTAGCCATGGATGCCGGAAACCTAGTATTAAGTCCAGCGCCCCTTGTAAACGCCTCTCCAGCTCAAGACGGTCAACCCTCTGGGCAGCTGGTAAATAATGCACTGGTAAGAAATGGGCCGGGTGACACATTTCCGGTCTATGGGTCTCTGCCGGCTGGCGCATCCGTACTGATATCAGGGAAAAACCAGGATGGCACATGGTGGACAATCGGATTGCCCAGTGCACCACTCGGCCTTGGTTGGATCTCAGCAAGTGATGTAACACCTTCAGGCGCTGACACAGTGCCAACGCAACCTTCAGCACCTGTTCCAACACCTGCAAATTTGACGTCACCGGTTCAAGGTGCACCTCAATTGAGTCTGCTCGCGCCGAAGTATTTGAGAAGTGGCCCAGGCGAGCAGTTTTCTGCTGTTGGGGTAGCTACTACTGGATCCAGTGCCAGCGTAACTGGTAGCAGTGTGGATGGTTCATGGTGGGCAATCGAAACAAACTTGAATGGGAATACAGTAACTGACTGGCTATCAACCGCTTTTACAAATCCGAGAAATGTTTTTGATATTCCGACCATCGACGCACCAGCTGAACCAGATGTAATTGCACCACCTGTTCCCCCTGCTGGCGCAGCTAGCGGGACAACCCTTACTACGGTTAATTTGCGCTCCGGTCCAAGTGTAAATTATCCAGTTCTAGGAACCATCCCTGGCGGATCAGTGATAGAACTTACCGGTATAAGCTCAGATCGTGCCTGGTGGCAATTGCGCATCCCGAATACGGTAAATCCTGATGGGTATGCCTGGGTCTTCAGTGAATTCCTCGTGGCAGTCAATGCAGATAATCTGCCTACCGCAAGTGCTCCAGGGACAACAGTAGTGATTACTCCGCCATCAGGGGGCACAACCGGAACGCCCGGCGGTGGCTCCAGTGGCAGTATACGTATTGGCACCACAACTGAACCGGTCAATATTTATGATGGACCTGGAAAAGAATACGATTCTCTTGGAACACTGGCAGCCGGCACCACTGGAGTGATTGTAGACCAGAGTCAAGACGGCAAATGGCTTGCTTTTGCATTGCCTACATCTGTGACCAAAGAAGGAAAAGGGTGGGTTTCCGCTGCATATGTAACCATCCGCGTTGTCAACTCTGCCACTGCAACCGCGATAGCTCCTACCGTGATGCCACCGATATCGACTACTCCAACACCTACTTCAGAATCGAGCGTGTGCAAAATAATAGAGCTATCTCCTGCTGCGGGAACTGAATTTAAACCCAAAGCTGACTTTGACATGAAAGTTGTCTTGAAAAATATCGGATCCACGGATTGGAACCCCTCGTCGATTGATATTAAATTTATCAGTGCAGTCGATGGTGTCAAGATACACCAGGGAGAAGGTTTGTATGATCTTCCTAGCCTTGTGGTACCAAACGATCAGATAACAATCTATATTGACATGCTCTCGCCGGCTGATCCTGGAAGCTATGGTGAAACCTGGGCGTTAGTCAGTGGCAGTACCGTTATATGTAAATGGTCGATTTCGATAAAAGTCAAGTAGACCATACCCTGGATATATATTCCTGCTATCTCCGCGCTTTGGCTTACAGAGCGCGGAGATTATTTAACCTTTAACCCTACGGAGAAATGATGAAATTTATGACCCCCTGTGCTACTTAAGTGATTAGAATCAGTTATGTTGAAAATTCTACTCCTTGCGCATTCACACGATGTTATGGCTATACGCGTCTATGCGCGCCTTCGCAAAAAATATCCAGAAGAAGACATTCAGCTTGTTGTTGCTGAATTGTTGGCAATGGCACCATTTTGGATACATCAATTATTAGATAACCCTGCCCCATCTTTACCTGAGACAAGCATTCAACTTGCAAACGGTAAAAGTTTACAGATCGGTAAAGCAACTGTTATTTTCAACCGCATCCATTTTGCACCCATGCTTCATTTCACGAACTCTGAGGAGGTAAACCGGCATTATGCTGAGATGGAAATGACCGCATTGTGGTTGAGTTGGTTGCAGAGCTTGAGTGATCTGTTGATAAATAAACCAAGCCCACGCAATTTGGCAGGTCCTGGATTCTCGCGAGCAGAATGGATTGCTCACGCGATGAAAGCTGGAATTCCAACTGTCTCTTTCGAACAAAGCAGTCAATCGGAACCACGGAATAACTTTCAGTCAAGCATGTCTATGCTTGTAATTGGCAAATCTATCGAGCTCGATCCAGGAAGTACCAGACCATCTGACGATGAGTTACGGGGAATCACAGCCTGGACTATCAGAATACAGCAGTTCTCCGGTTGCCAATATCTCCGAACTTACTTCAATTTTGAGGATGGTAAATGGCGTTTTGACCACGGCGATGCTCTCGCCGATCCGGTAACTGATCAGCAGTTGCAATCGATAATCAAATTTCTAGAAGCTAAGGCTGGATTACCATGATATTAATCTGTGGTATCCCCTCAGAAGCACCGACCTACCTGGTCATCCAGGCAGCCAATAAAATTGGGCTTCCTTATCTTGTGCTCAACCAACGGCAGCTCAGTGAGGTACAAGTTGAAATATAGACTTGATGCTCACCAATCTCGCCCAGGGTTGGCTGGAGAACTCATTTTGGATGGGATGACACACGATTTGAACGATTTTACGGGCGTTTTTAACCGGATGATGGATGTTTTTAGCCTGCCCGAAATGAAATCTCCGACTGAAACATTGAAATTGGAGGATATCGAAAATCAAAATAGGCTCAAAACTATTCACCAGGTATTCCAGGATTGGCTTGAGGTAACTCGAGGCAGAAGTTATAAATCGTAACAGCTGTATGGCGTCAAATCTTTCTAAACCTTACCAGGCGCAGATCATTAGAGCCTGTGGTTTTCGTGTACCGGAAACATTAATAACCAATGTACCGGATGTCGTTTTCCAATTTATCAAACGACACCAAAGGGTCATTTATAAATCGATAAGTGCAGAACGATCGATTGTTACGGAAATTGAACCATCACAGTTTAAACAGCTAGAGAAAATTCGCAATCTCCCAACTCAGTTCCAGGCTTTCATCCCCGGCGTTGATTATCGTGTTCACGTAGTTGGAGATAAATTATTTGCCTGCCAGATAAAGACAGAGGCTATTGATTACCGATATGCGAATCTCCAGGATATGGATATTCAAATTCATCCTGTCCAACTCGAGAAATCGATAGAACAAACCTGTCATACGCTGGCTGTAGCGATGAATTTGCCATTATGTGGTATAGATTTGAAAGCATACACCAGATGGGATCTGGTATTGCTTCGAAGTCAATCCAATGCCGGCATTCAGTTACTATGAAGAGCAAACCAGTCAACCAATTGCAAGAACAATTGTTGAGTACCTGGGGCATCGAAAAGACTGAGATTGAAATTACTCGTATCCAAGATATATAATTACTGAGTTTAGAAGATACGAAAGAAAGGTGATTTTCAATGACCACTTCAATTGTAGAAAACTGGGCAGTGGTGCTTGGCCAGGTTCTAACCATTGGACCGAGCGATGAGCCGCAGGGATTTGACATCGTTGAAATCAAGGTTGATGAAATCCATGAAGTTGAAGGATACCCAAATTTGGTAGCCCTTACCTCGAAGATGAAGTCGAACCTCTTTTACCGGTATTGATGCCAATAGAGATAATCGATCAATTCCAGATTGCTTTAGGCACAATCATAGAATGTCGTGTTCGGAGAAGTGGTGTTGATCGGATATTTGTACATAGAAAATATATTGCTGTACATCCTTTTCTGATGAACCAACTCCTACAGTCTGATATTGCAGTATCCACCATGATCCGGTTATACAGGCGATCGATAAGTTACCAAAAAGGTCACACATGAAACTAGTTTCAGTTGCCGAGATGCAATCGATAGAACAACAGGCAGTTTCTCAGGGCTTAACCTATGAGGAAATGATGGAAAATGCTGGTCGGGGACTTGCCGATGAAATCCTGGAGTCGCTTGGATATCTAGGATCTGGAGGCGTCTGCGGACTGGTCGGATCAGGAAATAATGGTGGCGATACCTTAATAGCATTAACCAGGTTGGCCAAGGAAGGTTGGCCTGACAACTGCTTACCTGGCTCGCCCGCGACGATTGGATGATCCGCTCATCATCGACTTGCAGCAACATGGTGGAAAAATCTTCAACCTGACAGGTGAGCAAAATTTATCTCACATAGGTCAGATTGTTAACGAACATGCCATAATGATTGACGGGGTTTTAGGGACTGGATTACGGTTGCCGTTGAAATCGGAACTTAGCAGAGCTATTGGGTTTTGTCCGAAAAACGATCATTGAGTTACCTGAACCACCAGTGGTAGTTGCTGTGGATTGTCCATCTGGAATTGACAGCGACACTGGAAAGGCTGCTCCTGAAACCATTCCAGCAGATTTCACAGTAACAATGGCAGCTTTTAAACAGGTATTATTCAAATTCCCGGCGGCAAAACTCACAGGTGAGCTCAGTCTGGTGAGCATTGGCAAGCCAGGACAAATTGAGCGCTTACCCGCCTGGCAGGCAGTTACTTCTTTCGTACCAGATGCAAATTGGGTTCGAATGGTGATGCCTGCACGCCCACCCGATGCGCATAAAGGTACATTTGGTACAGCATTAATTATTGCCGGTTCACTGAATTACACTGGAGCTGCCTGGTTGGCTGGACAAGCTGCTTATCGAATCGGAGCTGGGTTGGTTACTTTAGCCGTCCCGGAATTTCTCCATACCCCACTGGCTGGTCAATTTCCAGAGGCAACCTGGCTATTACTTCCGGAGGCGGAAGGGGTAATCGACGAAGGTGCCGCTGAGGTTGTTGCTGAAAAACTCAATACTGTGTCAGCCGTATTGATTGGACCAGGGCTGGGACTTGAGGAGAGAACAAGCCGATTTTTGCAACGACTTCTAGCTGGCAAAACGCCACGAGCAATAGGTTTTCAAGACCAATGGGCATTGAGAGATGAATTTACAGCTCTAAGCTATCAACTACCCCCTACCGTCGTCGACGCTGATGGCTTGAAACAACTTACGCATTTATCGAATTGGCACGATCGATTGCCTGGGAATTGTGTGCTGACACCTCATCCCGGTGAAATGAGCATTCTTAGCGGAATTCCCATAAAGGATATTCAATCGAACCGTTTAGAAGTCGCCAAGGAATTTGCAATTAGATGGAAACATATCGTAGTACTAAAAGGTGCATTTACTGTTATTGCAAATCCAGATGGTGATGTGGCAGTGATCCCGGTAGCTCATCCAGCGTTAGCCCGGGCTGGGACAGGAGACGTTTTAGCCGGGATGATCGTAGGACTGCTTGCTCAAGGTGTTTCGCCATTTAACAGCGCAGTTGCTGCAGCATGGATACACGCACAGGGTGGGATACGCGCCGCAGAGAACCTGGGGAATAGCACAAGCGTACTGGCCAGCGATGTTTTACGAGGCACTGTTGATGTCATAAGTGAGTACCTGGCTTAATAATCGTTTCGGAATGCAAAAATGACATGGTCAGATCTGACCATGTCATTTTGGTTTAAATTGGCAGGATAGGATTTCCTAGGCGGCTGCGGTAGGATTAGAGTCTTCGAGTGACTTAACTTCTTTGGACAGTTTTACCTGCAGCTCGTCAACCTTTTGCCGCAGGCTACTTATCTGCTTTTCAGCCTGAGCTCTATATGCAGCAGCCTGCTCAGATGCCTGGTCACGGATTTCGATGGATTTTTCTTTGATCTGAGCTCTGGTTTCTTCACCGGACTGCGGTGCATAAAGTAGAGCCACGGCCGCACCAATTAACCCCCCAACGATGAAACCGATCAAGAAACTGATGAAATTTTCGCCATTGTTGTTCATACTTCATCTCCTTTATTGAAATTGTCTAGCTTAGGATTTGGCTTTACGCTGTTTCGAAGGACGACGACAGGCCAGTGAGCACCAGGAATTTGGTGATCCCGGCCAGGTATTCATTCATCTTTATAACAGGTTGAACGAGGTTCTCACTCAAGAAGGTTGTGGTTCCACGAAGATTGCTCACTGTTTCATTTGTTGATTCAAGGATTGGTTTGATTTCGTTATTAAGCAGGTTGATCAATCGGGATAATTGGATCATCAAAATAACAAGCACAAAACCGATCAAGAGGGATTGCAATGCGAGAAATATTATAAATACATCTCGTATTTGAGCAACCGCTGTGTCAGGAGCTTTCATTAGGAGAACGAAAGATCCAACAACTACTACGAGGAAGATCAGAGCGATACCAATAATAATCAGTGTACTGCGCTGTTGTGCGCGAGCGAGATCAACTTCACTGACTGAGGCTTGTTCAGGGATTTCAGCAACTGGCTCGGGCTCGAGCGGGATTGGGATCGGGTATGTTCTCCATAAGTAAAATTATACCGTTAAATAATTTTCTCAAACAACAGATTTCGAATGCAATTCAAATCTGCCAGGAGAGAGATAATTCCTAATAAACTAAAATCTAAAGTAACATCTTACGAATATAATGGAATTTCTACGAATGTCGTTATATAATAATAGAAGGATTACGAATTTCATAGGAATATATCATGGATGACCTGGATTTTGCAATATTATCGCAATTACAACGTGATGGTCGTAAGCCGTATACCGAGATTGCTCTATTGCTTGGGGTATCTGAAGGTACTGTCCGTAATCGCGTTTACAAGATGCTGGATGAACAGGTGATCCAAATTGTTGGTCAACTTGATCCATACCATCTAGGTTTTGACGCTCCTGCTATCATGGGAGTTTCTGTTCATCCAGCAGATGTCGAGAGTGCCGCCGACGCAATCGCGGCTTTCCCTGAAGTTAGCTACTTGCTCATGGTTTCCGGTGAGTATGACCTAATCGTCGAAGTGATGTGTAAAGATCGTCAACATCTCAGTCAGTTTCTAAACAAAAGCCTGCGCAAGGTACCTGGGGTTTTGAGTGTTCACACCTTCTTGATTTTGAAAACCTTAAAAGCAGATATAGAGATCAGAGCTACGCAGGATATGTTCAGTTGAAAATAGATCATAGTGCAAACCTTGATCTGATTAAGTTTCGGATAATGATGATCTTGAACCGGATCAAAATCATAACGGAGGAACAAGGTGGCAGCGACAGCCATCGAATTCACGAATGTAGTTAAACGGTTCGGAACCGTTACTGCATTAGATAATGTCTCTCTTCAAATTAGTGAAGGAGAGTTTTTTTCGCTGCTCGGTCCCAGCGGTTGTGGTAAAACCACATCTTTACGCTTGATCGCAGGATTTGAGTCCCCCACTCAAGGAAAAATAATTATCGCAGGACAACGGCAGGATAATCTACCACCTCACAAACGCCCCGTGAACACTGTATTTCAAAATTATGCTCTTTTCCCTCATATGAATGTTTTCCAAAATGTAGCGTTTGGTCTAGAAATGGATGGCATCCCCTCGACACACAAACGCGAGAGAGTAAACGAAATATTAGAGCTGGTGAGACTTCCGGGAATGGAAGAAAGGCGACCAAACCAATTATCTGGTGGTCAGCAACAACGGGTTGCTTTGGCTCGCGCTTTGGTTAAGAAGCCTAAAGTCCTTTTATTGGATGAACCATTAGGCGCACTAGATTTGAAATTACGTAAAGCCATGCAAGTGGAGCTAAAATCCCTCCAGACCAGATTGGGCATCACATTCGTTTATGTAACTCACGATCAGGAGGAAGCATTAACAATGTCTGATCGCATTGCTGTCATGAAGGATGGCGTTATACAACAAATTGGATTTCCACAGGAAATATATGAAAATCCAGTAAATCGTTTTGTTGCAGATTTTATCGGTGAAACGAACTTCATCCCTGGTATCGTAAACAATCTATCCAGCGAGCTCAACACGATTATTGTAAATGGTTATCATCTCGTCGCCAAACACGCTGACCATGACTTAAGGCCAGGTCAAGAAGCGTTTCTTTCTATTCGTCCAGAGAAGGTACAAATTCGCGTAAACGGGAATTTACAATCCTACACTGGACAACCGGTTTTATCTTACATTCCTGGCAAAATTCTTCAAGCACATTATTTAGGCACAGACACTCGCTACGTAATCGATTCTACCAATGGTGTTCTAATAATCGCCAGACTCCAGAATTTAAATGGCACGGAAACACGCTTTCACCCTGGCGATCAAGTGGAAATATCGTGGGATCCTGGTCATGCCAGGCTTCTCAATGGGTAGTGTGTAATAGAATTTTTAACAACGGAGAAATTACATGAAAAGAGATGTACGCATCCTAATCATCGTCTCAGTGGTCACAGCACTAATAATGAGCGCGTGTGGGCAATCCTCGGGAGAATCAATATCACAAACATCCGATCATTCTACAGGAACCATTAGCATCCTCGAATGGGCTGGTTATGATGATCCGAGTTTCTTCGAACCTTTTTCGCAGAAAAATCCTAATTCGAGTGTAGATTTTAGCTATTTTGCAGACGATGCGGAAGCATATTCCAAAATTCAAAGCGGGTTTGAGGTCGACATGATTCATCCCTGTAGCCCATGGATCGGTGAATATATGCGCGCCGGTTTAATACAACCGATTGATACTTCGCGGCTGGATCATTGGTCTAATATAAATCCCTCCCTTGCAAAGATTGGTCAGATAGATGGCGTACAGTATTTCATACCCTGGGATTTTGGAATAGAAGGGCTGTTAGTCCGCACAGATAAGGTTGAGCAAGTACCTGATTCCTGGAATGATTTATGGGATCCTCAGTATAAAGGTCATGTTTCTATGCTGGATATCGGTGAAACCGCCTGGATAACAACTTCTGCCGCTTTAGGGTTCGACCCATATGACACAACCCCAGAGCAGCAAGAGGCAATCAAACAAAAACTCATTGATCTAAAACCCAACTTGCTTAATTACTGGGCTGATGCTACTGAATTAACGAGCTTAATGGCATCAGGTGATGTCTGGGTAGCTGGAAATGGTTGGGTAGAATCGTATATAGCTCTGCGAGATGAAGGGATTCCGATCTCATTCATCACACCTGAGGAAGGCGCCTTAGGGTTTGTTTGCGGATACGTAATAACGAGTAGTGCGAAGGACTTGGATCTTGTATATGATTATCTAAATGCTGTGACTTCACCACAATCTATGGCAAATATGTCGAATACACTTGGTTATGGCCCATCAAATCAAGCTGCTATTCCATTGCTTGATCCTAAATTTGTTGAAGAATTGAAGCTGGATGACCCCACCTTAATGACTCGCACAATTTTTTATCAGCCAATTGACAGCGACCAGCGAGAATTGTTTACAAATATTTGGAGTGAAGTTAAAGCTGCCCCCTAAATGAAATCAAGAAATCGAGCGTTATTTCTTATCGGTCCACCGGCAATATTTTTGATTACCCTTTTCATCATCCCTATGGCGATGATGTTCTTGTATAGTTTCCGATCAGGGACATTTGACAATAGTGAACAGGGTTGGACCTTTGAGAATTATCAAATCTTCTTCAATCAACCTGGGTACCTGGGCTTGCTCTGGCGATCTGTGCTAATGGCCTTAGTGACTGCGTTGATATCGATTTTGCTCGCTTACCCAGTTGCCTATTTTCTGGCTTTCAAAGCGGGAAAAAAACGCTTCAATATGTTGACCATTTTACTCGTACCAGCATGGACGAGCTATTTATTGCGCATTCTGGCATGGAAGTTAATCTTTAGCTCAGGTGGTTTATTAAATGCAATCCTTCTCGGCTTAGGATGGATTGATGAAGCACAACCCATTTTACTTTACACAAAATCGGCCGTTGTGGTCACATTGATTTATTCCTGGATCCCCTTTGTTACACTGCCAATATTTTCCTCGCTTGATCGAATCGATGGCAGGCTACTAGAAGTAGCAGCGGACCTTGGTAGCCCGCCATGGAAATCCTTTCTGCGCGTGACCCTACCCTTAAGCATTCCTGGAGTTATTGCCGGATTTTTTATTGTTTTTATCCCGACCCTGGGCGAATGGGTCACCCCTCACCTTGTTGGAGGTGTTACAGGATTGATGTACGGAAACGCAATACAGGATCAATTCGTCCGTGCATTGAACTGGCCAATGGGCTCTGTAATGAGCTTTGTTTTGCTCGTACTGGTATTATTATTACTGCTTATATTCAGCAAAATCGGTAAAATTACGGACATTGCTGGGATATGATTAAAAATTTTAAAGCCCCCTCACATGGATTGAGGATCTATTATTGGTTGTTTGTTGTGTTTCTGTATCTACCAATTGCGATATTGATCATTTTTTCTTTTAATAATTCGAAGGTATTAACTTTCCCCTTAAAAGGTTTTACTCTGCAATGGTACTCTGCGTTGTTTCAAGCTCGCGAATTGCTTACTGCAGTAAAGAACAGTCTTATTCTTGGCTTTATATCATCTCTAATTGCGACAATATTAGGCACCTTGGGAGCTATTACCATTGCCAGGTTGAATTTCCCCGGACGGAATAGCTTTCTAACCTTAGCTGCGATGCCACTTGTGATACCTTATGTCGTTCTTGGGGTTGCACTTCTCATTCTATTTGATCAAATAAACATGCCCCTTTCATTATGGACTGTCGGGCTAGGGCATATTATTATCAACATGCCATTCGTGATGCTCATCGTTGCAGCACGATTGGCTGGCTTTGATCCAAGTCTCGAAGAAGCCGCACAGGACCTGGGAGCAAACTACTGGCAGACTTTGATGCGGATTACTTTGCCAATCGCTGCCCCTGCATTAATATCAGCATTTTTGATGTCATTTACCACTTCTTTCGATGAATTCGCCCTGGCATTTTTCCTGACCGGTAATCAAGCCACCTTACCCATTTATCTTTACTCACAATTACGCTTTCCAAGCCGGTTGCCCCTGGTTGTCTCACTTGCTTCTGTCATAATGTTAGTATCAATTGTAGTTCTCATATTTGCTGAGTGGTTGCGTGGTATTGGAAATGAGAAAACACGAAGTGTTCCAACCAAGCCATCCCTGCAAAGTACCTCCGAGCTCCCATCCGATTATTAATGTCAGGAACACATTACCTCTCGGTCAAACTTACAGATTTACCAATCGCTGGAGGTAAATTGCGTGGTGTTTTTGCAATAGCCGATATCGCCAAAGGTGAAGTATTGGCAGTCTGGGGTGGAAGAATATTGACTTTGGACCAATTGAAATCGACTGATCCTATGAGAGAGCTGCACGCAGTTCAAGTAGAGAAAGATTTATTTCTCGCTCCGATTAATCAGATGGAGCCGGCTAATTATTTCAATCATTCTTGCAATCCAAGTGCTGGTCTTCGTGGACAAATCACACTGGTCTCGATGCGCGCTATTGCTCAAGGAGAGCAAGTATGTTATGACTATGCAATGAGCGAGGCAAGTTCATACAATGAATTCGACTGTCTTTGCGGTGGGCCAAACTGCAGGCACCAGATCACGGGTGATGATTGGAAATTGACTGAACTTTGGGAGCGTTACCGGGGATATTTTTCTCCACACGTACGCCGAAAAATTAATGCATGGATCGAAGAACGAGGGCTCCACTCTGCTGGTGTATAAGAATGCTCCCTACTCATTACATTTCCCAAAAACTAGTCACAAAAATTACCCCGAATAAAGGTACTCTTGGGGTATCTGCCTGTGGGGAGATTCGGGGCGGAGAACTTCTAGCAGTGTTTGGAGGAATAGTTGTCACCACTCATCAGTTATCGCAGTTAATGGACTACCAACAACATCAGGCAATCCAAGTGGAGGAGGGATTACACCTTGCACCATTTGGCGAGTCTGAACCCGCCGATTATTTTAACCATTCTTGTGACCCAAATGCTGGACTCGACGGTCAAATCGCTCTAGTTGCGCTTCGGGATATTAAAAGCGGGGAGGAAGTTTGTTTCGACTATGCAACCAGTGATTCCACTCACTACGATGATTTCGATTGCCAATGTGGTTCAAATTTATGCAGAGGCCGGGTAAGCGGGGATGATTGGATGCGGCCCGAATTACAGACACGGTATAAAGGATATTTTTCACCTTATTTACAGGTCAAAATCGACAATTTAAAGAACGCCCACAAATCTTAAGTTATGGGCGTCTATGGCTCACTCATCCGAGTAGCCATTTACTAATATAATATTCCCTTTTGATAGCGTGCTATTCTTGACCGGGTGCGACAGGTTCCTCGTTGAACGTGCTCAAATCTGGTTGGGAATAAACAAAACGCCAATCACTCAACCCTGGAGTTAAGAACCAGTTCGGTTTCTCCATCGATGGTTCGCCCATATACCGTGGGTGCGTATATTGCACCATATCTTCGCATGAAGTGAAATTTAAACGTAAATTACGGGTAAGATCAATCTTCCCTTCCGCAACCACACCGCAGGCGTGTACAGTCGCATGGTATACATCACGTTCTATCGTAAATCGGCTTGTTTGCAACTCCTGCAGCTCATCCAAATCAAGGTAGACTGCGTCAGGATTAGCGGGTTTTGCTGTTAATTGTGGGTAGAAATGATCTTCGGATTGAAGAACTAGATAAATTTTCGCATTGGTTTGATTAATCACAGTGAACCTGGCCAACCAAGGGTTTGCCGCGATTAAAAGAGTAGATATCAGAGCGAGTAAGGTTAGTTTTATCAATAAATTTTTCATCATATCACCTCAATGGTAGCCTCTATTGGTATAGATTAGTAATCCTGCGTAAAAGTGATTCATCTACCGAATGGTAGTATAACATAACCAGATTCCCTCTGGCTTATCATAACGGACTTATTCACATGACGATCACCACGCTGAAATTGTTCCCAAAACCTCCTTTCAACTTCGCAGCAACTGCCACAGCCAGTGGATGGGTAGAGTTGTCTCCTACCTCCTGGGATGTGGATAAGCATTCGGTAACCAGAATAGAGCAATTATCCACTGGCAAAGTCATCGCATTAGAAATATGTGGTGATGATGAGAACGGGGTTCCGATTATTACTGTTCAAATCCATACGCAAGATCAACTCTCTATCCAGGAGGAAAAGGAGGTAGCTACAAGAGTTGGCTATATGTTTCGGATTGATGAAGACCTTAGCAATTTTTATGATATTTGCCAGGAAAAAGGAGGGCAATGGACTCGATTAACAAAAGGCTTGGGGCATTTATTTCGCTCGTCGTCCCTCTACGAAGATCTGGTAAAGACAATCTGTACGACCAATGTACAATGGGGCGGAACAAAAGGCATGGTACGCAGAATGGTAGATAATTTCGGAGCACCACTAATATCAGATCCTAGGCTTCATGCCTTTCCAACCCCTCAAGCAATTAATGAAATTACCTTCGATGAATTCTCGAAGGTAATGCGAATGGGTTACCGCGCACAGTATGTGTATGATTTATCTTTAGCGGTTGCTGAGAACTCACTAAATCTTAATCAATTTGTCGATTCTGAGATATCTACCGTCGAATTACGGAAACGATTACTCAAGATAAAAGGAATCGGACCGTATGCAGCAGCAACTTTATTAATGTTGCTGGGTCATTATGACGAGCTGGCAATCGACACCGCATTCCGAAGTTTTGTCGGAAAGAAATACTTCAATAATGATTATCCCTCTGACAAAGTTGCTCAGGAAGTCTATCAAGATTGGGGGCGTTGGAAATACCTTGCGTACTGGTTCGATATCTGGTCCGAATACACCGAGAATTGAGGTAATTTACCAGATGCAATTAAATAGCTAATAAATTGACTTGATCAGATCACTTACAAGGCCTAATGAACTTGAGAGCCTGGTAAGCCAGGCTGTTTAGTAATCAAGATTTTGTTAACTAATTTTGCTTATCTATTACTTCGCACAACTCATTTAGTTCGTTTTGTGTCAAAAATCCTCGAGCAGCACCAGTCTCTCCGGTTTTATAAGAAGCGAATACCATTGCCTTTTGGATCGCCAGATATGGATCACCGTTGGATGCCAGGTATTCATGGATAAAACATGAAAAAAGTGCATCCCCTGCACCAATGGTATTTACCACTGGACGGGTATAAACTGCAGGAAAACGTCCCAGAAAACCATCTTTCCTCACAGCCATGAGTGCACCATGGCTGCCCATTCCGATTACAAGGATTTCTACTCCAAAGCGATTTAAAACTTGCCGGGCAAATGTTTCTGGGTGATCTGGTAGTAACTCATCACTCATAAAAAGGATTTTCGAAGCTTCTAAGAAATCTTGTTCATAGACTGCGTCGAGGGAGCCTAAAGTATGAACATCTGTAGCAATGGGTACACCAGCTCGAATTGCATAACTTAATAATGGACGCGAGAAATTAATCGTGCATAACACAGCAAGTTCTGATCCACTAATCGCTTCACTGAATAATTCCGCTGGATACTGCTGATCCTGGATATTTTTTAAGTCAACATGGATTTGACGTCTTCCCAAAGGATCATAAAGGATGACAGATTGTGCGGTTTCAATCAAGCAGGGTAGAATGTATCTACAGTCGACCCCAAGGTCGGTTATCTCTTCCAAAGCCATCTTGCCAACGGGATCAACGCCAACAAGGGATAAAAGGCGAACATCATCACCCAAAGTAGATAATGCTTTGGCTATATTAAACCCCACGCCAGATATATGACTACGAACCCCATGAAATGGATAAGTTACCGGGAAATAGTCGAGTGGGAATTGCTCTATTCGCAGATTGGTTTCCAGATTAATCAAACCAGAGACCAGTATTGTTGCCATTGATAATCAAGCTTGCTCTTTATCTAATTCTGTTATCAAATCAACGACGCGGAGTAACTCAGTCGTCATTGGGGAGTTCCGGGAGGAAGTGGTTGAATATAATAGCCAGCTGTTCGTAATACCACAGAGTTCCGGTATGACCTCCATTAAATCTTTTCCAAACAACTGGACCATACGTGCGAAAATCTGACAAAATCGATCGTGCATTATGCAATTTATCTGCCAACGAGACAATCAAAATATCATGATCTGAAGTAAACAGGTGAGCGAGATAATTCTCCTTCCGCGTCCTCCACGCGGGCTTTGGGAATTCGAATGAGTCGCTACACCCTGCTACGATTTCAGCTACACGATCTCCAAACTTTATCCGGATTTCAGTCAATGTTTGTTCTCCCCCCTGATCCTCCGCAGCATCATGCAATAATCCAGCGATTGCCTGATCCTCATCACCGCCATTCTCCAAAATTAAAGCAGAAACTGACATCAAGTGGGCAATGTAAGGTGTCTCACTTCCTTTGCGACGCTGCTTAGCATGTAACTTAAAGGCATACTCGTATGCCCTAATCATGCGATCGGTCAGTTGAATTGGCATTTTACTCCAATAATTCAAAATCGCTGCTGAAATTCGTCTCAGCACTCAGGCTGTTGATTACAGAACAATATTTATCCTCGGCCAGATGGATAGCTTTGTCAAGATTTTCTGGGTTCACCGGGCCTGAAACAATATAATGATTATGGATATTAGTGAAGCGATACGGCTGTATATCTAACTGTTCACCAGAGGTCTCGACTCGCAGGTCTCTTAGCGGTTGCCGCTGCTTTAGCAATATCTCTACAACATCCCAAC
The DNA here is from genome assembly GCA_963774935.1 of uncultured Chloroflexia bacterium. Lineage (GTDB taxonomy): Bacteria > Chloroflexota > Anaerolineae > Anaerolineales > UBA4823 > CAVZGO01. The sequence goes on from CAVZGO010000003.1 coordinate 212,269, forward strand.
TTGCACATGACGCCACGGACAACAATAATAGTTCTGAAGGTTTTACACCGACCCATGGATGCTGCTCTTCGGCCGTTCGACCAATGACGATTGAATTACCATTACTGTCCGTGCCTATAAATAATTTACTTTCTACCCATCGTAGGATTACTTTTGTCATGATATCCTCCACATCAAAAATCTTATTGGTGCAGTTTAAATAATGAGTTCACAGCGATATGGAATGAGAATTGGTAGGTGTAAACCTGACAAATAATGGTAGATGATCTGATCCGATAGGTCGAAGAATTCGTCGCTCCACTATTTTTATTGATGGAGACACCAGGCAGTGATCAATGGGTACTCCCATCCACAATCGTCCTGCAGGCCAACTTGGTTGATAACCATACCCTCTACTGCTATCAACCAATCCACTGAATTTTACTAAATTTCGTAATGAATGTGTCCACGGGGTGGAATTAAAATCTCCACAGAGCAAAATGGGTTCAGGCTCATTTCGAACCAGGGCAGCTAATGCAGATAAATGTTTTCCACGCTGTTTAAATTCATGTTGGCTCCTGGGTGGTGGTGGGTGAGTCAAAAGTAGAGTTATATAAATATCCCGAATCTGAATTTTGACGAATAATGTTGGAATACTTTTTTCTCCAAATGTGATGTTCTCGCCTTGTTGTATAGGATATTTGCTAAAAACTGCAAGACCATAATTATCTGTACGCAGAACTGTAAATTGGTAGGGGTAAGACTCAGCCAATTTCGACAAGCCATCCACCCATGCTTGGTCAGGTTCTACCAAACCGATAAAATCTGGTTCATACTCGGTAATAAGGTTAAGTAATGCGGAGTAATCGCGGTTTCTCCGTAATACATTTGCAATTAACAGAGAGAATATTGCCTCGTCATTGGTTTGAGGTCTTTCCAGATTGAGTAAAGTATTGATAGATGTAGATTCGTTCTTCAACTCGGATGTGTTATTTGACGGCGTTCGGATGAAAAGTGGCATCACCACCAACATATTACAAAGAGCCATAAGTACGGCAAGACATGCCCAACTATAGGCATCTACGAGCAAAGATAATACAGCCAAAATTGCTAAGGATAAGCTATATTGAATACGAAATTGGCAGGCTATGTCGAATATGTACCAGAATCGATTAAGAAAACCTACCAAAGTCAGGATACTAATACCCGCTATGGCAAAGGCAACTAATAATCTAAAACCAACGAATACATCCAAAAGAACCAATTACAAACTTTCGACCAAATATGTGATGTCAATCGTGGTTGACAGATGCAATAATCTGATCTATCTGATCGGCGATACGAGCATATTCTGGATCATCGGAACGATTCATCTGGATCTGGTTTGCGATACGGCGCAGTAAACCGGGATTAACCTCTGCCAGCTCACGGGTAATCTTTTGCCACAACCGTCGTAAGTCAGGATTTGGGTTTGTAGCAGCATTAAAAGCAATTTGGGCTGGGGAAGACATGCTCTGGTTCCAGGAACTTACATTCATTTCGAGTTCACGCGCTGCGTTTGCCCAATAATAGGATAACATCGGATTGATTAATCCCCTCATCCGACTCCATAAAGGATCTTCTTCTTTGACTAGCGCAAAAAAAGCAATGTAGTATGGGCGTGATCCGCTATAGTCACGGTTGACCTGTGATAGTTTTCCGGCAATTGCCGACGCGTAGGATGCCATGAACCATCTAAGATCTTCTACAGTTGCTCCTGCATCGCCTTTTTCAACCGCTTCCCACTGCAATCGACATGCAAGCAAATATGTATGACCAGAGGCTGCGAAATCTTGCGAGCGCTGCATCATTGCCTTCTTGGCAAGGCTATGAGCGGTCTCTGTTGAGGATGTCATACCATCAGGAATTTGTACTGACTCGATATCACGAATTAAAACCTGAAGCGCTGGATCACCTTGAAACGGAATCACACCTCGCCCAGGAAGGTGATAATTATTTCCTTTACGAACAACCAGACCACGCTTTTTTAAGTCATCGAGCAGTAATTGAATGTAATCCTCCTGAGCTCGATCGCTAACAATAATACACGCTAATTCTCCATAATCAATTTCCAATCCTGACCGAATTACAGCATATAGGTAATCCGATTCTGCACGGGATACAAAATCTGCCTCACTATTTATACCGGGAGCGAGCCAGACTGGCGTATACAAGGAAGCTGACTGTTCGCCATAATCGAATGCTTGTTGCCGGAAAGCAATTTGTAAAATGTCCCGCAAGATATTTTTGCTTCGGATTAACCCTTGCGCATCGTACCGTAATTGCAATTCATCAAGGAGTTGGTCTGATGTAAACTCACCAGGATGCTCGCACAATCCACGATAGAGATCACGAAGCACATCTCTCCGAGTGGTCAAATCGGAATTGAGCATATGCAAACGACCGAAGAGCTGGCGATAATGAGTTTCTATATTATCTTTCGGAGGTTGAGAATCACTTAGATGACCAGGGATTTCTGAAACCACAAACTCCATCTCACCAGCAACAACAAAATCTAAAGGAGCAACATAGAGTTGTAGGTCCTTAACAAACAATCGGGCTTGATCACGCCGATCCTCCAACCAGGATTTGAATTGGGTGTATCCGAAATTTGCCTCATTAAAAGCGGGATCCATTAACAACATTGTTTGTTTCAGTCTGGTTGCCAGGATAGGAAGCTCACCGCGTTGCCCATGCGCCTGTAAGGCTTTATTAAGTAAATTACGAGCAGATTCTCGAGCCTGGCTCCCCTCTTCAACATTATCCGCCAATTGACCTAATATCGTTTCAAGATAAACGAATTCATCACACGAACGTACCAATAAATCTGGTGAGATACTACGGGGACCGATACCGATAATGTAGCGACCATACTCGCGCAGTTTCGTAACCAAAGGACCAAAATCCGAATCCCCTGAGACGATGACAAACGTACGAATATGTTCTCGGGTTAGGGCGATTTCGAACGCGTCAATTGCCAACCGGATATCAGCTCGATTTTTTCCTTGACGCACGGAATAAATTTGGATTAAATCAATCGAATTATTAAGGAGCTCTTCACGGTAGCGAGAAAAGCGTGACCAATCGCCATACCCACGTTTAACCACTGCTGGGCCACGGGATTGTAAATACTCCATGAGGGAGGTGATTTCAAAATCGATAAAATCTCTTTCTGCCCACAGTGCAACATTCTCAAAGTCAATAAATACAGCAATTTGATCAGCCATTTTATTATTTCCTTTTAGTTTTGATTTTTATTTTAATCTAATTTGAGTTGTCAGGTATTCCAAATCGCCCTTGCATTTTTAAGTACGTTTCTCCACGAAGAACCTTCTGGATGATTTGGCGGACCAAGTCTATCATCAAACGGTTGCCCGAGAAGAGCAGCAACCACCCCTTGAGCACATGCAGAAATTGCGGATAAATCATACCCCCCTTCCAGGACCAGGACGATACGACCCTGGCAATTTTTATCAGCCCAAGCAACCAAATGGGAGATCATTAGGTTGTACCCGTTCGCTGTCAAGAGGAGATGACCCAGTGGATCGCGCCAGTGAGGATCAAAGCCAGCGCTGATCAATAGTATTTGTGGCACAAATCGATCTAATAAAGGCAAGATGATTTCAACCATACCTGCAGTATAACCAGCATCTCCAGTGCCAGGTGGAAACGGCAGGTTTACTGTATACCCCTCTCCAGAACCAGCACCAATTTCATCCAATGCACCAGATCCAGGATAGAGGGGGGACTGGTGGGTCGAGACATACAGAACATCTGAGCGTCTCCAGAAAATATCTTGTGTGCCATTCCCATGATGTAAATCCAGGTCAATTATCGCCAGCCGATCAGCATTGGTACGATTGGTAAATTTGCTACTCAATAGATGTTCAGCGGCAATTGCTATGTTATTCAATAAACAAAAACCCATCCCAATTCTTCGCTTCGCATGATGTCCTGGTGGACGTGAAAGTGCGAAACCTCTTAATTTACCAGTATCGTTCACATCTGCAATCCAAACTGCCTGTGTGATCGCAACCGCGCCGCCAGCTGCATTTAATGCCAATTGCCATGACATTGGAGTTGTAAATGTATCCCCATCGATATGCTGGCCTCGGGATGAAAATTCAGGTAGCCATTCAAGATACTCAGGTGAATGAACTTTTTCCAGGAGACTGGTTGACAATTTAATCGGATCGACCTTTGGAAATTGATCCCACAAACCAGCCGATTTTAATCCTCGTACTAATGCCTCAACACGATGTGGCCGTTCAGGATTTCCATCTTCTGAGTGACCTTCATGACCATGGGGATAGTAATATAGCAAATTGATCATAATTTATATTACCATGTATCCAATCCATGAAATTTAGTCATTCAATACATAAATCAAATTGGCAGTAACTTTGTGGGACTTAATAATCATACCACTGATATCAATCAGATCCGATTGGATTAAGCTATGCGCATAGCGTGTTGTCCAAAGAGATGGTAAGATAGCAATTGAGGGTTTTTGTGATGCCTAAAATTCTCTCTGTGAAAACTAAGTTGAGTACCCTTGTTATCACCAACCAAAGTCAGGAAAGTAAGGAATGGAAAACCGTACAATATTTATCACAAAATTTGATATGGACCGATTGCGCGCTCTGATTGATGAACAAAAACGCAAAGACCAACGAGGAAACGAATACCTCAATCAGCTTGAGAAAGAATTGATGCGCGCTAATTTAACTTCATCAACAGACATTCCACCAGATGTAATCACAATGAACTCAAAAGTCCGGATACTTGACGTAGAGACAGACGAAGAGATGGTGTTTACACTTGTATTCCCAACCGAGGCGGATCTTAAGCAGGAAAAATTATCTGTTTTAGCACCGATCGGTACCGCCATTTTAGGCTTCAAAACTGGCGATGTAATTAATTGGAATGTACCTGATGGTATTAGAAAGATCAAAGTTGTCGAAGTTATCTACCAACCTGAAGCCTCTGGAGATTATCATTTATAGATCAGTCTATCGCAACTATATCGCTAAACTTGCTCGAGTCGTGGTTGAAATACCTCCGCAACTGCGCGATAATGATTAATGACGTCTTAGTTTAAGGAGGCTTGATCATGCGACACTTTCTTAAACCACGAAGCCGGTTGCCATACAAGGAGCCTATCAAAGCAACACACCATTCATCCGATGGAGTTACGCCAATCGAATTGGTAGGCTGGCCAGGATTCAGGACTTCAATCGGGACATTCAGGTGACGATCCGGTAGAATCGATAGCTGAAATTGGACACGTATTTGGTCAGCTTTTTCACCACCTGTTCGCATTCACACTTCGAACTTCGAACATTTTGTTTCTTTCATTTATGGCAGGAATAGGTGTATTGAGCTTCCTTCCAATAATCATTACAGCAACAACAGTCGATCCGACATCGATAAACTTTGTTATATCCATTGGCTTTTCGCTCATTTTAGCTGCTTTTGGCAGTCTGTTAATCATTAACCTATTTGTCAATCTTGGTTCGATGAAGACCAGAAATAAGTAGGTATTGATTTGCTTGGTATGCTGAGTGTAAAGACTTTCAAAATCGTCGAAACCACTTGCGTATATTTATCCAGGCAACATGAACTATATTAGCTGTTTGTGGTTTAATCGAATGGTTACTATACCTTGCCTCAACAAATCCATTTGTAAGCTCTGATAAATATTGAATAATTTCGATCTGATTTTCCCTACCTATCCTTGATAAATACTTGTTTTCCCTGATTGGATTGCTGCCTTCGAGCGAATGCTCGTCATCGAGCTTATCGTTTAAGGTATTCGTGATCTCTTGTGCGTATTCTTGTGGGGTTTGATTTTTTCGGCGAGGAAGTCCATATCTCTCACCGGAACTGAGAAAAGTGAGATAGTAATAGAATATTTGCTGCCGAGGAGACAAGTTGCTCGGGCGGATCTTTAATAGCTTTTGTTAAATCCTGGTCATCTGGTTTACCACCCATTAATCGATTGACAACCGAATTCACTGTTTTTCCTATCCCACTTCGAGCTCTTCGTAGATTATTAACCATCCACGACCATAATGTTTTTATGGCTTTCACAATGGTAAGTTGTTTTACCCAACCAATCAACTCTGGATGTTCGTGCAGGTAAAACCAGATGCTGAATGAGATGACACCAACAAGGAAAACCCAAAATATAATTACCTTCAAATTCTCGATCCAAGCAAGGTTTATTTGGTCGCTGCTTTGAATTATCGGTTCGATCTCTAATGGGAGTATTGGAGCCGGTTTTACAGGTTGGCCTTTAATCAAGCTAAGCAACCAACTCATTAGCAATGCGAATGGGATAATAATGATCAATGCTAAAATCCAAATAAAGGTTGAAATCAAGCTCACCAATGATTGAAGGATGCCCAGTAACTCACTAGAGTACGCTGTCGGCAAAAGGATCGAAATGGCAGCTACAAAAACAAAAATAATTACGCTATAAACAAGCCAAAATTTTGGCAACTCTCGTTGAACAGGAACCTTCTCCAGGATCCACCTGACTCTTAAAATTGAAAACTGCGTCAGACTGAGAAGGATCAACCCACAAATAAAATAAAACACCGTGTTTATTACATTAATCCGGACCAAAGGCACATCAACCCAGAATGCCTCGGATTCAAGACGCATAATTGCAGTTGAAATAACTAGGAGAGCTCCTCCTGATATGAAATATCCGCCCAAACGGTTACGAACCGTGGTACGGATTTCACTCACACCGCTATCGTCTTCAATTTTCAACAATCGCTCATCACCTTCCAGTTGCCATAAGAATTCGGCGATCCTTGTCCCCAAAAACCACACAAGCAGCCCAATACTGATGGCGCCGAAATATTCAAGAGTAAAAAATGAGGGGATGAAGGTTTTTCCCCAGGAGGGAAATTCTTTCAGGAAGCTAATAAATCCATCCTGTCCATATAAGATTAACCTAAGAAGGATAAGAAGAATTACCCCCTCAACCAGCCTGTATGTTATCCAATATGGTTCGGTAAATATATATCCTCTGAGTTTTCGTAATGCGAACATTGCTTCTAATGATAGCAAGAAACAAAAAGGGATCATAAAAAGGAATTGCCACTCAGGAACCAGCCTTTGTAAGATTGTCACAATAGGAACCACCAGGCACGTTATCATTACGCCGGCTATGATATGGACTACAACCGTCGTGAAGCGCTGGTTCCACAACAAATTATCTAAGTGAGATTGCGCTGACATTCGCTTATCGCCGCCAGATATCGATATCCTGTTCATTCATCAAATGATAAATTGGTAATTTCAAATTACGGGATTTTTGTTGTACGGCAGACAATTCTGGAACAGGGCCACAAAGCACAAGAACCGGTTGCAATCCTCGCCGACGGGCTTGTAACAATCCATCAAATAAAGTCTCATTCGGCAGGTTGGTAATTACAATTATTGTGGTTCCCCAACCCAAATGGACACTTTCTCGTTGGATCAGCCCAACTATTGGCTCAGAATTCACGGCGTGTAAGCGTGCCATCATATCTAAAATTCGCAATAACTGACTCCTCCCACGAGATGGCAATAGAACATGAGAATCGGTATCATTCAAAAGGGTATCCTGACCATTTGTGGCAAGCCCAACCGATTGGCGTGCTTGAACCACCCAATTTGTTAGCGAAGCTGCAGCGACGATTGCCAGCTCTGTCATTTCTGAATGAAATTTAAAATCATATTCCGCCAAGTTTAAATTCAAGAAGATCATAACGGATAGGGCAATTGAAGGTTCGTACATCTTCACCTGTAACCGTCGAATGATAGCTGTTGCCTTCCAATCCACACTCCGGAGTGAATCACTCGAAATATAATCCCTTTTACCTCTTACCCGTGAAGGATCCTCAAAAATTGGCTGTTTATAGCGTAACGTACCTAATGGAGATAGCGAAGGAATAGGAGGCTGGCTAAGCGGAATGATTTTTGGAAACACGAGCAGGTAATCAGGTGGAATGCTGCGCTTTCTTGTGTGAGTAACACCCAATAAATCCCCAGTAAATAGATCCAGTGGACCCAGTGGAAAACAGCCGCGATGCCGACAATCCAGAGAGTACAGAAAAGAATGCTGGTTCTTCCCGGAAAGGGATAACACTTCATGGGAATTTCCACCAGGATGCAGCATAATCGGTAAAGCTTCCCTTGCCTGTAACCAAGGAATGGGCAGGAGACCCGAATTATAAATTGTCAGCGTTACAGTTGTTTTCTCTCCCCAGAAGACACGCGTAGAAAATTTCCTTAAGGCTCGAACTTTTTTTAAGCTTTGCAAACTCCACCAGGCATTGATTGCATAAATCCCCGCCATAAAATAAAGCAGCAATAAAATAAAATTCTCGCGTGTGAACGCTGCTAATAAAAATAAAACAATAATAAATAATACGAAGAGACCACCCATTAAGTTGAAGTCAGTTCGAGCCCAATTCCAAGCTTGTTTTTTCCAGGAGATCGCGAAGTATCCCTGCCGTTGTACGACCACGCAGCTCCGACTCAGACCTTAATAACATCCGATGCATCAGGGTATAGGGTGCCAGGTATTTTACATCTTCGGGGATGACATAATCCCGTCCACGCAGCGCTGCCAGAGCCTGGCTGGATTTGTAGAGCGCGAGACTTGCACGCGGACTGCATCCCAAAGCCAGGTCTGGATGGCTACGCGTCGAATTAATTAAACGTAACACATATTCTTGTAAGGTGTCATCTATATAAACGTCTTGTACCATCCGTTGTAAATCGATCAGAATGCTTAACGGTGTGAGCGAATTATCTTCGGCGTAACTCCATCGGATCGGCTCGAGATGGTTGATCGGGTGATCATATCTGAGGTTCGATAGGATTGTCTTTTCATCTAGAAAACTCGGATAACCCACTGGAATCCGCATAAGGAAACGATCTAATTGTGCTTCGGGTAATGGGAATGTTCCTTCATACTCGATGGGATTCTGAGTTGCTAAAACGAGGAAAGGTCGTGGTAGCGGGTGGGTAATACCGTCAACCGTGACCTGCTGCTCTTGCATGGCTTCTAATAAGGCTGATTGGGTACGAGGAGTAGCACGATTAATTTCATCTGCTAGCAGGATATTAACAAAAACCGGGCCAGGTCTGAACTCGAATTCGTTCATTTGCAGGTTATAAATTGATACACCTGTTATATCATTTGGCAGCAGATCAGGTGTGCATTGAACTCGCTTAAATGATCCCCCCATACTGATTGCCAGGGACCTTGCCAACATCGTTTTGCCAGTACCCGGTACGTCCTCAAGGAGTATATGACCTTCGCACAACAACGCAACGGAAAGCAGCTCAATTATGGATCGCTTACCAATAATGACCTTTTCGACGTTCTCAATTATCCGGTTGAAGAAATCTGTCACAGTTGGCATCGGGTACCCTCCTTAAATATACATGTAAAATCAGACTACATGATAATTACTTTAACCTAAATAAATCGAATATGCAAGTAAGCTTTTATCACCCTTTGGTATGATAAACTCACCTAGAATTTAAAATGGAGGAACTATGACTTGCTTGATTTACCAAACCGATAGCTACTTGAAGGAATTTCAAGCCATTGTAACGAGAATTGATTCCGAAAACAATGCAGTTGTCTTGGATAGCACTGCTTTTTATCCGGCAGGCGGTGGCCAGCCGTGCGATAGAGGATATTTAAAGTGGGAAGATAATGCAGCAAGTGTCATTAAGGTTAAGAAGGCTGGTGATGAAGTAATCCATTTTTTGGAGAGCACCAGCACATTTCCAGCCTTGGGTGTTTCGGTTGCAGGCCAGATCGATTGGGACCTTCGATATAAGTTAATGCGCACTCATTCAGCAATGCACGTATTATGTGGAGTAATTTTTCGTGACTATGGAGCATCCGTCACAGGTGGGGACATGGATCCTTTGAATGGACGAATGGATTTTGAGTTCGAAAACCTACATAAAGAGTTAGTTCACGAGATAGAGGATGCGGTGAACGCTGAGGTAAGACAGAATCGGCCAATTCGCGTCGCCATCCTGCCGCGGGATGAAGCCTTCCAAATCCCCGATCTCATCCGCACCAAAATTAATTTATTACCAGAAGGTATTTCCCATGTTCGGACGGTTGAAATCGTGGGCTTAGACCTGCAAGCGGATGGTGGGACCCACGTCAATAGTACAGATGAAATTGGATACATACGAATAGTCGATTATAAAAGCAAGGGTAAAATTAATAAACGCATTTATATCAGCCTGGAATGATATTCTCAATAAAATCTGAGGTAAAAAATGGAAGAAAAACAAAACTATCACATGTCACCAGACGAATTTCGAGAGTACGGTAAGATGGTAATCGACTGGATCGCAGACTATTATTCGGAGGTAGAAAACTACCCTGTTCTATCGCAGGTTGCACCTGGTCAGGTACGCTCAACCCTGCCAGAATCGTTCCCAGTCAAAGGCGAGAATTTCGAGCATATTCTGGCTGATCTCAACCGGCAAATACTCCCGGGTATCACACACTGGCAATCTCCTAACTTCTTTGCCTATTTTCCAGCAAATACATCTGGACCTGCGATTTTAGGTGATTTGATCTCCTCGGGGCTTGGTGTACAGGGTATGCTGTGGGCTACAAGCCCTGCCTGTACCGAACTGGAAACACACGTGCTGGATTGGCTCGCTGAAATGCTCGCCCTTCCCGAAAAATTTAGATCATCTTCATCTGGGGGAGGGGTGATCCAAGATTCTGCATCCAGCGCGGTGCTTTGTGCTGTCCTGGCTGCGCGCGAGCGCGCAACTGAACAATCCACGAATGAACATGGAATGAAAAACAATTTAGTCGCCTATGCGTCCGGACAAGCACACTCATCTATAGAAAAAGCTGTCAAGATAGCTGGTTTTGGCCGACAAAACCTCCGCATTATACAGGTTGATCAAAATTATGCAATTATCCCATCAGATTTACGAAAAAAGATTGAAGAAGACCTCGAGGCTGGAATGGTGCCTGCATTTGTTGCTGCAACAATTGGCACAACCTCTTCAAATGCTATCGACCCAATTATCGAAATTGGATCTATATGCCAAGAGTATGGTATCTGGTTGCATGTAGATGCAGCCATGGCCGGGACTGCTGCATTGTGTCCTGAATACCGATACTTATTACGAGGACTGGATCTTGCTGACAGCTTTTGTTTCAACCCCCATAAATGGATGTTCACCAATTTCGATTGCAGTTGCTTCTACATTGGTGATCGGTCCAGCTTAATTCAAGCATTGAGTATTTTGCCAGAATACTTACGAAACCAGGCGACAGACACTGGGGCCGTTATCGATTATCGCGACTGGCAAATTTCTCTCGGACGCCGGTTTCGGAGCCTGAAATTGTGGTTTGTGCTACGATATTACGGTCTAGAGGGATTGCAGCATCATATTCGAAACCATATTAAATTAGCCCAGCAGTTCTTAGGCTGGATAAAAGGCGACCAACGATTTGAAATTATGGCGCCTGCACCGTTGAACCTGGTATGCTTCCGCCTGAAAGGAGACAACGAGGTCAACAAAGAATTAATGACCCGATTAAACCAATCTGGCGAGTTATTTTTAACCCACACCATACTTAACGGTCAATATACATTACGCCTTGTAGTCGGCCAAACCAATACAGAACATCGGCATGTTGAAGCAGCCTGGAATAAAATTCGCACCCTTGCAGGTGAACTTGTAAATAGATAATATGGTAATAGAAAAATGATGCATGGTGGTGGAAGGTTCGGTCTCTTTGGTTCGCTCGAAGAAAAACCTAAAATAACCCGCAATTTGCTGATGCGGGTTCTTAGTTATGGGAAGCCTTATACCTGGCAAATCCTGATAATGTTCGTATTGATCATCCTAACAACCGGTCTCAATCTGATAACACCATTAATTCTCCGTCAGTTAATCGATCATATCTTACCAGATGGTAACACCAGAGGCCTTGCAATAGCTGCAATAGCATTATTACTCATTCCGCTGATTACAGGAGTTATCTCAGTTGGACAGAGAAGATTGAATGCACAGGTTGGCGAGGGCGTAATTTATGACCTGAGAATACAATTATTCGCTCATCTCCAACGAATGTCATTGCGTTTCTTTACCAATACAAAGCTCGGCGAATTAATGAGCCGGCTAAATAATGATGTCATCGGTGCACAAAATGCAATCAGTAACACCCTTGTCAACATATTGACTAACCTTATTCAAGGAGTTGCTGTCCTGGTTGTTATGTTACGACTTGAATGGCGACTTACGCTGGTTTGTCTGGCGATTATGCCTTTATTTATGCTTGCAGCAAGGCAGATGGCAGGCAAATTGCGGACTGTTGCTCGACAACAGATGGATCAAAATGCACAAATGAATGCGATGATGAACGAGACCTTGAACATCGGAGGAGCAATGTTGGTCAAATTATTCGGTCGATACTCTACTGAGGTGAAGAGATTTGAAAATCGCGCAGCAAAAGTTAGAGATACCGGCGTAAAACAAGCTGTTCTCGGAGCACAATTTTTCATTATTATCGGCCTAATTGCCGCTGTTGGTACTGCACTGATGTATGGCGTTGGCGGTTACATGGTCATTAACGATACATTCACAATCGGAACAATCATCGCACTTGGATCCTATCTGGGCATTCTATACAGTGCGTTATCTGGTCTAGTCAATGCTCCGGTCTCATTTGCTACGTCAATGGTTAGCTTCGAACGGGTTTTTGAAGTCATCGACCTTCCCTTGGATATCAAGACAGCGCCGGATTCGGTCAAATTGTCAGACGTGCAAGGGGAATTGGTATTCGATGGTGTTACTTTTTCGTACGATGGAATCGAAAACTCCCAATTGAGCTATGTTAAACGCTATGGCTTGATTCAAAATGTAACCACAGTGCTCTCAGGAGATAACGAGGATGGTACCCGGGAGAAGAATGCAAGTCATGAAAAGGGTCATCCAGAGACCCCGATAGGAAGGGATGAGAATATTAATCACCCCTCAGCCACCAGCAGTGAAGAAAGTGATTTTTCGAATCGTAACCAGGCCCGACCAGTCACTCTAGTGGAAATCAACTTTCACGTCTCTCCAGGACAACTGGTAGCATTAGTAGGACCTAGTGGAGCTGGAAAAACAACCCTTACCTATATGATTCCACGCCTGTATGACCCCACATCCGGACGAATATTACTCGATGGCAACGATCTACGAGATATCAATTTAGAATCACTGAGCGCCAATATCGGCATGGTCACACAGGAGAGCTATCTCTTTCATGATACCATCCGGACAAACCTGCTTTACGCCAAACCGGATGCAACTCAAACAGAATTAGAACGAGCTGCTGAGGCAGCATATATACACGAATTTATTAACGGACTACCCGACCAATACGACACAATTGTTGGTGAACGAGGATACCGTCTCAGCGGTGGCGAGAAGCAACGGATCGCACTCGCAAGAGTAATTTTGAAGAACCCGCGAATTCTAGTGCTGGACGAAGCAACGAGCCACCTGGATAGTGAATCGGAAGGATTCATACAGCAGGCACTCAAACACGTAATGGCAGGTCGCACCAGCATCGTCATTGCACACCGATTGAGTACGATACTTGCTGCTGATATGATCCTGGTGTTGGATCGAGGTAAGATCGTAGAGCAAGGCACACATGAAGAATTGTTATCTGCTGAGGGTCTTTACGCGCAACTATACCATACGCAATTTAGCCAACAGCATCATCTTGCTTGAAAATTTACTTAAGTCTACCCACCGAACACCACCTGCTTAAAATTAATGTTGGTTTATCTTTGGCGAAAAACCATTTACTTTCATGCTATACTTGGTTAATTCAACTAACCGAGTTTGAATGAAGGAGAAACTAATGCACGAAAATCAACAAAAACCAACCCGGCGAACAGCGATGATCATCATAAGTCTGCTGTTGACCATCTCACTGCTGGCGATAACCCTGCCACTGCAACACGCTGGGGCAGCAAGTCTAGCAGTAACATGTTCCACATATCACACAGTATCCAATGGTGAAACACTGTCATCCATCGCAGCGAAATACAATATTACCGTTGCTGAGCTGGCAGCCGCAAATGATCTAAAAGAACCCTACACAATCTTTGTTGGGCAACGCCTTTGCATCCCAGGCTCAACCACCTCTACCACGCCAACCGCTGGTACATCCACAGGCACAGATCCGACCTTCACAATCGCTGCTGGAAAAGACAACGCCTACCTGACCATCTCAGTTGCAAATTACCCGAAGAAGACGGTTTATTATGTCCGTCTGTTGAAGGGTAAATATCCAGCCATCATTGGGAAAAAGGTAGGTACCATAAAGACCACCAAGACTGGCACCGCTGAAAAATCCTTCCGCATTCCAAAAGAATATCGGAATCTGGCATCCTACTCAGTCTGCTTGAAGAATGCACTGACGGATGAGGTCCAATGTAAGGTGTATACGCCATCGGTGAAATGAAGGTGGATTAAGCCTGAATTACCGGCTGAGTTAGCAACATATCCAAATGTTTATCACATAAACCTACGGCAAATCCGTAGGTTTATGTTTTAATTACTCTATGTATCAAATAAATAAACAAATAATTTGCTTGATCCTTACGATATTAATTGTGCCGATTTCACTAAGGGCACATGCCATTCAAACGGTCGAGATAGAACAGACCACGCAAAATGTTGGATTGCGATGCAATTCTATTTGATCTGGAAAATAGTGATGCGTTATTACAGCAGATATTAAATCCGGTAATCACTTCCGATGATCAATTGAAAAAATAACATAACCTGGGCGGTTGATTTTGATAATTGCTTAAATCAAGTCGTTCCCACAGAAGAGACCGACCGGCAAGCATTGGCCAAGGTATACAATCTGATCTTCCTAATTTTTGCTTCAGGTCTCGATACACCAATTGGAGAAACCCAACTGGAAACTGTGGAGCTGAATTCCGTTGATGATCCTGCTGTAAGAATCCTCCGGGAGCAAGTCGGCATTCCTCCCTCACCCGGTTACATATTTATTCGCAGTTATGCATCTCGGCAAGCAATGCCTCCTATAATTAGATCCGCGTTTTCCGACCCAAATGTAGCAGGCGTAACAATCTTAAATCGTTATATTGCAATATTGGTTGAGAAACCTGAATCTTGGGTAGAGAAAGCGTTACAAAACCAGGCTATACCTTCTACACGTTCCCATGAGCTCGTACATGCATACATTGGTACTGCATTGTCATTACACAACAGCGCACTACCGAAATGGTTTGAGGAAGGATTAGCAACCTATCTAACAAAAGGTAGCAAGCCTCACTCGGTGATTACACCGAATTTATCGATTACTACCACAGCCTCAAGCGAATACCAGCAATACGAGCAAATCTTTAAGTACATGCAGCATCGATTGGGAAAGGAGACACTGTATAGGAACATCAAGAAGGTTGTCCTTGAGGATGATGTAAACTCAATATTCTCAGACTTAAATATACCAAACGAAGACTGGTTATTTGCTAATACTCGAGAATGGCAAAAGGATCGGGCTGTACGATCAACATGGATCTCACTGGCAGGTATCATGATTTTATTTGGTGCTCTTTATTTATCTTTACCGGCATACCAGTGCATTTGCGGTTATTCAGGACGAAAGAAAGACTTTTCAAGTGGGGTTTGCGCGAATTGCGGGCGACCAGTCAATACTACGATAAAAATCAGAGGTGCACAAAAAATCTCGTTCCTGCCCTCATGCCAGGTGTGCCGAAAGCGTTTCTGGCCTTGGCAACGTGATCAGCTGCAAGTGCATCGATTCCATGTGAAAGCGTGGCATGCGAGCGCAATACCTGGAGATCATCCGCATGCTCAGTCTGTTAACAGTATTTGCTTAAATTGCCAGACGCTCAGCCAGCAGTGTTATCTAGATTATCAACGGTATGTAAAAGATGAGATTGAAAAAGTGCGAGGTACGACGAAATTGATGTTTGATCATTGGTTAAGTGAATCACCGATTTGGCCTGGCTTCCAAGCAGAGGTGTTTTTCCAGTGGAGTGACGTGGATGCTGATGATCTCATGAACGCAGCATTTGCCCAGCAATTCGGAGAATGGAGTCAAATCGATAGCGCAATTGAATTCGATCAACCGCTTTCTTTGTTAACATCAAACTTAGAGAGCCCTGATGGCTACACGAATATCTTCCGACGCACGACTGATGGTGTGAAAGGCTCAATATTTTCGGTGGGAAATGAGCGATATTGGATAATATGGAATACTTAATGAGTCTATATTTTGTTACCTGATTAACAATTGTTCCTCATGATCAAGAGCAATGGTCAAGTTTATCTGTTACAAACATTCACATATACAGCTACTTGAGTTTCATCAAGGCCAAATGAAGATAATTCTCGTTCAGTAGGATTCCGATTTGCTAAGGCACATGCTTGCTTAATTGGAGAATCCACACTCAGATCCCAGACAATTAATTGTCCATCGTCCCCAGCCGAAATCAACCATTTCCCATCAGGACTAAAAGCAATTTGGTTTACCTGACCAGAATGCCCATGAAAGCTTGCCCCAAAGGATTTTTCCTTCCAATCTTTCCAATACCAAATTTCCCCACTCTTCGATCCTGCAGCTAAAGATTTTCCATCGGAGGAGAATGCCAAGGTGGTACCTTGTTCAACATTAAATTCTAATAATATAGGTTCTTTTGTCGGGTTGTTCACCTCCCAAATATACACAACTCGATCAATCCCAACACCCGCCACCCAGGAGCTATCCGGTGTGAAGTTGGTATACGCAATTTCATTGGTTGTACCCGGCAATAGCTGCCCAGTTCCTCTTTGACCAACTGGGCGAAGCGCCCATAAACAAGCTCCTTTTGGACTACCAGAGGCTAACCAGCGGCTATTGGCAGCAAAAAGCGGATTTTGTATAGTCCCACCTGGACATTTCAAGTCTACATAACGGTAAACATCTGTATTAATTAACCAGAGTTTACTGGAAAGTTTATCATCTATTGAAATCAACCACGTGGAGCTTGCATCAGCTAAGAGAGTCTTTACGGGCTGCCCTATATTACCGAAGGAATTTGTTGGCGCTGTAGCACTATCAAGGTTACCGGGACGAAGAACACTCACAAGGTTCCAAAGAAATATATTCCCACCGATATGCCCGGTAAATAACGCCTGACCATTCGGGCTACCTGAAAAAGTACTCATTTGATCCGGATCTAATTTCAACTCACGCAGAGATTTTCCACCTAGAATATCCCACAAGAAAGCATTGTTATCTTTAAGGGCTTCTTTGGTCGTGTCTTTACCCGCAAATTGCTCCAATTGAAATAATGTACCGTTGAACCGGCTTTGGTAGTACGTTGAAATACCACCTACCGGTATGAGGCTACTATTTGTCCCACCAAGCTGAGGGATTGATTGTTCATCCCAAAAAGTCCAGACACTCCAGCCGATCGGCAATTGCGGAGTCCCCTTTGAAGCCGGATCACGTACCCATAAAGGATAATAGCTGGTCCATTCAGGTGCATTTCCTTGGCCATCGACCATATACTTATTCCAAAAATCAGGTGTTGTATATAGTATTGGGATTCGTCCAGAATTCTTTTCGAGCTGGTCTAAACAAACTTTAACAGCCCGGATCAGATCATCTCGCCCCAAACCACCTGCTTGCATCACCTGAAGTACCAGAGGAAGGTCACCAGGTTCGCCATATTTTTTCCCCGCCCACTTGGCATCGGTCACTAATTTATAAAATGCATCTGCCTGTTTGGTAGGATCAAGACCAGGATCAAATTCCCAATACACTCCGCGGATTAGATCCGTAAAACGCTCATCCCCAATCATTCCCTGCCAGTTCGATTGAAATTTGTTAGTGCTCCCGCGTGCACTTCTTTGTTCCAGGATTGTATTCGCTAGCCCGAAGTATTGCAAACCTGATACCTGCATCGGCTGCGTCCTTCCAATTGGCAGCGTCCACCTCAGATGATGTAATTGAGAGACCAAGTGCTGGAGGTCCCACAAGGGTAACGGATCGACCAGCTGGATCGAACAGATAGTTTTTACCACCTGCCGGCAAGCCTCTGATCGATGCATATGTTGAAAAATCGGTTGGATTGAAAATACTTATATCTCCAGTGCTGTTGCTACTAATAACCGCGTTGCCGATAGGAGAATATCCAACTGAGATTGCTGGAGAGCCTAGATTTGCGACAGGATTGCCAAGTGGACGCCAGGTTTGACTCAATTCCGCAATTAATTGAGAAAGATCGTTGCTAATTTTTGGATCCTGACCAGACGATTCGACCGCGACTGCACCAAGCAACAACGCCAGGTCTGGTTGGGTCAATTTCAGGCTGTTGGCAGCAGAGATTAATTGATCAGAACTTACACCTCCTCCGCCACCTGTAACCGGAATTAGCACTCCACCAGGAGTTTCTCCAATGGGAGGGTTTACGGTACTTTCTCCGGTTACCTGGATTTGTTGAGCAATTTGGGTAGCAACCTGAGCTATTTGATTCTCCTGTGCGGCTTGGGCGGTAGCAGTACCATAATCGTCCCGTAATGAGGCTGCCAGTGTGCTCTGGTTCGATACTGCCTGACTGGTAGCTGCTGCTTCTTGTTTTTGATTCGCCAGAACAGTACCTGTCGCTCCAGCAAGCTCATTTTGGTACACGAGTGCAGTACTGGTCGAGTCCCCTGACAATAATAGTGCAAGCTGGACTTCTGCTGTTTCTTTGGCGTTCTGGACATTCTGGCGGGAGACCAGTGTGATCACAAATAGGGCAACAGCAACAAGCGCCATTAACGTAGTTAAAATAAGCAAACGCCGTTGACGTGCTGCTGTTCGTTCTTTGATTACCAATTCCTGTTTTTCTAACTCGCTTTTATGAAGCTCACGACTGGCTTCGAGAAGTGCTTTTTCCCGATCACTCAAAAATGGTGCCTTCTGTGCCCAATTTTCAGCAGCAGTCAACTCTTCGTCGCGCAAAAGCAGGCTGCTCGGCCGGTCTCCTCGATCCCATAAAATAGCCCAACGCTGTAAATCGCTTAATTTCTCAAACCAATCAGCATTGTTTTTACGGATTGGCTCTACCAGCCGGTCATGGACTAACTCCACCCATGTGCCACCAGCCCTCGGTTCCTGCCGGATAATATACTGAGCTGCCAATAAATCTACCGCACGGTTATTTAAGCCAGCAGTTTCGGTTTCCCCACGATAAACCAAACCACGGGTACCGGCTTCGGTTATCAGTTCTTTCTCAAACCATTCTCGCAAATCACTTTCTGAAATTCCGATATTGGGATCATGGATAACCTTGGCCAAGGCTTGCTCGTAAAATTTTGCCAAGGCCTGATTGACCAGTTGAACCAGGCTTGCTTCTTCCCCTTCTTCTGGGGTACCTATTAGTCCCAATAAATCGGCACGAGTAATTTGCGCAGCAGCTTGAATTCCTCCTGGGCGACTGGCTAAATTTTCCCATAACTGAAAACATACTACCTGGAGCTGGACCGGCTCAATAAACTCTCCCGGGGAAGTTCTCCGATCGTGTCCTTGACCAAGCGTGATTAAACGAAGATTTTCAACTAATTCTTCTGCCACACCCGGAGAAAAGGGAAGACCTGCTGCAGAGGCGGGTTCTTTAACAGCTAATAATGCAGCTCGAGAATCCATTCGTTGCATGTAATACCGGTTGCGCAGTCCTCCAGGCATGAGATGCTTGTAAGGACTGAGCGCTGCTTCATAATCTTCACGTAACGTTAGCACCACCCATAAGTCTGGATCATCTCGGATTGCCGTTGCCAGCTGCTGAAAAAAACCCTGGCGCTGTTCCCATGCATCCGGATAGGCTGTGAAGATCTCTTCGAATTGGTCTATGAGTAATGCTCGCCGCGCTCGTGGTTCAATCATTCCAGCTGCTTTCGAATCCGATTGGACCTGGGTGCCTGATGCAGGATCGGTGGGCTTGATTCGGTTCTGGTGTTGGCTAAGAAATTCACCAAGTTGCATTTGAGGCAGCTGCTTTTCCATTTGCGCGGCCTGGTCAGGAGTTAACAAACTCAGCATCACATTTTGGGCATAGATGTTTTCAATCTGTTCACGAGCCGAACTAGCGCTGCTCACTCGAGCAACAGGAAGCACCTGGAATCCTTTTTCTTCTAACCCCGGAATCAATCGCGTGTTGATTAACGAGCTTTTTCCAGTCCCTGACTGGGCAGAGAATAGCACAACACGTTCTGCTATTACTAGTGAAAGCAATTGGCGTGCTTCAAGATCTCGACCGAAGAAAAACCGTGCTTTCTCACGCGAGAATGGCTGCGGGCCAACATATGGATTACCGGATATAGAGGAATTTATCTTGTCGTTCATTGGTTACTGCTCCATGATCGCCACTCGTCCCAAAGCTTTTCAACAAATCCTTGTGGAGGTGTCCACATGACATTGAAACCGGGGGAATCTTTGAAATATCCAGCCAGGTAATTCTTGACTTCTTCTGCATCGACCATCCCAGTTCGTTCTGGGTTGAGTTGAACAACTAGACTGAAGGGATGCGATTGTCGCAGCTCCCGTTGAATTGCACCGCGAAAGAGAATTCTGAAATCCCAATCGCGTAGCCGGTAACCCAGCAAAATTAAGGTTTTTTCTTTTAGCCCCTCATTCAAATAATAAGGCAATACCGGATTATACTGTTCCAATGGTTGGGTGATTGTGGCCATAAAAACAAGAAAATCATCTTCACTCAGGACCAGGGTCTTTGGAAATTTCTCGTGTCCAAACAAATGGTAAACGACTGGTTTTTGAGGAGACGGCCTGAAATCATCGGTAATACCAGAATCTGATAGCTGGTGCGGTCCATCACCGGACCAAGAGAATACTTGCCTTACTGGTGTACGCCCCTCCGACAGCAGGGCATCCTCCATGAAATCAAAATAGCTGGTCGTGATATAAGTAGAAATTGGTAGCCTCGCTAAGATTCGCAAGGTATCATGATCGGGTTGCTCAAATTGAGGATAATTAAGCATTTGAACAATTGCTGAGAAGGTTAATCCCCTTTGCGCTTCAAGTTCCGGCACCAGTGCGCTAACTTTTGGATCCTTACTTGCATAATTGAGAAGTAACCTTTTTAAGAATTCGCGGTACTGGCGCTCTGCACTCAATCTGTCGAGACTTTTAACAAATTTGAATAAAGAAACACGAGCAATATCAAAGTGATCGTCTAAAGGGTATTTCGGTTTTTCAGCAGCCCATTTCTCTGCAATCAACTCCAAACTGCTTTTGTTTAATCCTGATGTTGTATAGAGCAACTCACTTGGTGGATCCAAATCTGCTAATGCCTTTCTCTGAAATATCTGTTCAATGCGTAGCGAATTACCGATAACTGGAATCAAGTTATCACTGCTAATACGATCGTTGACTTCAGCAAAAACTTGTAGATCAGTATCAGACCATGGAATCTGGTTAGCATCATCAGAGTTAGCCATCTAGCACCTCAAAAAAGAGTAAAACCGATTAATATTAGTTACGTTCACTCAACCCAGACCACCCGAAATCCTGTTCTTTTCTTAGGCACGCCGGTTCGATCAGGAGGTACTGAACTGCGGTTTGTGCAGGTTTGAGCTTCAGGCGAATCCGAAGCGGCACCCCCTCTGACAACCCGCCGCACCAGGCGATTGGCATCCAAGTTATTTCGAGCGTCGGATTTCCAAGGATATTTAAATTCTGGCACGAGTGGATTCTCTCCCCACAAGGAAACCGTCCATTCACGCACGTTGCCTACCAGGTCAAATACGCCATATACACTTTGAGCGACAAATTCATCGACAGGTGATATTCTTTCAGGATCTATATTCAACCGGTTAGGAATAAATTGATCACCCCATGGAAATAGCCTGCCATCCGGACCACGCGCAGCCTTCTCCCATTGGGCTTCATTCGGGAGCATGTACTTACGACCAGTCTGCTTGCTCAACCATTCACAATAAGCAATGGCATCGTACCAGGTGATACCAAGTATAGGGTAATTTAGCTGGTCTGGAGGTGGGCGCTGTCCATACCAGCCTGCCTCAGGAGGTATTAATCGACCTGATTGCCTGATGAACTCCGCGAATTGTTCATTCGTGATTGGAAATTTGGCTATTCGATACGCAGGCAGATCTACCTGACTCTGAGGCACTTCTGATTGTGGGCGACCTGAAGATTCATCACTGCCCATTAAGAAGCTCCCAGCTGGGATGTAAACTGATTCAGGCTCGAAAAGCAGCCTGGCAGGGTTCGGGATAGCCAGACCTTTTGCTTCTTCGAACAATTGACCTTTGCGTAATCGTGTGTAAAGTACAGGTACCCACCAATCCGATTGTGAATCAATTGCTTGTCTCCCGACCGCCATAGATTGCTCCACCTGGCCGCAATCAAGTAACTCTGCTATGAAGGCAGGGAAAAACAGACGTATGGTATCCATCAAGACGTTATCCTGCATAGCGACTACTGCGGGAATTCCTGACTGAACCAGAAGAGGTCCCAAAGCAGCAAGCGCACCTTGATCGCTGCTTGATTGCGTAGAGCCAACCACACTCCCTGTACCAGCGCTCTGGCAAGAGGCTAAGAAAACCATCCGCGGTCGTTTTTCAATCGCCAATTTCTGTACAACATCTACCAGACGCTTACCTTCAATTCTTTCGAAACCACCCACATCATTTTCTAACACCAGGTAAGAACGTATCGGGCTATTCTCATCCATTGGGTCATCGGGTAATAACGCGCCATGACAAACCAGATAAAGGAAGTCATAATCATTTAGCAAGGAATTAGCCAAGCTCGCTAAACTAGCCGATCCTGCTGCTCCAGGTATCGATGCTAACTTTGTTATCGTGCATCCAGCAAAAACCTCATCTACGCGCTTCGATTCACCTTCTACATCTACCGGAGCTAATTTCAACGTAGTATCGAGGCCATTATAAAATTCGAGACCCTCGCTTTCGCTTAATTCTTTCGGATTCGCGATGAGTGCCAGGACTCGTGCTCCAATTGCTGGACGAGGCTTTGTCGCACTCCAATCAGGACTCGCCAAAAATCGCGAGAATAATAGGTTTTGGTCCTTCGCTAAATAGGTTTGATCATCAGGATCCAACAGCAACTCCCAACGCACTCCTTGCAGCTCGCTTGCACTATTATCCACTTGAATCCGCATACGCAATGGAGCTCCAGTATTCTGGGCTATCGCTCGGGTATTACGATATAAGAGACCGAGATTAGATGGTGAAAATATTGCCTTCGTAATAATTTGACCATATTCATCTGGGCGTCGGGAGGCGCGACGCAAAGATGTCAAATCTATAAAAATTGGCGCACGTTCTGGCGCGATCTCAACCGATCGATCCTCCTGAGCAAAGCGTAACTCAACCCAGTAATTATCATCAACCTTGAAGAGATTTACAATTAACTCCATTGATGGAATTACCTGACCGGCCAATTTTTACTTCTCCATTATTCCAGAATAAGAATTAATTAAACTCAGAACTCCCAGGCATAATCCGAACAGCAGGATCTCCGATAATTGCATAGCCTCGAGCATCATTGTGCGCCATCCAGTGGTAACTCAACAGTTTTGGATCATAGCGTGGATTTAAGCGTGCTTCTCCTAAGTCATACGCCAGGCTAGATGCAATCTGGGCGTACCGTTGATTGATATGCTCCATCGCATACCCCACGGGCATACCACGCATGAGTTGATAAATAACAGCTTTGAAGGATTCGGGCTCTGTATCTACATCTCTCCATCGATAAGAATATCCCCAGGCTCGTTCAACATGACCGATCACCGCAAGAGCACCAGCCGTCGGTCGGCTGAGCAAGCGCTTTGGTAATTCTGCAATAAAAGGACGCGGTGCTAATGTAATTCTCTGGCGATTCTGAGCTAATGAATAATCATCCAAATTCGGTGTACCAGCGCCAAAACAGGCAAAGAAAAAGGCAATACTTCCGAGTAAGCCCTGATTACCCAACGGCAGGTCAATGACATCCTCTGCACCCAGGTACATATTACGAGCTGGAGCTCCAGGCCACTGATTCGGACCAGGCCATTCCTGGCATACCAGGGCACCTTGGAATGCAAGCTGGCGTGCATCGCCGGCTGACCAACCAACTCCATGCGTTGCTGTAAAAAGGAGAGCGGGCGATTCTTTTTCACCCATCAAATTTAATAATTGACTTTTATTGGCTTGTTCGGGAGGAACAAGTGTCGGCGGCAACCATTTTTGACGTTGCGATTTTTCGAGTGTGTAGTTGTATAAAGGCTTAGCCAGGAGCTCAGCGCTGATTTGCGTGGCTTTATCATCTGGATGAGATGTAGCAATAAAGACTGCTTGGCGAGACCTAGTTAATTGACCAGGAGTTTCAGCAAAGACAACATTTTTTGAGTAATTGGAATAGTCTTCTAGAGTATTAAAATCTATTCGACCGACTGCAAATTGGATATCCAACTCATATTGAAACTGAAATGGGATGCTTTCTGGGCTACCCATTAACACCAGGTAATAGGGGATTTTTGAAGGATTGACGGTCCCGGGTGATAATCCGTGCTTGCTGGCAAAAAACTCACCACTTTCTCCCCATTGGTATCCATCTTTACCGGAGAAGACTCGAAACCTGGATCCAGCTTGTTCCTTTCGCCACTGAATAAGATCAGTTAAAGCATCTAATATAATATTTACCCCTGCATCATCAACCTGGCTGTTAAATATAATCCCCCATCCAGTATCTGATAAGTTGTCTGGTTCAGCATCTGGTGAAAGATCAAGGTGGGCTAAACCAGCATTTTCACGCATTTCAAGAGAGCTGATTGTTTCCACTCCTCCGAGTATGTCAATAGGTTTCGACTCGCGTGCCCTTTGCCGAAGAGAATCTAATGGAAAAGGTGGTGTTAAGTAACCAGCTTGATCTCCGCTTAAGCCATTCAAGTAAATCAAGTCGTCGTCCAAAGCCATTTCTCCCCAAAACGAGCATTTTTAGAGCTATGAAACACTATTGAAAATTTTATTTATAAAGGCGAATGATTCAAGGATAAGTTGTTCTAAAACCTATTGTAGACAAAATTGGTCAAAAAATCAAGTGCAATATAAGTAAATGAAGAAAGAATAATAATGTGATCATTTCTAGATTATCGAGGCATCAGTGAATTTACGTATTACCCAATCGAGAGACTGTCACAAAACTGGTAGGTTTAATGAAAAAATGACCGGACCTGAGTAAGATTGTAGGTGATGAAACCGCAATCAAAAACAGGAGCCGGTCATGGCGATTATTGTCCTGAAACTTCCAGATGTCAAGGCTGAAGCCGAAAGTCGACCAGAAAAGTGTCCAGCATGTGGATATGACATTCTGCAGCGCTGGGGAGGTCAAACGAAGCAGGTACGCGATCCGCACGTCCATGAAGTAGTGGTGTATCGCTATTATTGTTGTCGCTGTCGACATACCTTTCGGCATTATCCAGCAGGGGTCGATCAAGCGCAACAAAGTCAGCGACTGCGCAAACTGGCAGCAGTGTGTTGGGCATTGGGATTGAGTTATCGGGGGATAGAAGTGATCTTTACAGCGATTGGTTTTGGGATTGACCATATGACCGCCTGGCGGGATGTGCAAGCACAAGCCGAGTCCTTGCGCCAGCAGCGAAAGCAACAGCCCGTGCGAGTGTTGGGGCTGGATGGCGCCTATGTGCGCGGTATGGGAGAGACACAGCCGGTGCTGGTGGCGGTCGATCTGGGGAATGGCGAGCCGGTAGCGATTGGCTATGTGGATGAAAATAAACCTCAGGCAGTGCGACGCTGGTTAGAACCTTTGGTGAAGCAACTCGGGGTGAGTGTGATCGTGACGGATGATCTGGCGGCGTATAAGACGGTCTTGGATAAATTGGATGTAGAGCATCAAATCTGCCAATTTCATGTCCGGCGCTGGGTGGGACGCACTTTGAAGGAACTGCGAGAAACTGTGCCGAAAGAGTGGCGTATGGTGGTCGATGAAGTCAAACAAATCATTTCTGAGTTACCCCCGGAAGGCAGCAAACGCCTGTTCGAACTCTGGAAACAAATCCCCGAACGCCGGATTGGGCAGGACGGCCCTCGCTCTCCCCTGGAACAACTGCGCAATCTGCTCATTCGCCTGAGTGAGCACTGGACTTACTATCGCGTATTTACCTGGCAGAATGAGGTGCCCTGGACCAATAATGGCACTGAGCAAGTCATCGGCCGGATGAAAGTCCGCAGCAGGACAGTTCGCGGTTATAAATCCCCCAATGGCATGCTGGCTGGATTGTTGGTCGCCGCATGCCGCACTGCCTAAGCCATCTCTGACCAGATTGGCCAGCCTTGCTCCGTCGCACTTCCGGTAATTCCCCCACCAATTTTGTGACAATCACCCAATCGAACGCAGCTTGACAAAATAGAATATATGTTCTATAATTATGTTATCTAATGATAAGGAGGTCCTGAGATGAGTGCAAATTCGTATTCTAACCAAGGCCAGCATACTGAGCCGCGTCTACGGATGCGCCGAGGTTTTACATTCGGCGCAATCATACTCCTGGCATTAATAATGTTTGAGATTTTCAATTACAGTACTACTGAGTTTGCCCTTACTGACCTTCTTGGCAATTTGAGCTTTATGGGTATCCCGTGGGCAACAATCCTCGCACTTGCATTTTGTGGTATCGATTTTGCAGGGATTGCGCGTTTACATACCCCCGAGGATGGTTACGGGCAACCAAGCGAGACATGGTATTTATTTGGAGCGTGGCTCCTCGGAGCTACAATGAATGCAATGCTAACCTGGTGGGGTGTTTCACTAGCGATTGCACACCAATCTTCAGCAGGTGACATATTGGTTGACCAACAGACCTTGCTTAGAGTTGTCCCTATTTTTGTAGCCGTACTCGTGTGGCTGATACGAGTACTCATTATCGGCACCTACTCTATCGCTGGTACACGATTATTAAGCCAAAGAGACTTCAACCGGAAAAATTGGCGCTGGGGTAATAAACAACAATCTGGAAATTATCGAAGTCTAGGCGCGCCACAGTCCTCGAGCATGACAGCAGCACCTACGAAGACGGGTTATGGATACAGCCGGAGCTCGAATAATAACCAAAATCGATCGTATCAATTCTCATCACATTCCGGCAACAATCATCCAGGATATTCGTCTTTCAATGCAAATCAAGGACAGCCAGCCAGTCAAAATGCTCCCGTTCGCCGAAATTACAAATCGAAGCCTTAAAACAATTTATCCAATCGAATATTTTCGGAAGGACAAATGGTCAGCCGCCCAATTCTGCAATAATTTCATCTGCAGATAAAATAAGCGCATAAGTCCCCTTGAGCGCGGCAAGGAAGGCTACGTGTACCTGCCCAGCAGAGATTTTCATCTCTCGGAAAGTCAAATCTTTCGACGCGCATGCATCATCAGCCAACCAGCAGGTGAAACCGAAGTCGAAAGCGGCTCGTGTAGTCGCATCGACACACATATGCGTCATCATTCCACACACAACAACGCGCTCAATTTCCATTTCAATTAGTTTTTCTAATAAATTCGTCTCCCGAAAACTATTCGGATAATGCTTTTCAATCGATAGCTCTCCGTCAATCGGTAGAACGTTTTCATGCGTCTGTGCTCCGCGCGTACCTGGGAGAAAAAATGTTGCACCTGGGCGAGAAGAAATATGCCGAATGTGGATTATAGGCAGATTTGCTTTGCGAAAGAAGAATAACAACTCTCTCGCCTTCAGGCTGGCTGACAGACTATTTTCCAGGGGATTTTTTCCATCATCGAAGTAATCATTCTGGATATCAATTAGCAATAATGCAGTTTTCATGTAGAACCTCCTAACGGATTACTCGAAATAATTTTAAGGTGAATTATAACCGCCTGATATAATGAACAATTCCTAATTCCTTGTTCGAGCGCTTATTTGTTCGTCGGGAAAATTGTGCTTTGTAAAACCCTATTTGTCCTATGAATTTGGTTGCTTACTTATCTAATAATAAAATTATAACCCTCGCCCATTCTGGAAAACGATTTCCACACCACTGGACCTACCCGATTGGTGCTTCTTTTTTCTCACTTCTTACACCTTATCTATCAAGTCTTTGTTTATTACCTTACTACATCTTTATTGCCTGGCGTGACCCTGAATACACCAATCGATTAGCAACCGATTTAACTTTTGATGGACTGATTGGTTTCCTGGGTATTTTTATTTTCGTCGCTGGTTGGCTGTGGATTTTCGAACGACGCGGTTTAATGTCAACAGGATTTATTCGGGATAATATTCTGACTAAATACTTGCATGGACTGTCGATTGGAATTTTGATGATAATTATTGTCATCTTATTGATTTCTGCCAGTGAAAAAAATATAATAACCAGCCACATATCCAATAATTACACTACATTGTTGCGAGGATCAGGTTTACTGTTAATTGGATTCGTTATTCAAGGAGCAGCCGAGGAGGTACTTGCACGAGGATTTGTTCTACCAGTTGTTGGTGCCCGTTTTGGTGTGGTATGGGGCATCCTAATATCCTCAGTGTTATTCGGTTTATTGCATTTATTGAATCCCAATCTTCAACGAATAGCCATCGTCAACCTTATCATATTTGGCATATTCGCTGCGTTATATGCCCTTTGGGAGGGCAGTTTATGGGGGATTTGCGGCTTACACACCGCCTGGAACTGGGTGCTTGGAAGTTTTTTCGGAGCACCTGTCAGTGGTTTACATGTTCAACCATCTTGGTTGCAATATACACCAAGCAGCTCGGCTTTGTGGGATGGTGGAAGTTTTGGACCTGAAGGTGGTTTGGTGGTTTCCCTGGTTTTATTATCAGGAATAATTATCATACTATGGCGATTGGTACAAAAAGCACGTAAGGAAAACGCACCAACAACTAGCAATCAAAACCCACTTTGATTTAGAGGAATTAATAGAAAATACAATGAATAAAGGTATCTGGTATGGATTATTTGCTTATTTACTATGGGGCGTATTCCCGATCTATTGGAAACTATTATCCAATGTAGCCTCGCCTGAAATCCTCGTCAATCGAATTATCTGGTCTTTGATTTTCCTGGTTTTGATCGCCCTTCTCAAACAGAATTGGCGTTGGGTTAAAGGATTATCACGTGAACCTAAAAAGCTGGCATGGTTGGCAGTTGCAGCCCTGCTACTTGGCGTGAATTGGTTTATCTATATTTGGGGAGTTAATAACGGTTTTATCGTAGAAACAAGCCTGGGTTACTTTATCAATCCACTGGTAAATGTCTTCTTCGGAGTTGTATTCTTACGTGAGCAATTGCGCCCTGGTCATTGGCTGGCGGTAATTATTGCCGGAGCGGGTGTGCTTTTTCTTACGATCAGTAACGGTGCATTACCATGGATCGCTCTCAGCCTGGCTTTTAGCTTTGGTCTTTATGGATTGATCAAAAAGAAAGGTTCTCTGGAGTCTACAGAGAGCCTGACTATGGAGATGTCCATCCTCTTCATCCCTGCTCTGGTGTATCAATTTCTGTTGCTAAAGAATCATGTCTCTGCCTGGCAAGTTAATGACTTGTCAACTTATCTACTGTTTGTAATGAGTGGTCCTGTAACAGCCATTCCATTATTATTATTTGGCAGTGCTGCTCGTAAGGTACCTCTTTCCACCCTTGGAGTATTGCAATATATAGCTCCTACAATGCAATTTTTAATAGGTGTATTGGTTTATGGGGAACTTTTTACCCAAACCAGATTAATAGGTTTTGCCATTATCTGGAGTGCACTGGTAATATTTACCTTCGATAATATGCGTCATCGATCTGCTGTAAAAGTACAACCAGTGTTGGAGGAGTGACCCCTGGATTTGGAAAACAAGGAATTAAGCACGTAAATTATCAACGATCTGAGACTCGTAAATTTAATCCCGATGGCTCCAGAATTTATGCGTTGGTATCTCTACCAGCGCATAATTGATCTTTAATTTACGAACATTGCCAAATGCAAAGGATATAATAAAGGTTAAGCGTCCAATAATACATAATTCGACGATAACTAAAGGTTTATAAAATTAGATTTTCCTATTTATATTGAGGGGAACACCGTGGCATTATCTCAAGGTCAAATTTTAAATAATCGCTATCGCATTGTGCGGCTGCTTAAGGTAGGAGGGTTTGGCGCTGTTTACCGTGCCTGGGATCTCAATTTACAACGTCCATGTGCTGTCAAAGAAAATAACCAAACCTCAGCAGATTCGACCCGTCAGTTTATGAAAGAAGCTACGATTCTCGCAAATTTGAGCCATCCAAACCTGCCACGGGTCACAGATCACTTCATCATACCAAATCAAGGTCAATACCTGGTGATGGATTTTATCGAGGGGCAGGATCTCTCATCCTTGCTTCAAGCGAATGGTCATCCACTTTCAATTGATGCTGTGATGCCATGGATTATGCAGGTTAGCGATGCACTTAGCTATATGCACACCCAGACACAGCCGATCATCCACCGCGATATTAAACCTGAAAATATAAAAATTACTCCGGATGGACGAGCTGTTTTAGTGGATTTTGGTATCTCTAAAGTTTATGAACCGAATGCGCCAACTACCTCAGGAGCAAGAGCGGTAACGCCAGGATACTCTCCCCCTGAGCAGTATGGGCGAGGAGCGACAGATATTCGCTCTGATGTGTATTCCTTTGGAGCGACAATTTATACTTTACTCACCAATCTCGTTCCTCCCGATAGCGTAGATATTCTACGTGATCCCAGTCAACGCCCATTGCCCGTTTCGCAGATTAATCCTTCCGTTAACACACAGATCAACGCTGTCATCGAAAAAGCGATGCAAATCGATCCACGGCAACAGATTCGCCAATCTATCTGAAATGAAACTGGCTTTGACAAATCCGAATTATATTCACCTGAAAGATACCGTCGTCGCTCAGGCGGCAGTTTCAGACAATATTCATCAACAACATATACCACCAGTACCAATAAATCAGAACCTTCCAATATCATCAAAACCAAAGTCTTATACCTGGCTCTGGTTGTTGCTCGTCGGAATTTTCGCCATCGCTGCGATTGCTGGCATTTTTTATGTCATAAACAATAACTCAGCACATCCAACAACTGAACCTGTAATCACTCAAGAGCCACTTCCTGGTGAAGGTGAGGGAATGGAAGTCGTTCCGCTAGCCCCAATTGTTCAGCGCTTCGATCTATCACGCACATCGATTAGTAGAGGAGAATGTCTTGAAGTAAGCTGGGATATTTCAGGTGAATTAGCTGAAGTCCAAATCAACCGGGACAATCTGGTGATCCACTCGTCTGCGATGAATTCTGCAGTTATCCAGGATTGTCCTACCGGTGTTGGTGGGGTAGTTATATTCGTTAATTGCTACAGGTCCAGGCGGGTCAGTTACCCAAGATCGCCAATTAATGGTAGAAGAAATCCCAGCAACTGAAGCTCCCGCACAACCTGAAGCACCACAGATTGCGGTCTTTGAGGTAGCAAATCCTGTCATTGAGATCGGCGGCTGCACAGAGATTTTCTGGGAGATCGGAGGATCACTTTCGGAATCTGCTTTATATCGCAATAATGAGCTGATTGACCGCCGCAGTTCAACCCAGGGTCGGGTCGTTGAGTGTCCAAGCCAGAGTGGCCAATTTCTCTACAGATTGGTAGCCCAAGGTCCGGGTGGAACAACGCAAAATGAACGAAGCCTCATGGTAAAACCACTAGAACCAACATCTCCACCATCCAGCAGTGGTGTCATCCAACCGATAGCATATGTGGTAGGTGATCCAGGCGCAACCGATATTTATCTTTATTTTCCGGAGTTGGATCGCAGCCAAGTATTTGTGAAAGGATTATGCGACTCTTCTGATCCTGAATGGAGTCTCGATGGACAAAGTATCCTATATCAATCGAACTGTCCAGATAAAAATAATTATGATCTGTTTATTTTGAATGTTAGTGGTGGCACTCCATATAACTTAACCAACACCCCCGAGTTCGATGAGCGTGAGCCGCATTATTCACCTGACGGGCAGCAAATCGTCTACCAACGGCAAACGCAAAGCTCTACTCCAGCAAGCCGAAATAATGAAGGCGAGATTATGATTATGAACCAAGATGGAAGTGGGCTTCGATCACTAGGGCTCAAAGGCCGCCAACCCGTTATATCACCCAATGGACGAGATGCTTGCTTACATGACGAGGATTAATCGAATTTGGCAAGTATTACTCCACAATTTCACAAGTGGAACAACCAATCAATTAACAACCAATGAATCGACAAATTCCAGGTTTCCCACTTGGTCACCGGATGGCAGATTTGTCGTCTATAGCACATCTATCGACAAAATTGATCTGGATCCGAATGGCATTTTCAAACACCCAATTGATGGTGGTGCACCTATTGGACTAATCCAAAACGAACAATGTGGACGACCGGACTGGTCAGAAAGTGGATGGATTGTCTTCAGTTGTGCACCTGGTATTGAAATGATCAGAGAAGATGGCAGCAATCGGACAGTATTAGTTAAAGACCAACGAGCATTTGCTCCAGTCTGGTTGCGATGAGATTACTAGCATCAACCATTGATACGTAAAAAAGTAGTATTTCCCATAGCGATAATCATTATTTCCAGCAGCATGATGCTAATGATTGCTGGAATAAAATTAAGCGCGGATCTCTCAACGCCAGCAGCGACCACCACAGTTACTAATTTTCCCACAAATACGCCTGCACCGTCCCTGACGATGGTTCCCGTCAATTTAGCCTCCACAGGTACCTGGACTCCTCCCGTTACAACTTCGTCTCCACTGACGGTCAACCAGTTGGAATTCATAAGCGATGTTACTATCCCTGACAGAACTTCCATTGCACCAAATACTGTTTTCACCAAGACCTGGCGTCTTCGCAACAGTGGATCGAATATTTGGGAAAGCGGTTATAGCCTGGTATTTGACTCAGGAGAAACGATGGGTTTTTCAGGTAACCAGCTCCTACCCGAAGCCATCCAACCTGGTGAGGAATTTGATGTAACCATCCATCTTACTTCACCAACCGCGCCTGGAACATATACAGGGTATTTTATGTTAGCTGATGCTAACGGAATGCGATTTGGCTCAGGAGTATTGTCTGACCAACCTTTCTATGTACAGATAACTGTAACAGGTCATGATGGATTAGCAATCACTCCTTCAGCCAGTACAAGCCAAGACATACCAGGTACCATTCATTTGGTCTCAAAGAATGAGTCATTACAAGGTATTGCCATTCGATATCATGTGGATATCGAAGACATCCGGATCGCAAATGGAATGGTCGGTGACGCCATTCTTGCCGGGCAACGTTTGTTTGTTCCGAAACCCGGGCAATCATTAAGGAGACTTCCTTATCAATTTTCTATTACTGAGGGAGCGACTGACACTGACTACCCGTTAACTCTTTCAACAGATCGATTTACATTACACTACTCACCGGAAACCTACCCAGCAACGGATCCTCAAATCATATCGAGCCTGGTTGAAAGAAGTATCAATAACGCGGAGCGTATTTTTTCAAAACCACTCCCTTATCGATTTGACGTATATGTTGCCGGTAGTTTATTTGCGCCACCAGAACGAATATTACGAGGTCGGAGCTTTTCCAGGCAGCTTCGCTATCACTTTTTACATGATGGTACGGGTAACGCTGAAGATCAACAATATATTGCTGCACACGAGCTTACCCATCTTTTTGCCTGGAATGTATTCGGGGTCCCGGTATCAACGATGCTAAGTGAAGGTGCGGCGGTGTATTCGGGTATGAATGCAATACTAGATAGCGATTACCTGTCACTCGATACATTCTGCGCTGCATTTCTACAAGCAGGTGAGCTGCCTCGAATATCCAGCTCACTGAGTTACCAGGGGCATAACCTGGATCTACAAAATTATTATGCAGCTGGAAGTTTCGTTGGATATCTCATCCGTACGTACGGGACGGAATCGTTTGGGCGTTTATACTCCACCGGAGATTTCACGGGGATTTATCAACGCAGCCTGCCATCACTTGAGGAGGATTGGCGCCAGTATCTGACCTCTGTACCAATTCCAGAAGGATTAGATCCTACGCGCCTGGTGAGCTCTGTAAAAGATGTGACGAGTGAGTATGGCCAATTTTTCCCGATTTTCCAAGGTACCGACAACCAGATTGCAGCTTATCGCGAGCTGGATAAAGCCCGTTTGGCATTGCTCGTAGGTAACCTCGATACTGTAGCCACCCAGCTAGATCGTTACCAAAAAGCATTATCAATTTCACCCTGATTTTATTGTTAGCATGAAGCCATAATAATGTAGTTCCATGTTCGAAATTCATCCAATTACAGTCAGTCTTTCGCATATAGATGGGTATGGGCATGTTAATAATGCCGTATACATCAGCTACATCCAATCTAAATTAGCCGAAATATTAGTTCGGCTCGGCTATGCGAAGGATTGGTGCCAGGATTCACTTTTTACTTGGAGTATTCCAAATATTGCTATCGAGTATCATCAGCCAGCTTATTTCGGTGATGTCCTTCAAGTATCGCTTGGTATTGAACACAGTGACAATCGAGAGATCGTTTTGCTGGCAGAAATCTCTAAAAGTGGTAAAGGGTGTAAAGATACAAAGCTTGTTCGAGCCCGCATGCATTGGCAACGCATAAACCGACAGACTCGCCTACCAGTCCCAATTCCTGATTCAACACTCGAAAAATTAACCGCTGGGTTGAGCTCAAACATCACCCCACCGCGAGGCTTCGATCTTCCTTCAGACAATTCCCAGGCTCGGCGGTTTACCTGGAAGCATGTTGTTCCAATTTACGAAGTGGGCCTCGATCGTCATGCACAACCAGAGTCAATTTACCATTGGCTGGAAACAGCAATCTTCGATTCTTTCGACCAGATCGGCTTGTCCCTGGAGCGTCGATTGGCACTTAATTTCCTGGTGCTGCAATCTCGCCATGACACGCAAATATTCTTCCAGCCCAAAAACGGTGACAATATTCATGCTGTCACCAGATTGGTCGAAGTAAAAAGATTACGCGCATCCTGGATGGTGGATTTATTTGTGGTGGATTCAGATGGATCACAAAATTTAGCAGTACGAGATATCTCTACAGGTGTTTTTTTAGATGCACAAGGGAAACTGGCTCCTCCGCCCGCTGACGAACTTAAGGATCTTATCGCAAACTATACCTGAGCTCTAAAGTTGCTAGTCATATGAGCTTGTTAAGTCTTAAGGGCTGCCCAATTAACCCCCTCAATATAATCATCCACATGTCGTTCAAGAATATCCAGTGGTAACGCTCCATTTTCCAATAATGCATCGTGAAATCCGCGAATATCGAACCTGTCCCCCAAAGTCTTTTCAGCTTTTGACCTAAGCTCCGAGATTTTTAATTCCCCAATTTTATATGCCAGAGCCTGCCCAGGCCAAAAGATATACCTGTCCACTTCGTTCTTGATATTTAAGAGAGTGGATGACGTGTTGTCCGCCATGAAATCGATTGCCTGCTGGCGTGTCCAACCCAAGGAGTGTATACCTGTATCGACCACCAGCCGGCAGGCGCGCCACATCTCGTAGCTTAATCGTCCGAAATTGCTGTAAGGATCCTGATAAAAGCCGACCTCCAGACCTAACCGCTCAGCATACAATGCCCAGCCCTCAATAAAAGCGGTAAATCCCCCAAACCTGCGAAAGTTAGGCAGGTTCTGGAGCTCTTGTTGTAAGGCAATTTGTAAATGATGTCCAGGGACGGCTTCATGCAGGGATAATGCCTCAATCTCATACAACGGTCGGCTTGAGAGGTCATAAGTATTAACATAATAATTACCCGCACGTGTACCATCCCCAGCGGGAGGAAAATAATAAGCCGCGGTATTCCCAGGAGCTGAATGTTCAGGGACCATCTTGATGCCATAAGGCATTCGAGGTAATTTTCGGAACAATCTTGGTAATTCTCCGTCCATCCGTTTTAAGACCAATGCTGTCTTTTCAAGCAACTCATCAGCTGTTTTCGGATAAAACCGAGCATCTCGCCGAAGAAAGCTGATAAATTCTTTAAGATCAGAATTGAAGCCAAGGTTTTTCAGCAACTCCTGCATTTCGGCACGTATACGATGAACCTCATCCATCCCGGTATTATGGATTTCCTGTGCTGAAAGCGGTAGGGTAGTGAACATCCGAATCCGGTGCTGGTAAAAATCATTGCCCCTCGGGAGTGACCATACACCGGGCTCAGGCCTGGCAGATACTTTATATTCCTCGATGATGAAGCGGAGAAATTTTTTGTATCCTGTTACAACAGATCCCAGGATGGCTTTCGCTCCTTCTTTACTCAACCTTGCTTGTTCTATACCGGAAATGGAATCGGGAAAGGCGCGAAAAGGCTGGAAAAGAGGGCTCTTCTCAGCAACATTAACAATCTGGCTCTCTAATACTGATTCAATACCATCAAGTGTGGAAGATGCCGGCTTAAAACCACGTGGGATGCCTGCCTGCATCAACCCAATATATTCTTGAACAAGCTGGTCAAATGCATTTAACCGCGGAAGATAATTTTCATAATTCGAAAGGGAGCCAAATGGCATAATTTGGAATAACTCAGGAAAATCAGCATGAAAGCCAGCAGACTTTGCTACCGGAAGGTAATAACCGCCAAATTCCATTTCACGAATCGAATCATCCAATGTGCGTTTAAAGATATCGTAATTCAATTGATCTTCTGGCTGTAGTGAGGTTCGAACAATTTGATCGAGTTGATTTCGAAAAACCCGCATCTGGTCGAGTTGCTGAGAATAATCCGATTCTGTCACATGAGGTAGGCGATCATCATAGCGATGGTCCCCAGTCAGCGTTGCTGTGATTGGATCGCAAAGCATTCGATAATCCCACTCATCTGATAAAAGTTTTTGGAAGTGCAGGTTATCATTCATTACTTGCTCCTCAACCGTATAGCCACTCAGTATGCGCAGATTGTAACATCTTGAAGAGTCATATTATCGCTCTTTTTATCTCTTTTTTGTATTTTTATGGTAAAAATAAGTTGGTGTAACATTCTTTCTGTAAAATTCTGAACCTTAACAAAAGTGGTGAGTTAGAAGTATCCTTTAGGTTACCACACCAAAAAAGGAGAAGCCAATGACTTACCAAACTGATTATAACCTTTCTGCGAACACGCTCGATGAGCTAACTCGACAAGGATTGGATGCAGTCCCGGAGCTGATGCGGGTACTGCTCAACAACATCATGCAGGTCGAAAGATCGAAGTATCTACAAGCCGGGGAGTACGAGCGGACTGCGGACCGGAAAGGCCACGCCAATGGGTACAAGCCAAAGACCGTGCGAACCCGGATGGGTGAGATTACCTTTGCGGTACCCCAGGTGCGGGAGGTGGGTTTTATCCATCGGCGTTAGAGAAGGGATTACGCAGCGAACGAGCTCTGGTGGCCACGCTGGCAGAGATGTACGTACAGGGAGTATCCACCCGAAAGGTCAAAGCCATCACCGAAGAGCTGTGTGGGATTGAAGTCTCAGCCATGCAGGTCAGCCGGGCAACCGCCCAACTGGATGCCGTCTTGCAAGAATGGCGTGAACGACCCCTTAGAGAAATCACTTATCTCTACGTGGATGCCCGCTACGAGAAAGTGCGGGAGGCTGGACAAGTGCGCGATGCAGCAGTTTTGGTGGCTTCAGGCGTCACGCCAGCGGGTGAAAGGCAGGTTTTAGGGGTTTCGGTATCGCTCAGTGAGCATGAAACCCACTGGAAAGCCTTTCTGCAGGGGCTCAAGGATCGTGGCATGCAAGGTGTGCAGTTAGTGATCAGCGATAATCATGCCGGTTTGGGAGCAGCAAGAAGAGCGGTTTTGGGTAGTGTCCCGTGGCAACGCTGCCAGTTTCACCTGCAGCAGAACGCAGGCGCCTACGTACCCAAACAAGCCATGCGCTTGGAAGTGGCAGCGGATATCCGATCCATGTTCAATGCCCCGGATCGCAGGACCGCAGAAGAATTCTTGTCCGCTGCCATCCAGAAATATGCGGTCTCAGCCCCCCGATTGTCGGCCTGGCTGGAAGAGAACCTGGCAGAAGGGTTTACAGTGTTTGACTTTCCACTGGAGCATCGTAGATCGATCCGAACCACGAACAGCCTGGAACGGATCAACAAAGAGATCCGCAGACGAACTCGGGTTGTGGGTGTCTTTCCAAACGAGGCTTCCTGTCTGAGATTGGTTTCCGCTTTGCTGATGGAGATCAGCGAAGAATGGCAAATCGGGAAACGGTATTGTGCTGGCAAGTCATTCGATTGTTAAAGAACATATGGATATTGCTGACTCGAATTTACAGAAAAAAGGTTGCCTAATCAAAAATAAGTAATGCATCATTGATATATGGAGGTTATCATGATACCCGATCCGAATCTCGAAGCTCAAGTCGTGAAAGAAATTGCCTATCCGTTGTTCTCGAGTCGTGGCTGGATTAAGCTTTATGGATGGTATTCAATCATCAGCGGGGTATTGCTTTGCCTGACCATCGTGGGTGCGGTCGTTGGTTGGCTACCCATCTGGATGGGTGTTTTACTGAATCGTGCGGCATCCAGTGTAGAAAATGCTGGGATGACCGGTCATAAATACTCACTACTAGAATCACAAGCTAGCTTGAAGACTTTCTTCACGATCAATGGCGTCTTACTGCTTATCAGCTTAATCCTATTCGCCATTTATATTTGTGCGATAATTTTCCTGCTCACGTCAGGAACGCTCGCAGCCAGCGATTATTTTTAATCGTTCAGGATAATCTTATTTGGATAGATAGCACACAGGTGGGGTAGAGTTCACTCCAACTGCGTATTATTTATGAATATATAATGCTGTAACTGGAATTCGTGCAGTCCAAGAGTTATAAGATGTGATATATTCATTTTGTGGAAACAGATTTCAGGAGATACATTATGAAATACCCGAAGATAACCCACCAGAAAATTGCCATTGGGCTAACCATAGCAATTGTGCTTACCCTGTTATCGGTGTCTGGCGCGATGGCAGTCTTGGTTACAATCGATACTACTAATAATAACGGGACGGAATGGGGCGCTATTCAGGTATTTCAAACAGATGCGTCTGGGGATCAAAACACAAGTTGCAGTGGAGCAGATGGTCGTGATGACATCATTGAAACCAAGGTAGCCAGCGGACCTGCTGGCGGACCAGCAAGCTGGATGTATCTTCGGTTGAAAACTGCACAGGCGAATGCTCTGGCAGTTCAGGGTCATATAGCGACTGCATACCTTGATTGTAATGCTGATGGGCTTGGTGATGATCCAAATGAAAATTCTGCTATATATCGACCTACTCGAGACGAAGTAATTCTTTGTGACGGGAACGAACCGAATCCTGTGAATTGTATTGGCTACGGCGAGGGTACAATCAACGATAATCCAAACCTCGGTGAACGACCCGCTACCAATGGTCCCGACACAGTAGAATGGCGAGTACCCATCGCTGACATGGCAACGCTCTGCCAGACCAGCACGATCAACATCCGCTTTCGAACTGTTCTAATAAATACCACAACTGGTGCTTACGTTTGTGAATTTGATAACACAAGTTTCAATGGGTTTAAGTTTAATGTCCCGACTGCTATAAAACTGAGTTCCCTCCAAGCCCGAAACGCTGATAACAGCAGCACATATCTGTTCATTTCTGGAGCTGCACTTCTTGCTGCGATTTCGTTTGCGGCTTTGGGTTGGTTTTACTTTCGAAGACAAAATATATAACATCTCCAAACTCTTTAACCATCGAATTGAGTGAGGCTTATATCTTTGCGACATCGTGGGTTCCGGATTCTTTCTGTCCGGCTCCAGTGACGCGCACGAATTCGGCTTTTTCCCATAGCTCTTCGATAGTGCGTGCACCGGCATAACTCATTCCAGAACGTAAACCGCCGACGATTTGATTAAGGACATCTTCCAATTCACCGCGAAACGGAACCACGGCTTCCACACCCTCAGCAACAATCTCGCCCCATTCTTCATCATCAATCTGGCCTTTATCGACTACCCTTCGTTCCACATTTGCAGATAATGACGCCATACCTCTCACGACTTTATACTGTCGACCATCCCTGATAACCTCTGCACCGGGACTTTCTTCGGTCCCAGCAAGCATACTACCTAACATGACGGCTGATGCACCGGCTGCCAGCGCTTTGACTATGTCGCCGGAATTGCGCAGACCTCCGTCGGCAATAATTGGAACCTTTAAGCGGTGCCCCATTTCAGCACAGTCACCAATAGCTGAAAGTTGTGGCACCCCAAATCCGGTTACGACTCGGGTAATACATATTGAACCAGCCCCGACCCCAACCTTTACTGCATCAGCACCAGCCTCTGCTAAGTCAGCCACCCCGGGAGCGCTGGCTACATTTCCAGCGATGACAGGTGTCTTCGGAAATTGGCTTTTTAATGACTTAACCATAGATAAAGTATGATCAGAATGTCCATGTGCTATATCAACGACCAGGACATCTGCTCCAGCTTCGACGCAGGCTCCCGCCCGATCGATATCATCCGCCCGAACGCCGATCGCCACTCCCACCTTCAACCGACCTCGGACGTCTTTGGTCGCCTTTGGATGTTCTTGCAGTTTTACAATATCTTGTGCTGTGATCAACCCTACCAATTGTCCAGATGCATCTACCAAAGGCAGCTTTTCAACCCTAGAATCAAATAATTTTTGGCGTGCAGCCTCCATTGACTCTTGGGGAGACGCGACAATCAATTTCTCTCTACCGGTCATTACCTGACTAACCTGGATATTCCCGTTTCGCGCCAGGAGAACAT
Source organism: uncultured Chloroflexia bacterium (assembly GCA_963774935.1). GTDB lineage: Bacteria > Chloroflexota > Anaerolineae > Anaerolineales > UBA4823 > CAVZGO01. The sequence continues at coordinate 253,244 of CAVZGO010000003.1, forward strand.
CTCGAGTCGTAACAACTCCAAGTAGATGGTTTTCAGCATCGACCACCATCAATCCACCGACATCGGCATCGATCATTCGCTGCCTAGCCTGATCGATCGATGAATCGGGTGAAATTGTCAGCGGTTGATCTACAACCAGATTTTCAGCGCGCTTAACCTTTCGCACCATCTCAGCCTGCTGCTCAATGCCCATAAATCGATGAAGAATTCCAATTCCACCTTGCTGAGCCATAGCAATGGCCATGTGCGTTTCGGTGACAGTATCCATATTTGCAGAAATGATTGGGATTTCCAATTGGATTCCGGAAGTCAAACAGCTTGAGGTGGAGACATCTTTTCGACTCCGTATCGACGAACGTTTGGGCACCAATAATACATCATCAAATGTCAATGCGGTTTCTGGGCGAATTTTCATTGGATTCCTCCGAGAAATAATTCGATATCATTCTACAATTATTATACATACACTCTGTAATACAGTCATAGTATCACTGTTTGGTTTCGGTAAAATTTTGTGATATCCTATGATACGGTTAGTTGGAGTAATAATGGAGTATTATAGATGCCGAATAGCTATCAGGATGAAAATCTGATGCTGGAACCAGTGATTGACAATCCTGAAAATGAAATTGAAAATGATCAGGAGGTTCTATCCCTTCTGCAACAGATGAGTCTGGATGAAAAATTATCTCAACTGTCAGGAGATTTTCCTAAATTCCCGATCATCATCCAGATGGCTTCTATATATAATGCTAAGCCTTATCCTGCTGGTGTAAACCGCCGATTAGGGATTCCTGGTATCCAATTGACCGACGGACCGCGTGGTATTGTGGTAGGGAAATCAACCAGTTTTCCCGTGGGAATGGCACGTGGTGCGACATGGGACCCGGAGTTGGAAGAACAAGTGGGTGAAGCGATGGGCAAAGAGGCTCGAGCTCAAGGTGCAAATCTCGTTGCAGCTCCATGCATCAACCTATTACGCCACCCGGCCTGGGGTCGTGCTCAAGAGACCTATGGTGAAGACCCATATCATGTCGGCGAGTTAGGCGCAGCTTTCGTCCGAGGATTGCAACGACATGCCATGGCATGTGTTAAGCATTTCGCCTGTTACAGCGTAGAAAACGATCGCTTTATAATTAATGTACAAATAAGTGAGCGCACCCTTCGAGAAGTTTACTTACCACATTTCCGACGCTGTATTGATGAAGGCGCAGCCTCCATCATGAGCGCCTACAACAAAGTAAACGGATTATACTGCTCGCAAAATTATCACCTACTCACAGAAATACTTAAGAATGAATGGGGCTTTAAAGGGTTTGTGATCTCCGATTTTATTAATGGTCTACATGATGGGAAGGAATGTATTCAGGCTGGTTTAGACTTGGAGATGCCTTTTACTCACCATTATGGCACTCTGCTTAAAAAGCAGGTTGAAGAAGGGGTCATCCCATTGCAATTAATCGATGCTGCAGTCCAAAGGATTTTATGCAAAAAAATTCGGTATTCTCAAAATAATCCTCCGAATGAATATCCCTCAGATCTTATTGCCAGTTCTGAACACGAGGCATTAGCTTTGAAAGTAGCTGTGAAATCTACTGTTTTACTAAAAAATGAACCGCCGGCGATCCAGCTTTACATGCCAGATTACGTTCCATCTATCGAAAATCTGTTCAAATCTCAAAAAAGAGATGCAAAAGAATCGTCCAGACTTCGCAACCAGCGCAGAGGTGTTGAAGTAGCAACCGATAAACACCCTATCTTGCCAATCAATCCATCCCAAATAAAAAAGTTAGCTGTCTTCGGAAAGCTCGCGAAAGAAGCGAACCTTGGTGATCGTGGGAGTAGCATGGTCCGACCACCCCACACCGTAACATTACTGGACGGGCTTTGCAGTAGTGCAGCGGGTCGCTTCCAGGTAATATACGAAAATGGTTCTCAAGTTACGAAATGCGCTCACATTGCGCGGAATTCGGATATTGCCGTAATAGTTACTGGATTAACTTATAAAGATGAAGGTGAAGATTTTCCAGCGCGAGGCGGTGATCGAAAATCACTGCATTTACGTTCACTCGACGTAAATTTAATTCTGAATATCGTAGCAGCGAATCCACGTACTGTCGTGGTGGTAATGGGTGGAGCACCAATAATCATGGATGAATGGCTGGATTATATACCTGCAGTATTGATGGTTTGGTATCCTGGAATGCAAGGTGGACAGGCATTGGCTGAGATCATTTTTGGCGATGAAAATCCAGGAGGTAAACTACCTTGCACCTTCCCTGCATCCTCCAACGAGTTACCAAGCTTTACGCAGGAAAATAATCAGATTGAATATGGCTTATATCATGGATACCGATTGTTGGATAAGACAAACCAGCATCCCCGTTTTCCTTTTGGATATGGATTGAGTTACACATCCTTCAGTTACGAGAATTTAAATATCTCCAAAACCAACGTGAATTCCACGAGTGAGGTGATAATTTCAGTAGATCTCACAAATACTGGTGAAAGATATGGTGAGGAGGTTGTGCAATTGTATGTTGGCGCGCCCGGATTATTAATAGAGCAGCCCGTGAAATGTTTGCGCGAATTTACACGAGTAGGTCTGGCTCCAGGTGAAAAACGCACCATCGAATTCTCATTGCGGATAAAAGATCTGAATTATTATGATGAAACAATGCACACCTGGAGGATAGAAACGGGCACCTACACAATTTATACAGGCGGCTCGTCCGATTCTTCAAAACTACTTCAAGCTTCTTTGTATGTCTACGAATAGGTCTCACATCTGTATTTCCGGATTTAATGGAGAATGAGGCGTTTAGTGATTGTGGGTGCGACAGGATCTGGGAAAAGTACTCTGGCAGAACAGATCTCCGAGCTTCTCAAGTGCCCTTTCATTGAGTTGGACGCCTTGTTTTGGAAACCCGGTTGGAACGAATCTTCTGAGGTAGAATTCCATAGGAAGGTCGATTCTGCGCTTCGGGGTGAGAGCTGGGTAGTTAGTGGGAACTATCGAGTCGTCAGGGATATCGTTTGGAGCAGAGCGGATACGCTAATTTGGCTGGACTTTCCTCTTTACATTCTCTTGTGGCGTTTACTCCGGCGGACTATCCGGCGGGTCGCTTCCAAAGAACTCCTTTGGGGAACGAATCAAGAGCGGTTTTCCCACCAATTCTTGAGTCGCGATTCATTATTTCTTTGGGCGGTGAAATCTCAACAAAGGCATAAGAAAGAGTATCCAATGCTGTTTGAACTGCCTGAAAACCGACACTTACAGATTTTCCATTTTCACAGACCTGCTGAGTTGAGTAACTGGATGAATAAACTCATTGAAGGAGCTATTTATTAAATCCACCAACAGAATGTCAATTTGCTTGATGGTTCTATTTTTATAGCGGAACGCCAGAAAGAGAGTAGAGTAATGCCTGTTGCACCAGGTGAAGTTGTTAATCTTCGTTATCGAGTCGATACTTTAATTGGCCAGGGTGGAATGGGCGCAGTTTATCGCGCCTGGGATTTGGTATTAAATATTACAGTTGCGTTAAAAGAAAATCTAGATACGAGTGAGTCTGCACAAAAACAGTTTAATGAAGAAGCATTGATCCTTGCCAGGCTTAATCATCCCGGTCTCCCTCGTGTGATTGATTATTTTTCAATTCCTGGACAAGGCGAATACCTGGTTATGGATTTCGTTGAAGGAAGTGATTTAGAAGATACCCTTGAGAAAAATGGGGGTTTGTATCCATCTCCAGGAATATCCTTAAAACACCTCGACGAGGCTCAGGTAATACCTTGGATGCTTAAGATATTAGATATCCTGGATTATCTACATCACCAACAACCACCTGTGATCCATCGAGATATAAAACCCGGCAATATTAAGATTACATCGGAAGGTCGAGTCGTTCTGGTCGATTTTGGGATTGCAAAACGTTACTCTACAACACACTCGACGCTGACTGGTGCGCATGCTGTTTCACCAGGATATAGCCCGCCTGAACAATACGGTGCAAGTACCACCGATCCCAGGTCAGATTTATACGCGTTAGGCGCAACAATTTATCACCTTATAACGGGACAAAAACCTGCTGAAAGCGTGCAGCGCATGACGGGTAGCGTGAAGATGATTTCTCCTCGTCAAATCAATACTTCAATGAGCCAGGATTTAGAACAAGTCATCATCAAATCGTTGGCCATACCAATGGATAATCGATACCAAAGTGCTGCTCAAATGCAGTCCGCCTTATCGTCAGTATTGAATATTTCCACCGTAAATCCAAATAGGAGCGGACAAGTACCATTACAATCCCAATCCCTTCCAGTAGGTTCTCAATCCCCACCAAGCCCTGGGATCGCGGCTCAAAATGCAGCACTGTCACATGCAGGAAGGATTCCTGGTGCTGGCAGCCCAGGAATATCAGGAGGTTATTCCTCAATTGCACCGCAGCTACCAGCACAGAAGAACATCAATAACCGATTACCATTGATTTTATTCATCACTTTTGTGGCAATCGCATCAGGCATGATATTGATTCGGGCTTTGTTACGCCCTGGTCAATCACAATCTGAAACAACGAATATGTCTACTTATTCGCCTCTACCCACGCCCCCAAAGCGGGAATTGCCAACCATGACTCCACCATCCAGGATTCTGACCCCTTTGGCGATGGCTCCTATCGAAAATACACCAGCAGCGGCGACACCCACTATCCCAGCATACCCTGTATATATCTATGACCTCTTCCAATTTCCTCGAATAGACTGGGAGTCGGATGATACAACTGGCCTCAGCTGCAGGCGCAAAGGTGATATTTTTGCGTGTGATCTACCCGCTCGATCAGCCAACAATTATTGGCTTCGACCTGATGGAATTGATTTACTGCCCGGATTTATCCTCTCGACTGAAATTGAACTTCCAAAAGACAATCCAACAGCCACGGCTGGATTGATTTTCCGTGATAGCTCTGCAGGGCGATACCTTTTCTCCATTAACGGTGAGGGACAATACCGCGTATCATCTATTCAGGATGATCCTTCAAATTGGATGAATCTCATTGAGTGGACATCCCATGATGGTATTAAGACTGACGAGTCGAACCTCTTACAGGTGATAGCAGATAGTACATCATATTCTTTTTTTGTGAATCATCAATTTCTGGCACGCCTGGATAATTCCTCCTGGATAAACGGCGGACCAGGTATCTATCTCTTCGCCGCGACGGACAATAAACCAGCAACTTTCAACTTTAATAATTTTGAGATTCGCCAGAAATAGACGTACATCCTAAGTTGTTGCCAGTGAATATAATTTACAATAATCGGATTTATCATGATACAGAAAATGCAACATGGATCGAGGTGTCTATCCGTTTTGCTAACCGCAATTACAGAAATTAAAATAACCATTATCCCCTAATTACTCAGCACCATCCGCATAAGGTAAAATAGGGCTCGGAAATCCTGGATTAATTAATTGAGGAGGATTGACAATGAATTGCCCGAATTGTGGTAAGTTACTCGAAAAACAGACAATAAATGACATTGAGCTTGACATCTGCCAGGATTGTGGCGGCACCTGGTTTGATAGCGGAGAGTTAACCCGTCAAAAAGATATCTCGCTACCGGACGCCAGATGGTTGGATTTCGACATTTGGAATGACGGCGAGGCTTTAAATTTGACATGGGATGAGCGGAATTGCCCAAATTGTGGCAAGGTGATGGCTTCAGTCTCCTACGGCACGACTGGTATCGTAGTAGATACCTGCGTGCAAGAACACGGCATCTGGTTGGATAAAGGTGAATTTAGCCACATCCTGGCTGCCCTCGAAGAGGAGATTAACAGCAAAACACTTTCGGACTACCTCAAAGTTGCTGTCGAGGAAGGTAAAGAAGTTATAACCGGGAAGGAAGGATTACCTTCTGAATGGAAGGATTTTTCGACTCTGATGCGCTTGATGCAATACCGCATGCTGGCTGAACATCCACGGTTGGCAAATGCGCTTGCCATCTTTCTGACAGCCAGCCCACTTAAATAGAGCCAGGAAGCAAGTTTATGCCCAAGAAATTAAAAATTTTGATGATCACATCTGAAGCTGTGCCATTCGTAAAAACGGGTGGTTTAGCGGATGTCGCAGGAACACTGCCTCGCATTTTGCATCAGCTGGGACATGAAGTTATTGTGATATTACCGAAATATTCTGCCATCGATTATAACTACTACGATCTGCATCCCACCATGGGTACAATTGGAGTTTGGATGGGTGATATACAGGAGTGGGGAAAAGCACATTCTACGACAATCGATGGCGTGACCTTTTATTTCATCGAATTCCATAATTATTTCGATCGAGAAGGTTTATATCACGATAACAATTACAATGATTACCAGGATAATCCGCGACGATTTGGTTTTCTAACACGTGCGGCACTCCAACTTTGCCTGGATCTCCGCTTCAAGCCCGATATCATCCACTCTCATGATTGGCAGACAGCACTGGCGTCTGCCTACCAAAAAATTTGGCATTGGAATGACCCGCTTTTAGGTGGGGCAGCAAGTGTCCTTACCATCCATAACATTGCATATCAAGGTGTTTACAATGCAGGTGATTTTCCTTACTTAGGATTGCAATGGGTTAACTTCACCTCCAATAAATTTGAAGATCACGGTCGGATGAACTTCCTAAAGGGGGGAATTGCTTATGCTGATGTCGTGAATACCGTTAGCCCTACCTATGCCCAGGAGACTCGTACTCCCCTTGGTGGAATGGGCTTAGCTCCGTACCTGAATGCAAAAGGTGACAGATACACCGGCATTTTGAACGGTTGTGATTACCAGGAATGGAATCCCGCCACAGACATGTACCTCCCAGCACGATACCATACTAAAGACATGAGCGGGAAACCTAAATGTAAAGCGGAATTGCAGAAGCGAATGGGATTAGAAATTAATCCGAACATCCCGATCATCGGCTCGATTAGCCGCTTGGCTTCTCAAAAAGGTTTGGACCTACTTGCTACAGTTATAGAGGGTGTGCTTCAAGAAATGAATGTACAATTTGTCATACTTGGATCCGGTGATAAAAATTTGGAAGCTTACTTTAGCGACCTTCCCCGGCGTTTTCCAGGGCGTGCCGGCAGTTATATCGGCTATTACAATGAACTCTCTCACTTAATCGAGGCAGGTTCAGACTTTTTTGTTATGCCATCGATGTATGAACCATGCGGCTTAAACCAGATGTACTCGTTAAAATACGGAACACTACCGATTGTCCGCGCGACCGGTGGACTTGACGACACTGTTGACAATTACAATGAAACAATCGGTGGAGGGGATGGATTCAAGTTCTGGAACCCCTCCCCGCCCGCGTTACATTACACAATCGGTTGGGCTATCAGTACTTATTTCGACCGACCTGACCATATACAACGAATGATCCAAACCGCAATGAAAAAAGATTACTCTTGGGAGAGAAGTGCCGGGCAATATGTGGAATTATATGATCAAGCTATGGCTGTGAAAGCAGCTTATTAATGAACCCAGGTGATTTGACCTGTTTTTGTAGTATCGTAACCCCCAAGAGCCTGGATTAATTTCCGGGCTTCTTGTGTATTCAACCATTCGACCAGACTTTTTATACCTGGCATTTCAAGATTTTCTTCGGGTATAACCAGATCATAACATTCCAAAACAAGCTCTTCAAAATCTAACCCATAAGATTGCGCTGCCAATTGAAATCCGAAACCAATATCGGCTTTGCCAGATGCAACCGTCTCAGCTACCTCCCAATGGGTCTGCTTTTCGTTTGAATAACCCTGAATTTGGGTAACATCAATGCTCAGTGATTGTAAAGATTGGTCCAACCAGACGCGAGTTCCTGAACCGGATTGGCGGTTAACGAAGATCAAGTCCAGGTTTTAATAAATCACCCAATTCTTTAATACCGAGCGGATTTCCCGCCTGTAAAATTAATCCCAGGCGGCGATGACTTAAGGTGACTAAAGCAATGACTCTACCGGGTAGAATCCTTTTTACAAAAGAGGTATTATAGGTTTGGTCTTCTCGATCCCACAAGTGGCTTCCAGCTAGATCTGCCTGACCCTGGGACAGTGAGATCAATCCTCCCAAACTTCCTTGAAATTGTAGTTCGAATGAGACACCGTTGGTGACGGCATCCGGGTGAGAGGCAATCCATATTACGGCAGGATCATGGCTTCCCATGAAGCGAATTCGATGTCCGTTCTCTAAGTGTGTCTCCTTCGCTAAGATTCGCCAGCGATCAAATGCCTGTTGTGTCGCAGACTCGATTTCATCCTGCGAAAAACCAGCACTCAGCAAATTTAGCAGGTAATCATCAGCCTTATTAACAAGTGCAGCTCTTCTCTTCAATGCACCAGGACCAGCCGGAATATTTTCTGCAACTCGAGTGCCCTGCCCAGGCCGGCTAGTGACCAATCCCTGGCTTACCAGTAACTGATACGCATGCTGAACGGTTCCTGGTGTGCAATCCCACTGTTGGGTTAATTGCCGCAACCCGGGTAAACGATCCCCAGGGCTTAAGATACCAGCTTGTATTTGTTGTCGAATGGATTCGGCAATAATTTGATAGAGGGGATCATTTGTCATAATCCCCTCCAATATTTTCAAGCCACTGTTTTTCGAAAAACTGGGGCAATGAAATCAAATTCCTTTTATGGATGGGCTTCATTCCACGCAGTCGAATCAGGGATAAACAGCGATTGCCCAAAATCTTCTAATCCAAACTTCGAAATTTCTTCTTGAACTGGAAGAGAGATGAGCCAATCGATAAATTGATTAGACAGATTTTGATCGATTTCAGCATTCTTTTCAGGATTAACTGCAATCACACCGTACGGGTTGAACAGATCCTTATCTCCTTCAACCAATATAACCAGATCCAAACCTTCTTTGGTACGCGCCAGATAGGTAGCTCGGTCACTAAGTGTATAAGCAGATTGCTCCTGAGCCATGGTCAGCACTTCGCCCATACCCTGCCCAGCTGAGACATACCAATCTCCCTGAGGTTCAATTCCAGCCTTCTTCCAAATACCTAGTTCCTTTGTATGTGTGCCAGAATCATCACCACGGGAGATAAACTCGGACTGCGCTGTAGAAATTTTAGTGAATGCCTCAATAGCAGAGGTCATTCCTTTAACCCCTGCAGGATCGCTTTCTGGTCCGACAATGACAAAATCATTATACATCACATCTTCACGACGAACACCGTCACCAGCTGTCATGAACTCATCCTCTTTGGCTCGAGAGTGAACTAATAGCACATCGGCATTACCATCTTTACCCAATTGCAATGCTTGACCTGTGCCAACTGCAATTACCTCAACATTGACTCCGGTTTCATCAGTGAATTTTGGAAGCAGGTAATCGAGCAGTCCAGAGTCTTGAGTCGATGTGGTTGTAGCCAAAGTAATTTTCTTCTCCTGCGGTGTGCATGCTACCAGAGTCAGGATCAGAACCAAAAGTAGAACAAGCGAGAGTAGTTTTTTGTTCATTGTCAATTCTCCATTAATAATTTAATTTTGGCATTTAGCCAAAAATCACCTCTGTTGTTATTAATAAACCATCTCTCCATTGATAAACGCACGTGTACGTGCATCGGTGGGGTTTGAAAAAAAGGATTGGGTATCAGCAACTTCAATCAGTCTACCATCAAGCAAAAATGCAACCCGGTCGGCTAAACGATGTGCCTGAAATACATTATGCGTAACCATGATCATTGTTGTTCGAGACTTGTGGTTGTAATCCCGCAAGATACTCTCTATTAGACCAACATGGTATGGATCTAAATTCGCGGTAGGTTCATCCAGAAGGAGTACATGCGGATCCAGGACGATTGCCCGCGCCAGAGCAACTCGTTGTGTTTCTCCACCTGAGAGTTTCAGGGCATGTTGCCGGCTCAGTTTCTGCATTCCAACTTGTTCCAATGCATTTTCAACTTTATTATGAGAATGATTTTTGCCTCGTAAATTTAATCCGTAAGCGACATTTTGATTCACTGAGCGGTTGAGCAATCTCGTATGTTGGAATACAGTTGTGACTTGTCGACGATATTCGAGTGGCATCTCGCCGTCTGGTGTATATTTATGACCGAGATAATCCACCACACCTTGGTGCGGTGCCTCCAAGAAATTTAAAACCCTCAGAAAGGTACTTTTACCTGCTCCACTAGGCCCGACAATAGCTAATATTTCACCAGACTGAACTTCCAGTGTGCTGATATCCAATACGGTTCTACCGCCATACTTCATCGCTAAACCAGAAATTCGATATTTAGGTATCTCACCCAGATTATTCATCGAATCTTCTACCCTGTAGGCGTAGCATCAGAAGATTAGCTGTGAATGCCAGGAATAACAATACACCTCCCAAAATAAGTGCCTGGTCAAAGGCGCCCCGCCGCGTGTCCAGGACAATTGCTGTTGTTAGCACACGTGTCCGACCAGCAATATTGCCCCCCACCAGCATTACTGCTCCAACTTCGGAAATAATACTTCCAAATCCAGCGATAATTGCTACCAATACACCCACACGGGCTTCCAACAGGACAGCCCACGCTGCCTGCCGGGAGGTAGCTCCTAGTGAAAGAACCTGGGTACGTAAATCCGGATCCACCCCCATCACCGCAGCCATCGTGAAGCCGGCAACCAATGGTAGAGCTATAATTATTTGCGCCAAAATCATTGCAGCGGGCGTGAATAATTCAGGCATGAAAGATAAATTTAAAGAGCCGAACCAGCCATTTCGCGACAACATCAAATAAACTACCAGACCAATCACAACCGGAGGGAAGCCCATACCAGTATATAGAAGTGCAGCGACCAATCGCCGTCCAGGGAATCTTTTCAGTCCGATCCACAGTCCAAACGGCACACCGATAATTGTACTTATCAGGAGAGCAGTCCCACTCACCTGGAGTGAGAGCCAGATAATCTCAAGCAGTTCGTTCATTTGTATCAGTACAAGTATAACATTGGTTATCAAATATCTACCCACATTTGACGGGGAGGAAGTTCTTTGCTATGATGACTTCATCTCTTATAAGGAGGTTTTTCATGGATAACTCATTCGCTGATCGGTTACGACAGAATAAAGTATTGATCGCTGATGGTGCTACTGGAACAAATTTACAACGACGCGGTTTAGCTCCAGGCACCGCACCTGACGAATGGGTATTTACGAATCCGAGAGAAGTACTACAGCTACACAAAGATTTCATTCAGGCTGGCTCAGATATTATTTTGACTAACACCTTTGGTGGAACAAGGATTCGGCTGAAAGAGTCGCAATTCACTGAACGGGCAATAGAATTGAACAAACGCGCAGCATCCATTGCTCTGGAAGCAGCTTTGCAAAGTAACGCAATGGTTGCTGGATCGATGGGACCAGTAGGAGGCTTATTAAAACCATACGGTCCCCTGGAAAATTCAGAGGTAATCGATGCTTACGCAGAACAGGCAAAAGCATTAACCGAAGCAGGCGTAAATTTGCTGGTAATCGAGACGCAGTTTTCGCTTGAAGAAGCTCAAGCCGCTGTAACAGGTGCTCACCAGGCATCTGATCTGCCTCTCATCGTCAGTTTCAGTTATGACCGTGGCATAAGAACGATGATGGGGGTGAAGCCAGCTCAGGTTGTTGAGACTTTCTCGCCATTAGATTTGGCGGCAATTGGCTCCAATTGTGGCAAATCGTTGGCATTCATGGAACAGATTGTTAGTGAATATCTGACTGCTCTACCAGAATTGGTTATCTGGGCAAAACCGAACGCAGGGATGCCCATACCTGGAACTTCTCCAGCAGATTATGATACAACTCCCCGAGCAGATGGCTCAGTCTATCCTTCGTCTAGTTGAGGCTGGCGCAAAAATCGTCGGTGGTTGCTGTGGCAGCACCCCAGAGCATATCCGGGAGATAGCAATAACTGTCAGGCAAGCCTTAGCTTAGACAAAGCCATCACAATGTTATCTCGAGGAAAATTTGAGACCATCCAATGAGAATTCAACCGTTTAAACTAGAGCGCTATTTCGCCGAATATGAATTCAAGGTTAAGTGGTTGCTGAGTCCGTCCGATTGTGAAAGCCTTTCGTTAATCGAACTTCTTGACCTGGCTGGCTCAGAAAGCCAAAGATTATGGGAGAATTTACGCCTAGGATATACAGAATCTCAAGGTCACCCAATCCTTCGCGATGAAATATCACGCTGCTACCAGGACATACAACCAAATCAAATTCTGGTTGCTGTTCCAGAAGAAGCCATTTTTGTCGCGATGAACAGCCTCCTGGAGCCAGGCGATCAAGTAATCACGCTTGCACCTGCATACCAATCACTTTATGAAGTAGCCATTTCTCTAAATTGCGATGTTCATAAGTGGTTTCTCAAACCTGGCAAAGGTGGGTGGAATCTTGATCTTAACTGGCTAGAAGATCATTTAAGCCGAAATACTAAAATGCTGGTGATCAATTTTCCGCACAATCCCACAGGATATCTGCCAACCGAGGAAGAGTTTAAAAACATTGTCAGCCTGGCAGATCATTATGGAACAATTTTATTTTGTGATGAGATGTATCGAGGCTTAGAATATGATGCTTCGCTATGCTTACCCGCTGCGTGTGATGGATATGACCGGGCAATCAGCATTTCAGGCTTATCGAAAAGTTATGCACTGCCAGGTCTACGCATCGGTTGGCTGAGCACAAAACAGGCTGATTGGATGGAAGAATGGCTTAAGTTAAAGGACTACACGACCATTTGTAACAGCGCACCTGCAGAAATCCTGGCAATTATCGCAATACAAAACAAAGAGAAAATACAATCACGAAATCGACAGATCATCAATCACAACCTCAATATTGCTAAAGAATTCTTCAAGTTACATTCTGATGTTTTTAGTTGGATTGCTCCTCGGGCTGGCTCGGTTGCATTTCCCTCATGGATTGGAAATGGTACGATCGAGCAATTCTGCAAGAATGTGTTGGAAGAACAAGGCGTAATGATTGTTCCAGGTAGTATATTTGATTTTCCTGGTTCACATTTTCGTGTCGGATTAGGCAGGCTTAATTTCGTTGACGCGCTCGGACAGGTTGGGCAATATTTAGATACTTTGAATAAATAAAAGGATCATGCAATGAATAATTGGAATTATCTTATCGACATGGATGGTGTACTTGTCCACGGAAATACTCCGATCCCAGGAGCTGTTGAGTTCATCCAACAGCTTGAATTCATCAGGTAGAAAATTTTTAATTTTGACCAACAACCCCATTTATCACACCAGTGATCTTGCCCACCGCTTAAGCACGATGGGGTTTGAAATCCCAGAAAACAGGATTTTTACTTCTGCGGTTGCAACGGCATTATTCTTAAAAAAACAAAAATCAGACGGAAAAGCGTTTGTAATCGGAGAGAGTGGGTTAACCACTGCTATGCACAGTGTGGGATATATTTTGACCGATATCGAGCCAGATTATGTTGTATTAGGTGAGACGAACACCTACAATTATGAGATGATCAGGAAAGCATTACATCTCATTCTCTCAGGTTCGCGATTCATCGCGACGAATCCAGATCCGAATGGGCCAGGTCAGGACGGTATTGTACCTGGAGCTGGTGCAATGGCTGCACTGATTGAGAAAGCTACCGGAGTTTCACCCTTCTTTGTTGGAAAACCTAATCCAGTCATGATTCGGACTGCCTTAAACTTCCTGGATGTTCATTCCGAGGAAACCATCATGGTTGGAGATCGCATGGATACCGATATCGTCGCTGGAGTGATGAGCGGATTACATACGATACTGGTACTCAGCGGTGTAACCAAATTGGATGATGTTCAAAAATATCCATATCGACCAACATGGATTAAGAAATCGGTTGCGGAAATTGAGATTTGAAACGAATAAAGAATCCGCAACCTAACCAATGATTCTTCGTATAATATATAACATATTCTTCAGCCAGAGAAATCACATGCCGAATGACCACTCAATCGGTCACAAACCTGGCTAATCATTGATCACTTCGGAGGAAAGTAACATGGATGTAACTAAGTCAATCACCTATATCTTTCAAGACAAGCGATGGTTCACGAAGCTCCTAATCGGTTGGTTGGTCTCTCTGGTGCCAATCCTAAATTTCGCATTCACCGGTTATTCTACCGAGACCATCAAGAATGTTGAGAATAAACGAGAATTTCCACTTCCGGAATGGGATGATTTTGGCAAGAAGTTTGTTCTCGGTTTTTATATGTGGATTGCAGGACTCGTTTATGCCTTGCCCATCTTAATTTTAACCAGCCTTTTCATTATACCCATTCTTTTCACCAGTAATGGTGACATGGGTGATGCGGCTGGCGCGATCATCGGTGGATCGGCGCTGGTCTATACCTGTATCGTAGGGCTATATGGCCTGGCGTTAACCTTATTTCTTCCCGCATTGAATATCAACCTTGCGCGAAAAGGTACACTTGGATCTTGCTTTGCCTTAAGTGAGATAATTCGCATCTTTAGCCGCAACTCTGGTGATTACCTCCTTTCCTGGTTAATGACAGTAGTATGGGCTGTTGCTATTCTAACTGCAGTATCGATCATCACTCCATTCTTGATCCTTATTCCTTGCATCGGCTGGATTGCAGCGTTTATGCTGGGCGGTTTGGCGGGTGTTGCTATCCCGCTAGTGTATGCTCACCTATTTGGTCAGGTTGCTGCCCGTGAAATTGAGAGAGTTGAATAAAATCTAGAAACGCTGAATTACCGGTTCATCACATCACAACTATAAGAACACGTACGGGGATCCCCATCATTGGTACTCCCGTACGCGTTCTCATTCTAATTTCTTTTTATTATGAGCTGATTATCGTCGATAAAGCAATTAATCCCAGGTAGTATGACCGCCAACCGAACCCCATGATGCTACCAATACATACAGGTGCAATAACCGAATGGTGACGAAACTCCTCCCTGGCCTGGGTGTTGGAAAGGTGGACCTCAATCACAGGGATTGAAATTGCTGCTACCGCATCTCGTAATGCAATCGAAGTATGGGTGTATCCACCGGGGTTAAAAATTACACCCCTTGCCCACAATCGCGCTTCTTGGAGGGCATCTATTAGTTCACCCTCACCGTTCGATTGTGAAAACTGTACTTCGAAATCAAGCTCTTTACCCGCATCGAGAAGCCGATGATTGATTTCATCCAGAGAAAGACCGCCATAAATGCCCGGCTCCCGTTCTCCGAGTAAATTCAGGTTGGGACCATGTAAAACCAGTACCTTGTTCATTATGGAAAACCTCCATCAGGAGCCATCACATCAAACAACTCCTCTACTCGATCAATAGCATAATCAATCTTAACATCTCCGATCGCAACCGGTAGAACAAGACGTACCTGACCTGACTTCTTTTTTTTGTCCACCTTAATACCATTCAAAATGGTATCACGAGGAACATCGTCTGGCATGCTAACCGGTAATCCTAATCCAAGCAATGTACGTTCGATCCTGGTCAGTAATTCGAAATCCGCAAATCCACACCTGATTGACATCTTCGTTGCAGCGATCATCCCGATTGCAACACATTCTCCGTGACGTAATTGATAATTCGAAGCCAATTCAATCGCATGCCCGAGTGTATGTCCAAGATTTAAGACAGCCCGCCTGTTTTGCTCATAAGGGTCCTCACAAACTACCTTTACTTTGACCGCCATTGCTCGCCGTACGACTTCATCCAAAGAATTATTGACTGTGATCCAACCTTGTTCACAAATCTCAAATAAGGCTGGATCACCGATAATTCCGTGT
This sequence comes from uncultured Chloroflexia bacterium, assembly GCA_963774935.1. Taxonomy (GTDB): domain Bacteria; phylum Chloroflexota; class Anaerolineae; order Anaerolineales; family UBA4823; genus CAVZGO01. The sequence continues at coordinate 269,071 of CAVZGO010000003.1, forward strand.
TTCACGACCTCAGCCAATCCACTTCGCATTTCATGTTCGGGTAGGGATGCCAGGACCTTGGGATCTGCCAGAACCAAATCAGGTGGATAAAAAGCGCCGATTAAATTCTTCCCTTGAGGTAAATCTGCACCGGTTTTGCCTCCCAGGCTGGCATCCACCATTGCAAGTAAAGTAGTGGGCACAGCTACCCAGCGGATGCCTCGCAGGAAGGTAGCTGCCGCAAATCCGGCAAGATCCCCTACTACCCCACCCCCCAGTGCCACTATCGTACTGCTACGCTCTAAACCTGCCGTAAGATATTCAGACCAAATTCTTTGGATTGTGGTGATATTTTTATGTTCTTCACCCGCAGGAATAACAATCCGATTCACCTGGTAACCGGCAGATTCGAGATTACTGGTCACAATCTCAGCATACAGTTTCGTAACATTTGAATCACTTACCAATCCGATGGGACCTTTTAATCCTAGAGTATTAAGCCAATCCCCTAAATAGGAAATGCCACCTTTGTCTATGCGAATAGTATATGGTTTGCCCATGCCTGTAATCCGGTATGTCCCAAACAGTATTTGTGCCTGCCATACTAACTCATCAAATGAACTATGACTCGTATCTAATTGGTACTCAAAAGAAGCATAATGTTCAGCCCGTTGCTTTAATAATTCCAATAATCGATGATACTCGTGATCGGAATTATTAACTTGATTTGTATGGTCTGCAGTTTGTTCATCCTGGACAGAGCTATCTGATAATAGCGGCCGGATGATTGTATTCCCATGCAACCGAGCCCATAACACCTCGTCCGAAGCGGAAAGGCATAAAACCTGACCCGCATTCTCGACCACAACTCTGTTATGTTGGTCAAGTAAGGCTCCACCACCAAGAGCAACAACTACATGATTGCCATTCAAAACCTTTATGAGTGCTTTATGCTCATATTCACGAAAACCTCGCTCTCCTCCATTCGAAAAGATCTCGGAAATGCTCTTACCGGCTTGTTCGACTATAAAATCGTCTAAGTCTATGAAGGATTCTCCAAGGCTCGCAGCAAGCATTTTTCCGAGCGAGGATTTTCCCGATCCAGGAGGTCCATAAAGAAAATATTTATGCGTCATTCGCGATTCATTCACAACCCAGCCTGATTTTGCTTATTCTGGCCAAAAAATTTGTTTGCCACCGTTCATGGTCATATCACTAAGGTTTGCCTGACGCAAGGTTTGATAACGAGGAATAATTTCATCCATTGAATCCCCACCAAGTTTTTCCAGTAGGGCGTCAGCAATTGTGAATGCCATCATGGCTTCCAGAACAGGCACCGCCCGCGGTACAGGACAGAAATCAGATCGCTCATACCTTGTCTCCGTCTCTTCACCAGTTAGGAGATCTACCGATCTTTGAGGAGTTAATGTCGTCGCGATCGGTTTCATCGCAACTCTGACCACAATTGGTTGTCCTGTCGATATCCCGCCCTCGGTACCTCCTGATCTATTCGTCGGTCTGATTATCCTTCCACTTTCATCCAGTCGCAGCGCATCATGAACCGAGGTACCTTGCATTCTTGAATTCTCAAATGCAGGGCCAATTTCTACTCCCTTGATAGCTGGTACACTCAGCATCGCCATACCCAACCTGGCTTCCAGACGGCGTTCCCAGTGGACATGCGAGCCCAACCCAACTGGTACACCAAGTGCAACAACTTCAATTGTCCCCCCTAACGTATCTCGATTTTGCATCACCTGGAATATCCTGTCGCGCATCGCTTGAGTTGAAGATTCATCCGGGCAACGAACATCATTTTCTTCTGCACGCACGAATCGATCTTGGTAAGTCAATCCATCCAAGTTCGCATAAATTTCCCCGATAGAGACAACATAACCACCGATTACAATACCCAGCACATCCAATAGATGTCTGCAGACAGCACCCACCGCTACTCGTGCTGCAGTCTCTCTCGCAGAAGCCCGTTCTAGAGCAGGTCGGATGTCGTTATAGCCGTATTTAACCACACCTGCAAGATCAACGTGTCCAGGTCTAGGGATGGTAAAAGCATCCACCTCCCGATTATTCCACTTTGCATGATCCAGGTTTTCGATCATAAGTGCTAATGGTGCACCTGTAGTGCGACCAGCCATTACCCCCCCAAGGATCTGTACGCTATCTTTTTCGAGCTTCATCCGTGGACCAGCCCCAAAGCCTGCCTGGCGACGCTGGAGCTGATTATCTATTAGCTGAGCAGGTAAAGTAAGTCCAGCCGGAAAACCTTCCAGGATTGCAATCAAGGCAGGTCCATGCGACTCTCCTGCTGTAATAAATCGTAAGGCCATTATCCTCCCTCCATAAATGCACGAATGCGCTGCATCGCCTCTTCAATGCGCTCGATGGGAGCGGTGAGAGAAATTCTGATGTATCCTTCACCGTTATGCCCAAAAAACGAACCTGGCGTCAGGCTAACTTTCTGCTGGTCAAGAAGCGTGCTGACAAACTCGGCTGAGCTCCAACCGTCTGGAATGGAGCACCAAACATAGATGGATGCACTTGGCGTTATGGCTGCTAAACCAGCCTGATTTAACAATGCAACTGCTAAATCTCTACGTGCGCGATAAATCTGGTTTCTTTCTACCAACCAGTTTTGATCACCGGTCATCGCCACAGCAGCAGCATGCATAATAGGGTAGAAATGCCCACTGTCTGAATTTGTTTTTAGTGTGAACAGGCTTGAAAGAGCGTCGGAATTGCCGATCGCTGCACCCACCCGCCAACCAGCCATATTGTGCGACTTGGATAATGTATTAAATTCCACCGCTACATCCTTCGCTCCAGGTATTTGTAATATGCTAGGTGCTGGATGACCATCAAATGTGATCTGTGAATAGGCTGCATCGTGACAGAGCAGTACGTGGTTCTGTCGCGCAAAATCGACTGCACTTGCAAAGAATTCGAGTGTGGCGACGCCTGTAGTGGGATTATTAGGGTAATTCAGCCAAAGCATTTTGGCTTTACCAGCAACAGTAATCGGTATGGAAGCCAAATCAGGTAAATACCCGTTCTCCGGTTTCAAAGGAAATAGCACCGGTTCTCCGCCGGCGATAAGGGCACCACGAGAATACGTAATATAGCCTGGATCGGGTACCAGAACTACATCACCTGGATTCACTAAAGCCTGCATCAATTGGTAGATGCCCTCTTTTGATCCCATGAGAGGAACTATTTCATTGTCAGGGTTCAGATCAACATTGTAGAGTCGCTTGTACATGGCTGCCCAGGCCTGGCGGAGCTCAAATGGTCCGTGGTGTGCCTGGTAGCCATGCACATCAGGGCGATTTACACTCTCAACCAAAGCCTGGACAATATGAGTTGCTGGAGGCAAGTCAGGTGAACCCTCATCCAGCCGGATGACATCCTGGCCTTCCGACAGTAAAGAGGCAATCCTTGCACTCAAAGTAGTGAAGAAATGTGGCATCAACGTAGCAATTCGGTTTGCTGGAACGTACTTTCGGTTCATCCTTAACCAATTTTTGTAGATTCTAACGCGGCTCGAGCAGCTGCCTCCATGGCAGAACGGTCAGCATGCCGAGTTGTCCAGATCTCGAATGCGAGTGCCGCCTGTTCAACGAGCATTCCGAGACCATTGAAAGCAGATAGCCCAGCTGATTTTGCGCGTTGCACAAGCAATGTGGGCGCAGGATTATAAACCAGATCATAAACCAAAATTCCTTTAGGAAGCTCAAGGCTGCTTGGCCAGGGACAGTCTTCGACAATGGGAGCCATTCCCAACGGAGTGGTGTTGACTAAGAGATGGATAGAAAATTTTTCGAGCAAGGCTTCCAATGCGGCTGTATTCAACTCTATTGCTGCTGGGAAGCAACCCTTTAATGAGTAATGACTTTCATTTGATTCTTTATTAACAGCCAAGTTTATTCCCAGGTCATGTAAAGCATGAGCTTGTTCGAAACGTCTGGCAGCAACGCAAACCTGAAACCCTGCCTGTCTCAATGCATACACAACTGCTCGTGCGGAACCTCCTGCACCTAAAATCAGCGCATACTTACTTTCTCCCCCAGCATCAGAAAAACCCGGCTCTGGCGAGATGAGTCCCGGAGCAGAGCGAGCCAAATCCGCTAGAAACCCTTGCACATCTGTGTTCCACCCAATCAACTTCCCTTGGTCATAAGCGATCGTATTAATGGCCTGAACCTCACTGGCGACAGAGCTGAGCATATCCATAGAGGCTAATAACGATTGTTTATGCGGAATGGTTATATTAACTCCATGGATTTCACCTGATCGAAGCTTAAGCATCATGGATGCTAATTCTGCTTCACCAAATGGCAGTGGCGGTACGGGATAAAGCAGGTATTCCCCGGGGAGATTAGCACTTTTGAGAGCAGCCATATGAAGCTCTCGGGAGAGGCTGTGTCCCAAGGGGTAGCCAATTAAACCCAGGCGAAGTGCTTCGGGTTGCACAATGATGACTCCTATGCAATATCGTGGACGCTGCTGATATTATTAGAGCGTCCTATTGAATAGACACATATCCAATTAATTCAATATACCAGATGATCGTTACTTAAAGGATAATTTCTCGGTAAAAAAGGGCAACATGATATCCAATATCCGAGCTCCCAGGTTATCCGAGTGACCATCAGAATGCTCAATGAGCAGGTTGGGGATACCAGCAACATTTAGCTGCTCAGAGACATACCGGTTGCCTTCAGGTATCCATGTGAGTTCATCATTTTTCCCGTAATCTATCACAATTCCATTCAAGGATAACAAATTATCCTTGTACTGATTGATCTTTTCATTCCATCGCCCCAACCCATAGTCCCAGGTCTTCCATAGATTTCGATCGCGGACCAATTCTTCATCAATAGGTTCGTAAGGAAAGTTTACAAATGGAGGAGCCATGTCAGGATTAGGCGAAAAAGCAGCGCCATATGCCAGGGTGAAAGAAATATTACTTTCATATTTACCCATTTGCCGAATTGCTTCTTCCCGAGGAAGTTTTGCTAATTGATCACGAACCTCCAGGAATGCCTTGATGCGATTGTCGTTTCGAAACATCATGGTTTTTTTCATACCATCGGGATCAAATAGTCCAGCACTGAAGATATATACTGAACTAAATACCTGTGGATGGCGCATTGCAAGATTCAATGCACCAAATCCTCCCATCGAATGACCAGTGATCCCCCGCGCCTCAGCGGTCGCGATTGTCCGATAATTAGAATCAACATAATTGACGACATCATTGACGATAAAATCCTCCCAGTTTCCTGTCACGGAAGAATTAACATAAAAGCTACCACCAAGGTGATTCCAGCCATTGGCAACAACCAGGATCATTTCGCCAATTCTTCCTGATCGCATCCTCTCAGCTACAAGACCTGGAGGAAATATATCCTCCAGATATGCACTTCCTCCATAACCAGGAAGGTAATAAACCACCGGGTAACGTCGTTCACTAGTTCGGTAAGAAGGAGGGAGGACAACACGCAAGGGTTGTTCGGCTGGATCCCCCAACAAATTTCCTGTCAGGGATGGTGCAGGGATATTTAGCAGGTATGATTCGAGAGGCTCGACTGTAAATACGGGTGTTGGTGAGGGTGTTTGTGTGGGGGTTAAGCTAGGAATTTGAGTTTCAGTTATGGTTTGCGTAATCACCATTTCCGGCGGTGGAGGACTATTTCTTGGAGGATTATCAGTCGATTTACTACCTGCTGAACAAGCAGCTAGCATTATGCAGGTTAACAGTACAAATATCAGGATCTTATTGGATCGAGGCTTCATCTTTCCGAATTCCAGGATTAAAAGAAAAATCACATCGTTTCGTAAACTTCTCTGCCGGTTCGAATCACGATCTCAGGAATTCTTTCGATGTCCGCCGGTGTCGTTCGGAAATTAACAATACATGCTCGCAATAAGAACAATCCATCTACAATGGCATTTGAAAGATAAACTTCGCCACCCATCTGCAAACGAGCGAGTAATTTGCTATTTAATTCATTCAATTGTTCGTTTCTTTCATGAGTCTGGTTGGCAAATTCGTCAGGAATATACCGGAAAGTTGTGATACTCAAATTTTGACTAAAGAGTTCTAGCTCCTTGTAATCTCTAATTTTATGTGCCAACAGCCGGGCAAGTTTAATATCGTCCCCTATCATTTGGCGATACCCATCAAGACCAGCCTGCTGAAGACTGAGCCATACTTTGAGAGCACGGAATCCACGCGAATTTTGTATCCCGTATTGGTAATAATTGACGGGCTCCTGACCAGATTCGACAGGGAAATGATAATACGGGGGATGGTACGTAAAGGTATCTCGCATCAATTGCGCATCCTTTACCAAGGCGCATCCTGCTTCTAATGGTTGGTATAACCATTTATGAGGATCTAACGCAAGGGAGTCAGCCTGGGCAATCGTCTGTAATTCCTGCGGGGAATCTGGAAGAATTGCTGAAAAGGCGCCATATGCCCCATCGATGTGAAACCAAATGCTCAGCTCCCGGCATAAATCTGCCATTTCTGGTAAGGGATCTACAGCACCTGTTGCTGTAGTCCCGGCGTTGCCGATCACCATCATCGGTATATAATCGTGATCAACGTCCTCAATAATTGCGTTCTGTAATATTTCCAAACGGATCCTCTGGCGATTATCGGTTGGTATAAAGCGGATAGCTTCAGTGCCCAAACCAAAAATATCAGCAGCCTTTTCCACCCAGGCGTGAGTCTGATCAGAGCAGTAGATGCGAAGTGGACGGCAGTGTTCGTTTGCTAATCCATGTTTCCGTACATCCCATGGGATCGTTAATTTTCGAGCGCAGAGGAAACCGATATAGTTGGCGGTGCTTCCCCCGCTGGTCAGTATCCCCCCACAAGTTGAGGGATATCCAACCATTTGTGCAATCCAACGTATAGTTTGTGCTTCAATCTCCGTAGCCATCGGAGAACGCCACCAGCTACTCACATTTGGATTTATCATTGCCGCCAACAGATCAGCTAGAGCAGATAGTGGTGCTGGACTGCCAATAATGTATGCAAGATGACGTGGGTGACCGCTCAGCACAGAGTGATCGAGCATTAAGCCGGCAGCCATTTCCATCAAACCCATCGGAGAAACTCCCACTTCCGGGAGCGGAGAATTGCCAAGTGTCGCTCGGATTTTGGTGATCGATTCTCCACGACTTACCGGTAAATCCGATAGATCAGCCAGGTAATCTGATAGTTTATCAATCAGTGCATGCCCAATAATCCTGAACTCATCAGGTGACAGTTCGAGCAGCGGTCGATCAATTCTAATAGGCTCGTCAGCATCCAGCGCCACTTATCCAACCTCCAGGTTAGCACCTAAACTTTGAAGGATAGGTATAAATTCAGGGAAGGATTCTTTTATGATGCCAGAATCATTGACTGAGATGGCATTATTTGCTCCCAAGCCAGCCACTGCGAGAGACATCGCCAGGCGGTGATCACCATGTGGATCGACTTTCCCGCCAGTTAGCGGATTGCCGCCTGTTATTACGAAACCATCTGGGGTTTCAGATACATCTGCACCCAACACTATCAACTCATTACATAATGCGGAAATGCGATCCGATTCTTTATAACGGAGTTCCTCCGCCTGAGTGACAATTGATGTACCACTCGCAAAGGCTGCTGCGATGGCGAATACCGGAAACTCATCAATCATCCGCACAACCTGAGAACCGGATATCTCCGTGCTGTGAAGGGTTGATGATTGTACAAATATGTCACCCACAGGCTCTCCACATTGATCGGATGTATATCGAATTTGTAGATTAGCACCCATTTTTTGTAAAGCTTCAAGTATTCCGGTTCGGGTAGGATTCAAGCCAACATTCCGGATGATTATCTCGGAATCCTTTGTAATCAAAGCAGCGACGATTAGAAACGCGGCAGACGAGATGTCACAAGGCAAGCGAATCTGCAGCGGGCTAAAATTTGGAATTCCAGTATTCAAACGCCAATATTGATCCAGTATCGTAATGTAAGGATAGTCATGTCTGAAATTCGATTTCCGATCTAACTGGTATTCCGATAGCATTCAGCATCCGCTCCGTATGATCGCGTGAAGGACCTGGCTCCCGTAATGTGGTTTGTCCATCTGCTGCCAGACCAGCAAATAACAGGCAACTTTTAACCTGCGCACTTGCAACCGTAATGACGTGATCAATAGCAGTCAACGGCAGGTCATTCGATCGAGGCTGAAATACAAGTGGAGCATTACCTTCGGTGCTGGAGACCGGCACTCCCATAGCTTGGAGAGGGCTCAACAATGCGTTTCATCGGACGATTGCGCAAACCAGGCGAGCCATCTAATATTGCAGGTATACCAGTTGCAGCGAGAACACCTGCCAGTAAACGCATGGTCGTTGCTGAGTTCCCACAATCCAGAGGCATTACCGGTGGTTGGAGACCATTGATTCCCTTGCCTTTTACAACGAGAGTTTTACCAGCTAATCTAAATTCCACACCAAATGCGTTCATCGCGCCAAGCATTGCCTGGGTCACGCCAGAAACCAGGAAGTTTTCTACAATGCTTTCCCCATTTGCTAGAGATGCGAACAAAGCGGCTCGATGGGATAGTGATTTATCGCCTGGTAACGCAATTCCTTCGCCAGGACCAATCGTGCCCCTCAAAGATGCGGTAGGATTGACTACCAGATAATTTCCATCATCCTTTGCATTCATTTAGCATCCTACCTTTGAAATTTTAATGTTTGGTCACATCAGGTAAAATTTCGTACTTTACCTCTACCGGACTGTGGAACTTGTACCATACTGGGCGTTCAGGATTATGCAAAACTTGAAATGTAGCTGCCACCGCAATCCAGTCCAGCTCGACATTATCAAGATAATCTCTATCAGAAACAGTATTCAGGCTTACATTCACTCCATAATTTCCATGATGGAGCTGGTTACTAAATTCGAAGATGACTTCTCCTTTATCACCAGGCATTAAATTGGGAAGATAGATGCGCTCATCGAATAGATTTGTGCCCATCACGGTGATCCCGTTATTATCACGAATGGTGAAATTAACACTGAAATGTTGAATTTCAACGAAAGCCTCGAATCTGATGTGTATCCGGATTTTCTCACCGTAATAAAATTCGCCCGCTGGATTATCTTCGTCATCGGTTATTTTTACATCCACGATATGGGCATCACCCCTGCCATAACGAAGTGAACCCGGCGTTGTTGATTGTTCAGTCAATGAGATAACTCGCTGCTGGGGCATCCCTGCCGGTTTCACCCATTTTCGTTCGCGAATGAATTGTAGATACCGCTCTGTGGCGGCCTGTGCGCTACCCCAAAAGACCGATTGACCATCATGCAAAAAGATGCCTTTATCGCAAATATCTTTAATCGAATCAGTGCTGTGGCTGACATAAAATAATGTCAAACCATCGTCACGCATTCGGCGCATGCGCACAGCGCACTTTTGCTGGAATTCAGAATCTCCAACGGATAGGATCTCGTCCACCACTAAAATATCAGGATCGACAGCAATAGCCACCGAAAATGCAAGCCGCGCAAACATGCCGCTCGAATAGAGCTTTACCGGTTGGTCAATAAATTCCCCAATATCAGCGAATGCAGCTATATCATCGAAACGCTCATTCATCTCCTTAGAGGAAATCCCCAAGATAGCCCCACTCAGGTATACATTCTGTCTCCCTGTGTACTCGGGATTGAAACCTGATCCAAGCTCGAGGAGTGCAGATACGCGCCCCTTAACGGTAACTTCTCCAGTACTGGGTTGAAGTACTCCGGCTATGATCTGTAACAAAGTGCTTTTTCCACTGCCATTGCGCCCCATGATCCCTACCGCTTCCCCCCTGCGGACATCGAAATTAATATCGCGCAATGCCCAAAATTCCCTTCCGTATGTCCGCCCGAACCGCCAGAAAAGGGTGTATTTTAACCTATCTACAGGCTTGTTAAAAAGGTGATAGACCTTTCCAACATCATGCAAGGAGATGAGTACCTCGCCTTGATCCCTCTCTTGTAATGAATGATCCTCAACTTCCATTGGAAAACCTATCAGAGGACATCTGCAAAACCCTTCTTTGTCCACATAAACCACATAAAACCCAACACAGCGCAAATGACACTAATCACTAACCAGATTGCCCATTCGCCAACTGGGAACATCTCCCCCCATAACAACACACTCCGAAAATTTGTAACGATCATGGTCAGGGGATTCAGCCGCAAAATTGTCTGGAAACGTTCTGGTACAGCGTTGATTGAGTAAAAAATTGGGCTTAAGAACAACAATACCTGCAATGCAAGAGAAATGACCAGAGCGATATCACGGATATATACACCTAAAGAGGCGAGAAACCATGCGCTACCAAGGGTTATTAGGATCAGGGGCAGATAGAGCAAAGGCAATAATAATACCGTAACTGGTAGTGAATGTAAGAAAACGAGTATTGCCACGATTAATATACTTAATTGAATTATTGAAGAAATCAACGCGGTTCCACTGATAACGATGATTAATACCTCTAGTGGAAACACAACCTTCTTCACATAATTCGGATTGTTGATGATAAGCGCCGGAGCGCGATTTAGTACCTCTGAGAAAAAGTAGTAAGGAATCAAACCTGCAAACAGCACAATTGCAAATTCTCCTGGTGGAGTATTCACGTCACTGGGATTCCAGCGAGCCTTAAATACCACGGAAAAAACAAAAGTATATATCAGTAATAAAAGTAAAGGATTTAGAATCGCCCAAATTACTCCCAAATAGGATCCCCTATACCGCTGACCAAAATCGCGAATGATCATTTGACCCGTCATCGCACGATAGCGCCAGAGACTCCGAATGATCCGTATTGGGTTACCAAAATAAGTTAACTTGGAGATTGTTTTCATATAGGAAGAAAATTAAACCTCGGAACAAAGAAATATGATACCATGAAACGGTCGGGACACGGTTTTTATAGTCGCTTGCAGGATGTTATAATCATCTCGCTTAACCGGGCAATAGATAAGATTCATAGAGATTAGGTATTAATTGTAACTATGAGTATTCTAGACAAATGGAAACAAGGACTGGCGAAATCCAGTAAAGCTGCCTTCGGACAGATTGCTACACTTTTTGGCGCTACAGAAATAACACCTGATATCTGGGATGATCTTGAGGCTTTATTGATCCAGGCTGACCTGGGTGTCGATACGAGTGATGTAGTTCTGGATGCCCTAGAAAAGCGAGTAGATAGTGAAGGAATGACCAAAGCTGAGCAACTCAAGGAGGCTTTACGTCAGGAGCTTCGAGGGTTATTACTTGAACCTCCGAAAATAGAATTCACGGAGATACCGTCAGTAATTCTCATTGTGGGCGTGAATGGCTCAGGTAAAACAACAAGTATTGCTAAGCTTGGACAGCTTTATCAAAATGAAGGTAAGAAAATACTGTTCGGCGCTGCTGATACATACCGTGCAGCTGCTGTAGATCAATTGGAGATTTGGGCAGACCGGTTGGAAATCCCCATCATCTCGGGTCAGACTGGGGGAGACGCCGGGGCAGTGGCTTATGATTCTGTTCGTGCAGGTCAAGCGCGCCAGTTTGATCTGGTAATCATCGACACCGCTGGACGATTGCATACTCGCTTCAATCTGATGGAAGAGCTAAAAAAGGTGCATCGGGTCGTAGGAAAAGCGATGCCTGGTGCTCCGCATTATACCTGGTTAGTAATGGATGCGACTACTGGTCAAAATGCATTACAACAAGCGCGTGCTTTTAAGGAAGCGGTGAAAGTAGACGGGGTAATACTGGCAAAATTAGATTCGTCTGCGCGTGGCGGAATGGCATTTGCCATCCAACGAGAGCTAAAACTGCCCATTCTCTTTGCGGGGTTGGGTGAAAAACCAGATGACTTACAACCATTCGATCCAGACGCTTTCATCGATGGTATCCTAGCTGCTTCAAGTTAAATGGAGTATCCATGCAAGAAATTATCGATCGATTAAGTTTATGTGCAAATAAAATCCATCCTATAATGGTGCGTCTTTGACATCCCCGGCAAAGAAGTTGAATTAGCTACATTAGAGAAACAATCTGAAGACGCTGACCTCTGGAAGGACGTAGAGCGTGCCCAGACGGTGATGAAGAATCTTGCCAATCTGCGCGATGAAGTGAATGATTGGCGTACGCTTGAGCACCGGATCATGGATGCGATTGAGTTGGCAGAATTGGGGGACGAAAGTTTGCTCCAAGATCTGGAACAAGAAACGAGCTCTCTAGAAACTGAGATTAACCATCGAGAATTCTACGCGATGCTGTCTGGTCCTTATGACCGCGGTGATGCAATTTTAGCTATTCACGCTGGTGCTGGAGGAACTGATTCGCAAGATTGGGCTGAAATGGTCGAGCGAATGTATTTGCGTTGGGCTGAGATGCGAGGCTTCAAAACTGAGATATTGGATTTTACAGAAGGAGAAGAAGCTGGGATAAAGACTGTGACAATCGCCATGAACGGTCGGTATGCCTTTGGCTATCTCAGATCTGAAAAAGGTGTGCATCGCCTTGTCCGGCTCTCACCTTATGATGCAGCACATCGCAGGCATACATCCTTTGTGCTCGTGGAGATTTTGCCTCAAGTCGAAGACAACTCGGCGATCCAAATCAATCCAGAGGATTTGCAAATTGACGTCTACCGGTCCTCCAGCGCAGGTGGTCAAAATGTACAAAAGAATGCGACCGCGATTCGCATCACTCATCTGCCCAGCGGGTTAGTGGTTACCTGTCAAAATGAACGATCACAGACGCAAAATCGGGAAAATGCTATGCGAGTGTTACGCGCCAGACTGCTGGAGCAGAAACAACAGGAACAAGCAGAACAACTTGCAGAGTTACGCGGTGAATATACCAAAGCAGAATGGGGTAGCCAGATTCGCTCCTATGTCCTTCATCCATACCAGATGGTAAAAGATCACCGGACAAGCTATGAAGTAGGCAACGCGCAAGCTGTATTAAACGGTGCACTGGATGGCTTCATCGAATCGTATTTCGCGCGCACAGATAGGAGAACGGCCATCAAACGGCCAATCTGGTTCGCTTTAATCATAATCGGGCTGCTTCTTAGCGGCTGTGCCATTCTTGCAGACCCAGAATCAAGCCAGGAGTATCGCGCAGAAATTGCGGGGACAGCGAACCCTGGTGAAGTCATCAGTCAGAGCTTTGTATCACGCCGCCCACGCCTCTCCCAAGCTCAACTCTGGTTACAAGTAGATACATCCAATCTTGAGCCGGATGCGCAGCTTGATGTAAAAATTTATCGTCTGGGGGAAAACCAACCACTGGGCGAATTCACTTATAAGCTAGCAGATATCGCACGTGCCAGCTCGCTTTCTATTAGTTTTGAGCCAATAAATGATCCAGCTCACCAAGCGTATTTAATCAGCCTCAAACCAACAGGAGGAAGAATAAGCGCTTACGGTCGGGCAGAAGATGCATACCCCCTCGGTGAGGCTTTCCTCCAAGGAGATCAGGAGATACCGGAGGCTTTGAATAGCGATTTTAGCTTTCGTCTATCTTACGAATATGGCTATCAATCAATGCTCGCAGATGTGCGGATATGGCTTCAGCAAATATGGCTCATCCTCCCGCTCATAGCTGTCCTTTGGTTGCCCGGACGCTTCTTGATTCGTTTATTCAAGTTCGATGGAAAGCTCGATTGGATTGAACGAATTGCTGTGTCCATCGGTTTAAGTATGGCGGTCGTTCCAATTGTACTTTTATGGACCACCACAATTGGTTTGCATTGGACAAGGACTGGATTATTCATAATTCTGGCTCTGGTGGCGGTGACATATCTCATCCTTGAAAAAGATACTATCATTCCAAAAATAAAATTGGTCAGGCGTGCAAACGGAAACAGAAACAACATAAATCACCTGATGATGCTGATCATTTTTATTATAGCAATTGCAACTCGCCTGGCAATGGTTAGAGATCTTGCCACACCTGCCTGGGTTGACTCTGTCCACCACGCGACCATAACTCGTTTGATCCTGGATGAGGGTGCAATTCCGAGTAGTTATGCTCCGTATATCGAAGTTAATACCGCGAGCTACCATGCGGGTTTCCATAGTATCGCGGCTATGTTCCAAGGAATATCTGGAATAGATTTAGCTCAAGGAATGCTTATTTTTGGGCAGGTCTTAAATGCCCTGATGGTATTCGCAGCATATCTGTTTACAACGACGCTTACCAATCGGAAATTAGCTGGAATAACCGCAGCACTGATTACGGGTCTTCTTACACCAATGCCAGCATATTACACCAGTTGGGGACGTTATACCCAGCTAGCTGGCTTGTTGATTTTACCTACAGCATATTATTTATTTAATTACATTTCTGAAACCGGAAATTCACAGACCGAAGAGAAATTAACCGGATCAAAATTAATTATTGGATTCATACTCGTAGGAATCTCAATGGGAGGCCTTCTTCTCGTCCATTATCGTGTTGCAGCCTTCCTGGGTACGCTGATTGTTGTCTATTACATAGTCTCCCTCGTCAAATTTTGGAATTTAAAAACGACCAGAATACAGCTAACCAGGCAGGTAACAATAATTTTCATAACCAGCATCATAACAATCATCCTCACAATCCCATGGTGGCCTGCAACCCTTCGTTCTTTAATTGGACCTGTATTCCAGGTATCTGCTACCATTAAGCCTTTTTCTGACTTTTCATGGAATTTTCTTACCAGTGGAATGGGAGAATATACTCTTGGCCTGGCAGGACTCGGAATACTTTGGGCAATATTTCAAAAACAGGCATTCGCTTGGACTCTACTACTCTGGACTGGATTACTATTTCTGTTAGCAAATCTTGGTGCGTTTAGTTTGCCAGGGGCAGGTGTAATCAACAACACCTCGGTCACGATTAGCCTGTTTCTGCCCATCTCGGTGTTTGGAGGTTACTTGGTGAGCTGGGTCATCGAGGGGTGGCAACACTTTATTCCCAGCCGATGGAAGCCAGGGTATTATGCACTCTGGATAATAATCGCATTCGCAATCGGATTGCTAGGCGCACAAGCACTCTTACCGATTATTAATCCGACAACCATACTCTCACGACAGGCTGACCTGCCCGCAATGCAATGGATCGAAGAGAATATTCCTACGGGGGAAACAATCCTGATCAATCCCTTCAATTGGGGCTACGGACTTTACGCGGGGTATGATGGAGGCTACTGGATTTCTCCCCTGGCAAGGAGAACTACCCTTCCCCCTCCGGTATTATATGGTTTAGATTTCAGTGGCCAAAATACCATCGCAATGAGCCAACAAATCAAACCTGTCTTAGAATTAGCTGATGATCCTGTTAGTCTACACGCATATCTTAAAGAAAATAATATCAACTACATCTATATCGGCGCGAAAGGTGGGGTACTATCTCCAAAATTATTTCTGGAAAGTCCATTATTCCACAGGCTTTATTACAATAATGGGGCTCAAGTGTTCCTGGTTAAATAAAGTTTCTGGTCCGCATTATCCCGATTTAAGTATCTTGATCCTGATTGAATTAACCGATTGTCAAAACCGACTTGACAGTAAGCACTATCCCCCGTATAATTCTTCCGCCTGCCCAAAGGGCAGGCATTGTATTGAAATGTCGTCAGGGAATATTGATCCTTGACAGGTATCATCAAAAGTTCGAGAAACAGGAGTAAGTACATGCCACCACATCCAAAACGAAAACTATCCAAGGGTCGACGTGACCGCCGCCGCGCTCATGATGCCCTTGAAGCACGGAACCTGGTTCAGTGCAGCAACTGCGGGGAGATGCGCCTTCCACATACTGTATGTCCAAATTGTGGGCATTACAAAGGCAGGGAAGTTGTCAGCCAGGAGTCTGAGAAGAAGAAATAATCCGAACGGGTCGTCGAAAACGACCCGTTTGACTTTTATAAAGATAACAACGATTTATCAATCAGGGGGTTAATTCAATACGTAGATACCGCCAACTTATTCAATTGATTAGAGGTGATTATGTCTGGAGTGATTGCCCTCGTTTTTCCTGGACAAGGTTCTCAAAGTATTGGTATGGGGTATGAGTTATCGAAAGCTTATGATGTCGCTCGCCAGACATATGACGAAGCAGATAGTTTACTAAATTTTCGACTAAGCAATCTAGCCTGGCAAGGCCCTGAGGAAGGGTTAAATAGTACTATTAATACCCAACCAGCGCTGCTCACCCATTCAGTTGCAGCTCTTCGAGTTCTCAACCATTTGCGGCCAGATCTCACCTTCGGTTTTACAGCCGGTCATTCTGTGGGCGAGATCAGTGCCCTGGTCGCAGCCGGTTCTTTACATTTCCCCAGCGCTCTACAGCTTGTCCGAAAGCGCGGTGAGCTGATGAAATCAGCAGGCGAGAAACATCCTGGCAGCATGGCAGCAGTCTTAGGATTGGATACCTCTACGCTGGAAGACGTGTGTAAGAAAGCCAGCACACCTGATGAACCGGTTGAGGTTGCGAATGATAACTGCCCTGGGCAAGTTGTAATATCCGGAGCATTGCCTGCGGTAGAAAGAGCAGTTAACTTGGCACATCAGGCTGGCGCGCGGCGTGCCAGAACATTGGCAGTCAGCATCCCTGCTCACTCGTCGTTGATGGCGGGTGTTCAAGAAGAATTTAGCCAGGCATTGGATAAATATTTGTTTAACGATCCAGGCTTCCCGGTAGTAAGTAATGTAACTGCAGTATCGCTTGAAAATGCGGACCAAATACGTACAGATTTGCTTAGTCAACTCACATCGCGTGTGCGATGGACTGAAACAATACAGTATATGATCAGCCAGGGTGTAACTCAATTTCTTGAGCTGGGCAGTGGTAATGTATTAACCGGTTTATCAAAACGGATAGATGACCACGTGCCTTGCTTTGCACTAGGCACCCCATCAGATTTTGATAAGGTAGTGCCCAATTTATAACATCCATTTTCAATCGATTAGCAACCGCGTGGATTCGAAGGATTTGATCCTGCGGTATAATCATTTACGACAAATTCGCCTCAATAAAGGAGAATAATCAATGAGCACAGACAGCAAGACCGCTATAGTTACTGGAGGCTCGCGTGGCATAGGACGCGCCATCGCCGAGGTATTAGCCCTTCGTGGAGCCAATATTGTTATTGCCGATATAAACCTCGATCTTGCTCAAAAAACAGCAATCGAGATATCCACTTCGAGCGGACAGAAAGTGATTAGTTTACCTGTTAATGTTGCGAGCTTAGAGAGCTGCGTGGAAATGGTGGATAAAACAATCACGGAATTTTCTAAAATTGACATTCTTGTTAATAATGCGGGTGTGACTCGAGATAATCTAATCATGCGGATGGATGAACAAGATTTTGAATTCGTGATCGATATTAATTTAAAAGGCGTCTGGAATTGTTCAAAGGCTGTAATCCGATCGATGATGAAACAACGATCGGGACGAATCGTGAATATCTCATCTGTATCTGGATTAGCTGGACAGGCCGGGCAGACTAATTACTCTGCATCGAAAGCTGGTGTTATCGGACTGACAAAAGCCTTAGCTCGAGAGGTTGCCTCCCGTAATATAACCGTGAACGCAGTCGCACCAGGTTTTATTCCTACAGCCCTGACAAGCGAGCTTCCAGAAGAGCTAAAAGATGCTATGATTAAGCTGACACCACTCGGACGCTGGGGAAAACCGGAGGAAGTAGCTTATGCAGTAGCATTTTTAGCATCGGATGAGGCTGCTTATATCACCGGTCAGGTATTGAGTGTTGATGGCGGTATGATGATGATGTAGAATATGATACTGGATATTCTCTATGAGAGATGCAGTAGTAAAACGGAGGAAGTATGGCAGATGATTATTTCCAAGAACAAGGGATAACAACGATTGCACCAGAAGTACTGGTCACAATAGCCCGATTGACAACATTAAATACGCCAGGCGTGAGTAGGATGAGCTCTCACCCGGCAAAAGTAAATCGCCTTATTCGCCGTGGTGAGGGAGAAGGTGTTCGTGTGGAAGTTAAGGATGGGCAAGTGACAACAGACCTGTATGTAGTCATGATGAGCGATGTAAATATGCGTGACGTCAGCCGGAATATTCAAAACTCGGTCGCGCGTGCCATTGAGGAGATGGTAGGAATGGATGTCGGGCGTGTTAACGTTCATATTGAGGATATCGATTTTCCTGAGCTTTAACAATTGGAGCAATCCATGAAACCACGCACCAGAGCAAGAGGTGTTGCTCTGCAAGCACTTTACGAAATTGATATAGCCGGGCACCCTCCCGGCTTAGTCGTCAATGAACGCTTATCCGAAGTTGACCTGGATACAGATCTTTCTGAATTCGTCACTGCAATCGTCCTAGGTGTCTGGCCAATGGTCGAAACGCTGGATAGCTTTATCGCCACGAACGCACCTGAGTGGCCTCTTGATCAAGTAGCAATCATTGACCGCAACATTATCCGGATTGCTTTGTGGGAATTCGCTGTTTACGGTTTCACTCCTATCAAAGTAGCTATTAACGAAGCAGTTGAATTGTCTAAAGTATATGGTTCTGACAGCACCCCCCGTTTCGTCAATGGTGTTTTGGGAAGTTTGTCTAACCGGCAGAATGAAATCCGGGAGTCACTAAAACAACGATTAGTTCTAAATAAACCATCTACTCAATTCCTATCAGATCCTGACAAATCTGATTTGGACCAGGCGTCGCATGACCTGAGTGAACCTCCAAAAGAGTAATTGCGGAAAATCGAAGAAATGGAATTTCTTGGCATTGGTCTTCCCGAAATAGTACTAATCTTAATCGTAGCATTAATCATTCTAGGTCCTAAGGATATGCAAAAGACCGGACTAATGGTTGGTCGCACGCTCAATAAAATAATTCGATCTCCTACCTGGCGTTCCATTCAACGAATATGGTGGGAAATCCGAAATGCGCCAACCAGAATAATGCGCGAAGCTAATTTAGAAGATATTCAAGAAACTATTGCTGACTTACAAAAATCCCAATCGGAAATCCTAAAATCTATTAAGACTGGTGAAATTCAACCGCCAGACTTTCATAATAAGGCACCAAAACATGGAAGTCACACACTATCTTCAAATCAAATTATTCCTGATCCTGTCACAGAAGAAAAGACATCAGGCATCTCTACTTGGGTGACGCCATCCACCAAAACTGGTTCTGTAAAACCTGATGCTACGGATTCAACAGCTGATCTTTCAAATTGGATTACACCCCCAACAAAAAACTAATGAGGTATTCCAACGATCATAAAGCAGTCGTTTCGCTTAAACTTCGATGGTATTCTTGCTTCGTTTTCCTGAGTGGTAAAGGTCTTTGTCAATGAACAACCCGATCAGCCATTTATGGCAGAAGTGTCATGCATATTTCACAGAGGAAGTCGCAGATACACCAATATCTGAAACAATATCAACAGCAGTCGAGAATCCCAGTGAGTTGCTCGTCCATTTAGGTGCCTTACGACAACACCTTCTCCGAGCTGCACTCGCATTGGTAATCACAACATCTCTGGCATTCGCCCTGAATTCGTATATTTTAGATTTCTTATCCCAACCAATCGGTGGCCTCGACCAGATGGTAGCAATCGATGTCACCGAGCCTTTGGCAACGGTAATGCGAGTATCGCTATTGGTAGGATTTGCAATCGCATTACCCTACATCGTATTTGAAATATTTCTATTCATCGCACCGGCATTAAGTGGAAAATCACGAATGCTTGGACTATTAGCTATCCCTGCATCTTTGCTATTATTCATAGGTGGCGCGGCATTCGCCTATTTTGTTATGCTACCGGTTGCTGTACCCTTTTTAATGAATATAAAGGACATAACAACCCAGGTACGCCCATCAAGCTATATAAGCTTTGTATCAAGAGTAATTTTTTTTGTCGGGCTCACATTTGAATTTCCATTGATAATATTGGTTTTGGCCAGTATGGGAGTTGTCAAAGCAAAAACACTCCTTAAAGGCTGGCGTATCGCTATTGTTGTTATTGCCATCATCGCTGCAGTCATCACCCCTACCATCGATCCTGTCAATATGGCAATTGTTATGGGACCAATGATTGTGCTCTATTTTTTGAGTGTGCTATTAGCTTATATCCCGATAAAAGGTAGAAATTAGCCAACCTCAATACCAATTAAACTTTGAACTTTATTCCAGTTGATAAACCTCAGATAGTCTTATGAAAATCCTTATCATTGGTGGTACACGCTTCCTCGGAAAGCATCTGGTAGAGGCAGCTCAAAATAAAGGACATCAAATCACGCTTTTTAACCGCGGTATATCAAACCTGGAATGGTTTCCAGATGTAGAAAAAATCCACGGTGATAGACGAACAGATATAAGTGGTTTATACGATCAAAAATGGGATGCTGCAATAGATACCTGCGGTTACATTCCGCGTGAGGTGGAGCTCTCAATTCAAACTTTGGCAGGAAAGATTCCTCACTACACATTTATTTCATCCGTCTCAGTATATAAAGATTTTTCAAAAATCGGGATTAATGAGGAGTATGAATTAGCTACGCTCGAGGATCCAAGCACCGAAGATGTTACCGGCCAGACTTATGGGGGGTTGAAGGCAAAATGCGAAGAAGAAGCAACAACTAATTTTCCTGGTGGCGTGCTAATCATCCGTCCTGGCTTGATTGTTGGTCCGCATGATCCGACCGATCGATTCACCTACTGGCCATGGAAAATCGCGCATGGGGGACAAATTTTAACTCCTGAATCACCCGACTGGTGCACTCAATTTATCGATGCTCGAGATCTTGCCGGATGGATTATTCGGATGATCGAGAATCAGGTCACTGGAATATTCAATGCCGTAGGTCCTGAGCAGCCCTTAAGATTTGGGGATTTGCTGCAAACCTCCCAAGATATAAGTGGTACATCACCTACTCTTGTGTGGGCAAACCCCCAATTTCTCTCTGATCATGAGGTGGAACCATGGAGCGATCTACCGCTTTGGTTGCCTGGCGAGGAGTATGCCGGTATGGATAAGATCAACAATGAAAAAGCATTGGCATTCGGTTTGTGTTTTCGCCCCCTGGCACAAACAGTACGCGACACTATTGAATGGGCGTCAAGAAGACCTGTAGACTATATCTGGCGAGCTGGATTAAAACCAGATCGAGAAGCTGAGTTAATCCGATTGTGGCGATTAGAAAAATGATAGGTTAATTGAAAATATTTAAAATAATTGATGAAGATTGATAAAACATCCTGGCATCTAACAATAAGCGTAGACAGGACAATTCCTGGAGGAATTAATCCTTGAAATTCATTATACGGATTATTATTAACGCCATTGCCCTCTGGCTAACTGCCTTATTAATCCCAGCGATTCAGCTCTCTGAGAGTCTCTGGGGAGTATTATTGGTTGCAGTAATTTTCGGCATCGTGAATGCACTTCTGCGACCAATCATTAAGTTGCTGTCCTTACCTATTACGATCATAACACTAGGATTATTCACCTTAGTAATCAACACACTGATGCTGCTGGTTACTGCAGCAATCGCCGGTAATTATCTGTCAATTACCGGCGGCTTATTCGAGAAATTTATGTGGGCATTCCTCGCTAGCATCGTGATAAGTATTATCAGTGTTATCCTAAATTCACTCATAAAAGATTAAGTCGATCGAGCTATGTAGAACAAGTCAGAAGCATGTTTTCCTCAGGCAAAGGATTTAGAAAATTGATTCTCTCGGCGATATCGATTTAACTAAGCCATACTTAGATTTTACTAAGTACTGGATATACAATTATTAGCATTACTTTCACATAATAAAACACCAGGAGTGTCCTTCATGAGAGCACGAAGAGCAATACTGTACATGCCCGGTGATGATATGCATAAGATCAGAAAAGCCACAACCCTGGGTGTGGATTCTATCTGCATGGATTTGGAGGACGGTGTAGCTGTCAATCGTAAAAGCTCAGCACGCCAAACCATTGTCCAGGCTCTTTCAGAGTTAAATTTCGGTAATTCTGAGCGTCTGGTGCGCATCAATTCGATTGACTCTGGCCTAGAGGTAGATGACCTGAGGACAGTTCTCCCTGCGCACCCGCAAGGAATCGTCGTCCCCAAAGTTCAAAACGCTCAACAGTTGACCTGGGTGAGCCAATTCATCGGTACCGAAGAAAAGGCACAAGGATGGGAAAGCGGCAAAATTGCATTAATTGCCATTGTTGAAAGCGCTCTAGGAATCATCAACCTGAGGGAGATAGCAAGCAGTGATCCACGGCTGCAGGCGTTAATCTTTGGCGCTGATGATCTGGCAGGAGATATAGGGGCAATTCGGACCGCGTCAGGATGGGAGGTTTTTTATGCACGGTCTGAACTGGTTATCTATGCAGCTGCATATAATTTGCAAGCGATTGATATGGTGTTCACAAATATCTCCGACCTGGATGGTTTGAGACAAGAAGCATTTCAAGGTGCCAATATGGCTTATAGCGGTAAGCAAATCATTCATCCTAATCAGGTAATCCCAGTTCAAGAGGCTTTCTCACCTTCTCAAGAAGCCATTGATCATGCAAAACGGGTCATCCAGGCTTTTAATGAACATCAAGAACAAGGGACAGGCGCTTTCACATTGGATGGCAAGATGATTGACGCCCCCATTATAAAAATCGCTCGCCAAGTACTCGACCGTGCTGGTTTAAGTATTAGAGTAGACTGACAAATCAGAATTCCAAGCGGTTGGTATAAGTATTGCAACATAAAATCAATGGATCCATTCCTTCTGTATACATCATCGCTGAAGTTCGTAAAACTATTTAGAAATAAAAATAAGGATCAGCAGATGTGGGATTTCTTATGTATAAGCAATACAATGGCTAGAAGCATCATGTCTCGGGTATACAACTTCGTCTCGTGTCTGTAGAAGCAGGAGCCGTGGTGGTAAAATCAGACCAATTTGGTATTATTGCGCGTTCCGGTAGCTCAAGTGCATATTTGCGAATTGATGTTAAAACGAATAGCCCGGAAAGGAAAGTCATGAAGAATCTATATCAATCAATTAGATTATCACTATACGCATCGATTATTTCTATAATTGTGCTCTCATTTCTGCTCAGCGCCTGTGGGCTAAACCTTCAAAAGAATGCCACATCTCCAGCTGCTGAAGTTGTAACCACAGAAGGAGAGCAAGATAAAAGCCCCGCAGAGACAGAGACTGCACCACTAGCCTATGCAATAGTGACTTTTCGGGCTTTGGTTCCAGAAGACACCCCAATAGATGACCCGGTTTATATTAATATCCTGGACGAGGTCACGGGACTCTATTTGAATGCTGTCAGCCATGAAATGGAGCTTGACGAGGAGCTTTCAGCAGTTTATAAGGTAAGCCTACCTTTCCCCATTGGCTCGGTAGTGAAGTATCGTTACGAAAGACAGGGTGATGAACTCCGAGTGGCTGAACACACCTCCTCTGGTGAGCCGGTTCGATATCGATTGCTGCAAGTGAATGGACCTGATAGCGTCGATGATGTAATCAGCCGATGGACCGATACTGAATTTACAGGACCATCCGGGCGAATTATGGGTCAGGCATCAGATAACTCAACTGGACAACCAATCCCTAACCTGCTGATCACTGCTGGCGGCTCACAAAGCTACACCCATTCTGATGGTACGTTCCTGATTGAAGGGTTGCCACCTGGCATCCACAACCTGGTTGGTTATGCGATGGATGGAGCTTACCAGACATTCCAACAAGGTGCAGAAATTGCTGCTGAATCAACTACCCCGACCCCGATCAGACTCGAGCCCGCTAATTTTGTTGACGTTACCTTCGAAATCAGTCTGCCAGCGAATACACCACCGCTGGTACCGGTGCGCCTGGCTGGTAACCTCTACCAGTTAGGTAACACCTTCGGAACTTTGGCTGGAGGAATTAACACATTGTCTATGCGTATGCCCGATCTCAAACCATTGGGTGATGGGCGATATGGTTTAACCATCAAGCTTCCCAGTGGTGCAGATATTCAGTATAAATATACATTGGGTGATGGCTATTGGAACGCTGAACGTTTCCGCGATGGCAGCCTCCGCCTCCGGCAGTTGATTGTCCCAGAAGCAGAAACGATTATCCAGGATGCAGTAGAGACGTGGCAGACCGACAGCGCTGAATTTATTAGTTTTGATATCACAGTTCCAGAGACAACTCCAGCAGGCGAAATTGTCTCAATACAGTTCAATCCACTATTCGGATGGACGGAGCCAATTCCGATGTGGAACCTCGGCAATAACCGGTGGGCCTATGTGCTATACAGCCCATTGAATCTACCTGGCAATCTGAGTTATCGCTACTGCCGGAATGGACAGTGCGGGGTTGCAGACGACACACTCACTCCTGGAACTTTTGGTAAAGGCAGGCAAATAAACTTAGATCAGCTTCCTCAACAATTAAAAGAGAGTGTCGATGCATGGGTCGATTTAGGTCAACCAACTACTCCAACTTCTCAAATATTAACAACCTTCGCACCAAGGAGTGAGCCTTTTATTTCAGGCGTGGAATTTGAGCCTAAGTACCATCCTTCCTACCAACCACTCCTACCTGGCACATTACAAGCACTCACAAATGACCAATCCAAATGGCTGACCGTTGCTCCAACCTGGTCTATCACTCGGATTAACCCGCCAGTTTTTGAACCGGTGGCAGGCAAGGATCCCCTTTGGAATGATGTTGTCGATACCGTCCAACAGGCACATTCGTTTGGTCAAATGGTCGCAATCAAGCCGACCCTTACATTTCCAACTCCTATTGCATGTGAAGCCGAACCTTGTCCGGGTCCGGTGGATGCATTTTGGTTTTCCAGCCAGCGAGACTTTAGCTGGTGGCTGGTTTGGTTCGATCATTATCGGGACTTTTTATTGCACCACGCCGACCTGGCAGCTAAAACCGGTGCGGATGCTCTCATACTGAGCGGTGGGGGTTTAAATCCCGCCATGCCTTCAGGCATGTTAGCAGATGGACAATTCTCTGGCATCCCTTCTGACGCGCTACAACGCTGGCAAGGACTCCTTGATGAGGTTAGAGCACGGTATTCTGGTCCGATTTGGTGGAGTCTGCCGTTCACCGATGGGCAGATAATTCCCGATTTCTTACAGCAATTGGATGGAATCTACCTGGAATGGTCGGTGGCTCCACCAGCCGATGGAAATGAAGTATTTACATTAGAAGGTTTGAACCTCCAGGTTAGTGGCCTTTTAGATAGCAGAGTGAAGGCACTCAAAGATTCTTATAATAAGCCCCTGATTCTGGCGATATCCGCACCCTCCACTCCTGATCTTCTCACCCAGGAGATAACCTATTCCGCCTTCATTGATGCAGTTAATCAGCGCGATTGGATTAATGGATTGGTTGCCAGCGGTTATTACCAGCCTGCATTGCTTCAGGATGATTCATCCTCAGTCAATGGAAAGCCTGCCATGGAGCTTCTGAGTCTCTGGTTTGCAACCCTCAATCCTTAACCAATTTCTCCGACCCTGAACTCTGACGTTCAACTTCGACCTGAGTTGGTAACAAAAGCCAGCTCAGGTCTTGTCTTATGAAATCGGGAGTGTTTACCATACATCTGAGGTATCATAGATGGAATAAACATCGTTTTATTCTTTTTAAATCTGCGATCCAGTGATTTTCAATGCATAAATTGAATGACCATCAACAAATAATCATCATAATTTCTTCAAATGCCGAATGGCGAGCTATTCGAGGTCTCTTCACTGATGAGATATGTCAAAGAACCCCTTATGGCGAATGGTTTATGGGCAAGCTTCGAAAAAAGAATGGAGACCTTGCCTCGGATTTGTTATTTTTCCATGGAGGATGGGGGAAAATTGCTGCCGCAGCATCTACCCAATATGCAATAGATCGATGGAAGCCAAAAGTCTTGATTAATCTTGGCACATGCGGTGGATTTATGGGAAAAGTTGAGCGTGGTACTATCATTCTTGCAGATAAGACACTCATCTATGACATCGATGAGCGAATGGGTGATTTTGATGCAGCAATAGCCCACTATACCTGTAATATAGACCTATCATGGATAGGAAAATCATATCCAATCCTGGTCCTCAAGACACTCCTGGTCTCTGCAGATCGGGATTTGCGTCCAGATGAAATTCAACGACTATTTAACCAGTATGAGGCAATCGCCGGCGATTGGGAATCAGGAGCAATTGCCTGGATCGCTCAAAAAAATGATATCCCCATATTGATCCTGCGGGGTGTCACCGATCTTGTGAGCGATGAACAAGGCGAGGCTTATGGTAATCCTACCTTATATCATCGAGCAAGTGAACAAGTAATCCACCAACTGGTGTACAGCTTACCAGGATGGCTGGATTGCCTGGAGACATGAATAATGAATAAACCCTTTATGTATTTTTCCTTGTTGCTGATTCCCGTGATTCTCGTCTCTAATTTCCTCTCGCCTGCATCGACTGCAAGCAAGGTGAACGAAGACGGAGATGAGTTTGTTACACAATCATTTCCTCATTTGTCTGACCAAAAAGTAGCTCGCATTTATTTTGAAGGACGTGGGCAATTAGATTATTTATCTGGATCTTTGGATATTTGGGAGGTGGATCATGAACAAGGTTGGCTTATAGCTCAATTGACTCCCCAGCAGTGGCAAGCATTGGAATCTACAGGCTTTCGAATCGAGCTGGACTTGGAAAAAACCGAAGCTCTATCATACATAAATAACCCACTTCCAGGACAAATCGAGGGTATTCCCTCCTACCCCTGTTATCGCACCGTTGAAGAAATCTATGCATCCCTATCCAACCTGCAGACCAATTTTCCGGATTTATTTAAAATTGTTGATATTGGCGACTCCTGGGAAAAAGTTCAACTCGATGGCAGTCCAGGTTACGACATCCTGGCAGCCGTCCTGACCAACAAGACGATTGGTGGTGATAAACCGCGGTTCATGTTGATCGGTTCAATACACGCGCGTGAATACGCAACCGCGGAAACTGTGATCAGGTTTGCTGAAAAGCTGCTCAATGATTATGGAGTCGATCCGGATGTTACCTGGTTGATTGATAATTTCGAACTGCACATCATCCCGATGGCAAAT
The DNA here is from genome assembly GCA_963774935.1 of uncultured Chloroflexia bacterium. Taxonomy (GTDB): domain Bacteria; phylum Chloroflexota; class Anaerolineae; order Anaerolineales; family UBA4823; genus CAVZGO01. Next base: position 296,227 of record CAVZGO010000003.1, read on the forward strand.
CCTGACGGTCGAAAAATCGCTGAGACAGGAATATCATGGCGCAAGAACACAGACAATAATGATGGCTGCAATAATTCAAACTATTGGGGCACTGATCTCAATCGCAACTCGAGCTTTGGATGGGGAGGCGCAGGCTCAAGCGTTAATCCCTGCGATGAGACCTACCATGGACCTTCGGCTGCATCTGAACCTGAAATCCAAGCAATTCAAACATATGTAGAAAGCCTGTTTTTGGATATGCGCGGCCCCAACAGCTCAGACCCAGCACCCCTGGACACAACAGGGATTTTAATTTCATTGCATTCTTACGGTCAATTAGTGCTGTGGCCTTGGGGGAATACATTTACAAATGCACCAAACCACACTCAACTCCAAACTCTGGGAAGGAAATTAGCACATTTCACTTCGTACTACCCAGAACAAGCCTCTGGATTATATACGGTCAGTGGGTCCACTGATGATTGGAGTTATGGCGAGCTTGGAGTTGCTTCATACACAATTGAAATGGGTACCAATTTTTTTCAAGCATGCGAAAGTTTTGAAAACGAAATTTATCCTCAAGCCAACCAAAGCCTGGAGTATGCATTCAAAGCAATCCAAGCCCCCTATAGATCTCCAGCAGGACCTGAAGTACTAAATCTAACTGTTTCCGTACCGTCTCTGACGTCGAGTCAAATCGCATCTCTGAGCGCAAGTGTTGATGACATTCGCTATTCAAGCGCCAATGGGATCGAACCAACTCAGCCTGTCATAACTGCCTCCTTTACCATCGACCAGCTCCCCTGGAGTACTTCACCACCTGTTGCATATCCAATGACGCCCAGTGATGGAAACTTTGATGAAAATATCGAGGCTGTTCGAGGAACGATCGATACATCGGGGTTGACTACAGGCAGGCATATCATCTATGTCCGCGGGCAAGATGCTGCGGGAAATTGGGGAGTTGTGAGTGCGATATTCCTAGATGTCGTAAATGGCGAGCCGAACCCGCAACCATTCCGAATATTTATCCCCTTCATTCAACTACCTTGACTTATCAATAAAATAAAGATTTGTGACGATATTAAATCACACAGCGGAGTGCTGTTCGATAGCACTCCGCTGTGTGTTCACTTGACATAAGGCGGACCCGACGGGATTTGAACCCGCGATCTCGGCCTTGACAGGGCCGCATGTTTGGCCGCTACACCACGGGTCCACGCGGGCGCAAATATACCATACGCGATAGAGCCCGTCAAGGGCGTACGCTTCTCGGTTATAATCTTCACATGGTGCCTGATTTTCTCCTTCGACATCCACTGTTTACATCTTTATCAACTGATGAACGGATTCACCTGATTAACTCTTTAAATCTAACTCATTTCCTGACTGGAGAATACCTTTGCCGCGAGAATGATCCGGGTGATCGTCTTTTCATCATTAAGTCCGGTAATGCAAGTGTGATTAAGGCGTTAGGCACAAACGAAGAGCGATTATTAAGGATTCTTTCACCTGGAGACTACACCGGGGAAATGAGCTTGCTTGAGCCGGATGGCTTACGTACTGCCACTGTGCGCGCAGATACACCACTGCAAGCATACGAAATGACACGTCCAGATTTCGATGAGCTACTGTCACGTAATCCAAAATTAGCTATCGAAATGCTGCGCGAATTTAGCCAGCGGTTACGTAATTCTCAACAAGCAACCATCGTTGATTTACAGATTAAAAATATTGAGCTGACTCAGGCATATCGAGAACTCCAAGAAGCTCAGGTACAAATTATTGAGAAGGAACGATTAGAACGTGAGCTCCAGGTTGCTCGTCAAATTCAGATGAGCATGCTACCAAGTGAATTACCACAACTCCAAGATTATGAATTCGGCGCTCAGATCCTTCCTGCCCGAGCAGTTGGAGGTGATCTATTCGATTTCATAGATCTTGGTAACGATTTATTGGGGATAACCGTCGCAGACGTATCCGATAAAGGTGTACCTGCTGCGTTATTTATGGCGCTCACGCGTAGCCTATTACGAGCTGTAGCACTCTCTGGAGAATCACCTGCAGCTGTACTCCGTAAAATCAACCATCATCTACTCGGAATGAACCAGGCTGCTATGTTTGTCAGTGTTCTATATGGGATTCTACATCGCCCATCAGGATCATTTAATTATGCGCGCGCTGGTCATGAGCTGCCTGCCCTGGTGGATAAGACAGGTCAAATTATCGAAGTATCTCACAAGACCGGTCAATTGCTCGGAGTCTTTGACGAACCTGAGCTGGATGAGCAGTTATTGATCATTCCCAATGGCGGGACGTTGCTAATTTACACCGACGGGGCAACCGACGCGACGAACCCTGAAGGCGATCTATTTAATCGACAATTATTGCTTCATCAATTGATAGATCATCGCAAACTCAGTGCTACTGAATTATGCCAAACCTTATTGAATGATATAACGGGGTACCAAAACGGTGCCCCGCAAGCAGACGATATTACTTTGGTCGCGATCAAACATAAGTAAAACTACGTAGCATTCATTGAATCATTAATTTCCCGATTGTAATAATCTAAGCAAAGTCCGTCTTGCTAATTGATCAGCTGTTATCATTCCTACCACTTTACCATTGCGTACAACTGGTAAAGCGGATATTTCATGGTGCTCCAGCTTGCTAATCACCTCCTGTATGCTGTCATCTGGAGCTGCTGCAATCACATTCCTGTTCATAATTTGATCAATCGGCTGGTCTTCAGGAGAACCCATGGCTGTTGCACGAGTGATATCCCATTCTGTGACCACACCTATCATCTCCCCAGTTGTACCCACAACAACGAGAATAGGGCTATGCGCATCGACCATTTCTACTGCTGCATCACGAACTGTACACGCCTGAGATATGGTTGGTATGGGTACCATTAACTCTCCAGCGGTGCGGTCACGTTCACTCTCAGCTATGCGACGTATGCTGATGTGCTCGGCTGCTTCACAAGGAAGCAAGTCAGGATCGTTCACAAGTAGATCTATGAGCTCGACCATATTACGTCGAATCACCAGATCACGTTGCGCTTCACCTGCAAGGCGACGTTGCTCTGCCAGATCCGCCAATGCGTATGAATGCTCTTTACACCATATATCCACAGCAATCGGATCGCCAAGCATTTCATTTGGGATACGCAAGTCATTAGGTGTCTTGATCATTCGCTCTTGGGCTGCAAAAATCACGCCTCCAGAGTTGACTAAGAAATCGGTAGCGATGAGCACTCCCCGCTGGCGATAGACCTGGCGCTCCAGCCTGGCGCGCCCTGCCCGCCAGGCTGAATGAGGCGAATAAGTGTTGGCTCCTTCTACGATGACTGACCAATCACCCATTCGGGACACAGTGATGGTTGGTTGAGTAGTGGAGTCGAGATCTAAATAATTCGCTACCGGCGCGGCCGGGATCAAGCAAAATGCACTTTCCCGCAGCAAATCGTTTGGGGAGTTTGAATATTTGTGTGATGCTACTCGATTTGCTGGAGCCAGATGCTCATGGTAATAAAGTTGTGTTACCGACCCGCGTTCCTGCCACAAATCAAATAAGGCTTCCACTGGAAGACCGCGTTCATCATATAAGTATCCGAGCGCGTCACTAATGCCAACCACTTTTGCACCGGGTAGACGCTCCTGCAACATCCGGGCTGCATGAGCTCCAACTGCTCCAAATCCCTGGATGATCACGGTTATTCGATTGTGTTGGGGGATTTCCAGGTTTGAAAACTGCGGAAGACTTTTTAATCTTGGCATTTCCAGCAAGAGCGATTCGAGAGCAATGATCGCACCACCTGCTGCAGCACCAAGTTGATCGACACGGCTTCCTCCCATTTCTACCGGTTTCGAGACCACGTTATCTAATCCGTTCTCAATTGCGATGGTCTTCATATCAGTATCATTCGTCCCCACGTCTGGTCCAGGTATGAAGATGTCATGATAGCGATATAGGAGATGTGCGAAAGCCTTAACAACTGCGGTGTGTTCCTTGGGAGTAAGGCTGCGTTCAGCAACAATGCCAACTTTTCCCCCACCGAAGGGCAGACCCGCGGCAGCGTTTTTCAGTGTCATGCCACGTGCCATATTAAAAATACTGGCAGGAGTAACATCCGCCAGCATCCAGATTCCTCCCACCGCAGGAGTGCCCATCGCCAGGTTATCAATCACCAGGTATCCACCCACCTCCAACTTGGATCGTTCATCCCATAAGCAAACCACCAAGTGTGGTCCTAGCGAGTCTACCTGGATACCTAAACGGCTTAACCGGTCAACATCCTGAGCGGTGAACTCCATACTGCATAGCCCATTCTGGTGAACGAGGCGTGTTTCCCATGTGTGCTCCGGTAAACGTTCGCGTAAAAAAGCCTCCATGCGTTTTGGAATCATAATAACCTTCTTTCAACAGCCAAAAATGGCATAACTTGTCGCGTCGTCTTTTTTTTCTAGCGCTCGGTCTCCGAATGCAGATTAGAGGCAGCGATGAAGGATAACCCATGTTCGGTCAATGCCCAGGCTGTTCGATTCGTAGCCTCGACCTTATCCAAGAAGTTCAATTGCATCGCATCCCAATCTCCGCTTGAAATAACCTCACTCTTATCACGGAAGTAATCCAAGATATCGGAAGGATGATCACGGTTTACTTCTACTTCTGGATCTCCACCTTCATGCTTTGCAGAGATATTTACAACGTGATCTGCCAGCTCAATCAGCTCATCACGCTTGTTATATGGTTGGCGAACGATACTCTTCCAGGTTTCGGTGATGTGGTGTTCAAATCGGACTACATCTTCAAATCCAAGCATTTTCCGGAATTGTGCGGTCAGCTCAATTGTCTGGTTGTTGACCGAATTGGACCAATTGAAGCCAATTAAAGGCGAGGTACCATCGTCGCGAGAAAATAACTTGGCACCAATCAACGTCCACAGTGCGGCGAATGGATTATCATTCCCCATGAAGACCGAAATTTTGAACTCAATATCTACGCCCAAACGATAGAGCAAATACCCAGCCAGGACCGTACCAGGGTTAATGTTTAATACCTGCCGAACACCATAATTAGTGTAGTAATGGAGAAACTCATCCACCCATTTCAACGGATAATGGTTTGGCTGCCCAACGCCACCAAAATAACCTGTAATGGTTGCGGGTCCGCCCAAGTGCACGTTAGATCCATCCGTGCCTTTAGTATCAAGTGTCTCAACGTAGCTAGCCCCGATGATCTGCATCGCTGCGGCAATCGCTGCCAGATCGCCATCCAGTTCCTGCTCCTTCATCTTCCGGACTTTGATAAACCGTCCGGGTACGAGAGTACCATCCTTTATGGCACGTTCAGCCGCAGAAATTACCCAGGGGAAATATTGAGCTGCACTCACCTCCAGGGTAACAGCGAATTGGTCAGCGAATTTAACAGCACCGGCTCGCTCACCTAATACTTTACGTCTGTACTCTGGAACACTGATAAACGCGTTTTGGTCACGCATTTCTTCTAGCCAACGCAGACTTTCGAGGTACTCTGGTTTTGTGACTGTTACTTTTTGGATCAAGTTTGGTAACTGGCGCGCTTCTTGAGCTTTTTGATTTATCTCCTCAGGGGTTCCATACCTGGCTACCACACCTAAGAAATCATTCACCACTTGTGTATTTGAGTCAAGCAGCACGGCATTGATATCATCTAACCGACTGTATGGGATTTTTAACATCGCGCGCAAAGATTCATCCATATCCTTCTCCTAGAAAATAAATAACCGACCAATCGTAGATTAGTCAATCATATTGACAAGTTCTTCGTATTCATCATCCGGCATACCAAACCAATTTTCCTGGGCAGGGAACGATTTGCTGCTGACTTCATCAACATAACCCTTCAGCCCATTAAGGATTACTTCACCGGCATTACCGAAGACTTTCGCCATACGAGGTTTGAATCGCGGGTAGAGCCCAAACATATCGTGGTAGATTAACAACTGACCATGAGCGTGGGGACCAGAACCCAGGCTCATGATGATACAGTGCTCGGCACGTTCTGTGATGAGCTGACATACACGATCGGGCACCATTTCCAACAAGATCATGAAGGCACCAGCTTTTTCAAGCGCTTTAGCGGCTTCGACGATTTTCTTGGCCTGCAAAGCACCCTTGCCTTGAACGCGATATCCACCCAAGGCACTGACGCTCTGGGGGGTGAGTCCCAGGTGGCCGATCGCCGGAATCCCAGCCTCGACAATGCCACGGATACGGCTGGTCATCTCCACACCACCTTCTAGCTTAACTGCGTCGCATGATGCTTCAGCCATGAAGCGACCCGCGCTACGGATTGCAGTTTCTACAGATGGCTGGTAGCTCATATACGGCATATCACCAATGACAAATGTATTCGGTGCGCCGCGCCGAACCGCCTGCGAGTGCCGGATCATGTCATCCATCGTCACTGGCAGTGTTGACTCGTATCCCAGGATGGTCATGCCCAGGCTGTCGCCCACCAGGATCATATCGATACCAGCCTGCTCCTGCAAATAGGCAGTTGGATAATCGTAACACGTCAGCCAGGTGATAGGTTTCTCTTCATCTACTTTCTTAAATAATTGTGGAATGTTTAGCTTTTTCTTTTCAGTGGTCATTTAATCCTCCTACAGATCTAGTATTCATTTTAGGCGAAAACGTTTGAAAAATCAACGAGATGACAGGGTTAATTCCACCCATGCCTACTACGTATATCCTAAAGCAATTAAACACAAAGAACCGCCGGAACCAGCGATTCTTTGTTAAATCTGAAGTGACATCCATTTCTGGGTATTTATTATTTCTTGCTGACTTCAGGTGCAACAAAATCAGGAGGCAGCAGTCCCGACTCGGTGACAATCCTGGGGACGATTTCTTCCCAATTGACGGCCATCAGGTGGATACCATTGACACCCTGCATCACCTTCACTTTCTCGATCAATTCCAGTGAAATCTGCACTCCTTCTTCTTCGGCTTTATCTCCAGCTTGCGCCAGTCGATTAAGAATCGTATCCGGAATGACCACCCCAGGAACATCATCGTTCATGTATTGTGCCATCTTTAGCGTCTTCAAGGGGGTGATACCGACCAGGATGTAGACCTTATCCAGGATATTTCGTTTGGCCAGCTCGTTCAACCAGACTTCCAACACGCTGGAATCGAACACCAGGTTTGTTTGGAAGAACTGGGCACCGGCGTTTACTTTCTTGTGCTCGCGCAGCGCCTGGAATTTTGGCTCTGAAGCATATGGTGACGCTGCTGCACCCAGGAAGAATTTGGGTGGAAATTTAATCGCTCGCCCATCCAAATAGATGCCCTCATCGCGCATTCGCCGCAGCACCCACAGCATTTGGATCGAGTCCAGATCAAGAATATCCATTCTCCCACGCGGCTCTGGGGACATTTTCATGCTATCACCGGACAGGCAAAGGATGTTCTTCACACCAAGGGCGCTGGCACCCAGCACTTCAGCCTGCAAGCCTACCCGAGTACGGTCGCGCCCCGCTATTTGCATCACCGGTTCTGCCCCTTGTTGAATAGCAATCGTACTGCATGCCCAACTGGACATCCGTGGCGTGGCTGAAGGCGAATCGGTAAAATTAACTGCTGCAGCGTACGGCTTTACTAATTGAATATTGGAAATTAGTTTCTTTGTAGCTACAGTCATCGGTGGTGCCACTTCGGTGGTTACAACAAACTCACCAGCCTTCAAGCGGCGTTCCAATTCAGAAGCCGGCTCAGTATAGGCTGGTGGATGATATTCCGCATCACCCTTCCACCACTCGGGCTGTCGCACGGGTTGAAAGACCGATTCCCAGGTTTCCGTGCGCTTTTGCGCATCCCGAGTCAGCATGCCGGAAAGCACATTTTTCGTGCCCACCTGTCGAACCTGGGTGACCACATCACCCCAGGTCTCGCCACCGACCTTGTTCCAATCCAAGGGTGGTAACACCTCAAGCAGTTTTTCCTCACGCCCCATGCGGAATGAGCGGTCATAAATTTTATACCAGATGCACGGGCGTGTCTCATCGACATAACAATTCTCTTCTGTTGAACCGCCGCAAGGACCGTTTCGAACTCCCTTCGGGCACTCCATCGAGCAAATGAAGGCAGTTTCCTGAAGCAAGCAGTTACCGCACATCCGGCAACCAAAAAGTGGTCCTTTGATCAGCCTTTCAACGGCTTCCAGCGTACGAGCCCCAGCATTATCGCGTCTAAAAGGGCGAAAAGGCGGTTGCCAACGACGTCCAGGAGTAAAACCAGGCATATGTCACCTCTAAAATTGAATTCCAGTATTCAACGATTAATCACTTTTTCAATCAGCACAATTTATCAATCCAAATAGGCGTCCGCGTAGATAACTTTGTCCAACAGGATCTGAGTTGTCTTCCAAATCGCTACTTGTTCAGGATCGCTCATATCGACATCTTCAAACGCAGGTTCTTCACCCGCGGAAATCCGATCAGCTATCTTCAGATATAACCGACCTACCGGTGTACTCTCATCCCGTTGCTCGATCACTCGAACGGTCTCTTTTAATTCTTCGTCAAGTGGGTTAGCAATCATCATCTGCAAGCCTACACCCATCAGCATGGCACAGTAAGTGCGATTAATCAATGCACGGTTTTGGGCCGGTACAGCATTCGAAACATTGGATAATCCAACCGAAATAGTGGGTGCAGGATCCCAGGCGTATTGAAGTGTGCGGACGGTCTCAATCAGCTGGGGACAGTACTGCTGGCAGCCCGAGACTGTTAATACCAGCGGGTCGATAATCAGATTTTCCATCGGGTAGTCAATCTCGATCATGCGCGGGATCAGGGTCTCCACCGCAATATTGACGCGTTCGTCCGCTGCTATCGGAATACCTGAGCTGCCCATTGTCAGTGCAACAAGCCGGGCATTGTACCGCTTTGCCAGCAAGGGTACTTTTTCCAGGCGTTCCGGTTCAGCAGAGGTGGAGTTGATGATTGGTTGGGCTTTCGTGACTTTCATTAGCCCGGCTTCGATTCCAACCAGGTTGGTGCTGTCGAAACTGAGGGGTACGTCAACGACCTGCTCGACCAGCTCGACCATCCAGGGGAAAATCACTTCACCGTCTTTTTTACGTGGTCCCAGGTTTAAATCCAATGCTTGGGCGCCAGCTTCTACCTGTTTTACGGCTAATTCTTGAAAAAACCGGCCATCTTTCTCAATCAGGGCAGCTTTTACCTTTTCTGAGATGATGTGGATATTTTCGCCAAGAATATACATTGTGCCATCCTTTTTTATTGGTTAGTTGCTTAAAGTATTTTCCTGCTTTGCTGGTGAAACTGATGGAAAGCGGGTCTGGTCAGTATGAGGCAGGAACATTGCCGACATGAAGGCTTCATAAAAACTATTATCCGCAGAGAGCTCGATATAAGTCATACCTGCGGCAATATCCGTGATGCGTGCTCGAACCGATCGATCCAGCAAAGCAGCATATGCACCGCGAACACTGGTATTTCCCAGGAATTGAAAACGATCCCACGGCAAATCTGGGAGTAAGCCGATCTGGATTGCTTTTTCGATGTTGATGTACTTGCCGAACGAACCACCAATCAGCATCTGCTCAATCCAGTCAAAGGGCACCCCCACGCTATCAGCCAGTACAGTATATCCAGCGTAGATCGCACCTTTGGCACGCAGCAGATTATCGATATCGATATGGGTGATTGTGATATCACGCTTCTGAGCGGCTTCATTCGCCCACACGACCACATATTCGAGCCCGTGCTCCCCTTCTCGGATGCGCGGGATCCCCAAGTGCGTATTCAGATTTCCGCCTTTGTCTACCACACCCGTCATAAACATCTCAGCCAGCAGGGAGATCAGTCCAGAGCCACAGATGCCTTGTGGTTTCACACCGCCAATCACGCGGTAGGTTGGCTCCCAGGTTTCTCCATTGATCCAGACTTCCTCAATCGCGCCGCGGGTTGCCCGCATCCCTGCAAAAACCCCAGCACCTTCAAAGGCTGGACCAGCCGAGCAGGCGCAAGAAACCAGCCATTCGCGTGAGCCAAGGACGATCTCGCCATTGGTGCCAACATCCATAAATAAGGTCAGCTGGTCGGTGTTGTCCATCCCGGATGAGTACACCCCTGCTGAGATATCCGCCCCAACGTAGCTAGCTACTCCCGGTAAACAATCCACTATGGCCTCTGGATTAATTTTCAATCCCATCTCTCTGGCGGATAACAGTGGAGGTTGGTTCACACAGGTTACATACGGAGAATAGCGGATGCTGGCTGGTGATACCCCAAGCAGGAGGTGTGTCATGGTGCTGTTCGCAGCAATTGTAGCCTTGATGATATCCTTCGGATGTACCTTCCAGCCGACAACTCGTTTACAAGCCTGTTCAGCCAGACGGTAGATTGTGTCCAACACCATATGACGCAGCTCTTCTGCTCCATTTTCCTTGGTGGAATACACGATGCGGGAGATCACATCTTCGCCGCGGGTGATCTGAGCGTTGTATTCCGAAACCTGGGCTTTCACCTCCCCGCTGATCAAGTCCGCCAACCATAAAGTGACCGTAGTCGTTCCAATATCGATGGCTGCCCCCCAAAGCGGCTCATTATCATCCACATGACCTGGCTGTAGATCAACCAGCCACTCCTGAAGACCCGAGCCGCCCATTACTTCTTCAACATCCAAAACTGCAGTTACATTCCACTCGCCTTCACGCAGGATTGGGCTAATCCGGCGAAGCATCGGCAGTGAAATTTGAACATGACTGAAGCCGGCCTGCTGGCGCAAGGCGGTGCGCAATCGACTGAGATCGTCAGTTTGGTCTTCCATATTTGGCTCAGGTAGACTCACCTTCGCCCGCTGTATCGTTTGAGCGTACCGGTAATTGTATCCAACCGGAACGGTGATCTCTGCCACCGTTCGATCGCTGGTGAGGCGGCGTTCGATTTTTTCCTGAGGAGGCACAATTACCTGGACATCGCCTTCGACGACTGTCTGGCATGCCAGGGCGTAACCAAGCTCAATATCTTCGGAGGAAAGCCGAAGTGTACTTCGCCGGCGAACTGCCCCGGATTTCACCAGGACAGTGCAGCGCCCACACCTCCCCTGCCCACCGCACGGCTGGGAAATGTCAATCCCCGCAAGGCGCGCCGCTTCGGAGAGGAGTGTGCCGGATGGCACACGAACTGGGGCTTGCGCCAGATCAAACGATACGACAGAGATGCTCACAAGGCTTGTTTCAGAAACTTGGGAAGGTCCAATGCTTCACGCGGACCAACCCGGATCTCCCAGTCGGGGAGCTCACTTTCCAATTCACCCGATAGTACTGCTACGTGACCTGGGATTACCAGGCGCTTAATGCTAACCTTATCAGCTACATTAAACCCCTTGATGGCTTTAGCAATCCGCTCTGCGTCGAACTTTCCTGCTGCCCAGGCTGTCAGAACACTCATCCCCTCTGCATCGCAAACAACCAGCCAGGCTGGCAAACCTGAGCTCTCAACTTCATTCGCTACGGAGAAATACGTGATCGAGAAGTTGGTTGTCACCAAGACAGGATCAGTAGCTTTGGGAGCATTGATTTCATAGATTCCCGGCTGAACCTGGATGGGTTTCTGAGGATCCGTATAGATATTCTGGCGCAGCACCAGCAGTGCATAAGCCAGCTCTGGAGCAAATTGATTCAGAACGATGAAGCCGCCATATTTGGTAATTGCCTGAGCTGCGGTGGATGGATCCTTGGGAAATGCAACCAGCGGGTAACCCAACGAACGAAAATTCTTCTTCAAAGCCAACCGGCGGATTTGGGTAGCCAAAGCTAACCACTCGCCCATATTGTTCGCAACAGGATCGAGAACAAGGTCTTCGACGCCTTTTGCCTTAATTTTTTCAGTAAGATCGGCTAATTCATCCAGGGTCGTAGCACGAACAACCAGGGCGGCTTTATACTGCTTGGCCAAATCTGCCATCGCTTCCCAATTCGCGGATGTAGCTGCGCAGATCAACGGAGACTCACCCGTTAATTGGCTCAATCCAGCCGAAATCACTTTCGGATCTTGACTGACCAGCACGAGCGGTTTTTTAGCTGCGCTTCGAATGGCTTTGACAGCCAGGCCAAATTTATCTGGGTCGCCACTACGGCTTTCGACTGAAAGACCGTCTAAGGCTAAGTCTATGCCAACATAGTTTACATGGTAATCTTCAACTGTATTTGCTTGCTTAACAAGGTACTCAACCGGCTGATCATCTGTAAGATTAATAAATAAGCCAGGTTTGTTATAAAAAGTCTTTTCATGCCTGAATAGAACCACTTCATTACCGGCTTTTATTTCATAGCCGCTCGATTTTAAGGTCACCAGGCGGATGGGTGGAGCTGCCGATTCGGCTAACTGGGCTTTCGATTCATCAGTCACATAGGGACAGGTTGACAGCTCGACCTGCTTCGCAGCCAGCTTCATGGCAAATGCCAGGCATGTTGGGAATCCGCATTCTTTGCAGTTTGTTTGCGGCAGTAGTTTATAAATTTGAATTCCTGAAAGAGCCATGGTATCCTCCTTATGCAGCCTGGCTTACGGACATCAGCTCGTCGATCGCAGCTTTCACGCGTTTGAGCGATTCTGGATGACGTAGGACAATGATATCGGCACCCGATTCAAGCAATGAAATCGCTGTCAGCGTCTCCCAGTGCACCGCGCGCTCCATCCAGTCTCCCCACGCAGCCGGCACACCCTGCCCAACCTTGGCTTCCTTTGTCTTCCAGGCTTCCATATTCGAGGTGACGATCATCGGAGATTGAGTCATGCCATCACCCTGTAACGCAGCCAGGCGAAGGCGCTCCATCACCGAGAAGCCGTACTCAATCCCATACCCCAGCGCACCTGTGCCCGGATCCATGACAATCCGGTCTTGGGGTAAGCCCATATCACTGATTAAGATATTCAGCTGTTTGGCCAGGTTCACATCCATGGGTGTATAAGCATCCACGAGGTGGCCATTTGCCATTGCTGTCGCAACGATCGTGCGGTAATTTTTATCCTCGCACACGCCAAGCAGTAATCGCTCACCCTTAGTTGCTTCAGCAACAGGAACCAGCAGCTCATTATCTGTCTCTGCTTCCCCAGGGCCAAAAACGGCCAGGGGTAAACCAGAGGCAGCAAGAACTGCTTTTACGGTTGCCACAGCCCGGGCAGGAGTGACTCGATTGCCATCCTCATCCGTCAGGCTTAAGCTGAGCAGCAGCATGTCTGCGCCTGCATCTTCAGCCGCCTTCGCCCAGCTCGATGGACTGTTAAGCGCTTCTCCCCAGGCTTCAAGCATCAAGGGTGACCAATCTTCGGGTCGCTTGTCTTTGATTTCGAGGGCAATCACCGGTCTGTGGGGCGTCGCACTCTCAAAATGCATGAATGGCAGCGCCTTCTCCCCGCCGACAGTCACCGTTGCTTTGCGTGTGCCCCCATCCGCAGAAGTAGCACCGAGTGTCACAGTTCGAACACTTCCAGGCCATTTATCTTTAGGAATTTCTATTGGCATCTTCTACCTCGTCTTATTGATAAGGCACAGTGATGCTCTTGAGGAGCATCACTGTTCAGGAGATTAAAACATCGGCTCCATCATCAGGCATGGATGAGCTTTTTCTTCCATGAAAGCAAGTAATTCATCTACCGTTGTCGCAGTGCGATCATCTGCTATCTTTTCGATCAATTCAGGATCGCCTTCGCGAATTGCTACGGCGGTTAATTCATCTGCCATCGTCTCTTTCAGCACACTGGACATCCACACCACACGTTTGAAACCGCCATCCGCAGTGATGAACTTGGGACTAAGCAAGTAAAACTTTCCTACACCCATTACACCTGGGGTCTGCAACCCGCCTCCAGCAATCCCCGCCAGAGTGCTAAAAGTCATGCCCGCTGGCGTCATACTGGTATCTTCGCGGCTGACAATCATGACCCCATTGGCTTCTGGGATCAACATTACAATGCACTCAAAGCAGCCGCAAGCTGTCATTGGGTTTTCCATGATGGAATACATGGCAACCTCATTTACTACACCGTGGGAACCTGCTTGAGCATAATCATTCGTGCCTGCCCAATAGCCCTTATCAAGATCGATTGATTTTCCTAATTTGATCGGTTGATTTGGACCTGTTGGATTGATGTTAAACGAGGCTTTACAATCTAACCAATTGTAAGCTCCGCATAATCCAAGCCGTTCGGGACTGATGACGCATACATGGTTAGGAGCGAAAGACTGGCACAGCGTGCAGGAATAGAATTCTTCTACCCGATCATCCGTGAGATTCGCCAGCCGGCGATTGCGATAATCATAAGCCTGGCGTGCTTTGCTCAACCACTCCTGTTGTTTTTCCGGATCAGTGAAGAGAGTTACCTGTACTTTATCCACGATAGCGCCAAAATCACTTTTGAAACGAGCATGCAAGATCTTGCCAAAATGCTCGAGAGTGAAACCCTTATCCGCTGCACCATTTGAAATCCGGATCCAGGCGATATCTCGCTGACCGATGTGTTGAATACCCGAAGCTCCATTAACAAAATAGTGAATCTGGCGTTCTAAAACGGGCTCAAAATCTTCCTGCATCTGTCTTCCAGCCGCCTGGACAACAATTCCCAGGTCCATAGACCCCTGATCTGGTACATTGCTGAAGTCCGGACCAATTACCTCGATTTTGCCGTCCACAACATCCTCTAACGGCGCCATGTAAAGGTATTCGTAACAACGCGAATGCTTGCCACCAAACTCTACCCGCATATCCGCCTTGCGGACGACCTCCCCTTCGAAGGCTGAGCCGTAGGGGATTGGTACCGGCACTTCAGATACCTTCACCTTGACGCCGCGCACCTCAATGCATTTTTGTACCAACCGCTCGGCTTTCTCTAGATCATCAGCCCCAGGAATTTCATTAAACGGTAAGCTGACAACATGCTCGTATTTGGTTACACCAGTGGGCAGGATCTCCGGAATGACTGTATCTGCAATTACTGGAAAGCCAAAGTTGATTGCTCCAGCGGCAGCCGCATACTTCAGATCGTCCACTTCACCAAGCGCAAGGACAAATGCGAAAACGCGCTCGCGGTTGTACAGTAATATGTCGCGCGCCTGTCCACCCTTCATACCGCCGAAGGTAAGGGCTGAGCGCACGGCAAACCCCAGCGCATAGATTGCACTGATTGTGTCGGTGCCAAATGGGACAGTGTAAGTATCATATCCCAGCTCAAAGCCTTCTTCCTGAAGCTGATGGATGATGCTGCGACCATTGACATTGCCTGACAGGAAAGTCAGGATATTGCGTTTCTGCAGCTCGCGCACAATCTTTACAGCGACCTCATTCGAACGCGCACAGCCGACAATCGCAGCAAATCCTGGCATACGACCATCCACCAGTTGGATCCCCCAGGAACGAAGCTGGATATCATCGATCGGGCCGTTCAGGTGTCCATCGTGCCCATTGCCACTTAAGGAAGGATAGGCAGTCCCCCCGGCAAGGTTAAAGCCCGGAAGTGATTCTGGCTGTAAACCATAGATAAACCGGATGGCTTCGATGGTTTCAGCAGCAATCAATGTCGCCATTCCGCTATCGAGGGTCTCCCCAAGATAAGGCGTCCAGTGACGCTCGGATGGCACCGGATGAAGCAGTTTTCTAGCAAGCTCGATAGAAGTTGTCAACTGACCCAGGGTCTCCACTGCTAAACCGGTCATGCCAAAGATTGTTGGCAGATAGTAAGCAGTGTTCGGAAAAGCCACTGGAGTATCGGGACCTTTCTCTGAAATTGCCTTTGCCAGCATAATTTCTGCTTCGGTGACCAGGGTATTGGCCCCTCGAATTGCACGTGTAGCAATATAACGAGACATAATCTAAACCTCCAGACCTTTGTTCAGTCCGCTGAAACGCCATAAATCATGGCACGTTGTTCAGCAAGGGAGTGCTGCTCAATCTCAAGCATTCGTTTGTCACCGCTCTTACCAAATCGGCTTGCATCGTAGACAGGGATTCCCAGATTGGCACGTTTCTTATCGATGTGCGCTAAGGTTCGGCGGATCATTTCATCAGGATCATCCACAAACTCCATTTTTCCACCGTAAAGTTTTTCCCAACCTGAGCTCATATAATCTGAGACCTCATCGCTCTGATCGACGCGATCCGGCATCCCACTAACCGGGGAATGACCGCCAAAGATCACATAAGCGCCCGACGCCATGCAGTAGGTACCGATAGCCAGCGCCTTTTCGCTCATCCATTCGGGCGCCAGACCAACTGCTGGCACCTGGTCGATATCATCGCCCAAACCCCCTTCTTCAACCATCTGGGTTAGGACAGTTAAGATGCGTGTGTTATCCACACATGAGCCCATGTGCAGAACCGGAGGAATACCGGTTGTCTCACAAATTTCGCGCAAACCTGGGCCAACTTTATCCAGCCCGGCTTCACCCAATAGCAACCCCAGCTTGGCGCTGGCAATCGCACCGCAGCCCGTCTCAACCACCAGAACATCTTCCTTTAACAGTTCCTGAGTCACATAGGTATGCAGGTAGTCCTGCTTGCTGCGGGGGTTGTTGCAGCCAACAATCGCTGCTACGCCGCGGATTCGTCCAGACATAATCGCGTCGTTCAAGGGTCGGAATGAAGCCCGGTAAGATCCGCCGAGCATATAGTTGATGTATTCATGCGAGAAGCCTGGGACCAGGTCCTCAAGCACCTGTGGAATATGTACCTCACCGCGCTTCTTATAGTTATCGATGGCAGTCTTGAGAATCTGCTTTGCAATCGTGAGTGCATGATGTTCATCAAATTCGATATGAACTGCACCCTTAATTTTCACCTTGGGAGATGTGGTGATAATGAGGGTGTGGAAATTCTTCGAAAGCTCCACAAGCGCCTGCATAATGCATTGTACATCCACCACCATCGCTTCAACTGAACCTGTCAGGATAGCCAGCTCTTGATGTAAGAAATTTCCAGCCGCTGGGATCCCCTGGCGCATTAATATTTCGTTCGCCGTACAGCAGATGCCAGAAAGGTTGACGCCTTTTGCGCCAGCTTTACGAGCATAATCAATTATTTCAGGATCCTGGCTGGCTGCAACGATCATCTGGCTTAAAGTCGGTTCGTGACCATGGACAACAATATTGACCATATCGGTCTTAAGCACTCCCAGATTTGCCTGTCCGAGGATCGGCGCGGGCGTGCCAAATAGAATATCCGAGATATCGGTGGCTATCATCGAGCCTCCCCATCCATCCGCGAGCGCCGTGCGTACGGCGTGTGAAAGAATGTGAGAAGGCTCCTGATCGTCGCCGATATGCGTGCGGTGCAAGGCCTCAACAACCTCGCGGTCTATCCCACGCGGCCATACATTGAGCTCACGCCAAAGCTGTTGGCGTTTTGCAGGCGCATTTATCGCTGGGACGATCTCGCCTCGCTGCTGTCCGAATTGGGCGATATAAAGATCGGCAAGATCGTTGGCAATTTCCTGAGGGGAACGCTTATCAATTGCAATGCCATATTGAGCAGCCACATTGCGCAGCTTGGCAACATCCCGGATGACGTATCCTTCAGCTTCGCCATTGGCTACAGCTTTCAGGGTAAAAGCCATATCTCGACCATGATCTGAGTGAGCTGCTGCGCCAGCAGCAATCGAACGGATCAAATTACGTGCTTGGATTGTATCGATGGTTGCACCACAAACTCCCGTCTGACCATCTTTGATTAACCGGCAAGGACCCATCCCACACAATTTACAGCACATCCCTGCCCCACCAATATTACAAGGCTGCATTTCATCAGCGCGAGAAAAGGCTGTACCAATTCCTAATTGATCCGCCCGGATCAGCATTTCCTGGGCTGCTGGATCGCTCGACCTTTCCTCGTAGCTCCGCTTTCCTTTTGTCGTTGCCATCATTTAATCCTCCATTGTATTCTTAATCACACCCATACCAGGGCAATTCCATAACGGTCTACCAGAATAATTTACTTTTTGAGCAAAGCTCATCACCTGTCGAGTAGTCTCAAATATCTCTGTATGTCGAAAGAATGAGCTTGAGCGGTCTTTTAAATAGGTAGAGGCACTCGCTTCGATTGGCACAGACCATTCTTGCAGGTACCCTGCCTGATCTAATTTCAGAGAAAATTCCAAATCATTGGTGATCTTCGGGTCATAGGTAACTTCCACCATATGAAATGCGCTGCTAGCATATACATCTTCGACCCCAGGTATTGCCAGTAGAATGCGGCGAACCTCTATAACGTGATGGTCTCCATACAAATTAGGCAGATCGTATGTTACTGTTTTCACTGCTACCTTCCTTTGTTATTATCTATTTGATGTTATTTTACAAACCAAATAAAGAAATAAACAATCCTCAAAAAACACCAACCTGGCGCGTAGGTTTCACAGCCAGGCTGATGTGCACAACTTTATTTGGTTTCTCCAGGTTACAGGCGATTCCATACCTCCGACCGATTTTAAACCTTCAGGTATGATGGTTACCGAATAATTGCAACTCATAATAGCAAAATTACTATGTAATTACAAGTGACAATCATACTGAATTCTGTGAGAAACATCATAATTTTCGAAAATTAACCGAAGATCAACTCCTTCCTGGAAGATTCTGGTTCTCAGGAGTTAGTATCATTGCACTGATGTAACGCGAAATGAATTCTGGGTCTTGATCGAGGTCAATTTGCTCCGCACGTACTGCTAACCTCTCACCTAATTCGAATCCTTCAGGTTTTAAAAACATTGCCGCCCCAAAACCAGCACCATTCGCAATGCTCTCAATTACCTCAGGTCGTACTGGAGGAATCATCCCTAACGCGGTAACTGCATTTAAATCTAGCTGGGCACCGAATGAACCAGTTAGAATGACTTTCTCGAGATCCACAGGTGACAAACCTAATCGAGAAAGTAAAATATCGATCGCAGCACGTATCGCCCCTTTAGCCTTCTGAAGCTCTCGGATATCCCATTGAGTTAAGCCTATCTCTCCGTCCTCGGTCAGGTTAAATTTTCTGATTCCATGACGATCAATACCAATCCTATGCTTGAACACTGGTGGTTCAGCTAGTAGTCTACCATTTGGCGCAATTACATTAGCTATACGCAATCCATGAACGAGACTAAGCAACCCGGAGCCGGTGATACCAACCGGAGGTGCATCCGATATCGTCTTGAGTGAAATTCCGTTTTGCCCATCAAAGCTTACCTTTACGATTGCGCCATCCACGGCTCTCGTTCCACAGGAAATAAACACACCTTCGAATGCCGGACCGGCTGCTGTGGACGCTACCAGAATACGCTCCCCGTCCGTAACCATTACTTCACCATTCGTTCCAAGATCGATCGCTGCCATCGGACCAATGGGTTTGTCAAATCCAAAGTAAGCCAGACAGGCAAGAGCATCCGAACCGACAAAACCACCAATTACCGGAGGAAGAGAAACCTGAACATCTGCTGCAAACAATCCATCCATCAGCGACCAGGCGTTTCGAATGGATCGACGATCATAAGGTTGAAAAGGTGATACAGCGAGGGATTCAATTGGCAATCGTGCCAGCATATGATGCTGGGCTACATTCCCAACAATCGTCACCCTTTGAATTCGACCGCGAATTTTATCGGACAGACGCAGCGAATCGATCGCCTGGTTGATTGAGGCCAATGCCAGGCGATGTAATCTATTCGCGTGGTCCGGATTTGTTCGTGCGGCAGCCAGTCGAGAGATTACATCAGCTCCATAGACGGATTGCTGGTTTAAGCCTGCTCCACCAGCACATACCTCTCCATTATCTAACATGGTCAGGAATGCCGCAACTGTTGTGGAGCCTAAGTCGATTGCCAGGCCTAATGGAGTATCTGTGCGCTTGTAGCGGGAGCTAGCCCGAAAAATTTTGTTCGAATAGACGATAATCGGAGCAAGAATCACTCGAGCGTCGTTCTCTACTCGCGCTCTGCACGCTAATCGATTTTCTAGAGCGAGCTCACCTTGTGTTAGATGGCTCCTCTCAATTTCGTCCGGAGGCGCTACCCCGCTTTCAACCAATACTTTACACTTACCACAGGTACCTCTACCTGCGCACGGCTGCTCTAGTGGTAAGCCGGTGAGGGCTACGATTTCTCCTACGGTTTGACCGACCGTGGCTTCGATTGTTTTTTCAGTTTCTCCAAAAAGGACGGTAATTCTAGGCATGAAGCAGTGTCGGTTCAGAAATTAATATCGAAGAAAATTAGTCTGGGTCAGTGTTTCACCAGGGTTAATGATAAGGAAATCTTCTCCCGGTTTTTGCTGACCGAATACGACAGAGACGAATTGCTGAATATAACTTTCGGATCCAATGATTTCCTCATACCGCATCCCCCACCGCGAGCAAAAAGTGGCTACACGCTCTGCTTTTTCGCGGTAAGTGCTTAAATCTTCCTCATGATGGGCGACAAATGCCAGACGGACATAGTTTTGATATTGCACATCCATCAGCCAATTCGCCTGAGCCTCTCCATATTTCTCGACATAACCTGCGTATTCATCCATAGGATTGCTGCCAGATTCAAGCCAGCCTTTACTTAAGTAATATGTACCTGAAACCTCATCGAATTGTTTTCGGTAGGCGGCGTAGGAACCAAGGAATAAGGCGATACAATCGTCTGTGCGAGGAACAATCAAAGTGTGGTGACCAGCTTTTA
This sequence comes from uncultured Chloroflexia bacterium, assembly GCA_963774935.1. Lineage (GTDB taxonomy): Bacteria > Chloroflexota > Anaerolineae > Anaerolineales > UBA4823 > CAVZGO01. The sequence continues at coordinate 316,925 of CAVZGO010000003.1, forward strand.
ATCCATGCAGTCCATTCCCACACAGGCCATAGCCTAAGGCGACCCGGCTGGGAACAGGTAAGCTATCGATTTGCTCCTGAAGAGCGACTTTAAGCTTCTTGGGTACCTTGTGTAAACCATAATCCATAAACAACACTTGACTTGCGTAGTCTGCAGGTAAATAGTGCTCGATCAGGTTTTGGAATACTTTACAGGCAATAAAGACAATGGGGTGATTCTCGTTCGGTTGCATAGAATAAAATTATAACTTATCAACCTAAAATTCCTCACTTATTTCATCAACTGGATAAAATAGATGTATTATCGGTACAAGAAAAGTAAGAGGAGTATTTGATATGGAAAATCCCTATATTCTCAACTCTGTCATTGACCCGCTGGAAGGACTGCGTTTCGCTCTCTCAGGTCAAATCGTAACAATGGATGATACATTTACGGTTCTGAAGCATGGGGTTATCTACATAGACCAAGGAAGGATCATTAGTGTTCAACCTGCCGGTACAAGTCCTCCAGCGGGATTCGAGCATATTCGAATTCTAGAAACTGGTGGCACCATATACCCGGGTTTAATCGAGCTGCACAATCACCTCAGCTACAATATCCTGTCGTTATGGTCAGTACCACAGCAGTACACCAACCGCTCGCAATGGGGTGGTACACCAGAATACCGCAAACAAATCAGCGGCCCGATGGCCGTGTTGGGGCGCACCCAGGGCAATGTCGAAGCAATTGTTCGTTACGTGGAATGCAAATGCCTGCTGGGAGGTGTCACCACCTCCCAGGGAATCTCGCTGTTCAGCAATAACGGCATCCGGAAATATTATCGCGGTATCGTCCGCAACGTAGAAGAAACAGGTGATCTAGAGCTTCCTGGTGCAGCCAGCAAAGTAAGCGATGTTGAATCGCGCGATGTGAGCAGATTCATGGAACGGCTGAAACGCTGCTCATGCCTGCTGCTGCATTTGAGCGAGGGTATCGACCAGGTAGCGCGAAACCACTTCTATGCACTGCGGTTGCCAGATTCTACCTGGGCGATCACACCTGCGCTGGTAGGCATCCACAGCGCTGCATTGACTCGGGAGGATTTCAATATCCTGGGTCAGCATGGCGCTTCGATGGTGTGGTCACCGCTGAGCAATCTTCTGCTGTACGGAAAAACTGCTGATATTCGCGGTGCAACTGAAGCTGGCGTAAATATTACGTTAGGATCCGATTGGTCACCTTCTGGCAGCAAGAATCTGCTTTGGGAATTGAAGGTTGCACGGCTGGTCAGCCAGGAATCAGGCAATTTATTTACCAATCGTGATCTGTTGGCCATGGCAACCCGAAACCCTGCACGCGCCTTGGGTTGGACGCGACAATTAGGCTCGCTTGAGCCAGATAAACGTGCCGATCTGCTCGTCCTATCCGGCAGCGCTGGCGATCCTTATGACCGCATCTTTAACGCAACCGAAAAATCAATCCGTCTGGTAGTGATAAATGGAATCCCAAGGTATGGTACGGTGGGATTAATGAACAAGCTTGGTGGAGGTACGGAAAGATGGAAAGTAGGCAGGTCTCCACGCATACTCAACCTGCACCAGCCGACTGGAGATTCAATCGTCGGAGAGCTGTCCCTGCTCCAGGCTGCCACTCGAATTGCGGATGGATTGCAGCACCTGCCCGAGCTTGCTGCCGAGCTCGAGAAACCGAAACCTGTATCCGCACTCGAGAGCGGCAGTGATCTAACCCCTGAATGGTTCCTGGATCTTGAAAACAATCCGCTTGAAAGCGATACAGGTATTCTAAACTCGCGCGCTTTATCGCCAGAAGAAATCCTGCTGGATCCTTCCTTAAATTTCGAATTGATGGCTCCTGCTGCACCGCTCTCTCAAATTCTCGCCCCTATCGCTCTCGACCCTCTCACGGTTGTAGATGATTCCGAATATCTTCTCAAGCTTGAGAGACAATATAATCTCCCTATGTACATCAAGCGCGGGTTGATGAAGGCATATTCGGGGTAAAATGGAGCGGATGCGCCACCTGATCTTAATTGTCGATGATGATGCATTGATGCGCCGAAGCATGGCATTCAACCTCGAACAAGCAGGGTATAAAACCCTTACTGCTGCGAATGCTGAGGATGCCTTCGCTCAGGTTCAAAGAGAGAAGCCAGATCTGGTCTTGTTGGATATTGGGTTGCCCGGAATGGATGGCCTCGATGCACTTCGTAAGATCAAGGATCAATTTGATCTTCCTGTGATTTTTGTTACTGCCAGGCGAAAGGAACTAGATGAAGTACTCGGTTTAGAGCTTGGAGCAGATGATTACATCACAAAACCGTTCGATATTAATATTCTCCTGGCTCATATCAAAGCAGTCTTGCGCCGGAGCAAGATCAATTACCAGACAAAAGAACCAACCGCAGCAGTAACGGTTGGCGAATTACAAATAGATCCAGATTCTCATACCGTAAATTTCCATGGAAACCAGGTTGATCTAACACCGCGGGAGTTCGAACTCTTGTATACATTAGCGAGTGCACCCGGCAGAGTATTTTCAACCGATGAGATCCTTGGGCGGGTATGGGGAGCAGAATATCTCGGTCAGCCCCAGGTAGTTTATGTACATATGCGCTGGCTTCGAAAAAAGCTGGAATCCGATCCGGATCATCCTGAGCTTCTGCTGACCATTCGTGGGGTAGGCTACAAATTGGCGGCTGGAAAATAGCTATGTTTAGAAAGCTGCGGACACAGCTCATCCTGAGCCACATTTTGCCCCTGGTAATTATTGTTCCATTGGTAGGGATTGGCTTAACGTATCTCCTTGAAACCCGGGTCTTACTGCCTCGAATGGCCAAAACCCTGGTGAGTGACGCACGGCTGCTCTCTGAAATCACGCGCACCGAATATGAGCTTTGGGGTGATCCTTTTCTTTTTCAGTCAATGCTCTCCCGCGTGCAGCTGGATCCCTCTCTAAAAGTGATGTTCCTCACCCCAGATGGCAGCCTGCTATATTCTACTGAGCCTAAAGATAACCAATATTATGGTGAAGTGGTGCCCTTATCAGGAATTCCAATTGCCCGATCTGGAAGTGAAGTTGTATTTACCAATTTCAAGAATATGCGCTCAAAAAATGTGCTCATCGACGTTCTGTCTCCTGTCACCAGTATGGATGGCCCGCTGATTGGTATCGTTCGTGTTACATATTCAATCGACTCAGTGGCAGATCTCTTTGCGCAGATGCGGAGCTTGATTATTCTTGTGCTTGCTGGAGCGCTTCTGCTGGGTGGTGCAATTGGCTTTATCCTGGCGTGGTCGATCAACCGGCCTATCCAGAGCGTAACCAGCGCAATTTATGACATCGCCCATGGCAACCGAAGTACACCCCTCGTCGAGCAAGGCCCAGAAGAAATCCGCGACCAGGCAAGAGCGGTTAACTACCTGGTTGAACGATTAAAGAATCTGGAACAAACCAGAAAACAGCTCCTGGCGAATCTTGTGCACGAGCTCGGGCGTCCGTTGGGCGCGCTGCGCTCGGCCATTCATGCGCTTTCCCTGGGGGCAGCGGATGATCCTCAATTATTCCATGACTTAACCACTGGAATGGATGAGCAAGCGACACGCCTGGGGAATGTACTGGAAGAGCTCACCCATTTGCACGGTCAGTTTTTGGGATCTTTAGAATTGAATCTGGTGCAAGTGTCATTGAATGAATGGCTTACCCATACCCTCGCACCGTGGAAAACCGCGGCAGCTGACAAAAAAATAGAATGGAAGGAAAATTATTCCGCCGACCTGCCTGTTATCCAGGCAGATCCCATTCGGCTTGAGCAAATGGTCGGCAATCTTGTCGATAACGCCATTAAATACACAGCTCCTGGCGGTCAGGTAACCATTGAATCGGGTGAGGATAACCGGGAAATCTATATTCGTGTGATCGATACGGGTATTGGTATTCCCATTGAGGAACAAAGCAAAATCTTCAACCCATTTTTCCGAGGGGATCAGGGAAAAAGGATCAAGCAGGGGATGGGATTGGGACTCAGCATCGCCAATGAACTGGCAATTGCTCACAATGGCCGCATTGAATTGGTGAGCGCCCCCCACCAGGGGAGCACATTTACCCTGTGGCTGCCTGCATCTTAAGCCAAACATAAGGTTGGCAGCTAGCTCCCTTAAGGTCAATCCAGCCTTGTGGGGGTATATTTCATAGGAACATTCCTAATGAAATGAGGTTCCTATGAAAAAATCACTCGTATTAACAATCAGTATCCTTATATTAGTTGCATTAACTGTCTCGGCATGCAGTGCTGCCATCTCACAACCGCTTCAGTCACTGAGCACCGTTCCTGAAGTAATTGCCAACCGCCTCGAAAGTGGGGATGCGGCTGCCGATGAAGAAATGACTGCAGCAGAATTGCAGCAGCCAGAGACCGAAATCAGCGCATCATCGGGATTGCTGGCCGCTTATCAGGATTCCCTGAAGGATATTTACACCAAGGTCAATCCATCTGTGGTCACAATCCAGGTAAAAGTACCAATCTCAGCGACATCGTTCAATTTTGGCGAATCCGAGATACCCTTTTCTTTTCCAGGGTTACCAGAATCTCCTGAAGGAAATTCTCCCGAAACCCCACAGTTTCAACAAGGGCTAGGATCCGGATTTATTTGGGATCAAGAAGGCCATATCGTCACCAATAATCATGTCGTAGAAGGTGCAAGCCAAATTGAGGTCACCTTTTCCGATGGATCCTCATACGATGCGACGTTAATTGGTGCAGATTCGCAAAGCGATCTTGCTGTTCTTTCCGTAGAAGCAGATGATGCGCTTTTAGCTCCCGTTCAAATCGCTGATTCTTCCAAAGTCCAGGTGGGGCAGCTGGCAATTGCCATCGGGAATCCCTACGGCTTGGAAAATACAATGACGGTCGGTATCGTCAGTGCTCTTGGACGAACGCTCCCTGCAAGCGCTAATATCAGCAATGGAGCTGTTTATTCCATTCCGGATATTATTCAAACCGACGCGCCAATCAATCCCGGTAACTCTGGTGGTGTACTGGTTGATGATCAGGGGGAGGTAATCGGAGTTACCGCAGCGATTGAGTCGACCACAGGTTCCAATGCAGGCATTGGTTTTGTCATACCTTCTGCCCTGGTCGAGCGTGTGGTCCCCAGCTTGATTTCGGACGGTTCGTACCAGCATTCTTATCTCGGAATCTCTGGCACAACCCTGACACGTGAGCTCGCTTCTGCAATGGAGGTCGACGACCATCAGCGCGGCGTTCTTGTTTATGAAGTAGCATCCGATGGTCCGGCAAGCCAGGCTGGATTACTGGGAAGCGAACAAGATGTCACCATCGATGGACAACAAATCCGAGTAGGCGGCGATATCATCACCGCAATCGATGGTACCAAGATAGAGAAAATGGAAGACTTGATTGCGTACTTAGCATCGCATACCGAAGTCGGTCAGAAAGTTGTTTTGACCGTTTTACGGGATGGTTCTGAAATCGAGATCGATGTCAAGTTAGGCGCACGCCCCGGAGCACAGACAAGTGTTGAAGAAAGCCGGCAAGAAGCCCCACAAAAAACCGGCTCCTGGTTAGGCATTATGGGTGGCAACCTGACATCCGAGATTTCAGAATCGATGGATCTGCCATCTGATCAGGAAGGTGTTTTGGTTCAGCGTGTGGAAGATGGCAGTCCTGCCAGCAAAGCCGGGCTACTCGGAAGCTCAAAGGCTGTTGAGATTAATGGTCAACAAGTCCTGGTTGGCGGCGATGTGATCATCGCACTCAATGGTGATGCAATTTCTTCCATCGAAGAGCTGCGCGCTTCTCTCAGCTCGCTTGAGCCCGGTACAAAGGTTGTCCTGACGGTACTGAGAAATGGGGATTCCGTCGATCTGCCTGTAACATTAGGCGAACCACCTCAATCGTAGCCGAATTATCATGAACAAAAATCACAGGTCGCGAGTTTCAGAATCGCGACCTGTGATTATTTTAACTCACTCAGATCAAGGGCAGCATGTGCAGCCCATCCCCGAACGGTACTCCGCCTGCAAGGCAACAATTCATGCGTGCCAAGGATGAATTGCCGGGCATTCCTTTTGGATATCATTAACCTTGGATGGATTACCACCCATCAGCTCAGCAGCTTCTCGACCGCTTGTATCCTGACTCCAGTGTGGCTGAGAAGCAGATCATAGACAATTCGAACAGCCCAGAGCTGTTCCTGCATGATCCTGGTTATCTCCGGTCGCATGCCCATCTGATCTGCACCATTGCTCAAAGAGTTATAGATGTCATATAACCGGCGAGTGCAGGCTATCACCTCAAAAATATCCAGACTATCGATATGGGTTCCAGGTGATTGGACATATCTATCCAGGATCATCTCGCGAACATTCTCGCCAGCATACACCCTGGCGAGCAAGAGTGTCCATGCCAAATCATAACGCGGATCAGCAACTTGAAAATTGGTCCAATCAATGACAACGGCTGAGCCATCTAACTTTATTAATACATTGTTCGGATGAAAGTCGCCATGCACCGCTGCAGGTCTTTGACATCCGAGCAGATTACGCCTGAGCTCCAACCAGCGAAGAACCGGTTTGAAATCTTCAAGACCTGAGCCGACTAACACAACACCAGCCATATTCAGCCACCGGTCAATAAACCAGTAGGGATTGTTTGCATGCTCTGGATCGAAACCTACCTGAAATCGCCTCCAATCGAGGGAGTGCAATTTAACCAGTAAATCATTGAGCTGAACTAATAATTTCGACGCTTTCTCTGGACTTGACTGGTCCAACAATCCCCACATCGTTTTTCCATCAATCATCTCCATGATGATGAATGGCTTTCCTAAGGTGCTGGGATCAACATGGAGGGCGTACACTGCAGGCACTGGATATCCAGCCTTATATAAATTAACCAGACTCTGGTATTCATGCGTGGCTTTTTCTACGGCACCCTGTCCATTGTATAGCCGTAAAGCCATTGGCAGCCCAGCAGGTATCCCTTCATCCTGCCAGGCTGCATGAAAACCGATGATCTCACTTTCCCAACCACTGCCTAAAGGTACAGGCTCGGATATTGTGATGTTGAGTCTGTCAGGATACTGGCTTGATAGATACCTGAGGATATTATCGGGATTATTGATGCCGGTTATTTGTGTCATTGCTTTTCCAACAGATCAATATAAGCACAGTCAATTAAATCACTTTCAGAAATCCCCAACGCTTCCATTAACCTATACGCAATCTCGACTCCATCCTCCATTGTTTGGGTCGGCTCCATCACAACCTCAAGCTCAACGAAGTCACCCAGGTTGTCTACTCTATCCAGGTGGATGCGTGTTTGACCCACCAGGAACAGGCGCCGTTCTTTTCGAACCACACCTCGAATACCCAATGCCTCTGCCAGGGTCTCATGGAGTGTGCTGGCTTTTTCTGTTCTGCTGCATTGGTAATTAGATTCCTTCGGTAGAAGGCTGTTTTCGCGTTCGTAATAGATTAACTCGCCCAGCTCGGGAGTAAACTTGCGCAGCTTTAATCGACCTTTCGGGACATTAAAGAAGATATCTTCCTGCAGGATAAGGTCCGGCTGTTGTCCAGCCAGGCTGGCGGCTTTTTTCTCGACGAGGAGGAAATCAGATATTCGTGCCTTAATTTCGATATTTTTATTCATAATGCCAGCTCTCTCTGAAAGACCAGCAGCCGGTCCATCTGATGAAAACCAACTGATTCATAAAGCTTTCTGGCAGGGATATTATCTTCCGAGGTTGTGACGATCGCCTGTTCCATTCCCAAAGATCGCATTCGCATTATCCCTTCCTTTACCGCCAGCTTCCCAAGACCTTGACCTTGAAAATCCGAATGGACACCAACTGGCTCAAATAAACCAACCCGGTTAACCGGATCAATCCAGATGATGCAAAATGCAGCCACTCTGCCTTCTGCAGTCGTGATCACAATATCCTTGTGTGGATCGTAGACAGGAGAGTTCGTGAAGCGAATGTAACGCTGTACGTAGGCATCCCATTCAGCCGAAGAACCGAAGGCGCTGTATGAAGCTGCAGCTCGCTGTTCTTTTTCCAGAACCGAAACCATGTCGGCAGCGATGAAACCGGGCATGGTTTGTGGATGGTGCTGAATATCTTTTATTTGCAAAGTGAAATAACAATCCGCGCCTGCCACGCGAAAACCCCGCGACGACAGATAATCCGTCATAACCCCATCGCGCTCCGAAATCCACATCATGCGGATATTCGTGCCTCCTGTTTTCAGAATCCTCTCTGAAAGGGTTGTTTCTACCCAGACATACATTTCCCATGCCTGCTGCGTCTCGCGGAGCTCGGGTTGAACAAATACATCCATATAATGGCTTTCAGTGCCTAACAGCGCCCAGCCTAACAAATGGTCTGGTTGGAGCAGCTCATACCAGAAATAGAGCTGATCGAACAAATTACGACCCACCGGTGGATAATATAACCACCAGCTTACATCGCCAGGATGAACATAATAGCATCCATTCCCCGCCCTTCGACCCGAAGCCAGGAGCGAGTGCATGTTTTCCAAATCGTGGTAATCCTGATACTGCCTCGGCTCAATCATAGATTAATTTTATCCTAAATAAATATAGATCATTATTTTAAAATTTTACTTGACAAAAACTCTTTAGAAATATAAAATATCATTGTTGAACAACAATTCAACTATCGAAATTACTTAACCATGGACAATCAGATCAGCCAACAGCAAGCAGAAAACCTGGCAAATATGTTCCAGGCATTAAGCAATTCAACCCGGGTGCGGATTCTTGGTTTCTTAATCGAGGGTGAAGTGCCTTTTGGAGTGCTGGTCAAGGAGATTGGACCGAGTAAATCGGCAATCTCGCACCAGCTAAAGGGCTTGCACGACCAGCGCCTGATCCGGCTCCGGCGTCAGGGGCGCAATGTCTTTGTCTCGCTGGATGATACTCACATCGCAGACCTTTTTCAGCGCGGCTTAGAACACATAAAACATCAATAAAGAATATTCGACTATGCATCGTCACCATCATCACACACCAACCGACCCGCATGCCGGATCTCACCAGGCTCGCAAACGTCTGGTGATTTCTTTAATCATCACGCTGTCATTCGTTTTAATTGAAGCTGCTGCGGGATACTTCTCAAACAGTCTGGCATTGCTCTCCGATGCCGGGCACAATCTCACGGATGCGATCACGTTGGGTTTAAGCTGGTTTGCGATGAAGATCAGCTTGCGGCCTGCAAATTCTCAGAAAACCTTCGGCTACCACCGGGCAGGGATATTAATCGCCGTGGTGAACGCATCCACGCTTATTTTCATTGCTGTAAGTATTCTACATGAAGCTTACGATCGATTTACTAACCCTCAGGTCGTTAATGCTCCAATATTAATCTGGGTTGGACTGCTTGCGCTGCTCGTGAATGCAGTCACAGCCGGGATCATCTGGCGAGACAGCCACAATGATCTAAACATTCGCAGCGCGTTTGTCCATCTAATGGGGGACGTTTTTTCGACAATTGGCGCCGTGGCAGCCGGAATCCTGATTTTCTTTACGGGCTGGTCCTGGCTTGATCCACTGGTAAGCGTGTTCATTGCTGGCTTGATTATTTACAATACCTGGGGGATATTACGGGAAGGCATCAATATACTATTGGAAAGCACACCGTCCGATGTGAATCTCGATCAAATGATTACGGACCTCCTATCAATCAAAGGAGTTGTCGGTATCCATGATCTGCATGTTTGGAGTATCAACAAAGATCTGCGAACGCTATCGGCACACGTTGAGACCTTTGACCAACCCATCAGCGAGGGTGATCAAATCAAAGAGGATGTCCGAACCTTGTTATTCGATCGTTATCATATAAAACATTCAACCTTACAACTGGAGTGTAAGGATTGTGAGGGAATTGAGTTATTTTGTGATTTAAATTAACCAATGCTTCTACATGTCCCTGATTTTGGTCGATAGAAATCAAACGAGATCAAGGAGATCAATTAAGACGATGACAAATCCCAATTATGATTACTACGGGCTGCATGCCAGCACCTGGGATGTATGGCGTGACAACACAGCGAAATGGGACGACCGTTTCTTCTACCTTGATATCGTTCATCAATATGGTCAACCCGTACTGGATATTGGCTGCGGCACCGGACGGATTATTTTAGACTACCTGGCTGAAGAGATAGACATCGACGGCCTGGATAACTCGCCTGAAATGCTGGCAATATGCAAGGACAAAGCCAAAAAGATGGGACTTTCGCCGACCTTGTACCAACAGCGGATGGAGGCGCTCGACATCCCAAGGACTTATCGAACCATTTTGGCGCCGTCGAGCACGCTGCAGCTCCTGACAGATTTGGATATGGCGCGCAGCACAATACGCCGCATTTATTTGCACCTCCAACCTGGAGGTGCATTCGTTGCCTCTTTTTCTTTTGAGTGGCATAAAGGCGATCCCCTGGATACGGGATGGGAGCTGCTGTTTGAGAAACCGAGACCTGAAGATGGCGCGATCGTGCGCTCATGGATTCGCGAATGGCAGGAGCCTGAAAAGCAGTTATGGCATACCGAGCAGCGCTTCGAAGTCGAGCTGGACGGCAAGATCATCCAGTCTGACAATCAGCGGCGCTCGCCCGAAGGGCGCTGGTATACACAAGCCCAGGTGATTCAGCTCTATCGCCAGGCTGGCTTTTCCAACATCCAGTTATTTCACGAGTTCACGCATGAACCTGCGCGTGAAAATGATCGGCTCTTCTGTGCACTAGGAGTAAAGCCTGAGTAAAAAAATAATCCCCGACAAATGCCGGGGGTGAGGAAATTAGTGGCGAGGGTGGGATTTGAACCCACATCCAAGGGCTTATGAGTCCCCTGCTCCACCGTTGAGCTACCTCGCCAATCGGTTAAGCGCGCAAGAATATACCAGTTGTTCGGGGTTTTGTCAACATAAACCCAGACAGGATCCTATAACTGCCGGTTCACGATGTAGCAGGCTAGCTCTTCTAAAGCCTGGCGCTCAAGAGATTCTGGCAGCTCTTGTAAGATCGATAATCCCTGATCCACAAATTGGTTAGCTTCAGTCAACGATTGGTCAATTGCCTGGCTGGTTCGTATGGATTCCACGAGCGCGTCCATATCAGCAGACGAATATCTGCCCCCGTGCAGGATCGCATGCATCGTACGGTCATCGGGGGCATTCTCCAGATAGTACAATGCAGGCAGCGTGAGCAATCCCTGCCGCAGATCATTGCCGACAGGTTTCCCAACTGTCGTCTGCTCGCCGGTAAAGTCCAGGATATCATCCACAATCTGAAAAGCGATGCCGATTTGATATCCGAAATTCTTCATCTGCGTATACCTTCAGCATCAACAGGGCTGAGCATTGCACTCGCGGCAGTAGCCAGCTCAAACATCGAGGCTGTCTTGGCATAGATGCGTTGGAAATAGTCTTCACGGCTGGCCAACCCATGACTGGAGAATAATTGGGTAATCTCTCCGCTCACAATGGTTGCTAATGTTTCAGAGAATAAACGCATGACGGATATGGAATCCGTTTCAGCCGCGAGACGAGCCGCGCTGGCAAAAATGAAATCGCCCGTCAGCACCGTCGCTGCAGGAGACCATTGGGCGTTCAAGGTGGCGATTCCCCGGCGCAGTAAGGAGCCATCGATTAAATCGTCATGCACCAATGTGGCGGTATGGAGCATTTCAATGGCGGCGGATAGGGTAACCACGCGAGCTTGATCAGCGCCCAGCATTCGACCAGTCAGCAGGGACACCACTGGCCGGATCCGTTTGCCGCCAGAGGACAATAAGTGCTTCAGTGCTGAGCCCAGCTCGGGGTGATGCTTATCTGCCTGGGAACGCATGCGCGCCTCAACCAGGGGCAGTTGATCTTGCACCAAATTCATAAAATTTACAGTATCCGAAGTCCTACTTACCAATTGAATAACCTTTCTGAATTGCTGGTTGTAATCTGTGCGATCGCATTAACCTGTAAATGGTGTATCTCAGCTATTTTATCAGCAACCAGCCGAACATAGGCTGGTTCATTTCGCTTTCCTCTGTGTGGATGGGGTGGCAAAAATGGTGCATCTGTCTCGATGATGATCCGCTCCAGCGGAAGCCTGGCGACAACCTGCTGCAGGGCGGTTGAATTTCGATAAGTAACCGGTCCACCAATTCCAATATATAAACCAAGCTCAATCGCAAGCTCTGCCATCTTCAAATCACCCGAGAAAGCATGCAGGACACCCGCCCTACCCACCAGTGAAGATTGGATCATCACCAGGTGGTTGTGCCAGTTTTCCAATTCAGTAAGTAGATCCTCAGAGGCAGAACGCTCAGTCGTGGAGGCATCTCGGACGTGAATGATAACAGGCAGGTTTTTCTCTGAGGCAATCTTGAGTTGAATTCGAAATATTTCTCGCTGGATTTCTTGCGGCGCCCAATCACGATAATAATCCAACCCAATCTCGCCGATCGCAACCACCTTCGCATTTCGGGTTAAGCCTTTCAGCTTCTCAGGCGATTCATCTGTCCAGGTTAAGGCACTGTTGGGATGAACCCCAACGGCGACGTAAATGTCGGCTGCTCGATCTGTGATGCCTAATATTTTCTGGCAGTTATCAAGATCAACTGCAGGAATAACAATTCTAAGAACACCAGCATCTCTTGCTCGACCTATTACTTCGGGGCGGTCATCGTCAAAAGAGTCAAAATCCAGATGACAATGGCTATCAACGAGCATCAACCCTATTCCTTATCACAGAGCGCAGATCTCCAGGCTAATCAACAATAAACAAGCTGCTGAAATCTTCACCCTCGCCAGTTTTAGCGACATCCAACAATTCTGCAATGGTCGCAGCCAGGTCAGCGAAGCTGCTGCGGGTGCCTAAATTCACACCGGCTTTTACCCGACCTCCAGCAACCAGCAGCGGTACTCGTTCGCGCGAGTGATCGGTGGATGGTGTGGTTGGGTCATTGCCATGATCGGCGGTTAAAAATAGAACATCGTCCTGAGTCATCACTTGCCGAATTCGAGGGAGATTCGCATCGAATATTTCCAATGCACGCCCATACCCACCAGGATCGTTTCGATGACCATACACTGCATCAAAATCCACAAGATTGGCAAATATTAACCCCGGTCGACGTGTCGTGATAAATTCGATGACTCCTTCGACTGTCGCCAGGTTATTTCCGGTGTGATTGGAGTTGGTCAATCCGCGGTGTTCAAAAATATCCTCAATCTTTCCAACCCCAGCAACCATCAAGCCTGCTTCCTTGACGTGGTCGAGCAGCGTGGGTCTCGGGGGCGGGAGCGAGAAATCACGTCTTCGCTCTGTGCGCTTGAAACTACCCGGTTGACCCACGAAAGGACGCGCAATTACCCGCGCCACCGCCATCTCTCCTTGGAGCATCTCACGAGCAATTGTACACATCTGGTACAGCTCATCGATCGGAACAATTTCTTCATGAGCCGCTATCTGGAACACGCTATCACCGGAGGTGTATACAATTACTTTTCCGGTCGCCAGATGTTCTGGCCCCAACTCATCCATGATGACAGTTCCAGAAGCCGGATAATTTCCGATCGTACCTCTTCCGATTCTTGCCTCAAATTGATTCAAAAACTCGGCTGGAAAGCCATTCGGGAATGTTGGGAAGGGATCCATCATGGCGGTACCTGCCAATTCCCAGTGACCGGTTGTAGTATCCTTACCCGCGGATACCTCAGTAAGCCGGCCGTATGCCCCCTCTGGCATTTCAACTGCTGGAATCCCTTGAAAATCCCCCAAATATCCTAAACCCAGTGCTGCCATGTTGGGTAAGCTCAGTCCACCAAGAAATCTGGCCGTGTTACCCAGTGTATCGGATCCTTCATCACCATAGCTGGCTGCGTCTGGTGCATCCCCGATTCCCACACTATCGAGTACGATTAAAATTACCTGGCGAATTTTATTCATTTAGCAATCCTCAAGCAATCTGTTCCTAAGTAATTTACATTCTACAGATGAATAATCAATAAACCGAAAAGCCTGGAAATCTATATACATTTATGTATTTGTGGTTGATCACCAATCTGCTGCTGGGATGATTACCCCACCCTGAGTGCAGTTTAGAATATCCACCTCACCGGAAGGTGTGTTGGATTTATTTTGGGTTTGCCGGCATATTTTCCAGGCAATTTTGGCTAGATCCATTACATCCAACGGAGCATTTCCTTCTAGCATCACCCGAAATAGCGGCTCAGTGCCTGAATATCGCAAATTAGCACGCAAGAGGGAAGGATTTTCAGCCAATATGGCTTGTTCCCATTCCGAGAGATAGATTTTCTCGTACCTCGGTCCAGCACCCACAAGGGCAGAGGCAATGATTTGGGGGGTTTTTCCTACACCCCTGGCAAACTCAGCAAGAGAACTGGCTCCGGATTCGCGATAAGCCCGAAGCACAAATAATGCCGTTCGGATCCCATCTCCAGTTGTCCATAAATCATCCACAAGGTCGATATGACCCGCCTGTTCACCCCCCAGTCCCAAGCGACCTGGTTGGTCATGTTGTGCACGAATTTGGAGCAGCTTCTCCACAACATATTTATCTCCCACCGGAGTTTCATGCATAACCATACCAGCATTTTCGATGTATCGTTTCAAGCCGGTGTTACGCATCGTTGTAGTGACCACTGCATTACCTAGCAGTTGATTTTTGCCAGCCAAGTATGCTGACAAGAAACCCAGCATGTGATCACCATCAATTAGATTACTCTCTTCATCTACAAAAACAACCCGGTCGGCATCACCGTCGAATGCCAGTGCAAAATTCGCACCGAGTTGGCTGGTTAGTGCTCCTAATTCTTGAGGTGCTCTGCGTGCCCATTCTGATCCGCATTTATTATTGATGTTACGTCCGTTAGGCATCGCATGTATCGCAATTGGATTAGCATTGGTCTGAGAAAAGACGGCAGGAGCAGCCTTCCATGCCGCGCCGTTCGAGCAATCGATAAGGATGGTTAATCCTTCCAGGAACTCTGGCGGGTGTTCGGATAAGAGACCACGTGTGTATAATTCCGCTGCGGCAGTGTGATCATGATACATCCCAAGACGCTGAAATATCATTGTCTCTTTGAATCCGCCATCCTCTGTCACTAATGCTTCTAGTTGTCCTTCCATCGATTCTGGAAATTTTTGTCCCCTTGCATCAAAAAATTTTATACCGTTTTGTTCTACCGGGTTGTGGGATGCAGAGATTACTGCACCTGCTTGTATTCCACTCTTACACAGCAAGTAGGAAATTGCAGATGTTGGAAGCACACCAACGTCCAACACATCGACCCCATTCGACAACAAACCAGATATTAGAGCTTTTTGCAATATTTCGCCAGAGCCTCTGGGATCGCGGCCTACAACAATGCTGGGATTTCTACTATCCTGAGATAATAAATATCCAACGACCCTACCAAGCTTCAGGAAAAACTCTGGCACCAAAGGCCATTCCCCAAACTTCCCCCGTATTCCATCCGTGCCGAATAATTGAGCCATCTACCTCGTCCTGGAGCAGGATAAATAAATCATGCACAAAAAGTGATTTTCTTAACAATCGAATTATATCAAGGGATAGATTTCGATGAAAGGGAATTCAGTCAAATATGATTTTAATTCGTAAATTATTTGCACTTGGTCGACGTGTAGTTAGTATGGCATAAAAATCAGTTGCAAATTCCTAATAAATGTCGTATAAATGAGGAATTATTTTCCCATTGATTTCATCGTGAATATCATAATTCCTTCTATCGATAGATAATTGATTGAGAGGCGAAACAGCATGAACTTTATATATCTATCCCCACATTTTCCACCAAACTATTACTTGTTCTGTGTTCATCTGAACCAACTTGGCGTCAACGTTCTTGGCATTGCTGATGAATATTTTAACCAGCTACGTGAGGAGCTAAGGAATGCGCTCAAAGAATATTACCGGGTTGGTAACATGGAAAACTACGATGAACTATTGCGCGCATTAGGATATTTCACTTATCGTTTTGGTAAGATAGATCGCCTTGACTCTTTGAACGAATATTGGCTGGAAGCAGAAGCACGACTGCGTACGGATTTCAATATATTTGGGTTGAAAGCAGATGATATGCCCCGGATCAAGCGAAAATCTGTCATGAAACAAGTTTTTATGAATGCTAATGTCCCAGTCGCACGTGGCAGGGTCGTTCAAACCTTGACAGACGCAAAAAAGCTAATAAAAGAGACCGGTTATCCGGTAGTGGCAAAACCAGATATTGGTGTCGGAGCAGCGAAAACCTATAAAATCCATAATCAAGATGAGCTTGATAATTTTTTCGCTACCAAGCCTGATGTAGATTACATCATGGAAGAATTCATCCAAGGAGATATCTGCACCTTCGATGGTCTTACAGATCGAGAGGGTAACATCGTATTTTTTACCTCACACAAATTCAGCCAAGGGATCATGGAGACGGTCAATAAGGATGGCCTGGTATATTATTATTCCTTACGTGATATTCCTGAAGATCTTGAAGACACAGGACGTCGAATTGTGAAGGCTTTTGCTGTACGGGAACGATTTTTTCATTTTGAGTTCTTCCGGCTGCCGGTGGGTAAATTGGTCGCTCTTGAGGTGAATATGCGACCGCCAGGTGGTATGACTACCGACATGTTCAACTATGCCAACGAAATAGATATTTACAGAGAATGGGCGAATATCATCGTACATAACCGGTTTACAGCAGACTATTCGCGACCTTTCCATTGTTGTTATGTGGGAAGAAAATGGAATCGGACGTATACACATACTCATGAAGAAATTGTCCAAGCCTTCGGAGAATGTTGTCTGGTGAACAATGAGCCAATCAGCGGTATCTTCAGCCCGGCTTTAGGAAATCATGGATATTTGGTACGTTCACCTGAACTGGATGAAATCATCTACATGGCCAATTTCATTCAACAAACATCTGATTAGGAGAGATCATGAACATCGAATACCACAAGTGGTGGAGCCCAAGCTTAAATCAGGATATGGAATTGAAGGTTTTTGGTCATACCGGAAAACCAGTTGTGGTATTTCCATGTCAGGGGGGACGGTTTTTTGAATGGGAAGATTTCGGTATGGTGAATGCCATTCGATGGTTTATTGATGAGGGAAAAATTCAACTATTCACGGTTGACAGCATCGATAAGCAAAGCTGGGCAAATTGGAACGCCCACCCGGCAGACCGTGCACGCAGGCATGAAGACTATGATCGCTACATCGTACATGAGGTCGTTCCTTTTGTTAGCGACCAAAATCGGACAGGGAAGAAGCTATTAGCTACTGGCTGCAGCATGGGCGGGTATCACTCTGGAAATTTTTTCTTCCGCCATCCAGACGTATTTGATGCAGTAATTGCTATCAGTGGTCTTTTTAGCCTGCATATGTTTGTCGGTGATTATTCGGATGATAACGTCTACTTCAATTCACCCATCGTTTATCTGGCAAATATGAACGATCCCTGGTACCTGGATAAATATCGAGAAAGCCAGATTGTGATTTGCTGTGGGCAAGGCGCCTGGGAGGACCAGATGCTCGGCGACACGATGGCAATTAAGAAAATTCTAGAAGAAAAATCCATACCTGGCTGGGTGGACATTTGGGGGCAAGACGTCAACCATGACTGGCCTTGGTGGTATAAAATGGTACCTTACTTTCTAAGCAAGCTGGAGTTGTAGATGAAAATCGCATTTCAAGGAGAAGCCGGCGCATATAGTGAGCAGGCTGCGCTAGAATACTACTCTTCCACAATAGAGACTGTACCCTGTCATTCATTTGATGATGTCTTTGAAATTGTGGGCAATGGCATGGCTGACTCTGGCATATTGCCAATCGAAAACTCACTTGCTGGCAGTATTCATCGAAACTACGACTTGCTACTCCGCCATGATTTATCCATCATCGCAGAATACCACCTGCGTGTAAGTCATTGCTTGCTAGCATTACCCGGTGTTGCTCTATCAGAAATAAAGAGAGTCCACTCTCACCCTCAAGCTCTTGCACAATGCGAGGCGAGCTTGCTAGCTCTAAACCTTGAGCAGGTTGTTGAAGCTGATACAGCAGGCAGTGCACGCTGGCTGAGCCAACAAACAAATACCGAATCTGCAGCGATTGCATCTCGGCGAGCTGCAGAGGTGTATGGATTACAAATTCTTCGGGAGCATTTGGAAGACAACCCGGCTAACTTTACCCGCTTTCTTATCCTCGCTCCTGACCCGGTGGAAATTGAGGAGCCAGATAAAGGGAGCTATAAAACCTCGATCGTCTTTAGCCTGAACAACCAGCCTGGTGTGCTCTTCAAAGCGATGAGTGTTTTTGCCCTTCGAGATATAGACCTGACAAAAATTGAATCTCGCCCATTACCTGGTTATCCATGGGAATATATTTTCTACATCGACTTTGTTGGTCACTACCGATCGCCGGTGTGTGCTCGAGCACTGGAGCACTTATCTGAATTAGCTACATATTATCG
Organism: uncultured Chloroflexia bacterium; assembly: GCA_963774935.1. Lineage (GTDB taxonomy): Bacteria > Chloroflexota > Anaerolineae > Anaerolineales > UBA4823 > CAVZGO01. The sequence goes on from CAVZGO010000003.1 coordinate 335,473, forward strand.
TCTGCTGGGTTCATATCCTCGTCACTTGGTACAATATCAAGATGTTTAACTCATTAGAAGAAAAAATATACATGGATTATGCGGCAACAACACCTGTAGACCCTCGTGTTGTGGAAGCAATGCTCCCTTACTTTACCAAGTATTTTGGCAATCCATCTTCGGTGCACCGCTTTGGTCAACTCGCAGAAGCAGCCGTTGAGCAAGCCCGAGAAAAAATATCTGATGAATTGGGGTGTTTACCGGATCACGTGATTTTTACTTCTTGTGGTACTGAGAGCGACAACCTGGCTTTGCGTGGTTCGGCTTTCGCAGCCCGGGACTTCAAGAATGCTAATCACATACTTATAAGTGCAGTAGAACATCATGCCGTAACCCATACTGCTGAACAATTACGAAGATTGCACGGCTTCGATCTGGAATATATTCCGGTGGACGAATTCGGGATGGTTCATCCCCAGGAAGTTGCACGCCGCCTTCGACCGGATACTGCAGTTGTGTCTGTAATGTACGCTAATAATGAAATTGGCACAATCAATCCTATCGCAGACATCGGAGCCATTTGCCAGGATGCGAAAGTACTTTTCCATACCGATGCAGTACAGGCTGCTGCATATCTCCCAATCGATGTCCATAAATTGAAGGTCGACATGCTGTCATTAGGTGCGCACAAGTTTTATGGTCCAAAGGGAGTAGGAGCTCTCTATATTAACAAAACAACCGACCATGCTCATAGCAATAATTTTCTTATGCCAACCCAAACTGGCGGTGGTCAAGAATTTGGTTTACGAGCTGGTACTCACAACGTTCCATATATTGTTGGCATGGCAGAAGCGCTCAAGTTAGCGTGTGATGAGAGAAAATCCAGGTGGGAGCTACTTCAACCAATGCGCGATCATCTGGTCGGGCAGATACTTGAACAAATTCCGGATAGCCGACTAACCGGACATCCAACGCAGCGTCTCCCAAATCATGCCAGCTTTGTTTTTCGTGGCGTCGATGGGAATTATTTATTGACACTGCTTGATGTCGAAGGCTATGCCTGCTCTTCCGGCTCGGCTTGTAAAACAGGTAATCCTGAGCCATCTGATGTCCTACTTGCACTGGGAATAACCTCCAATTGGGCATTAGGTTCTTTACGGATAACACTCGGCTCAGGTACACAAACCAGCCATATTGAAAAATTAATCCAGGTATTACCAGGATTGGTAGAAAAAGCGCGAAGATCCTGATGCAATCCCAAGAACGAGTCGTCGTAGCAATGAGCGGTGGGGTCGACAGCTCTGTTGTGGCAGCATTGCTGGTGCAACAAGGATATGAAGTGATTGGATTAATGCTGCGATTATGGAGTGAACCCGGTCAACAAGACAATAACCGTTGCTGCACGCCAGATTCGATGAGCCAGGCGCGTAGAGTTGCAGCAATTCTTGGTATCCCTTTTTATACACTTGATGCAAAGGAAGTGTTCCGCGCAAAAGTCGTGCAAAGTTTTATTGATGGGTATGGATCAGGCATCACTCCAAATCCATGCCTCGTGTGTAACAAAAATATCCGCTGGGGCTTTTTACTCGAACACGCGCTTGAGTTGGGAGCAAGCTGGATGGCGACTGGACACTATGCACGTATAACACGGGATTCTAATAATCAAGCCAGTCTATATCGCGCGCTAGATACTACCAAAGATCAGTCTTATGTGCTCCATATCTTAACTCAAGCGCAGCTCGCGCATACTTTATTTCCCCTCGGTGAATACACAAAATCTGAAGTCCGAGAATTAGCCAGACAATTTCACCTGCCAGTCGCAAAGCGGCCTGACAGCCAAGATTTGTGTTTTCTTGGTGACAGCAATTATCATGCCTTCTTACAACGAAATGCGCCAGACCTTAATCAAAATGGTCCCATATTGGACACTGAAGGCCAACAGTTAGGTGTTCACCAAGGACTGGCATATTACACGATCGGGCAGCGCAAAGGCCTCGGCCTGTCCTCACAGTTCCCGCTATACGTAATTGATAAGCTAGTCGACCAAAATGCATTGATTGTAGGATCGATTGAGGAATTGGGACGCAACGATTTTCTTGTGGATAAATTAAATTGGATCAAGCAAGAACCTGAAATTCAAAAACCTTATCTTACACAGGTGAAAATTCGATATAAAGCTCCAGACGTACCTGCCTGGATCACTGTAGGATCAAATAAGAAAGCCTACGTGAAACTCGATGCTCCCCTCCGCGATGTTACACCCGGTCAAGCAGCAGTATTTTATGATGGCGAGCTTCTCTTAGGTGGTGGGATCATTGTTTAATTATTTTGATTTGGAAATACATACTGATTATAATAAAAACTCCCCGCCTGTATTTGTTCTCAGCGGGAAGTTCGTGATTATTCAATTGTAGCTTGGCAAATTCGGGGAGAATTGCCTCTGGATCTACTTATATTAAGGTAACTTTCGCTGCCTGCAATCCTTTCGGACCATTCTCAATACTGAATTCGACTTTCTGACCTTCCTGCAGGGCACGATATCCTTCCATTTCGATAGCAGAGAAGTGGACAAATACATCCGCCCCCCCCTGACGTTCAATAAATCCATAACCCTTGCTGGAATTGAACCACTTTACTGTTCCGGTAACACGCTCGTCCATTTGATACAAATACTCCTTTCAGAAAAACTGGATCTCTGATGGCCTTTCGTTGTTTCTCGCCTCGCAATAGCCGGAAGAATAAACAAAAAAACCGGTCAAAACGGACAGTTCGTCCGAACCGGCTACTTACGAATTTATGTAGAACCAACGTGCCATCTTACTGGCCGAATATTATCAGGCATTATCAATTCTGTCAAGTATCGTGCAAATGATAATGGGCCAATGAAATCCTTGATATGAGCTGGGTAGTCAGGGAACAACTGTTTATGAAGTTGCCGCCTGTTGTAACAGTAAATAAACAGGCGTAAGGCACATTCAAGGGCGTGGGGACAGCGAGAGAAACATCGGGAGGATCTTGCCAGGCGAGCCAGGTAGTGGCGCAGCTCGGCGTTGTCACCTTCCACAGAATAGGTATCAGTTTTACCTTCGGAAACTTCATAACGACCATAGTGATACCACAAGCGATCGTAAGCATCAAAAGCATCGCTGAAATACTGTTTGGCCTTTGGTGCTTTGTCGACCATCCCCTGAATATCTTGTTGTGTGCGCTCCCAGACAACTTTGCAACTCAAGTAGCAGCGTGTTTGGCGGTCTACGATCGTGATGATGTAAATCCTGTTTTTTTCTTGCCGATAAAGGTGAATAACTCATCCATTTCGGCGGTCTTGACGTCTTTAGGTACTGGCGCTTCGGGTAAATTAGCCGCACTCGCTTTGACCCATAACGACACGGTGCGATGGTGGATACCTAGATGGCGACCGATCCGGCGTAAATTCATGCCATCCACGTATAGCTGTAGCGCTTGTTTTCGCACTTCGTCGGGATAACCATGCTGTTTTGGTTCTGGCGTATACTTGTGACCGCAGTGCATGCACTTGTATCTTTGTGATCCTGATTGCGTTTCGCCAGCTCGATTTTGGCGTGTGGTTTGGTGACAGTGTGGGCATGTTTGCATGGTATGATTTTACCCCATAAATTTAGCCACTCCCGACAAAGCACCAAAGGCCAAACAGTATTTCAGCGATGCTTTTGATGCTTACGATCGCTTGTGGTATCACTATGGTCGTTATGAAGTTTCCGAAGGTAAAACTGATACCTATTCTGTGGAAGGTGACAACGCCGAGCTGCGCCACTACCTGGCTCGCCTGGCAAGATCCTCCCGATGTTTCTCTCGCTGTCCCCACGCCCTTGAATGTGCCTTACGCCTGTTTATTTACTGTTACAACAGGCGGCAACTTCATAAACAGTTGTTCCCTGACTACCCAGCTCATATCAAGGATTTCATTGGCCCATTATCTTAGCCACTCCCTGCAAATTTATGTTTCGCTTCCAATCGTTTATGGGCATAATGGTGTCCATGCTATAATCCTTTGCACGCTCGATTAATTAAATTAGTTCAATATTTATCAAATCATTTACATTTAGGAATTACAGCTTTGGAAAAGAATAAAAATATAACCTCTCAAGGGGATTTAATTTTACTGGTAAGCCCCACCAATAAAACCTTTATTTTGCGCCTGGCTGCCGGTGGACAACTTCAAACCCATCGAGGGGTCATCAATCATGACGACCTGCTAGGTCAGCCGTGGGGGAGTGAAGTATATACACATAAAGGCAGCGTCTATATCCTCCTTCAACCAGGATTGGCTGATCTATTGAAGGAGACACGACGCAATACACAAATTATGTACTTAAAAGATATCAGCTTTGTGCTACTCACCATGGGAATCGGACCTGGAACCCATGTAATCGAAGCAGGTACCGGCTCTGGTGCGCTTACCACTGCCTTAGCCTGGGCAGTGGGATCAGAAGGGCATGTCACGAGTTATGAAACCCGCCTTGAAATGCAAAACCTAGCACTGAAAAATCTTGAACGGGTCGGACTGGATGACAGGGTAACATTTAAGTTGAAAGACATCAGTCAAGGTTTTGAGGAGAACATGGTTGATTCGGTTTTCCTGGATGTACCTAATTCTTACGACTATCTGTCTCAGGTGCATCGAGTATTAAAACCGGGGGGATACTTTGGCTCAATTTTACCGACCACAAATCAGGTCATCCGACTATTAAGTTCATTAAGCCGCGAGCCGTTTGCTTTTACAGATGTATGCGAAGTATTACTGCGCTATTACAAACCTGTTGCTGAACGGTTCCGACCCACCGATCGCATGGTAGCACATACAGGATTTTTAATTTTTGCACGTGCGATGCTTCCTGGAGTCAATTCAGGTGTGATTCTTGACCTTACGAACGAAGACAACATGCTAAGTGATAATAAAATTGAAATCGATGACGCCAGCTAGTGCCTGATTAAAACATTAGGAAAATGCACCGTTTTCAGGATTTAACCCTCAGCGAAATTTCGAATCGCCTTGAAAATGGAATACACTCAGCGGTAGATCCACATTACCCTGAGCGCTTATTTCTCACACAATTCTTGACAAATGAACCTCGCCCAGCGTCAGTTTTGATCCCACTTCTCCAGTATGAAGATGAATGGCATATCCTCTTTACCCGGCGTCACCCTGATCTTCCGGAGCACAGCGGACAGGTATCATTCCCAGGCGGGAGAATGGATGATGGTGATGCTTCGCCGGAAGAAACCGCCCTGCGCGAGGCATGGGAAGAAATCGGCTTGCGACCTGGGGATGTGACCATTCTAGGCAGATTACACGAATTTCTGACCATCACAAATTATCTCGTTACCCCTGTTGTGGGAGTAATTCCCTGGCCTTATCCCCTCCACCTGTCCAAAGAAGAGGTTAGCCGGGCTTTTACTATTCCACTCGCCTGGTTAGCCGACCGAGCTAATTATGAAGAACGACCCCGTATTATTCCCGGACCATTTCCTCCTATTCCCGTAATCTATTTCCATCCTTATGACGGGGAGATTTTATGGGGTGCTACTGCCCGCTTTACATTGTCCCTGTTAAATACTCTGGAAGACCGGACTTAATAACAATGCAGATAATGAAATTAAACGAAAACAGGTGGTAAATATTGGCATAGAACTTTACCACCTGTCTCACGGTTGCTTGGTTTTTTCGAATCTAACGAAACTCGGTAACCATCAAGAGTTGTGTTAGTAAGATTAGAACTCTTCTTCTTTCTTACCTCGTTCAACTACATCAGGTTCTGCTGCAGCACTCGCAACTTCAATCTCTACCTCTTCAGCGGCCTGACCTGTTACCACAACGATCACTTCGTCCGGATCATCCATAATCTGCACCCTGGCAGGAAGAATAAGATCTCGTATATGAAGCGTATCGCCGATCTCGACTAAGCCAGAAATGTCCACGGTCAAACGGTCTGGTAGATCACGCGGGAGTGCTTCGACTTCTACCCGTTCCCTCGCGGCTACGAGAACACCATTCAGGTTTTTCACTGCTGGTGCTTCACCCATTAATTCAATCATCACATTCGTGCGGAACTTCTCAGTCAGTGAGACTTCCTGGAAGTCAATATGAATCAATGAACTGGTAATCGGTTGGCGTTGTTTTTCTCTAACCAAAGTTGTATAGAGAGATCCGTTAACATCGACGATGACGAGCTGAGATGATGTAATCGTCGGCAGGACGCGGCTGGCTTCGCGAAAATCCAGTGAAATCGAGATCGGTGTATGACCGAGGCCATAAATAACCGCTGGTAACTGACCTTGCCGCCTTAATGCTTTTACCTGCTTTCCTAAAACTGTGCGGGGTTCCGCTTTTAAAACTAGGTCTTTCATGTTATCCTTCCTCGAAGCGCCTCTCACCTGGGCTTACCAGGTTACCCTCGCTCCTCAGCAAATTTCCGGCTCTCACCGGTTTAATATTCGGCTTGACAAGGGTGATTTCCTGCCATCCGCTCTCATTACTTTCTTCCGAAAATCAATCGCTGGATCAGGTAGATAAGACCCAGGCCTAATCCAGCGGTGATACCGATCAATATCGCTCTGGGGGTATCCACCTGTGTTTCTACCAGACCATCTACTCGACCAGCGAGTAATATGGTAGTGTGATAAGGGCCACCTGATGCTTCCCGTGCAACGATGACTCCAGCCTGAGAGTTGTTTAGCTCTATGGCATCCCCTACTACCAGTCCTGATTGTGAATCATTGATAATAGCATGATCTGCCAGGAAGACAGCCGTAACACTATTTTCAAGATTGGCTGTCTGTGCTTTTAATGAGAAGACCCCGCTTTCTTGCAAATTTGCCTCATGCGCCAGGACTTTTCCAACACTGGTTTCATTGACATTAACTATATCGGCAAGGATCTGGTCATCTTCTGTCTGTTCCAGGTTTGTTACACCTGATTCCAAATTGGATCGATTTTCATCAAACGATATATCGCTCACTCAGCACCTTCGTTCTGAAACTATCTCTATATGTCTATCGCCAATGCGCATAAAAATGCCTCCGCTGAGCGGAGGCATATCCATCAAAGCGGACATAATTTTAGCCTTGGCTTACGATTTCGTCAATACCAGATACTAGATTTCTTCGCGCTTTCAATTTTACAATATGGTGCTCACTCCAATCCGGAAAAATTATAAGGTTTGTAGCAATATCTCTCTCAACTCTGAGGGCTCAAGTTTTATTGGGTTGCCTTGCATACTACTGGCTTTTGCCGATTGATCTGCAACCTCATCAAGCTCATCAAGTCTCATTCCCAACTGAGTAAAGCGAGGAATTGCTAAATCTTCTACTAGAGTTTCCAGCCACTCAACAAGGTCGTCAAGTGATGCTGCTGGGTTGTTCGTCACTAATCGGGCAATATCAGCGTATCTTTCTAATGCTGTGTGACCAGACTGGCGGGATCGAAGAGCATGAATATTCGTTTTTGTACACACTGGTAGTAACCTGGCGCAGATTACCCCATGCGGGGCTGAATATCGCCCACCAATAACACCAGCAAAACCGTGCACTGCCCCCAATTTAGCATTGGCTAATGCTAATCCACCAAACAGGCTAACAACCGCCATGTCCTGGCGTGCATCCTCAAAAATACCTGGCTCACATACCTGGCGAAGTGATCTGGCTGCTCTGCGTATTCCTTCCAGGCATAATGCGTCAGTGAGTGGATTTGCTTTATTTGAGACATAAGGTTCTATCACCTGTGTCAGGGCATCCATCCCCGTGCTTGCAGTGATATTTTGCGGAAGTTGATATGTGAGCTCAGGATCAATGATGGCCAATCGAGCCAGCATCATCGGACTCCGCAAGCTTACTTTTACATGTGTGTCCGGCAAGCTCGGTAAAGGAACGCTTAATACTGCATTACTGGTGACCTCCGAACCAGTTCCAGCCGTTGTTGGAACTGCTACGAAAGGTAAACCATGAGTCTTTAGAGGCTGCCCTCGACCAACAACTTCAAGATAATCCAGGACATCACCTGGATTGCCGGCTAAGGCAGCAATTGCTTTACCAGTGTCAAGAGCGCTGCCACCGCCTAAGCCAATAACCAGCTCACAACCTGCTTCTCGGGCTAAATCCACTCCCGTACTTAAACCTTTCAACTCAGGTTCTTGTGTTACTGGATAAATGGTCACCTGACATTCAGCAGTATGTAGTAGCTCAACTAATTTCCCCTGTATTCCCTCGGTTGCGCCACTGGTCAATAAGACTTTCTTACCCTTGCATCCAGCGGCTTGAGCAATGCCATTAATAGCACCAGGGCCAAATATTATTCTGGTTGCAGTCGCAAATTCAAAGTTCATCCGATTCTCCTACCACTCAGAATCATTTGGTGATAAATTATCATACTTAGTCCCCACCCTTGGTCCAGCCATCATCTCCGCTACGTTATCCCGCCAACGTGCATAATGAGCAGTTTCTTTGTGCCGTATCACATCCTCTGGTTGCCGATAAACTTCTACCAGAAGGAACCGGTTTGGATCATCTTGTTGCTGAAGAAAATCAAAGCGAACAATTCCTGGCTCCAGAAGACTGTTCTCAACATTATCAAGTGTGGCTTCTAGAAATGCATCACGGAATTCGGATTTCACATGGATATTTACTACTACGATATGCATAGTATTCTCCCTAAAATATCGGGTAATGGAGACATGTAAATTATACCCGACCAAATATCTTTATGTCCGAATTGACGGCTTATTCAGGTGAGTATATACTATACCAATCATCAAAAAAGGAGTGCAACGATGGCTGAATCATCCAAACGACGTATCGGGATACTAACCAGTGGTGGTGATGCACAAGGTATGAACGCCGCTGTCCGTTCAGTGGTTCGCACCGCTATCGACAAAGGTCTAGATGTATTTGCCATTTATGAAGGCTATAAGGGGATGGTTGAAGGAGGCGATTACATCCGCCAGATGAATTGGGATTCTGTAGGTGGGATTTTACAGAAAGGCGGGACGATTATTGGTACAGCGCGCTCCGATGAATTTCGCACGCGCCCCGGCAGACTGAAAGCAGCGTTCAATCTCATCCAGCATGGAATTGATGCACTGGTGGTTATTGGCGGAGATGGTTCGCTTACCGGTGCAAATATCTTCCGTCAGGAATGGCCTGACCTTCTCGCTGAGCTGGTGCAAAATAGCCAGATCACGAAAAAGCAAGCGACTGCCCACCCAAATATGATCATCACAGGGATGGTAGGTTCGATTGATAATGACATGTTTGGTACAGATATGACAATCGGCGCAGATAGTGCTCTTCATCGCATTACTGAAGCAGTCGATGCCATCGCGAGTACTGCTGCCAGTCATCAACGAACGTTCGTCGTTAAAGTCATGGGCAGGAATTGCGGCTACCTGGCACTGATGGCTGGTCTGGCAAATGGCGCCTCATGGGTTTTGATCCCAGAGAATCCACCCGATGTTGATAACTGGCAAAAGGTAATGGTAGAAAGAATGATTGCTGGCCGAAAAGCCGGAAAAAGAGATACGATTGTGATCATGGCTGAAGGCGCGCAAGACCGCAAAGGGAACATTATTGGTAGTACAGAAGTAGCTCAAGTTCTAGAAAAAGGTATGGGAGAAGAAGTACGGGTGACAGTACTGGGACATGTCCAGCGTGGGGGTGCACCTAGTGCTTTCGACCGTAATTTAGGCACCATGATGGGTTATGCCGCAGTTGAAGATATATTATCGGCTACCCCTGAAAGCGAACCCCAAATTATTGGTATCAGCGGGAACCGAATTGTAAAATCATCCTTACTTGAGAATGTTGAAAAAAATAAGCAATTTGCTAAACTGATTGCAGCAAAAGAATTTGACAAAGCAATGGAAATGAGAGGCAGCAGCTTTTTGGAATCCTTTCGTACTTTAAAAACCATGCTGAGATCTCTTCCGCATCCACCTCAACCCGGACAGAAGCGTCTACGCCTGGCTATTATGCACTCTGGCTCACCTGCGCCAGGGATGAACAATGCTGTCAGGGCGGCTGTCCGAATAGGAATTGATCAGGGGCATGTCCTATTCGGTGTTCGGAATGGGATTGAAGGCTTAATATCTGGTGATATTGTCGAGCTGGATTGGATGAGCGTCAATGGGTGGGCAACACGTGGGGGCTGTGAATTAGGTACAAACCGAAAAATGCCGAGTGGAAAAGATTTTTATGCAATCGCGCGTACGATTGAGGAGCACCAGATTGAAGGTTTATTAATCATTGGAGGATGGACAGGTTATGATATTGCGTACCAGTTAAGTAACTTACGCAACAACTATCCGGCTTTTAATATTCCTGTAGTCTGTATGCCAGCTACCATCAACAACAATTTACCCGGATCTGATTTAAGCGTAGGTGCAGATACGGCATTGAACAACATCGCCGAGGCAGTCGATAAAATAAAAGACTCTGCTGTTGCTCAACGAAGAGTATTTATTGTGGAAGTGATGGGCCGCAGCTGCGGTTATCTGGCGATGATGAGCGGCTTAGCGACAGGTGCAGAACGAGTGTATATCAGCGAGGAAGGAATCAAGCTACCTGACCTGGTGGACGATGTCAATAAGCTTGTATTCGGATTTAAACATGGCAAAAGATTGGGGCTGGTAATCCGTAATGAGAGCGCCAATCAAGTATATACAACCCCATTCATGAGCGCTCTTTTTGAGGAGGAAGGTCAAGGATTATTCGACGTCCGCCAGTCGATCCTAGGGCATCTCCAGCAAGGAGGAGATCCATCTCCTTTTGATCGAATTTATGCGACCCGGTGTGCAACACGGTGTATCAATTACCTGATCGAACAAGCTGGGAATGGAACCAATAATAGTGCATTCATCGGTATGCATAGTAAAGAACTTAGTTTCCACAGTATAGAAGATTTTCCACGCATGGCAGATATGGCTACTCAGCGCCCAAAGGACCAGTGGTGGCTGGAACTCCGTCCGATTGTCAGGCTCCTGTCTAAACCTGGTCCGCTTTATGACTCAAAGTGAAAGATTAACCGTATTCGAAAGCCAGGAAAGCAGTTCACCCATTACTACTCGTGCAGTTGCCGGAGCACTGCGAGACCAGTTTACTGTCACTTACCACCTTAAAGCCTGGCAACACCAGGCTTTGCGCCTTCTGTCAAAGTTTCCTCAAGGCTCAGCCCGCTATCTAATTTCAAGGGCTGAGTCTCTCGCAGGTTTAAACCCGATCTTGTTAGAAAACCTGACTTCCGATCAACTGGCATCTCAACGTGTGCTTGATTATAAGCAACTAGCTGGTCGCTACCCATGCATAACAATCGGGGCAGCCCTTGGCGGAGCCAGCTCGTCCCTGGCATTAGCTCTTGGTGGGCCATTTCTTCCTCAGGCATTCGTAACAACCCTAAAAGGTGGATCGCCAGATGGAAATATTCAACAATACTTTCATCGAAGTCTGAAACTTGCCTTAAATCTCACAAAGAAAAATCAAGACTTATTTGCTATTCAACATTATGACCCTGTACATGATGAGTGGATGACGCGAGGAGTAAATCACTTAAGGTTTAAATTACTTGAACTCCCGAAATGTTATCGCACCTTCATACGCCAGCATCTCCAGCCTGGCGGTAGCATTTGTTATCTGAACTCCCTGGCAAGCTGGCTCCGTTACAGGGTCGGGGATCGAAATGTTTTCCAGGTGGGAGGTTGGGGAGATATTCCTCCTGATGAATATCTTTCTGGAAGTACGCGTTTGGACAAATTCGCAAGAAGTGTCGGCATCTCCAAACCTTGCTGGACTTTGGAAGGTTATCCCTTGGAGACCGGATCTGAATCAGAATGGGGTACAGAACCAGGCTTGAGTGATTCGATAAAGCAATTCTGTGATGCGAACGGTTATCGCTTTTTCCAAGTTACTTCCTCTAAACCACATGACTACTCACATCTGGCATTCAAAGCGATTAACCATATTCTAAACCTAGAAGGGCGGCAACCAGCCGGGGTAGTGGTCGAGATGTTCACACAGTTTGACACCACGTCGGTGATGCGCAGTGGATTACTACCATTATGGTTAATCTTTAACACCGATGACTCTCTATCTTTCTTGCGCGAAATGAGACCTGAATTCCCAGATGGAATTCCTGTATTTTTCTCACCGCTGGCCACCTTCTCGCCAACGCCCGATCTTGTCCCCTTCCCAGCCTGGGAAACTGCTCTCGAAGGTACCAATTGGATTAATATCGGCGCCCGCGCTTCCCATTATCCTGCAGATCCACTGGCATTACTGCAATGGTTTCGACCGCTGCGTGAATGGGTGAGTCGCAACACAAATCCTATCCGTACCCAAATAACCCCTGAAGCATTGATTTCACTAATATAAATACTAACATCGAAACAATTTGGAACTGCATTACGTCATTGGATAGACTCAAATGCTTGGTTTACTCGATTAGGATGAAAACAATTAATTATGAATAACACTTACGGTGAGATTGGTCAAAAAAAGCGTAATCAGGCAGTACGGCAACGATCCAGTAGAACGTGTTGCGGTTGCACTATATTGCCTCTTTTAGTAATTGCAGCAATACTTGGTGTGTTCACAGCTATATATTTCTTTGCTCCGGGTCGATCCAACATCTTGGTGTTGGGTATCGATTATGCACCTCCGGGTAGTGCAGTAGGTCGGAGTGACACAAATATCTTAACGACTTTTATTCCGTCACAGCCTCATCTTGGAATGTTATCCATTCCCCGAGATTTGTGGGTCAACATTCCTGGAGTGGGAGAAAATCGAATCAATACAGCTCATTTCTTTGCTGAGGCCTCCCAACCAGGCAATGGTCCTCAAGCTGCTATAGAAACGGTTCGCCAAAACTTTGGTGTAGATGTAGATCATTATGTCCGGATAAAATTTGAGGGATTTCGAGATGTAATAAATGCAATGGGCGGGGTTGACATAGAGCTTGACCAACCTATCGCAGGCTATGATGTTGGACGCCATCATTTGACCGGAAATAAGGCATTAGCCTTTGCCAGGAACCGTACTGGATCGGATGATTTTTATAGAATGGAACAAGGTCAACTTATTTTGAAGGCGACCTTTCGACAAATGCTTTCACCACTGAAATGGCCTCGTCTCCCTGCAATTATGGTGGCTCTTGCCCGCTCAATCGACACAGATGTACCAGCATATTTATGGCCTCGATTAGGGATGACCATCCTTCGGACTGGTCCAGATGGAATTGACAATCGTACCATTACCCGAGAAATGGTTACTCCAATAATTACCGATCAAGGAGCGAATGTATTATTACCCAATTGGAATCTTATTAATCCGGTCCTACTGGAAATGTTTGGTCAATAATCGAATTTAACGACGCCTGCTGCATTCTGGTTGATGTTAGAATATTGCCTATGGATATAAAAATAGTCGCCACTAACCGTAAAGCCAGCCATGAATACTTTCTTTTAGAGAGATTTGAAGCCGGTATTGCTTTACAAGGAAGTGAAATAAAATCAATACGAGCTGGACAAATAAGCCTGGCTGAAGCCTATGTCCAGGTCGATGACCGGCAAGCGTGGCTCATGGATGCCCACGTTGCACCTTACGAACAAGCCAGCATTTTTAATCATGAACCACGCCGACCTCGCAGGCTTCTTCTTCACCGTGCTGAGATACGCCAACTTTGGAATGAGGTGCGTCAAAAAGGCGTCACGATAATACCGGTGCGGGTATACCTGAAAGAAGGGAGAGCCAAAATCGAAATAGCGCTGGCAAAAGGAAAAAAACTATATGATAAGCGTGAAGCAATCGCTAAACGCGATGCTGAGCGAGAAATTGAAAGAAATTACAAGCAAAATAAATAATCGCAAGAACCTTATAAAATTCAATATTGGAATTGTCCAAAGTTCCTGTAGGTAAACATACGAAATCAATATGCTTGGCAATAATTGGTTAGCCTTGCTCGTCACATTCGCAATATCGATAATCTGGCTGCGATCTATGGATTACCTTGCACATCGCGGATGGATTGAGAGCCGGTTGAGTAGAAAAATCATCCACACTGGCACTGGCCCTTTATTTGTTATGTGCTGGGTATTATTCAAGGATACATGGGATGCTCGATATTTGGCTGCACTCGTCCCCTTATTGATTACTATTCAATTCTTCCTTATCGGAATCGGAGTTATAAATGACCCCGCATCGGTTAACGCGATGTCTAGAACGGGTGATCGCAGAGAGATACTCAAAGGGCCATTATTTTATGGCATTATTTTTGTGGTACTGACAATAATATTCTGGTTAGATAACCCAGTAGGCATTATCGCTCTGATGCAATTGTGTGGAGGCGATGGTATTGCTGAAATCCTGGGTAGGAGATACGGTCGATCGAAAATACCCTGGAACCCTGGGAAATCCTGGATTGGAACATCCGGTATGTTTCTTGGTGGATTCTCCTTCTCAATAATCATGGTAGGTCTTTTCACCGCCTTAAATTTTTTCCCAGGCTCTTTACCATCCTATCTCATACCAGTGACCCTCATCTCAATTGCTTGCACATTGACAGAAACACTGCCTTTTCGAGATATAGATAACATCTCAATTTCATTGGTAGCTACGATTATGGGGTTATTAATCTTCTAGAAATAACATTGACGGATTTTGGTTATTTTGATATTATTCATCAAGTTTGATCTCGCTTTGCAAAAAATCGCAGAAAGGTATTTCAATGTTGCCAGAGACTGTTGATACTGAAGTTGTCACACTTACACCATCGGCTGTCGTTGCTGTCAGGGATCTACTCGCCAAGCGTAACCTTGAAGGATATGCCCTACGAGTTTTTATTTCTGGTGGCGGTTGTTCCGGTTTTCAATACGGGATGGCGCTCGAAAATAACATCCGTGAAACTGATTTGAGCCGCGAATTTGATGGAATCCAGGTAGTAGTTGATGAGATATCGATAGACTATCTGCGTGGAGCAACGATTGACTACGTTGATGGTGTCATGGGCAGTGGATTTAAAATCGAAAATCCAAATGCCATGTCGTCGTGCGGATGTGGATCTTCATTCCGTTCAAAGGACGAAGCTGGTGCACAAGGCGGCGGCTGTAGTGGCTGTCAATAATTAAGGTAAACTTGACAAAAAGACCGGCGACCACCGGTCTTTTTTATTTGCTGCAATTGATCAGAAATGTCCCATCTATTCTTAACGACCCCGAAAAAATGAAACAAGAAGTCCAAATAATCCTAATACCGCCATGCCAATGATAACAAATCCAATAGGCACACCAAATGAGCTGCCAGATGAGCTATCATCTGAATACGTAGGTAGGACCAGCGCCGGTGGTGCAGTGAATGTCGGCATCCGCGTTGGAACTATCTCGACTTGAAATTGAGCAGCCAGAGTGGGATCCAGGGTTGCCGTGGTCTGAGGAGTCTGTGTTGGCGGGGGATCCAGGATCTGCAAATCCCCCTCTACCTCGACCAAATCTTTAAAGATCCACGCCTGCCCGCCCGGCACACCTGGATATGCGATCAAAATCCAATCACCGACTACTGTTCTCCCTAAAGCAGCTGCTTGCTGTCCAACTACGAGGACCCCAATTACATCATAGCCTAAAGTACCAGGACCTGATCGGACATTGGCGAATCCTTGCTCGTTATCCAGCACTACAATGAATGCAGTCATCGGAGGGCCAGTCACCGTGGGTATAGAACCAGTCGGAATTTGCGCTGTTACCATTGTCGGTACACTAAGCATAATCATAACGACAAGAGATATACCAATTACCGATCCCAGCAGGAATAGACTGGAATAATTTCTACGCATCCTACCTCCACCACCGGCAGATTGTCGGCGAGTAATTCCCGGTTTGGGATTCTAATACATCTTGCCAGATCACTCAGCCAGTATCATAAATCAATTTCAATTTGAGGATTATAATCATTTAGATTAAGAATTAGCTTAGGAATAAGGAAGATGAATAATCCATTCGAAGATCCCATGGATAATCAGGTTCGTATTTTTCATGGAAAGATTTCGCCATTAGATTTTGGCCGTGCGTTAATGGGGGTATTCAACCGAGGTAATTATCGCGCTCAAATGCTTGGAAATGAAAAAAACCTGATTGTCCAGATTACGACAGCTGCGAATCTCCAAACCGGAGGAAACACAGCCTTGAGCGTGTCACTCAAACAAGTTGTAGATGGTATCGCAATTCAAATCGGAAAACAATCCTGGCTAGGAGTTGCAGCAAGCCTTGGTCAGACCATCTTTTCTGCCTGGAGAAATCCGTGGAATTTGATCGGACGATTGGATGATTTAGCTCAAGATATTGAATCCATACAACTTACAGAACAGGTCTGGCAGGTTATAGCCAGCACAGCGCAATCAAACAATATGAATTTCGAATTGTCTGAACGTTTACGCCGGATGATGTGCGAATATTGCCAGACCGCAAATCCTGTGGGTAGTGCCAGTTGCATGGCTTGCGGAGCTCCTTTAGGAACAATTCAACCAATCACCTGCCCATACTGCGGTTTCGTAGTAAAAAGAAGCGAAGGAGTATGCCCAAATTGCAAACGGGGGTTAAGGATTCCAACGTAAATTAATTGTTGATAGGTTACATATATCACACATTCGATATGATTTCTGACACTATTCTCAACCTCAAAACTCAAACATACTAATAGAGCCCGGGTATTTTTCTATTTAATTAGACAAATCAACAAGGAGGTCGATAGAAAAGACCTTAAATTAAATTAGTTGTACAAGAATCGGGATCTCTTATCGATAATATTAGAGCAGAGATCATTGCTCTGGTAAAAACTGACAGGTCTTACTCGCCAATTTCTAAAGGAGGTGACCTTTGTACCCTCGTCCCGTTCATCCAGAAGACCCCAACCCGAATGTTCGCTTTCTAGAAGAAGTAAGCAACGCAACTGCTGGCATCGCGCGCTTGGAGATGTGCATCCAATGCGGTACATGTGGAGGATCTTGCCCCTCCTCTGCTGATATGGATCATACTCCCCGGGCGTTATTTGCAATGATTAGAGCCGGCTATCGAGAAACCGTCCTGCGCAGCAATACACCTTGGATATGTGTATCTTGCTACAATTGTGTCGCACGGTGTCCCCAACAAGTACACATAACCGATGTTATGTATACCCTAAAAGGGATGGCAATACGAGCAAAACTTTACAAAGATTCTAGCGCTCCAGACTTTTCTCAGACATTCGTCGATATGGTAGAAAAGTACGGGCGTAGCTTTGAGCTCGGCTTGGCAACTCGCTACTACCTGAAGCACCAGGTCACCAGGTTGCCAGGGGCTGGAACCATGGGTTTGGGGATGTTAACTAAGAAACGCATGTCAATTCAACCCAAACAAATCAAGGGGATTGACCAGCTTCATGCCATATTAAAGCGCGCCAAAGAAGTGGAGGTGGAGGCATGAGCAAATATTTGTTTTATCCGGGTTGCTCAATGGAAAGCAGTGCCAAGGCGTACGATGAATCACTCTGGGAAATTGTCGAAACATTAGACATGGACATGGAAGTGATCGACGATTGGAACTGCTGCGGAGCCACCGAGTACTTTGGAATAAGCCTGACTCCAGCTTATGCCCTTATTGGTCGGAACCTTGCTTTGGCGGCAAAGCAAGCTAAAAATAGCGACACAATCGTCGCCTCGTGCAGTGCCTGTTATCTCAACCTGGCAAAAGCCGACCATTATATGGCCGAAAGAGCTTCCCTTGGAAGCAATGTAAATAAGGCTTTAGCTGCCGGTGATCTTCATTATGATCCTGGCTCCATGAAGGTACGCCACTTACTGGATGTTCTGATCAATGATGTGGGTCTGGATATTATTTCCCAAAAAACCACTCGTCCATTGAAAGGCTTACGGGTTGCACCATATCTGGGCTGCATGGTGCCTCGACCGGATTATGAAAAACGGTGGTCTGACACAGAGTATCCTACCGAGCTAGACCGGTTGTTGAAAGCACTCGGAGCAGAGGTTATTGACTTCCCACTAAAAACGCATTGCTGTGGTGGACATATGACTCAAATCGGCCCAGAGGTGGCTTTTGACCTCATCCGCCGACTCGTCCACGCAGCCGATCAATACAAAGCTGATTTGATGGTCACTGTTTGCCCGATGTGCCAAATGAATATCGATGCCTATCAGAACGAGATGAATCGCTACTTCAAGACAAATTACCATATGCCGATCCTGTTCTTCACACAATTGGTCGGCCTGGCTTTTGGGAAAGAGCCTGCAAAAGTAGGGATAGGCCGGGAGTTGGTCAATGTGAAGAAAGCGTTGACTAAAATCGGCGTAGAAATTCCACCAGGTGATGAAAAACCAACACCCCCAAAGAAAGCGAAGAAAACTGGCTTACCCATGCCGGCGATGCCTGGCGATGAGGAGGTGGAATCATGACCGATCAGCTCATTAATCCGGATGAAATATCCTCCGAAGGTCTACCTTTAGAAAAAATTGGGGTCTATGTGTGCCACTGCGGCAGCAATATCGCCGGAATTGTTGATGTAGCAGACGTTGCAGCCTGGGCAGGTGATCAACTAAAAGAACGAGGCGTTGTCATTGCTCGGGATTATAAATTCATGTGCTCGAGCCTTGGACAGGAATTGATTGAGAAAGATATTCAAGAGCAAGGCCTGACTCGAGTTGTTGTCGCAGCATGTTCTCCTCACCTGCACGAGAATACCTTTAGAACTGCATGTAGTAATGCTGGCATGAATCCATATCTGTGCGAGCTCGTGTCGATTCGCGAGCAGGTTTCCTGGGTGCATACCGATAAAATCGCTGCAACTGAAAAATCTAAAGCCGTTGTATCCGGAGGAGTAGAAAGGGTTATTCACCACCAACCCCTCGAGCCACTTCACGTACCCATCCACGAGGCAACCCTGGTCGTCGGAGGCGGGATAGCAGGAATCCAGGCCGCACTTGAAATCGCAGATGCTGGTTTCCCCGTTTACGTCGTGGAGCGTGAGCCGTCTATTGGCGGTCACATGGCTCAATTCGACAAAACATTCCCAACTTTGGATTGTTCAGCTTGTATCCTGACACCGAGGATGGTCAGTGTTGGAACTCACCCTCACATAAAAATGCTCACCTGGAGTGAAGTCGTCCGTGTTGATGGCTATGTGGGTGACTTTACTGTCACAATTCGCAAGAAGGCACGATATATCAACGAGGAATTATGTACCGGCTGTGGGATTTGTCAAGAAAAATGCCCAAAGAAGATCATCGATGATGTGTACGAAGCTGGTTTAGGTTACCGGAAGGCTGTCTACACCCCCTTCCCACAAGCGGTGCCAAAATATCCCGTGATCGACCGTCCAAATTGTACCTACTTCCTCAAAGGCACATGCAAAGCCTGTGAAAAATTCTGCCCTACTGGTGCAATTGACTTCAATCAAGAGGATGAATACATCACGGTGCAGGTTGGCAATATCATCCTGGCTACTGGCTTTGATCTATTTGATCCTCGGCGAGTGACCAATTATGGGTACGGCCGTCTGGCTAACGTTTTTACCAGCCTGGAGTTTGAACGCTTGTCTAATTCAGCCGGTCCAACAAGCGGTAATATTGTTCTACGAGACGGTGTGACCGTGCCAAAATCAGTTGGAATCATCCACTGTGTAGGCAGCCGTGACCGAAATTACAATAACTACTGCTCAGTGATCTGCTGTATGCAAGGCTTGAAATTCGCCCACCTTGTTAAAGAACGAACTGGCGCCACTGTATACAACTTCTACATCGACATGCGGACAGCCTATAAAGCCTATGACGAATTCTACCAACGAGTTTTGGAGGAAGGCACATTATTCGTTAGAGGCAAAGTAGCCGATGTTACCGATGCAGCGCGGCTGCCTGGCGAAGAAGGCAAAATTATCATCCAGGTGGAAGACACTCTGGTGGGAAAGCAGCGCCGTATTCCAGTCGATATGGTGATACTTTCTGCAGGGCTGGAGCCTCGCCACGACGCAAAGGAAGTAGCCAAGTTGTTCGGCATATCTTGTAGCGCGGATGGTTGGCTGATAGAAAAACATCCCAAATTGGATCCCGTAGCAACAATGACTGAGGGAGTTTTCATTGCAGGCTGCGTTCAAGGACCCAAAGATATCCCGCAAAGCGTTTCTCAAGGTGCAGCAGCCGCAGCCAGGGTGCTGGGACGAATTCAAAAAGGGGAAATCTCTCTGGAACCATATCGCGCCAGCGTGGATCAAAACAAGTGCTCCGGATGCCGGATTTGTAACAACTTGTGCCCATATAATGCCATTCTATTCCACGAAGACCGCATGGTCACTGAGATTAACCCGGCTCTTTGCCAGGGATGTGGTACCTGCGTGGCAGCTTGCCCGGCGGGAGCAATCAGTGGCACGGGATTCAGCAATGAACAAATCCTGGCACAAATCGAAGGCTTGTTGATGGTGAACTTCGAGCATCCGGCTATGCCAGCCTGAGCAGAGTGGAGGATATTATGAGCGATCAATTTGAACCCGTCATCATAGGCTTCACCTGCAACTGGTGCAGCTATCGCGCTGCTGACCTGGCTGGCACCGCACGCGTCAAGTATCCACCCAATATCCGCCTCATCCGGTTGATGTGCTCGGGGAGACTGGATCCAACATTTGTTATAAAGGCATTTGCGAACGGAGCGGACGGTGTTTTAATCACTGGCTGCCATCCTGGTGATTGCCATTATCTTGAGCAGAATTACAAGGCACTTCGACGATATCTATTACTAAAAAGAGTTCTAACTCAAATGGGAATAGAATCCGGCAGAATCCATTTAATTTGGGCTAGCGCTGCCGAAGGAGTCCAGCTCGCCCAGGAATTTGCTGCCTTCACAGAACAAGTCAGGGCTCTTGGACCGCTCCACTGGCCAAACTGGAAGCGAGGAAATGGTCACTTCCACCGACAGCCACTCGGGGTTCCTGAAATGGAGGTGAAAGTATGACCACGAACGGCAAGCCGAAATTTGCGATGTATTGGGCAGCTTCTTGCGGCGGGTGTGAAATTTCCGTCTTGAATATCGGCGAAAAAATCCTCGATGTTGATGCAAACTTTGAAGTTGTTTTTTGGCCGGTCGCAATGGATGCTAAGTATAAAGATGTCGAAGCATTACCAGACAATTCGATATTACTAACACTCTTCAATGGTGGGATCCGCAATTCCGAAAATGAAGAGATTGCCCATCTGCTGCGACGGAAATCTCAGATTCTGGTAGCCTTTGGGTCCTGTGCTTCGGAAGGCTGCATACCCGGTCTGGCAAACTTGAGCAGCCGGGAGCAGGTGCTCCAAACCGCGTACAATACCATCTCAACTGAGAATCCGAACGGAGTGCTTCCCGATTACGATTTTCCGATGCCCGAAGGTTCACTGTATACACCCGAATTTTATCCAGTCTTGAAAACCCTCGATCAGGTCATACCAGTGGATTACTATATGCCAGGTTGCCCGCCAGAATCTCATCAGATAGCCGCGGTTATTGACCTGGTCATTAAGGTTCTGCACGGGGAAGCAGAGCTACCTCCTAAAGGTGCAACCATCGGTGCTGGCGGATCAACAGTATGTGATGAGTGCCTCCGCGAGCGAAATCAAAAAACGATCACAAGTTTTATGCGCATCCAAGATATTGACAAAATCGACTCCACCCTTTGCTTGCTAGAGCAAGGCGTGCCTTGCAATGGACCTGCTACCCGAGATGGATGCGGCGCATTGTGCCCGTCCGCTGGAGCGCAATGTATTGGCTGTTATGGTCCCGCGGAGGGAGTGGCTGATTACGGTGCGCGGCTAATTACTGCATTTGCGTCCGTGATCGGAAGCAATGATCCTGCAGTGATTAATTCCATCCTGGATGGCATCCCGGACCCCGCAGGCCAATTTTATCGCTTCAACCTTGCTGGCTCGCTTCTACGTGCAAGCAAGGCGGCGTGGAAAGGCAATGGCACTGATTAGAGGAGGCAGCTATGCAACGAATCACAATCGATCCCATTACTCGCCTGGAAGGCCACGGAAAAATTACCATCTTTTTGAATGATGAAGGTGATGTCGCCAATACCTACTTCCAAATTCCAGAGCTACGCGGTTTTGAAAGGTTCTGCGTCGGACGCCCAGTGGAAGAAATGCCATTATTGACAAATCGTATCTGCGGGGTTTGTCCCGAAGCGCATCACATGGCGGCTGCGAAAGCAGCAGATGCGGTATATCATGTAGATCCACCGCCAGCAGCCAAAAAGCTGAGGGAGTTACTCTACAGTGGCTTCTACTTTACCGACCACACCACTCATTTCTATGCCCTTGGAGGACCTGATTTCGTGATGGGTCCAGATGCTCCGGTAGCCGAACGAAACATTTTGGGTGTGATACACAAAGTTGGGCTTGAAATTGGTGGAAAAGTGATTACAGCCAGAAAGTATGGGCACCATATCGTTGAGATCATTGGTGGTCGGAAGGTTCACCCCTGCACATCTATCCCCGGTGGATTAACCAAAGGTATCACCGAAGATCAGCGACAAGAGATCGAAGCAATCGGACGCTGGGGCATCGACTTTGCGCTATTCAGCCTGCAGCTTTTTTCTGATATTGTGCTAAAAAACCCCCAATACTTAGAGCTTGTCCTGGGTGATATCTACACGCATCGCACCTATTCAATGGGAATGGTGGACAACGACAATAAGGTCAATTTCTATGATGGAAAAGTCAGCGTGGTTGCACCTGATGGTGAACGGATTGGGAAATATGCCCCTGCTGAGTATACAGATTGGATCTCAGAGCATGTTGAACCCTGGACATATCTGAAATTCCCTTACCTGAAAAAAGTAGGTTGGAAGGGCTTTGTTGACGGTAAAGACTTGGGGGTATATTTTGCGACCCCACTCTCCCGCCTGAACGCAGCGGATGGCATGGCTACACCTTTGGCACAGGAGCAGTACGAGCAGTTTTACTCAACATTAGGAGGCAAACCGGTTCACCAGCGACTTACAATTCACTGGGCTCGTCTGGTCGAGCTGCTTTATGCTGCTGAGCGGATTGTTCAACTTGCGACGGATCCGGAAATAACTTCCGATAACTTCCATACCGTTCCCACAGAAAAACCGACTGAGGGCGTCGGAATCGTCGAAGCACCGCGCGGCACTCTTACGCACCACTACAAGACCGACGAGCGTGGTTTACTCACGGAGGTTAATTTAATCGTCGGCACAACAAACAACTATGCTCCTATTACAATGTCGATCAAGAAAGCTTCTGAAAGCTTAATCAAGAAAGGCACAGTTGTTAGTGAAGGGCTCTTAAATATGATAGAAATGGCCTTCCGAGCTTACGATCCGTGTTTTGGATGTGCCACTCATTCACTTCCAGGGCAGATGCCTCTAGAAGTTTCCATCCGGGATGCAAATGGTGAGCTGATAGAGCTCCTCAAACAACAGTGCTAATGCAAACAAAATCTGTGGATGACTGGAGTCAAAATTCTCTCGATGACTTCTGGTCATCCCACTACCCTGGTTATCGGTTTGGGGAATCCTATTCTTGGGGATGATGCCATAGGCTGGCATATAGCTGAACAAGTGCAACGATGCCTGGACACCAATTGTTCAACAAATCTTAACAGTCGAATCGAAGTAGATACACTGGCCGTAGGTGGTCTAACACTCATGGAACGGATGATTGGATACAAGCAGGCAATCATAATTGACGCAATTTTCACTGGAAATTCTGCGGCAGGAACCGTAAGCTGTTGCTCATTAGAGGAATTTCCAGAACAAGCCCTGGGGCATCTTTGCTCTGCTCATGACACAACCTTGCAAAACGCTCTAAGAGTTGGAAAGGCGATGGGTGCGACGTTACCTGATTCCATCTACGTCATAGGAATTGAAACAATTCCAAATTATGAATTTTCAGAAGATCTTTCTCCACAGATCGAAAAATCCATAACACTAGCTGTAGAAACTGTAATGGAGCTGATATCATGATCTCTATAGAAACACTTAGACGCTTCCCTTTTTTTAATGGTCTCGATGAGGCACAACTCCAGGCACTGGCGATGCTCGCTGATGAAAATAAAGCCGATGCGAAAGAATTAATCTTCGAAGAAGGGTCTGCCGCAAACAAGTTTTATTTTTTGGTAAGCGGTAATGTAGATTTATATATAAAGTCAGAGGAAGAAAATGATCCTGGTAGTCGACGCGATTATGCCGTCGGCGAGATAAATCCCGGTGAAGTCTTAGGCATCAGCGCTCTTGTAGAGCCATTTGTTTATCGTGTAACGGCACGAACAGCCCAAGCGAGTCACTGGATCGAATTTGATGCAGTGGGATTAAGAACGGTCTCTCAGGTAGATCAACGTCTGGCTTATCAACTGACCGCACAGGTTGCAAAAGCCTTGATGGAGAGACTGCAATCAACACGGGTCCAGCTTGCCGCTGCTTGGGGATAAATCCTTGGACGGAGGGTTTTTATGACAACAAAGGAAGAATTAATATTTCGACAAGTTGTTACATTGCGTGATGGTGCGCGCGTACTCATTCGACCGTTAGTTCCGGAAGATAAACAAGCGCTACTAGACCTATTTCTTCCCGTTCCACTCGATGAGAAACGCTTCATGCGCCATAATATTAATGACCCGGAGCTAGTGAGTAACTGGGCGACAAATATTGATTATGACCGGATTTTTCCTTTAGTAGCAGTTAGTAACGATCGTATCGTGGGTAATGCTACTTTACAATTTGGACAAGGACCTTATCGTCACCGTGCCGAGATGAGAATTTTCCTCGCCAAGGATTTTCGACGCCGAGGCCTGGGTACCAAGCTCATCCAGGGCATCATCGAAATCGCCAAACGACGTAGTCTTTATATGGTGGAAGTCCAATCCATAGCCGAACAGGTGCATGACATCAAAGCCATGCAGAAAGCTGGCTTCGAAATAAAATCAACCTATGAAGATTATTTCATGCTGCCAGATGGCGAGCTGCGCGATGTGGTACAGTTGATGATCAAGCTGCGGGGTAACGACGAAGAATTCTAATAATTCAACATCTTGAATCAAGATAAAACGCCTCCAGCCCACGAAAGCAGGAGGCGCTTAGTTTATGTCCAACCTCATCTTCACAGTAGAAAACCGTTGCCCCCGCATTTTCCAGTGCAATTTTTGCCTGGTACGATTTAGTTACAGGTACCAGTGTATCTTGCGAGCCATGAGCTATAAAAATCCGCAGCCCCTCCAGCGGACGATCCTGTAGCAATGGTTCAGATTCCTCAGGTAAGAAGCCTGATAAGCCAGCAACCGATTGAAATGCTACCGGATAATTAAGAGCCAGGGTGTAAGCCAGTGCAGCACCCTGGCTAAAACCAATCACATGAAGCTGGCTGAAATCCGCCTCAGGAAAATTCCCAGGAACTATCAATTCATTCATCAGACTATCAGCCGCTCCACGCAAACGCTTAATGGTGGGCCAGGAATTCTCACGCATTTTTTCCCAACTGAACCCTTCTGGAGACGCAGAAAAGAGGCCTCGAGGAGCTAAGAACAACGCATTGCTCGGGAGACGGGAGGTGAAGATCCACATCGAATTTTCATCTCCTGTCCAGCCATGGAGTAATAAGAATACCGGCCAAGGTGGGTCACACTCGGGACGCTGGACCTTAACGACCCATTCGCCATATTGCTGATTCGATGCCTCAATACTCATAGCACTCCTTTCTTGGAAATTGTATCACTTGCGGAGGAGAAGGAATAAAGGTATGTAAGGGTAAAGCTTTACATTTATAGGATTTATCCTTACCTATGATAAAATTTTTTTATGGGCTGGATTCCACGATTCGAGCAAGAATTACAAAGCGCTCAAAACGCACGGTCAGCAGGAAATGAAGGTCAAGCGCGCGTTTGCGCCCGCCGTGCGGCAGGGATAGTCGCCAGGGAGTATTTAGACAGGCTCGGAATACGAACAAATTCAAGCAGTGCTTATGACATGTTAGTTCAATTGCAAGCAATTAAGTTGGATGATTTAGCTATATCACAAGTGGTTTCCGAGCTGCTGATGCAGGTTGATATTGATCACAAATTACCAGAGGACGTTGACCTAATTACCGATGCAGTCTGGTTAGCGTCTCACCTATTGAGCTACAATAACCACCCTTGACAAATAACCTTCCGTAAATATTGAAACTTAAGGAGCAAAACCATGGATGAGAATAAATTTACCCAATTCGAAAATTTAGGAGAGCTAATCCCCAGCGTTCCACCTGAAAGTATTCTCAGTCGCACATTCTTCCAAGACTCTCAGATGAGAGCTATTTTATTCAGTTTTGCACAAGGTCAGGAGTTATCACAGCACACCGCATCTGTCCCAGCCATCCTGCATTTCTTAGAGGGTGAGGCAAATGTGACACTAGGCGAGCAACCGCTAGAAGCTCATCCTGGATCCTGGTTCCACATGACCGCCGAGTTACCGCACAGCATCTATGCGAAAACACCTGTAAAGATGCTATTACTGATGTTGTTCTGTAAATAAATTTAGAAATTTGATATCTGATTATCATCAAACGGCTGGTAAGTTAAACTACCAGGTTTATCTCTGCCGCTGCCTGACGATTCTATATGATTGACGCAAGTTAACTACCGCTCGAACAGCGGAGATGATGATCAATAAACTGCTCACGAAGCCCAACACAATATATAAATTACGTCCCGTGATACTCGCATCTGGTTTTTTTTGTGCGAGCGGGGATGAGACACGGTTCCTCATATGACTGATGAATTCTTGGCGAGGATGTACCGGTTGTAAAACAGAATTTAAGTAATTTTCCAGAAAAGTCAAATCATGATCAGCAAATGATTTATTCATAAAAACACTCTAAGTTTGGTGACCATCAGCGTTTTCCAATAATAGTTCAGGTTGCAACTCGCTGCGCATGCTGAGTAAGGTGCGGTGATATAAACTTTTAACCGCTCCTTCTGTCCGGCCCATTATTTGTCCTATTTCAGCGTTTGATAGGTGGTCAACGAATTTTAATATCAGCAATTGTTGGCGCTCCGGTGGCAAAACCCTGATTACCTTAACAAGCCGCTCCCGATCTTCAAGTTTTAACAGTTCAATCTCAGGATGGTCGCTTGTACCTGTAAATAATAATCCTTCCTCCAGAGGTATCTCCTTCCTTCGGCTGTTATCACGGTGCCAATTCGCCACCAAGTTATGAGCGATTCGATACAACCAGGCTGAGAAAGGTAAACCTTGGTCGCGGTAGCGGCTAATATGGTGCATCGCCCGGTAAAAAACCTTTTCAGTCAAATCCTCAGCGTCATACGTGCTGCCGGTTCGATAATATATGTAATTAAATATTTTCTCAACATATCGCTCGTAGAGCTGACCAAATGCTTCCTGGTCACCCTGCGCAGCTTTCAACAAAATAACATCATCACCACTCTGCACCGCTAACCTCACCTGAATGAGGCTCCCTGGTGTGAGTTGTTCTCACATTTAGAAACCCCACGACCTGAAATAAGTTTCTGTATTATAGTATAATAAATTTCACGGGGATGATCGGTTTCGACGGGAGAGGCTAGCCCCGGATTGCGAGCCGAGAGGCGCCGAACTCGGAAAATCAGCGCAAAAAACAAGTGCCAACCGCACTAACTACGCTGCTCTCCCCCTGGCTGCATAAGCTAGCTTGAGACAGCTGGTCCTCGACAGAAGGACCACGTCCGCTTACCCCGCTCACTGGCCGGTGGTAAATCGGGCGTAAAAAAGCCAGTGTGCCGCCTTACGATACCGTTATACAGGCGAAAGAGGGACTCTCGGGTTCCAGCGGTTAGCCAGATTTCTGCTTTTGTTAGTTTCGTGTTACCTGGCGAATTTATAAACTAACTACGCTCGTAGATATTCGAGGGACGAATCTTTCGGACTCGGGTTCAATTCCCGACATCTCCACTGAAAGATTTACTCAAATAGATATTAAGAACAGAACTGGTGGTGTTTTCACACCACCAGTTCTGTTTTCCACAAGGCTCAAGTCCCGTTAACTCCTAATCACCACCAATCCTTTCAGATACTCACCTTCTGGAAAATTAACTCCGATTGGATGATCGGGTGCCTGGTTAAGATGGCGAACGATCCGCGCCTGGACACCCGCATCCAATGCGGCGCCACTGACGATTTTCTGGAATAGCTCAGGACTGATTCCACCAGAACATGAGCAAGTGACTAATATTCCACCTGGATCAAGCAGCTTAAAAGCTAACAGGTTGATATCTTTATATCCCCTTGCGGCACGTTCAGCTTGAGATTTTGTTGGAGCAAATTTCGGGGGGTCCAGAATAATTAAATCGAATCTGGCAGCCTGGTCGCGTAATTTTCTCAATACTTGAAAAACATCGCCTTGTTGAAATTCTATCTTATCAACAGGTAAATCGTTTAGTGTCAGGTTTTTGCGAGCTAGGTCAAGAGCCTCAGCAGAAGCATCTACTGCAATTATTGAACAAGCACCACCTTTCAAAGCGTTTAAACTGAATCCCCCAGTGTAGCAAAAACAATCTAGCACCCTCCGGTCCATTGAAAGGTTGCGAACAACCGTCCTGTTATCCCTTTGATCCAGGTAAAAACCAGTTTTATGCCCGGTTTTAATACTTACCTCATAACTTAGCTCGTTTTCCGAGATTAAAACCGGCTCCATGGGCAGCTCCCCTCTCAGCAAGCCTATCCGGGTTGGTAAACCTTCCAACATCCGGATATCAGCATCAGACCGTTCGAAGACACAGCTCACCATCGTTGTTTCTTCAAGCAAATCGACAAGGACACTTCGCCACTTTTCCACTCCGCAGGACAGGAACTGGACAACCAATATTTTTCCGTATTGGTCTACTACCAAGCCGGGGATACCGTCAAACTCGCCATGCACAAGGCGGCACGAATTGTTACTTTGCATGTCGATAAACTTCTGCCGCATGCTAATCGACTCGATTAATCGTGATCTAAAAAACATCTTATTTATCGATTGATCCTCACAAAATGACCAAACCCGCACCCGGATTTGTGAGTGCGGGCTGAAAGCTCCCCACGCTAAAAATCCGCCTGAAGCATCAACCACAGAAACGGTATCTCCTTCTCCAGGTGAGTCGTCTACTTTTGAAATCGCTCCTGCGAACACCCATGGGTGCCGTCGCAGGAGCGATTTCTCTTTGTCTGGTTTCAATTGCACGCGAGGCGAGTAGCTGTTCAAATGACTCCTAAGATTCTTCCCAGCTTCAGCGATTATTTCTATCGCATGAGCAATCTCATTTTCCTCATGTGCAGCAGTCACCGTGGCGCGCAGACGTGCCAATCCAGGAGCAACTGCAGGTGAAACCACAGGTAGGACAAATACATCTTTACGCTGAACATCGCGAGTCATCATAAAGGCCAGTTCATCACCGCCACAGATTATCGGTACGATCGCAGTCTCAGTAAATAAGGTGTCAAAACCGTGCGATTTGATGCCTGTAATAAATTGTTGGCTGTTTTTCCGTAATTTCTCTACCCGCCAGGGTTCATCTAAAATGACATCGAAAGCTGTCTTGGCAGCTGCGGCTGCAGCAGGTGGTAGTGCTGCAGAGAAGATATATGCCCGGCTCCCATGCCGTAAGAAATTGATCAAATCCTTTTTTCCTGCCACGTAACCACCAATGGCAGGGATCGTTTTACTCAAGGTGCCCATTTTTATATCTATTGAACCTTGAATGCCGAAATGTTCCTCAATCCCACGACCTGTATTACCCAACACACCAACTGAATGGGCTTCATCAATCATCAACCAAGCATTATATTTATGACATAACTCGACCACTTTGGGGAGATCGAGAATATCACCGTCCATACTGAACACGGAATCAGCAACTACAAGCTTGGTAGAGCCCTCAGGTATCTGTTGGAGACGTATTTCCAAAGCTTCCATATCATTATGGCGGAATCTCAGGAATTTTGCACCTGACATCATACAGCCATCAACAATACTGGCATGGTTCAATTTATCAGAAATTACGTAATCGTTGCGACCAAGTAATGTAGAGATGACCGTCAGATTGGTAGCATATCCCGAAGAAAATGTGACTGCCGCTTCTGCTCCGCGGAAATTTGCGATCGTTTCTTCAAGCTCCTGATGCACACCTAAGGTCCCCGCCAGGCTGCGCACCCCATGCGTTCCTGTGCCATACCGATCAATGGCCTGTTTGGCTGCTTCGTTAATCCGCGGATGCCCGATCAATCCTAAATAACTGTAGGATGCATACATTCCCATCACGCGGCCTTTTACCAAAACCTTCGCTCCTGGTAGCATTTCGGTTATCGGCTGGTTGTAATAATATAAATCCGCGTCTTGAGCCACCTTCAAACGCTCAAGGATTGCCTGCATTCGTTGGATAACACCGTCATCAGGTCCAAAACGATCCATCATAATTTCTCCTCAACGTACAGAATAAAAACAAGTTTAGTCCAGGGCAGCAGGATTGTCAACCAATGATCAAAGGTTACAATCAGAACTGGGGATAATTGATTATTAAATTTACTTCACCAATTTCATCAGACTTGCCTCATCAAGAATGGATATCCCTAATGATTGCGCTTTTTGTAATTTTGAACCAGGATTTTCTCCAAGCACCAGGTAACTCGTTTTTTTGCTGACCGAGTCCACAACTTTTCCGCCATTATTTTCGATCCATTCCTTGGCTTGCTCGCGTGATAGGTCCGGCAAGGTACCTGTGATTACAAATGTCATTTCCTCTAATGGCAGCCGCCGGCCAGGTTCAATGAGAGGCTTCTGCCACTGCGGCCAGACGCCGGCATTTCGCAGCTTTTCTAATATCTGTTGGTTACCAGGTCTGTGAAACCAATCGACAATGGCTTGAGCGATATTAGGACCGATGCCTTCAATCGCCTGGAGGTCATCCAGGCTTGCTTGCCCTAAACTGCTCAGGTTTGAAAAATGACTCGCCAAATCTGCAGCGGTCACCTCGCCGACTCCTCGAATACCTAAGGCGATGATCAATCGAACCAGGGACTGGCTGCGAGAATTGTTTATCGACTGGATTATATTTCCGGCTTTTTTCTGAGCGAAACCCTCCAGACTTAATAAATCCTGCGGTGTTAATGTAAATAAATCTGCTACATCGTGGACTAATCCAGCATTGATTAATTGTTCAACGATATTTATTCCTAACCCGACAATATCCATCGCCCCACGAGAGACAAAGTGCTCCACATTGCGGACCAGTTGCTCTGGACAGCTGGCATTGACACAATACCATGCTACTTCACCCGGGATATTTTCAACAGGCTCGTCACAAACCGGACACGATTGCGGCGGAACGTAAATCCTTTCAATGCCACTTCGCAAGGACTCAACCGGACCTATTACATAAGGAATCACTTCACCGGCTCGTTTGACCTTAACAAGATCACCTATCCGGATATCTTTCTCTGCAATGTACTCAAAATTGTGCAATGTTGCTTGCCTAACAATGACTCCACCAATCTCGACAGGTTCGAGAACCGCGTTTGGAGTTAGCACCCCTGTCCTGCCGACGTTAACCGAGATATCCAGCAGACGCGTCGTCACCACTTCGGCAGGAAACTTTACAGCAATTGCGCCGCGTGGATCCTTTCCAACGTACCCCAGGTCTCCAGCCAGAGTCAAGTCGTCCAGCTTGATCACTATGCCATCTACCTCAAAAGGCAACTCTTTCCGTCGATCTGCCCAAGATTCAGCCCAGGCTATGGCTTGATCCAGATGCTCAAAGCTTGATATAAAACGTGCGGTTGGAAAACCCATGGAGCGAAGATAAGCCAGGGTTCCTGATTGGGTGTCAGGTACCGTCTCACTACTGGTCACAATTGCATAGGTCAGGAGATTTAACGGGCGCGAGGCAGTTAATTTCGAATCAAGCTGCCGAATTGATCCTGCCGCCGTATTTCGAGGATTTTGGTAGGTTTTCTCACCAGCATTTTCCAGGCGTTGATTAAGTTGCTCAAAATCCGCTATGTTCATATAAATTTCCCCACGCACTACCAAATATTCAGGAGGCGTTGGGCCATCCTTATCAACAGGAATCCGTAAAGGCAAGCTGCGCACGGTTCTGACATTGGAGGTAACATCCTCCCCTACCTCGCCATCACCGCGTGTCGCTGCTTGGGTAAACTGGCCATCCCGGTAATGCAAAACCACAGATAGACCATCTATCTTTGGCTCAACAACGAATGATGACTCCGCTACACGCCGATCTAATTTACTAATTCGTTCATACCATGATCGTACATCGGCGGCATTAAATGCATTTGCCAGGCTCAATATCGGTGAGGGGTGGTTTACCTTAAGAAATCGTGATGAAGGTGGGCTACCGGCTCTTTGTGTTGGAGAGTCAGGAGTCACCCACTCCGGATGAGTATCTTCTATGTTGCGGAGTTCTACCAATAATCGATCATACTCCTGATCCGTAATAAAAGGATCATCCATCACATGATATCTGTAATTATGGAAATTAATTAGCTGGCGGAGCTCACTTAATCTGGAGAGAAGTCGTGCATCCTTTTCTGGTAAATCCATGATAGAACTCCACTTAATTTTTATACGACACTAAGATTAGCTAATATTATTCAGAATCAGATTTTGTAACACTTTCATCAAAGAGTGGTTGCTCAAGGAGAATAATCGAGATCATCACAACCATTATCCATATTGTTACTGCGATAAGCAAGTGGACGATCTGCATCCACACAGGCGCCAGGAGCCAAATGTTTATTAATCCTGCGATCCACTGGATGAGTACAAATCCGATAAGAGATAACGATAACATGCGAAGGAACCGACTTCGATTCCGAATAACCGGATCCTCAGAGAGACGATATCTGGGCTCTCCATGGATCAAGGCTAAAAATCCTGCAACAAAGACCCAATAAAAACCAATGAGAAAGGCAACCACAGGATGCCAGACCCTGAGTCTAACCAGGTAATGTGCAGTATCGGAAAAATCCTGTGTAATACCTTCAACCAGGGATTCCGCTGGGAAAAGAGTGTCACCCAGGGCTGTAATCGCGCCCGTCATCCCTATGAGTAAGACACCTAGCATGCCAAGGATTACTACCGTGCTGATAGTTGGATTTTTTTTGAATGACAAACCCTGCCCACCATATACCCACCAGGCTGTGAGGACCATTGATCCTAACAGCATAAAGGTGTTCAGCAAGTGGATCGGAATGGAGATTATCCTGCCCAGTGAAGCATCATGAGCCACCCATCTAAATAATACTAAACCAGCACCGACCAATGCTTCGGAGATCATGAAAAACATGACAGCAACAGCACCTTTTCGGACTCGGTGACCATTAGGAAATTCCCTGAAAGCCATAATGAAAAATCCTACGACCAACAAAAATGCCGCACCACTGGTTAAGCGGTGTGTGAACTCAATGACGGTCTCGATCCGAGGTGCAAGAGGGATGACAGCACCATTGCAAAGCGGCCAATGGCTGCCGCATCCTGCCCCAGAACCGGTCGCCCGAACGAACGCTCCCCATAGAATGACGATAACATTCACAATAATGACAATTATGATGTAACGAAGAAATCGATTATGCGAATTGTGCATATTCATACTCACTTATGTACCTTGGAATATTTGAAAGAAATTGCCACATTGTTTCAAAAATTAAAACAAGGTGCCCTGAATGGGTTCATGCGGCATTTCGGCAGGTAAACCGGCAATTTGCAAGAATTTTATGGCAGTACCCGCAGCATAACCAGAATAGTCATTGTTAAAATGACCGTATATTTCCATATTACTACCAGCCTGGCTTAAAATCATTTTATACCAGTTATTCATTTGAGCATTACGGTCAATGCGTTCCGAGTTATGCTGCTGAAAGCTGCCATGCTTTCCAATCCAGCGGATATAGAATAACTCAGAGGTTGGTATTATCCTTTCCGGCAAACCAGGAAATACAGTCGAAGCCCAACAAATATTGTGTTGCCTCAATAAGTCTGCTAACTGTTCCCTACCATCTCTATACCATGACAGGTGGCGTATCTCTATTGCGTATCGGGCAGCAAATGGCAGTTCATCAAGAAATCTAGCCAACAGATCATATTGAGCATCTGTAAAGGATGGAGGAAATTGCAACAAAATCACACCAAGTTTCTGTTCCAGCTCTTTTGCCGTGTCGACAAACTCGTGCATCAAACCACGAGTATTCATTAACCCTGAGTCATGCGTGATCAGCCGAGGTGTTTTTAAGCAAAATTTAAAATCTTCCCTTACGGAATTCTTCCAGCGGATTATTGTTGGCCGCGATGGAGTTCCGTAGAAGGTCGAGTCAATTTCGACACCACGGAAAATCCGGCTATAATAGGATAAAAAGTCTTTGGGTTTCAATCCTTGGGGATAAAAAACGCTTTCCCAATCGCTATAACTGAAACCCATCGTACCAATATACCAGACTGGCTTGCATCCGATCG
Source organism: uncultured Chloroflexia bacterium (assembly GCA_963774935.1). GTDB lineage: Bacteria > Chloroflexota > Anaerolineae > Anaerolineales > UBA4823 > CAVZGO01. The sequence continues at coordinate 369,974 of CAVZGO010000003.1, forward strand.
TGTTCATGGTTTATTTGAAAGGCATTATATGCAAAATAACTTTATACATGTCTATGGTGTCACCTGGTGTGGAGATTGCCGACGCGCAAAGCGCTATTTTGATCTAAATAATATTCAATATCAGTGGACAAATATCGACCATGACAGATCAGGTGAGCAATTTGTCATCCGTGTAAACAAAGGATTTAGAAGCGTCCCGACAATCGTGTTTCCTGATGGGTCGATACTCGTCGAACCATCAAATGACCAGTTATCTGTGAAAATACAAGCCATCAGAGACATCATGACCTTGCCCGAAGATGGATCACTTCAATGACCCGAAGTCTGTGTATAAAGATAAACCATTTTACTCCATCAAACGATTTACGAATGTTTCCATTGGATAATCAATGTCTGAAATTATATTGATCGTCGAGGATGAACCCACTCTACAAGAAACACTGGCCTATAACTTAAACCGGCAAGGTTATCAGGTTGTAACAGCTGGAGACGGCCAAACTGCCTTAAAGAGTGCCCGTGATCATAAACCCGACTTAATTGTTCTGGACCTGATGCTGCCACTGTTGGACGGTTTTGAGGTTTGCCGTATTCTTCGTCAAGAAATGAACACACCCATCATAATATTAACTGCCCGTGATGATGAGATTGATCGAGTGATTGGTCTGGAACTTGGTGCGGATGATTATTTAACGAAACCGTTCTCTATGAGAGAATTTTTAGCGAGAGTCAAAGCTCAGCTTCGCAGAGTCAGGCTAATTCGGGAAGAACTTGAGAATGATACAGCAAAAATGATGGAAACATTCCATTTCGGCAATCTGACCATGGACCTGACTCGCAGAGAGGTGTTGATAGATAACCAACCACTCTCCCTGAAACCAAAAGAGTTCGACTTGCTGCTATTCCTTGCGCGGCATAGAGGTCATGTCTTGTCGAGGGATTTAATCCTGGAACGTGTTTGGGGTTGGGAATTCAGCGGCGGCAGCCGTACAGTGGACGTCCATGTACGCTGGTTAAGAGAAAAAATAGAAATCGATCCTTCCAATCCATTAAGAATTATCACTGTCCGTGGAGCAGGTTACAGGTTTGAGGGATAATGTTTAATTCAATTCGCTGGCGCATCGCAATTCCATATCTTGTTTTGATTCTGCTGACTTTAGCCGGGACTGTTATTTATATCTCTAGCTACATTCGCGAAATTTATATTCGAGAGTTGTCGAACGATTTGCTTAACTCGGCGCGATTACTTCGAGAGGAATTAGATACCACTTTTGCAGATATTTCTGCAAATACAGATTTAGATGAACTGGCTCGAGATTGGTCAAAATTAGTACAGGCTCGCCTGACCCTCATCTCCGCCGATGGAACTGTGATCGGCGAATCACATGATGATCGTACAAGAATGGATAACCATAGTAGTCGCCTGGAAATTTTGGATGCTAAGTCGAAAGGAGAGGGAACGAGCATACGCTTCAGTCACACTGAAGGATATGACATGCTCTATGCCGCAGTTCCTGTAACCAGTGATGCGACCACACTCACCGGATATATTCGGCTTGCGGTGCCATTGAGTAAGGTTCAAGAAACGATTCGACACCTCCAAAATACCATATTACTTTTCAGCCTGATAGCAATGGTAGTAGCCGTGGTACTGGCATTCTGGATTGCCAGCCGATCCACGAAACCTCTGCTCATGCTAACACAGGCAGCGGAAAAATTAGCTGCCGGTGATCTCGACAGTCGTATTGTACCCACCACATCTGATGAAGTTGGTCAGATGGCTCGTGCATTTAATATAATGGCTGATGAATTGGGCCAAAAGATTGAAGCACTGGACCATGAGCGAGGCAAATTAGCCGCAGTTCTATCTGAGATGAGTGACGGTGTGATAATTATTGATGGGCAGGGGATTATCCAATTGATTAATCCTGCCGCAGAAGGCATGTTCGGTGTACCTCATTCTGATGCTATGGGAGAGCCGTTAATTCATGCAATTCGCCAACACCAGCTTGTTGATCTGTGGAAATCCGCCTTAGGAAGCGAAGAACCACAATCAGCTATCTTAGAGTTACCTGCCAGGCGCTTATACTTACAAATGGTGGCAACATCCTTTGGAAAATCTCTCCCCGATAGCACGCTCCTTCTTTTCCAAAACCTGACGCGTCTTCGCCATCTGGAAACAGTTCGCCAGGATTTCATCAGCAACATTTCTCATGAGCTTCGAACGCCACTTGCATCTCTAAAGGCATTATCAGAAACGTTGCAAGAGACTGCGCTCGATGATCCACCTGCTGCTAGACGATTCTTAGAACGAATGGAAACAGAAGTAGACTCATTGAGCATGATGGTATCCGAGCTGCTAGAGCTATCCCGAATTGAATCTGGTCGTGTTCCTTTAAAATTGGAAGCAATAAAACCAAAGAAATTAATCGATCAAGCCTTGAATCGTATGGCAATTCAAGCACAGCGCAAAGGATTGACGATTTCTGTTGACTGCCCAGAAGATCTTCCCGAAGTTCTGGTAGATCCTACTCGCATGGAACAAGTCCTGGTTAATCTATTCCACAACTCTGTAAAATTCACTCCAGAGGGTGGTTCGATCACACTGAAAGCAGAAATTGCTGTTGATAAGGTGCAATTTTCAATACGGGATACTGGTATCGGCATCACCGCTGAGGACCTCTCTCGAATTTTCGAAAGGTTCTTCAAATCTGACAAGGCTCGATCTGGTGGGGGGACAGGTTTAGGCTTGGCAATCGCGAAACATCTGGTTGAAGCCCATGGTGGAAACATATGGGCTGAGAGCCAGGAAAATATTGGCAGTACCTTCTTCTTCACCGTTCCTATGGCAGTATAAACCTCGATTCTTTGCAGCTCGATCTTGACCGGTTAACAGTCGATAATAACACCTCAATCACTTCAGATTATGTCTATCTGAAGTGATTTTTTGCTTCCAAGAGATATTGATACAGATGACCGTACTGGCCTGGAGGAAAAGCATAGATTTTCTCTGCCAATTAACCAGATGTTAACCATCTATTAAATAGATCATAACTCATTTAGTTATTGTTCTTAAACTTGAGATGATATCTTTGGGTCACATGAAGAAGAACAAAAACCTAATTGGAGGAAAAAAGGATATGAATCGCAAGGTAATTGTATTATTGTCTGCTGTATTAGTGCTGGCATTTGTGTTGTCCGCATGCAGCCAGGCAACGCCAACCCAGACGACTGAAGGTCCAGTTGCCACTGAAGCCCCAGTCGCTACTGAAGAGATTGCAGAAGCCACAGTTGAGGTCTCCGTTCCAACTGAAGAAGTGCAACAAACAGAAGAAGTCGTGTCAGGCGGAATGGTAGAACTTCCCGAGGTCGATCCGGCTGCCGTTCAGGGTGATGTTATCTCTGCTGGATCATCTACAGTTTTCCCATTAGCCGAGGCCGTCGCAACGCTATTTGAAAGCGAAGGCTATACCGGTCAGATTACCATTGACTCAGTGGGTACTGGTGGTGGTTTCGAGCGTTTTTGCAGCACAGGCGAGACTGATGTTGCCAATGCATCTCGCGCAATTAAGGACAGCGAGACAGAAAACTGCGCTGCGCTTACACCAGCCCGCACCCCAATCGAGTTCCGAGTTGGTACAGATGCATTAGCTGTCGTTGTCTCAGCCGAGAATGATTTTCTCACCGACATAACTATCGAAGAACTTGCCAAGATCTTTTCCGAGGACAGCCCAAAAATGGTCCGATATTCGTCCCGAGTGGCCTGCGGAGGATATCCTGCGCTATTCGCCCGGCACTGACTCCGGCACCTTCGATTACTTTGTCGAAGCTGTAATGGACAAGGTTTACGTGGTGGATGCGGAAACCGATAAAGGTAAAGGCGAAGAAGCTATCCTTTCCGCAGCGAACCTGCAGCTTTCCGAAGATGACAATGTCCTCGTTCAGGGTGTCGAAGGCAGCCCATACGCCATTGGTTACTTCGGCTATGCTTACTTTAGCGAGAACCAGGGTGCACTGACAGCTCTCTCGATTAACGGTGTCACTCCCAATTCTGAGACTGCTGAGAATGGTGATTACCCACTGGCTCGCCCCTTGTTCATCTACTCCGATGCAGAAATTCTAAATGCCAAACCCCAGGTTGCAGCCTACATCAACTTCTTCTTGACCCGCGTCAATGAAGTCATCAGCGATGTTGGTTACTTCCCTGCTAGCGAAGATGCTTTAAATTTCGCAAAGCAAACCCTCCTGGATGCTTTGAAGTAGATCTCACTCTCTTAAAAGCGAGTCAGGTTACGGATAGTTTGCGAGATAATCTCGCAAACTATCCCCTATATTCTAATAATCGCTCGGATATGGTATCCGTTGTTTGTGACCTAGAATTTATTTGATGCGTTACCAAAAGATTAATCATGGCAACCAATACTCTTAATATAAATGAATCCAGTGAGACCAGCTCTTTTAGCTTAAAGAAAAAACCGCATATAGGTGAATCAGTCATCCAGGGGCTGCTCTTCTTTTGTGGTGCTCTCTCAATTTTTACTACAATAGGAATTGTGGTTGTTCTGGTTGAAGAAGCCTGGCATTTTTTTGGAGCACCAGAAGTCTCCATCGTTGCCTTTCTGACCGGTACGGTTTGGCAGCCGAAAATAGGTCAGTTTGGCATGCTGCCGCTTCTGACCGCCACTTTGGTGACCACTGCCATTGCAATGCTGGTTGCCCTTCCCCTTGGTCTATGTGTGGCTATCTATTTAAGCGAATACGCCAGTGACAAGGCTCGCTCCATCCTGAAGCCAATCCTGGAGATCCTTGCTGGCATTCCCACCGTAGTATATGGTTTCTTCGCATTAACCTTTATTACTCCCATGCTGCGTGGTATTTTTGGATCGAATACCGTGTCAATTTACAATACTGCTTCCGCAGGCCTGGCAATGGGCATCTTAATCATGCCCCTGATCAGCACAATGACTGAAGATGCGCTCAGTGCCGTTCCACGGTCATTACGCGAAGCTGGCTATGGTCTTGGAGCCACGAAACTGGAAGTGGCGATAAAGATTGTCGTTCCAGCAGCCATTTCTGGCATTGCAGCCGCAGTATTAATCGGTTTTTCACGCGCCATCGGCGAAACTATGATTGTTGCAATCGCAGCCGGTGCAAGACCAGAAATGACCCTCAATCCTTTCGAATTCTGCAGAAACAATGACGGGTTACATCGTTCGAATCAGCGGTGGCGATCTTTCCTATAATTCCTTGGATTACACCAGCATCTATGCATTGGCTTTAGTGCTGTTCCTGTTCACCCTTGGTCTAAATTTAATCAGTCAACGGGTTGTACGCCGTTTTCGAGAAACCTACGAATAAAGCTTATGTCCAAAAAACATCAATTCAAGGTGGATGTATTTACGGGGTCTGCCCCACTTGCCGGCTATAAAGAGGATTTACCCAAACGCCACCGGATTGCGCGAAACTGGCTGTCAATTTTCCTGCTCTCAACGATTGTTGGCATTATTGCTCTTTCAGCCCTGCTGGTAAATATCATCAATGACTCTGCAGGCTATGTGGCATATAAAGACAAAAAAGACCCCGCGATTGTGTGGGGCGGGGTACCTCCCGAGGAACTTTCACACGCCCAGCTCGATGAGATCCTGAAAGCGAACATTTCTGCAAACCGATACCGAACTATTGGAGTTAGAAAATTCGATTGCGAATCGCAGAGCAGATGAACTAATTGATCTTATAACTATCGAGGTAATCAAACCTCAGGTCGAGCAGACCTGGTCTCTGTTTGAATCATTATTCAAACGGCGATGAAATCGAGCATACCATACTGGAGCAATATCCAGATGCATATCTGAAATTCGATCGTGTGGATTATCGACGATTTTATTAGCTCTCCTCAATCCAGTAATCCACTGGTAGCGGGCATCCGGACAGCAATTCTCGGTTCGATCTGGATCATTGCCATCACCTCTTATTTGCATTTCCAATTGGTGTTGGAGCTGCTATTTACCTTGAGGAATATGCCAATCGTGAGCGTTGGATCAATCGAAGTGATCCAGACAAATATATAACAACCTTGCCGCTGTGCCATCGATTATTTATGGCATCCTCGGGTTAACTATCTTTGTTCGCATATTAGAGCCCATTACCAGTGGCTCGATGTTTGCGATTTGCCGATCCAGGTTCTTCTAACGGACGGACCATTCTTTCTGGAGGGATGACCCTGGCCCTACTCATCCTTCCCATTATTATCATTAATGCACAGGAAGCCATTCGAACTGTTCCAAACTCACTCCGCCAGGCCAGCTATGGCTTAGGAGCATCCAAGTGGCAGACGATCTGGTCGCATGTCCTCCCAAATGCAATCCCCGGTATTCTTACGGGACAATCCTGGCGCTTATCACGTGCATTTGGTGAAACTGCTCCTTTAATTATTGTGGGAGTGACAACTTACATTACCCAAGATCCGACCAGCATCTTTTCTAAATTTACCACTTTGCCAGCTCAGATCTACCAATGGACCTCCCGAGCCCAGGATGAATGGCAAAATCTTGCTGCTGCAGCTATCATCGTATTGCTGGTCCTGCTGCTTGCCCTGAATGCTATTGCAATCGTTCTGAGAAATAAATACACAAGGAAATACACATAATGTCTATTCAAACCACTTCGATAGAATCTTCAGGTCGATGTACCAGCGAATAGCATAAATGCTATCGAAGCCAGACAGCTAAATGTTTCTTATGGCGACTTTCTGGCCGTAAAGCATGTTGATTTGCAAGTCGAAAAACAAAAAATCACAGCAATTATTGGCCCTTCAGGTTGCGGAAAAAGCACGATGCTGCGTGCATTTAACCGAATGAATGAGCTGGTGCCTTCTGCTCACGCCTCCGGAGAGGTATTATTTCATGGTAAAAATATATATGATGATGATGTCGATCCCGTACAGGTCCGACGGCACATTGGGATGGTTTTTCAAAAACCGAATCCATTTCCAAAGAGTATCTATGACAACATCGCCTGGGGAGCAAAAGTCAATGGCTTTTCGGGCAATAAAACCGCAATGGATGAGCTGGTCGAGAATTCCTTGCGCAGAGCTGCCTTATGGGACGAAGTCAAGGACAAGCTCCACCAAAGTGGCCTCTCTCTCTCAGGTGGGCAGCAGCAGCGACTTTGTATCGCCCGTACAATTGCAATTAAACCAGATATAATCTTAATGGATGAGCCTTGCTCAGCACTTGATCCGATCGCCACGTTGAAGATTGAGGAATTAATGCGCGTGCTATCCGCTGATTACACAATCATTATTGTCACGCACAATATGCAACAGGCTGCACGCGTTTCTGATTACACAGCTTTCTTTACTATGGATCAAGATCGCGCAGGATACCTGATGGAATTCGGTGATACTTCACAAATTTTTACGAATCCCCGCCAAAAGGTCACTGAAGATTACATAACCGGTCGATTTGGTTAATAGAAGCAGGAGTCACCTATGCCACGAGAAACCCTCGATAATAAAATCCAACATTTGAATAATGAAATCCTCATACTGGACAGTATGGTAGAACATGCCACCCTTGAATCTATCGTGGCATTGAAAAAGAAGGATTTAGTGTTAGCCAGACGAATTTATGATGATGATCAATTGATTAACAATAAACGATATGAGCTCGAGAACGATCTCATCGTGACTATTGCAACCCAGCAGCCTATCATGGCGCATGACCTGCGTATTGTCGCAGCGATTTATGATGTCGTTAGTGAGTTAGAGCGTATGGGTGATTATGCCAAAGGGATAGCAAAGATCACACTGCTGATTGGCGACCAACCTTTAGTAAAACCGCTTATCGACATCCCCCGCATGGCAGACCTGGCAGTGAGCATGCTTCACCGCGCTGTCACCGCATTTATTCATGGTGATGTCGAGAGTGCGCGATCCATACCGAAAGAAGATGACGAGGTGGATAGCCTTTATAATCAGGTATACCGAGAACTACTCGCTATCATGTTCGCTGACCCTTCTACGATCGATCAAGCGAATTATCTCCTGTGGGTAGCACATAACCTTGAACGCATGGCTGACCGGGTGACCAATATTTGTGAACGAACTGTATACACAGTTACCGGTCAATTATTGGAATTTGATCAGTCGGACGACGAATCTAAACTACCCAGATAAATTCGCAGCTAATAAAATCCAAGCACACATGAAAAAAGTTCTCTTTTTATGCACCGGCAATTCATGCCGATCCCAAATGGCAGAAGCAATCGTTAATGCTCGCCTGGAATCTATCTGGCAAGCTGTTAGCGCAGGTACTTATCCGACAGGTTATGTTCATCCGTTAGCCATACAGGTTCTGAACGAGATTGGAATACATCACCAAGGGGCGTCTAAATCAGTCGATCAATTTCGGCAACAATCTTTTGACCTGGTAGTTACCGTCTGTGATTCGGCAGCCGAAGAATGTCCTTTGTGGTTGGGTCCTGGTCGACGGGTTCATTGCGGATTTCCCGATCCTGCGAAAGTAATGGGCTCTGAGGATGATATCCTTTTTGCATTTCGTCAGGTACGCGATTCCATCGCAGAACAAATTCCATTATTGCTGACCCAGTACTAATATCTATTTTAACCTTAACCTGGAAGGATAATTTTACCTTCCAGGTTTTTTCTATTGCCAAGCGAAGCAGTTAATACTAAACTATATATCTAGAAGGAGTATTCATCCATGAAAATAATCGCATATATCCTGGCAGGACTTTTCATCCTTATCGGAGCTCTATTTCATTATCGCCTCCTTTGGAGCAGCTTTCAATCCATCATGGTTTTTTATAGGCGCGATATTGGTTGCGATTGGACTGGTATTAGTGTGGTTCGGTACAAGGCAGAAGACAGCCGCTTCTGGAGAGAATGTGACACTGAAAATCGATCTTCCAGCTAACACCACCCTGGATAAATTTCAGTGTCAGAACTGTGGTGGCGCTTTGACCACCGATAATGTAAAAATGGTAGCCGGCGCTCCGGTTGTATCCTGTCCTTACTGCAACACTTCTTACCAGCTATCTGAGGAACCAAAGTGGTGATACGAAATCGAAAAGGTGGCATCATGGGAAATAAGATTAGAGTATCGATTTTGCTGATAGTTTTATTACTGCTGATTCCGAAACCGGCTTTTGCACAAAATTACTATTTTAATCTGGCAGAGCTTACCGCAGATGTATATTTGAACGGGGACGGTACTGCACAAATAGATTATGCTTACACCTTTGATAATCAATTCGGCGGAGACGCGATTGAGTTTGTAGACGTCTCATACCCATCTTACACAACCGTGAATCCTGATAGCATTCTGGCAGTCTCAAACGGTGTACAGCTCACCGACATCTCCGAGAGCGGGTATCTAGGTTCAGGTGAGGGTGTTGCTGTCGGATTGGGATCAGAATCTATTCCGCCTGGAGGCACTGGAACTGTTTACGTCCGCCTGGGCGAAGTTCGAGGGATGATATTCCAGGAAAGCACGGATGCTGCCTACGCAAGCATGGAATTCTCTCCTGCATACTTTGATTCGTCGATTGTCACCGGGTCAACTAAAATCACTGTCAGCATTCACCTTCCTCCGGGTGTCCAACCCGAAGAACCACGCTGGCATGCATCACCATCTGGATGGCAAGAAGCACCTGAAGCATATCTGGATGACCAGGGACGCATTACATATACCTGGCAAAACCTGGACGCGCGCGCTGATCGCGAATTTCAATTCGGCGTCTCATTTCCGTCTTCATACCTTGCAGAAGGCGTTGTCCGCCAACCAGACGTAGCGCAATCCTTGGAGACAGACTGGAGCACGCTTTTTAATCTGGCAATGTTCGGTTGTTGTTTTGGTTTCATTGGTTTGATCGTTTTTATTTCTTACCGATCAACACAAAAACGTAAACTTCAATACTTATCCCCGAAAATTTCGATTGAAGGACACGGCATCAAACGGGGATTGACCGCAGTTGAAGCGGCTATTTTGCTCGAACAGCCTCTTGATAAAATCCTGACAATGATTTTATTCAGCGTAATTAAAAAATCTGCCGCAACTGTAGCAACAAGTGATCCATTGAAGCTGATCGTAGTTGACCCAATACCAGCAGAATTACTACCTTACGAAATTAAGTTTTTGCAGGCTTTCAAAGCTCCTGAATCATCGCGACGCAAAGAGCTCCAGCAGATGATGATCGACCTGGTTAGTGATGTATCGGGAAAGATGAAAGGTTTTAGCCGGAAGGAAACCATCGCCTTTTATAAAGATATTGTAAATAAGGCATGGGGTCAGGTAGAGACAGCAGGCACACCTGAAGTAAAAAGTGAAAAATTTGACGAAAATCTGGAATGGACCATGCTGGACGACGATTATGATGATCGCACACGCCGAACATTCGGACCCGGGCCTGTATTCGTCCCAACCTGGTGGCCACGTTATGACCCAACTTTTCGACCAGCAACCGGTGGAACGACTTCTATTCCCGGCAGCACCGGCGCAGGCAGCGGAGGCAAAGGATTAACAATGCCGACGTTACCTGGATCAGCTTTCGCCGGCTCGATTGTTACCGGAGTTCAAACTTTTTCGCGCAATGTTGTCGGTAATATCACAGAATTTACCGGTAACGTAACGAATAAAACCAATCCTATTCCTGTCACCACCACAAGATCATCTGGCGGAGGTGGCAGTCGAAGTGGTGGTTGCGCCTGTGCCTGTGCATGCGCCTGTGCCGGTTGTGCCTGTGCTTGTGCTGGTGGAGGTCGATAATCATGATCTCCCCCACCCCGGGGTTATATCACTACCTGCACCAAGCCCAAGACGAGCGCAGTCGTATTCACTTGCGGGTTGATGCGGATGGTAGTGGGCTCTTAATGGTAAATGCCAGTCGAATATTACAACTAAATACGACGGCAACCATGATGGCTTACCTTTTTCTTGAACGAGTCCCTGAGAAGCAGGCAATAAAGCTGATCAGAAAACGCTATCATGTGCCCAAAAGCCAGGCAAGCTCGGATTTCAATCAAACTGCCTGGCAATTAGGCGAGCTCATTCGCCCGGATGGCGCCTGCCCGCTACACGAGCTGGATCTGGATGTTACTGCTCCGTTTCAAGCTCAACTGTCAGCCCCCTACCGCATGGACCTTGCCTTAACATACCGTTGCAACAACGACTGCAGCCACTGCTACAACGCGCGTCCCCGAAATTATCCGGAGCTGGATACTCAAACCTGGAAGTTAATCCTGGACAAGTTATGGAAGTTGGGTATACCCCACATCGTATTTACAGGCGGTGAACCCACATTGCGATCCGACCTTGTTGAGCTCATTGCGCATGCAGAATCCAATGGGCAAATTACCGGGCTCAATACAAATGGGCGCCGGTTGGCGGATGCAGATTACCTGGATCTGCTGGTTTCATCTGGCCTGGATCACGTGCAGATAACACTCGAGTCACATAATCCTGAGATTCACGACCAGATGGTGAAGTGCAATGGCGCCTGGCGGCAAACAACTCAAGGCATAAAGAACGCTCTCACGAGTAATTTGTTCGTCATGACGAATACAACTATGCTCGAAAACAACAGCCCGGCATTAGGCAAAACGCTTGATTATCTGGCTGAGTTAGGTGTTCCCACGATCGGGCTAAATGCACTGATCCATGCTGGTCGTGGTACAGAAGTAACTACCGGATTACGCGAGAAAGAGCTGGAACCGCTGCTTCAATTAGCTCGAGAAAAAACCGAACGTGCAGGTCAACGCCTGATTTGGTATACCCCAACTGAATATTGCCATTTCGACCCGGTTCAACTCGACCTCGGTGTAAAAGGTTGTACCGCAGCTCTCTATAATATGTGCGTTGAACCAGATGGCAGTGTTTTGCCCTGCCAATCCTATTATCAGCCCATCGGATCTTTACTAACCGATTCCTGGGATTCGATATGGAATCATGATTTGTCGCGTTCCTTACGCGACCGAAGATACATCTCTGAGCGCTGCAAGGATTGCGGTCTTGTAGCGGAATGCGGCGGTGGATGCCCGTTGAAAGGACCTGAGTCATGGCAAAATTAGTGAGTATGATGAAACAGCTTTTTAGTCCCATTCAGCCCTTGCCTGCAGGAATATATAACTATACATCCCCTGCTGATGATCCTCGCAATTATCGGTTGCATCTTCGCCTGGAATCAGATGGCAGCGGTGTCATGATTGTCAATGCATCATCAGTATTACACCTTAACCAAACTGCCGCTGAATATGCATATTACCTCGTCAAAAATGAGAGCCCGGATCAGGTTGCCAGGAAAATCGCCGCTCGTTACAACGTTTCACAGGAGCAGGCTCGGGAGGATTATCAAAATCTGGCTGAAAGATTACAAGTATTAGTTAATACACCAGACCTAGATCCGGAGACTTTCTTAAATTTTGGAAGGCTGACGCCATTCAGTAGTCGCATCTCTGCCCCATACCGTCTTGATTGCGCTTTAACCTATCAAAGCACCTTGCCGAGTCTGGCTGGTGAAATTCCGACCGATCGAGTCAAGCAAGAGCTAACAACCGAGCAATGGATAACGATCCTGGATAAAGCATGGGCTGTTGGAATCCCCCACGTAATTTTCACTGGAGGCGAGCCAACCTTACGCTCTGACTTGCTTCATCTACTTAGCCACGCGCAGGCGAATGACCAGGTCACTGGAATTGTCACAGACGGTCTGCGGTTGAAAGATCCAGCTTATCTCGAAGCATTACTTCAAACCGGGTTGGATCACCTGATGTTTGTCCTTGATCCTGCGGACGATGACTCATGGGCTTCTCTGGCGCTATGTTTGGAAGCTGACCTGTTTGTATCAGTTCATCTGACCATAAATAGTGAAGACCAAGAGTATTACTCGAATCTTCTCACAAAACTGGCAGCCCATAAGGTTAGTGCAGTATCCTTAAGCGTTGCGGATCCGCAATATCAGGCGTTGCTCCACCAGGTACGTAATCAGGCAGCATCGAATGGATTAGAATTGATCTGGAATATACCCGTACCGTATTCCTCGAATAATCCGGTTACCCTTGAAATTCCTTCTGATGAATACAGCAAAGCAGCTGGATATGCCTGGCTGTATCTCGAGCCCGATGGTGATGTCTTGCCAGGTCAAGGCATTAACCAGGTGTTAGGCAACTTTTTATCCGACCCATGGGAAGATATCTGGCATAGGAAACCATAACTAATATTGGATACAAACCACTGGCACCAGCGGTATTTACAACAATCACGCTGGACTGCCCAGATTCGGGATCACCTGTTCACCCAGATCGCCCTGCCGCCTGACTGCCGGCTGCTTGAGGTCGGTTGTGGAACCGGAGCGGTGTTGCAAGATTTAGAAAATCGCTGGAGTAATCGGATCGTCGGTCTGGATATTAGCCGTAGATATTTGCAGAAGGCAGCACAAAGTCGCTCAACACAAAGGCTGGTGCAAGGAGATGCTCTTAAACTTCCATTTTTAGGAGCATCTTTTGGAATATGCTGCTGCCATTTTCTCCTACTCTGGTTAGAAGACCCTATAATGGCGCTTAAGGAGATGCGGCGAGTCACTCGCCCTGGAGGATGGGTATTGGCATTGGCTGAACCAGACTATGGCGGACGGATTGATTATCCCGAAAAATTTACCGAGCTGGCTGGTTACCAAACCTTAGCCCTGAAAAATCAAGGAGCGGACCCTAATGCTGGGCGTAAACTCGCGTCCTGGTTTCACAACTCTGGTCTTGAGTTTGTCCAGGTTGGCTGTATCGGAGGGCAATGGTCTACTCCACCAGACCATCTGGAGAAGGAATTGGAATGGGCTGTAATTCGAAATGACCTGAAAAATATACTTGATGAAAATCTTCTAGAAGAATATGAGGGGCTGGATTATCAGGCGTGGAATAATGGGGATCGGATCTTATATGTACCTACCTTTTGGGCAACCGGTAGGGTACCATTGACTTGAGAAGAAATTTTACCGGAATTTGAGTTACTTGTTTATTGGGATTCCGATCTCGATCGATCCATCATCAACTCGTACCGGGTAGGCTGTTATATCCTCTATTGCGGGAAGGGAGAGCACTTTTCCGCTTCGGACATCGAAACTTGCCCCGTGGCGCGGACAATTAATTTCATAGCCCAGCAGCTCACCATCCCCTAATGGATTATTATCATGTGAACATTGGTCGGAAATAGCGAACAGATTTCCAGCAATATTAAACAACACTATAGGCAAATCATCGATTTCTATGAACAGGCGTTCACCGGCCGGAAGGTCGCCTTCCTCTGCCACCGGAACGAACTCACATAAAGCCGGGTCCAGCTGGCGGTAGTCATACATGGCTTCTACTCCACAAGGTCATCACTGGCTTCACCCAAGCCATATACCCCAGCCTTAAGTACCTTCAAAGATAATAAAGCACATTTTAATCGTACTGGACCTAATTCCAATCCTATTAAATCCAACAGATCCTCTTTAGTCAAGTGCTTGATATCCTCAACGGTTTTCCCCATTACCGATTCCATTAATAAGTCTGCAGATGCTTGTGAGATTGCACAGCCTTGGCCATCAAATACTGCCTCAGTAACGAGACCATCATCGTCGATGCGCAAGTCGATACGAATGTGGTCTCCGCATAATGGGTTATCATCCTCGAAAGTAATATCGTTTGGATTCAAGCTGCCACGATATTGGGGATGCTTATAACGATCGATAATCACTTCCCGGTATAGATCATCCATAGACAATTTTCATCCGAATTCATATTCAAGTTATGTAGTAGAGCGGACTCTATCCAAACAATCGTTTCACATCGTAGAGTGCATCGATCAGTCGATCGACTTCATCTTCCGAATTGTAAAGATAGAAGCTTGCCCGTGCAGTCGCCGGTATATTATATTTTTCGTGCAACGGCATCGCACAATGGTGCCCTGCGCGGATCGCTACACCATGTGTGTCCAGAATCTGAGAGATATCATGGGGATGCACACCAGTGAGAGTAAAGGCTGCTACTCCACCTCGCGCTTCCGCAGGAGGACCAATTACGGTCACTCCTGGTACTTCTTCCAACCGATCCATCGCATAGGTTATGATTTGTCGTTCATGCGAGGCGATGTTTTCCATTCCGACCGAACCTAAATAATCTACAGCAGCGCCGAAACCGATCGCTTCTGCAATCGCTGGCGTGCCTGCTTCAAACTTATATGGGATTTCATTCGGCGCAAAGGAGCGTAGGTGAACCCGCTTGATCATGTCGCCGCCTCCCAGGAAGGGTGGCATCGTCTCTAGCAAATCCTTGCGACCGTAGAGAACACCAATCCCTGTGGGTCCTAACATCTTGTGCGCAGAAAATACCAGGAAATCTGTTTTGAGGGATTGCACATCGACCTGAAAATGCGGTACAGATTGTGCGCCGTCGATCAGAGTTATTGCTCCAGCCTGATGGGCAAGCTCGACAATCTCAGCAGCCGGGTTGATCGTCCCCAATACGTTGGACATATGAGTGAAACTGACCAGACGCGGCTTCAAATCCAGCAGACGCTGGTACTCTGATAAATCTAAGAACCCATCAGGTGTGACCGGGATGAATTCCAGCCGCAGATTCTTCTCAGCCGCCAATATCTGCCAGGGAACCAGGTTGGAATGATGCTCCATCTCGGTTAATATAATAATATCGCCGGGTTTTAACTCTCGTCGACCCCAGGTGTTCGCGACCAGATTGATCGATTCTGTGGCGTTGCGCGTGAATATGATTTGTCTGGCGGGTACATGAATAAAACCGGCAATCTTCTCGCGGGCTTTTTCATAAAGCGCGGTAGATTCTTCCGCAAGTGTATGAATTCCCCTGTGTATGTTGGCATTCGAGAAAGAATAAAAATTATCCATCGCCTGGATTACAGAGCGGGGTTTCTGGCTGGTCGCAGTCGAATCCAGGTAGACCAATGGAACGCCCGGACGAACTTCTCTGGATAATATCGGAAAGTCGGCCCGGATCCTACTAATGTCAAATGGATCAGGATATATGCCCATATCTACACGAATTATTCTTCTATCTTTATTGGGCGAGGTCGCAAGCGACGTTTCCGTCGAACAGAGCGGCGGATGTTATGAGAATCCTTCGGGCACCATAACACATGATCTGGCACCATCCAACCATCGGTTAAGTAAACATTTTCCTGAAATTGAATAGCTAGTAATTTAGGATCTACTTGAACCACAGTCCCGTCAAGCCAATCGCGAATACGATTTCCGCTGTGATCATGGTCACAAAATACCTCGATGCGATCTCCTACTTGAAAGGGCTCTTCTCGATCAGGTGGGGATGTAAAATATAAGCCTGGCAATTCAGCCTCCTGCTTTTGATAATAATGATTATTTATATTTACAGTTATGAGCTATCACAATAATATGTTATTTTTTAATTACGATGACACCTCAAATCTCAACAGAAACATCGAGCCGTATATTATAACCGCCTCGCTAAAGAAATAAACAACCTGCTCCTCTTTCGCTACCATTCCCCGCCTTCTAGGTTAATAATTAATAACCTAATTCATCTTCTCTTCGATCGCTGTTTGAAAACGGTTCCGAACTCCCTCGAAAGGAATTCGTTGCATAATTGGATCAAAGAATCCTTCAACAATCAAGCGTTCGGCTTCCTCAACAGGAATACCCCGGCTTCGCAAATAGAATACAAGATCTGGATCGATCTTACCAACCGTTGCTCCATGAGTACATCGGACATCATCTGCGAGAATCTCCAACCCGGGTATCGAATCTGCTCTGGCTTGTTCCGATAGGATCAAGTTGCGGTTCGCTTGATAGCCGTCAGTTTTCTGTGCTCCTGGAGCGACGTAAATCATCCCTTGCCATACTGATCGGCTTTTTCCTTTCAATGCGCCTTTGAATAGTAAATCACTTGTTGTGTGCGGTGCAAGGTGATTTTGCTGCGTATCATGATCCAGGTGCTGATCACCATTTGAAAAATAAAAGCCCGACATCCGCCCCGTGGCGCCTTCCCCTTTTAAATCAAGGTCAGAAAAATTCTTTGTTAAATGGCTTCCCACAGCTCCAAAGATCCATTCAAGGTTAGCGTCCCGCCCGACCACTGCTCTCTCATGGCTGAAATTCCATACATGGTCACCCCATGATTGTAATTCAACGAAACGTAAGTTGGCGTTATCTTTCACTAACAGCTCAACAATCCCTGCATGCATGGATTGTCCGTTGGATTCATTCAGCGATGCAGCTTCATGAACGTAGGTCAACGAAGCCCCTTCATCAACAATCACTACGATTCGACTGAGATAGGCTATATTAATTCCTGAGCCCCAGAGTATGCTGTGCAAAGGCTCTATTACCTGAACCCCTCGTGGTATATAAACAAGAATGCCAGTTGTCGCATACGCGCCTACCAGAGCAGAGAATTTGCCCTCATCAGGTCGTACAACTTTCTCCGATGCCATTTCCAGAATATAGGGATAATGCTGCTCCGCGGTTTCCAGGTCGGTAAAAAGAACACCCTGAGCAGCTAATTCAGGCGATAAATTGGACTGTACCTGATTCGCGTCAATTACTATTTGGCCAGCGTACTGTTCACCGACAATAGGTCTGAGAAGGCGAGTGGGAATGTTTGTGAGGGTTTGATTCGCTAACACAGCCTCCTGCGGAAGTAGAAGATCACCGATATGCAATTTGCGTATATCTGTTCGACGCCAGGCTTCATCGCTAGTCGTCGGAAATGGTAGTTGGTGATATGCTTCCCAGGCTTTCTTTTTATAGGAAACTACAGATTCAGCTAGTGAGGTCGAACCTGTAATTCCCTTGGGCGCTTGACTGGTGAAACCAAATTCTCTTTCCTCAGCGCGTTCAGCACGTCTTGTGCGAGTAGTGATTGTGCGAGTTGCCATGTTTTACCCTACCGAGCCTTCCATCTGGAGTTGGATAAGGCGGTTCATTTCAATTGCATACTCCATCGGTAATTCTTTTACCAGGGGTTCAATAAAGCCTGATACTACCATCGTTGTAGCTTCTTCCTCGGATAAACCGCGGCTCATCAGATAAAATAGCTGCTCTTCCCCAACTTTAGATACGGATGCTTCATGACCAATGGTTACATCTTGTTCATCAATCTCAATATATGGATAGGTATCCGATCGTGCCTGATCATCCAGGAGAAGAGCATCGCAAACAACATTCGATTTGACATCGTACGAGCCCTTATGAACCTTCAATAAACCACGATACGAGGCACGACCACTGCCTTTACTGATGGATTTAGATGTAATTTTGCTGCTTGTTCTCGGTGCAGCGTGGATCATCTTTCCACCTGCGTCCTGATGCTGACCTGGCCCGGCAAATGCCATTGATAATATTTCACCATGTGCGCCAGGCCCAAGCAGATAACATGAGGGGTATTTCATGGTCAGCTTTGAACCCAAATTAGCATCTACCCACTCCATGGTAGCATCTTCGTAAACAAGTGCGCGTTGGGTAACAAGATTATAAACATTCGTCGACCAATTTTGGATGGTTGTGTAACGCACCCGGGCACCCCGCTTGACGACAATCTCAATTACACCGCTGTGGAGGGAATCGGTCGTATACACAGGTGCGGTACAACCTTCAACATAATGTATCTGGCTGTATTCATCTGCTATGATCAGGGTGCGCTCAAACTGGCCAATATTGGCTTCATTCAACCGAAAATAGGCCTGGAGGGGTAAATCTACCTTAATTCCCTTCGGAATATAGATAAAGGAACCACCCGACCACACTGCACCATTCAATGCGGCAAATTTATTGTCCTCAATGGGAATAACTGTCCCAAAATATTCGCGAAACAAATCAGGGTGCTTCCGAAGACCATCCTCGATACTTAGAAATATGATCCCTTGCTTCTCAAGATTCTCTTGAATTTTATGGTAAACCATTTCCGATTCATACTGAGCCCCTACCCCAGCCAGGAATTTTCGCTCTGCCTCCGGTATGCCCAGGCGATCAAAGGTGTTTTTTATGGTATCCGGAACATCATCCCATGATTTCGACTCTGCTTCGGTAGGTTTAATATAAAAATAAATCTCGTCCAGGTTTAACTTTGTGAGGTCGCCGCCCCAATTCGGCATCGGGCGTTTCGAAAAATGGTCATAAGCTTTCAAACGGAATTCCAGCATCCATTGCGGTTCACCCTTCATCCTGGAAATTTGGGAGACTATATCTCGATCCAAGCCTTTGCGTGCTCTGAAAACAAAGGTTTCCGGGTCACTGAAACCATATTGGTAATCACTAATCTCATCCAACAATTTCGCATCACTCATTGGGTACCTCCAAAATGAATCACCAACCAGGGACTGTGCATCCTACCTACCTGGATATCTAGACCGGAGATGCTTCGCCATTCTTCTCGCGCAGCCAATCGTATCCGTGCTCCTCCAAATGCAATGCCAACTCTGGTCCACCTGTCTCAACTATTCTTCCATCCATCATGATGTGCACGTAATCTGGTTTAATGTAATTCAACATACGCTGGTAATGGGTGATCAGTAAAACACCTAATTCCGGTCCTCGCAAAGCGTTTACTCCTTCAGAGACAATTCGCAATGCATCAATATCTAGCCCGGAATCAGTCTCATCCATGATCGCAATTTCAGGTGTCAAAACAGCCATTTGGAGCACCTCAGCTCGCTTCTTTTCACCCCCAGAAAAGCCCTCATTAAGATATCTACCTGCAAATGAATGATCCATTCTAAGCATATCCATCTTTTCGCGTAAGAGCTTACGAAACTCTGGGATTGTGATACCCTTATCCTGAGGATTTTCCGCACGGCGGCGCGCATTCAAGGCTGTGCGCAAGAAATTAGCTAATGTAACGCCTGGAATAGCAATCGGATACTGAAAAGCCAGGAATAACCCTAGATGTGATCGCTGATCTGGTTCCAGGTCGACTACGTTTTGACCCTTAAACCAGATCTCGCCATCCGTTATTTCGTAATTCGGATGCCCCATCAAAGTGTAAGCCAGGGTTGACTTTCCGGTGCCGTTCGGTCCCATAATTGCATGGACCTTGCCTTGCTCAACCACCAGATTTACGCCTTTTAATATTTCACGATCTTCCACTTTGACATGCAGGTTTCGAATTACTAATTCGGACATAGTGAATACTCCTTCGGTTAAACAAGAGTAGGAAACGGATGTTGCTCCAAATAATTATGCAAGGGGATTTTCTTAAGACGGGGCAATTATAGCAAGATATTCAATTTCTGTCAATATTTAGTATAAATATCTAATATATTATTGATACAGGTTGGTGTAACATTCTTTCTGTAAATTCATGAACCTTAACAAAAACGGTGAGTCAGAGGTATCCTAAATAGGCGACCAAACCAAACTAGGAGACTGAAATGACTCACCAAAATGATTATAACCTTTCTGCGGGAACGATTGAAGAGATCACCCGAAATGGACTGGATGCAGTCCCGGAGCTGATGCGGGTACTGCTGAACAACATCATGCAGGTTGAAAGATCCAGGTATCTGCAAGCTGGTGAATACGAGCGGACAGCAGACCGGAAAGGGCACGCCAACGAGTACAAGCCAAAAACAGTCAGAACGCGACTGGGAGAGATCACGTTTGCCGTGCCTCAAGTCCGAGAAGGCGGGTTCTATCCATCGGCCTTAGAAAAAGGGCTGCGCAGCGAGCGAGCCCTGGTCACCACGCTGGCAGAGATGTATGTGCAGGGCGTATCCACCAGAAAAGTCAAGGCCATTACTGAAGAGCTGTGCGGGATAGAAGTCTCTGCGATGCAGGTCAGCCGGGCAGCAGCTCAGCTAGACGCAGTATTGCAGGAATGGCGTGAACGACGGCTTGGGGAAATCACCTATCTGTATGTGGATGCCCGATACGAGAAGGTGAGAGAGGCTGGACAAGTACGCGATGCGGCTGTTTTGGTGGCTTCAGGCATCACGCCAGCGGGTGAAAGGCAGGTTTTAGGAGTTTCTGTGTCGCTCAGTGAGCATGAAACCCACTGGAAAGCCTTTCTGCAGGGGCTCAAGGATCGTGGCTTGAAAGGCGTGAAGTTAGTGATCAGCGACGATCATGCCGGTTTGGGAGCGGCCAGACGAGCGGTTTTAGGTAGCGTCCCGTGGCAACGCTGCCAGTTTCATCTGCAGCAGAATGCGGGTGCATATGTACCCAAGCAAGCCATGCGCATGGAAGTTGCAGCAGATATCCGGTCCATGTTCAATGCCCCGGATCGCAAGACCGCAGAAGCATTCTTGATGGCTGCAATCCAGAAATATGCTGTTTCAGCTCCAAAATTGTCAGCCTGGTTGGAAGAGAACCTGGCAGAAGGGTTTACAGTATTTGACTTTCCACTCGAACATCGAAGGTTGATCCGAACAACGAACAGCCTGGAACGGATCAACAAAGAGATCCGCAGACGTACTCGGGTTGTGGGTGTCTTTCCAAACGAGGCTTCTTGTTTGAGATTGGTTTCCGCTTT
This sequence comes from uncultured Chloroflexia bacterium, assembly GCA_963774935.1. Lineage (GTDB taxonomy): Bacteria > Chloroflexota > Anaerolineae > Anaerolineales > UBA4823 > CAVZGO01. The sequence goes on from CAVZGO010000003.1 coordinate 391,497, forward strand.
GCTAATGGAGACCAGCGAAGAGTGGCAGATCGGGAAACGTTATTGTGCTGGCAAGTCATTAGATTGTTAAAGAACTATGGATATTTCTGACTCGAATTTACAGAAAATAGGTTGCGTAATCTGATACAGAAACCTGATCATTTATATTTCCTGATTAATAATGGTTGACATGATAATATTTAGTATAATAATCTTAAATATTGACAAAAAAAACAGGGCATGCTATACTGCTTTATCACATTGAACGAAGGAAAGAAAAGGGTATAGATGCAAGGTTTAGGATTCAACGAGAATGCCAGAACCACTCGCGAAAAGGTTCTTCGCACTCTGCTAACCAACCAGCGCTGCACTATTAACGAAATTGCAGATTCTGTCGAAATTAACCCAATATCGGTGCGCCATCACATTACAAAACTGCAAGCAGATGGTTTGGTTGATTCCGAAGAGGAACGGCATGGTGTTGGTCGCCCGAGACGGGTCTATTTCTTAACCGAGTCAGGTCGCGAACATTTCCCCACCAGATATTTACGGCTGACCCTTCGGTTATTGGAGCAGTTAAAGGAAACAGTTCCCGCGCCAATTGTCAACCAGTTATTCACTCAAATGGCGCATGATCTGACTTCAGAATATGAAACCCACCTGGCAAATTTTTCTTTTGAACAACGGCTCGACTTGACGAAGAAACTATTGGTCACGGAAGGGTTTGCTGTAGACTGGGAGCGTAAAGGTGACCATTATCAGATTCGTGAAACAAACTGTCCCTACTATCATATTGGCCAGGATCATCCCGAAGTATGTTCGGTAGACCAAACTCTCATCTCCACAATGTTGTCTGTACCTGCAGAAAAAATCCAATGTATGCTGAACGGCGATGCGCATTGCACCTACCTGATACCAGTAAACACAATAATAAAGGCTTAAAATATGTCCCAAACCACCCATCCTAAAGTAGTATGGCAGGCCGAGGCAACACATCCAGATCTGGTTGAGCCGTTTAAAACTGCCATGCGAGAGGTAGTAGATCCCGAGATCGGATTAAACATTATCGAATTGGGTCTGGTACGAGATTTGAAGGTGGAGGACGACAAAGCCGAAATCACCATGATCTTAACAACTCCATTCTGTCCGTATGGACCCGCGATGCTTGAGATGACGCGGCAAAAGGCGGAAAATTTCCTGCAACTTCCGACCACTATCGATATGGGTATGGAAATGTGGGATTTCTCCATGATGGAAGAAGGACAGGGCGGGGACTGGGGATTATATTAATTTAGAATTTTGAAATTTTATAGATTTTTTAGCAGGGCGGCTTGAGCTTTAAGCTCATATTTACGCCCATTTTTTTTAATCCTTGGTAACATAATCAATAATAATTCTTTTATAATTCTAAATGATCTAATTCTTTAAACCACCCAAAATAGGGGGATAAAATCCTGACTATGAGACGAGAAGATGGTGAAATTTATTATCAGGCTCTCGCACAAGCCAGGTTAAATCTGAAACTGGGGATCAACTCCGAAGCGCGGTATTGGGCTCACAGAGCCTTAGCAATCTGCCCGCACTGCGAAGATCCCTGGCTATTGCTTGCAGCGGTTGGAAGCCCGCGCGCAAGTCTGGATTACCTGGAAGAAGCACTGCGAATTCATCCTGAGAGCCGGCGCGCTCAACAAGGCATCCTCTGGGCACGCAACCGGTTAATTCAAAGCGCCAGCCCGACTCAAGCCAACATCTATTCTCTAGAGGTCAGGAGCACCAACCTGGTCCTCAAACCCTCCGTCTATATTCGCCAAAATGAATTTCCACGAACTTACCGGTTACGAAGGTTATCAGCAGGCGCTCTCGCCTTGATAATCATTCTGTCCCTGCTAATTGGATGGCTATATTTGCCGAAGCTCCACGGTGGTGAGCTTGATTCGCAGGTGGGGATCTTTCTCGACGAGGGCAATACCGTAGAATATCCTACTGACAGTTCAACTGTCCCACAGGCAATGGTCGAAACGGGCTTCCAGAATGAGTATTATCTCGATCCCATTTTTCGAAGCTTCTACCTTTTCTTAGGTGGTGAAGGTGTCCTTGGGAAAGTCATCTCTGATGCTAAGATCGTCGATGGAGTTACCCTTCAGTACACCGAAAATTGCCTGATGGTTTTTGATCTCTCCCAGCCTGAGACTTCACGCTTCCAGTTAAGCCCCCTGGGCAGGCAGTTAGGTTTTGGCTGGAAGGATGGAGACCCTGCTACAGTTGGTGTACCATTTCGTGAGTTGTACGATCATTTAGGAGGTCAAGGATTTGTCGGTAAACCGATAACTGGTATGTTCTACAATCAGGAGAAAAACCGCTATGAACAATATTTTGAGAATTTAGGTTTTTACCTGGGTGAAGATAGCGGGATGGTCGTTCACTTGCTTCCCTATGGCGCCTGGATGTGCGGATACGATTGCCGGGTGGAAGGCTTAAGTAATGCAATTGTTTCAATGCCAACTCTAAGCGCCGAACCCACCTGGACGGAAAATAATCAACAACAAGGACAATCTGAAATCGTAATCCAGGTCCAAACAATGAACTATGTAACCCCCCAACAAAAACCATTGGTTGCTGCTAACATTCAAGAAAATGGACAACCCCTCGAAGGTAAATCCCTTCAAGCTACAATTATATTGCCTGATGGCAACCAGTCATTGATGTGGATGCCTCCGACAGACCAATCGGGTACAACCCGATTAGAAATCGAACCAATTGATTCTCCAATTGGCAGTATCATTCAACTCAAAATTTGTTATCCTGAGAATAATTTTCATCGATTTTGCGCAACAAAAGAATTTATGATTTGGAGTAATCCATAAACGACGACCATCAGTATCTCCACTCATGAATAATCAAATCTGAGAAATTTAATCCACCATCTGGCATGAAAATTGTATTAAAATACAATCATCATGACCTCAACGAACTCTTCTCCTGATACATCGAAATTCACGACAAGTAGACAATCCTTCAGGACATTGATTAGCAACCTGGGAATTGTCGTTTTGGTTGGATTTGTTCTGGCAACATTGTTCACTTTATGGACACCAGGCGAGTCTACTAACCAAACAAACCTTCAGTCCCTGGTTTTTTCTCCTTTACCCACTCCTCTGCCAACATCGGGACCTACACCCACCGCGCGCACGACACCGTTAATCGGTATCGTATCCGGTCACTGGGGACATGATCCGGGATCTGTTTGTGATGATGGGTTGACAGAGGCGGAAGTAAATTTGACTATTGCAACAATGGTACAGAAAAAATTTAACGACCTCGGCTACGATGTCGAAATACTAAAGGAATTCGACCCTCGATTACGGAATTACCAGGCAACGGTTCTCGTCTCAATACACAATGATTCATGTACATACATCAATCCACAAGCCACTGGTTTTAAAGTAGCTGCTGCGCAGGCAAGCCCGGATCCAATACGCGCCACTCAACTAACATCCTGCTTGCGCTCGAGGTATGGCCAGGTGACAGGATTACCTTTGCACAGCACCAGTGTAACAATCGATATGACCGATTATCATGCATTCGATGAAATCGCAAATGACACCACCGCAGCGATTATCGAAACCGGTTTTCTTAACCTCGATCGACAATTTTTAACCAGCCAACCCGATGTCGTCGCTCAAGGCATAGTCGATGGCATCCTCTGCTTCCTACATAACGAAACCCTCGCAACCCCTTCAGCAGCACCATGATTGACGGGACAGCTTCCTCATATCGCCAGGTCATCGAGCAAGCCCGCAAAGCCCTGCGCTCAGGCGATTATCCAGCAGCACGTTATTGGGCTCAACAAGCTATCGGGATCCAGCCAGATAAGGAAGATCCATGGCTAATCATGGCAGTGGTCGCCAGCCCGCGTGCGAGTATTGAATATCTTCAAAAAGCACTCCAAATAAATCCGCAAAGTAAACGCGCCAGGCACGGGCTTGAATGGGCACAAAAACGACTGGAGGCTCAACAGACAGCTCCATCGTTATCAGCAACTGATGATTCTAAAACTTCTTCAATACTGGCAGAGACCCAACCGGTTAAGGCCGTTACCGTCTTAAAATCTCGTCAGATTTCTCCCGAGGCGATTGACAGACAACGATCATCCACTTTACCGTGGATTTTTGCGATCTGTCTCATTGTGCTAGCGATTATTTCCTGGTTTGGCTTTTCGGTTGTTTCTGCAGCGAAAGAATCTGATCAACTAAATGCTATTGCACAGAACATTGAAAAAGCAACCCTGACATACACACCAACCGCTACCTCAACCAACACGCCTACACCGACAGAAACACAGACTCCCAGTCCAACAGCAACCAACACTGCTACTTCAACTCCGACTGAGACCCCGTTGCCTACCGATACTCCCACCCTGGAGCCACCTACCGAAGCGCCACCAGCAGTTATTGAACCAGTTATTGGTCCTGATGGACCTTTTAGCATGCCGGATATCCAGCCTGGCGAGCATTGGGTAGATGTCGACCTTTCTCAACAAATGGTGTTTGCATATGAAGGTAACCAGCTTGTGAATAGCTTCCTGGTTTCCACAGGTCGAAAACCAACTCCAACAGTTACTGGAACCTTCCGAGTTTATGTGAAATATCGTTATGCTGATATGACCGGCCCTGGCTATAATCTCCCAGATGTGCCCTACGTAATGTATTTCTACAAAGGTTACGGTCTTCATGGAACATATTGGCATAATAATTTCGGTCATCCGATGAGTCACGGGTGTGTAAATTTTCGGACCGAGGACGCGAAGTGGATTTATAATTGGATGAGCGTAGGATCAATCGTTAATGTACACCGCTAATTTGTAAATTCAATCGGAACAGAAAATGACTCGTAAAGCGATTTTTGAAGGTTTAGTGATTGACGAGCTCGATCGTCCTGTACCAGTAGTCTACATCGGAGATGATCCCTGTTATGTAGTAGATGATTCTGGTTTTCGGAGACATATTCCATCTGATCATGTCGATCGCCAGGTACTCGACGAGATGCGAAATCAGATCACCGGACACGAAGATATGATTGGTGAACAAGCTGCTAAGATGATGGGGCAAGATGATATTTTTTCACGAGCAATGATTATGGCTCAATTAAAAAATATTGATGGTCAGATGGACCAGTTATTCGAGACGGGGATTCCAGAGGACGCTCGTGCTTATATGGGGATGATGGGCTTTCGTATCCGGATCGATCTGCATGGCGATGTACTCGAAATTGAGCAGCCTGGCGTCATTGATGAGGGTGAGTAGTATCCCTTACTAATTTTCCATTGCCAATCTTTACTTCCAAATATCGGTGTTTGAGTTTTTATATCATTCTTATATTGAATTGGTAAAATTCAATAGTTGTAGTGGTATTGGATTAAAATAAACATGGAGGAACCTATGATGGCCTCAGATTTTATAATTGATGTTAATGAATCGGACTTTGAGCTTCAGGTGATTGCTTACTCTGAGCAAAGCCCGGTATTAGTTGATTTTTGGGCTGAGTGGTGTGCACCTTGCCGAATTTTAGGCCCGATCCTTGAAAAGCTGACCAATGAAGCGCAAGGAAGTTTTAGGATGGCGCGAGTAAATGTTGACGAAAACCCGAATCTTGCTCGCCGATATCAGGTTAGAAGTATTCCTGCCGTGAAAGTGTTTAGTAATGGAAGGATGGATTCTGAGTTTGTCGGTGTACAGCCTGAGCACAAAATTCGTGAATTCATCAAGGCTTTTGCTCCCAGCCAAAGCGATCTTGACTTAGAGAAAGGGATTAGTTTACTCAAGCTCGGTCAACCTTTGGCGGCTGAAGGCGCTTTTCGGCAGGTATTAGAAGTCAATCCGGATCAACCGTCTGCATTACTTGGATTAGCCAGGAGTCTTGTCCTGCTTGGTGATGTTGGTGAAAGCCTGCTAATTCTTCAGCAGTTCCCTGAGAGCAGGGAATTTTCCAGCGCCCAAACTTTACTGCCGCTTGTAGAGGCGCTATCTTCTTTCGACCCAAATGCTGTGAATACAGATAATGCACTGGATGCTGCCTATGCACAAGCTATTCGTTTAGCAAAACGCGGGAATTATGAAGCCGCACTGGACGGCATGTTAGACATTCTACGACAGGATAAGCGATTTAAAGAAGGTGGGGTTCGAAAAGTGATCGTAGCACTATTCGAGCTTTTAGGTGAAGAAAGCCCGATTACTCAGGAATATCGTAGTGAACTGGCTTCGGTGCTGTTCTAGTTGATAACCTTTAATTAAACAGACGGAGCACTGGTTTGGAAATTCCAAGCCAGTGCTCCGTTTTCCGTCCAGTTAGGCCGGAAACCCCACCATGCCGTGTGTTGCTAAGTTTTGAACCTGCTATCGCAGGTTGGGTCTCTCCTAAAGAACTCCGCCTTGGCCGTAGCCTATCGCGTCATTCCTATAAGATTGGGACCCGATTAGTGACTGTTGGCTCAAAACCGGGTGTGCAGCATCACGCACACAGCAGGGCGATTACTTTATACCATAAAACAAATCCACTGAGTAGATTTAGATTAAAGATCTAAGGGTAAACACGCTTAATCGTGCGTGGATACGGGATTGTCTCGCGTATATGGCTTATCCCACAAATCCAGGAAACCGTTCTCTCAATACCCAGGCCAAAACCACTGTGAGGTACAGAGCCATATCGGCGTAAATCCAGATACCACCTGAAAGCATCAACCGGTAAATTGTGTTCAATCAAACGGGAGTGGAGCAAATCGTAATCTGAGATACGCTCACTACCACCTATAATTTCGCCATATCCTTCGGGAGCTAACAGGTCAACACTTTTACAAACCTCTGGTCGGCCTGGCCAGGGTTCCATATAAAATGCTTTTGCAACCGTAGGATAGCCGTAAACGAATACCGGCTTACTGAAACGAGAGGTCAATTCAGTCTCATGTGGTGATCCAAAGTCCATCCCCCACTCAATATTAAGCAGCTCCTTCTTTTCCGGATCATCAGTCTGCGCAGCAATCTCTTTGAGGATCTCTACCGCATCATCATAAGATATTCTTGGAAATGGTGGTTCGATCTGCTCTAACACGCTGATATCACGCCCAAGAGACTTCAACTCTGGTAGCCGGTCTCTCAAAACGCGCTTAACAATATGGGTGATGAACTGCTCTTCCACTTCCATCAGACCCATCCAGATCGCAAAATGCTATCTCAGGCTCAACCATCCAGAACTCTGTTAGATGCCTGCGAGTTTTAGATTTTTCAGCGCGAAAAGTCGGCCCAAAACAATACACTTTTCCAAAAGCATAAATATTTGCTTCATTATACAATTGCCCGCTTTGAGCGAGATACGCCGCTCCTTCATCGAAATAAGCTGTTTCGAATAGAGTTGTCGTTCCTTCACATGCAGCGGGTGTTAATATCGGTGTGTCCATGTTAATAAAACCGTTGGTATCGAACCACTCGCGGATCGCACTGATAACAGTCGCCCGTATTCTGAGAATCGCCCACTGGCTTGGCATACGGATCCACAGATGGCGATGGTCAAGGGCAAAATCAACTCCATGCTCTTTGAGTGCCATCGGGTAATCTTCATTCGCTTGTTGGATGATTTCGACTTGCTTCACACCAATCTCGTAACCACCAGGTATCCCGGGAGCACGTGGATCAGCTCGAACGCTGCCTGAAATAATAACGGCTGACTCTTGAGGCAATCTCATTAACTGGTCAAATACTTCTGCATCCAGGTCGTTTTTAAAAGCTACACACTGGATAAACCCATGCCCATCACGAACAAGCAGAAATACCAGCTTCCCCTTGTCAGTGCGGTTGTAAACCCATCCATTAACGGAAACCTCTTGACCGACGAACTTATCAATTTCATCTACACGAATTAATTGGCTCATTTATCTGTTCTCCTTCTCAACCCTCAAGGGCTAACTTGATGTGCAGATCTTTTAGCTGTCCAGGATCAGCCGGCGATGGCGCGCCTCCCATAATGTCACGCGCATTCTGATTTTTAGGAAATGCAATCACCTCACGGATATTCGGCTCGTCGGCGAGGATCATCGTGATACGGTCAATACCAGGCGCAATACCGCCATGTGGTGGTGTACCATATTCAAACGCTTCCAACATATGACCAAACCTCTCCAAGGCGACTTCGGTCGGCAAGCCAATCAACTTAAATACCTTTTCCTGCAATGATCGTTCATGAATACGTATCGAGCCACCACCAACTTCGTAATTGTTCAGTACCATATCGTACTGCTGACCACGCGCTTTCCCTGGATCGGTTTCCAACAGATGCAAATCTTCCGTCATCGGGGCTGTAAATAAATGATGGCTTGGATCCCAACGCTGCTCCTCTGCATTCCAATTTACAAACGGGAAATCGATCACCCAGCAAAATCCTAGCACTTCCGGATCTGCTAAATTCAAACGCTCTGCCAATAATACACGTAGCCGGCCAAGGGTTTCAAAAACCACTTCGGATCGATCAGCCACGAAAAGTAAGAGATCTCCGTTCTGAGCATCAAACCGTTCGATGATTTGACTTAGTACGTCTGGACTGACATACTTTGAAAAAGAAGATCGCTGCTCACCTTCGCTCGTAATCGCCAGATATGCTAATCCCCTGGCACCATGTTTTTGGACGAACTCGGTCAGTTCATCGATCTGCTTTCGACTGTAATCTCCTAAACCACGCGCATTTATGCCGCGGACATTACCACCAGCTAAAACAGCGGACTGAAAAACTTTGAATCCACTCTGATCGGCAAGATCGGTTATATTCTGAAGCTCCATCCCATAACGAATATCTGGGTTATCCTTTCCATATCGTTCCATTGCTTCAGAGTAGGTTAATCGCGGCCATGGTGATGAGAATAAACGTTTATGAGGCACCACCTGGGCAACCAGCCGTGTGAAGAGGTCTTCTGCCAACATCATAACATCTTCACGCTCAACAAAGGAGATTTCCATATCAAGCTGAGTGAATTCAGGCTGCCGGTCACCACGCTGATCTTCATCTCGGAAGCAACGCGCTATCTGGAAATAACGCTCCACACCACCAACCATCAATAGCTGCTTCAATTGCTGTGGCGATTGAGGAAGTGCATAAAATTCACCTGGATGAACGCGTGATGGCACCAGGTAATCCCGAGCGCCTTCTGGAGTGGTCTTAAATAATATCGGCGTCTCCACCTCGAGAAATTTTCGCTCATCAAGATAATCACGGATAAACTTGACCACTCTGTGCCGCAATTCCAGGTTTCGGCGCATTTTTTCCCGGCGCAAGTCGAGGTAACGGTATTTCAATCGGAATTGTTCATCGATCTCCTCATCTGCACTGATGAGGAATGGCAGTGGTTTTGCAGGATTGAGCACAGTAATCTTTATTGACTCGATTTCAATCTCTCCGGTTGCCAGCCGGGGATTTTCCATGCCCGGTTTTCGTCGTCGAACAATACCTTCCACCTGCAACACCCATTCCATACGTACTACCCGAAGAATTTCATGGGTATCTGCGGAGATCTCAGGATTAGCGACAATCTGGATCATGCCAAAGCGATCTCTTAAATCTATAAATGTCACCCCACCGTGATCTCGGCGGCGATGAACCCAACCAGCGAGAATAACGGTTTGGCCAACGTTCTCCGCCCGTAATTCTCCACATGTATGATTTTTGTACATAATTATGCCTCCATAAAAAAACGCCCTACGCGTTTTGCGTCGGGCGATAAATTGGCTTTTAGCTGATCAGTCCTGCTTAATTGCCTGAATCAATCAACCCGGCGCTCGATCACCGAGTCATTAGCGTTAGAATTATCCACAATAATAAACAAATTGATTCAAACCAGTATCACAGGGTTCCATCGCGACAAAATTATAGCACGGTCAATGATAATCATCAACTCGTTATATCCGTGCAATCACCAAGATGACTGGTCATCCTTTCATTACATTTAAAATCCAATTTCGAATTGGGCAAATAAACAATCCAAAATTCTATAAACAAAGATCATGAGCGGTTCACCAATTTCGGTAACCAGGATACAGATGGAGATTTCCATCGGGTCATTGACTTGCGAGTCTGGTCATAACCCCGTTGAATCAGCTCTTCCCAAGAGCGAAAATCCCACACCGGAACAGGCTCGATTCCGAACAGGTGAATATATTTCACCTCCACATGGCATGCATCCGCCAGAGCCATTTCAAGCTCTAATTGCCGACGTTGAACCGTGTTCACGAATTTATCAAACATCATTGATCTACCATCAGCCTCACCTGAGTACTCTCGGTACTCCGAGACATCCAAGGCAATTACTTCGCTTACATTATGAGCTAGTGCTGCCTCAATTGGTAAATTGCTAATCACACCACCGTCTATTAATAATTGGCCTTCCTTATGAATAGGAACTATCCAAGGTGGAATCGCTGTAGAAGCCAATACTGCATCGAGAACCGAGTCATTTAAATTGCTGCCATAAATAACTCGTTTTCCACTATTTAAATCAGTAGATATTATTCTTAACAACACATTGCGGATATCTCGAAAATTTAGATCGGGTACGAGTCCATGGGAGATAAAAAAATCTCGAATCCGCTGAGAAGGCTCAGACGACGGTCGGTTAAAGAAAGTTCTTAAAGTCAACCATACGTATTTTTGCGGAAGCAGATCAGCGACTGCGGCATGTCGATAGACCTCTCTCAAGCCAGTTATTGCTTCTTCATTAAAACCGCTCAATGCTAGAAAAGCTGAATTTGCTGCTCCAATTGAAGTACCCACCAGAATGTCTGCAGTTATCCCTGCCTCAATCAGTGCTTGCAAGGCGCCAACCTGTAAGGCACCTCTGGCACCACCTCCACTGAGAACGAAAGCTACTTTCTTTTTCATAATCTCATTTTACTCTAATCTAGGAATATTGTTTCGATAACAAAGGGGAGAACCAATCATGTCCAATCCGTCGTAGCTTTACGTAGGTTCGAAAAACATCCAAAAATATCAACTTGAATATGACTGGATGCTTCAAGTAATGAATGTCCACTCTCTCAAGCGCCCAACGATCACTTTGTGCAGTAACCAAACCAATTTTCGTACTACAAGCAGTTATAAATTGCGTTGAGGCTAATTCTCTCGCCACTTGATTATACTCACCGTACGGATATGCGATATGCTTGACTTTACAACTTAACTCTTTTTCAATTACAATTTTGGATTCTTGGATCTCTTCTTTTATTTTTTCTCGCACTAACTGGTTTAATCGCAGATGGTTGACTGTATGCACGCCAAACTCAATACCGGAAGCCTGCATTTCCCTAGCTTTTTCCCAATCAATTAGCGGTCTCCTTGGCACCCAAGGTGGTTGACCATCCCAGTTATTCATGCTTCCCATGTATCCGCTGACTAAATAAATTGTTGCCGGAAATCCGTAGTGCCTTAGAATTGGAAATGCTTCTGTGTACTGACTGAGGAAGCCATCATCAAAGGTCAGAACTACACTTCGCTCAGGGAATCCATCTCCTTTCGCGATTAAATGAGCAATTTCACTCAAGGTTAACACCTGACACTTTTGGGCTTGTAACCAGCTCATCTGCCATGAGAAGAGACGAGCAGAGACCGTTATCGCTGACGAAGACTCCTCTATAGCATGATACATCAGAATAGGAATTGATTTCTTCATTTTCCTTAGTGATTATCAGTTTTCATCCCGGCATGCACTCTCTTATTTGCGATCCAGTTATATATATTTGCCTGCAGAAATCCAATACTAAAGCCCAGGACAAACCCATAAAGAAATCCAATGATGCTTCCCAACCAGGTTACCTCGTATCCGATGAAAAATTGGCCTAATAGTGATAAATTAGGGCCAACGATATCTCCACCCTTTAACACCAACCAGATTGTAGCGAAAAAAATTAATCCCCCAAAGAGCAATCCCAATACGATTCCATTGACTGTGGCGTTCATTCGTGTCAGGTGTGAGAGAAGCAGCTGCTCCAGCTCTTTTTCTTCTTTAGTCAGATCCTTAGTCATTAGATTCCTCCTTCATCTCTCCAGACTGCTGAGCTCCGATGATTTGAGCTTGTGGATCATTAAAATACCCCTGCTGTAACATTAACATTCGTATGATCCGTCGCCGAATAGACCAGAAATACACTTTCACCAGCAAATTACGCATTGAGGCTAACATCCAGCCAAATGAAATACCTACAGCAAATCCATAAACAAATCCCCACCAGGCATCTGCCACAGTAACCCGATAGAACGGGAAATATTGACCCAGCAACCAAAGATAATTCCCCAGGCTTAACTCGGGGTGCAGGCCGAAATAAATAGTAGCAATGACCAGCCCCCCTCCCAATGTCAAACCAGTAGCCAGGCCGAAAGCCAAAGGATCTAATTTCAACGTTACCTTGGAAAGAATATTATCAGCAATTCGCTTGTAATCTGGAGCACGCTCAGTAAGGATCTCCTCATGATATTCTTTCTCAGCATTTACTGCCCAGATGTCATGTTGCTCACCGAATAATAGATTTTTGACGGCAAACATTCCGGTTAACATCGCATGATCCTGATTGTTATACTTATGCAATCCATTCCGGCCAATAGTTTGGATATTCTCAAGTCCCCCAATGAATTTCTGTAAGACATCCAGGTGCTGTCGATAATTTTCTTCATAGACAGGATATGATTTCTCTACCCGATAAACAATACCATCCAACACATCGTTACCTTTTGCTAATCCTATTTGTTCGAGCTCGCGTTTAGCCAGCTCAATCAGCGCTGCATCATCCATGTCCCAAATCTCATCACCTTCATTGCAGAAATATTCCAAGCCCAGGCTAGATTTGGAAATATCAGGAACCATCGCGGGACTCCAATTCTTGAAGTTTTGGATTCGCCCAACTTTCACGCCTGGTTCATGAATATAAATCCAATTATCGTTAAACAAATGCTCTTTATCCACGATCAAGCATATTGTCAGGAAATCCCGGTAAGTCAACTGGTTGGCAGCATCCAGCACTTCTTTTGGAGCAGGTGGATCTAGTTTTAAAATCAGCTCCGTAATGGGCATGCTGGAAATGAAAGCGGAACCTGGGATGATAGTAATTTCACCGTCTTTTATCACCTCTACGCTGGTTACACGGCGCTCATCCCAATTGATTCTGCTCACTTTGCTATTGAGAGATACCACCCCACCACGTTCTTCGATCAATTTTTGGACACGTGTCCATAGCATGCCGGGTCCACGGGCAGGATAATAAAATTCTTCAATTAATGTCTTGATGTTGGTATCTGACTTTACAAACATATTGACGATTGCAGTCTTCAAATCAAGCCCTTTAATTCGCTGCGCTGCCCATTCAGCGCTCAGTTGCGAAGTTGATATCCCCCAAACTTTTTCAGTATAGGACTTAAAAAATATACGGAACAAACGGCGGCCAAATCGGTTGGTTACCCACTCTTCGAAGGTGGATTCCTGAGGGTACGGGAACAACTGCCAGCGAATGTAGCTGATCCCAACGAGCAGGCTCTGCCAAATACCTAAGCCAGAGAGTGCATTGAGCGGTTTTAATGGATAATTGAAAAATTTTTGGTTGTAATAGATTCTTGATAATCGCGGTCTGGTGAGTAATTCATCTCCTAATATTTCGTGCCAGAAGCGATTCACCTCAACGGATTTGGTAAAAAACCGGTGGCCTCCCATATCAAAATGGTAACCTTTGTAGACTTCTGTTCGTGCAATTCCTCCTACTTTATCGAGCTTTTCCAGCACAAGGGGTTTAATACCTGCAATAGCAAGCTTGTACGCTGCGGTTAGCCCTGCCGGCCCACCACCGATGATCACCACCGGGTCATCTGCGTCAATCAATTCGTTGGGACTCATACTATAAATGAAATTATTTAAAGTTCTTTGAGGGCAGCTAATGGATTGCTTTTTTTGCCCAACCGATGTTGATTATTCCTGAGCATCATTCCCAAGGTACACCACTATACTTCTCGATACCAATCTGCCTAAGAAGCTCGAAGTACTTAGAGAGATGCACTTCCTTCGTCCAGTTTCGCAAAAAAGATTTGTAAGCATTCTCACCTAGCTGGTTCCGTTTTTCCTGGGATTCACCAAGTGTATTTATTGCCGACCGTAATTCATTCAAATCACAGAAAATTAATCCCCCACGACTTTCACGCACAACCTCTGGCAGAGCTCCCAAATCACGCACAATGACCGGGGTTTTACGAGCAAAAGATTCCAGCATGGTTATTCCAAATGTCTCATATGTAATTGAAGGCACCAGCGTTGCGATGGCATGGAAATACAGAGTACCAAGCTCACGTTGGGTTTGAGGACCTAAAAAGGTGATTTTAGGATTTCCACCCGCCAGCTTCTCAAGCCAAGATTTTTGACTACCTGATCCAGCGATCAGGAGGTGGTAATTGGAAATTTCACGCCACGCTTCGATGAGGGTCTCCACTCCTTTTATCTTCTCCAATCGCCCCACGAACAAAAAATACGGGTTTGGTATCAGTGGATTTGCGGGTGACTGCCAATCTTCATCAGCACGATCAATAAAATAAGGCAACACATCAATGGGTTGGGAAAAACCACGTTTGATATGCATATCAGCACTAAATCGACTGGGAGATAAAAATCGATCCACAAGTCGCATCATAACGATCCAGCATTCCTGTATACCGCCAGATTTGAGGGGGGCGTTTTCCATAAATGGTACATGGCAGACAATTCGGTTTTTCACAGGCTCTTCGACCGAATTTCCATAACACATGCATGGGGCAAACTAACCAATGCTCATGCGCAGTATATAACTTAACAAATCGAGTGTTTTTTGGCTGCAATTCTAAAATCTGTGGACCCAGGAGAGAAATATTATGGAAATGGATCACATCATATGGTTTTTGATCGACAATTTGCTGGATCCTATCTCTATACAGAACCGGTATTCCAGTTTGCTGGGTAAGCAGCGGACCCCACCAACGATTACTACTTTCTAAACCGTGACGATTTACGTTGGGATGGTCGGAGAACTTGATCTCAGGCTCGGCAGGATGTTGCAATCGATAAGCATCGATGCAGTGAATCACATCCACCTGGTGACCCTGGTCTCCCAACGCGTGAGCCAGACGGTAGATATACATCGCGTCTCCGCCAAAACTATACGGTGGGTAGAAAGTAGTCAAATGTAAAAAATTCATAACCGGCTTACATGGGTGAAATTTTCTCGAAGACCTCAAGCATCTGATAGGCAGCCGTTTCCCAGGTTATATCGCTGGTTATTTTCAATCCAGCCTCACTCATCTGTTGGCGTAAGGCATCCGACGATAACACCTCTCTCAGCACTTGTTCTAACTGAGCTGGATTATGCGGATCAAAATATTTACCTGCAGCGCCTAATACATCCGGAATGGCACTCTCACTGGTAGCTACGACAGGACATCCACATGCCGCGGCTTCGATTGCTGGTAAGCCAAAACCTTCCATCAAGGATGGCAGCACTACAAGCGTCGCTTGGTTATACAATTGCACTAGATCTTCATCGGAAACATATCCTGTAAAGATTGCTTTCTGAGTTATATGTAACTCATCGATCTGGGCACGCAACACGTCAATTTCAGTGAAAAACGTCTCGTGCCTGTCTTCTCCGACCATTAGTAAATAGAGGCCTGAGTAAGCCGCGTCTTGAATTATTCGCGCAAAACATTCGATCAGTAATCGTAAATTCTTGTGCGGACCGAATCCACCAACATAAACAATTATTCTAGCGTCCTCGGGCAAACCAGCCAGTAATTCCAAATCACCTTTTTTCATAGAGACTAACTTCCGGAAAACTGGTGCACTGGCTTCACCAACGACAGAAATTGCTTCAGGATTGATGCGAAATGTCTCACTTATCCGCATCCGTGAATATTCCGACACCGTGATAATGGCATTTGCCTGTCGGCGACCAACAGCGGACTTGATTTTCCATGCCCAGCGCGCCTTGGTACTGGGCAGAGTAAGGTGAGGATAGCGTTCAGGAATGACATCATGTATCATCAATATTTTCATCGCCCGACTAATTACAGGAACAACACTGTAGACTGTTGGAAAGAAAATAATGTCAAATTCGGTAGATGAAAGCGCGCGACTCATTTTCCAGATGTCTCGCAAATTGCGCCTGCTACCGGCCGATGCAGCATCCACTGTACGTTGACTCGTCTGAACAAATCGGGCTGACATTCCAGGGGGAAGGTCGATGAATTCCACCGGTGAGTCGAAAACCAGGACATACTGGTTCCGTTTATCAAGATCAGCCACCGCATTCATTAATAACCGCAGTTGTCGGCCATAACCACGGGTGTTGAACCAGGATGTGGCATCAATTCCAATTCGCATGGGTGATACTTAAGGAATGTAATCCCTTGCTTGATCTAAAGTCAGTGGCCCAGCAATAACTTGATAAGTATCACCGGTCAAGGTCGGTCCCTTGACGATCCATATCATCCGACCTTGATATGTGTTCAATAATTGATCATGCAAGACCAAATTCTCATCATAAGCATAGACTGGCAGGTTCTCGCGAAACTCAATTGGATTCCAAACCCAGGCACCAGCATAATCAGGATGGGATTGTCCCTGAATAAGGATCAACCCATTATTAAATAAATATTCTTTGGATAAACTGGCTAAATCTGGTTTCATATCCAGATAATGATAATATTTGTCAAGAGCTCTCCAAGGGAGATAATTTAAAACCGAGAGTACACATAGAAGCACAACTGCCAGAATAACACGTACTCTTTGACCAGGCTCAACCCGCTCCTCCAACCGCTGAATGCCACGCACGCTTAAATAAATCAAAGGAATGATTGTTAAATACCAATAACGCGCACCAAAATCAGGACCACCACTAAACCAGAATAGACTGTACAGCCCAACCAGAACGATGATGCTAATAATCATCCATCGGTCCAGCCGTGTCCAACGACCGGCAATTATTCCCAACAATACCAAGATCAAAGATCCCGCTGCCCAACCGAACAGTTCGATATTGATCGAAAAAATATTCAATGCCGCGTTCAATATGGCCTCAACAGGCTGGTAACCGGGAAGCGGGTCAATCGCCCAATTTAAGCCGCGATCCGCGCCAAAACCCAATGCATACGTATTAATACCAAAATAACGCTGGTAGTAATCATTCAGTGGGAATAAAAAAGGATCACCCGTGACAGCACGGTTATATGGCAATACCAGACTGCCAACGACGATTGTACTGATAATGAAGAGAATAATCGCAATTGGGCGTTTTTTCGTCCGTAACTCAGATAATAAAACCAAGAATATTATGACAGCTAATGCCAATCCGTCCATCGGGCGCACCAGACTTAAGACGCCGGTAGCCGCTCCACACACCATGATCCAGGCAATCCTCCCGGTACGAAGCACAACCAATAAGCTGGCGGCTGCCAGGAGCATAAGTGTGAGCATGAGGGTATGCGACATCCAATTCATGCCCATGTACAGGAACCAGGGAGAGGTACATAATAACAATAAAGCAAGCCTGGCATATAAGGGCTTGAATATTTCCTTAAAGAAAAAAGATGCCAATAGTGTGTTTATCCCTGCCAGGATTGGATTTACCAGCCATGGCAGGCCGATTTTTACACCTATTGAAAGAACTGCAGGCCATCCTGGTGGAAATGGTGAGTACCACTTTGTATCACGATACGGCACCAGGTAAAGGCGAAAGGCTTCAGGAACTTCAGGAGCATCTACCAATATTTTCCCCATTGAAAAATACTTCGCCTGGAAAAGATACATCACCTCATCTTGAATATGTGGAAATCCCTGGTAGATGAAATAATTAATTCCTGCAGTAAATAAGAACACCCACACCGCAGCAATCACATCGAATTTGTCAACACCCTGGATTGATCTGGCCTGAGTATTTCCCTGAGTAGAAATATTGCGGTGTATCCAATCGTCAATACCTCGTATCGTATCCTCAGGAAGCACACTGATAGCCAAAATTATGTTCGCTAGATTAATGAGTTGGAGGAATGAGGCGAATAATAACTCAGACGCATAAAAAACTAAGGAGCGTGATAAAGCTGCACTCGAACCAATAAACAGAACGGAAATTAACAAAATTTGCCATACGGAGAACTGACTGGTTACCCACGACCACAAGACATGTCTGCGGCGGAGAACTGCAATACTAACACACGTAAGTTGAACCAAGATTACCAGTAAACTAAGTACGGCAAGTGAGGAAGTAGTGAGTTCACCCAACCGGTAATGTTGGTAATGAATTTTATTGCCTGCATCAATGAGCTGTAAGGCGGCAGCCTGGCCAATGAGCGCTAATACAGTCCATGCCCAAAATATCCTCCACCGATGCGGAGTTGTCAGACCAATTACCAGTATGCCTGCTCCCATTGCAGTGGGCAATAATATGACAGGTCGAGGCACTCCTGAAATCTGGAAATAATTGGAATTAGTCCAGGCCCAGAGAATAACCGCCAGACCAGTTGCGATGAAGGGCCAACGAAGGTTTTTCAATGATGCGTTTTCTTCAAGAGGGGAGGGCACCAAAGGAGAATCAAAAATATTAATACCGCCGAGATTATCCCGAGGGACGAGATGCCTACGGGCATCAAATCATTGTAGGCACCACCAAACCTGTCAATGGTTTCGAAAACAGGAAAGTTAATCCCTTCACGCATTGTGCGTATGACAGGATTCAACACTCCTAAAGTCTGCTCAACATCGCGATACATCGCCATTGACCATGACTGAAAGACAGATACGATAACAATAGCGCTAACGATCCATCGAGGCAGGCGCATGAGCGTGATTGATATGAGGATGAAGAGGAATGGTATCAGTGGAGCAAGATATCGCAATCCGGTATTGAACTGGAGATAAGCAAAATTGTTCGCGCTTGAGAATATTAATAATCCGAGAAATAATCCGATGATGAAATTCATTTCCAACCCTGGCAATAGTCGCTTCGAGCCTCGATTCACAAAAGGTGCAGCAAAACCTAGCAGTATTAAAGGACTGGTAGTGAATAAGCCATACCTGGTATCAAGCAATAGATACACAAGTAATCCCGGTTGAGGCAGACCAAATCCTTGATATCCAAAATCACTGTAGGATGTATCTGGCATCCAGTATTGGGCGGGTAAGAAAGGATTACCAAAACTCTGCCACTGGTAATACCATAACAAAAAGATGGGGAGCAAAGCTCCTATTATGAAAAAGCCTGTCAGCCGTGGGATTACTTCCTTAGGATTGCTCTGATGCCCCTTCACAATCCCGTAAATGAACAATCCCACCAGGAATACTACTCCGCTGTAATCAAACAGAACCGCCATACCACCTGCCAGCCCAGCCAACAGATATCGCCAACGGTTGTGTAGGTTGATGATTCCATCGGGATTCCATAAAATAATAAATCCAAAAAAGGAAATCAAGCCCAGCATCAAATTCTGGTTGAGGGTTCCAGTACGGAAAAACACCGGGGTACCAAATGCATATAGCAAAGCTAAGAATAATGCCGTCCGGTCCACACGGAAAATACTGCGCATCACATAAAAAATCACTACTGCACTAAAAGCTGATACTGGTGCCATACAAAGCATCTGCATTACCATTGCAGCCATCGCAAACTTCACATCATAGCCCCTGCGCCATGCCTCAGTATAGAATTGTCGCGCCAAAGGCCACGGAGAGGCATATTGAGGTGGCTCGGTTTGTCCAGCAGTTACCCTTGCCTGGTTTATCCTCTCGACAACCCAATTTATTCCAGGGCGGAAAATCGTGTAGGGAATAGCCGCTACAAAAGACACACCGGGATTATTGTTTATATGCCAGCCATAACCAGGTTTTTCAAATATGTCGGGGTGCAAGCCAGCATACTCATCCAGGCGAAAGCTCAGATGATCACCTAGCGCCAGAGCAGGATAAATCTCTCGCACTATATTCGTGGCAAAGTGCACGCTGTATATCATCCAGCAGGTAAGGAATAATCGCAGGGCGATTCCATTTGTTGGAATTTTCCAAGTCTGAATCTCTGGATCAGGTCGACTCAATGAAGCAATCTCGTCTGTCTCAGCCATGAACGAATCTCTCTCTCCCCACTTACAAAGAGAACAAGTAAATAAATCAAAACCCCGCAGATAGCCTGTAGCAGCCAGAACAACCTGCCGGATAATAACATCCAAACCAACAATGCCGCTGAAGCCAAGACCGGATGCAAGAGTGCTTTAATTAACTCAATTCTTGATACTCGCAGATTGTACAAAGTGCCAGCGAGGCTGAACCAAACCAATTCAGAGATGAGGGTAGCTGCCGCGGCTCCATTAATTCCATAACGCGGGATTAATGCGAGATTCAAGGACAGATTTATGGTTATTGCGATCCCCGCAGCAATTAAATCCAGGCGCTGCGCACCAGCAGCGGTTAATGCCTGGCGAAAATTTCCGCGCAGTATGACTATCGTTAAGGACCAGCACAGGATCTGCAAGGCAGGGATTGAGGCGCGATATTTGTCCCCATAAATCAACATAATAACTGGATCAGCGAGAAAATATAACCCGATGCCAGCCGGCAAAGCGAATAAAGCGGTTAGATGGAGTGACTGGTTTACCAATTCACGATACACCGGCGTGTTTTCCTTGAATTGACGAGATAACGCCGGGAACAGACCTGAATAATAAGCAGCAGAGAAGGAGAGTAAGATGGTAACTGGTTTATATGCAGCGCTGTACCAGCCCACTGCCAGTGCACTCATTAAGTAACCGATCAAAATCGTATCCAGGTTATAACCCATCAACCCCAAACCGTTTGAGATGCCCAATGGAGCTGCATCTCTTACTATGATAGAGCTCTTAGCCAACCGAAATTTAATTGCTTTCCAGTCATTAGCCAGGATAAATTCCCAACAGAAATAAACAGCCATACTAATTTCAGAAGCCAGGCGGATAATCGGTACCCAAAATATGGATGTCGCTCCACGGATAAATATAAAGATGGCTAGTGAAAACACCACCTGGCCCAGGATTAAACCAACCGCTACTCTCGGCATGCGTTCTTTGCCCAATGAAGTCCATTTTAAATTCAGGGCTTGAGCAAATAATGTCAAGCCAAACAATATCAGCATTTTTTCCAACCCAGCCACATCGGGGATGAAAGGAAGCAAAATTAACAGAAGCAGAAAGGACGCACCTGCCATAACTAGCCGCAGGGGAACGATCCGTGAAACCAGATCTGGTAAATGATTTCCTTGTGCAACCGACCTGATAGCCCACTGCTCTATTCCGAAATCTGCGATCATTTGAAAATATGTCAACAGTGCAATCGCCAGCTCGACGACCCCATAAGCGGCAACTCCCAACGTTCGAGCTAGATAAATGAATGCCAGGAAATTCAACATCCTGGCAAAAATATCACCTGCAGTTATCCAGGCTATATTTTTATAAGGAAATTGCACGCTACCGCCAATTGATAAGCCGAACCCAGTATGCACACTTAATTCGAATTCGAAGCTGTAACGATTAGCATGGGACCGATCTTGAGTAGAAGATCCCGGATAATTGGTTTGTCCCGGAATTTATTATAAATATCGACCAACTGTCCCCCGACGCCTCGCATACCACGCCTTTGCGCTGGCGATATTTCTGGCAAGAATATGTAGAGACTCCGAAAGCCGGCATCTCGCAACAATACCTCTAATTGGGTTCGTGAGAGCAACCGGCGCCTTGGGGGGATACCACCCTGGCGAGTAACCAATTTCGCCACTACGCTGGCAGGCAATAAGCTGCCTGCCCATATACCTGTTTGAGGATCGGGACCGAGGCTATACCGGTTAGGTGTAGTCAAAAATAAATAGCCTGCATCTTTAAGAACCCGACGACATTCACCGAAAGAACTTGCTTGATCTTCTAAGTGCTCGATTGTTGATTCACTTCCAATTCGATCAAAGGATTTTTCTGGAAATGGCAGTGCCTCAGCGCAGGCACAGATCAATGGTAAATCCAAGCCTGCTTCGCAAAGTCGCTTCTTGGCCATAATTAGCCAGCGCAATGCAATGTCTACTCCCACAACCTGCGAATATTTACTCGAAGCAGCTACCAATAAGGAACCTGTCCCACAACCGATTTCTAAGAAGCTGCTGTTACCAGCTGTTCCTTGACCAGCAGTCCACACCTCCCATTCTGACAACGCAGCCTGGGAACGCCCTTCCCCGGCAAGCACACTGCGTTTGTATAATCTCGCCTGCTCAGGCGTTACAACTTGTGTGGACTGGTAGTAGAAATCGAGAAAGCTGACGAAATCGTACTGCTCCGATCGCGCTGTCAGGTAGATTGCTTTCTCTCGATCCGCATCTATGCCAATATAGGAGTCTGGAAACACCCTAAAGTCTGGTATACCCTCTATAATGGGGTAGACCTGCTGGCAAGCCACGCAGGCGAATTGCTGAGAAGCTTGTAAATCGGCGATCAAGGCGCCTTTACAATGTGGGCAAACAATTTCAACCCCCTTAAATTGCATCTAGTTCCTCTTCCCTTTCCCTGGTACGCCCGTCAGATACCCGGTCATTTCACCCAACCCCCAAAATAATGATAACAAGATGAGGAATGGGGATGACCGGAGATATTCTTTAAAATATCGTTTTTTTTGCATCATTTGTCGAGCAGTCCGATAAACCAGTAGAAAAGGTACCAACAGCGAACCAACCAGATAGATAAGCCGTTTTCTGAGCGGGACCATCCGCACTCGGGTACTGGCAAATAACCTGCCGAACGCGAATCGATCAGCCAGAGCCCCTTTCAAATGAAAACTGCGCTGCTGATGAACCACTATGTTCGGCGTAAGCCAGAGTAGATCGCCTTTTCTTTGAAGATACTCATTTACCTCATTCTCGTGAAATTCATCTTTCCATACATCTTTGATTTCATTCAAAGCCGAACGTTTATAAGTTGCATTTAAGTCCGTCAAGCTGTGCACCAACCCACCTGACAATGGCTTCATATACCGGAGATAGTCAGCAAAATAAACCGCCCAATTCAGTGCGGAATCAGGGGTCTCTTTTTCAACCGCTCCGCCAATGCCGGAATATGTCTGGTTATGGGATTTCATTATCTGCAAACACCAATCTGGATCAGGTATGCAGTGATCTTCAGTGATGGCTACAATACGACCTCCGGACATCTGAACCGCATGACTTCGCAGAGTTGCGTAGGTATAACGACCAGGCAGAACTTCGACCGTGATTTGGGGAAATTCACCAGTAATCTCTTTTACCTCCGCCATCCTTTCATCTGAAACCACAATAACTTCTGCACTATATCCATCCAGTGCAAATCCCTCCAACTGTGAGCGCAAGGCTGCCAGGCAGCGCCGCAGAATCTCTCCGCCCTTCAAAACAACAACGATGATCGAGAGATTTATAACCAATTTATTGATATCTTCATGGGATTTACTGGAATCGACAGCAAGTTGAGAATCGGCTTCACTAACACCAAAATTAGGCGTAGCGATTCCGGCTCGCCCATTTTTCTTCTCATACCAACTGGCTGACTCAGCGATCCGGATGGCGCGCGCCCCATCCGCACCTGTTGCTACCACTGAAGGCAGCCCTGATGCCGCAGATTGGAATTCGGTGAATTCGGCTATGAAACTTTGCTCCACTATCCAACGATAAGAACGCAGGTGTTCCATCAAAAATACTTTGGGAAAATTGTAAGTTGTTGATCGCGACCTGCCGCCTCGATACTCTGCCCATTGGACCTGTGTACGCATCGGGAAACAAGAAATTTGGATGATTCCTTTATAGCCATAAATTTCTAGCAGGAACCTGTACCCCTTCCACTCAGTCCAGGAGGCTTGTAGACTTGCAATCCGTCCATCTTGATTACGCAAGAGTAGAAATCCATTGTCTTCAATCCCCTGAAATCCCCATATCGCTCCAGATGCAAATCCTTCAGCCTCCACAACGTTTCCGAGGAAGAAGGCTGTCAGGTCAATCAAATGGGTACCGTTATCCCAGAGTGCCCCGCCTCCCATTACACTCGCTTCGTGCAGCCAGGACTGGCTGTGATCTGCTGCAGTATAACCGGCATAACTGCGAATGTGATCCAGCTCACCAATTCGACCAGATGCCAGGAGATCGCGAGCCTTCATCACAGAAGGATAAAATCGGTAATTGAAACCTGTCGCCAGGAACCGACCAGCTTGTTGTGCTGCATCAACCATCGATTGACATTCAAGACTGCTGCGCGCCAGCGGTTTCTCGCATAACACATGCTTCCCAGCCTGCAGTGCAGCTATCGTGAGCTCTGCATGCGAGTCAGGCGGCGTTGAGACAACCACAGCATCGATATCATCACTCATCACCAGATCAGCCCACGTGGGCATAACCTCTGCAGAAACAAGCTGCGCTAATTGTTTCGACCGGTTGGACTCGATGTCAAACAACGCCACGAGCTGTGCTCCCGGGGTTTGTCGTAAAGCCTTCGCTCTGAGTGTCCCGATACCACCACAACCAATTAAGCCATATCGCATCTAAAGTTTTATCTCCCTTCAATCCATCATTTAGTCTTCTACAACATGGGTGTCAAAAATCTGGCGATAATTCTGCCATTTATGAGCATCGAATTTACCAGCCTGGTCCAGACAGTCCACCGCGCAATATGCCATATAGAGGGCGTGGTGGGTATTATCGTGGGCGAACAATCCCTGCCTGCCGAATGATATGACTCCTGTCTGGTTTCCGACCCATTCATCTATAGCCTGGAAATATGCCTCGTATCCTTTTCGGTATATCGGGTATGCATATCGCAGCCTGCGGACGGTAACACCCAGAACCTCCGATTTCACTGGAATCCCAGCCAGGTTTAAAGCTCGGCATACCAGCTCTCCTAAATCTGCATTGCTCAATTCCCAGTAGGCATCATCTGGGTTGCATGGCAATTCCGCACAAATCACCGTACAATCATTTGGTGCGGTGGCGCCCCGGTAATTCTTAGGCTCAGAAAGTCGAGTGATTGGAATGTCGGCGCCAGGCAAATAATGCGCATCATACTCACTGAATAGAGTCTGATCCAATGTCAGGTAGATAAGAACCATTGATCTGAAATCGATATTACGCGCTGCCCGAAGTATTGATTCTGGAGGTGCAGGCTGGAGGATACGCGCCAGTGATGTTATCGGGATAGTAGACCAAATCTGGTTTGCGTGGATTTCGGTAATTTCTCCAGAGTATACATGCCGAACCAGATAACCTGCATCCGAGTGATGGCTGATCGATTCGATTTGGCTGTTAAGCATGACAGAAACACCAGCCGATTGCGCACTCTCCAACAATGCATTCGAAATCTGCCCAAAACCATGGCGGGGATAATAGAACTTACCACTCAGCGGAGGACGGTTGCCCGGAAGGGAAGCAAATACTTTACGCGCCATTTTCCCAAACGATCCCGCTGAGACGCGCCGGAGTGCCTGGACTGCAGATAGTTCATCCGGATCCATCCCCCATATCTTCTGGGCGTACGGAAAGTAAAAATCTCGGCAGATCGTTTTACCCAGCCCAGACTCCATAACGGTAGCAAAACTCATCTCATTCGCATTGGATGGAAGGTGACCGAGTATTTTTCGCATTACATCTCGGGCAACCCCCAGCGTGAAACTTAGCGGCAGATGCACCGCCAGGTCGGCAGGCTTTAGCGGAAAATGTATCCATTTACCCTTTAACAATATCCTGCCGTGACGCGGCCGGATGAGCAGATCATCACCCAGCACCTGTTTAAGATCAGCCATTACCTGGAGGTCACAGGATGGATGTAACCGGTGGCTGCCGAAATCTACCGGTATGCCATCGATCTCAAACGATCCGGCATTACCTCCCACTTGGTCATTTTTTTCCAACACTGTGACTTGAAAATTGTGTTTACGCGCTAACCGGCTTGCTGCTCCTAAACCCGCTGGCCCTGCCCCTAAGATCACGATATGGGGAATCATATAATATATGGTAGGAACATTTTGGTCCGCCGCTGGTATTCTGGATATTGCGGGAATGCCTCAACCAGGAGTTTCTCTTCGGCGTTTGCCTGTCGGTAGATCACAATTGCCAGCGGAAGAACTATCAAGACCAGCCAGGAATTCAATGCCAGCTCAAGACCCAGAACGAGCAAGAAATCTCCGCTGTAGATCGGGTGGCGGATAAAACGGTAAATTCCAGCATCCACTAACTGTTGATGACTGAGCACCTGAGCGTCTTCAAGATTGACCCAATTATTACCTAGCTGAATTCGACCAACAATCGCCAGTACCAGACCCAGGGTATAAATCCCAATTCCAATCATTCTGATTGCATTCGGATTATCTGTAATGGGAAACAAACTATCAAGAAATAATGTTTGGATGACCAGAAAAACCAGGAAGGCTATTTTGATCACCTTCATCAGGTTGCTCAGGCTCCAGGACCAGGGCGTATGCTCAGGCGCTCGTGATCCGGATTGGCGCTTCAACACCTCCCATACGAGCTTATGAATCAACATCCCAATGAACAGGTATATCTGGTAGAGCTCAGGAATTTCCATCAGACTGCTCTTCTGAGTCCTCATAATTCACCAGAGCGTATGAAGGCGCCATACTGCGCTGAGCCTGACCGATACGCCTTATCACACCATCAGCGACCATGCCTATCATCAAGAACTGGACTCCGACAAACAGCAATAACAATGCGGATGTCGATAGTACTGGCTGAACCAGCAAATCCCAGCCTTTCGCCGATGAGCGAGCGAATAAAGAGAACACGTCATAAATCGTTTTCAAAACTCCCAATCCACTGAAGAATAACGCCAGCGGGACAAATATTTTCAACGGATTGAACATCATCGACATACGAAGTATCAGGATCAAAAAATCCATAAAATGCCAGGGAACGATTTTTGAGCGACCAGTGCGCGGATAGTAATTAATCGGATGGTATACGATATGGTATTGGTCAGCCAGGTATGCCAGGGTGATGGTCGTAGTAAACGAAAAGCGGTTCGACAGGATAGAAAAATACTGCCTTGCACATTCGCGCCGGAAAACCCTCAGACCAGAGTTTAGATCCGGTATCGGCTGCTCGGCAATTCGCTGTGCCATCTGGCGCAATAGCCAGCGCGCCGGCTGGCGCAGCCCGCTGGGATGGACAATTTCACCTGTTCGTGCGCCTACCACCATGTCTGCAGTCAATAATTTTTCCAATAACTGTGGAATTTCATCTGCAGGATAGGTGCCGTCAGCATCAATGATGGCAATCGTGTCATGTCTGGCTGCCAGGACACCAATTTTTAATGAAGCCCCATATCCTTTATTTACCGGATGGCGCAGTAACCGGGCGCCTGCCTTCACCGCTTCGTCGCCAGTCTGATCTGTGGAGCCATCATCTACAACAATAATCTCAAATGCACGACCACTACCTATGAGACCATCATGTACCGCGCGTATTTGATTCGCAACGGAATCCTGCTCGTTATATGCCGGGATCACCACACTGACGGGATCGCTTGTGATCATCCTTATCGTCCTTATGCGCTATGGTCTGTCGTAACGCCAGACGTAAATCGTTCCAGCGTTTACACTACCGGGAAACTCATTGATTAAAGAATAATCCGTTTGCGCCAACTGCCAAATCTCAGGTTGTACAGCTCGCAAAACTTCAGGGAATGTAATCACCAGCCAGGTACGCTTGTTCTCTGCCATGATACTCTGAAGATCACTTGCAGACTCTACCTCAATCCATTTCGTAGGATAAAAATCATGATAAGCATAACTGGCGATTCCCGCCGTTGCGACATCGTCGCCTGGCTCAGCCTGGGTTTCTATGAATGCCATAGCTGAACGAAAATCTTGTTTCGGACCGTAGGCGAAAGGCATGGAAATTGCTGAAACCAGAATCAGGCAAAGGCTCAATCCCAAGCCCAGCCAGCTCGCTTGCACCGTTGTGAGCCTGAGCCGCTTGCTTAACCACCTGGCAAGCACTGAAACTCCGCGCATGACCACCAGGCTGCCAAATCCAATGGCGAAGAAAAAGAAGCGCGGCCACAGGTGATGCCCAATTGCAATCGTTATGGCGGCGCCCAGAACCGGTGGAATTAATAAGAGACCAACCACTTCAGGAAAGCTTCGCCAGTAACTCCATAAGCCGATGGCAAAGATACCCAACGCCAGGGCAGCGAGCAAGCTGGTAGAGAAACCAACCTGCATGCCACGGATAAGCTCCAAAACTGTCCAGATCGGGCTTTTCCACTCGGTCACCACGCTTTCCTGCGTGCCACCGATCACCTGGCGCATCTGGTTGAAGACCGGCGCGTACAGGATGGCAATCAACAAACCTGAGATCCCAAATCCGGTAAAACCCCGCCAAAAAGATGAACTGGAGCGGTTTTTCCGGCTGATCAAACGAAGCAAAAAAACCATTCCCTGACCTGCCAGGACAAAAATCATCGTCAGGTGGGTGTAAACACCGAGAGCGGCTGAAGCTGCAAATCCAAGCCAGTAAATCCACTTACCCTTCTGCAAGGCGAGGATTAGCAGCCATGATGAGAGTAACGTCCAAAACAGCATCCCTGTGTAGCCCCGCGCGTTCTGGCTGAACCAGAGGTGGTGGTAGGAAAAAGCCATCAATCCACAAGCCAGCAGCGCTTCTAGCGGCTGGGTGACCAACCGGCCGAAAAGATATAACCCCAGAATGCTGCCTACGCCAAACAGAACCGCTGGCAACCTGAGCGCCCAGGTGCTTTCGCCAAAAATTGAAAAGGATGCATGCGCCAGAATCGAGTATAGAAAATGCTGGTTCTCTGATTTAAACGTGGTGGCAATTTGCGCGTATGGCAGTCTTGCGTAGGTCAGATAGGTGGTCATCTCATCCAACCAGATTCCGCTATCAAGCTGGTAAAGGCGCGCCAGTAACGAGATTATGAGCAATAAAACCAGGCTCACGATCAGGATCAGGTGACTGCGCCGGCTCAAGGTTTCAGGCAAGCCTTTTTTCTCGCTTTCCGGAAAATAGATGCTGGATAAGAGCCGTGATGAGTGCAATCATGCTGTACCAGTAATAGAAAATATGCATCAGAAATACTGCGAATGTAAAAAAAATGCCGCGCAAACGGCTGAAATACTGCAGCATATTCATATTTACGATGGCGACTCCCCCGAGAAGGGTCAGCACCCCAAGCCAGTACCAGACCGGTAAGAATGCCAGAACAATGATGATATATCCGAAAGCGACGAAGTAAACCCCAATGAAATAAACACTGCGAATAGACAGAGAAAACTTCCCGATGATCAGGAGAGTCAATGCCGCTATGAGGACAACGACTGGGGGGATTAGCAGCCATTGATTTCCCGAGATTAATCCTAAAAGGATACATCCTGTGGCAAGCGCAGCAGCAGGGAGCGGTCTACAGCCCGCCTGCTGCCAGGTTGAAGGTTGGTCCCATGCCATCCAATCGATGACCAGCAGGTAAAGGAGGATCGCCAGTGGAAGCAAAACACCATTGGGCAGGACCAACCCGGCGATCAGCATCCCGACCAGAAGCACGGCTAGCAGTGCAGCAAATCTTTGGGGTAAGGTCAGGTTCAGATCATTTGGCAGCTTGCGATTGCGTAAAATCAACCGCGTCCAGGGGATTCCCCGGTGCAGTACGTCCGTCTTGATCAGGCCTGCCAGACTCCAGCGTTTCAGGTGCTTCACCTGCAAATCCTTGAGCAGGCGGATTTCATGTCCGGCAGCTTTCAACCGTGTGCCAAGCTCGATATCTTCAATACTCGGACGGGGGTAGCGGTTAGAATCAAATGCTCCAAGTTCGAAAAATATAGACTTGCGGATTGCACCGCAGCCGCTCCAGAACGTCGAGGCATTCTGCCGGGCGGATTGATGAACGTAATGATGAGTTAGGTTTTTGTACTGAGAGAGAAAGCCAGAGTCCTCCGGAGCATCGTCGTATGAGCCGAAGGCTGCGCTGATCCCTGGCTGCATTTCGAACAGCAAGGCAATTTTGATTAACCCATCTGCAGGCAGCAGCACATCCGCATCGAGAAAGAGGAGAATCTCACCGACTGCCTGCTGCGCGCCCCGGTTGCGGGCTTCGGCGGGACCATACGGACCGCCGGTCATCATCACAAGCTGCACAGGGTAATCTCCTGCCACCTGGGATGTTGCATCTGTTGAGCTATCATCGACCACGATGCACTCAAACTTAGCTCCCTGGCAAGAATAAACAGCCTCCAGGCAACGCCTTAGCGTTGCTCCAGCATTATGTGCCGGAATGATGATGGAGATCTTCATTTAGAAGTCCAATACAGCAAGACGAAGGAGATACAGAAACAAAGAGTAAATTCTAGGATGCAAATAAAACGGCGCGCTCCGCCCTGCCGTCGGAATAATCTCATTTTCTTCCAGCTCGGCTCAATTTTCCAAGGCGCCCGACCAGGCCATTTTTGGTTATTTGTGCATGCATGAATCACGCCAAATAACCATTGGCGTGATTCAAAACAATCTTTACTTATAACCTCAATCTTATCTCAGACAGAGGGAAATTCCCGAAATCCATCCACCGTCCACGCTGGTCAGAATTGAATTCGTTGCTCCTCACTATCAAAGAGCTTTCGAAAGCCCGTTTAAGGCTTAATGGCAACGGAACAGGTCATATTCCATTTCAAGCGCTCATCGATTTGATCTAAATCCGAATAAACGTTATAGGTAATATCACCCTGCCGGTTTTCTCCCACCGTGCTGATGGATTGTACTGTGCCAATGAAATTGATATCCGGCAGGGCGTCAAACGTAATCGTGGTAGGGTCACCCACGCCGATGCGCACGATGTTAAGCTCGGTCAGGTCTGTTGTCTCTACGAGCCAGTTGGCAAAATCAGCCACCAACAATACCGGTACCCCGGGACCAACATACTCGCCAACCTTGAGATCCAAAGAAGCGACCGTCCCGGTAAAAGGCGCCCGCAATTCCATGTTAAGCAGCGACGCCTGCGCCGCAGCAAGCATTGCTTCTGCATTGGCGACCTGAGCTTGCGCTAAAGCAACCTCATTCGGATCTGGGCCGTTCTTCAGGATTTCATAACGGCGCTCCACCTCAGCTTGTTTCGCCATGGCAACTGCCAGATCTGCTTCCGCCTGGCTGATGCGCGACTCGCTCGGCCCGCCGATCAGGGAGTTGTATTTTCTTAAGGCTCCATCGTATTCTTTCTCGGCTTGAGAGAGTTTACTTAACAGCGAAGCGCGCGTCAGGCTGTCATCCGTCTTGTTTTCATAGGGCCGGTAAGCTTCCTGAGCCGCTCTCAACTTTTTATCCGCCAGATCCAGGTTGGCTTTTGCCACGTCAATATCTGTCTGGTTCACGACACCTGTTTGCAGGTTCTGTAAGGCGTTTTGTGCATCCGCCACGGCCTGGGGGACATTGGCTAAAGCCTGAAGCGCTTCGGCTGCCCGTAACGGCGCTTCATCATATAGTGCTTTCAAAGCCTGCTGGGCAATAATCAAATCTAGCTGTGCAGAAGTCACAGACGCCTGAGCCTGCTCCTGATTGCTTAAGTGCGCCATGATCTGACCTGGCTTTACCTCCTGGCCTTCATTTACAAGGATTTCAGAGACTAAACCACCCGTATTAAAGCTCAGATTGACATAATTCGCTGGAACCATCTTACATTCAGCAGCTACCATATTTGGATTCAGCGTTGCCAGCGCCTTCGGCGTCTCCTGCCCAGCCTGCTGCTGGGCTGCCGGAGTTTGCCCTTGAACATTTTGCGGCGCGGCAGGCATGTTCAGATTCCAAACAACCAGGAATATGATGATCACAACTACCGCCAAAACAGATACGATTATCGCAGCTCGTTTCATTTTTTCTTCTCTCCCAAAAATCTATTACATTAAGTCCTCAGAACGAAACCGAGGTCCATAATTTCCTTAACCAAATTGTCGCTTACTCATAAGCCAGCACTTCGCGCACAGACAGACGTACCGCCCGGCGGGATGGGAAAACACTGGCGATCAAAGCCAGGAAGATTACCACTACCAGCCATAACAGCGCGCCACCAGTGGAGAATGTGAACTGCAGCGATTCCTGTAAGAACCCCTGACCAATCACATTACCCATGAGCCAGCTCAGTGGAAATGCCAACAGCAAACCGATCAGCCAGCTTAAGATGCCAATCACAGCGGCTTCAACGATCACAATCTGCATCACAGAGCCGTTGGTTGCTCCAACCGCCCGCATCACACCGATCTCCCGGGTGCGTTCGAGGACATTCAAGCTCATCGTGCCGGACAAGCCCAATCCACCGACTACGGTGAGCAAAACCGCCATCATCATTAAGAACACGAAAATCACACTGTACTGGCTAACCATCGATTCGCGCAGCTCTCCGACTGTAGATGTAGATCCTACTCGTAAACCAGCTCGCTCAAAATTCTCATCCAATTGCAGGGCGGTCTGCTGCCGCTGTTCCTCGGTCTCTGCATTTGTGCGGATATACACCGCCCCTGCCAGCCCATAGCGGCCGGTGCTGCGCGAAAAATCTGCCTGGTTGATGTACGCTATCGGCCCGCTTAACACCGAGCGCGCGATCCCCACTACTTCTGCCTGGATTTCTTTATCGCCGGTATTCAGCAGGATCTGGCTGCCTATCTTGAGCTTTGGGTCGTAGTCCAGCACATCGGTGTTGATCACTACCGTATTTTGATCGGTCGGTTCCAACCAACGTCCGGCAAGCAGACTGGGGTTGATCAGCTCGGTATCCGGCGGCAATGCCAGCAGCATCAGGCTTTCGCTCTCGGAGCCATCCTCCAGCTTGACCCGGGCATTGATACCATCCCATGTTTCTGCCGTTTCGACCTGAGGTGATTGCTGAACCTCATTAGCTATTTGTTCAATCCGGTAAGCACGGCTGAAATAGACCACCAGATCAAAGCCATAATAACTCATAGACTGATCCATCGTGCGGTTCAGCCCGGCATAAACACTGCTGACTGCAATGAAGATCGCGCTGCCAATCGAGAGCGCTAACAAGGTAAGCGTCAGGCGCCCCTTCTGGCGGAAGGTGTTTCTCAAGGACAGCAGGACAGGCCTGGGCAAACCGCGCAGATTTCCGATCAACCGGTCAAAATTACTCTGACCAAAACGCGTTTTTGACAGCCCATAATCACTGATAGCTTCTCGCACGCTGAGCCGTACTCCAATAAGGATGGGCAGGGAGGCAGCCAGCACCGGCACCCCCAGGCTGAGGATCATCTGTATTGTGCGGATGAGCTGCGGTGTGCCAAAGTTGGTGATATCGAAATTAATGATGCGCATTAAGATGAGCACCATCACGCGCGTTCCCAGTTTGCTGATCGGAACAGCAATGAAGTATGCAATCAGCCCGATCATCAGTACGTAGATGGTGTACATCCAATACACCTGCCAGGAGCTCGCTCCTACCGCCTTCATAATCCCGATCTGGCGGATCTGTTGGGTGATCAATGCAGAGATGGTGTTGATCACCAGCAAGCCGCTGACCAGAAGAATGACTACACCCATGATGCCTAATATCGACACCATTGGCGTCATGTAAGGCTCGAACCACAGGCGACCAGGATTGGTCAGCACAACCGAATAGACCATCCGGTCGCCTTTGCGGAGCTTCTCGGCAACCCGGTCGGCGACTTCAATCACCTGCTGGGGATTTTTGCTTTTGTTTTCAGTGGTGAACAAAAGCTGGTTGTAGGTCGTGGGATAACCCAGATTTGCCAGTGTTTCGAATGTGATGTACCCGCTCGCCTGACCGGTGAAGATGCCCGAGGGGATATTGATATCGTGCGCCAGTCCGCTGATGGTCAGGGTGCGGGTTTTACCATCCGGTGTTTCGATCACCAGATCATTTCCCAGCCTGGCGTTGATCATATTCATGGAGGACCGCTCGACGATGATTTCATCTTTGCCGGGCGGCCAGGCGCCAGCCTGGGAGATAATTTTATTAACTCGAATATCCTTAAAATCTGGAATCACCAGCAAGCGCATGGTCTGCCAGCTGTTCGGCCCGGTTTTCGCCTGGACATTCAGGTTAAAGCGTCCTTCAACATTATCCACCCCGTTCACATTGCTGATGACGCGCACCAGATCATCGTCAAAAGGCGCAGTGAACATTAATGCGCTGGCAGGGTTGACGGCGGCATACGCCGCGGGCAGCTCGCGCGAGATGATAGCGTAGGCGCCTGCCACCATGCCGATGGCAGCCACGCCCACCGCAATGGAGAGCACCACCAGGAGGGTGCGCGTCTTATTGCTCCACAGGTCCCGGAGAACTTTACGCCAGCGAGGGGTAATTATCATTTTAGTGGAACACAGTAGTTTAAGATCCGGTTGTTTTAAGGACGGCCAGGCAATGGTGTGTCTGTCGGTCTGTTCGGCGGTGCTGTATCAGTAGGTGATCCCGATGGTGGTCTTGGTGTGCGGATTCCACGCGTGGGTGTAGGAGTTACCAGGGTAATTTTCACCCAGTTATCTTCATCCACCGCCAGGTGCGGCTGCGCAAATAGCGACAAACCGTTGATCACCATTACCCAATCACCCTTGATGAATTTTGCATTTTCCGGCTCGACGACTATGACCAGCTCGATCACTTCGCCCGGGCTCACCATCGGCTTGCCTGGCTCGGTGGCAAACTTGATCTCTACACCGTCTTTCTTCATCAAGGGCTGCAAAATCTGGTTGTTACCGGTCGACCACAGGAAAAGCTGGTCCCAGCCGCAGTTCGTGTTGTTCTTCACCATCCATGTGGCTGTCGCTTCCTCAAGCGGAGGGCTGCCGCTGCCAATAATTGTGCCAGCCTCCGGCACCAGGGTGGGCCCGGAGACGATCTCAAAGCTGGTGGACGACAGGTCCTGGCAGCTGGCAATGCCAGCCGTGGCGGTTTGAGCGACACTCAACACCTGGGCGGTGGCTTCTTCAAATGCCTGCTGGGTGGTGCGCGCTTCCGCTGCTGCAGTCAGGACCAACTGGGCGGTTTGAGTTAGTTCTTCATTCTTGACGATTGCCGCAGCGGTGGCGTAGGTATCGGATACCGTCGCCAGGTTTTGCACTGCCGTGGAGAGCGAGTTCTGGCGCGCCGTGGCGAGGGCTGATTCCTGAGCAGCCTGAGCATTTTGCCAGCGCTGGATGGTCATATAGGTCATACCGATCAAAACCAGTATCGCCAGCACCAGCAATACCATCCACCAGTTCCTGCCGCGCTTTGACGCGCCAAGCTGTTCGTAGTGGTTCAATGCCTGCTCATGAAGCTGGCTGGTCAGGTCCTCGTCATCACCGATCAAAGGTATGGCGGCTTCAGCAACCAGATCGGGCTCTTGCTCGATCAGGACCGGCCTGCTTGGGCGCTCGCTGCTCCTGCGAGCGGCTGCTCCGCGCCTGCCAATCGGTTCGGCAAAAAGCTCAGCAGGAATACTGCCCTCGCCTGAGTTGGCATATACCACGCATTCGCGAAAATTCTCACTCAAGCAGTAGCCTTGCTGGTAGGCGCCTGCCACGGAAGGCGGCGGTTTCAGCAGATGACAGCAGTTCCGCTCATCTGCTACTCCAACATGGGTCTGCGGATCACTCTGCATCCCCAAAAATGGGCAGCTGACTGACCTCGGGTTATTCTGGCTGGGATTTGTTCCTGGCTGTTTATCCATCGATCCATCCTATATGAACTGGATAATACCTATTGTTATTTAAATTATACATTCGAAGCATCGACTAAAATTTTCCAATAATTACGTGCTTCGTCAAACTGACCTGCGCTTTCAGCTTTCTCTGCCCTGTAGGTTACTTCATCTAGTATGATTTTGTATATGACCTCTCGAGCCTGTTTGTCCCTGGGAGCGTTGATTAATTCCTGACGTAAGCGGGGGACTGCCTGGCCGGGTGAATTCAAGATCGCCCGGATGCGCTGCCGAACCTGGCGGATATCCACCCCATCAACGATCTCTGCTTCGACCGGAACAGCCTCACTCTGGGGAGCCTCGGTTTGGACAGGTTCCGGCTGAGCAGCCGTAGCTGCTGGTTCTTTGAGCTGGTCACCCACGATGCGACCATCCATCAGAAATATCGTCCGGGCTACCCGTTTTACAATATCCTGGTCATGGGTGACCATGATGATCGTCTTGCCTTGTTGCACCAGGTGTTCAAATAAATCAAAGATTGACTGGGCTGTTTTTGAATCCAGGTTCCCCGTCGGCTCATCAGCCACCAGCATCGGGGGATCATTAGCCAAGGCGCGTGCAATCGCCACCCTTTGCTGCTGCCCACCAGATAGAGCGGATGGCAATTTTGCGGCCTGGTCGCCAAGCTCCACCTGATCTAACAGATGATAGGCGCGCTCTTTTCTCTGGCGTAGTGGATATTTGTGGCAAAAATCCATTGGCAGCATGACGTTTTCGATTACGGTCAGCGTTGGCAGTAATTGAAAAAATTGGAATACCACACCAACATTGGTGCCGCGCCATTTTGCCATTTGGCCTTCAGACAACTTATGAATTGGTAAGCCACCGATGGTCACTTCGCCTGCAGTTGGACGATCAATGCCCGTGACCATATTCATCAAGGTTGATTTGCCGCTGCCCGATTTACCCACCACCGCCAGGAATTCCCCAGGATCGACGCGCAAATTGATGCCTTTTAAAGCCGTATAGCGACCTGCCGCGCCTTCATAGATCTTCACCACATTATGAAGATCCACGAATGCCGGGCGGCGCGGCTTTGATCGACCATCCTGGGGCAGTTTCACTGTACGCATGGTCTGGGCAACTGGAATTTGTACCATTTTTACTTTACGATCTCTCTACATTAATTACAAAATAACTACCTGGTTGCTATTATATGTTGCAATTTACCATAACCAGCGTTTAAATTCAGTAAAAAACTCAATTTCTTCAATGAATCTTTACAAAATTCAACGAACCTGACCGGATACAGCCTGGAAATCAAAACAAATGAGTGGGCAGCGGTTGTACCGCTGCCCACTCATTTTACACGCTGGCGATGCTTGACTTATGGCCGTGTGGTTGGAGGGCTCGGCGTGGTTATGATTGGCCGTGGGCGCTGGTTCGGGCGCGGGGTTTGAGTAATTTGCGGCAGCCGCGTGGCGATATCTACCAGTGTCGGGTAAATGGTCGGCCAGAGGGTTTGTAAGCGTGGGAGCTCAGGAGTGATAGTAAATATCATGCTCGGATCACCAATAAATGTCGCGATCAGTGTTGGCAACTGCCCGATGTTTGAGTACACCGTAGGTGTACCGCGATAATCCGGCGGAGTAGCTTCCGTAGACGATGGCGGTGTGTAGGTGTACATCGGGTAAGCCGTCATGGTCTCTGAAATCCAGCCAGGCAGGGTTGGATTCAGAACCGGATAATTGGGCAGGCTCGCCAATACATCACGAACGACCTGGCGCGCTTCCCGCGAAACCTGCAAGGCTTCGTCGATGATCTCGCGCAGATCGATCGGAACTTCTCCAGATAAGGCAGACAATCGATCCTCATTGACACCAAGAGTCTGCTCGATTTCCTGAACAAAAGCCACCTCAGCCCGTTGGAAGGTCTGTGGATCCTGTCCAGCAAATTCACTCAACGCGGCAACATGGACTTTGTAGTTATCTAAAGCAACAGGAATCTCACCATCCAGATTGAGCGCAGTCAGCGTTTCGACTTCATAGATGCGGTTATTTGCAGCCGCAAGATGAACCTGACCTGCACCTAAGCTAGAGCTGAAAATACTCAGCCGTACATTTTCAGCGAATAACTTAGCCGGGTACAACGTTTCTCCTGGCAACGCCTGAGCAGAAACTGTAAATACTCCTCCAGCCAAAATGACAACGATCAGAAGCGTGACGATCACTGGAATGAGTGCACGACTCGAGAATATGTTAAGCCAGCTCGGATTTTTGGAAGCTGCCCCAGGCTGAGACGACCGGTGCTGGGTTTGCACTCGTCGTGATTTCGAAGTATCGTAACCCGCAAGGAATTTCATTAAACGAGCCTTGCTGGCATGTCGAAATTCCTTCGGCGCGCCGATTTTTTCTACCGATTGCAAGCGCATCGCCAAATTAAGCAGGGGTTCCAATTCTTCACGCTGCTCTGGATACTGGTCCAGGCATTCCTCCAGAGTTGCTTTTCCGGATTGGATATCTCTCAAACATTGATCAAGAAGATTCTCATTAGATATATTCATTATTATTGCTTTCCTTTATTCGCTGCTCAGCAGGTTATTCAAGGCTGCTAAAGCGCGATGCTGGATCATTCGACAGCTACCTTCATTTTTTCCAAGAATGTGCGCGATCTCGGCGTGGCTCAGATCTTCTACAAAGCGGAGGACAATCACCTGTTGCTGTTCAGAGGACAAAGACAATATTGCATGCGTAAGTTTTGCCATATCCTCATTCCGGATTACCTCACTCAGTGCAGTCGCAGGAGACTTCTCGCGTAGCTCCACATAAACTTCCTGGATCGATTCGCTTTGCGTCCGCTGCCGCCGGTGGTGGTCGATGACCACATTATGGGCTATCCGGTACAGCCAGCTTTTAAACGGATGGCCAAAATCTCGATATCCTGGCAGAGCTTCCCATGCCTTGATGAACACATGCTCGGTGAGGTCTTCAGCATCCTGCTGGTGCCCGGTGCGGTAGTAGATATACCGGTATATGGCATCCAGGTTTTGGGAGTAAAGCTCGCCAAAAGCATCTGTATCGCCGGCTACAGCTCGATCCACAAGACTGCGCTCATCTTGATTCGGTGGCACCATCTGGCTGGTATTCTCCTGGTTCGATCAGTCTGATTCCCTCAACCAAACCGGGTAAATTATACCGCCATTCAATGCCATTAAATTGCAGTTGCATTCGTTTTTGCAACTCTCTTTGGGATGACCTGGCGATTGGAGCGATTTCATGCTTCACCGCCAGGCCATCCCTGGCATTGAGCCAACAAGTCACTATTCTTAAGGTGCGATTTTACTGATCTACCGTGTGTAGCCGCCGATTACTTGAAGCGGATCATCGGTAGTTGAACCTTGTAAGGTTGCGCAGTGATGGAAGAAATCACACCGATTGGATTCATACCAATCGCTGAGAAGACTGGCTCACTGGTGAAGGCAGATAGACCTTCAGATTTTACGATGCCTGCGGCTGCCGGTCCACCGACAGGTGTCAGGCTGAGGTGATAGGTTGTCGCTGCCTTGGCATGTACCAGGATGATATACGCGCCCGTCTCAGGAGCAGTGAAGCCGATCGCTTCGGTTGCCGTCCCAGGATTGACGCTTTGCTGGTCGGGCTCATCAAAGTTATTGGGGTACCAGACGTATAAATCTGCATCACCCGATGTGATGGTCAGCGTCGCATTGACTGCCTGCCCAGCCTGGTAGTTCACCAGGTAAGGGACCAGGGCAACGCCGCTGGTGCTGGCTTGATCCTTGGTCAGGCTGGCGAAGTCGATCGCGTTAGCTGAAAGCATGGATCGGTTGTACTCGGCATCGGCAACAACGACTGCGACGAAGTGAACGCCGTCAGCCGAGGCAAGGGTCCAGGGGTATTCTGCCTGGAATGGCACCCATCCAGTCGAGCGACC
The DNA here is from genome assembly GCA_963774935.1 of uncultured Chloroflexia bacterium. GTDB lineage: Bacteria > Chloroflexota > Anaerolineae > Anaerolineales > UBA4823 > CAVZGO01. The sequence continues at coordinate 431,137 of CAVZGO010000003.1, forward strand.
CTGGCTGTAGACATCCTGCCCGGAGACACGCTTGACCGACCATTCCCGCACCCACATCCATGCAACTGCACCGCTGTTGTCGCTGGCCTGGATATGGAGGGTGACATTCGGATTCGTCAGGACATCCGCATCGCCGATTTTCACGCTGTCAACTACCGGGCGAACATGATCATCGCCTACCGGTGTCTGAACCAGGTAAATGGTATCCTTCACCGTAAAAATTCCGGGTTCAGCGGTTGGGTCGCGTGGATCACTGAAGGTTACAAGCGCCTGGTTGGTGACTGCTACCCGTGTGGAAAGATCCACACCCTGGGCAATCTTGACATTGAAGGTCAGGTCTACCTCTTCCTGAGGGTTCACAGTCAGATTCCACGTTAAGGTCTTAACGCAGGATCCCACACGCCAGCGTGGCTCTGCGATCCGACCTGGAACTCGAGCTGCGCCGGAATGGCATCGACCACTTCCACGACCTTGCTGGTGACATCACTGTTGATCACCTGGATGGTATACGTCAGGGTCTCACCAGGAGCCAGGAAGCGCTGTGAAGCACTTTTATAAGCGTTCAATGGCTGAGGAGTCGGCAGCAGGTTGACGACAGCAACAGGATAGTTGAATAAACCACCACCGGTCTCTACACCAACGATAGAAACGGTCGCTGCGTTCACGGTGAGCGTCTCCTGGGTAACCACTACTGCCGGTTTGGCAGTGAAAACCAGGTCCGCCACAGTGTGCGCCGGGACAAGGAACGGAGTCCACTCCACAGTATTATTGTTGGCGTGATAGATGCAGGGCTGGAAAGAAATCGCCGCGCAGGCAACAAAGGTCATTTCTGACGGAAGAATATCCACCACATTGGCAGTTGCCGCTTCGTCGCTGTTGTTTTCCAGATGGATCGTGTAATTTACGGTTTCTGTTGGGAAAATTGCCGACTTATCCGCTGTCTTAAGTGAGACGAATGGGACCGCGGTCTCGGATTGGGCAGCCGCCGGGCTCTGTGCTGAAAAGGCGCTTGAGAACAAGACTGCCAGCACCAGGGCTGCAGATATGAAGAAAAGTGTTAGCCGGTTACTTGAATGCATTGGTCCTCCTATTTTCACCAAGAATCATCATTTGCCTTAAAGCTAAGGCTTCCAACAAATATAACGAAATTAGTATAGTTTCGTCACTATTAATTTTTATTAGATTTTTATGTCGTTGGAAATAATAACCGATAGGTGGAACCGGGCAGCTCCACCGAAAGCATCACCGGTCAGATTTACGCACTCATAGATAGGGCAATAACTCGCGAGCGATTACCTGAATTAACAACATTCGTGAATTTGTTAGATAAAAGTGGTCTCCCGGAAACATGCGCACGCTTGTCGGAATGGTCGTCTGTTCCTGCCAGGCTTGAAGGCTCTGGCGAGTCACATAATGATCGGACAGGCCACCAAGGGCACATATCGGAAAATCGAATGGCGGCTCTGGTTGATAGACATAGGTCTCACAAATGGTAAAATCGGCTCTCAAAATCGGGACTACCAGGTCGCGCAGCTCATCGTTTTGGAGCACATCTTCCGGCGTGCCGTTGAGTGTTCGCAGTCTCTCAACAAACTGATCATGTGGCAGGGTATGAATCGGCTCATCGGTATCAGGCAATTGCGGCGCGGTATGCCCCGAGACAAACATGTAGAGAGGTGATGCTCCATTATTCCTACGCAGCCAGCGCGCCAGCTCAAAACTGACCAGTGCACCCATACTGTGACCAAAAAAAGCAAACGGTTTGTCGAAATACGGGTTAAGAGCATTCCCGGCCTCTTGTATTAACTTTGGAAGGTCCAGCATCAATGGCTCAGCGATTCGAGTCCCATGGCCGGGGTACTGCACGGGGCACACCTCGATGGAATCGGGTAGTAGATTAGCCCATTGATAATACATCGACGCAGGAGCACCAGAATATGGGAAGCAAAATAATCGTAATTTTGCATTCGGATTTGCTTTTGGAATGGTTAGCCAGGAGCTGCTTTTCATCGCATCTCCTCCAACAGCGCACGCACATGATCCATGTAAATCCCAGCCCAGCGCTCGATGGTTGTGCGGTCATGCAAACCGCGGCTGTATAACAGGCGCAGGCTCAACTGACCTCCGTTCACAATTGCGACCACATAAAGCTTGCTGCTCCGGCGGCTATCAGGGTTTTGTTCCGCACCCGAGAATTCTGGTGCCAGTTCCAACGCAGTCTCTTGCGCCCCATCTGCACTGTTTCGCTGATTTTCCATCACCTGACCATCCGGGGTAGACACCTCCGGAATGCCAGGTATCTCTACGCCAGTTTGGTCGAACTGTCCAAGATAGTTAAAATTGATATCCGGTTGGGGTATATTCGATAGGGTTTGCCTTACATATTGATCTTCACAAAGGTATCGCAGCAGCCCATAACCAATTCCGCGATTAGGCACCTGGTGAACTTGCCGCGAAATTTCATGCAGCAATTGTGCATTCCCCTTTGCAGACTGGAGCTCAAAATACACCGGAAAGATGCTGGTAAACCAGCCCAGAGATCGAGACAGGTCAGCCCCTTCCAATGCTGTACCTGGTATTTCCTCCCTGCCATGTCCTTCCAATTCAACCAACAAGCCTGTTTGGTCGCCTGGGATCCAGCGAATGTTTGCACCAACGCCAGCAACAACGCGTCATATACCCGGCAGTTATAAAAACCCGGCAGACGGTGCAGCAGCAAAGCCGTCTCTTCAGCAGTCAGGGATACGGTAACATCATCCGTATTCCCGTATACGTTTAAGCCGTCTGGATGATCAAGCGGTAAAGCTGTTATGTTTCGACCAGATATCCCAGCCCAGTAATCCAATTCGTCGTGAATTTCAGATGAATTGGCATAGTTCCTGCAGCCGGTTTGCCCAGGCTTGATAAGAAATGGTTTTAGGAGGTAGTTTGACTTCTCCACCTGCCATCAGGTACAGGTAGGTGGTCTGGAAATCTTCCATGAAGATGCGCATGGACACCCCATCCGTGACCAGATGATGGAATACAAACAGCAGCCGCCCAGGAGCTTGCTCACCCAGCTTGAAATACACCACTCTAATCAAAGGTGGTTGATCAAGCTGCAGCTCTGCCTGGATCGCCGCCGCCTGGGCTTCAAGAACTGCCGGTTGATCAGCTGCGGGTATGCCAGATAAATCGATTACCCGGAAAGGCACTGGACATGCCGCCTCAACCGATTGCTGCCACTCGCCATCCACCAGCTCGAACTTTGCTCGCAGCTGGTCATGATGGGATAGCAAATGATCCAGAGTTTTTTGAATAATTTCGAGATTTATTCCAGACCAGACCTTCAGAAAGATCGAGGTATTGAAATGCGCCGGTGCATCTGCATGGTGTTCGAAGAACCAGCGCTGCACCGGTGTAAGATTGACCTGACCACTGACCATCTCCTGCTGCGCAAAGCCTGCCTCAGCCTTCTGTAGCGCTGTCATCAGGTCCTTGAGTACCGGGTGCTCAAATAATAAGCGATAGCTGATCTGAAAACCAGCCTGTTTTGCACGTGAGACGAGCTGGATGCTCAAGATTGAGTCGCCACCCAGCTCAAAGAACTGATCTCCCAGACCCACCCGCTCGACGCCCAGCAGCTGTGCCCACAGGCCAGCCATCGACTGCTCCTCAGGCGTCTGCGGGGGCTCGAACGGCTTCTCGATTGCCATTCGGGCTTGCTCTGGCACTGCCATTGCCAGTAAAACCGCACGGTCAATTTTGCCATTGGTTGTCAATGGAAAAGATTCCATCAAAATGAACGATGCTGGAACCATATAATCGGGCAGCTTCTCACTCACGTGTTTGCGCAATTCAAGGGCTTGCAAATTCTCGCTGCCTTTCTTCGCCACCAGATATGCCACCAGACGCTTATGACCACCATCCTCACGAGCAAGAACAACTGCCTCGTGTACCCCGGGAAATTGGACGATTACACTTTCAATCTCGCCTAATTCCACACGAAAGCCGCGAATCTTCACCTGGTGGTCGATGCGCCCCAGGTATTCGATATCTCCATCTGGCAGGTAGCGCGCCAGATCGCCTGAACGATAAACACGCTGGTCAGACGACCGGCCAAACATTCCCGGAACAAAGCGCTGGTCGGTCAGCTCTTGCCGGTTGAGATAGCCCCTTGCCACACCCGCCCCACCAACAAAGAGCTCACCGGGTACGCCAATGGGTACAGGCTGGAAAGACTGATCCAGGATGTACACCTGCAAATCGGGGATTGCCTCACCAATCACGCTGCCAGGAGCTGTATCCAAATCCCGCACGTAAATAGGGCGATAAGTGACATGGACGGTTGTTTCGGTAATTCCATACATATTTACAAGCTGTGGCTTCTGATCGCCATGGCGTTCAAACCATGGCTTTAAGCTCTGCAGCTCCAGGGCTTCACCGCCAAAGATGACATAGCGAAGTGCCAGGTCTGGACATACGCCAGAAGCCTCCTCCGCACGAATGAGCTGCCTGAAGGCAGAAGGCGTCTGGTTGAGCACCGTTACCCCTTCCTGGCAGAGGAGATCATAAAAAGCGTCTGTTGAACGACTGACCAGGTAGGGCACAACCACCAGACGACCGCCATAAAATAACGCACCCCATATCTCCCAAACAGAGAAGTCGAAGGCATAAGAGTGGAACAATGTCCAGACGTCAGCAGGTCCAAAGTGGTACCAGTCATCTGTGGCGTAAAACAACCTGACCACGTTCGCATGCGTGATCATGCAGCCCTTCGGTTTCCCGGTGGAACCAGACGTATAAATGACATACGCCAAGTTTTCAGGCTTCACTCCGCTGTCGAGATTGCCAGGATCGATTTCTCCGCCGGTTTCCTGTACTATCTTCTCCCAATCCGTGTCCATGCAAACCAATTGAGCGCTGGTTTGCACCAGATTTGCTAACATGCTCGCTTGGGTAATGAGCACAGACGGTTGTTCAGACCCACCAAAGGATTGCTGTGCGCGTGAGTAATCTTCAACGATAAAGGCCAGCCGGCTTGCCGGATAGGCGGGGTCAAGTGGAACATACGCGCCACCTGATTTTAAGATGCCCAGGATGGCTACCACCACGTCTAAATTCCTCTCAAGGTAGATACCCACCAGCGATTCGGGACCAACCCCAAGTGATTTCAGATAATGTGCCAGGTGATTAGCGCGTTGGTTTAGCTCAAGATAGGTGAGGCTGACAGCTTCGAATGTGGCTGCGATTGATTGAGGTGTTTTTAGAACTTGCTCCTCCACCCACTGATGAATGCAACGATCGGATCTATAGGTTGAATGGGGAATATTCCATTCTTCGAGAAGTTGCCGCTGCTCAGTCGCGGTCAGCATGGGAATCTCCACCAGGCGGCGCGAGACATAGGATGGCATTGCCTCTAATAAAGTACTCAGGTGGCTCATCATTCGTTGGATCGTAGCTGGATCAAACAACTGTGCGTCGTAGGAAATTTTGATGAGCATCTCCTCGCCGGGTACAGCTACCACCGTCAATGGGAAATTGGTATACGATACAGAGGATCCACCCTCGATATTGACGCTGCTTTTCCCGCCAGTCTGTAACGCGCCGGCGGGGATATTCTCGAAAACCAGCAAACTGTCGAAAAGCGGTGTACCGCGTGGTACCTGGCTCCACCCCTGGATTTGCACGAGCGGGGTATATTCATAATGCCGGATCTCCACCTGCTCATTCTGAAGCTGCCTTAACCACTCGCCTAGCGGTGCTTCGCGGTCAACTTGTACACGGAACGGTAACGTGTTAATGAATAAGCCAATCATATTCTCTGAGCCAGCCAAATCCACTGGTCGACCAGATACGGTGACACCAAAAACGACATCTTCTTCCCCGCTGTAACGGCTTAGCAAGATAGACCAGGCACCCTGCACCAGGGTATTAAGGGTAATCCTCTGCTGTCGCGCCATCATCACCAGGTTGGTGGAGGCTTTCTCGTTGAGTTGCACCTCGATCTCTTTAAACTCAGGTTCATCGGTCAAGGCTAACGGATTCAAGCGTGTCACCGATAATGGTGTAGGCGCGCTGAAACCTGCCAGCTTCTTACGCCAGAATCCTTCACTGGCCGTCAGATCCTGGCGTTTTAACCAGACGATATAATCTCGATAAGGCCGGCTTTCTGGCAATTGTGGATCAATGCCAGCGACGAGGCTGTTATAGGTGATTAAGATATCCCGCATCAGAAGGGGAATTGACCAGCCGTCTAACAAGATATGGTGATGACAGACAACTAGCTGATATTCTTCATCACCCGTGCGCAGTACGGCTATACGCAACAAGGGCGGTTTGGTAAGCAAAAATCCGCGTATACGTTCCTGATGTATATACTGCTCAAGGCGTGAGTGCTGCTCTTCTTCGTTGAACTGTCTCCAATCATGCTCCTCAAAAGGCAGTTGAACCTGTTTATAGACTACCTGCACTGGTTCCTTTACATTTTCTGAGACGAAAGCAGTTCGCAGAATTGGGTGGCGGTCGATTGTCCTTTGCCAGGTCTGTCTGAAAAAGGGGTACATCCAATGGACCGGTTAAACGAGCAGCGAGCAATTCAATATAGAGTCCTGCACTCGGCTCGAACAAACTATGAAACAGCATCCCTTGCTGCATCGGTGACAGCGGGTAAATATTTTCTACATTTTCCATTGGATCTATCCCTTTTCGATTGGGTTAGTTGTGTATCCCCATTCATCGAAACAACGCTGCCAGTTAGCAGCAATCTCTTGACGTAGCGGTTCTGCGATTGGTTTGTGGGTGTTTTTTTTGTAATCCGAAACCTGTTCTGTATATTGCTGGAATCTGGGAAGTGCTTCTTGAAAGCCTGGCAAGCCCAATTTTTCATAAATCAACTTCATCTGTTGGATCGGATCTTTTTCCACTTCCTCAAATTGTACATCTACCAGGTTCCCTGCCGATATGAGATCTCGTTGCAAAAAGTATGCATCGTACATATCCTTATACCGGCGAAGAATACCAGATACCACACTACCATCCTTTGGATTTTGAAGATAAGCTCCTGCAACTGCTGTATTGTATAACTTCATCGTGGATTGAAATACGATAAAAGGATTGCGATGGATATGAATAAATCTCGCATCTGGATACAACTCTAATATCAGTTTTATCCGCGCAGTGTGAGTCGGAGATTTCATAACCAGAGGTTTGTGATATCTGACAGTTAACTTACGCATAAATAAATCCAAGGCTAACTGCCAGCGTTGTGCATCTTTAACATCAGCATGCTCAAATGTGAGAAAGCGATCATAATCAGCTTCATAACGAGGGAACATCCAGGCAATCGCTGGTGATCGAAGGCATAATACAGCTATGCCCGCTTCATCCTCACCTGGACTTCGATAAGTGACCTGCATATTGTCCATTGGCCGGCTGGTTGGGCCTGCATCTCCAGCCATCTTTTCGACTACCGGTTCCCGTGTTAAGAATGTGAATGGTCGAGAGACCTCAAATAGATTTGGGTAAGCAAATTGAGGGTCCCTGGCAAATAGCTCATGCACCAGAGTGGTGCCGTTACGCCAGTGACCCAGGATAAAGATTGGCTGTTCGATGGTAGCCTTAGCTATCTCAGATTGGTAACTTCTCTTTTCGTTGCGGTAGTACCATGAATTCATCAGGCTGAACATTGTGACCTGAGAAAATCGACCGAAATACTGCCGGTCAATTGAGAATTTAACCTCCTTCAGCAGCCGTGTCCAATCACTCCATCGAAATCCAGTCAAAGCATTCATACGTGATAATACCTTCCTATTACGCGGTCCTTTATTAGTCTACACTCATTTTGTCTCTGAATGTGAACCTATGGTAATTAATATGGGATCATTCATCCGAAGAGGATGAATCGATCGCACCTAAGATATTTTTAAAATCCTCATCGCTCCAGCCGAATTCATCCTGGTCAGATTGCTCCATTAAAGCAGAACCTGGACCGGATTCAGCAGTCACTTGCCCTTGCGAGCTTAGTTGAGCTTCATCAACCAATTCAGCCAAACCGGCAACGGTCGGCGCTTCAAACAAATGGCGCGGAGATAACTGAAGTCCTGCCTCATTCGCCCGGGCAATAACCTGAATCGCCAGAATTGAATCTCCACCCAGCTCGAAGAAGTTGTCCTCAACACTGATCGTAGGTCTTTCCTCATTCGGCTGGTATGCTAATACCTCCCCCCAGATCGATGCCAACATAAGCTCGTTTGCACTTTGCGGTGCAATATATGGAGATGTGATCGATAATCCTGCTTGCTCAGGAACAGGTAAAGATTTTCGATCAACCTTTCCATTCGGAGTGAGAGGTAATTCCTTGATGAATAAGAAGATCGCTGGAATCATGTATTCAGGCAACCTGTTGCGCAGGTGAGCCTTTAATTCATCCGCGGAAACCTGCGTCTCAATCCGATTCTCATTCGAGACGACATAAGCGACAAGCCGTTTTATGCCCGGGGAATCCTCTCTAACGAGCACGACCGAAGTACGTACTCCGGGATGGGTAGATAACTCAAACTCGATCTCGCCTAGTTCGATGCGGAAGCCGCGGAGTTTCACCTGTTGATCTGCTCGTCCTAAATATTCCAAATTGCCATCCGGCAGGAAACGACCCAGGTCTCCAGTCCGGTACATGCGCTCTCCGGGAACACCAGAGAATGGATTTAATACGAATTTTTCCTGGGTCAGGTCAGGGCGGTTGAGGTAGCCTCTCGCCAACCCGATACCAGCCAAATAGATTTCGCCTCTTACACCTTGAGGTACAAGTTGACCATGTGCGTCCAGAACATAAACCTGCATATTCGGAATAGGATGCCCAATCGGGATACTTGTCGCGTTTCTCGGGACCCCGATCAAGCCAAGGTGATCATTCTCATCAACTCCAACCTCTATTGGAAAATAAGTCGGACCGATTGTGGCTTCTGTCGGTCCATACGCATTGAACATGTTCCGTCCAGGCGCCCAGCGTTGTGCAATTTCTATCGAGCATGCTTCACCTGCAGAAATTAGCGTCTTGAAGGAAGGTAAATTACGAGCAAAAATCTCCGGGTCAAGCACACGCAGCAGTGATGGAGGGATGGTTGCCACGGTCACTTCTTGGTCCTGCATGACCTTGAGCAAATCCGGCAGCGAGCCTAAAACCTCGTTGCTGGTCAGCACCAAACATGCTCCAGAGAGTAATGCCATGAAGGTCTCGGAGATTGACGCATCGAAGCTAAAGGACGCAAATTGAAGAACCTTATCACTGGCTTTAACCCCAAACCCATTAATCTGCTGTTCCACCAGGTTGGTCAAACCAGCATGTTGCAGCATAACTCCTTTCGGTCGCCCTGTAGAACCGGATGTGTAAATCACATACGCAAGATTCTCCCCTGTAGCAATAACTGATTGTGTTTCCAAGCCCTCGATGTTTTTCGAAACATTTGCCCAATTCCGATCAAGACACACAATGTGAATATCATTCTTGACCGATTCTGGCAATCGCTCAATCAGATTCTGATGAGTTAAGAGAAGTGGAGTTTGGGAGTCCTCCAGCATATATGCCAACCGCTCGGGTGGATACGCAGGATCTAGCGGCAAATACGCTCCGCCAGCCTTCAAAATACCCAATAAACCGATCACCATGTCCAGGGATCTTTCGATGCAGATTCCTACAATAGTCTCTGGTCCAACACCTTGGCTCCGCAAGTAAGATGAAAGTAAATCAGCGTGCTGGTTTAACTCAGCATAAGTGAGCGATTCGGTAAAACCGCCCGGCGGATCTTTTTCAGTTGTTGGAAGCGCAAATACCACTGCAGGGGCATTCGGCGTAAGCGCAGTTTGAGCCTCGAATAATTCGTGCACGCACTGCCCACTCAGCGGACCACCTGTGGTTTGGCTCCATTGATTAAGGATCAGCTCTCTTTCCGCTGGTGTGACCATACTGAGCTCTGTCACAGGAAGATCGGGATCTTTTAGAGCACCGTCAACCAATTGAGAAAAATGCAATGCCAATCGCTCAATCGTAGAGCGCTCGAATAAATCTGTGTTAAATTCTAACGAGCATGATAAAGAAGTATCATTCAGTCGATCACCATTACCAACAGGTGTCTCAACCACTGTTAAAGTCAAATCAAATCGTGCCACCCCTTCATATAATTCTACAGGCTGGACACTTATATCTGAGGTGAGTCCCTGGTACGATTGAGGCGCATTCTGCAGCACCAGCATCACCTGGAAAAGCGGATGGTAACTCATGTCCCGAGCAGGATTTACTGCATCAACCAGCATCTCAAATGGCACATCTTGATGAGCGTAAGCGCCTAAAGCAGTTTCTCGCACTCGCCGTAACAATTGCCGGAAGTCAGGTGCACCAGAGAGATCACCCCTAATGACCAGTGTATTTACAAAAAAGCCGAGTAAATGCTCAATCTCTGAACGCGTTCGGTTGGCGATCGGAGTACCTACTGCAAACTCATCCTGCCCGGTGTAGCGATAGAGCAGCAGCTGGAAGGCTGCCATCAACGTCATGAATAGAGTTGCCCCTTCTTGATGTGTTAGCGCTTTAAGTTGTGCGGTTTGTTCCGGTGAAATTTCAAATGTAATCTGTCCACCAGTGTATGTTTGCACTGGAGGGCGTGACCTGTCGATCGGGAGCTCTAGAACAGGTGGTAGACCAGCTAATTGTTTCTTCCAGTATTCAAGCTGGTTTTCGAGAATTTCACCTTGCAACCAGCTTCTTTGCCAGGCAGAATAATCACTGTACTGAATTGGTAATTCATCCAGCTTCAATAGTGGACTAATTTGCGAGCTATCTTTTTCTTGCAGGAACCTGGAATAAAAAATCAGCAGCTCTTGCATGAATATATTCAACGACCAGTCATCCGAGATGATGTGATGGGTATTCAGAAGGATAGTATGTTGGTCTTCTGAAGTCTGGATGATGCATAAGCGTGTTAATGGCCCAATAGCCAGATCGAAAGGACGCAGGGCAGATTCCAGCGCTAACTGTTCCGATTGGTCAAGGCGTTGCGTTTCAGGCAATCCGCTGAGATCATGGAACTCAAGCTGTACATCCATCTCAGTAAGTACAAGCTGGTAGGGCACTCCGGCAATAGACTTAAAAACTGTTCGCAAGATCTCATGGCGCTGGGTAAGCTGCGTCAGTGCTGCTTTTAGCGCTTCCATATCCAGAAAGCCAGTAAGCTGCAGCGCAACCGGTATGTTGTACAATGGACTGTTCGGGTTTAATTGATCAAGCACCCACAATCGCTGTTGTGCATACGAAAGCAGTGCCGGTTTTACGGGTAGTCCGGTCGACGCATTGCGTTCAAGCGCCTGGATCGGTGGTGCAACAATGCCCATGGCGGAGCGGCGGGCAATGTCAATCTGGTTAGCCAATCCCGCAACCGTAGGCGTCTCAAACAGGCTACGCAATGGGAGCTCAATTCCAAATGCATCTCGCACGCGTGAGATAACCTGGGTAGCCAGCAGCGAGTGGCCACCCAGATCGAAGAAATTATCAAGTACACCGACTTGTTCTAAATGCAGGATATCTCTCCAGAGATTGGCGATGATTTCTTCTTCAGGTGTGCGCGGCAGGACAATTCCAGCCCGCGCCGCCGACAAATCCGGCTGTGGCAGCGCCTTGCGATCCACCTTCCCATTGGCAGTCAATGGCAATGCTTCCAAAATGACAACTGCGGCAGGAACCATGTAGTCTGGTAATTTTTGTTGGAGGCTCTGGCGCAGCCCAGATATCAGTTCCTGTTGGTTCGATCCCATATTATCCGGATTTAACACAAGATAAGCCACCAGGTTCTTAGTGCCACCTTCTTCCCAAACCCAAACAACATTCTCCTTGATCCAGGAATATTGGGCAATCAAAGCTTCAATTTCGCCAAGCTCGACGCGAAAACCGCGCACTTTGACCTGAAAATCTATACGTCCAAGACAATCCAGGTTACCATCGTGTCGATATCGAACCAGATCACCAGTGCGATAAAGCCGGGCTCCCGGTTCATTTGTGAAAGGATTCGGAATAAATTTCTCGGCGGTCAATTCGGGTCGATTTAAATAACCGCGCCCAACCCCTAAGCCGCCAATATAAAGCTCACCATGCACTCCTACGGGTACAGGCTGCATGTGCGAATCCAGGACGTACAACTGGGTGTTGATGATCGGTTTACCGATAGGAATCACACCGCCTTTATATCGAATCAGGCTGTCTGGTGGCGCCCAATATACACAACAACCAACTACTGTCTCTGTTGGCCCATATTCATTGACTAAAGCTGTATCCGGAGCATTGTTAATCCAAAAGCGGATATGTTCAGGGGTCAGGTTTTCACCGCCAATGATAAAAGCATGGGTGCGTCCAGCCGCTTGATCGGGTCTAAGCTGTTCCCCGAGTAGCTGGAGGTGAGCCGGGGTTATCTTCACCAGGCTGTACGGCTCAGACGTTTGCTCTGCATCTCGACGAAGGGTTGCCCCCAGCAATTCGACCCCTAATCCTTCCGGTAGAATTTTAACTTCTCGACCAGAAACCAGTGGCGAAAACAGACTGGTAATCGTCAGATCGAATGAAATTGATGAGTGAACCGGAGAACCTTGACCTTCTTCTAATGGATATGCTGTTTGACACCAGGTGAGGTAGTTAACCAATCCACGATGAACGATCATCGCCCCCTTTGGCCGGCCGGTTGATCCAGATGTGTAAATTACATAAACCAGGTTGTCAGGCTCTGTGATGCAGTCTAAATTGTCGCCCGGTTCGAACTCCAAGAACGGCCATTCCTGATCCAGACACAGGATTGCTGGTTTTCCAGGCTCGACAGCCTCCACCATGTTTGAGGAATTGAGATCAAATCGTGTTAGCAAGCTGGAATGGGTGATTAAAACAGCCGCTTGTGAATCCTCCAGCATAAACGATAGTCGCTCACTCGGATAGGTCGGATCCAAAGGCACATAAGCGCCACCAGCTTTTAAGACCGCCAGGATCGACACCACCAGCTGAGGAGAGCGCGGCAGACATAAACCTACCAAAACCTCTGGTACGATCCCCAACTTGCGCAAATGCCGTGCCAGTCGATTGGCAGCCTGGTTTAACTCATGGTAGGTCCATGTTTCTTCTACAGACTTGCCATCTATTTCTTCTAAATAGCGTAAAGCAACAGCCTGTGGTGTACGGTCAACTTGCAGCTCGAATAATTGGTGTGCGCACATGTCGCTGGGATAAGGCGCGGCGGTCTGGTTCCATTCCACCAGAATTTGTTGCATCTGCTTATCGGTTAGAATCGGTAAACGCGAAACGCTCATGTCAGGATTGGATACTATTCCACCTAAAAGCAACTCAAAATTACCCAGCATTTGATCGATGGTTGCATCATCGAATAAATCGGTGTTATATTCCAATGCCCCACCAAGCTGACCTTCATCCTCAGCCATAAACAGCGTCAAATCAAACTTGGCTGTCCCGCTATGTGTATCAACCGGTTGCACCTGCAAATCTAAATCAGGCAATCCTAGTGCGCTGCTCTGTGCAGCTTGAAGGACAAACATCACCTGGAATAATGGGCTGTGACTCAGGTTGCGCTCTGGTTGCAGGGCATCAACAACCATCTCAAAAGGAACATCCTGATGAGCATAGGCGTTTAATGCACCCTGACGTGTGCGGCTTAGTAATTCGCGAAAAGATGGCTCGCCACCCAGGTCAGCCCGCAGGACAAGTGTATTGACAAAAAAGCCAATTAATCCCTCAAGCTCCGCACGCGTTCGGTTGGCAATGGGTGTGCCAATTGCAAGATCCTCCTGACCACTGTAGCGGTGAAGCAATACTTCAAAAACAGAGAGAAGTGTCATGAAGAGGGTTGCATTTTCGCTCTGTGATAACGCTCGTAATTTCTTGGTCAGGTCAGAAGAAAGCTTAAAAGTGCGAAAATTGCCATCAAAAGTTTGCATGGACGGCCGCGGGCGGTCCGTAGGCAGCTCCAATAAAGGTGGTAGACCCCTAAGCTCTTGTTTCCAATAGCTGAGCTGATTGTCTAGCACTTCGCCTTGCAGCCACTCCCTCTGCCAGGCAGCAAAATCTGGATATTGGACAGGCATTGCAGGCAAAGGATATGGTCGTTGATTGACCAGGGAATCATAAAGTGCCACCATCTCGCCAACGAGAACATTTGATGACCAGTTATCGCCGATGATGTGGTGCATCGTCAATAACACCAGCGTCTCTTGTTCGCCCAACCGGACCAGGCTGGCACGGAATAAAGGACCAGCGGATAGGTTGAATGGTCTCTGCGCTTCTTCCTGGGTAATGCGAAGCACTTCCTGTTCCCGCTTGTCATCGGGCAGATGACTGATATCCATTCGGAAAATATTCACTGGCTTCAACTCTGCCAGAGGTGTAATCACTTGTATCGGGATTCCATTAATCGTACTGAATGCTGTTCGTAATGCTTCATGTCGTTGAACCAGTAAATTCAAACTTTGCACTAAAATTTGCTCATCAAGCTCCCCCACCAGACGGATGGCTTCGGGTAAATTGTAGAATGGGCTATCCGGTTCGAGTTGGTCAAGAAACCATAGACGCTGCTGGGCAAAAGAAAGGGGAACTGGATCGACTGGCAGCCCCGTCAGGGGGTTGCGGGGTAGCGGACTTAACGCAGGAATATGGAGTTCCTCCGGCTGGGCATATTCCATTACCTCAATTTGCTCAGCCAGCCGGATTATGGTTGGAGATTCAAATAAATTGCGCAATGGCAAATCAACATTAAACACTTCGCGTAATCGAGAAACTAGCTGTGTAGCGAGAAGAGAATGCCCACCAAGCTCAAAGAAATTATCGTTTACGCCAATCTTTTGAATGCCTAAAATCTGGCCCCATACATCCACCAACATCTCCTCTACAGGTGTGTGCGGTGCAACATAGGCGTTCGCCAATGTTCGCTCGCTCCAATCAGGACGATGGGTTTCAGTTAATGCGCGACGGTCTACTTTTCCACTCGGGTTTAACGGTAATGAGTTCCAAAAACACAAACGCCGAAGGCACCATATAATCCGGCAGGTGTTCTTGTAAATAGCGGCGCAGCGTACCTGTCGTCGGTTTATCCAGGCTTGGATCAGGCACCACATAAGCAACTAATCGTTTATCATCCTTGGTAACCTCAATGGCTGCAACCGCTGCTTCTTTGACTCCCAGATAGGCCCCCAGCAGTGCCTCGATCTCGCCAGGCTCAATTCTAAGCCCTCGGATTTTGAGCTGATCATCCATGCGGCCGAGGAACTCGATATTTCCATCTGGTAAATACCGCGCCATATCACCTGTGCGGTATAACCTGTCTGGCTCTGAGCTAAATGGATTCTGTATAAACTTCTCAATATTCAGTTCTGATCGGTTGTTGTAGCCACGTGCCACACCCGGACCACCGATAAATAACTCACCTGGCACCTGCACAGGACAAAGCTGCAAATGACGATCCAGGATATATAACCGTGTATTCGCAAATGCTTTGCCAATCGGAACCAGTTGATCGGGTGAGAGGTTATGGATAGACCCCTCAAAATAAGTGCTATCTATAGTGGTCTCAGTTAAGCCAAATGAATTAATTAATCGGGTTTCTGGACCAATAAACTGGCTAAATTTGTGATATTCACCGACATACCAGGCATCCGATCCGCATACCAACAACCGCATGAAATCCAATCGCCCGCCTGTTTTTTCCAGGTATTGGATCAAGTTTCTGAGCACCGCGGGGACAAACTCAGCAATGTCTATTTGCTCTTCCAGCATCAAAGGGTAGAGTTTTTCAGGTGCAAGCAACCACTCACGCGGACAGAGCACTAATTTCTCACCTGAACACAACCCTCGTACCAGATCGCCGGAGAACACATCAAATGTGAAATTAGCCATTTGGAGGTGGGACGAAACCCTGCTCAAGGCATAATCTTTTTCCCACGCCAGATACTGGTTAACCAGGCTGTGGTGCTCTACCATAACCCCCTTTGCCTGACCAGTCGACCCGGAGGTATAAGTCATATAGACCAGGTCATGCGGATCAGGTCTTTTATATTGGACGTTAATCGATTTATTATCAGCCGCGATTTGGTTCCATTCCTGGTCTACCTTAACCAGATGAATACTTTGGGGGAATCGATCAGCGATGTGGGCTTGCAGTAACACCAAAGGCTTTTTCCTTGGCATCAGATGGCCTGCGTCCTCGAGAATAAAAGCCAGGCGATCCTGGGGCGCTAATGGATCTAACGGCAGATATGCACCACCCGCTTTCAGGATACCCAGCAAGCTGGTTATCATAGACATCAGGTGGTCTGATGAACGCTCGAAACAAATACCAACAACTGAATTTGGCCCCACTCCCAGATTTATGAGATATGATGCTAGAATTTCAGCACGTTGATCCAACTCGCGATATGTTATTTCCACGCGCGGCTGGTTATTTATTGCTGGTATCACCACCGCTACCTGATCAGGAACACGCTTGGCTTGAATGGCTACCAATTCATGCACCAGCATCTGTCGCCGATCTATGCTGCCGTATCCAGGCTCTAGAAATTCATCGAACGTGTCATTCCAGGTAACAAGAAGCTGAGTTTGTTCTTCACCGGTCAGCATTGGGAGAAGTGCAATCGATTGATCGGGATTGGCGACTGCTGCTTCCAATATCATCTGCCAGTGAGACAGCATTCGCTTGATTGTTGCTTCCTCAAATAGATCAATATTGTACTCAACCGAGGCGTGTAATCCCTCACGTCCATCAGAAAGCGAGAATGTAATGTCAAATGTTGAGGTACCGCTGTGCACATCGATCGACTCCATCCGTATTCCAGGTAGGTCAGTCCCGTGCACGGGTGCGTTTTGTAATATGAACATCACCTGGAACAGAGGATTGTGGCTCATGTCCCGCTCGATCTGGAGTTGTTCTACCACAACCTCAAAGGGCACATCCTGATGTGCGTAAGCTTCCAGGGTAACTTCCTTCACCCGGTGCAGCAGCTCTCGAAAAGTTGGCTCGCCAGCAAGGTCTGTCCGCACCACAATGGTGTTGATGAATACCCCGATCAGAGCTTCCAATTCAGCTCGATTGCGATTGGCAATCGGAGCACCAACGCAAACATCCTCCTGCCCTGTGTATCGATAGAGCAGCACCTGGAAGGCGGTCAGTAAGGTCATGAACAATGTCGCGCCTTCCTGCTGAGTCAAGGCTTTCAGGCGGTCCATCAATGCTCGCGGTATCACTACCGATGTGTCTGCTCCGCGGCTGGTCAACACCGCCGGTCGTGGATGATCGCTAGGCAATTCCAGCACCGGTGGATTACTCCCCAGGCGACTCTTCCAATAAGCTATTTGCTCTTCAAGCACCTCACCTGTCAGCCAACCTCGTTGCCATTCAGTGTAATCTGCGTACTGGATTGCCAATTCCGGCAGAGGCGACGGATATCCAGCGGCAAAAGCCGCGTATAACGTCGAGAGCTCATAAATAAGCACACCCATTGACCAGCCATCCGAAACGATATGGTGCATGGTCATGAGGGCGATATGATCCTGCTCATCTAATCGAAGCAAAGTGACACGCAAAAGTGGACCGTTCGCCAGGTCGAATGGTTGGCGTGCTTCTTCATTAGCCAATTGCATCGCTTCATCCATGCGAGCTGCTTCTGCTTGACCGCGCAGATCAATAATTGGAATACGAAGCACTAACGCCGGATGAATAACCTGAACTGGTTGACCGTCGATCGTGGATAAGGTTGTGCGCAGTGCTTCATGCCGGGCTACGATTTCGTTTAATGCACGCTCAAGCACATCTGAATCAAGCTGCCCATATAATCTGACAGCAGAAGGAATATTGTAGAACGGGCTTCCCGGGTCAAACTGGTCCAGGAACCAAAGGCGCTGCTGGGCATATGATGCGGGAAAGACGAAGACCTCATCCTCGCTATCGAAAGAGGTTAGCTCTAGTGTGTCACTCAAAGTTGGTTCTACTCCGTATCAGACTTATGATGAGCAGAAGGATCCATTGTTAAACCTTCCGTTGTCTGCCGCATCCTGTGTTTGTCTCGAGAGACCCGTTGTATCGATGGCGCCGCTGCAGCAGCCCCGCTGTTTTGTAATCTTTCGATTTCGGGAAGCATACCGGCAACAGTCGGATTCTCAAATAATGCCCGCAGAGGAAGCTCAACCTGAAATTTTTCCCTTACACGGGCTAAGAATTGTGTCGCCAGAAGAGAGTGCCCTCCTAGCTCAAAGAAATTATCATGGATGCTCACCGGAGAGGGATCATCCCACGGAATACCAAGCAGTTCAGCGCAGATTTGACATAACTGTCGCTCAGCATCATTTCGGGGAGCCTCATAAACAGATTGGAGTCGCTCTCGTCCCTGTGTTGGCATTGAGATGCGTGCCAGTGCCTTCCGGTCAACTTTCCCGCTTGGCGATAACGGCATCACTTCTAACAGCTTGAACGCAGAGGGCAGCATATAATCAGGCAAAATTTGGCGCAGATGCTCAGTCAGGGCATTGACCAAGTCCACTTCAATAAGACTGAAAGGTGGAGGGGTGGTATTCTCCAATTCCTCCTGGTTTTGCCCTTCATTTGCCGTTGTAAAAGTATTATCCAGGCTACTCGATTCAGAGCTACTCCCTTCAAGTTGCGAATCTACCTGTTCCGGGATTACAAAAGCCACCAGACGCTTATCTCCTGGAGTATCTTCCTTGACAATTACTACCGCATCTCTCAAACGCCATTTTCCAAGGTTACCACCCGCCAGCGATCCTTCAAACTGGCGTAATCCAGCCTCGATTTCTCCAAGCTCAATCCGGAAACCGCGTACCTTCACTTGCTGGTCAATGCGACCTAAAAATTCAATATTGCCATCTGCACGATACCTTACAAGATCTCCAGTTCGATATAACCGGTCACGAGGAGAGACTTTTCTACCATATTTTCGCAAATAACCGATATATGGGTCAGGTATAAATTTTTCTGCCGACAAATCCGCACGGTTCAGGTAGCCACGCGCCAGGCTGATGCCACCGATAAATAACTCACCCGGAACACCTATAGGTACAGCCTCGAGGTGCTGGTCCAGTACGTAGACACGAGTATTCGAGATGGGTTTACCAATGGTCGGATCCCGTGGATCAGATGGATCACATAGGGCTGCAGATGCGCACACAGTTGTTTCAGTAGGTCCATACGCATTAAAGAATTTTCTGCCCGGCGCCCACCGAGAAACAATTTCATGTGTACACGCCTCACCAGCAGCAATGACTGTTCGCAATGATGGTAAGGCTTGTTTCGAGACCAGATCCTCGGGTATAACGCTCAAAAATGATGGCGGTAAGGTAACAGTTGTTACTTCATGTTCAAGGAAAACCCGCATCAGCTCCAGCCCATTGGATAATACATCTTGTGCTGCCAGGACCAGGGTAGCCCCATTGGCTAATGCCATGAATGTCTCCCAGACAGATGCATCGAAGGAAAATGGTGAAAATTGCAGCACACGGCTTCGGCTGTCGATTTCGAAGGTCTTACGCTGCCATTCTACAAGATTGCATAATCCCTGGTGGCGAAGAAGCGTCCCTTTTGGTTTTCCGGTCGAGCCAGAGGTATAGATGACGTAAGCGAGATTATCCATCGTGACAACGGCATCAAGGTTACTGGTTGAATTTCCATCATGGATTTGTCTCACAGTGCGATCTATCATCTCCCAATCCTGGTCAATACACACCACTGTAGGGGGGTTCCAGGCTGCTGACTGCACTTGAATTTGAGGAGCAGCACTCTCGTGTGGGTCAATCGGCTGTTTACCGGTTTCAACGATGAGCGCACTGATCTGCTCTCGTAATCTCTCTTGGGTGAGCAATACCGATACCTTCGAATCCTGCAGCATATAGATCAATCGGTCAGCCGGATAGGTTGGGTCCAATGGAAGGTATGCCCCGCCGGCTTTCAATACCCCCAGGATGCCAACAATCATATCCATTGAACGCTCAGTTGAGATACCCACCAGGGTTTCCTGACCTATCCCCAGTGTTTGAAGATAACGGGCGAGAGTATTGGCGCGTTGATTTAATTCTCCATAACTCATACGCTGAACATCCTGCGTAGTAAGCCCTCGATATACAAGTGCCAATACATCTGGAGCAGCGTCAGCATGAGCCTCAAATAATTTGTGAATCACCTGATTCTCAGAATATGGTGCCTCGGTTTGATTCCACTCCACGAACAGGATTTGCCGTTCGGTCTCGCTTAACATAGGCAATCGGGAGACTGGCTTGTCAGGTTCCGCTATCGCATGGATTAAAAGCTGTTCGAAATGCCCCAGCAGGCGCTGAATGGTTTGCTCATCGTATAAATCGATGTTGTATTCCAAAGAACCGCCAATTCCGGTATCTGACTGGTTTATCGACATCAATAAATCATATGCCGCCGACCCACCATGAGCATCCAGTGGTCTGAGCTCAAGATCCGGCAAAGCCTGGCTTTTCAAGGGTACTTCTTGCCAATCGAATCCTACCTGGAAAAGTGGTGTATAGCTCAGGTTTCGTTCTGGCTGTAATGCCTCTACCAGCATTTCGAATGGCAAATCCTGATGAGCAAAAGCGCCCAGTGCAGTCTCGCGGACTCGCTGCAATAGTTCCCGAAAATTAGGTTCGTCTGAAAGATCCGCTCGAAGAACCAGCGTGTTCACAAAAAAGCCGATCAAATCCTCGATTTCTGGTCGGGTACGGTTCGCGATCGCTGAACCAACACAAATATCGTCCTGACCACTGTAGCGATAAAGAAGGGTTTGGAAGATTGCAAGTAACAACATATACGTTGTCACGCCTTCTTTTCGACTTAATTCAAGAATCTCTTGGCTGAGTTTCTCAGGAAACTGGAATGATATCGATGCTCCCCGTGATGTTTTCAATGCAGGTCGTGGCCGGTCTGTAGGCAGGTCAAGTAATGGAGGACTGCCTGTTAATTGCGCTTTCCAATAGGATAGCTGGCGGTCCAATTCCGCTCCGCTCAACCAGTTGCGTTGCCAGGCAGCAAAGTCAGCATACTGGATTGTAAGGGGTGGTAACACAATGTCGGCTCCGCTTCTGAATGCTGAGTAGGTCGCTCCAACTTCACGCACAAGGATTCCCAATGACCAACCGTCAGCTACGATATGATGGAGAGTGAAAACCAATACATATTCCACCCTACCCGCTTCATAATTCAATCGGAGCAGCAATGCACGAGCTACTGGCCCTGTTGCCAGATTAAATGGCTTTTGCACTTCCTGGCGGATTAATTCCATCACCTCAGGGCTTTGTTCCGGTATCAGATCAGATGAGCCCATTTGAACATCAACTAAAGGCAGTCGAGTCTCTCCTTGTGCAGAGATGATCTGGACTGGAACACCAGCCTGGCTTGAAAAGGATGTGCGCAGGGCTTCGTGTCGCTGGATAATGGCACTAATCGCGTTCTCTAACGCAGCGACATCCAGGTATCCACGAATATGAACGGCTGCAGGAATGTTATATGAAGTATTGCCGGGATCAAGCTGATCCAGGAACCACAATCGCTGTTGAGAAAAGGACAATGGTGGAGGAGTAACAGGTAATCCTGTTTCAGGATCACGAGGCAGGATCTCGATTCGTTCTTCCTTCCTTGCTTCCTGACCAGTCGCGTTTCGCACCACAGCTGCCATACCGGCAATGGTCGGGGCTTCAAAAATGCTGCGGAGGGGTAATTCAACTTTAAAGGTCTGGCGTAAACGTGAAAGAAGCTGTGTCGCCTTCAGAGAATGTCCACCCAGATCAAAGAAGTTGAGGTTTACACTGGAGGCTTCCACGCCAAGCACTTCATACCACAGACCTGAAATGATTTCTTCCTCGGCGTTGCGTGGCAGAACGACTTCTCCTTCATGCGCTTCCTGATACTCTGCTTCAGGTGCGGGAAGGGCTGCAAGTACGCGGCGGTTCACTTTCCCGTTTGGTAGGCGTGGGAGCTCATCCATCAAGACAAATGCTGATGGGAGCATATAATCTGGTAATTTTTCCGCCAGTCGGATACGCAATGTCTGACTTATCGCTGCGCTATCTGATGACATGATATTGGTTTCAAAATATGCTACCAACCGGGAATCTCCAGGCTGATCCTGGCGAAGGATTACTACTGCTTCTTGTATACCCGGAGAATTTCTCAGTGCCGCCTCTATTTCTTCAACCTCAATCCTGAAACCGCGCAGCTTCACCTGGTAATCCACACGCCCCAGAAATTCGATGCCGCCATCCGGCAGCCAGCGACCAAGATCTCCAGTACGATAGACGCGTGGATTCACCCTTAACTCAGGCAATACTTTCATCAAAGGATTATCTACAAACCGGGTTTCGGTTAATACTGGCTGTCCTAAATAGCCTTTGGCCAGTCCATCACCACCAATCAAGATTTCGCCCGGCAAACCCGGTGGAACCGCATGTCCATTTGAATTTACCAGGTACATATGAGCATAATCGAAAGGTACGCCAATCGGCACACGTTGGATTTCATCCACCCAATTTGCTTCTGGTCCGATTTGCTTCTTATACATTGCGCATGCAATTGTCGCTTCAGTTGGTCCGTATGCATTTATGAACCAATGATTGTGACGAGAAGCCTGCTTCCACAGGCGTAATCGCTCGATGGACGGACTTTCACCACCTACCAAGCACCAATTTCAAACTCGGTGGTACAGGCTCACGCCGGTATGCCAGCTCATCAACAACCTGATGCCACACCGGAGCTGCCAGGTGGAGGTGAGTGATGTCTTGACCGCTCAACATCTCGTATATGGCATATCCAGATGTTTCAACCGCTGCATCTGCCATTACAAGAGTTGCTCCACTGGATAGTGTGGGGAATATCTCTTCTCCTGCAGCGTCAAAACTTAATGAAATCCATTGTGTAATTCGGCTGCCCGGAGCCAATTCCATCTCTCCAACCATGAATTGTGCATGTCGAGCAAGAGATGCATGGGTTACGATCACCCCTTTTGGCTGGCCAGTTGAGCCGGATGTGTAAATCACATACGCAGCCTGAGTGGGGTTGACAACCGGTAAATTTGGTCGATCTGTTCCTAGAGCGATTGACGCCCAGTCTCGATCCAAACAGATCGTTTGCACTGAATGATTTACTTCCTGGAGAGGCAATTGGCCCAGTAAAGACTGTTGGGTGAGCAATATTGAGATACCCGCATCTCGCATCATGAAGCTTAATCTGTCGGTTGGATATTTGGGATCTAATGGAACATATGCCCCGCCAGCTTTCAACACACCGAATAAGGCAATAATCATCTCGAAGGACCGTTCCAGGCAGACACCGACTAATGCTTCTGGTCCAATTCCACAGGATAGCAAATGCCACGCCAATAGAGTCGACCGCTGATCCAGTTCGACATAGGTCATCTCTTTCACGAGACCCTTTTGATCTACCATTCTCAGCGCTGGTAAATGGGGGTTGATTTCCGCCTGCCTGGTCAGTCCTTGATGCACCAATGGAGGGAGTATCTCTCCAACCATAGCTCGGGTCAGCGAAGGATTCATCTCTTGCGCGATCTGGCGAACATCATTTTCGGAGAGCAGAGATACTTCACTTAATTCTTTATCCGGATTCCGGGCAAGATCTTGAAGGACATTAATGAAATGCAATGACATCTTCTCCACGACCGCTCGATCGAGGATCGTATTATCAAAGACAAACTGGACATCTAATCCTTGCCCCGGTTCAAGTACAACAGTGAGGGGATAATTCGTCTTACCATGGTAATTTACATCATAAATCTGCAGGCTTCCCGGTCGTCCCTTCAATGTAGACTCTACTGGATAATTTTCAAATACCAGGATACTGCGGAAAAGTGGTTGACTGGCAGGAATTTGAGTCCAGCTTTGGATATTTACGAGCGGAGTGTATTCAAATTGCCGTATCGAAGCCTGGCGTGCATGATTGGATTTTAACCAGGCGCCGATCTTCTGTTGGGGGTCGATTTGCATTCTAACCGGAAGCGTATTGATAAATAATCCGAGCATGCTTTCGACACCTGCTAAAGCAGGAGGTCGACCAGCGACTGTCGCGCCAAAGACAACATCCGACTCACCACTGTAAAGACTTAAAAGCATACCCCAGGCACCCTGGAATATTGTGTTCAGAGTGACTCCAAGTTGTTGCGCCTGTTTGCGTAAAGCCTGAGTTTCTTGGCTGTCGAGGAGAGCATGTACAACATCAACACCTCGGTCACCGTCAGCAGTTTTTTGTCGTCTCCCAGGAAGCTCATCGACAACCAGCGGAGTTGGAGAGAGAAAACCAGATAATTCATCTCTCCAGAATTGCTCAGCTTTACTCAAATCCTGGGCGCGGATAAAGGCAATATAATCACGAAACGGTCGGGCTGGTTTGAGATACAATTCCCGGCTGGCTTGGTTGGCTTCATAATGCTCCAAGACTTCTTTCAATAATAATGGTAGCGACCATCCGTCAAATAATAAGTGATGGTTGCTCCACACTAACCGGTATTCAGTCTCCCCTGTTCGTAATAGCGCAAGGCGCATTAAAGGGGGCTGGTGTAAATCGAAACCCTGATCAATATCAGAATTTAAGTGCTCTTCAAGTGCTTCACCTTGAGCTGATTTCGATAACGTTCGTAAATCTAGTTGGTTAATCCTGAAATCTACCTTACGATGGACAATTTGGAGAGGTTCTTCTAGATCTTCCCACTCAAAACTGGTTCTTAACACAGCATGGCGCTGGATGACATCATTCCAGGCTTTTTCGAACGCAGCGATGTTTAATTCACCTTCTAATATGCAGTTGAATTGATCGGCGTACATGCCCGCATCCGGAGAGTACAGGCTGTGAAAGAGCATACCCTGCTGCATCGGTGAGAGCGGATAAATATCTTCGATTTCAGTCGATTTAAAATTAGCCATCATTAACTACTCTACTTCTTGGATACCTTCGAAATTAGCTTATCTAGCTGGTTCTGATCGATTCCTGCC
Organism: uncultured Chloroflexia bacterium; assembly: GCA_963774935.1. Classification (GTDB taxonomy): domain Bacteria; phylum Chloroflexota; class Anaerolineae; order Anaerolineales; family UBA4823; genus CAVZGO01. The sequence goes on from CAVZGO010000003.1 coordinate 456,158, forward strand.
AGCGGGAAATCTGAGGCGGTAAACCCGCCCGCCTGGGGAGATAAACAATGGTCAATGAGCTGCCGCAGCTTCTCGAAATAGAGATCCGCAAATCGCTCAACACTATAAGCTCTCAAGCAGATTTATGCTATAGGAAAATTCCAGATCCAGCTTGCCACCTGCAATCCCACCATTGATATCTATAATATTCGCCCGCTGACTTAAAGGATCGTGGGCAAATCCTGTGGTTTCATTCCCAATACGCAAGCTGATCGTTTCAGTAAGTGAATTCTGCGCTTCAATATCGGGTTCAGAATTCGTTTGCGGTGTCTTGAATTCATTACCGCTCGGATTAGCCGTACTCATGCCTCGATCAATCTGTCCGAGGTAATTGAAGGAAATTTGCGGCTCAAACCCTTGGGCTAGCTGGGCAGATTTCTCGGGATTTAAGTAACGAAGCAGCCCATAACCAACCCCTCGACCAGGAACATTGCGGAGTTGCTCTTTAACCGCCTTCAGAGCCTCACCAGGACCATCCATGTGGTCATATTCCAAGCGAACCGGAAAAAGGCTAGTAAACCAACCCACCGTACGGGAAAGATCTATATCATCAAAGATATCTTCCCTTCCGTGCCCTTCAAGTGCGACCAGTAAACTTGTTCTTCCAGGAACCTCAGGCCAATAACCCCGCTCATTCTGCCAGGCAGTATATGCCTGAACCAACGCGGTCAATAAAACATCATTAATCTCGGTCTTATATGTCGATGGAACATCCTGCAACAATGCCCGGGTCTCGTCAATTTCCAGGCCACGTCGGATTGTTTTCTCTGAGGCTTCAGAATTTTCTCCATCAGGGTAATCGACCAACATGCTATCTACAACATCGGTCGTGGACTTGAGCCAGAAATCGAACTCACCTGCTAACTCAGGCGAAGAAGCATAAGCCGTTAACTGTTCGGCCCAATACTGGTAGGATGTAGTTTTATCGGGTAGCTGGATTTCCTTATCTGGCTGAGCTGGGTCAGCTTGCTGATAAGCATTCATCAAATCATCCACCAGAATACGCCAGGAAACACCATCAACAACGAGATGATGAATGATGATCAATAATCGATCAAGACCAGAACCACCGGCATTAAAATAGACTATACGCAATAATGACCCATTCTCTAATGAAAGACTGGTTTGCGACTGTCCTGCTGTCTCCTCAATTATTCTGGAAACCTGGGATGGCTCTGTGTTCCTTAAGTCGACCCACTCCAGTGGTAAAGAATCTAACGATCCTAATATATCCTGTACCCAACCATCTTGGCCAATAAAATATTTCGCCCGTAGAATATCATGGTGGTCCAATAATTTAGCTATTGCGGTTTTTAAGCGATCAACGTCCAGTGCAGGGCTGACTTCAAGCAGTAAAGCCTGATTCCAATGGGCGGGGCGTGGGAATTGCTGCTCAAAGAACCAATGTTGGATTGGTGTTAATGCAACAAGTCCTGAGACCAATCCTTGCTCTGCCTGAATTTCTCTTGGCTTCCCAACCGCAGCAGCAAGCTCTGCAATGGTTTGGGCTTCAAACATCTGGCGGGGAGTTATCTGCAAGCCTGCTTGATTTGCTCGAGCAGTCACCTGGATGCTAAGAATCGAATCGCCGCCTAACTCGAAGAAGTTACTGTGAATGCCCACCCGCTCCAATCCTAGAACTTGTGACCAGATTTCTGCGAGCTTCTTCTCTTCTGAGGTTCGTGGGGGTGCAAATTCGCTTTCTAATCTTTCTAGACCATCCGTGTCTATACTCAATGCTGCTAAAGCCTTACGATCGATTTTCGCATTAGGGGTCAGCGGTAGTGCAGGCAGCACCACAAACACTCCCGGCACCATGTACTCCGGCAGCTTGCCCTTCACATACCCCCTCAGATCCCCTACCGTTAGCTCTTCCCCTCCTTCCACCTGGCTCATATACGCCACCAACTGCTTCTCCCCTGGTCGGTCTTCTCTCATCAGCACCGATACTTCTCTCACTCCCGGATGCTCACTCAGCACTGCCTCGATCTCTCCCAGCTCGATCCGGAACCCCCTCAGCTTCACCTGGTCATCTACTCGCCCCAAGAAATCTATGTTCCCATCTCCCAGCAGCCTCACCCGGTCCCCTGTCCGGTAGTATCGCTCCGCTATCCCGACGTACTTCTCCCCTCTCATCCACTCCGGCGCTCCTACAAACCGCTCCGCCGTCAGCTCTGCTCGCTTCAGATACCCACGCGCTATCCCCGCTCCTCCTACCCACAGCTCCCCTGGCACTCCCACCGGACACAATTGCTGATGCCCATCCAGCACGTACGCCTGCATGTTCCCGATCGGTCGCCCTACCGGCATCAGCGGCGCTACCTTCTCTCCCCAGTCCTCCGGCGGCTCATACGTCAAACATACTACCGTCGCTTCGCTCGGACCGTAGGTGTTCATCCACCTCCCTCGCCCTCCCGTCACCTTCTCCCACTCCCCATACTGCTCCCCTAGCGCTCGCTCTCCCCCCACAATCACCATCCGCACCCCTTCCGGTACGCCTTCCTTCTCCCGCTCCAACTCACTCACCCACGCATGCCAGTATGCTGTCGGCAGGTCCAGCACCGTGAGCTTCTTCTCCTTCACCCACTCCCGGAACCCGGCAAAGCTCATCAATGCCTCCGGTCTCAGCACCAGCGTTCCCCCGCTTGTCAGTGTCGGGTAGATCTCTTCTACCGCTGTGTCAAAGTTCAGCGAGGCAAACTGCAGCACCCGGTCTTCTCCGACAAATCCATACCCCTCTCGCGCCCACTCCACAAAGTTCACCATCGACCCGTGCTCGATTTGCACTCCCTTCGGCTTCCCCGTCGATCCCGAGGTGTAGATCACGTACGCCAGGTTCCCCAGCTCCGCTCCGCTTCCCCTTATCTCTCTCCCCTTCCCCCTGATCTCGCTCCATTCTGCATCGAGCCGCACCACTTTCCGCTCACCCTTGCTGAACAGCTCCCGCAGCTCCCCCTTCTCTTCCAGCTGCCCTTCCAGTGTCACCACCACGCCACTCCCACTGTCTTCCAGCATGTAGCTCAACCGCTCCACCGGATATTCTGGGTCCAATGGCAGATATGCTCCTCCTGCCTTCAATATCCCCAGCAGTGACACCACCATCTCGATCGATCGCTTGATGCACAGTCCCACCAGCACTTCCGCTCTCACTCCCAGCTCTCTAAGATATACTGCTAGCTGGTCCGAACGCTCGTCCAATTCCCCATAGCTCAGCTCTTCTCCTTCATATTCCAACGCCACTCGCCCTGGGTCCTCCTCGGCGATCCTTCGAAACTTATCCACCACCAGCTCGCTGCCGTAGTCTCGCTCTTCTCCACGGCTGTATTTCCCCAGTATCTCCGCTTTCTCTCCCTCGCTCACCATCGCTATCCGCGTTACCGCTACCTCTGGCTCCGCCAGAACTCCCCTCAATAGCTCCTCATAGTGCTCTGCCATCCGCTCGATCGTTCTTCTTTCATATAAATCACTGTTGTATTCGAAACCTGCCACCAATCCCGATTCGCCCGGTCCAATCGACAAAGATAAATCAAATTTAGCCAGACCCGTAGTGGTCTCTATCGCAGAGAGCGTGAGTCCAGGCAATTCGAGCAGCGCACCTGGCACGTTCTGCATGTCAAACATCACTTGAAAGAGTGGGCTGTGACTGGTATTTCTCTGAGGCTGGAGCTCATTAACTAACATCTCAAAGGGCACATCCTGGTGCGCGTACGCGCCCAAGGCTGTCTCACGCACGCGAGCTAACAGCTCAAGAAAAGTTGGCTCTCTTGAAATATCCGTTCTTAAAACTAGAGTGTTTACAAAAAAACCAATCAATCCTTCGATCTCTTCACGATTACGGTTCGCAATTGGTGTGCCTACGCTGATGTCCGTCTGCCCACTGTAGCGGTAGAGCAACAATTGGAAAACTGCCAGCAGGCTCATGAACAGAGTCACACCCTGCTCTTTGCTGATTTTTTGAGCCGCTGCCGCCAGCTCTGAATCAATGCTGAACGATACCTGTCCACCATTTTGCGTTTGTACTGCTTGTCTGGGATGATCGGTTGGCAGTTCCAGTAATGGTGGACTTCCAGCCAATTTATCTTTCCAATAATTTATCTGGCGTTGTAAGACCTCCCCTTGCAACCAGTTGCGTTGCCAGATAGAAAAATCTGCATATTGAATTCGCAATTCAGGAAGATCGACCTGCTCAGGTCTCCCACCCTCCACCAGAACCGAATATAAGGCTGCGAGCTCTCGAATCAATACACTGGTCGACCACCCATCCGAAATAATATGATGCAGTGTTAGCAACACAATGTGTACTTCTTCGTCAAGCTGGAGCAGGCGCACCCGAATTAATGGTGCCTCAGCGAGGTTGAATGGCTGCTTAGCTTCGTCGATCGCAATCCGTAATGCCTCAGCCCCGCGATCTTCTTCTTTAATAATCCTAATATCTTCGACAGGTATAACCAGGTTATAACTCGATAAAATTTGTTGAACCGGTTTTCCATCTAGAGTCAGGATTGCCGTACGCAGGGTTTCATGTCTTCGAATAATTTCGTTGAGGCTTGCCTGCAACGCATCCTTATCCAGACAACCTACCAGACGAACTGCGGCTGGAATGTTGTAGTTGGCTGTGCCTGGCTCAAACTCCTCTAAGAACCATAAGCGTTGTTGGGCAAATGAGAGTGGTATATCTCCGCTGCGATCTGCTTTTTCGATCGTGGAGATATCCAATCCTTGCATATCCGCACGAGCGTGCCGGATCACATCGGCCAGACGAGCAATCGTAGGAGCCTCAAATAAACTTTTTACCGATATTTCCACACCAAACGAACGCTTCACTCGTGATAATACCTGGGTAACGAGAAGTGAGTGACCACCTAAATCAAAGAAGTTGTCTTCAACGCTGATAGACGATGTCCCAAGGACCTCCGACCATATTCCCGCCAGAATCTCTTCTTCAGGATTCCGAGGGGCGACAAAGCCGTATTCTGGAGTAAGCCTTGAATACTCAGGAGCAGGTAAAGCCTTACGATCGATTTTCGCATTAGGGGTCAGCGGTAGTGCAGGCAGCACCACAAACACTCCCGGCACCATGTACTCCGGCAGCTTGCCCTTCACATACCCCCTCAGATCCCCTACCGTTAGCTCTTCCCCTCCTTCCACCTGGCTCATATACGCCACCAACTGCTTCTCCCCTGGTCGGTCTTCTCTCATCAGCACCGATACTTCTCTCACTCCCGGATGCTCACTCAGCACTGCCTCGATCTCTCCCAGTTCGATCCGGAACCCCCTCAGCTTCACCTGGTCATCTACTCGCCCCAGAAAATCGATGTTCCCATCTCCCAGCAGCCTCACCCGGTCCCCTGTCCGGTAGTATCGCTCCGCTATCCCGACGTACTTCTCCCCTCTCATCCACTCCGGCGCTCCTACAAACCGCTCCGCCGTCAGCTCTGCTCGCTTCAGATACCCACGCGCTATCCCCGCTCCTCCTACCCACAGCTCTCCTGGCACTCCTACCGGACACAACTGCTGATGCCCATCCAGCACGTACGCCTGCATGTTCCCGATCGGTCGCCCTACCGGCATCAGCGGCGCTACCTTCTCTCCCCAGTCCTCCGGCGGCTCATACGTCAAACATACTACCGTCGCTTCGCTCGGACCGTAGGTGTTCATCCACCTCCCTCGCCCTCCCGTCACCTTCTCCCACTCCCCATACTGCTCCCCTAGCGCTCGCTCTCCCCCCACAATCACCATCCGCACCCCTTCCGGTACGCCTTCCTTCTCCCGCTCCAACTCACTCACCCACGCATGCCAGTATGCTGTCGGCAGGTCCAGCACCGTGAGCTTCTTCTCCTTCACCCACTCCCGGAACCCGGCAAAGCTCATCAATGCCTCCGGCCTCAGCACCAGCGTTCCCCCGCTTGTCAGTGTCGGGTAGATCTCTTCTACCGCTGTGTCAAAGTTCAGCGAGGCAAACTGCAGCACCCGGTCTTCTCCGACAAATCCATACCCCTCTCGCGCCCACTCCACAAAGTTCACCATCGACCCGTGCTCGATTTGCACTCCCTTCGGCTTCCCCGTCGATCCCGAGGTGTAGATCACGTACGCCAGGTTCCCCAGCTCCGCTCCGCTTCCCCTTATCTCTCTCCCCTTCCCCCTGATCTCGCTCCACTCTGCATCGAGCCGCACCACTTTCCGCTCACCCTTGCTGAACAGCTCCCGCAGCTCCCCCTTCTCTTCCAGCTGCCCTTCCAGTGTCACCACCACGCCACTCCCACTGTCTTCCAGCATGTAGCTCAACCGCTCCACCGGATATTCTGGGTCCAATGGCAGATATGCTCCTCCTGCCTTCAATATCCCCAGCAGTGACACCACCATCTCGATCGATCGCTTGATGCATAGTCCCACCAGGACTTCCGCTCTCACTCCCAGCTCTCTCAGATATACTGCTAGCTGGTCCGAGCGCTCGTCCAATTCCCCATAGCTCAGCTCTTCTCCTTCATATTCCAACGCCACTCGCCCTGGGTCCTCCTCGGCGATCCTTCGAAACTTATCCACCACCAGCTCGCTGCCGTAGTCTCGCTCTTCTCCACGGCTGTATTTCCCCAGTATCTCCGCTTTCTCTCCTTCGCTCACCATCGCTATCCGCGTTACCGCTACCTCTGGCTCCGCCAGCACTCCCCTCAATAGCTCCTCATAGTGCTCTGCCATCCGCTCGATCGTTCTTCTTTCATATAAATCACTGTTGTATTCGATTTCTCCATGAAAGCCGATTGGTGATTGCGCCAGGGTCAGTGTGATATCAAATTTCGAAGTTCCGGTATGCGTCGAGACAGGCTCCATAATCAAATCTGGCAGTCGAAGTGCCTCATTCGACGCGCTGACCATGTCGAACATCACCTGGAAAAGTGGACTGTGGCTGGTGTCACGCACTGGATGCAGTTTCTCAACCAATATTTCGAAGGGCAAATCCTGGTGTGCAAACGCATTAAGGGTCACATCTTTGACCTGCCGGATCAGTTCTCTAAAGGTGATTTCACCAGAGATTTGGCTTCGAAGCACTAACGTATTGACAAAAAATCCGATCAAAGGTTCCACTTCAGAACGATTACGATTAGCGATCGGTGTGCCAACACAGATATCCTCTTGCCCGCTGTATCGAGCCAGCAGCATCTGGAACACTGCCAGCAGACTCATGAACAGAGTCACACCTTCCTGGTTGCTTAACGTAACTAGTTGATTTGCAACGTCCAATGGAATTTGGAATGAGTAGCTGGCACCTCGCGAAGTAATAAAAGCCTGACGTGGGTGATCTGTCGGCAGGTCCAATAAAGGGGGGACATTTGCCAATGCATTTGCCCAATACTCGATTTGTTCTTCGAAAATTGGACCTTTAAGCCATTTCTGCTGCCAGACGGCAAAGTCAGCATATTGGATGGACAGCTTTGGCAGCGAGGCTTGCTGACCATGTAATAACGCCTCATAAAATAGTGCGATTTCTCTGATCAAAACGCCGGTCGACCACCCATCGGAGATGATGTGATGCATGTTGAGCAAAGCAATAAATTCTTGTTCGGCTAATTGCAAGAGAGTCGTACGTATCAAGGGTCCAGCAACCAGATCGAATGGTCGCTGCGCTTCTTCGTTCGCCAACCGCATCGCTTCAGTATGACGATTTTCTGCGGCTAAATCCCGTAGATCTACCAATGTCAACTTTATATCTAATTCGGGTTTTATTAACTGATAAGCATCACCTTGATCTGAATCAAAGGTCGTGCGTAAGATCTCATGTCTCTTTACAATCTTGTTAATCGCCTGTTCAAGCAGGTCAACCTGGACGTGGCCAGTTAATCGTACTGCTGAAGGTATATTATAGAGTGGGCTATCCGGTTCCCACTGGCTTAAGAACCACATACGTTGCTGCGCATACGATAACGGCATCGAATAACCACGACGATCGGTATCAGATTGTCGAGGTTGTGACGTAATTACCGCATCATCGAGACTGACTCCATCCTCATCTAGGAGCAATTCGAGTAATTCGCGCTGCTCAGGCGACAGATCGCCAATTAAAGCAGCCAGATCTTCTTTATTCAACTTCGGCAGCAATCCATCCGTCATACGTAACTCTAGCTCCAATAAAAACGATTATTCCAGCATTCGAATGGTTAGCAAGACTGTACTGGTACTCATTATGGTTGATGAAATCCAGCCATCATCTCACTTATTCATCGATTTCTTTTTATCCAACAGCGCTTTTACTTCTGCTTCTGAAAGTTGTCCGACTTTCTTTAAAGCCTCAGACAACTTCGCTCGATCAGTGATTCTGCCGGACTCAGTCTTTGCAAGCTCTCGATCGATAAAGTCGGCTACGCCTGCAACCGTAGGTGCATCAAAGAATTGCCGAAGCGGCAATTCTACCAGAAAAGCATCTTTGACCCGTGATGCAAATTGTGTTGCCAATAATGAATGCCCGCCCAACTCGAAGAAATTATCGAATACCCCTACTTTCTCAAGATGGAGGAGTTCTGCGCTAATTCCTGCCAGGGTTTCTTCTGTTGGAGTTCGTGGTGCTACAAATGTGCTCTTTAACTCTGGGCGCTCAACTATCGACAGACCTTTCAACGCAATCCGGTCTACTTTTCCGCTCGGTGTCAGTGGCAGCACTTCCAGAGGAATAATCACGGACGGCAGCATATACTCTGGTAATACCTTTACGTAAATATTCGCGTAGATCACCCACATCCAGTGCCCCCGAATCCGGTTTTTCAGGGACAAAGAATGCAACCAGTCGTTGTTCCCCATTCCCTTCATCACGAGCCAATACGACTGCCTCAGTAATTTGCGGGTGACCGGCTAATACTGATTCGACTTCACCTAATTCAATCCTGAAGCCGCGCACCTTCACCTGCTGATCGATCCGACCCATGAACTCAATATTTCCATCCGAACGATAGCGTACCAAATCGCCGGTCTTATACATCCGCCTGTAGCCTTTTACATATTCACCAGGTGCGATAGCATTCTCAAAGGGATTTACAACGAATTTTTCTTCAGTCATCACAGGCTGGTTTAGATACCCTGCCGCCAGGCTGATACCTGAAACATAAAGCTCACCTGGAATTCCAACAGGTTGCGGTTGACGATTAGAATCAAGAACATAAAGATGCGTATTTGCAATGGGTCGACCGATTGGAGGTACATCTGGTTCATCCATTGAACATTTGTAGTAGGATGCGCAGACGGTAGTTTCGGTTGGACCATAACAGTTAAAGAAATCTCTCCCGCTTGCCCAGATTTTGATCAAGTCCGGGGTACAAGCCTCACCAGCGGATATGACAGTTTGGAGTGATGGCAGTGATAATCTAGATGCTTGCTCCTGAGAAATCAAACGAAGCACAGTCGGGGGGAGCGTTGCTGTTGTGATTCGCTCGGTTTTAAGCAGTTCAACCAGGTCAGGAACCGATGCTAATACCTCCTGTCGCGCCAGCACCAGGGTTGCACCATTGGCTAAGGCCATGAATGTCTCCCATACAGAGGCATCGAAGCTCAGTGGTGCAAATTGCAGTATACGGCTGTTCTGATCGAGACTAAACACCTTCCTTTGCCATTCAGTCAAGTTACTCAAGCCGCGATGTCGCAGCATGGTACCCTTAGGACGACCAGTTGAACCCGAAGTGTAGATCACGTAGGCAAGATTATCAGGATTAGCTTTCTTCCCAGCAGCATCATTAGAATGTTCTGATCGGGTATCTAGAGTGACCTTCGACCAATCCGTATCCAGACATATGATCTCCGGTGCCGGAACAGTATTTCCGGTCGAATCTACTAACTGGTTAACGGGTAGACGTTTTACCAGGTGTGACTGGGTCAGCAATACGCTTATTCCCGAGTCCTGGATCATATATGCGAGCCGATCGGTTGGATAGGAAGGATCTAAGGGCAGGTATGCACCTCCCGCTTTCATCACGCCCAAGATACTGATTACCATCTCTGGTGAACGATCTGTAGCAATACCGACCAACACATCCGGACCGACATTCATAGCCTTCAGGTACGTAGATAGCGCTTCAGCCTTTTGATCTAAAAGGCTATAGGTCATCGACTGCCCTTCAAATATTACAGCCGGTGCATCAGGATGACTGCGAACGCGGGCTTCGAATAACTCATGCGCACAGACATCGATTGGGGTTGGCATCTCTGAGGCATTCCAATCAACCATTATCGTCTGCTGCTCCGATGGAGTAAGCATCGGTACTTGGAATACCGGTTTCTCAGGATCTCCAACAATCCCTTTCAGTAACGAAAGGAAATGACCAACCATCCGTTTGATAGTTTCGGTATTAAATAAGTCCAGATTAAATTCCAGGGCACCGAGTAATTCTTCTTTGCTATCCGTCAGGCTCAAAGTAAGGTCAAACTTGGCTGTCCCGCTTGTTACTTCCAACGGTTTAAATACCAACCCTGATATTGCTGAACTACTCAATACTTCGAGGGCATCACTGCTAGGCGCATTTTGAAGCGCAAATGCTACCTGGAAAAGTGGGGTATGGCTCATATCGCGAGCTGGGTGGAGAGTTTCAACCAGCATTTCGAATGGCAAATCCTGGTGGGTATAAGCACCTAACGCTGATTCACGTACTCGCTTAATCAATTCTTTGAAATTAGGATTCCCAGATAAATCTGCCCGCATCACTAAAGTATTCACGAAAAAGCCGATCAGTGATTCTATATCAGCACGATTACGGTTCGCGATTGCCGTGCCTACGCTGATATCTGATTGACCCGAATAGCGAGCGAGTAGCAGCTGATACGCTGCCAGAAGTACCATGAATAATGTTGCACCTTCCTGGCGGCTGAGCTTTTCCAATTTCGTCTTCAACTCTGCCGGTACAGTGAAATTGACGGTCGCACCACGCGAGCTTTGAACAGCTGGACGAGGACGGTCTGTAGGTAATTGTAATAAACGCGGCTGGTTCGCTAACTGATTTTTCCAATAAGCCAACTGGCGTTCCAGCTCGTCTCCTTGTAACCATTTTCGCTGCCAGTCAGAGTAATCAAAATATTGCAGAGTGAGATCAGCCAGCGGTGAGCTGCTATCGGTAAGATATGCTGGGTATAGCTTCGCCACCTCCTGCATGAAAACGCCCATCGACCAACCATCGGAGACAATATGGTGCATGGTGAGTAAAATGGCATAGCGCTGCAGATCAAGACGAACTAATTGTGCCCTCACCAATGGATCAACCGCTAAATCAAATGGTGTTCGCGCTTCTTGCTCTGCCAATTGATAGGCTCTATCAATCTTCTCAGACTCTGCTAGAGCAGAGATATCGATAACTGAAAGATGGATCTTACGCTCAGGAGCAATCACCTGTACCGGCACTCCCCCAACGGCTTTGAAGTTTGTCCTTAAAACCGCATGGCGTCTGATAATTTCATTTAGAGATGCCTCCAGAGCAGGGATATCCAGGTCGCCTTCAAGAATAACAGCCAGCGGCAAGTTATAAAACAGGTTACCAGGCGCTAATTGATCCAGAAACCATAAACGTTGTTGGGCATAGGACAGTTGCGGTGGCTCGGTTGGTAAACCTGTTGCCGGATCGCGGGGCACCAGCTCGATTGGAGGCAACATCGCCCCAGTCCCAGCCCTCAACGCAGCCTCAACCAGATCAGCCAATTTTGCGATCGTTGTCGCTTCGAACAAGTTGCGTAACGGAATTTCCACTTCAAATACCGTTCTTATTCGTGAAGCCACCTGGGTTGCCAAGAGTGAATGACCTCCGAGGTCAAAAAAAGAATCGTTAATTCCAACCTGTGCTATCCCCAACACTTGCTCCCAGATGCCAACCAGGAGGTTTTCAACTGGGGTACGAGCTGCTACATATTTGTCTTCCAATCCTGTAACAATGCCCTCAGGTTGGGGTAATGCTCGGCGATCTATTTTCCCGGTTGCTGTGAGCGGCATAGTTTCCATCCATACGAAACCTGATGGCACCATATAATCAGGCAACCTGGGTTGCAGATATGCCCTCAATTTTGAGGCTGTAAGAGCACCACTTCCACTTAAATCATCAGCTTTCCCATCTTCGCCACTCTTAGATGTAATATATGCAACTAAACGCTTGTCCCCTGCTACGTCTTCTCGCGCCAGGACAACTGCTGATAGGATTTCTGGATTTTGCAACAGCACGTTCTCGATTTCTTCTAATTCGATTCGATAACCGCGTACCTTTACCTGTTGGTCTACCCGACCGATAAACTCGATGTTTCCATCCTCCAGGTAGCGACCCAGGTCACCTGTCCGGTATAATCTTGATCCTTCTACCGAAGAGAATGTGTCAGGGATAAACTTCTCAGTAGTCAATTCCGGTCGGTTCAAATACCCCCGTGTAACACCTTTTCCTCCAATTAAGATTTCACCTGCCACGCCAACTGGAACAGAGCGCCCTTGTGGATCCAGCAAATACACCTGCACACCGTCGAGAGGACGACCAATTGGTAATCGTTGAGGCAAGGAATTATCTTCAAAACAATAGGTCTTGTAATAAGTCGCCGCGATAGTCGCCTCAGTCGGACCATAGGCGTTGATAAAGCATAGAGGGCTGGCATCTTCTGCTGATTTCTGTCGTTGGTTGGTCAATTGCACCCAGGCTGTAACCTTTTCAGGCGAAGGACTTTCGCCTCCAACAACAAGGATACGTAATTTTGTGGAGATGGGTTTCTTGTGTGTAACCAGATCGTCCACCATTTGGTGCCAATAAGCGGCTGGCAAATGCAGATGAGTGACTCCATGGTGTTCACATACATCCATCAGATCTAAACCAGACAGATCGCGAGATGAGCCTGGTAGCACTAAAGTCGATCCACTGATCAAGGCGGGAAATATTTCTTCACCAGCCGCATCAAATCCTAAAGATAGGAATTGCATCACTCGCTCATTAACTCCAAGCTGAGTGATTTCCTGAAAATTTAATGCATGGTTGACCAACGACTTGTGCTCAACCATCACCCCTTTTGGCTTCCCAGTCGATCCGGATGTATAAATGATGTTAACCAACCGGTTATTGTCGAGTAATAAATTCTCGCCAGGAAGTTGTTCATCAGAATATGCTTGCTCAATTTCTTTCCACTTATCATCCAGCGCTAGCACCAATAATTCCGGCGGAATATTCTCGGGAAGCCGGATGACGAGATGCTGTTGAGTGATCAGAATCTTTGCTTTCGTATCCTCCAGCATAAAAGCCACACGCTCAGCAGGATATTCCGGATCTATTGGTACGTAGGCACCTCCGGCTTTCAGAATTCCGAATAGCCCAACAATCATCTCAAGCGACCGTTCGATCATAATGGCAATCACAGTATCGGTACCAACACCGTGCTTGTGAAGATGAGCAGCAAGTATGTTTGAACGCTTCCTTAACTCTGCATATGTTAAGCTCAGGTATTTCCCATCATCGTCCAAACGGTCATGTACCACTGCTAATGCATTTGGAGTACGTTCAGCCTGTTGATCAAAAAGTTGATCGATTGAGTATCCTAATAAATTTTGTTGTTCTTGGGTGATCGAACAAACAGGCTGCTGATTCCAATCCGTCAATAATCGTTTCGATTCTTCCTCACTCAAGAGAGGGACATCTACCAGGCGTCGTTCACCTAGGGATCTATCGGCTAATCCAGTTGCCATCCAGGTCAGGATTGTCTTAAGATGCCCAAGCATTCGTTCTATCGTAGCCCGATTAAATTGACTGGTATCGTAAGAAATCTTAATACCAAGCTGTTTTCCTGGTCCAGAAATCAGCGTTAACGGATAATTTGTCTGCTCGAAAGAGTGAATATTCTCTATTTTGATCAAACGAGCCGATGCATTTTTACCCAATTGCTCGCTGACTGTCGCCTCGACCGGATAGTTTTCAAATACGAGGATAGATTCGAATAAAGGTGTATTTCGTGGAAACTCACTCCATTCCTGTATCTGGACAAGTGAGCTGTACTCATACTGTCGCGCCTCGACAGAATGCTTTTGAAATTCTTGGAGCCAATCCACGAAACGCGCTTGTTGGTTCACCGTAGCAACAACGGGTAATGTGTTAATGAATAAACCAATCATCGTTTCGGCATTCGCTAAATCGGCAGGCCTGCCTGCCACCGTGGCGCCAAATATCACCTTCTCTTCACCAGAGTAGCGATTCAATAATAGAGCCCAGGCAGCTTGCACCAATGTGCTCATCGTGACACGCTGGTTACGCGCCATATTTTGTAACGTTTCGGTTGTTTCAACCGTCAAATGCATCTCACATTCAGATGTCGGACTTTTACCAGAATGAGCATCCGTTGAAGAAGGTGCTTCTAAGTCGCTTCTTGAGTGGAGACGATTTACAACGAGGGGCGTGGGCGCATTAATTCCGCGTAATGTCTCGCGCCAGTATGCCTCTGCTGCCTTTTGATCCTGCTTTTGTAACCAATTGATGTAATCACGATACTGGCGTGGTGGGGGTAAGTAAACAGGAGCACCTTTTGAAAAAGCTTCGTAATACGTCATTACTTCTTTTAGCAACAAAGGCATTGACCATCCATCCATCAGGGTGTGATGGTGGCTCCACAGTAAATACCAGGCATCATTACTCAATTGCATCAGACCAAGCCTGATCAATGGTGGCTTGCTTAAATCAAAGCCTCTATTTCGGTCTGCCGCCTGATACTCTTTAAATCGATGTTCTTGTTCAGCGGAAGACATTCCACGCCAATCATGAACTTCGATAGGTATACTGACATCCTTTTGAACCACTTGAAGCATTCGCTCGATCCGCTTCCACACGAACGAAGTGCGTAGTACATCCTGCCGGTTTACGACTTCCTGCCAGGCACGCCGGAATGCTTCAAGCACCAATTCTCCACGCAGAGTACAACTTAGTTGTTCAAAATAAACCCCTGACTCTGGCGCGTATAGGCTGTGGAATAACATTCCCTGCTGCATGGGTGAAAGCGGATAGACAGCTTCAATGTTCTTTTTGCTCATGCAAGTATTTCCTTAATCCGAAGTCGAATTTTCAATATACCAATATTATTATTCATCAAAACCGAGCTCATCCATCAGGTCGTGGAGATCTTCCTGGCTTAACTCTGCATCAGGAAAATCTGAAGGGCTGTAACTTCCAGCATCCGAAGATTGACAATGCTCGATTATGGATTTCAATTCGGCAATATAAGTTTGAGAAAGTTGTGTAATCGTCTCAGTCCGATATTGGTCACCGCTGTATATCCATTCCACGCGGAGCTGGCCTTGAGAGATGCTCGCTGTGACATCTATCAAGTACTCACGCTCGCCTTTTGGATCGTGGGATGGCCCCGTCGAATCAGATGCCTCGCTAAACGGTGAGTCTTCAGGCAACGATTGTGCAAGCTGACCAAGATAGTTGAAGCTCACCTGTGATTCTGGCATCCGGGATAACGACTCACCGGCTGGGCTTAGATAGCGTAACAAACCAAAACCAATACCCTTCTCTGGTATTTGCCGCAATCGGTCTTTAACAGCAATTATTGTCTGACCAACACCACTTGATCCTTGAATTTCAAAATAGACAGGAAATAGACTGGTAAACCATCCCATCGTACGTGATAAATCGATATCATCAAATAATTGCTCTCTACCATGCCCTTCAAGATCAATGGTTAAGGTGGATTGTGCCGTCCATTTCTGAAATGTACGCACCAGGCCTGTCAGGAGAACATCATTGATTTCTGTGTGATAAACAGAGGGAACATCCCTTAACAAAGCCTCTGTGTTACCTTGATCAAGTGTTACTCGCAGGGTTTGAGCCATCTCCTCCAGGTTTTTGCCATCAGGGTAGTCAATTGGAATCAATTGGCTTTGGGATAGCGAAGTAAGCTCACTGATCTTTTGCCAGTATGGTAACTCAGATAACAATCCACCATCAGCCATAAACTGATTTACTCGAGTTGACCAATGGAGGAATGAGGTGGTTTTCGGAGGCAGTTCAACTAATAAGCCCTCGCTAAGCTGGTAATAAGCAGTCTGCAAATCCTCCATAAACACGCGCCACGATACACCATCTACTACCAGATGATGGAGAACAATCAGCATTTTACCTGGCTTACCAAAACCGTAGTCGAAGTATTTGACAGCGATTAGTTGCCCCTGCTCAATATTTAATTGAGATTGAGCTTGAGTCGCTTGAATCTCAATTTCTCGGATTTGTTCGGCAGTACTGAGGTGGCTCAGATCAACCTTGCTAACGACCTCCTTGAGTATCTCCTGGCTTATTAAACCACTCCAGCCCGTATCAGACTTATGGAAGTGTGTGCGTAAGATATCGTGATGCCGCATTAGATGATTTAGAGCTTCCTGAAGAAGCCCAATTTGCAATGCGAGACGGACTTCCAGAAAAACTGACTGGTTCCAATGATTGGTGTTGGGAATTGCCTGATCAAAGAAGTGACGCTGAATCGCAGTTAGTGGTACTGGGCCGTATACCATCTCCTGTTCAGCATGAATTACAGGCAACGTATCTGCTAAGGCAGCAAGGTCTGCGACGGTCTGGGCAACGAACATGTCTCGCGGTGTTAAACGCAATCCTGCCTGCTTCGCACGCGCGACCACCTGTATGCTTAAAATAGAGTCGCCACCTAACTCAAAGAAATTATCATTAATTCCGACTTTTTCGAGCTTCAACACTTGGGACCAGATTTTTGCTATCGTCTCTTCCTTATCTGTGCGAGGGGTCATATATTCAGACCCAAGCTCTAGCCTGTTCCCCTCAGGTCTTGGCAATGCTTTTCTATCTATCTTTCGATTTGGTGTCAGCGGTAGTTGATCCAGGGTGACAAACACACTGGGCACCATATAATCGGGCAATTTACTCTTAAGACTGGTCCGCAGATTGCTGACTGTAAGATTATCTTGGATATCTGACTTTGGCACAATATAGGCAACGATCTGCTTTTCACCAGGATTATCCTCCCTAACGATTACAACTGCCTCTTTAATCCCTGGTGCTTGTGTAAGAACGTTCTCTATCTCACCCAATTCTATTCTGAAACCACGAACCTTCACTTGGAAATCGACACGACCGACATAATCGAGATATCCGTTTGGCAGATACCGCACCAGGTCGCCAGTTCGGTACAATCTATCACTGTTTGGAACATCTAAGCCATGCGATTGTTGGTATTCAAGGAATGGATTTTTTATGAACCGTTCATCCGTCAACTCTGGGCGATTCAAATATCCTCTACCAACACCGCCTCCACCAATCCACAACTCACCATGAACCCCTAAAGGTACGGGTTGTCTTTCTCCATCCAGAACATACATTTGAGAATTTACCACGGGTCGACCAATGCTGGGTTGTAATGAATTATCTTTGACACGGCAAATTGTAGAATCTACCGTACATTCCGTTGGTCCGTACATGTTATAAAATTCAGTCGTTTCTGACTGAGCCAATTCGTCCCAGGTTTTTCGGTCAATAGCCTCACCTCCAGGCAAGACAGCCTGAGGCACATGCCCGGTGCCATCCAACAAACCAGCTGAAAGAAGCATCTTAAGTTGTGAAGGCACACAGTCTAATACATCCAATTCAGACTGTTTAATAAATTGAATGAACAAATCCCCATCCTGACGAACATCCTGAGGAACGATTACCAAAGTATGACCCGATAACAGCATTAACCATTCCTGGACAGATGCATCGAAAGGTAATGGCGCGTTCAAACTGACCCGTAATGGAGAACCACCATGACGCTGATAAATTGCCTGATTTAGCCCAAGCCAGAGATTGACCGCTGTACGGTGCTCAATCATAACCCCCTTCGGTCTACCGGTCGATCCGGATGTATAAATTACATACGCGAGATCATCAGCAGACATTTTTTCCGAGCCAAGCTCATCCAGATTCCTATCATTCGACTTTCCAATTTCAAGCCAATCATTATCGAGACAGACAACCTGAGTCTTTGAATTGTTCGTGGATTCAATGTTCAATTGTCCACGAAGCTTCTCCTGGGTCAGCAGCACTGGTACACGAGCATCGTCCAGGATAAAAGTCAGCCGGTCAAGCGGATAGTCCGGATCCAGGGGAAGATATGCCCCACCCGCTTTTAATATTCCGAGAATGCCTATCAGGGCGTCAATAGACCTCTCCACGCATAATCCAACGATTACATCCCGGCCTACTCCAAGTGTTTTTAGATACCGTGCCAGCTGGTTCGCTTTTTGATTTAGTTCCTGGTAGTTGATACTCTGATCTCGATATTCAACCGCAGGGATATTCGGAGAACGGTTCACCTGTTGTTCAAAAAGACGATGGATAGTGGTTTGTAAGTAGTCATTGCTTAGAGGATCAATCGTTTTATTCCAACCCACCAGTAATTTAAGTCGCTCTACTTCGCTTAGGATCGGTAGCTGAGATATCGATAAATTCGGATTCTCGATTATTGCTTCCAATAACACCTGGAAGTTACTGATCATGCGCTCGATTGTCGACTCATCAAACAGGTCAGTGTTGTACTCGAAGACGCCCTTCATCAGGCTGCCACGATCCACCATAGTTAGAAGGAGATCAAATTTGGCTGCACCGCTGTCAAGCTGAACATGCGACATGGTCATCCCTGGAAGCTTTAGCAGCTGTATGGGTGACTCTTGAAGTGTGAACATCACCTGGAAAAGCGGGGTGTGACTTTGATTCCTTTCAAGGTGTAATTCGTCGACGAGTTTTTCAAAAGGTACATCCTGGTGATCATATGCATCTATTGCAACCTGTTTTACCTGCTTTAATAAGTTCCGGAAGCCAGGTTTGCCAGAAAGGTCGCTGCGAAGGACAAGGGTATTGACAAAAAATCCGATTAAGGATTCAATTTCAACTCGATTTCGATTGGCAATCGGAGTACCAATGCAAATATCTTCCTGGTTCGAATATCTGTATAGAAGAACATTGAATGCCGCCAGCAAAGTCATGAACATGGTTGATTCTTCTTGCTGGCAGAACAACCGCAATCTGGCTGACAATTCAGGCGATATATCAAAAACAATCCGAGCACCTCGCAGAGTTTGAACTGCCGGGCGTGGACGATCGGTGGGCAGCTCGAGCAAGGCTGGAACTCCAGCAAGCTGTTGTCTCCAGTAAGAAAGCTGCTGTTCCATCAAATTACCTTTCAACCAATGGCGATGCCAGCTGGCATAATCGACATATTGGATTGTTAGCTCAGGTAATGGAGAAGGACGGCCTTCTAGGAAAGCTGGGTATAACGCTGCCATTTCACGAACCAGTACATTTGTTGACCAACCATCAGATACGATATGGTGCATCGTCAGAATACACAGGTAATCGTCGGCGCCAGATTTTCCATCCCTAGAAATTTGGATCAAGCACGCTCTGAATAAAGGCCCAGTTGCCAGGTTGAATGACCAACAAGCTTCCTCCTCCGCAACGAGAGACGCTTGCTTCTCTCGTTCCTCAACGGGGAGATTGCTTAAATCGACCATTCGCCATGGAAATTCTACGTGGTCCGAGATTGTCAGGATTGGACGTCCATCTACCACAGAAAAGCTGGTGCGCAAGACTTCATGGCGGCGTACGATCTCGTTTAATGTTTGCACCATCACGTTGATATTAAGCCGGCCATGTATTCTTACAGCCGTTGGGATGTTGTAGTAAGGGCTCCCCGGCTCCCACTGATCCAGAAACCACAAACGCTGTTGTCCAAAGGATAGGGGTAATTCTTGATCGCGTGAAATTGGTGTTATCCGGTCCAGGCGTTTTACTTCTGACGCGGTGCTTTCACTCTTATCAGGACGCGAATAACCAAATTTTTCCGCTAGCTCCCATGCTGGTTCGGATAAGAATTTTTCGGTACCAAAGTTTTTCCAACGATCGGCAGCTTTCGGATCGATATCTTTACGCAGATAAAATTTGAAATCCCCAACCATCTGCGCACCAGGTCTCACCCCCGTCGTCATCCGGTCGCCTTCATAAGGTTTGAGCATGCTTGAGTCGAAATCAATTCCCAAAAAGCTGCTAATACGCTGCATCTCTGCTTCCGGTTGGCCAACCATCGACTCAAAGTAAAGCTGCATCTTCCGGTTTTCAGGTATCGAGCCCAGGAAGTCAAGAATGTTTTGGTGGCTGATAATCCATACCAGCTCAGCCAATTCGTGCTGAGTCAATGGATGTTTATATCGGAAAAACACACCGTCTAATTTTGCTTCGATAAATGAACGCACCGAGGCGATAGGATGCCGGATCAAATGTATATAGTAAGGCTCATTAAAATCCTGCTCCATCCGCTTGAAAATTTCTACGTCTAAAGAATATACAGGTGTTTTGTCAACTAATAAACGTATACCATCGGGGCGAGGTGCTTGAATCCATTCCTGCATCAACTTGTAAAATTGCTTTATAGTCATGCCTTGCTGTTCGAAATCCAACATCAGCTGGCGCGCTTGAGAAGCATTGCAGCCCTGCAGCTCCATTATTGCTCGCTCCACCCCCTCTAACCAGAACGTGTATGCTCCTGAAAAAGCAGCGCGTCTTTCTGCCAGGGTGTTGAAAGAGAGTAAATCCAGCTCAGGAGGGGAGAACAAATTCGCATTGCCAGCAAGCATTGTACGCAGTAATGTCGAGCCTGATCGGGGTGGTGAGAGCACAAATACTGCCGGTGGATTTTTAGGCGTTTTCAGATCGAGGCTATCAGAAGCTCGTGGCGGTAGAGGATGAATAATTTGTCGGATTCGATTAATTTTCAAAATAGAAACGGTACTGGCCGCATTATCACTACCCGTCCCATTTTCTGTATGAGGCACTCCAACTTTTTCTTTTTTAACCTCTAGATTTCCACTTGCTAACAATGCAGCGTCTCCGCTTTCTTTGTTAATTTTTTCAACTGCATGAGGGTAATACTCATCCATGTAGTGGGCTAGATCAGCCACAGTCGGCGCCATAAATAATGCCCTCACATGGGTGGTAGCGCCAAATTCCTCCTGCAAACGGTTCATTAGCACCGCTGCTTTGAGCGAGTCACCTCCCAACTCAAAGAAATCGTCATAGATCCCAAGATGATCAATACCAAGCACTTCCTGCCAGTGATTAACCAGATACCGCTCTACAGGCGTACTGGGCGCGTGATAGGCTTTATCTAAATCCGGCCTGGACTGATCAGGCGGCGGTAAAGCATTTCGATCCACTTTACCATTCGGATTAATTGGCAGCTTTGCAAATATCACAAAAGATGAAGGGACCATAAATTCTGGTAATTTCTCTTTCAAATACCTGCGCAGCTCGCTGGTTGTGATCGGATTTTCATTACGAGGTACAACATACGCAACTATTCTCTTGTCCCCCGGAATATCCTCACGGATAATTACGATACTTTCCTGAATTAACGGGTAGGAACCCAGTGCGGTTTCTATCTCGCCCATTTCAATGCGTAAACCGCGTAATTTAACCTGAAAATCAAATCGGCCGAGAAATTCAATATTTCCATCTTCAAAATATCGAACTCGATCGCCAGTCTTGTAAAGACGCGTATCTACCGGACGATTTGGTAATATCTTCTGTAGCGATGCCAGATGAGGATTGGGTATAAATCTCTCTGCCGTTAGCTCTGGTCTGCGGAAATATTCCCTTGCCAAACCATCTCCACTAATGTAGAGCTCTCCTGGTATCCCGATTGGTACAGGCTGCAGGTTGCGATCGAGTACATAAACTTGAGTATTCGAGATAGGTTTTCCAATTGGAACAGAGCGCGCATCAGCAGGTACTTCTTTGATTGGGTAAAATGTCGTAAAAGTTGTACTTTCAGTGGGTCCATAAACATTTAAGAAATTAATCGGAGCACCATTATCAAGGACCTTACGGACAGCGTTGATCTCAGCAGCCTCGCCCCCAAACATCAACTGTTTTACTGTTTGGAATGCTTTCGGGTTTTCATAAACAATATGGTTGAATAATGCAGTGGTCACAAACATCGCGGTAATCTGGTGTGTGCGGATAAAATCAGCATATGCACTCGCAGAAAGGGCTGTATCCTTCGGCACTCCGATCAGATGTCCACCATGTAGCAAAGCACCCCAGATTTCGAACGTCGCGGCATCGAAGCTTGGATTGGATGCATGAGTTATTCGGTCATCTGGTCCCAAGGATAAATAATTTGTTTCTACCAGTAAACGTGTGATCGCTCGATGGGTGATAGCCACCCCTTTGGGTTTTCCGGTTGAACCTGACGTGTACATAATATAAGCCAGGTTTTCTGCGGTTGAGGAACAAGGTGGATTGGTAGATAATTCCAGATGAAATCGCAGTTTGATCACTCTCACCATCGAGAGAAATCAACCGAAAATTTGAGGACAGGTCACTTGAGCCCAACAAAAGGGAAATATCCGAGATATTATCTTGTAACTCAGTATTTGTTAGGAGAACCCTGGTTTTTGTGTCATCCAGCATAAATGCCAGACGGTCCTTCGGATAATTAAGATCTAACGGCAAATAAGCGCCCCCGGATTTAATTATCCCCAACGTAGCAACGACCATTTGGAGGGACCGTTCAAGGTAAAGACCAACGGTATCATCCGCTCCAATCCCCAGTTTTTGCAGGTAATGCGCTATCCGGTTTGCCTGTTCGTTTAATTCCTGGTAGGTCAGCGATTGATCAAGTGTGCCTCCGGCTGGATCTGGAAACGAGACCGCAACGGAATATGGGGCTCGAAGTACCTGGGCCTCAAATTGTTGGGTGAGGTTTTTATCCCAGGGATAATCGCTAAAAGTGTTATTCCAGGATAACAGCACCTGATCATGTTCTTGAGGGGTTAACAGTGATAGCCTGGAAACCCTTTCGGAAGGATTGCCAACAATACTCGCGAGTAGCGTGGTAAAATGCCGAGCCATTCGTTCAATGGTTTCTTTGTCGAATAAATCAGTATTGTATTCAAAACTTCCGACAAAGCCATCTGGGGTTTCATCTATAAAAAGTAACAAATCGAATTTCGCTGTATCACTCTCCGGTTCCAAGATCTCGAAGCTAACAGCAGGTAACTCCAGGTTCTTCATTTGAGTTTCTTGTAGAGTAAACATAACCTGGTAAAGCGGAGTCCGGCTGAGATCACGTCCCACTTTTAACTCGTCAAGTAGCATTTCCAGGGGAAGATCCTGGTTTGCATAGGCTCCTAAAGCCATTTCCCGCACCTGTTGGAGCAGTTCAAGAAATGATGGGTCGGCAGAAAAATCAGCCCGCATCACCAGAGTATTAACAAAAAGGCCGATCAGGCTTTCCAATTCTTTACGGTTACGATTGGCAATCGGTGTTCCTATGCGAACATCCTCCTGACTGCTGTATCGGTGTAGTAATACCTGGAAGGCTGCCAGTAATGTCATGAACAGAGTTGCATCCTGCTGCTTACTTAATTCCTTGATCGCATTGGAGATATCAATAGGCACAAGGAATTTATAATGAGACCCATTAAAAGTCTGGACTGTTGGCCTTGCCCGGTCTGTAGGAAGCTCCAAGATGGTGTTAGCATCACCTAATTGATTCACCCAAAATTTCAGCTGCTTTTGTAATCCATCCCCTTCGAGTATGCTGGGCTGCCAGGCTGCGTAATCAGCATATTGGATAGGCAGTTCAGATAGCGGTGATGATTTACCATTCGAAAATGCATCATAGAGAACCAACGCTTCTCGGATCAGCACACTGATCGACCATCCATCAGAGACGATATGGTGGATTGTCAGCAAAATGACATGGTCTTGTCCAGATAAGCGAATGATCCCGCATCGAATCAGTGGACCAGTGCTCAAATCGAATAGCTTATGGGCTTCTTCAGAAATTAATTTAGTTATTAGCGTTTCCCGCTCACCTTGGGGACCAACTGACAGGTCTATCAAGGGCAGATCGAGATTTACTTCAGGTACGATCACCTGAACGGGCTGACCTTTTACAGTGATGTAATGAGCTCTCAATATTTCATGTCGCCGGACGATTTCATTAATACTGCGCTGAAAGGGTTCTATCTCGAATTTGCCTCGAACTCGAACGGCAGAGGTTATATTGTAAAATGGGCTCTCGGGTTCCCATTGACTCAGAAACCACATCCGTCGTTGGGCAAACGACAATGGTTGCGAGGAAAGATCAGCTCTTGGCGTAATTTGCTTTGATTTAGCATCTTGTACGCGCTTGGTCTTTAATCGCGATGCCAGCAGCGCTTGTTTTTCAGGCGACAATTTAGAGATACGGTCGTCACGGTGCTTCTCGATCTCACTCATCCTGCTTCTCCTCTATGTCACCTGCCAGCAATTTCTTAGCATCTTCATCTGTCAGTTGCTCCAGCTCAGCCAGTAATTCATCAATGTCTTCGTCAGATTCTTCATTAACCAGGCTCTGTGCAATAATTGCAGAAATTCCCGAGATTGTTGGATTCTCGAACAACTCTCTCAAAGGAAGCTCCACCTGATAAGTCTCACGTAAACGAGAAATGATCTGGGTTGCCAATAATGAATGCCCCCCAAGCTCAAAGAAGTTATCATTGATCCCTATAATTAAGTTCTGGTTGTCGGCCTTAATCCCAAGCACCTCCGCCCATAACGCAGCTATTTCCTCTTCCAGTGGTGTTCGCGGTGCGACATAAGCACCACGCCCGATTGTGTGGCTTCTATCATCTAATGGAAGTTGTGCTAAAGCCTGGCGGTCTACTTTCCCGCTCGGGGTTAAAGGTATTCGCTCGATTGCCACATATGTTGACGGAACCATGTAAACAGGTAACTGGTCTTTTATAAAATCGAACAACTCTATAGGATCACATTCAGGACCGTCCATAGGTCGGTAAAATGCCACAAGTTTATTCTCGGGAGAAGAACCGTCAGATCGAAGAAGAACAATAGCTTCCCTGATTGCAGGATGTGAGCTTAATATCGCTTCAATTTCACCTAACTCAATCCTGAATCCCCAAATCTTTACCTGCTGGTCGCCCCTACCGAGAAAATCGATGCTACCATCAGGGAGGAAGCGCGCCATGTCGCCGGTTTTGTATAAACGATCATCCTCAGACCCGCTGGAAGCATTACCGAGTAGTGTCCGCAGGTTAGCCGCAAAGGGATCATGAACAAATCGTTGAGCGGTTAATTCAGGTTGGTTCAGATAACCACGCGCCAAACAATCACCCCCGAGATAAAGTTCACCAGGCACTCCAATAGGGACCGGATTCCCCATCGTGTCGAGAATATATGCACTCCGATTGGTATGCGGACGACCTATCGGTATTCGCGCGTAAGTGGTGGGAAGTTTGATCTTGTCCGAATCTTCATCACCGAATCTATTTTCGTTGTATCCAGTAATGTCATAAGTTGTCGCTGTGATGGTTGTCTCAGTTGGCCCATAGGCATTGAGCAAACGCACGTGAGATAATGAAGTCTGTTTCCACAATTCGACAATATCGCCCAGCATCACATCCCCACCGATGATCACAAGTCGGAGGGTGGACAAATTAGCAGGCGGCACACCAGATGGACTAGCTTGACCGGACTCCCAATCTGCAATATATTGCACCCAAGGTTGCCAGTATGCCGGTGGTACATTGACAACATTTAATCCATAGGCAGCAATTTTCTGATGAAATTCCTCTGGGGTCCACACATCATCCCCACGGAGTACAAGCCGCGCTCCGCTGGTTAGTGTTGTAAAAATCTGCTCCAGACCAGCATCGAAATTGAAGGAGGCAAATTGGAGGATATGTTCTTCAGCTTGAATTTCAAAGCGCTGTACCATCGTTCGAATATGATTTGCTATCGCAGCATGGTTGATCATCACACCTTTAGGCTGACCGGTGGAGCCTGACGTATATATAATGTAAGCCAGGCTGTCTCCGTTCAAACCAGGCACGATTAATTCCGTATCTTCCATGAGGGAGATTTCAGACCAATTATTATCTAAAAGAATCACCCGTATGTCAGTTAAGGAGAGTAACTCTTTAAGATCTGGATTGTTCTCCAGTAGATGCGATTGTGTAATAACGACTGGGGCACGACTATCTTTAAGCATGAATTCCAAACGGTGGCGCGGGTAGCTGGGGTCGAGCGGTAATAACGCTCCTCCAGCTTTTAGAATTGCAACCATTGCTACTACTGCGTCAAGCGAGCGATCGGTGCATAAACCGATAATCGTCTCAGGACCGACTCCCAATTGATGCAGATAAAACGCAAGTTGATTTGACCTGTGCTCCAACTCTTGATAGGTTAAGGATTTTGACTCTTGCATTAAGGCAATTGCATTTGGTCTTCTCATCGTCTGATTGTGAATAGCTTCTTGAATATATGGAGCTCGGTCGATAAATGACACTCTGGGGGTCTGGAGAGTGGGATCGTTCCACCTGATCATTATCGTTTGACGTTCCTGCGCAGACATTAAGGGCAACAACATCACAGGGCCATCAGGGTCAGTGGCAATCGCCTCTAGCAGAATTTGAAAGTGATCCAGCATGCGCTGGATTGTGTCAGCGTTAAATAATTCACTGTTGTAATTCAAGTAACCCTTCAACCTGCGTACCCCAGATTTTTGATACTCCTCCATTGATAAGGCAAGATCAAATTTCGCCGTACCACTATCGATCGGGACAGGTGAGATCGTCAATCCAGGCAAATTCATCAACTGGAGTGGTTCGACTTGCAGGTCAAAAATCACCTGAAATAAAGGCGATCTACTCATATCGCGAACTGGTTGTAAAGTCTCCACCAGCATTTCAAAAGGCAAGTCCTGGTGAGCATATGCTCCAAGAGCAACCTCCCGTACACGGCTTAATAACTCTCGAAATGTTGGATTTCCAGAAAGATCAGCCCGTAAGACCAAGGTGTTCAAGAAGAAACCAATCAAGCCTTCGAGCTCTGCTCGGGTTCGGTTGGCAATAGGAGTACCAACACTGATATCATCCTGCCCGGTATAACGTGCAAGCAATAATTGCAAAGCACTGGTCAGAATCATAAATAGTGTCACGCCTTCTTTATTCCCAAGCGCTGCCAATTTTGTGCACAAGGCCTCCGGCAGCTCAAACCAGATGCTTGCGCCGCTCCAGGATTGAACGGATTGACGCGGGCGGTCGGTAATAAGCTCCAGGTTTTGGCTGCCAGCGAGCTGCTTCTTCCAATATGCAATCTGCTCATCAAGAACCTGGCCTTGCAATAAGTTCCGTTGCCATGCCGCGTAATCGACATACTGAACTGGCAATGCAGGTAAGATATCCTGTAAATTGATTGATTTATCAGTGCGGGCGGTCTTGTAAGCAGAATATAACGTGCCAACTTCTTTCACAAGTACCCCAACCGACCATCCGTCAGATACGATATGGTGCATGGTCAAGAATAAAACATGTTCTAGTTCAGCCGTGCGAAGCAAGCTAAGGCGCAGTAATGGACCTTCGACTAACGAGAATGGTTCACGAGAGTCCTCCAGAGCCAACTGCTTAATTCGCTCCTGACGCTGCGCCTCCGTAAGAGACCGGAGATCCAACTCTCGAATTGTCAGTGAAAGATGTTCGTGAATAATCTGAACAGGTCGTCCTCGAACCTCCTGGAAGGTTGTTCGTAGCGCTTCATGCCTTTGAATGATCTGGTCCAGACAGAACCTGAATGCATCAATATCCAGCTCACCAATAATTTGCAGAGCGACAAAGTTATTGTATAACGGGCTACCCGGCTCAAATTGATCTAAAAACCATAGACGCATTTGTCCGTAGGAGAGCTCAAGCTCCCCAGTACGCGCTACCTTTACAACGTTTTCCGCTGATACTTTGTAGCCACTGGTAATTTCTAAATCGATCTGGGAAGCCATCGTTTGTGCTGCTCGAGCTTCATCCACCAGGGTCACTATTCCAGCAACCGTTGGCGACTCAAACATGCGCCGTAATGGTAATTCAACCTTAAAGGAATCCCGCAAGCGGGTCATCAACTGGGTTGCTAATAACGAATGCCCACCAAGCTCAAAGAAATCATCGTAAACGCCGATCGGTTCAATACCTAATACTCTCTGCCATATCTCAACAGCTTCCGTTTCTAACTCGGTCCGTGGAGCAACATAAGCCGTTTGAAGTTTTGGACGAGGGAAGACACCGGATTTTTTCTCTTTTCTGCTCCCAACTGTTGCCTCACCCACCTGTCGCTCCGAGCTTACGAGGGCAATATCTCGCACCCATTGAGAAATTCGCGCATCCAGATCGGCAGTCGAAATCACAAGCTGCCGGAAACCAGCATTCTGGTATGCAAGTCCAAGTGCTCGCTCAAACGCGATGATCCCTTCCTGTGGAGTCATTGTTAAGTCAGCAATCGTGGTCCCAGAGCCTTCATCACCGAATTTCCAGCCATCCCAATTGACGCTGATCCAGGCAGTTTGCCTCTCACGGTTCTGGTCAGCCGCCAGGACATCCATCATATTATTTGCAGCAGCGTATGCACCCAAGCCGAGACCACCCAGGATTGCCGATAGCGACGATTGGATGAAAACGAAATCCAGCTCCCGGTTGAACTCCGGCTTTGTCAGTAAATCCACGAGGACTTTCAACCCCGTCACTTTGGGGTTGAATTGCGCCTGAGTATCCACCAAGAGCGTGTCTTTCAAGGATTTCACTGCTGCTTCTCCGACCAAGCCTGCAGCGTGAACCACGCCAT
The DNA here is from genome assembly GCA_963774935.1 of uncultured Chloroflexia bacterium. Lineage (GTDB taxonomy): Bacteria > Chloroflexota > Anaerolineae > Anaerolineales > UBA4823 > CAVZGO01. The sequence goes on from CAVZGO010000003.1 coordinate 484,843, forward strand.
TAATCGCACCAAATCGCGTTACTGCCTTGAGGAGAACCTGGCTCATCAATTCATGATCAGCCACATCGGACTGTAAGATGAGTACTTCCGCGCCTTTTGCCTCAAGATTAAGCAAACTTTGAATTTTAAGGCTCGTTTTATCGCTTAAAGGATGATTATTCAGACAATCTGCCCATTCTGAACGATCGATAAATTTAAAACGATCAACAAGGATCAGGTTTGCGTGTGCTTTTTCAGCCAAATAATTAGCCAGCACCATACCAATCCGCCCTAAACCACCGGTAATAAGATAAGCTCCCCTTTCGCGAATGGTTGCAGCAGCTTCGAAATCCGAAGGCACCGGAACAAAATCCAAAACCCACCTTCTGTTGCCTCGATATGCAACTACGTGATGATCTACCGGAATGTTTAGCTCTCTTACCAGTTTCTCGCCAAGCCCTTTACTACTGGCTTTTTCCCAACTCGGCTCCAGATCTAAGCAAATACTGCTTATATTGGGATATTCCTGGCTCACTACACGCGACAAAGCGGCAATTGAAGACTGTCCTGGATGAAGCTGTTCTGACCCGGTGACATCGTGCGCTCCAGAAGTAATCACACCTAGTTTGATTGCGTTTGTAATCCCTTCGAAATCCAGAGCTTGTACAAATGCCAGTAAACTTTGATAACCGTTGTCAATATCATCGCTTAAATGCTCTTTAAGCTGGGCATTCTTTGAAAGACTCCACGCATGAACGATGTTGGTTGGGAGTAGATTTTCGTCTTTCAAACTCCTAAGCATCGCCCGATAATCGTCAACCACGCCAGGTCGAATTGTATAATGTTCAGTGTCAATCTGCTGGTAAGAGTCACCAGGGACCGCAACGATTACAGGTACCGAGATACCAGAAGACGAAGACGGCAACAGGCTCAAAGCGCGCTGGATCTCAATGGATAACTCAATTTGGTTTGAGCTATTTATCACTGCCTGTCCCGAGTGTGATTCAGGCGCCGGTGTGAATAGCAGCCAGCAACCTCCAACCCCCGTCTCGACTGAATTTGTTGTTACCTCAGCTTGCATCCATGATGGAATATAAAACCATCGGGCAACGTCTGATTCCTTCCGAAGTTCTTTTTTCTTTAATGAGCGTGCTCGATTTGCTGCTCTACCTGTCTGTTGTCCTGGATCAAAAATTCGATTGAGATGAATATCTGGCTCTATCCAGTACCTTGTTTTTTCAAACGGGTATGTCGGTAGAGGAACTCGTCTTCGTTTTTGTCCCTCATAATAATTGTCCCAATTAATTGGAATCCCCGCTAACCACATTTTCCCTAACGATGTTAGTAGGAAATCGATGTCGGATTGTGTGTTTCGTGGGTGGCGGATCGTAGTCAGGACAGCTTGCTCCTGGATGGTTCCTAAATCATGGGCTGATCTAGCTGCTTGAACCCCCTTGGCTAATGTAGCGAGCGTCTGGCCTGGTCCTGTCTCAATCAATACCCAACCGGAATCCTTCAATAACTCCGATATACCATCGCTAAAGCGCACCGTATTCCTCAAGTGTTTCGACCAGTATCCAGGATCTTGTGTCTGCTCAGGAGTAATCCAGGTGCCCGAAAGATTAGAGATGAACGGTATTTGTGGTGCTTGAGGATCTGCACGTGATACGAGACGCTCGAACTCATCAAGGATTGGTTCCATCATGCAGGAGTGAAATGCATGAGAGGTTCGAAGCCGGCGATATTCAATACCATCATTCGCCAGACGGTACACGAGATGTTCGATCGCAGGTTCCGGACCAGAAACGACACATAATGAAGGCGCGTTTACCGCTGCCAGTGAAAGATCATTATCCAAATAGCTGCTGACTTCTTCTTCTGGCAGCGGGATGCTAATCATCGCACCGGATGGTAGACCTTGCATCAATCTACCGCGTTCTGCCACTAGTTGTAAAGCTGCTTCGAGAGTAAAAACCCCCGATAAGCATGCAGCCACATATTCACCGATGCTATGCCCGATCATCGCCTGGGGGATAATTCCCCATTCCATGAGTAAACAAGCCATGGAATATTCAATGACAAATAATGCTGGTTGTGTGATGGACGTCTGTGTCAATGCTTGTGAAGCCATGTTCTGATCATCACCTGCAGAATCTCCACCACCAGATGATTCATCCGTTGTAGTCGCATCTGTAAATATTAAATTTCGAATGTCCTGTTTCAGCACGGGCAACAGGATTTCTGCACACTCGTCAACGTGCTGGCGAAAGACTGGAATCTTCGCGTAGAGCTCCTTACCCATGTTGAGATATTGCGCACCTTGGCCAGAAAACATAAATACGACGGATGGATTATGGAGCGTTTTTTCACTCCCGAGCGAGCCTGTGTATGTTTTTTGAGGATCCCGCGTCTGCAGCGTGGAAATTAACTCGGATATGTCCTGAGCTAAGACAAAGCGGCGCTCGTTAAATGATTTCCGTCCAATTTGGAGAGTATAGGCAGTATCTACGAGGGAGAGCTCAGGATGTGCTCTCAGATGATTAGCAAGATTATCTGTGGCTGTCTCTAACGCCGTCTCTGACCTGGCAGAAATCATTACCAGATGGGTATCAAATCCTTCATCCTGAGAATCTTCATTCTCCCATGCACTGTCCGATTCTTCCAGGATAACATGCGCATTCGTGCCACCTATTCCAAATGAGCTGATCCCGGCTCTTCGTGGACCATCACCATCTGGCCATTGGTTCAAACGGTCGTTTACAAAAAATGGACTGTTGGCAAAATCTATATTTGGATTTGGTTTATTAAAATTGATACTTGGAGGTATCATCCGGTTTTTTAATGCCAGTGATGTCTTAATCACACTGGCAATCCCAGCCGCAGCATCAAGATGACCCACATTCGTTTTTACAGATCCGAGCGCGCAAAATTGATTCTCATCAGTAGAAGCTCTAAAGACCTGGGATAATGCTGTTACTTCAATCGGATCGCCAAGGGATGTTCCAGTTCCATGGGTTTCGATATAGCTGACACTCGCTGGTTCGACATTTGCTACCGCCTGTGCAATCGAAATGACTTCTGCCTGTCCTTCCACACTTGGAGCGGTATATCCGACCTTCAGTGAGCCATCATTGTTTATTGCTGATCCTTTGATGACTGCATAAATCGTATCGCCATCACGGAGTGCATCAGCCAATCGTTTAATGACCACAATTCCTGCGCCGTTCCCACTCACAGTACCATGGGCGTCAGCATCGAACGCACGGCAATGACCATCCGGAGATAGAATTCCGCCTTCCTGGTATAAATATCCTGTTTTTTGAGGAACACGAACGGATACGCCACCTGCCAGTGCTATGTCGCATGCATAACTGAGCAAGCTCTGACAAGCAAGGTGAGTTGCCACTAAAGATGTAGAGCATGCGGATTGAACATCCACGCTCGGTCCTCGTAAATTTAGTTTATACGATACACGTGTCGTCAAGAAATCTTTATCGTTATTGACGGTAAGCTGGTATCCCTGGACGGTTTCCATCACCTCCTGATTTGAGATTAAGTTATAAATCAGATAGGTATTCATGCCTGTACCAGCAAACAAACCTATCCATCCAGGATAAGTATCTGGGTTATAACCAGCATTCTCTAACGCCTCCCATGCAACTTCCAAGAAAATCCGCTGCTGCGGATCCATCAAGGCAGCTTCTCGAGGGTAAATACCAAAAAAACCGGCATCGAAAAATTCGATGTCATCCAGGTAACCTGAAGCCTTCACATAATGTGGATCTTTTAACTGCTCCTGGTCAACTCCTGCCTCAAGCACTTCATCCTCCGAGAAGAAGCGAATGCTCTCGACACCATCACACAGATTTTGCCAGAATTCATCTACATTCCGCGCCCCAGGAAAATGTCCCGCCATTCCGATGATGGCGAGCTCCATTCCCCTAGCCTCAAGATCGGATTGGTGGAAGTCATCTGTTTGGTTTGAGGGCGGTTCAACATCGCCGTTTTTACCCATAGTTAAGCTACCAGCGTTTGTGTAATCCATTGGCACTTCCTGCAGTGAGATCAGACTTGATATAGATCAGGAAGGTTTTTCCGATCTATCTTCTTTCTTTACTGGCGGGCTAATTGGACCTACCCGACGTAATGCTGCCTGGCGGGCTACAGCCGCACGTGTATTGGCGATTTCCCTCATTTTATCAACCTGACGCTTCATTGCATCTCGTTGCTGTTCAGCTCGATCCTGTGATTTATGTCGCAGGACGAGTTCCTGAGGCTCTCTTCCCAAGAACTCTGAGAGCGCCTTCACAGTGGGGAAACGGAATAAGTCAACTAATGAGAATTCTCTACCCAGGGACTCCTGAAGCTGCCCGTGAACCTTGTATAACAGCAAGGAGTGTCCACCCAAATCAAAGAAATTGTCATATAACCCAACTCTATCGATTTCGAGAACATTCTGCCAAACCCTCACAACCATCCGTTCCATTTCAGTCGACGGGGGCAGATAAGCTACTTCGGTATCAGTCCGGCTACCATTCGTTTCCGGCAATGCATTCCGATCTACTTTTCCATTAGGCGTCAGGGGGATATGATCTAGAATAACAAAAACTGCTGGGACCATATATTCCGGAAGCTGGCTTCTCAAATAAGCCCGTAAATCATTGGCTCCCAGCGGATTCGATTTTACTGGAACTACAAAAGCGACGAGTTTTTTATCTTCCTGACGGTTGCCTCGTACCAAAACAACGGCCTGTTGAACCTGAGCGTGCTGGTTGAGCACTGATTCTATTTCCTCAAGCTCAATCCGGAAACCTCTAAGCTTTACCTGAAAGTCAATCCGACCGAGAAATTCAATGTTACCATCGGGGAGATATCGTGCAAGGTCTCCAGTTCGATACATGCGTCGATTTGATTGAACATCTAGCGGATCGATAACAAATTTCTCAACTGTCATCTCCGGACGGTTTAGATAACCGCGGGCAATCCCAGGTCCACCAATGTACATCTCACCAACCACACCAAGCGGGACTGGCTGGCAATGGGAATCCAGAATGTAGACTCTCATGTTGCTTATTGGCTTTCCAATCGGTACGGTTGAATATCCTTTCAACCTATCGAGGATTTGTTTTTCATTGGAAAACCGACCATCAATACGATAATAGGTTGGGCCAATTGTTGTCTCAGTAGGTCCATACGCGTTTAAGAAGTAACGACCAGCAGCCCATCGAGCAGCCAATTCGGGTGTGCAGCTTTCGCCTGCAGAGACAAGTGTCTTCAAGCCTGGTAATTCATTCGGCTGCAGCATTGCCAATACAGATGGAGGTAAGGTGACAACGGTGATACCCTGGTCATTCATATATCTGGCAAGTGCAGGTATCGCAAGAAGTTGATCTAATCGAGTGAGATAAAGAGTCGCACCAGCAACCAGGGTTGTAAATATCTCCGAAACGGATGCATCGAAGCTAAATGAGGCAAATTGTAGTGTACGGCTTTCACGGTTTAAAACAAATCCATCGATTTGTGCCGCGACCAGATTGCAGATTCCGTAATGTTGGATCATTACACCTTTTGAACGACCTGTTGATCCGGAAGTGTAGATTACATACGCCATATTTCCGGCAGTCACAGAGCTTTCCGGATTCTGATCCAACTGTTCCTCAGAAAGCTCGAAGGTCTGGCTATTAGATGATCTAGTTAGTGGGCGGATCGGTTTTTCGAGACTTTCGAATCCGATTAGTTCACGAGCGATAGCCTCCCAATTCTGATCCAGGTAAAGAATACGAGATGTCAGAGTCGGTAAACGGTTAACAAGGTGTGATTGTGTTAGGAGTACTGGAACACCAGCATCCTGCATCATGAAAGCAAGACGGTCCGCCGGATAAACTGGATCCATGGGCAAATAAGCGCCTCCGGCTTTAAGAACCGCCAGAATGCCAAGGATCATCTCAATCGACCTCTCCACACAAATCCCGACGATCGTATCAGGACCAATACCCAATAGCTGAAGATAGTGGGCTAGTCTGTTTGCTTTGCGGTTCAATTCCCCGTATGTAATCGCTTGATCCTCAAAAACAACCGCCACTGCATCTGGTGATTTTTCAACCTGGCTCTCGAACAAGCGGTGTAAACACATGTCGTGATCCGGATTCTCGTAGCCGAATGGTGATTCGGTGGCATTGAAATCTACCACTAAATGCTGATATTCTTCTGGTGTCAGAAGATCAAGCTGTGCGATAGTTTGATCAGGATCAGTTATCGCAGATTCCAGCAGGTTTTTGTAATGAATAAGCAGTCGTTCAATAGTCTCTCTATTGAACAGATCAACGTTATACTCAAATGCGGCAGTCATCTCCCTTTCAGAATCAGCAACCTGAAGTGTCAGCTCATACGGTGACATCCGGTTTTCCAGGGAGACTGAGGTCAGGGTAATTCCACCCAGATTTACCTGGACGCCTTCCTGGCTCATCCCCAATTGCGTGAAATCATCATCATGGAAAATATGCGACCTCTGCATGGCAAACATTACCTGGAAAATCGGGGGGCGACTTGGATCACGCTCTGGGCGTAAATTTTCCACAAGCGATACAAACGGATAATCCTGATTCGCTAAAGCACCTAGCACACTCTGGTGCTCTGATTTCAGAAGAGTTGTAAATTTAGGATTGTTCGCCAGGTTGGAGCGCAATGCAACCGGGCTCACAAAGTAACCAATTACATTCGCAAGCTCAGCCCTGGTTCGACCGGTCGTTGGCGAGCCAACGATGATGTCCTCCTGACCAGTATAACGATATAGCAATGTCTTGAAAGCTGAAAGTAACACGACAAAGGGTGTAACACCCAGTTGGCTTGCTAGTTTCCGAGTACCTGCCGTTAAGTCACTTCCTAAGTTTAAAGATTGGATTGCACCTGAGTATGTCTGGACCGGAGCGCGAGGGTGGTCAGTGGGAAAGTTCAACATCGGCAGCTCGCCAGAAAGGTTTTCCTTCCAGTAAGCTAACATTGCCTCTCCAGCAGGGCTTTCAAGCAGCTTTTCGTGCCAGCGGACATAATCGGTATACTTAACTTTTGGATTTGGCAGCAACGCATCAGCCTGCGGATTCCCATAAAAACTGGCGAATTCATTTGCAATCAACGTAAGCGACCACAAATCCACCACAATATGATGTGCAGCCAGCATCAAAATGTGCTCTTCCGGTGCTCGGGTAAACAATAAAAGTCGAACCAAGGGGCCTTTCTCAAGATCATAAACCTGGTAGACCTCTCGTATTAATCGCTCGTTTAAGGATTCATCACTCCAGGTGGATGCATCTTCATGGATGAGGAAAGCCTTACCGGAATCATGCACCCGCTGGACAATTTCTCCGTTGACATATGCAAATGTAGTTCGCAAAGCAGGGTGTCTTTCCACTAATTTTTCCGATGCTGCCAGGGCAGCTCCGATATCCATCGGAGATTTGATCTTAACAACGTATGATGGATTATAGACACTCCCTGGTGACATCTGATGTTGAAACCATAATGCTCGTTGGCCTCGAGATAGAGGGTACTCAAGGAAACCCTCAGGTGTCAGCTCTGGCTCAGAACCTACCTGGATCGGATGAATATCAACCGGCTCTACCCTGCTATTTATTTGCGGAATCAGCTCATCCACTAATTCTTTTAAGGTCGGGCCGCGTAATAATGTCGCTACCGGGATGACGACATCCAGACTGGATTCCACTCGGTTCTTCAACTCGACTGCCATGAGCGAATCCATACCCAGGTATGCCAGAGACGTGTTTATATCTAAATTTGAACCAGTCATCCCTAAGATTTGCGAAAGTTCTGCCCCCATGTGAGTTAATAAAGCTTCGGTCTGACGAGGGCCAGGAGCGATGGATTTCAAATACGCAAGAAACTCGTTTTCTCCCGAGCTATCGGGTCGTTTTACATCATCCAATATATATTGCAAATAAGGCCAATCAAGGATCGCTGGATAAGCGTTTTGAAGCTGATCGTAATCAATTGGTATAACCCCAATTTGGGTTATAGACTGCTCCAGTCCTTCTCGTAATATATGAGTGCCCTGGCTCGACGTTATTGGTTTGATTCCAAGCTGGGTAAGCCAGCGTGTTTGGTCTGAGTCAACGGTTTCCTCGATATCACGCCAACCTGTCCAGTTGATGCTCATGGCTGGTAATCCAAGCTTTTTTCGATAATGGGCTAAAGCATCCATGAAAGCATTCGCACTGGCGAAATTCCCTTGACCGGGAGAGCCAATCAGACTGGCAGTAGAGGAGAACAAAATAAAAAATTTTAGTTCATCTTTTTGGGTCAATTCATGCAAGTTCCACGCACCACCAATTTTTGGCCCAAAAACCCGGTTGAACCGTGCTTTGTTTAGCTCGAATAATAAACCGTCATCTTGAATTCCTGCAGCATGGATAATGCCGCCTAAAGGTGCTGGCTAAACGATGGACTTGATCTAAGAGCTCCGAAACCTGAGTTCTATCCTCTAGATTTACTACACGTAACATTACCTGTGCCCCATTTTTCCGCAGTTCGCCAATTACTTTTTGCGCTGAGGGAGACGGCACCCGGCTGCCAACCAGCACCAGACTTCTCGCCTGGCTTTCCACCAGCCATCGGGCGATGGTTAAGCCCAATTGATCAAATCCACCTGTGATCAGGTAGGTTTCGTTAGAATTTATTGCCGAAGCTTCAATAGCTTCGGGAGCCAAAACGATATTCTCATCCTTGAGATTGATTGTTACTGTTCCCACTTGACTGGCAGAGTGCGATGCAGCCCAAGCTTCTGCTAATTGCGAAATCAAGAAAGGTTTGAGTGGGAAGTGGTTTAAGCTCTCCTGAAGAAAAACGTTCCATCAAATCTCGCAGGATCGCACCTGCTAATGCAGGACGCTCTCTTACCAGTTCTGTTACAGCGATGTTGAGGTAGCTCATATTCTTGGAGTTAGAGAATGAGCTTACAGGCGCACTTTCGTAGCTATCCCGTAGTCCCACATCAAGAAATCGCCCGAAGGAAGCCAAACTATCCAGAACTCTTTTCCAGCGCTTGTCCTGACAATGAATTAAATACCAGGTCTACTCCTGCACCACCAGTAGCCAATCTGATCTGGCTACCAAAGATCAACGAATGCATATCCATGACATTCGCTAATCCGATACCTTCTAGATATCGTTGCGCTTCTTTGCTGCCAGATGTGGTAAAAATTTCCAAACCTGCCAGCTGAGCTAGCTGAATGGCAGCCAGTCCCTGACCACTACCACCATCATGGACAAGGACGTGTTCCCCAGCCCGCATATGTCCCTGATAATTCAAAGCATAACTGGCAGTGACAAAAGCAAGTGGGATGGATGCTCGCTTCATCCCAAGTTAGAACATCTGGTTTTCTCGCCGCCAACTCCGCACGTGTAATCGCATAAGCGCTAACACAATCCTCAGCAAACGCAACAACATCGTCACCGACCAAGAAATCCGTCACACCTTCACCGACTGCTGTGACACGACCAGAACACTCCATTCCTACATGGATCGAATCATAAGCGCGTGTTATGCCCTGCTTTCGAAGGTTGATCAAATCAATCTTGTTTACACCTGCAGAAAATACCTCGATTTCTATTTCACCAACACCTGGCTTTCTTCGTTGGATTCGGTGGAGGAAAAGTGTCTCGATATTCCCGGGTTCGCTAACCCTGATATCAAAATTCTGGTCAGTACCTGGTTTAAATATTTGCCGGTTTTGAGTTGATTCTGCCTGCTTTTGAATGTGGTTTAATCTGGCTACGAAGCGCTTATTGCCTCGGAAAGCAATTTGATTCTCTTTGGAATCAGCAAATAATTCGCACAACAAGCCATCAAACTCATCCGAGTCAACTCGAGATAAGTCAACCAAAGTGCAACGAAAATCGGGTACCTCATGAAAGAGGGTACGCCCCAATCCCCACAGTACTGCCTGGAGATATCCGTTAGCATCATCATTTTGGTCGGCTACCTGAGATCCGCGAGTGATCAACCATAAGCGAGGAAGGTTACTGAAGCCTGCTCCTACCAGTGTCTGCGTTAAATATAAAACTCGAGTGCTCATATTCAACGCAGTCTGCTGTATCTTTTCGGATTGCACATTACCTAGATTTACCTGGGATTCTCCTGTATTGCTTTCATCAAGCCCCCACAGGTAAAGGATACCCTTACAGGGTGATGACTCCAGCCCAGTAATATCTACAAGTAATTTACGAAATGCTTCCTCGTCGTCAGGATTAATCTGATATTTTCGGTGTTCAGGCTCTCGTTCTACAAAACCCGCAGTGACACTAACGCAATGATAACCTTGGTCTTCAATTCGATGACGGATTTCTTTGCCAATCCCCAGTTGATCCTCAAAAATCAACCACCAGCCTGGAGAACCATTACTGGACTTTATATTCTCCTTAATCCCAATCGCTTGTTGCTCCCAATCGAGCTCATAGAGCCAATCCCGGGTCAATTCTTCAGCGTGGTCCTCTACTTTAGCAAGAACGAGTCCTTGAATATCGACGAGAACATTTCCTTCATCGTCAAGTATTTTTAAATCAGCCGTGAACTGGTCCGTTGAAGATTGGTCTTCATCGTAAACAACATAGCTCCATACTTGACCTACTGATGGTCGAGAAAATACGCGCATCTGTTCGACTCGGATCAGCTTCCAGGCGCCAATTGATTCACTTATAAAATGATTTGCCTGAGGGATAGCTCTTTGCGCGGCGTGAAAGACGCTTTCCAACAATATTGGGTGGAATAAGTATTGCTGGTAGGCTTTACGGTTGGTGATTGCTTCAGGCAATTGGATCTGCCCTAGAAATTCTCCGGTACGCTCCCAGCTACCCGTGAGCCACTGGTCACTAGAACTATTAAAAACGATATTGCGGTCAGGAGTAACACTTAAATCGTTTGCAGGGGTGCGTTGACCACATCTTTCCTTTACTTCGGATAGATTAATATTTAAGGTGGAGGTCTCGAAAGATGCTGATATGTTGGAATCAATTGATCCTTGAGCGTGTAAGGACCATGAATTATTGGCTGAAATATCTGGCAAAGATTGACTGAATACCTGAAATTGTCCTTTTCCTGAGGTATCCATAACTAGATGAGACTGAATAGTGTTACCAGACTCATCTGTAAACGTCATCGCCTGAAGAAAATCGAATTCTTTCACGACAACAGGAAAACCAGGGTTTACTTTTTGAGTTGCAGCTAAAGCCATCTCCAGATATGCTGCTGCCGGTAAGACGATTTCTCCGTCTTGTCGAAAATCCTTCAGATACGGCAATAATTGAGCATTGAGTTCCTGCTCCCAGTAATGCCTCCCTGGACTGACAGCAGAGACCAGATGGCTACCCAGTAATGGGTGGTCGGTCGGGCTCGCCTTCTTGCCCTTACTAACGCCACCCCGCAACCCTTGCCAGGCTGTTTCAACCCAGTAACGCTCTTTCTGCCACGGGTACGGCGGAATTGAAACAGGATTGCCGGGATTTGAAAACACCTTCTGCCAATCTACCGGATAACTCCGTGTATATAGACCGCCCACAGAAGCCATCAATACTGCTCGTTCTGGCTCATCGCGCCGGCAAGAGGGGAGAGCTATCCCTTCCTTTCCGAGCTCTTTTAAGCCATCCTTGATAGGAACGGTTAATACCGGATGAGGGCCAATTTCTATGAAAACCTCATGCTTTAAATTCACCAGCGCTTGGACAGCTGGCCAAAAGAGCACCGGATCGCGGAGATTATCACCCCAGTATTCAGCATCGAGATTCGATCCATCCAGGAATCGATTTTGCACCGTCGAGTAAAAAGGTATCCGTCCTGTGACAGGTTTTAAGGTTTCCAGGCCAGAAACCAATGTCGGTCTTAAGTCCTCCATCTGCGCGCTATGGAAAGCAATCGGTATCTTCACCTTCCGGCAGAAAATATCCCGCGTTTCCATTTGTTTGATTATCTGCTCCACTACCAGTGGATCACCAGATATCGCCGTCGACCGTGGTCCGTTCAACACTGCAACGGACACCCGGCCGCCCTTGCCGCTAAAACTATCAACAATAGCCTCGACTTCATCGGATGGCAATCCAATAACAGCCATGGCGCCTTTTCCGCTCAGTTTGCTCATCAATTGGCTGCGCAAACAAACAATTCTCGCCGCGTCGTCAAGGCTAAGTATTCCCGCGATGTATGCAGCAGCTACCTCACCTAAGCTATGACCAACAACCGCATCAGGCTGAAAGCCCCAAGAACGCCACAAGGTTGCCAGACCGACCTGTATCCCAAATAGCGCTGGTTGCATGACATCCGCATCTGTATTTAACCGAGAATATTCGCCATCAGCCATCAATTGATCGATTAATGACCAGCCTGTGATTTTCTGGATTGAAGCATCGCAAGCAATTAATGACTCACGGAATATTGGCTCTTCAACAAGAAGCTCACGCCCCATTCCGATCCATTGCCCACCCTGACCAGAGAAAACAAATACCACTTTCGGCTTAAGACTGTTCGGAACAGACTTACCTTCGAGAATATTGGGGCGAGATTGATCGGTTAAGTAAGCATCTAATGAATCGATAAAGTTCTGCCGATTCTTTCCAACCAATGCCAGTCGATGCGAATGATGGGACCTGCGCTGGCTGGCAGTTGTCAATACATCATGCATGCGAATGCTGTCATCGATAGACGATAAGTAATCCTTCCAGCTTCGTGCACTATCTTTAAGTGCCTGGGGAGTGCGTCCTGATAGCACTAGTAAATTGGATTTCTCAGGAACCGCCTCGGGGCTTTCCGTTTGTATGGCAGGAGCTTCGGCAACAATCAAATGAACATTGGTACCTGAGAATCCAAATGAACTTAGCCCAGCAATCCTCGGTTTACCTTCCGGAACAATCCAATCAAGATTACTCGTTGGAATAATCAATGGCAGATCTGGCCAGTTGACGTAAGGATTTAATTTCTTGATGTGTAGCTGACCTGGAATTTGATGAGCTTGTAATGCCATCACCACTTTTATTAATCCAGCAACACCAGCCGCAGCTTCAGCGTGTCCAATATTCGCTTTCACTGAGCCAACCACAAGCGGAGTGCTGGGATCTCGACCTTCCTGTACTGCACCAATGGAACGGATTTCAATTGGATCACCGAGCTCAGTGCCAGTGCCGTGTGCTTCGATATAGGTAACATCTTGTGCAGAAATACCGGCGCTATTTAATGCTGCCCGAATGACAGCTTGTTGTGCAAGGCCGTTCGGTGCAGTCAGCCCATTGCTGCGGCCATCCTGGTTCACTGCAGTGCCACGAATTACGGCGAGAATTGGATCTCCACCTGCAATCGCGTCCGATAGTCGCTTTAGGATAACGATGCCACATCCTTCTGAGCGAACATAGCCATCTGCTGACGCATCAAATGTTTTACATCTGCCGTCAGTTGCCATAGCATGCAATTTCGAGAAGTAAACCGTCGCTTCAGGAGTCAGGATTGCGTTAACACCCCCGGCAAGAGCCAAATTACATTCATTGCTTCGCAAGCTCTGGCAGGCTTGATGAACAGCAACGAGAGAAGAAGAACAAGCGGTGTCAATGGAAACACTGGGTCCTTGAAGACCCAAGACGTAAGAAAGCCGGCCTGAGGCAACACTAAAAGCCGTCCCTGTACCATTATAGGGGTTGATATCTTCTATACCCCCGCTATTGGTCATCAGGCTTGCATAATCGTTCCCGCTAATCCCAATAAAGACACCTGTCTGACTGCCAACCATCTCAGCGGCAGGTTGACCGGCGTTTTCCAATGCCTCCCATGCGACTTCTAGAAGCAGTCTTTGCTGGGGATCGAGATTATTCGCTTCCCTTGGTGAAATCCCAAAGAAGGGGGCATCAAATTTATCGATATCGTCGAGGAATCCACCCCAGCGGGTATACATCTTACCAGGAGCTTGTGGATCTGGGTCGTAGTACGCATCAACATCCCAGCGTTCTGAAGGAACCTCGCGGATCGCATCATTTCCATCCAGTAGGTTGTTCCAGAATTTTTCGGGAGAATCCGCGCCTGGGAAACGACAAGCCATGCCGATGACAGCAATCGGCTCGGGAGTACCGTTCTCGAGCTTCTTGATTCTTTCTTGCATCTCCTCCATAGCCAATAAGGCGCGTTTCAGAGGTGACAGCTCGTTAATCCTGTCGTTAATATCGGTCATAGTTGTTGCCTCCCTGCTGGATTAGTCAAAGCAGGAGCAAGCTTTTATCGCAATTCCCTCAATTTCTGCAAAAGTATTACTTCAGCATCCTCATCCGAAAGCGTTTCAAGTGAAGATACCTTTTGCTCGATTGCATTCGCATCCACTGTTGGAGTGATTGGCTGTTGTACCTGATTATCCGTAGCAGGCGATGTTCCATCGGTTAAATAACCGACCAGGTTGTCTATGGTTGGATACTCGTATATTAATGTCGGAGACAACCTTCGCCCCAACCACTCTTCAAGATCCCCAGAGAGCATGATTGCATCCCTTGAAGATAATCCATAACTACTGAACGCCGCCTGAGTATCGATCTGTTTCGGGTCAATTACCAATAATTTCGAAATCTGTTCGACCAACCAGGCTTGAATTTCAGCTTCTGATTTACCAGCTTCAGTGTGTTGCGTTGTCTCGGATTCGATCATCATTTTCTCCTGCATATTCTGACGAAAGGGTCCTCTATAGCAATGCCTTGCACGGAGAGTTTGCCGACCTTTATTAATAAATAGATTTCAAATACTTAATAAAGAATTGCCGCAAGGATGATCACAACTCCCGGCTGCGAAAATAATTGTCTTCACTCTCATCTAGAACATAATATACTAAGCAATTCCTAAATGTCCATTAGTTACGCCTAAAAATGGTGACGTTATATTAAATAAATCGTTTAACAGTAATTAATAAAAAATCCCTCACTTTCAAAGTAAATCAAAGAATGTGAGGGGATCGGAATTCGACGTTATCGTATCAATTATCGGTCATTCAAAGCATTCCTGACAGCCTAGCTCGGTGAAATCCCATGTTTTTTCGGCATGTGACGTTCATATTTGGATAAACAGAGCTCTAGCCCACGGATCAACACTCGGCGTGTCTCTGCTGGTTCAATAACATCATCGATTAAACCACGTGCTGCAGCGATGTAAGGTGTATTAAATTTACCCTCGAACTCACTGACCAATTCCTCACGACGCTGTTTTGGATCTTGATGTGCTTTTAGCTCGTTACGAAAGAGGATATTAACCGCACCCTCAGCTCCCATCACGGCAAATTCGGAATTTGGCCATGCATACAAGAGATCACCTCGAAGGCCTCGGCTGCTCATCACACAGTACGCACCCCCATAGCTTTTTCGCAATACAACCAATAATTTCGGCACAGTTGCTTCGCTATATGCATAAATCATACGCGAACCATTCCGGATAATTCCACCATATTCCTGCGCCTTACCCGGTAAAAATCCGGGAACATCCTGCAAAGTGATGATTGGAATATTATAGGTATCACAGATACGAATAAAATGAGAGGCTTTCACTGCAGCGTTGATATCAATACACCCCGCCAAGATCATCGGTTGGTTTGCCACAATGCCAACTACCCAACCATTCAATCGAGCAAATCCAATCACGATATTCTGCGCCCATAAAGCGTGAACTTCTAAGAACCGCCCGTCATCGACTATGCTGGCAATCACTTTATGAATGTCATAGGCTTTATTCGCATTCGTTGGCACAATCTGCTCGAGCTCAGGACAATGTCGTTCCGCGTCGTCGATGGGACGAATATACGGAGGGTCATCCTGGTTGTTCGAGGGGAGATAGCTGAGTAATTCTCGGATGCGGGCGAGGCACTCCGCATCATCACTCGCCAGGAAGTGACTGACCCCACTCTCAACATTATGAACGACCCCGCCACCTAGTTCTTCAAGACTGAGATCTTCATGCATTACTGCCCGAACCACATCCGGTCCTGTGATGAACATGTAGCTGGTTTCAGTCATCAAAACAAAATCGGTTAACGCAGGAGAATAGACTGCCCCGCCTGCGCATGTACCCATGATTGCTGAGATTTGGGGGATAACACCCGAAGCTTCACAATTGGCATCAAATATACGTGCAATCCCGGAAAGGCTATCTACCCCCTCCTGGATTCGCGCCCCTCCAGAGTCGTACAAGCCAATAAATGGCACCCCATATTTGGTCGCCATTCGCAAACCTTTGACGATTTTCTCAGAGTGCATTTCGCCAAAGGTCCCCCCCATTACGGAAATATCCTGAGCCGCTACCACAACATGTCGCCCGTTAATTTGCCCAAATCCAGTTATGATGCCATCCCCTAATCGCGATTGTTTCCCCCCAAGATAATTCTCGTAGCGCGGTTGCACAAGGGAATCAATTTCATTAAAAGATCCCGCGTCAAGTAAAAGATCCAACCGTTCCTGAGCTGTTAACCGGTTTTTATTATGCTGTGCGTCAATTTCCTTAGGGGTGTTTTTTGTTCTTGCCTTGAGATCACGAAGTTTTTGTATGTAGTTATCCATGTCGTTTTGTCAATTATGATTTCTTTCGCCTGGTGGCAACCAGCAGGCCTAAACAAGCCGTTATCAGCACACCGCTAATTGCCAATCCTATCAAATCGATTCCTGAACGGCTGCTGGCATCTAACCTTTTGACACTAACCACAGCCGGAACTGACCATTGATACCAACCAGATTTATCTGTTTCAGCACCGGTATTGGTATTAAATATACCAAACATAATATTGACAGGATCATCCCGACAAGCGGGAGGGAAAGCGCTACCAGTCTCATTCGGAATGATCGAATAATCAATCCGATACTCCAGAGTATTATTATCTGGAGCAAGCGGAACGCGCTCCCCATAATCACACGGGGGATTATCCGGCGGTGTGGTTTCTCCACAATACTTCCAGGAGTTTTGATATGTGCCATCTTTGAGATCGACATAATCATATTGTGGGTTATAGGTTAAGAGACGATCGGCATAAGTTTTATAAAGCCCATCCTGGTTACAATCCATTACCAGTACTGATATACTGCCATCTGACGTGGCGGGTGCTGCACACATCTCAAATCGCATAAACATCTGGCTCCCATTATTCTGAAACCAGGCATAGCGAATTTCATCCGTATCAGCGATCTCAGTCTTACTACAATCTGCATTGGAGTAGAGAGGGGAACTCCAGTTTTGATCGACAGCACCATCGTTGGTATTGATATCGGGAGAGGCGGTGGCATATGCATTCCTGCTGATTATGATAAATCCACAGATGATTACAAACCAGCATATCCCAACCAGGATTCGTCGAGAATAATAAAATGAGGATGTGTTCATGCACCACCTCCTTGCATCATCCAGCCATCAATCAATGGGGATATATATGTGATTAATGCGATTGATTCTCCTTGATTAACAATGTCTTGAACAATTTATGCCTCTTTGCGCATTCGACGGCTGGCAATGATTACCAACCCGCTGACGATGCCAAGCGCGATCAGCGCGAGAGGAAAGAGTGAAATTTTCTCAGAGCTGCTGGCTTGAAGTTGTTTGAGCTCTATTACCGCAGGGATATTCCAACTTACCACTGAAGATTGAGAGATTGCAGTCTTCGTACTATTGTTCGCGGTCGCAATTTTTATGTTGACTTCATCTCTGCAATCTGCCGGGAAGACTTCCAACGGTGGGTTCGTAGCATCCCACTCAAACATCCATTCGATATTCTCGTCAAAATCTGTTGGTCTTTCACCGGTTGTGCATGATGTACAGACCGTCCCTCTATAGGCATTGGTTCCATCATAAAGATAAACCTCATCTGCTGCTGGATCATAAATAATGCGCCGGTCGGGCTCGTTCTCATCGAAGTTCCCGTTTCGATCACAATCCAACGCAGCAACAGCCGAGTTTCCGTTTGAGACTGCTGGACCAAGGTAGGTTTGAAGACGGAAATATAATATATTACTGGTGCTCTGCACCCAGGCTTTATAAACCTCATTCACATCATCAATCGTATCATCATTAAAAGGGCTGGTATAAAACGGAGAACCCCAATTCGTATCAAGGGCTTGATTATTCGTATTGATGGGGGGTGAAGCCGTTGCACCAGCACGGTTGCTGATCATACCGGTAATCACCAGCATAACCAGAATCCCAATTATCAAGACCCGTATAAATGAATAATTCACACTTTTCATCGACAATCTCCTTCACTTTCTTTTAATGAGAAACATTCCTGCTGTTATGACGGCGGTCATACCCATAATAAAAATAAGTTCAGTTGGAAAAGCTGCACGAGTGTCAGCCTGAAATCGATTAAGCTCGACAACCGTAGGAACATCCCAATTAATAATAGGGTCTGTTTCTGATTGGACGATTAAAAAGTTCGTTTTTACAATCTTGAAGACGATATTTACTTTATCTCTGCATGTATCAGGGATGTACTCCGGGCCTAATATACTCATATCGTACATCCATTCCAGGTCTTTGTAGTCAGGATCAGCAACACGCTCCCCGGTTTCGCAATCCTCGATGCAGGCTGCACCCATATAGAAGTTATCTTCATCGAACAGTAAGACAGCATCAGCTGTTGGATCATACATGATCCGGCGGTCAACCGGATGTGTGTCTAGGGATCCATCCTGGTCACAATCGAGATAAGCAGTGGCGCTGTAATCTACATCGACAGCCGGGCCAGCAAATGTTTGAACTCGAAAATAGAACATATTTGGAGCGCTTTGGATCCAGGCATATTGGATTTCGCCCTTGTCATCGATACCCGGATCGTTGGTGGCCTTGGTATAGAGTGGAGGTCCCCAGTTCGGATCGATAATTGTGTCATTTGTATTGATCCCGGCCGATGGAGATGCACTGGCTAGAGGTGTATCTGACCCTAAGTTAAGTAATAGCCCAATCATCAAAACAAGAGCAAACAGTAATCGCCATCGATTGCTAGGCACCATCACACTCCTCCTGGTAATACGTTACCATCATTTCCCAAGTTAAGTGTATCACTACTTATACAATATTCAAGAGGCTTCAAATTTACACCAATTATCATATTATCAGTCGTATCAAAATTTGGTCATTATTAGGCTGTAAAAATACTGTAAAATCCTAATCCAACCTTTCTGTTATATTTATGGACTTGCACCTTTAACCGTGTTAAAATTTTTTCACTATAGGTCACTTGAAGATGGAAAATTATTAAATGGATTATTCAATATCGGAGACAGTTGCACGCGTCGCAATACGACCAGCGTTGATGGAAGATTCTCCGATACTGGCTGATCTAAGCTGTCAGTTAGGTTATCCAAGCACTGGAGCACAAACTGCAATCCGCCTTTCTCACCTGCTTAATAAACAAGATCACATAATTCTGGTGGCAGTTTTGCCCGACGACCGCATTATTGGCTGGATGCATCTGGTGATTTCGGAACGCTTGGAATGCGACGCATTTCTCGAAATCGCTGCTTTAATCATCGGCCACTCATCTCGTAACCAAGGTATTGGCAAACAAATGGTGTTAGCAGCGTTGCAATGGGCGGCTGAACATCACCTTTCCAACGTAGTCGTTCGAAGTAATATTATCCGAGAGGATGCTCATCGATTTTATAAACGCCATGGATTCTCTTATATAAAAACCCAACGTTATTTCTCATATACTTTCCCAACCAAAGAGTAAAAATCAGGAATGAGGACAAATGAATAAGGTCGCCATCATTACCGATACAGATTCTAGCCTGCCACAAGCATTGGCTGCCAGATATAACATTACTCAGGTTCCCATTACCATTCATTTTGGTGATGAAGTATTCACAGCGAATGAAGAAATAGACGATACGGGGGTTTTTAAACGCATCGACCGCGAAGGCAGATTGCCTAAAACATCAGCTCCTTCTCCAGGTAAATTTGCTGAAGCCTTTGAAACTGCCTTCACTCAAGGGGCGCAGGCGGTGGTATGCCTGACGGTTAGTAGCGAGGTCAGCGCTACTTATAGCGCAGCATGTACCGCTAAGGATATGATGCCATCGCTGGATATATCCGTAGTTGATAGCAGAAGCCTGACCATGGGCCAGGGATTTATGGCACTGGCGGCAGCAGAAGCAGCAGAAGCAGGCGCATCGGTGGCTGAAATTCTATCTGCCGCTGAGAATGCAGGCAGTCGCACTCGGCTTTATGCTTCTCTTAATACTCTAAAATACCTGGCTATGAGTGGTCGTGTAGGTCAACTTACCGCAGGAATGGCCAGCCTGCTGGATATCAAGCCCATCTTAACAATCCAGAATGGTAAATTGGAGATGCTGGAACGCATGCGCACCCGTCATAAAGCCTGGAACAGGGTAATCGAGCTGTGCAGAGAGTCAGTAGGACGAAATCAAATAGAACGCATATCAATCATTCATGTTACCGCAAATGATGAAGCGCGAGAATTTGCTTCTCTACTCGGTAAAAACATTGAAATTCCAGATGAGGTGACCTTCGCTGA
Source organism: uncultured Chloroflexia bacterium (assembly GCA_963774935.1). Taxonomy (GTDB): domain Bacteria; phylum Chloroflexota; class Anaerolineae; order Anaerolineales; family UBA4823; genus CAVZGO01. The sequence goes on from CAVZGO010000003.1 coordinate 505,353, forward strand.
GCTAACCCCAGGCTTGTCCGTCCATTCGGGCGCCGGTATGGTAGGAGCAGTATTCCAAATTAGTAAATAGCAATTTTTCCTAATATAGGTGAAAATCTTATGCCACCTGAATACCTGATCGGTTTGGACGCGGGAGGTCACTCAATCCGCTGTATGGTAGTACACGCAGCCACCGGCAAATGGATCACTGCTGCACGACCCTGGCGTCACACACCAGCTCCGAGTGCTGGTTGGGCATTTGACCTGGACATGGAGGGGGGCTGGCAAAGTTTATTGGCTTGTACCCGTGAAGCCATTGAAAAGGCACAAATTACGCCAGACCAAATCGCTGCGCTGGCCATAACCGGCATGCGCCATTCAATGGTTGTGCTTGATACGACCGGCAATCCGCTGCTTGCCACGCCAACTCAGGACGCGCGAGCTGCTGCCCAAAGCTCTGAGCTCGGGGGTCAATTGGGAGATGTGATTTATCAGCGTACCTGTCGTTGGCCGCTACCGATATTCAGCCTTTGCCGTTTACTTTGGATGCAAGAAATTGCACAGGATCAACTCCGATCTCCTGCCAAAGTGTTGCCATTGAGTAGCTGGTTTGCCTGGCGATTATGTGGTGAGTTTGCAACTGACCCTACATTGGCAATTGAAACGCTGCTCTTTGATATTCGACAGAAGTCTTGGGCACAGGATTTATTCAAACGCTTCAGCATTCCTGATTCACTTTTCCCTACTGTATTACCTGCAGGCACACGCATCGGAAGCTTAACACCCGATGCTGCCACATCATCAGGGTTGCGACCGGGTCTGCCAATCGTCCTGGCTGGTGGCGATACCCAATGTGGCTTGTTAGGGCTGAGTGCAATATCCCCGAATCAAGTGGCTGCAATTACTGGTACCACCGCGCCTGTTCAGGTGATTACCAGCAAATTGACCGTAGATCGTCGGCAAGTCCTCTGGAGTGGGCTACACTTAATACCCGATCAATTTCTACTCGAAAGCAATGCGGGCAGCCTTGGAGAGAGCCTCGACTGGATTGCGGAATTATTTTATCCTGATGATAAAAATCCACAATCACGCTTCATAGCTGAGGCGTCGCTCGCTTCTGCTGGTTCAGCAGGACTTATCTCCACATTTGGAGCTCAGGTTTTCAACGCTAAATCGGCTGGAGCTCCAGTCGGCTCCATCACGTTGAATCCATATATTGGAGGGCAATCGACTGATCGCAAAGCTAATCTCGCCAGGTCTATCCTGGAAGGTATGGCTTACGGACTTCGAGCGAATATTGAGCAGCTCGCCACGCTCACTCAGTATCCAGAACAGCTTCTCCTCGGTGGCGGCATGGCACGCAGCTCATTCTGGGCACAGTTGGTCAGTGATGTGCTCGGAATACCGGTGGCTGTCCCCAGTCCAGTAGAAACCAGCGCTTACGGCGCAGCGCTATGCGCTGGAGTTGGAGCAGGCATCTTCCATGACCTTTCGGAAGGAGCCAGAACACTCAATTTGCCACAAAAAATCTACCATCCGGATGAGCGGTCGGCTAAGACATATCAACAACTTTACCCATCCTGGGAGCAGGTTCGCCAAAACCGGGAGAAATCTGACGATCTGATTAGCTCAATGATGGTGGGAGAAATGATGTCGGAACTTGAGGTGCAATCCACCCATAGAGCGGTCGATTTTCGTCCACGAATCTTAGTTACCGCGCAGATGGATGATTACAGCCTTTCAGAATTACGCCAAATCGGTGAGGTGACATACGCTTCATATAGGGAATCACTACACCTATTGACTGCTGATGATCTTGTTGAAGCTTTGCAAAACATCGATATTTTTATCACTGAGATGGATATGGTGGACCATGAATCGCTACAGCGACTGCCAGATCTCCGTCTCATCGTGAGTTGCCGGGGAAATGCAGTCAACATCGACGTTGATGCATGTACAGTGGAAGGTATTCCGGTACTGAATACACCTGGACGAAACGCAGATGCTGTTGCTGAGCTCACGATTCTATTTATTCTGATGCTGGCACACAAACTTCCCCAGGCGCAAAATTTTCTCCATAAACCAGGTGGTGAAGCTGGCGATATGGGACGCATGGGACAGGCTCACGAGGAGTTTCTTGGGAATGAGTTGTGGCATAAAACCATCGGACTCGTTGGACTCGGCGCTGTCGGCAGTAATGTTGTCAGGCGCGTATCACCATTTCATGCCCGAATATTGGTATACGACCCTTACGCAGACGAGTATCAAGCTCAAAGGCTGGGTGTCGAGCTGACAACTCTTGAAAACCTGCTTGCCGAGAGTGATTTCATCTCTCTCCACGCCCCAGTCACTGATGAGACGCGTGGTATGCTCGGTGTTCACCAGTTCGACATGATGAAACCGGGATCGTTTCTGATCAACACAGCCAGGGCTGCATTAGTTGATGATCAAGCTCTGCTTGAGGCATTACAAAGTGGAAAAATCGCTGGCGCTGCGATAGATGTTTTTTCCTCTGAGCCACCTGGGTGGGATGATCCTCTCCTTCAACAGCCTAACTTGATTGCCACCCCACATATCGGCGGTAATACAGCCGAAGTTGCTGCACATCAAGGCCAAATCATCCTTGCTGATCTAAAGAAGATTATGAGAGGGGAGCAGCCTCAACACATTTTGAATCCTCAAACCCTGGCTGCCTTCAGTTGGAAAACTCAGCGCAAGATCAGCGTGACTGATCGACAACAAGCTGCTGGCTCTCGAAGTTTTCCCTCGGTAACCGACATTACCCCTCAATCTGAAACAATGACCCTAAAATCCGATTCGTTGCCCGCGCCTACCCCGCAACATCCTCCAACACCGAACGTTACACAGGAGATGACCATGATTGTTGAATCGTCGAGTGAAAATCAATTACGTTCGCAGATGGAAAAAATATTACATGATTTCCTTGACGCCGCCGCGCATGATCCAACCTTATTGTCCTTTGCTGAAAAAAAACATGTGATCAGTCAATATACCATCAGCGATCTAGACCTGGTTTTCCACATTGGCTTTATGTCCGGTGAGGTTATAACCGGCCTTGGCGCAGCACCACGACCGGCGGAGGTGAAGATGAAAGCCAGCGCCGAAACCTTTGATGGTATATTCACCGGTCGGATAAATGGGAACAAAGCCGCAATGGGTGGAAAACTCTCCTTCAGCGGTGATGTGCGCCTGGCTATGGGTATGCAGCGTGTTCAAGGAGACCTGATTCGCCTGTACACTGCTGCAAGGACACACGTTGAAGATCTAGATTTCAATGCCAGCCCCACCACAGCGCAAATTAAACAGGCTGCCCTGCCTGTCGAATCGGGTGATTTACGACAACAGCTCGTAAAAACCATTCAGGAGCTCTATGAAACTCAGTTAATTACCGCCACAGGAGGAAATTTAAGCGCCCGAATTCCTGAGAAACTTGAAGCCTGGATCACCCCTGGTCAGATCTTCAAAGGTGATTTGCGTCCAGAAAGCATGGTGCGCATCGATTTCGAAGGCAACTCATTGGATCCAGATGCTTTTGCCCCTTCCAGTGAACGCCTGGTACATACAGAAATTTATAAACGCCGGCAGGATGTCCAGGCAATCGTCCACGCGCATGCACCGTACACCACCATACTTGGCTTGAGCGGATTGCCTTTCTTGCCGGTCACCACAGATGCAGCATATTTCAAAGAGCTGCCAGTTGTTCCTTTCATCATGCCAGGTACACGTGAATTGGCAATAGAGGTGGCAAAACGATTAGGAAATAACCCTGCTGTCATCATGCAGAATCATGGCGTTGTTGTCGCTGGCAGCAGCTTGCGACGTGCCAGTAATTTCCTGGAAGCGATAGAGCGCACCAGCCAGTTGATGTTAGGCTGCTATGCAGTCGGGAAAAAGCCCCCTACCTTGCCAAAAGACATGGTTAAGCTGCTGCAAGAAGTTGGTGAGATGATGGCTTAATTATCCAGATGGCTATTGGGGGCTGCCTGATTGGTTCGCAACTGTTCGGAGCTCGGATAAGTTTACAGAGACACTCGCTTTTGCGTTAAAAACTGCTGATCCTGCCACTAAAACATCTGCTCCCGCGGCAACTATCTGTCCGGCATTCTCTGCCCACACCCCACCATCGACTTCCAATTCGACATGTTCCAGTCCCCCTGTAACTAACATCTGGCGCACGCGTCGTATTCTTTCAAGGCTGCCTGGTATAAACACCTGCCCACCAAAGCCAGGATTGACCGACATAATCAACACAAGGTCAACGTCACTAATGATCTCCTCAAGGCTCGACACGGGAGTCGCGGGGTTTAAGGTCACACCAGCTTTTGCGCCACCCATTTTTATCTGTTGAACCGTGCGGTGTAAATGCGGGCAGGTTTCTACATGTACTGTAATGAGGTCTGCACCAGCGCGTAAAAAATCTGGGATCAATCGCTCCGGCTGTTCAATCATCAAGTGGACATCTAATGGCACACCTGCCGGTTGGCATATCGGCTTTAATGCTGCAACGACCATCGGTCCGATGGTCAGATTCGGGACAAAATGACCATCCATCACATCCACGTGAATGTAATCTGCACCTGCAGCAACCGCTTCTTGCACCTGTTCACCCAGGCGGGCAAAATTTGCAGAAAGAATTGATGGAGCAATTTTGATCTTCATCTTGGACGCTCTATGATCGATATACCTTGATTGCCTGCTACAATGATCTGGTCCGCCATTCCTAAAAATAGACCATGTTCAATGATTCCCGGACGTACTGATAATAACCCCGCTAATCGGTTTGGGTCATCAATCCCAATTAACTCTGTTGAGGACTGATCCCTCCGGAACCAGCATTTGGCAAGATAATTACCGTTATCCGTCACTACCGGGGATCCATTGTCTTCCAACCATAGTTCTGCCTGACATCCGAGACTGTTCAGCCAGCGCAGGTGAGCGGCGTGCTCAAACGGTAAAATTTCTACAGGTAATGGGATGTGCATTCCCAATCGTGGTACCAATTTACTATCATCCACGATCACTATAAACTTCTTTGCATGCACCTCCACTACCTTCTCTCTCAGCAAGGCTCTTCCAAGTCCTTTGATCAAATTTAGCTGCGGGTCTACTTCGTCAGCTCCATCTACAGCCAAATCCAAAACTGGATGATCGGTTAGGGTTGTTAACGGTATTCCCAGATTGCGGGCGCGGGTCGCTGAATTCTCTGAGGTAGGGACACCAGATATGCCTTTTAGCTCGCCAGTTGCCAGTTTGTTACCCAGGTGATCGATAAAAAATGCTGTTGTCGAGCCAGTACCCAAGCCAAGCACCATATCATCGACAACGTATTCTAAAGCCTGGAGTGCAGCTGCCTCTTTAGAATTCGTCATAGTTCATCTCACGGTTGCATATAAGATAAGGTGTTTTGCGATATTGAGCATCGCAAAACACCTTAACGATAATCACCAGGTCACTTGGTTAATACCGCTCTTGCTTCTGGCAGATGACCCGCGCTGCCAAGCTTCTCATTCTTATGAGCAATGAATTTGGCATACTCTGCCACAAAGATTTTCCCGGGATCTCGGAAATCAAACTTCTCCGGATAATCTCGGAAGTATTCCCGGTGCACGCGTGTCCACACCAGTCGACCATCAGTGTCGATGTTAACCTTGGTTACGCCCAGTTGCGCTGCCTTGACGAACTCATTCTCGTCCACTCCCTTTGCTGACGGATCCAGCTTACCTCCAGCGGCGTTGATGCGTTCTACTTCTTCTTTGGGTACCGACGACGAGCCATGCATCACCAGTGGGAAACCGAGAAGTTTCTGTTGAATTTCCGCCAAGCGACCGATGTGCAATCCTTGTGAGCCGGAGAATTTATAGGCTCCGTGGCTGGTTCCAATTGCAACTGCCAGGCTATCACAGCCGGTTTCCTTAACAAATCGGACCGCGTCATCGGGGTCAGTTAACAAGGCATGCTTTTCATCTACTTTAATGTCTTCCTCAACACCTCCGAGCATACCCAGCTCGGATTCAACACTCAGACCTTTTGCGTGAGCGCGCTCAACCACCCGGCGAGTTATTTCGACATTCTTCTCGAAGGGCTCATGCGATGCATCGATCATTACCGATGAGTACAGCCCCGAATCGATACAGGCATAGCAAGTTTCCTCGTCCCCATGATCGAGATGTACGGCGAAAATGGCTTCAGGGAAATTCTTGTCAGCCGCAGCCATCATTGCCTCGAGCATTTTGGCATTCGCATATTTCCGTGCACCTTTTGATAGCTGGATAATGAACGGTGCCTGGGATTGGATACATCCTTGAAATAGCCCAAGAGTTTGTTCCAGATTATTGATGTTATATGCACCAATGGCATACTTTCCGTATGCTAACTTAAAGAGTTCATTCGTTGTGACTATCATGTGAATTTCTCCTATCTAGTTATGTGGATTTCAGGCATTTATCTAAAATTATTATACCGCATCGGAATAATGATTGCATTTTATACAATGAAGCCAATAAATGTCCGATATCAATTATAATAACGAAACTCCAGGATATCCATGAAACCACCACGATTCAATTTACCCCACCTACTTATATTCATAATCATAATTCTTGTCTTCGGCGTTTCGGGATGCGCACCGTTAAGTCCATCCGCTGAGGAAAATTCACAGGCAGGAATTCTCCCTCAATCGGATATCGGTCCAGACCCAAGTATCGAATCTGGTTTTACATCTGAGGGTTTTCCGTATCTCGGCAATGCTGATGCCCCAGTAACGCTGGTTGAATACAGTGATTACCTGTGTCCTTTTTGTGGCAGACATTTCGCTCAGACCTACCCAACTTTAGTGGACCAGTACATCCGTACGGGCAAAGTCAAATTAGTTTTCCGCGACTTCCCGATCGCCGAACTGCATCCAAACGCGCCAGCTGGCCATCTGGCTGCGCAATGTGTAGCGGAACAAGGGATTGAGAAATTCTGGAAAATGCATGACCTGCTGTTCAGGTCCCAGGAATCCTGGGCTGGGCTTAGCGATCCAACCCAATTTCTTGCTGAACAGGCGCAACTCGCGGGCGCTGACCTTCAGCAATATCAGGAATGCATACAGTCAGGACGAACCAAATCTCAATTACAGCAAAGCATCCAGGATGGGCAATCTCTCGGATTTAACGGGACGCCAAGTTTCCAATTTTTTGGCGCTGATGATAAGCCTTATGTTCTTATTGGCGCTCAACCTGTAGCGACATTTCAACAATGGATCGAAACACTCCTGGCCGGTGAGGTACCTGCTGCTGAGACGGTAGAGCCAACCGTCAAGCCTGAGCTTCCTTATTGGGCTAAGCCCGAAGGATTAGCCCCTGACCCCGAGCGTCCAGGATTTACGATGGCTGGTGATCCATATCAAGGGAACCCCGAATCCCCCCTGGTTGTAGTAGAGTTTAGTGATTTTCAATGCCCGGCTTGTGCAGAGTTCTATCAAGATGCTCAACCTACCCTCAAAGAGACTTTTGTGGATTCTGGTAAGGTATTATGGGTTTACAAGAATATGCCGCTGAAACAGCACGCACAGGCTGTCGTGGCTGCTGTAGCCGCGGAGTGTGCAGGGGAACAGAATAAATTCTGGGAATTGCACGATCTTCTTTATAGTAATCAGGATGTTTGGGCTATCGAAAATCCAGACACGCTGTTGGTTGATTTAGCAAAACAAACCGGCATCGATGAGGATATGTTTCGCGAATGTTTCAATAGCCGCCAGGCTCTTGAACACGTCTTAACAGATATGTACGATTCTCAGGGCATCGTGGATACCACACCAACATTTATTGTTCTACATGGTGAACAAGGAACTGTTATCCGAGGAAACCAACCTCTGGAAGATTTTATATCCATCATTCAGCAACTAATTGAGGATTCGCAATCCACTAACAAATGATTTAAAGCGGATAATTTCGAAGTATCAAAGATTCTTTATCAATTATTTATGGATTCTTCGTTGTTTTTTACGGCACAACTTATTGACCATGTTATAATTTTTTTAACTGATTGTGTTATCTGCTCGTGGAGGTAGGATATGGAAACCAATGAATTATTGCGAACTAGCAGGAACAACGAAGACCTCTCTCGAAAAGCCTATCATAAACCTGCATTATTCTCCTACGGGGACGTACGCGATCTGACGCTTGCCCCCAGCCCGGGTTTATTTGAGAGTGGGCGCGGTTACAATTTCCGCACAAACTGGGATGATCCTTGTCCTTAATTTATATTCTACGGTGGGAGCTGTAAGTCTATCCCCAGTATAGAGACATACGGATCCCATCTGCAACAAGACTCAATTACAAGTGTTGCCAATACCCGTGCTAAACCGGCACGGGTATTGCTTTTATGGATAACCAGATGACAGTTGCATATATAATAGCTTTATTCCCACGATGAGCGGAATTTTTATCATCCACCACTTAGATCACAGCCCCCTGCCCATTGCGGAGGCTGAGATACTCTTGGCCATCAATCCTGAATGGAGCCAGGACGGATATAAATTGTGGTCGTCTGATGACACAGCTGTGGCTTGCCAATATTTCTGGGTAGATCAGGCTGACCGGATGGATCCTCAACCTCTGGTTGATTCATCTCGTAGATGTGTCTTATCCGCTGACGCCCGGATTGATAACCACGACGAGCTTGCTACCCAATTGGGCTTAACCGCCGCAGACCTGCACCTGACATCGGATGCGCGCATGATATTGCTGTCGTACTTGAAATGGGGTCCGGCTTGTGTTGAATACCTGCGTGGCGATTTTGTATTCATCATTTTGGACATTGACGAACACTCCATTTTTATTGCACGCGATCCATTAGGGACACGCAGCCTGGCTTATTACCGTAATGATAAGCTATTCATCGCCGCTTCTGAAATAAACCAAATAATATCTCATCCTGAGGTCCCTGTGAAAATTAATGAAAATCGTATTGCGGAATATCTTGTGAACGATTTTCACAACCAGGAGGATACCTATTATTCAAATATTCATTACCTTCCACCTGGTTCATGTTTACATCTAAAGCCGACCGGCTGTAAAACCTGGTCCTATTGGCAGATCGATCCAGAGCGGAGAATTCGTTATCGCAACGATGACCAATACGCAGAGCACTTCCTGGAGCTGCTTCAACAGGCTGTGAATGCACGCTTGCGATCAACCGGTACGATAGCTGTATCGATGAGCGGCGGATTAGACTCCTCCAGTGTTGCCGCTCTGACCAGCCAGTATTTCTCGAACTCCTCACCCACCCAGTCCCAGTTACCTGTATTTTCATACTCGTTTCAAGAATTCCCCAGTCTTGATGAGTTCCGCTACATCCAACCAATGCAGCAGAAATTCAATTTACAATATCATCCAGTTAATTGCGATCAAACGTGGACATTGAATGGCTATCCAGGTTCATGGCCTGTTGATATTGGATATCCACTGGGTGATGCCTATGCACTTCTTCCGGAAAATCTGGCAAAAACGGCAGGTCAGGCCGGTGTCCGGTTGTTGCTTTCGGGATATTATGGTGATGTATTATTCGAAGGCGGGTGGTATTGGGCTTCCAGCCTGCTCCAGGGAATGCATCTGGGCACGCTCTTTCAGCAGATACGCCACTTCAAGTCTCGAGTGGTTTGGAAGCGGGATATATGGGACCACGGTATACGCCCTTTTATTCCAAATAGAATCCGCAGGATTTATCGAGCCGCCAGGCCGAGACCTGATGTGAAAATCGGATTTGCTGTCAATCCTGAGTTTCTGAAGAAATCCCCGATCTCTCGGCTGGAGCAAGATTCACAGGGACGAGCAATCTTTCCAGCTCCTGGCATGTCGTCACGTTTCCAGAGCCTGACTTTAAACCTGTTTTCGCAAGGTGCAGCAGCGACTCGGAAGCTTTACCTGCGAAATGGAATAGAGCTCGAGACGCCATATTGGGACCGCTCTTTAGTGGAGTTCGTCATGGCAGTGCCAGCAGACCAGCTTCACCGCCCTGAAAAGGATCGCTACCTGTTTCGAAATGCCATGAAGGGGATTCTCCCATCAGAGGTAGTGAACCGGAGGGACAAAACCAACTTTTTCCCTCTGTTCGAAAAAGGGTTGCTCGAAAAAGAAGTGGAAACCGTGCGAAAAATCTTACAACACCCCCAAATTTTGGAACGCCAATACATCAACGCGGATTGGCATGCTCGAACCCTGGCCGGTTTGCCAGGCACAATCGTGCAGGATCCACAAATCTGGTCCTGTATTTGCCTGGAAATCTGGCTGCAAGAAGCGATGAAGGTCGAGAGATGATCCATTTTCACTCACTCGAAAATGGATTAAGTAACGACCGGGAACTTGCCTGTTACAGAATTGCGGGTAATACCATCGTTTCTGATTATAAATTTCCTGAGCTTGAGCCTTATCTTACAGAAAAACCTCAGGTTCCTGAAGATAGTGATGGGACTTTACCCACAGAAAATTTTGGCGACTTCTCATCCGCCGAAATAATCTATCATGGTCCTGGCTGGATCGGGAATAAGAACCGAGAAGTTGTCCATCAACAATCCGATTTGGCTAGTCTGATCACCATCTCAGGAATTGGTCAGTTTATGATTTCAAAAGGTGGCGAACATATCTGGCAGGTAGAACAGCCACCCGCATCGACCCCCGATTTACTTCTGGATGCTTTTTTAGGACCTGCATTGATCCTCGCCCTGGCTTTTCGTGGAGTGTGGTGTCTTCATGCGAGCGCGATATTGATTGGTGAAAGAGCGGTAGCGTTTCTGGGTGAGTCCGGTCGAGGAAAATCCACTCTGGCGTGGTATCTTGGTAATTCTCCTGCCATGAATGGTCAGCAGATTGGGGACGATATCTTGCCTGTCGCCATCGCTGGTCAGCAAGTCGTCGCATACCCTCATTTTCCACAACGCAAGCTGAAAGCAGATGAACAGCCTGTACATTTTGTAGGAGAGGAGGTCCAACTTGCCAGCACTTATATCCTGAGACAAGTCAACGAGCCATCAATTGAAGCTAAAATTAGTCCAATTAGCCCTCAGGCTGCCTCGCTGGCTTTTCTCAGGCATACCGTTGGAGCGCGGTTATTCGATCGGGTAATATTAGCTGAACACCTGAAATTCTGCACCCGTCTGGCTCAAGTCTGTTCGGCTCAGGGTTTAACCTACGCACATAATTTTCGATTAAAGCCAGTACAGGTCTTGTTATTGAAAGACTTCCAGACCCTTTTATAACCTTACATCCAGTTCGATTTTCTGTTCGGCTGCTTCAATTTCGGCAAGCAGAATCCTACGCTGACTGCCTTCAATGATCGCGCGCGCTTCATCCAACCTGAGCCGGGCTTCCTGAGCAGGCAACAGCGGCGCTAACCAGATCCGAATCTGGGCTGCCAAATGTTGAGTGCCGAGCGCATCGGCCAATCCCAATGCTTTCGAGAGCTGATAAATGGCAACCTGATGCTCTCCTTTCTTCAAGGCGAGCAATCCCAAATTTGCATTTAACCCAGCCACTCGCTCCTCAACAGAAAGCCGTTCAGCAATTTCTAGACCTTGAGTGAACAATTTTTCAGCATCATCAAAGCGCTCATTATAAAGGGCAATTTCACCCAGGGTCGAGTACAGATAGGCTTGCAACCCAACAACGCCTCGCTCTTGTGCCAATTTGATTCCATTTTGAGCATACTCCAATGCATCACGATCACCAAGTAAATGCAGGTGGTATGCCAGGTTGTTATAAGCTAAGATACGGCGTTCTATAGCCTGCTCTCCGTCTATTTTTTCCACCGATGCAAGCGCCTGGCGGTAATAGTTTATCGCCTCTGTAAGATCACCTTGTTGCGCTAGGATTGAGCCGTATTCGAATTGAATCTGGGATAATATTGCTGGATCATTACCGGGACGCTCTCGCCAATACCCTGCCGCATTGTTCAGATGTTTTTTAGCACCCTCGAGGTCTGCACCTTCGATCGATAAAGCAGTCGCCCAGAGCAGCTCTGCCACCACAGCAGATTTAGGCTGATTTAAACCAAGCAATTCATTCGCTAACTCAACAACCTCACCAAATCTTGCCTGTGGGAGCAGGGAATTTGCTAATTTTTGGATTAATTGGTGACAATATTCTTTCATTCCACCCGATCGTGCAAGCTCAAGTGCATTACGAAGAACTTCGGAGGATTTCGCGAAGTGACCAGTTTTGAAATGCGCTTCTCCTAAGCCAATGAGAATTGGTAAGCGCTGCTTGGTAGGTGTACCAGATAACGCGGACGTAAAATAATCAATCGCCTCAGTCCAGGCAGCTAACCTCGTTGCCTGTTGACCTGCCAAAAATGCAAATCGTGAAGCGCTCTCAGGATCATTGCCTTCAGAATAATGAAATGCCAAAAGACCGGCAACGCTTTCCAGGTTGTTCCGCTCAAGCTGCTCTAGTGCTTCAGCCACCTTATGATGCAACACACGGTGGCGTAATTCTCCAACTAGCTGGTACGCTGCCTCCATTGTGAGGTTATGATCAAACGAAAATCGTTGGTCCTCAAGAGGAATAATCAAGTGTGCAGTTCGTAATTCGTCCAGTGCATCAATTACATCTTCATCAGACATCCCGCTTGCCTCAAGGACTAGCTTGTAATTGAATACCCGACCAATTGCAACAGCAACGTTGAGAACTCTGCTGGCATTTTCAGATAATCGCTCCAATCGTCCACGAATTACTTGATAGACACTCAGTGGTAATCCTGGTGCATGGGTAAACTCACTCGAGTGGAAATGTCCAGTAGCATCAAGAATCCCTTTCTTGCGCGCTTCCCTGACTTGTTCTACAAGGAAATATGGATTTCCTTCTGAATTAATCCATAACCATTCTAACAAATCGTCCTGGAGATAAATTCCCCACTGGATCGCTAATTTACGAATCTCATCACGTGAGAGGCGGTTCAATTGAACTCGAGTCAGCCGGTTCTCCCGATGAAGGATTTGTACCAGAGATGCAAGCGCCGAACGAGGAAGAATTTCCCGGGTAGTTGCAACAAAACCAATTCTTTCATTAAAAGGCTGGCGCAGAAGAAAGCTAAGCAAAGGAAGTGTTGATGCATCAGCCCATTGTATATCATCAATCCAAAGCAACCACTGCTTGTGTTTAGCCAGTTCTCTCAGAAACTGGGAAATCCCTTCCCATAAGCGAGGTTCATTTGCAGACCATATTGATTGATCTGGAGGGTTCTCTAACAGTCCGGGCAACATCCGGTTAACCTCAGCCAGCCAGACAGGTGGAAGATTTCGTTGAATTTCATAGCCAAGGATTGACCAATCGGTAAGTGATGCCAGACCTCGCAGTGCTCCTATCAATGGCTGATATGGGATATGCTGCTCAAGCTCATATGCCCGCCCTACCAATGGAAGGAAGGAAGATTGGTCAATGAATTCCTCGACCAGACGGGATTTACCAATCCCAGCTTCACCTTCGATCAAAATCAAATGCTGTTGATTGATACTCAGATTTAATAATCGCAACTCATCCTGACGACCCACAAAAGGTGATAGTTCAGACTTATCGTCAATTTGATTGAATTCTACCGGCTTACGATCTGCTTTGAATTTTGACCCTCGAATGGATAATCCTTTAGATCCAACCAAAGGCTGTTCCAACAGGATCGAGTCATACATTTTTCTGGTTTCCAACATCGGCGGTACGCCCATCTCGCGATCTAACAGCCGGCGTAAGTCATCATACCGTCGAATTGCCCCAGGCCGGTCACCAGCCAGATATTGAAGCCGCATTGCCTCTCGTTGGATATCCTCTTGTAGAGGATCGAAACTCAAAGATCGGTCCAAATATTCCAGCGCGCGAGAATAATTACCATGCTCTTCGTAATAATTGGCAAGCACAGTCAAACTACGCACGAACTTGTTTTGGTATTGCTGTCTTTCAACTACGAGCCAATCATCAAATTCCTGGCTGTCAGGAAGATAAAAATCCGACAGGAATAACCCACTGTAAAGGTTAATTCCATCGGCAAGACTATTTATATTGCCAGGGTCCTTCAAATTCGCATCAAAAACGCGTGCATCAATCCATGTGTTTTCCGAAAGCGAGATTCGATCATCGCTGGATTGTATCCACTCACCAAGACTTCCTCTAAGTCCATGCAAGGTTGATCGGAGGACTTGTTGCGCCGATGCACGGATCAGATCAGGCCAAAAGAATGACAATAAGTGTTCTCGTGGAACAGGCTCCTGATTCGCTGCTAGATAATACAGCAATGCCCTGGTTTTTCGACGGTTTATATTGACAGGAAGCCCATGAAGGATTACTTGGGGAAATCCGAACAAATGAATTTTTAGCATGGATTTAGTATACCGGAAGGTGCGCATTTGAGCAAACAGAATCGTGAACATCCAAATTGTTTACGCAAATGTTCACGCTAACGCATACTGATCTGTAACTCACACCGCCTATAATAAAAATATCAGTAATAACCAATCAATAACAATTAAGGAGAAAATATCCCATGTCTTGGAACATAGATTACGCTCACTCATCTATCAACTTCGCGGTCCGCCATATGATGATCTCAACGGTTCGGGGTCAGTTTGAAAAGTTCACCGGTACTTTTTCATTCGACGAAAATGATCCTACAAAGACGGAAGTTGATATTCTGATCGATGCAACCAGCATCAACACCAATGACGAGAAACGTGATGGACATTTGGTATCCCCAGATTTCTTTGACGTTGAGATGTATAAAACAATTCATTTCGTGAGCCGAGCGGTTGAAGTAAAAGATGAAAACAATGCTCGTTTGATCGGTGATCTTACAATTCGAGACATCACCCGACCAGTTGTACTTGATGTAGAATTTCTCGGCCAGGCGAAATCTCCCTGGGGAACCACGAGCTTTGGCTTTGCCGCAGACACGAAGATCAGCCGCAAAGATTGGAATTTGACCTGGAATGTGGCTCTTGAAACAGGTGGTATGCTGGTTGGTGATGAAATTAAGATTTCGATTGAGCTGGAACTTGTCAAAACTGCTGAACTAGAAGCAATGGCGGCTTGATCACAATCGCAAGTACCAATCTTCTACAGAAACGCTGTTGTAACTCAAACTGATCGTCCTTGCATAATTTAGGACGTTCGCAGGCAGGCTGGTGTAAATTATCTTACACCAGCCTTTTCTTTTTAATCAGGCTCTTTGTTATCACTTTTGGCTCCCCCGTTATAATAATTGATAATTGAACCGGAGGATCTCCATAGAATGCCTAATTCATCCTACTTTCGTCGACAGATTGCCCTCCCACAGGATCACGGTTCCTGGGTTTTTCTGCTCAGCCCTCTGCTGATTGGTTTATTTACCGGAGGCCAGTTCTCAGCAGCATCCGCTGCACTGATTGTTGCAGCTCTGGCAGCTTTCCTGATCCGCCAGCCGTTGACGATTCTAATCAAGGTCTATAGCAAACGCCGTAGTGATCGTGATCGTCCCGTAGCTTTATTTTGGAGCGTGGTATATGCCAGCATCGGATTAATCGCCATGCTCGTTTTAATCTGGCTTGGTTATTCAGAAATCCTGATACTGGCAGTCCCGGGAATTCCGGTCTTCTCCTGGCATCTTTACCTGGTTAGCCGTAGACAAGAGCGCCGAAAAATCGGGGTAGAGGTCATCGCCTGTGGAGTCCTCTCACTGGCAGCGCCGGCTGCGTACTGGATAGGTAAAGAAGAAATCCTCAGGCTGGGTTGGTGGCTTTTTATACTCACCTGGCTGCAATCCGCTGCTTCGATTGTTTACGCCTACCTTCGATTACAACAAAGAGAGTTAACCAGCATTCCTTCACTGAAGGATCGATTTCGGCTTGGATTCCGGGCGATCCTTTACACCAGCTTCAACCTTATTCTTGTAATAAGCTTCTCGCTGCCTGGAATTCTTCCGGCAATGTTATTTATTCCATATTTGCTACAATGGGGGGAATCTTTGTGGGGTATAACTCATCCTGCAATTGGCTGGAAGCCGACTCGAATTGGCATCCGACAGTTAATTGTTAGTACTTTATTTACCCTGTTTTTTATATTAGCCTGGAATTACTCGTGAATTAAGATTACATTATTCACTTGACTTTTATTTTACGAGACAATAAAATGAGTTCGAGTATAAGTTGATTTTCTTTCGACTGGTATCTCACAAGTCGAATGATTTCAACAATAAAATTTAACGGGAAGCGAGGAGAGACCCGCATGAAACCCTCGGGCACCGAAGGGGCAAATCTGGACAGCCAGGAACCCAGATGAATCTCTCAGGTAGAAGGACTCATTTCCCGCAATCCTCTGGAAAGTCTTGCTGCAGCCCGAAAAAGGTTGCACATAAGACACCGAAGGGGCAAGCGTCTTTATGGCGCGAATCTCTCAGGTCCAGGACAGAGGCGCATGCAGTATTTGCGTGCGCCTGAAGCTTTTAAATCCAATATATTCAATGTTCCAACCAGGAGGCAGTACAATGAATAATCCGATCGACTTGAAATATACGACGAATGATGAATGGATACGTGTCACAGGTGCATCCGGTGAGTGCGGAATCACTGATTATGCTCAGGAGCAGCTCTCAGATATCGTGTTTGTTGAGATCCTGGTTGCTGTAGGTGATGCGGTTAAGAAAGGTGATAGCATCGCGACGCTTGAAAGCGTTAAAGCTGCTGCAGATGTATATGCACCGGCAAGTGGAACGGTCACCGCAGTAAACGAAGGATTACCAGATGCTCCAGAAACTGTGAATAGTGATCCCTATGGCAGCGCCTGGATGGTAAAAATTACCCTGAGTGATCCTTCCGAGCTACCAGGATTGATGGATGCTGCCGGGTATGAAGCCTTCCTGGCAACAAAAGCCTAAATCCTTTTCATCTTCGTTAAAGGAGATAGCATGTACATTCCCCATACTGATCGAGACCGGGAGGCCATGCTCAAAACCATTGGTGTAAAAAGCCTGGAGGAATTATTCCAGGATATACCAGGAGAGCATCGATTTCCAGATCTAAATTTACCCTCAGCCCTGACTGAAATGGAAGCAGTGGCGGAATTATCCGAATTAGCAGAAGCGAACGAGTCAGTTCGTGAATTGATTTGCTTTCTCGGTGCAGGCGCTTACCACCACTATATCCCGGCAGCCAGTGACCACATTTTACGACGTGGTGAATTTTTTACTGCCTACACGCCATACCAGCCTGAAGTCTCACAGGGCACGTTGCGAGCGATGTATGACTACCAGAGCCTGATTACTGCTTTAACTGGAATGGATGTAAGCAATGCATCACACTATGATGGCGCCACTGCCGCTGCAGAAGCAGTGAGCATGGCGATTGCTCATTTTCGAGGTAAACGGACCAAAGTCGTACTCTCACCGGCTGTCCATCCGCAATACCGCCAAACGATCCGGACGTACAACCACGGCACACCGGTCATCATAACTGGCGATGAAAGTGGAGTCAACCTGCAGGCTGGTCCGAATGATTTAGTTTCGCTGGTGGATAACCAGACCGCATTGGTCATGGTTCAATACCCTGACTTTTTTGGACGAATCTATGATCTGTCTGCGCTAGCCCAGGCGGTTCATGCAGCAGGTGCACTTCTATCTGTATCGGTTAATCCATTAGCACTCGGATTGTTAACCCCTCCTGGTGAGTTTGGGGCGGATATCGTTACGGGTGAAGGACAGCCTCTTGGCATTCCACTCTCCTATGGCGGTCCATACCTGGGCATCTTTGCCACTCGCACAGAATATGTGAGAAAAATGGCTGGACGTCTGGTCGGAGAGACCATTGACAATCGCGGTCAGCGTGCTTATGTGCTCACACTGACAGCGCGAGAACAGCATATCAGGCGGGAGAAGGCTACCTCCAATATCTGCACCAACGTGGCGCTGATGGCCTTGGCATCGACACTATACATGAGCTTGCTTGGAAAACCCGGCTTACGCCAGGTTGCTGAGTTGTGTTATCAAAAAGCTCACTATGCAGCCAACCGCATTAGCGAATTGCCAGGTTTTTCGTTATGGTCTGATGCGCAGTTCTTCCACGAATTTGTTGTGCGCTGTCCAAAACCAGTCAGCGAAATCAATGAAGAGTTGCTGGAATATGGCATCCTTGGCGGCTATGATCTCGGACAGGACTACCCGGATCTCAAAAACCATATGTTAATTGCCGTCACCGAGATGGTCTCTAAAGAAGAAATCGATTTACTTGCAGACTCCCTGGTGGAGGTGACCCGTGGATGAGCCCTTGCTTTGTGAACTATCCGTACCAGGCCGCCAAGCAGTACGTTTCCCGGCACCTGATGTGCCGCTATCACCGTTGCCTGAGTTGCTGACCCGGGCAGAATTACCGCTCCCGGAATTATCCGAGGTAGATGTCGTACGACACTTCACTCGCCTCTCTCAGCTCAACCACTGCATTGATGTCGCCATCTACCCACTCGGTTCCTGTACGATGAAATATAACCCCAAGGTGAATGAGGATACCTGCCGCCTACCCGGATTCGCAGGTCTCCACCCCTTACAGCCTGAAATAACGACACAAGGCGCGCTGGTTTTGATGTACGATTTACAGGAGTGGCTTAAAGAGATCGGTGGTTTTGCTGGGGTTACCTTACAGCCCGCTGCAGGTGCTCATGGCGAGTTGACCGGTGTTCTGATTATCCTCGCTTACCATGAATCGCGAGGAGACACGAAGCGGAAGAAGATTCTCATCCCAGATTCAGCCCATGGCACCAATCCAGCCACCTCTGCAATGAGCGGCATGTATGTTGTCCAGATTCCATCGGACAGCCGTGGTAATGTTGACCTTGAAGCGTTAAAAGCGCAGTGTGATGATACCCTCGCCGGATTGATGCTTACAAATCCAAATACCCTGGGCTTGTTTGATGAAAATGTGAAACAAGTCTGCCGCCTGGTACATGAAGCAGGCGGTCTGGTGTATGGTGACGGGGCAAACATGAACGCCCTGCTCGGTATCGTCAGGCCTGGTGACCTCGGTATTGACGTGCTTCACTACAACCTGCACAAGACTTTTTCTACCCCGCATGGCGGAGGCGGACCTGGGTCTGGACCGGTTGGAGTAGCCGCGCACCTGGTAGACTTCCTGCCAGCACCTATTGTGTCGATCGTTGAAGAGGCAGACGATGAAAACCCGCCTCTATTTGGGTTCACAAATCCTGCAAAGACGATCGGTAGGGTGAAAGCATTCAACGGTCACTTTGGGATGATGGTGCGGGCGTATACCTACATCCGAATGAATGGACCGGATGGATTGCGCTCGGTATCAGAACATGCCGTCCTGAATGCCAACTACTTGATGGCGCAAATGAAGGATGTCTATCACTTGCCATACACTCGTACCTGCATGCACGAATTCGTGGTTGAAGGTTGTTGGGATGATGCTCCGGAGATACATGCCCTGGACGTTGCCAAGCGAATGATGGATTATCACTTACATCCACCAACAAACTACTTCCCCCTCATCGTGCATGAGGCGTTGATGATCGAACCCACCGAAACCGAAAGCAAACAATCCTTGGATGCTTTCGTGACCGTAATGCGCAATATTGCTGACGAAGCACATAAAGAACCTGAGTTGCTAAAGAACGCACCACACATCACCCCAGTAGGTCGCTTGGACGAAGTTAAAGCGGCTAAAGAGCTTGTGTTATGCTGTGGTGTTGGTTCAATTCCAACCGGAAGTGACGCCTGACCGGCTGCATCCACCAGCGCTAAATCCATATTCTAATCTGAATCTCAACCTAAAAGGAGTGCGGTAAGACTGCACTCCTTTTATTTTTCAATCGGGACATCCGACGATCGGTGCCAACAGCCATTTTTACGTCTCTTTCACTTGACTGTAATTTTCGCCCCAGGGGATCATGATAAAATTACCGGCTGGTATGGTATATTATGAAGCCTGAAAATTCCAATAACAACAATTCCCCCTTCAAACTTGTTACTCCTCGAGCTACGGTCGAAATCCATCTTCCTGGTGAAGTTGTCATCAACGGGACACGGAATGCACCAGTCGGTGATTTCTTTGATCAACTTCCCAATCGAGATAACCCACCCATTGTAGGAGCGGTAGTCAATAAAGAGCTGCGCGAGCTCACTTACCCAATCCAGATGGATTGCACCGTCGAACCGGTCACGATGGCGAGTGCGGACGGTATGCGCATATATCGCCGGTCACTGACTTTCCTGCTGGAGACTGCTTTCAACCGGGTAAACCCCAGCGCAACTTTGACTGTTGACCATTCAGTTGCCTTTGGTGGTTATTTTTGTCAGATATCGAATCACCATGCCCTGACTCTTACAGAGCTTGCCCGCTTAGAAAAAGAGATGCGCTTGCTGGTCGAGGCTGATCTGCCTTTCCAACGGCTGATTGTCCCTCTCGAAGAAGCCGTGGAGTATTTCCGCACCCACGGAGAAGAAGACAAGGTTAGCCTGCTCTCGCATCGTAAAAAAGATTACCTGACGATGTACCAGCTATGCGAACACCGTGATTACCATCACGGATACATGGTTCCATCAACAGGATATTTAAAGTGGTTTAAATTAACCCCGACTGGTGACGGCTTCACGCTGCGATTTCCTCGCCGTCAGGCACCAACCGAGCTCCAACCCCTGCCTGATTACCCCAAACTCCTGGCGACATTTCGCGAATATGGAGACTGGTTGTCTCGCCTGGGTATCTCCAGCGTAGGTGCTCTCGATAATGCGATTATGAACAGCCGTATCCATGAGATCATCCTGGTATCAGAAGCGCTTCACGAGCAGCGCATCGCTGAAATTGCGCGTCAAATCACAGAGAGAAAGAATCAGGTCAGAGTCGTATTGATTGCCGGACCTACATCCTCTGGGAAAACCACCTTATCGAAACGCCTTTCTGTCCAATTACTTACGTATGGATTGACACCATTTCCATTAGAAATGGACCATTATTTTGTCGATCGTGATCAAACACCACTGGGAGATGACGGAAAGCCGGATTTTGAAGCAATTGATGCGTTAGATCGCAACCTGCTTTCGTCGGATCTACGCCGGTTGATTAACGGCGAACGCATCCAGCTTCCCCGGTATGATTTTAAGATTGGTAAGCGGCAGTCAGGTGAAACTGTTCAATTACATCCGAACGATCTGATTATTTTGGAAGGAATCCACGGTCTAAATCCGGAATTATTACCGGCATTACCAGAACAACAGGCTTTTCGTGTTTACGTCTCTGCCCTCACCCAGCTAAATCTGGATCACTATAACCGTGTATCAACCACTGATACACGGTTAATTCGGAGGATTGCTCGAGATGCGAGCCAGCGTGGATATACAGCCCAACAAACAATCCAGCGCTGGGAGTCGGTACGCCGTGGTGAGCGACGTTTCATTTACCCTTATCAGGAAAACGCAGATGCTATGTTCAATTCCGCCCTGGCATATGAGCTCTCCGCATTAAAGCCAATCGCTGAGCCGCTTCTTCGTCAGGTTCCTTTCGGTACAGTTGAATACATCGAAGCCAAACGACTTCTCGCCTTCCTTGAGTGGTTTTTACCAATCGAACCCGGACTCATTCCAGATAACTCCATCCTGAGAGAATTTATCGGTAATTCAATATTGCGAAATTTCTCCTTGTGGCATAATCACCTTACCTGACAATTAATTCAATGAATGGCATAATTGGGGGGCAGCAAATTTCGCTTTATTTCCACATACCTTGTCGAGGAAACCATGGAATCAAATAAAATCATGCGAACAATTCGAGTGTATAACAACCACGTACCAGGAACACTGGGAAGATTACTGCTGGCAATCGCCGATGCTGGAGGAGATGTTGGTGAAATACACACGATCCAGGATACGCATCAGGCAGTCATAAGAGATCTGGTGATCTATTGTGATGATAAAGCTCAACTAGAGCAAGTATTACATGCCATAGATCATAATGATGGAACGAAAATTCTCGCTGTACGAGACGAGGTGCTTGAGCTGCATCAAAAAGGCAAGATTGCCATCCGTAGCCGCTATCAAATCGATAATTTATCCGTATTACGCAGGGTTTACACACCAGGTGTCGCGGAAGTCTGCATGAAGATTGCTGCGGATCCTGCTCTGGCTCGCCAGTATACTGCCATTTGTCATTTAGTCGCCATCGTTACCGACGGCACCGCAGTCCTGGGTTTGGGCAATATCGGCCCACTCGCTGCTATGCCGGTTATGGAAGGTAAAGCAATGCTGATGGAGACTTTGGTAGGTCTTTCTGGAGTGCCAATTTTACTCAATACGCAGGATGTAGATGAAATTGTTGACACAGTCACTGCCATCTCCCCGACATTTGCTGCCATTCAGCTAGAAGATATTTCCGCTCCACGGTGCTTCGAGATTGAGCAGCGACTGCGAGACAGGCTTGATATACCGGTCATGCATGATGACCAGCATGGCACAGCCGTGGTTTCGATTGCTGCGGTAAAAAATGCATGTAAATATACAGGTAAGCAATTTACTACATCCCGAATTGGTCAGATTGGCCTGGGAGCTGCAGGATACGCGATCGCCCGAATGATCATGCACGTGACCGGCAATCCCGTCCTGGGAGCAGACCTTTCCGACACCGCTTTGAAGCGCCTGGCAGATCTTGGTGGCATCCCATCCACACTTGCAGAAATCATGGCACAAGCAGATATTGTTATTGCTACCACCGGTGTCGCAGGATTAATCAAACCAGAAATGGTGCGTAACGGTCAGATCATCCTTGCACTATCAAACCCCACACCAGAGATTGAT
Source organism: uncultured Chloroflexia bacterium (assembly GCA_963774935.1). Taxonomy (GTDB): domain Bacteria; phylum Chloroflexota; class Anaerolineae; order Anaerolineales; family UBA4823; genus CAVZGO01. Next base: position 528,144 of record CAVZGO010000003.1, read on the forward strand.
CCTGGTGTGGCATTGAGTGCGGGAGCTGCTTTCGCAGCAGATGGAAAGTCAGTAAACAATGTCCTTGGATTCCCGGGCATCTTTCGCGGAGCTGTGGATGCGAATGCCAGACGGATCAGCCGAGAGATGCTGCTGGCGGCATCAGAGACAATTGCCAGGCTAACCTCTCCAGGTGAGTTGGTGCCCAACCCTCTGGACAAAAAGGTTCATCGCGCTGTTGCCCGCGCCGTTGCCACCAAGGCTGTTGAGCAAGGTATTGCTCGGGTAGATTATTTGCCATATCCGGATAGCGATGAATAATTTGCACGCAAATGAAACCGTGGGTTGATTTTGGAAGCGAGATCTGCAGCCAGCTCGAGACTGCGAAAACGCGCGAATGGTTGATAACCAATAGTCTCGGAGGTTTTGCCTCAGGCACAATAGCAGGGCTGCGAACGCGGCGTTATCACAGCCTGCTGGTTGCCACCCTGACCCCTCCCGTAGATCGTATTGCCACGATCAGCCAGGTTGATGAAACCTTACGCTACGATGGTCAAATAATCGAATTATCCTGCCACAATTTTGCCTCAGGTGCAGTTCAACCTGATGGATACAAGTATATTGAACGCTTCTACCTGGATGGTGCAATACCAACCTGGATTTACGCCTGCGCAGGTATCCGGTTAGAAAAGAAAATATGGATGCAGCCTGAGGAAAATACAACCTACATCCAATATTCGTGCTTAAGCGCGAACCATCCCCTGGAAATCCATCTTGACCTGTATGCCGTCCTGCGCGATATGCACGCACTAAGCCATCGCGACAAGAAAGGCATTTTTACCACCCAAATTACTCGAAGTGGGCTTACCCTCGATCCCACCGGCATTATGCCGATTTACATCCTTTGCCCTAATGCTTCTTTTACTGCTAAAAGTAAATGGATGCGCAACCTCTATTTGCCAGCCGAAGCGAAGCATGGTGAGAATGCGATCGAAGACCAGTGCTGCATTGGTCATCTCAACAGCAATATCCATCCTGGCGAAGCGCTCACGATCGTTATCACTACAGAACCAGATGCAAATTTAGATGGTGTTTCATCACTAAGAGCACGCCAGGAATATGAGAGCAGGCTACTGGAAACAGGTAAAAGGGCATGGGAGAAAAGCTCTTTCCCTCCAGAGAGTATCCAACAGCTCCTTCTGGCAGCAGATCAGTTCATTGTGCAGCGTCCGACATCCGCAGAGCAAGCTGGTCAATCGGTCATAGCTGGCTACCCATGGTTTACGGATTGGGGTAGAGACACAATGATCAGCCTCCCGGGACTCACTCTCGCAACCGGCCGCCCTGAAGTCTCGCGCCGGATATTACGCACCTTTGCAGCTTACCTCGACGAAGGAATGCTGCTTAATCGCTTTCCTGACTCAGGGAACCAACCAGAGTACAACACCATCGATGCGACATTATGGTACTTTGAGGCCCTGCGTGCTTACCATGCCTGTACAAACGATGATGATCTGCTCAGCGACCTTTTTCCAATTCTCATCGATATCATCGACTGGCATTTACGCGGAACCCGTTATGGGATCCATGTTGACCCACAAGATGGACTGTTGACCGGTGGCACTCAAAGCACCCAGTTGACCTGGATGGATGTGAAGATTGATGGTTGGGCGGTTACGCCTCGCTCCGGTAAAGCTGTTGAGATCAATGCCTTATGGTACAACGCACTGAACTGTACCATCCAATTTTGTAAACAACTTGGTAAATCCACTTATTCACTGGAACAGGCTGCGTCAGCAGCAAAATCTGGCTTTCAACGTTTCTGGAATCCGAAGAGAAAGCACCTGTTTGACGTGCTTGATGGACCGAATGGCTCGGATCCAACCCTACGACCAAATCAAATCATCGCTGCAGCACTACCAAATACGCCGTTAACAAATGCTCAGCTTCGGTCAGTCGTCGATGCCTGTCGTGAATCATTGCTCACACCATTTGGACTGCGCAGCCTGGCTCCTGGAGAACCTGGTTATGTGGGACGATTTGGTGGAGACCGGCACCAAAGAGATGCAGGATACCACATGGGTACAACCTGGGGCTGGCTGATTGGCCCATATATTTCCGCCTACCTGAGGGTGTATGAAAACCCGGATATCGTCAAAGCATTGATTATGCCAATGCTCGACCATCTGAAGGATTTTGGACTTGGCAGCCTTGCTGAAGTCTTCGATGGAGATGCCCCTTTTGAGCCAGGCGGCTGCCCGGCTCAAGCCTGGAGCGTTGCAGAGGTGCTCCGTGTGATCGATGAGCTCAACATTGCTCAACGGACGGGGTGGAACAGGTAAATACTTCCCCCATTGACCAGGATCATCCTGCTGTCTTACCTCGAAATTACCAGTGCAGGATCACCAAAAAGTAAAAAGGTTTTGAGCACATCAGCCTGACCGATTGTATCCAGAGGCGCTTGCTGACGAGCCTGGAGAAGATAATCGCCTAATCGCCCCTCTGGCTGATTGAGCATCGCTTCGATCAATCCATGCAATAGATAACTTTGATCACGCGGAATTGTCAGACTGGTTGGGGCAAGGACCGCCACGGCTCCGCCTGGATCCTGCCACATCAGGGTTTCAGCCAGAGACTCCACTTCTGGATGCGTAAACAGTCCAGTCAGACAGGTCATGTTAATTACAACGGGCAATTTGTTCAGTCCATCCAGTTGAGATACCTGATCTGCCGTAAAGAGTTGATCCTTACCCCATGTATTAATGCTGCCGTGACCAAAATATGCGACTAACCAGTTGTCCTTTTGTAATGCGGCGATAATTTCCTGGTCAGCTCCCAGTTCCCCGGCTCCAGGTGACAACAGCTTGGTGGGCATATCGACTGGGAATAAATTGATAAATGTTTGGGCATCTCCCTGAAAGGCCACATCCTGACCATCCGCAATCGCCAGGACAGTCGAGGCTGGTGAGTTTTCTGCGGACTTGGTTTCATCACCTTGTTCATAGTAAAGAACTTTCTGAACAAACGCTCTTACCTGGTCAGGGGTTCGAGCCGGTAAACGGCCCACCGCCATCACCAGGTCATCAAGGGGTGCCTGCAAGCTGCTTTGCCAGGGCTGGGCCGCAACTAATCCGAATCCTAAATCACTGCCTGTCTCGCCCCCAAACTGAGTCTGGACGAGAAACGTCGGTAGACGGTTTCCAGCGGGCACACCCAGATATTCGCGCGGGTCGTAGGTCGCGTCTCCAACCAGCAAAATATAGCGGGGAGGGATGTCCCAATTCTGGTGAGCGTATGTTAGAAAATCGCTCACCGCATCAGGCTCTGCCGCCCCTGCATTAAACTGGTCATAAATTGTCTGGAGCGAAACAGCGCTGGTTTTTAATCCCTGACTTGTACGCAAATCGAGTAGCGGGGTTAATGGTTCCAGTAAATCTTCCGGACCAATTGCTAAGTAATCTGCATTCGACTTTGGGTCACGCAAATCAGGCGATAGCTCAGCACGCTCGATCCTGACTGGCTCCAGATAACCTTCAGGCCCAACTGCTAAATAAGTTTCCCCTGATTCTGTGTCGAATCCTTGACCTTCATCCAACGCTCGTGCGGTTTGTGACGAACCTTCTTTGCCCCCCAACTGATAGACATCCACCGGCCCACTGAAACCGGCTGGATGGACTTCTCCACCTGCAGCGACAAATTGGAGACGATCATCCACAGCTACTGGTTGTTGAGGATATTCGAGCTCAATCCAATCTAGAAATGCTATCTCTGCTGGAGCACCAGTATCGCCCGGTGACTCGATTTCCAGCACATTATCTCCCGCGATTAACTGACCCGGCTCAAGCTGGATATCAAATTGGTGGATTCCTTTTCCATCCCATTTCTCGTCTGCTAACAATTGATTATTTAAGCGGACTCGGACATGATGGTCTGGATCTTGTGTGGATTCGGTGCTACCCCACATCTGCATCTGAAGAAATGCTGCTCCTTCGACTGCATCTGGCAGCACGATCGGAAGCTGCCATACGCCCGGTGCGGGGAGCGAAATCCACATCCAGGGTTCAACACCTTGAATCAGAGGGCTGTATAACAGGTTTTCTTCTAGAGTGAGCTTGCTGAGCACTGCACCAGTCGGAATGCTATTGACGAGCTGCAAATTGACAGAATTATGGTCCGCCGGTGGTGCAATCGTAGCAGTGACATTAACTGGATCAATAATCGTATCTGCTGGAAATAGCCAGTAAACATTTTCCTTCGTAAAACGACTTCGATTGGCTTGCCCATAAAAAATAAAGCCCTGCTGCCCCCCTTTCTGATTCAGCCAAAATGGATAGGCTTGCCCATCCTTATAAAGGCTGGCAATTTCCAAATCACCTTCTGACCAGCCAAATTCGCGCAGGTCATCATAACTTACCAGAACCATCCCATCTTGAATAACAATAATTTTTAGCGGGTTGAGATCTTGCTGGTTCGAGGCTTCTAAACCAGAGCCCTCGAGCGCAGGCTTAGGTTGACAGCCAGTTAGCGGAAGGATTACCGCTATCAGTATGCACGCCGTCAGCAACCGCACAACAGAAAGGTGAAACTGTTTTATACCTTTCATGAATTGGCTATTCCAAATGCCTATGTGAGAAATAATACCAGACCCCTATTCCAACCCAAAACAGAACCAGGATACCCACTGGCCACAGGCGCAATATTTCTTCTTGTTTTATGGGCGGTGAGAAGGATGGCAAATCAAGGTTTTCTTCTTGCACCGGAAATTCGATCGTCACGCTTGGGAATGGTTCCCAGGTTGGAGATGGACCAGCAGTAGCCATTTCTGTTCCAGGTGCTGGGGCAGCTGGTGGCACGCCTTCCTGACTAGGCTGTGTGCCAGGATAGGGATTGATCGTCCCAGGTAAAGGGGTTGGTAGATTTGGCAATACCGATGAAACTGGCGAAGAGGTTGCCATCGTCGCCAGGGTCGGGATTGGTGTCACGGTAGGCAGTGGGGTAATGGGAGTGGCAGTTGGATTAGGTCCAGTATTCACTGGGGTCGTGGCGGTTGCTGTGGGAGTGCGCGTCCCACCGACAATCACGGATGCTGGCGAGGGATAATAAGCAGCGACTATATTTCCGCTTGAATCAATCTCTTCCAGCTTGTACCAAAATAAACTGCCATTCACTAACGGTCCGTCGACATATTCGTATTGACCCCCCAATAAATCATCAGCAGTGGCCAGGATAATAGTTGCATTTATTTTCGCCCAGCTGGTGCCCTCTTCGAAGCTGCGAAAAACGTTAAAACCTGCCGTATCTAACTCGGAGGCTGTTTTCCATTGCAACCGGACCTGATAATCTTCTGATATAGCATAAAAATAGACCAGTACGACCGCGGCATTGCTAATCAATACAACACAGACTAGGAACAACAAAGCCAAAAAGCTTGCTGTTATTATCTTCCACCGCCATGTTGCCGCTTTTATCCTGGAAACCATTCTAGAATTTCATCTCAATTGACTTCTGAAGGATTCAAGATGCTAAGAATGCCGCGTTGTTCGAGGTTTTCCACAAATTCAAGAGTATCAGCCTGCGCCTGGATATCATCTACCTGGTATTCTTCGCTGATCATTTGAGCAATGGTCCTGATGCTTCGTTGCCCATCGACCAGCGACCATATCCTCGCCGCGACTTCATTAAGTACCTTCACCTCACCGCGGTGAGCCAGTACCAGGACTGCTTCGTTCTCGACCATTTTACCAATCACATCCTGTAATAATACAGGAACTCCATAAAGTTTTTCGTACTCAATGCTATCCATAAAAAATGAATCTCCTGGTTACAACCAACTTGCCACATTCCTCAGGGTGAAGCCGGAACCTGGATCTCCAGCGCTGGATCTCCAAAGGTGGTAAAGGTTTGAAGCAAGTCCAGGTTAAAACCCGTGTTATATAACCGAACTTTACCTGACAGGGTGGCTGGCCCGAGAAATCTCTCATCATTAATAAATAATGCGTCATAAAAACCACGCTGCAGGCTATCATGACCTGTAGCCACACCCAGACCGGTTGGCGAAAAAGTTGCCACGGCACCTTTTTGGCTGGCTCGCAGCAGCTCCTCAGCCAGGCTGGGTTTTGTCAGGTTGTCACCGGACAGGCTTGGGTGGATCCAATAACCATCCAGGCACGTAAGAGAAAAAACGACTGGCAGCTTGCTGCCATTCGATAAAAGGGGAATATCAGCATTCACAAATATCTGTTCACCAGCCCAAAAATCTATCGATCCATGTCCTGAATAGTTAACCAATAACGCCCCTGTTGAATTTAGATCGTTAATAAGCACCTGGGTGGCTGCCGGGCAGGATCGGCTGCCGCTCGGGTACCACATCCCCCTGCCACATCGGTGAAATCGTCCAGGTAAACCCGATCTGCAGTACCATCGGCTGGCAGATATCCGATTAATAATTTCATTTGACAGAGCAACAAAATCCCCTGCGGAGTCGGGAGTATTATCCGCCACAAACAACCAGTGCTTCTGCCAGGCTTGAGCTGAGGTTTGTTCATAGGCTTTAATTTTAGCTATGACTGCAGACAATTCAGCGGTGGTATTAACGGGTATTCGGGCAATGTGAACATCCGGCAATGGATCATTGCCGACAAGCATCGCCAATTGATTCGCACTATCGACCTCTCCTTGCCAGGGGTCGACCCAGGCAAGGTTGGGTGGCATAAAATTCGTGGGATTATCGTACGCAGGAGAGCCTTTATAATTCCAATGCCCATCACCAACCAGCAGGACATAACTCGGAGGGGTAAGCCAATTTTGGAATGCATAGAGCCAGGAAATTCTTTATTGCGATTGGATTTTTGATGCCATCATTAAACTGGTTATAAAGATCATTGAGGTTGATCACCCTGGCTGTATATCCCTGGGCAGCCCGGTAACTGGCTAATTCCTGGGCTCCTGCCAGAAATGCAGGATGAGTGATAATCAGGTAATCGGCAGGTATCGTAAAATCCGGCGGCGTATATGCCGTAATAGCTGTCTGTGTTATGTCCCACGGCACACCTGCTACTAATTTCGCCCCCGCATCACCTTCACGGACAAAATTAACTGAACCTGTACCAATCGTCAATGGTCCAATTCTCTGTGGGATGGTTTCGATCGCTGATATCGAAGACGTGGACATGGTTGCTGGTGAATCCCGTCACATGATATTGCCAGGCGCCAGCTTGGTCAGCCTGGAATAATAGCTGGTTATTCATTGCTCCTAGATTACGCTGGTAATCGATCTCGAACCAATCGAAAAACAAATCTTGTAAGGATGCTGCGGCTGTCGGCAACACTTCTATATCTAAAATATTAACGCCTTCGACCAACTTGCTTTGAGGAAATTGAGCATCGAACTGAAAACGGCTTTTTCCATCCCAGGTAGCATCGACAAGAGGAGTTGTATGCGAGCTGTCATTAATATACACCCGGATGTGGTGATCAGGTCCAGCACCATCAACACCATTTTTTGCTACAATTTCACCTTTGAGTGTGGCGGTGTAGCTACCCCCGGCAATGTTGTCGAGTGTTGTCGAATAGCTGCGGATCACAGGATTGGTGGTGTAAATCTCTTCCCAGTACCATGTTTCCTCACTTCCAAATAACAAAGTCGTCCAGCGCAATGATTCCTCGGCGCGATGGGTATGTCTGGCGGAAGTTGCCTGTCCATACCGGCGAATAAGAGGCAGGTAAACAGTAAATTGAGAGGTTGATAGAAACGGTTTCGTGACAACATCTTGTGTTGACGAGATGTTTTCTTCTCTGATATGTGCTCCTGCAACTGGATTAACGCTTAACCAGTAAACATTTTCGTCGGTATACTTTTCGAGCATGGTCGCGTTCATTGTTGGCTTCCAGGCTGCATAGGTACTATCTGGGTTTTGCATACTATAGGTAAGCCACCCCTGGTTCTCGGTAGTGTAGCGCTGAGCCATCCAATCGCCGTAAAACTTCTGCCCGAAAAACTCGATTGCTTCTCCGCTTTCCAAAATACCGTCACCATCATTATCATCAAGGAACAGGTCAACAGCTAAACCCTGGCAGGATAACGAAAGTAGATTGAAATCAACATTCCCGTTAATCACACCAACCTGGAAAAGTGTTTCATAGGTGACTCGATAGAGACCATCCACTTGGATCGGGATCCTGTAACGGGTTTGCGATGTATTGTTTGCCAAGAGGTTAACGCTTTGATCATCGTCTTGGGTAGCCTGGATAGCAGAGGTTGGAATTCCGCGCCAATCTTTTGACACCTGATAATTAATCAGATTTTGAGAAAGAACCTTATCGTAGGCTGGATCAATTTTTCGGCTAAGATACTCCACATTTTGGTCGGTGGATCGCGCTTCAGGAAATTCGATCTTGATCCGAATGCTGTGGTGCCAAATCAATTCGCCTGATGATCCCCTGGTATTCGAAAGGATGTATAGCCTATGCGCACAATCCGTTGATCTCTCAGCCAGGCATCATCCGCGACTGTTACAACCGAAAAGGAGCTCGAAAGCGATGAATGATCCTTAATGAGAACAGGCTGACTGGTCGTTCCGGCGAACTGCCATTCCCCTTCCTGTAGGTCCTGCTCAAGCGCAGCAGGGTAAGGAGCCAGTAGCAAATTCCAATCACCTGGTAGTGTTACTGATTGGTCTTCCAATACGACTACCCGAATCTCTCCTACTGGCGGAATGCCCACCAGGCGATTGATTACTGGCAATTGCGGTTCACCAGAGTTCTGATTAATTGCCTCCCCAGGGAGGCTGATCCGCTGGTAATATATCGAATCGGTGGATCCTTCTTCCACCTGGTAATCGCTGGAAGTAATATCCAGAATTAGCTCGTCTGAGCTAGAGTCAACGACCTGGACGTGACCAGATTGCTCATAGCTGATTGGACTGCCTATCGACGGCGTTCCGAACAATGGCAGGATGAGGGACGCGATGAGTAAACTCGAAATCGGGAGTCGTTTTTGCATGGCTGATTCTCGTGTAATATTCCTGAGGGCAATTATATCTCCCCTTGCTGTAGCTAATCCTGGTGTGAATCATTTATCATGAATTCCTAATTGATAAAATGCTCCTCTGCATGAAGTTCTCAGGCAACCAGTCGAATATTTATCTGACTAAATAGAAATAAAATAAGAACCGCCCGATATGGGCGGTTCTGTCTAGGTCGTTTCAGTAATAATGATTCTCTTATTATATGTTCTAATATTCTAGAAATAAGATTTAGCCTGTTGTCTAGCAACCTCTACAAATCGTGAGGCGCCATCTGCTACCAGGGATCCAAGTCCAACGGATCAACACCGGATGGAATAACTGAACCCGCACGAGTTTCAAGATCAAACTCATTAATAATTTCTGGTTTTATATATTTTTTGCGTTGGTCGGCGGGGCGTTCTTCCTCCCCGTCGGGTACGCTCACCTGATAATCTTGGAGCATTGCAAGCTCTCCTTTTATTAAATTCCAATTAGTCCGACTGACAATAGTATAAATTACTATCATCAAATCTGCAAGATATTTTTAAAGAACCGCATCAATTAATTTCCAAAATGAGGGATCCGGGGTGAAGTACAGCTTGTCCAATGGAATACTACCTAAAATCAACAAAGCACGGTTTAATACTGTCGATGTAAATTGTGGATATGCTGGCAATACCGGCACACAGGCGATAAACTCAGCCAATGCAACTGCAGGGGCAAGCGCTTCTAATCGGTTGGTCTTGCCATGTGCCAGTCGAAACATTGAGTTGAGCGGCATCCTGCCGGCTTGAGGTCTAACCTGGTCCTGGTTGGTGAAGGGTGTTGAGTATACTTCCCACCCTGTTGTAGATGGCAAAATCACGAGAAGATCGTCATTCAGCACCACATCATCCGAGGATAATTTCGCAACCGTCGTCTTTCCACTGCCAGAGGGTCCCAAGAATAAATAACCCTTGTCGTTGTGCAAGACCCCGGCTGCATGCACTATCAATCCGCCGTCTTTTAACGCCAGGTAGGACAACAAGATACGCAGGAAATAATCCAGGCTGTTATAGATGAATGGACTACTGGTATTAAAATCTCCTTGTTGCGTCGCGAAATTTAATCTCCCATCCGAAAATGGATCATGATAAGAGATTTGATTATCCGAAAACTCGATTTGTGGCTGTGCTTCCCTTTAACTCGAAATTACTCGATTTCACCAGGTTGATGGCAATGCTATATGTACACGCTTGGTCCTGAACAAAGTCCCTATAGCGTTTGGCTGTTTGATCTGCGATTGCTGCATCCTGTACATCCAGGCAAATGCACCAATGAGCAATTACGAGCTTGATTTTCTCAGAAGACACGTTCATCAAGCTAAAACCTGGGGAGGCTTGGAAGAAAGACTCCAACCCCAAATCAATAAAACAACTCCGCTCAGCGCCAAAATACTCGCCATCCCAGCTTCGATCAATCCGCCTCGACGCGCACGTACTTGAATTGGACCGAAACGAACTCGAGCACCTTCGTTATCTACCTCCTCCAGCTCGTAGTAATAGGTAATTCCTGGCTCAATATCATAATCATCGTATTCATACTCATCTCCTTCGAGAGCATTGGACGATGCGGGGATCAAGGTCGAATTCACTTGCTCTGTAATATTCGCTTCGTCCAATCCCCTGTACAGGTAAAAACCTGCTGTTCCTAACTCACTGGCGGTTGTCCACTCCACTACCACATGAGTGTTCCTTCCCGCCCGCCAAGCCAGGAAACCAGAGATGATTGCCAGTAAAATCAGCACCAAACCAATCAGATAGAAGTCGTTTCTCTTCTTCATTTCTTTCTCAAAATTATTCAATCACTCCAAACGGGTTTTAGCAGTATTACAGTCTGCTAAATTAAAGATACCCGTAAAAATGAGAATTCGTAGGTAAAATACGTTCACTATGATGGATCTACCTACACTTCCAATCGCCAAAAGACGCATATTATTGGTGGATGATAACTCCCAGGTAAGACAATTAATTGCCCGAACTTTAGAAATAGAAGGCTATTCTATCATCCAGGCAAGCGATGGCACCGTTGCATTGAGCATTCTCCAACACCTGACACCAGACCTGATTCTATCAGACATCCAGATGCCCAATCTTAACGGAATTGACTTTTACCGCACTGTTCGCCATGATCGAAGATGGGTCACCATTCCGTTTATCTTCCTGAGCAGTAAGGATGATCCTGAAGCGGTCGATGTCGGACGTGAACTGGGAGTTGAAGATAACCTGGTTAAGCCAGTAGATGACCAGCTCCTGGTAAAAATTGTCAATGCCCGTTTACTGCGCGCCTCAGCAATTCAAATCGCACTCATCGATCAGGCTTATCTTGAAACGGTTACCGTCCTTGCCAAGTCGATTGAGGGTCGCGATACCAACACTTCTGAACACGTCGACCGAGTGGCAAGTTTGGCGCGCCAAATGGCAAATGCCTTACAATGGCCAGAAGAGAATCTGCGTATGCTGGAATTCGGGGCTCGGCTTCATGATATCGGTAAAATAATCGTGCCCGATCAAATCTTGAACAAGCCCGGCCCGCTTGACGAAGCTGAATGGAAAATCATGAAAAACCATACCATCGCCGGCGCAAAAATCCTGCGAGAAATCAAGCATTTGCAAGGCGCGGTTCCCTATGCTCTTTACCACCACGAACGCTGGGACGGCAGCGGTTACCCGTACGGATTGAAAGGGCGAGATATCCCACTCGAAGGACGTCTGCTTGCACTTGTCGATGTCTACGACGCTTTAACATCGCAACGTCCATATCATCCCGCTCGACCAAAAAATGAGGTAATCCTTTATCTGAAGGAGAATATAGAAACTCAGTTTGACCCAGACCTGGTACCAATATTCCTGGAGCTGATCGAATGATTTCAAAGTTGAACTCTACAGACAACTTAATCACTGGGATGGTATACTAAAATTTGGTCTAATTCCTGAGACAGGTAGAACAACATTTGAAATTAATCATTCAAATCCCCTGTTATAACGAGGCTGAAACCTTGCCTCAGACAATCCAGGCATTGCCCCGCTCTCTGCCTGATGTCGATATCATCGAATATCTCATCATAGATGATGGGAGCAGCGACAACACCTCTGAGGTAGCACGAAAAGCCGGCGTAGAGCATGTTATCCGTCTCTCCAGGCATGCTGGATTGGCTGCAGGATTTCGGGCTGGTCTGGATGCCAGCCTGCGTCTTGGTGCTGATATCATAGTAAATACGGATGCAGATAACCAGTACAATGCAGATGATATTTTCCAGCTCATCGAGCCCATCCTGTTGAAGAGAGCAGATTTAGTTGTCGGCGACCGAGGAGTTGCCTCGCTCCATGCCTTTTCACCACTAAAACGTCAATTGCAGCGCCTGGGAAGCTGGGTGATCACGCGTGCATCTGGGGTCGACACACCCGACGCCACCAGCGGCTTTCGGGCTCTGAGTCGGAAAGCTGCCATGCACACCATTGTATTAAGCGAATACTCCTATACACTTGAAACGCTTATCCAGGCTGGTGCGAATAAATTGGCGGTTGAATATGTGCGAGTTGGCACCAATCCCCAAACCCGACCTTCGCGCTTGATGAACAGCATCCCGCATTATCTGGCCAATTCTGGCGTAACGATCTTACGCTCATATACCATGTACCGCCCGTTGCGCGTCTTCACCATCATTGGCAGCATCATCACCTTGATCGGGGTATTCATCGGAGCCCGGTTTGTTTATTATTATGTCATTGGTCAAGGCGGTGGTAAAGTCCAATCGTTAATCTTCGCAGCGATCATGCTGATCGTTGGATTTCAAGTGCTACTGATTGGTTTACTGGCAGATTTGATAAGCTTCAATCGAAAGATTAATGAAGAAACCCTAATTCGCGTCCGGCGGCTTGAGCTGAACCAGGAGCACCCCGACCCGCGTGATGATCACCCAAGCCCGGAAGAGCGTAAAATAAATTCGTGAGCGCCGCTGGGTAGTACTGAATGAGGGGATGGTTCGCTTTACTGCTGGTGTAACAGGAGTCGATAGCGATATGCCCGACCTGGTAATGGACTGGTCTATATGGTTCGCAATCGGCTCTTTTCTGTTTGTTATCCCTGGCTGGGCAATACTCGTCCTGCTGTATCCTAATCATTCTGACCTGCGTTGGCCGGAAAAGTTGGGGTTGAGCGCTGGCATCAGCCTTTCAATCATCCCTATCCTGTATTTGTGGAGCCATACGATCGGCTGGCAGCCAGGTAAGGCTATTGCCTGGCTTCTTCCAATCTTTTCTATAATCATCCTTGCCTGGTTTTATATTCTCAAGAGAAGAAAAGAATATATTAACCAGGGAGCGAACCAGTCCAATAGAAAATTACGGTTCATCCCATCAAAATGGATCTGGCACGATCTAATTTATATTGCCCTGGCTTTGACCATCCTTCTAACCAGATTCCTGGCGATTCGCGATATGGAAATTCCCCTTTGGGGAGATTCACTACAGCACACAATGATGGCTCAACTACTGGTAGATCATGGTGGGCTATTCTCATCCTGGTTGCCATATGCACAGATGGAAAGCTTTACATATCATTTTGGATTTCATATCGGAGCAGCGGCTTTCCATTGGATATCTCACCTTTCGGTTATCCAATCTGTCTTGGTGACTGGTCAATTTATTAATTTCCTGGCGATACTATCGCTCTACCCGCTCTCGGTCCGGATCACACGCAATCCCTGGGCAGGGTTAATAAGTATGGCGATCACCGGGTTATTATTTCCAATGCCGATGAGTTATCTCAATTGGGGGCGGTATACCCAACTGGCAGGTCTGGTCATCTTACCTGTAGCTGCCTTTCTCATTATGCACGTTATGGAGGCAAGATCCTTTTCCTGGCGTGAAACCAGTCTGGTGTGGACCACACTGGCAGGACTGGCATTAACCCATTACCGAGTCCTGATTTTTGCTTTAATGATCTTCCCTGTTTATATCTTCTACTCCATTATTGGTAAACGTTTTCTTGAAACCATCAAACGCACAGGTTGGATTGCTTTAGGCACCATCCTGATCACCCTGCCCTGGTTAATCAATGTCACCTTCGGGCAAGCTCGATTTAATTGCGAAAAGCCAGCTTACCACTCCAGCAAGCCAGCTCAGTGATGTTGCACGACAAGCCTTTGGCATCGGCTCCCTGACCCAATATCTGCCAGCCTGGGCATGGATCTGCTCATTGGTTTTCGTGGTTTGGGGTTTATGGAAAAGAGATAAAGGAATTTCCATCATTACCACGTGGTGGTTATTGATTCTCCTGGTGGCTAATCCCCAATGGTTACATCTGCCAGGCGCGGGGATCATTACCAGCTTCGCAGTATTCATTTCTGCTTATTTACCTGTGAGCATTATCCTAAGTGCCGGTTTATGCTGGCTGGCTGATGCGATCTTGCCAATCTTACGAACTGGTCTTTCGAGGGCATCTCCAATCAAGCTCGCTTCTCTTAGGTGGCTCGCGATCATAATGATTCCTGTGTTTATTCTCGTGGCTTATTTTCTATCCCAACAACGGCTGCAAGATGTCGATCCGGTTACTGGCGCGCTGGTGATGCCGCAAGATATCACTGCGGCGGAATGGATAAAAGAAAACACTCCTGCAGATGCCAGCTTCGTAATCAACGGCTTTTTTAACAGCGGTGGCGCATCGGTAGTGGGCTCGGATGCTGGTTGGTGGCTTCCGCTGCTTGCAGCCCGACAGGTGAATATTCCACCGCTGCCTTATGTATCCGAGCGTGGACCTCGTCCAGATTATGTCCAGTGGGTGAATTCACTTGTAAGTGAGATTGCCAAGAAAGGTATTCAACATGCTGATGTTGTCAGCTTGTTAGATCAGCGTGGCATAGATTACGTCTACATTGGGCAACGCCAGGGGACAGTGAATAGCCCTGGGCCATTACTCGATTTAGCGCAGCTGCTCTCGAGCGAATATTATGAGCCAGTCTATCACCAGGACCAGGTGTGGATTTTTAAATTACTCCCTTGAGCTCTATCAGGCGAATCGCGCATAACCTGCCATTGTGTCTCTCAGCATTGTATCCAGGCTGAAATTCTCTTCAATATGGCGACGCCCCAGTCTTCCGAATTCGCGCCTACGATCAGCATCCTGAAGGAGGTTCGAGATTGCCTCTGCCAGAGCGGGTCCATTTCTGCCAGGCACTAAGATGCCACCAGGTCCCATCACCTCTGCGACTGCACCTGCATCCACAGCAACCACCGGGGTCTCACAGGCTAGAGCTTCAGCAACGGGCAGTCCAAATCCTTCCAGCAACGATGGAGAGACATACACATCGGCCATGCAAAATAAGCCTGGCATATCTGAGTCTGCAACATATCCAACTTCATGAACCTGCTCCTTTACTGGTTCCAGCAGGCGAAGAATCTTTGTGCGGTAATCCGCGTCTCGCCATTGACCCGCTAATACTAAGATTGGCGCTGGTTTGATTTGTGGCAGCGCTTCTGCCAGGTATTCCAAACCCTTGCGCGGAGTGATGAAGCTGGCAAACAGAATGACCGGTCGATCTTCCGGCAACCCCATCCTGCTGCGGATATCTGCACGATTCGATCCAGGACGGTAGATTTTCGTATCAATCCCGTGTCGCGCCAGCATCATTTGTTGTGGGTTGATATTGTAGTCTTTCAGGAACTCATCTCGGGTGGTGGCGCTTCCAGCCAATAATCCACTCGCTCGATTGATTGACGGTATTTCAGCAAATCTCCTTGCCAGGGAATAGTAGGTATAACGATACGTCCACCGAGGCGCATGAGCAGATGAAAATTTACCCAGGCTGGCGATCCGTTGCGTGAAAGAGTGCTGCAATGACCCCACAAATTTCCCGCGGTACGCCCATCCAAAATGGATATCCCAGAAGTGCACAATGTCGAATGGTGAATGCGCTGAAATTCGTATTGCTGCATGCCTACCAAAACCGATCCAATCGCTTCGATCGAGTGGTATGCGAATAATTTCGAGCCGTGCATCGTGGACACATTCTTGGATGGCTTCTCGCTGACCGGCAAATACCGTCACCTGGTGACCCGAATCTAGCAATCCAGCAACCAGGCGATCGCCGCTGATATCCAGACCAGAAGCATGAAAGGGCTGAAAGCCCAATGAGACAAAAGCAATTTTCAAGCGAAAATCCTTAATTTCATCATTCTACGAGGTTCCGGCAAATATGCTCTACCTGCGCAGTAATGATCTGCTCGCTGCACTTATCCTGGTAAAGTTGTCGAGCTGCATCGCCCAGTCGCTTGCGCAGGTCAGGATCGTCAGCAAGCTGTTGGATAAGACTGGCTAGCTGTGACGGATCGCCTGGGGGGCTTAACAATGCATCCTTGCCATCGTTCAGCAGACTTCGGTTGGCTGGTGTATCTCCAGCAATCAAGGGCCGCCCCATCGCCAGAACCTGATATATCTTACCGGGCACCACCCGACCTGCCTTCTCCGAAAGACCGAAATGCCCACCCAAACAAATATCTGCATCCACCAGCTCCTGGGGTAATCTCTGCAGTGGCACAGGGTCAATGAACTCAACATTTGCCAGATGTAAGCTTTCAGCAAGCTGCCTGACCGAAGAATATGTTTGCCCGTTCCCGATCAGCCTGAAGTAAATAGGATGATCTCTTAGGATAGCTGCGGCGTGTATAACCGTCTCCACACCATGCAGCGGCTGGTATGCACTATAATACAGGACACGGATCGGCAGGTCAGATTTTTCAGATTGGATGGGAAAGAAAATATCCTCATTGCAGCCAACAGGGATCGAGGTAAATTTGCTCAATGGTAATCCGGTGAGCTGGCTGAAATACTCACAATGCTCGCCGGTATCCAGGAGCACTTGCCTGGCAATCGTGCACGAGGTGCGATCCAACCATTGAGCAGCATGTGCAGCAATAGACTTCTCAGATATTTTTTGGCGGTCTCCGGTGAGCGTATCATATGTGGAGACGAAAGCATCGAAAATAACAGGCTTCCTGGCTATCCAACCGGTCGTGAGCATCAGAAAATGACCATAAAATCCCACGAAGATCAGGTCATACTTTCTTGATAATATTTTTGGAAATGCTCTACCGGCGATCTGGAGGCTGTTCAAAAACAATGATTTTGGCCTGGTTGTGCAGGCGATCACGTCAACCTTCGAGAACCGCTGAAAAGCTCGAACCAGAACATCATTACGAGGGTATTCCAATTCTCGACCGCAAATGAATAAAACATGCATTTATTAATTATAACTGTACACTCTGTAATCATGTCTGGTTGTGAGCCAAGATGGATAACAACTTAAAAATTGTCATCGTTAATTGGAACTCCAGGGATGATACACTCGCCTGTCTCAGTTCCCTGTTCCGAGCAGGTGCAAAACCAGAACAAATCATCCTCGTTGATAATGGATCCGAGGATGGTTCTCTTCAAGCCATTGAAGAGCTGTACGGTAACTCTATCAAGGTTATCGCAAATCCAACGAATTTAAATTTTGCTCCTGCCAGTAACCAGGGCTTCCGATCTGCGCTGGAAGCCGGTGCTGACTGGATTCTGTGGTTGAACAACGACACCGAGGTTGCTGATAATTTTTTTGCTGAACTACAGAAAGCACTAATCGAAAATCCATCTGCTACCATCCTGTCTCCACTGATCTTCTACCATTCCGAGCGAGAGCGCATCTGGTATCTGGGGGATTATTTGGTCGGCAATACATTAATCACCCACAATCACTATCAGGGAAAACAGTATAATAGTGACCTTGCCAAGCTGGTCCCCGTAGATTTCGTCAGTGGGTGTGCCATGTTGATCAAGAGAGAGGTTTTCGAGAAGGTCGGCTTACTCGACCCTGATTTGCAAATGTATGGTGAAGAGGTGGATTTCATTTGGAGAGCGCGTTTGGTGGGATATCGTCCAGTGTGCATGACTCGGGTTCACATGTGGCATAAAGTGTCTGCCAGTGCCAATCGTGATCGTCCCCGAACAAGGTATTTTCGAGTGCGTAATCAAATTCGTTTCTACCGCAAATACTCCAAAGGCTTCCAACAACTCATTATGTTCGTCTTCAGCATATACCGCGCCTTTCGTTACCTGCTCAAAGATATTTCATCCGGAGCGAGCGGTTTGCCATCCGCAACATTTCGTGGCTGGTGGGATGGCTGGAGGGGCATCTGATCCGATGGAGACAGTGAGCTGTAATTTATGCGGCAGCGACAACGCAGTGCGCGTAAACCAGACCTTCGATCTACAGCTTGATCGACCGGATATTACCGGCACCTATGTCAAATGCCGGCAGTGTGGACTGGTGTACCAGAATCCACGACCGACTTTGGGTGAGATGGGCGAGCATTATCCGGACGAATATTTATCCTACCAATCCGTTCAACGCCAGGAATCGATGTCTTCGATCACTCGTTATGCCTACCGGCAAGGAATGGAAAAACGACGGCGATTGATTACAAATCAAGTACAGAATGGCACGGTATTAGATATTGGCTCTGCTACAGGTGAATTCCTGGCTGCGATGAAAGAACTTCCAGGTTGGGATGTTGCTGGTATTGAGCCGGCGAAATGCAGCAGCAGAATATTCTCGGAAAGAGTATGGCATTCAAGTCTTCGTCGGAAATTTGGAAGAGGCCGAATTTTCACCAGCCACCTTCGATGCGGTTACATTATGGGATGTGCTGGAGCACCTGCATAATCCTTCGACCAGCTTACAACGGATTCATAACATTCTCAAACCCATTGGTGTTCTTGTAATCCGGTTACCGAATGGAGACGGCCTGGATGCTAAGCTGTTCGGCGAAACCTGGATAGGATTTGATACGCCTCGCCATACTTACGTGTTCACCGGGTTAACATTAAAACGATTGCTTGAGAAAGAAGGTTTTAAAGTAACCTCTACACACTACAATATCGGTGGGTACAAAGCTACCTTAATGAGTATTCATTCCTGGCTTGTGGCACACCGTTATAGTAAAAAAGGAATAGACAGAGTCATGCGCTGGTTATCAAGCCCTTATATGCGATTACTGACCGCTCCTGTCTACGCGCTAACCCGTTTCGGCACATGGGGTCCACTCTTGACCGCTGTCGCCGTGAAACAGGAGAAAAGAAATGATTGAAATCCGCCATGCTCATATGGATACCGGATCTGACACCCAGGAAGCCTACAATTCGATTTATGACGAACAAGGCATCCAGCACAGCGATTCGTTCTACCTGTGGTTAATCAGCCTGTTAAAACCTCAACCGGGAGGCGTGTTAATCGATATCTCCACGGGGCAAGGCCGGCTGGTGACCTTAGCCTATAAGATGGAACTCAAGTCAATCGGCATCGACTTCGCAATGAGCGGAATTAAGATTGGTAAAGCGATCACTCCAGAATCAGGATGGGCTGTGGGAGATGGAGAAGGCCTACCGTTTGAAGACAATTGTGCTGATTACATTACGCATATCGGAAGCCTCGAACATTACCAGAATCCTCTGGCTGGCATGGCTGAAATCGCGAGATTATTAAAACCGACTGGGAAATGTGTCGTTTTACTCCCCAACACCTTCGGATTAATTGGAAATATCAAATATGCTTGCCAGACAGGTGAAATATTCGATGATGGTCAGCCTTTACAACGGTACAATACCTTGCGTGGCTGGCAATCAATGCTAGAAGCCAATGGCTTAATTATTGAGCGAGTTCATAAGTACGAAAGGGAATGGCCGCGGACTCGTAAAGATTTTACCTGGTACTTACGCAGACCTATGAAAATCCTGCGCCTGTTTGCTGCTTTCTTTATCCCCACCACCCTCTCCAATTGCCTGGTTTATGTTTGCCATCCACATCTTTCGGAATGAACGGATTACCGGTATTCTCGAATAAAATTACCCGATTTTTCGCCCGTCCTGAGGTTGCCCGTTGGACTCGCATCCTGTTCGTTATCGTTTGGATCATCCTGTTGGGCTCCATTTTTTGGTATGCCTGGCGCAACTGGAATGAAATTGTTCCCTATTTTCAGAATCTCAAGCCAGGTAGTTTAAAACAATTATGGTGGGTGTTCTTCGCGTATATCGGCAGTCTGATCAGTGCTATTTTGTGCTGGGTTGCCATTATGTCCGTTTTCGATAAGAAACACGGATGGGTTAAACATGCACAGGTTTTCTGTCTCACCTTAGCTTCCCGCCGGTTGCCAGGCACGTTCTGGTATATCGGTGGAAGAATGTCGGTATACCAGAAATTGGGGCTGCCTCAAAAGTCAATTTTATTCGCCAGCAGCATTGAGCTTGTCCTCACAACAGTGACAGGATTACCGCTCGGGATCATTTTTTTACTTGGACAAGGCAGTGAACTGGATCTAAAAATAATAATGCTGATCGTGGCTGCTTTGATCATCGGGGTAATCCTGGTGAATCCATGGACCCTTCACTGGTTTACCAGGAAATTTAAACTGGAAATCCATCAACGAATTACATTCCTTAACATCCTCGTCTGGATGACCTTCGCTGTATTAATGTGGCTACTTAGCGGGATAATGTTAGTCAAACTGGTATCAATATTTACGGCGGTAGATACCAGCTCCGCCCTGTTCTTATGCGGTGCCTGGGCATTATCTGGTGCAATTGGGTTGCTGACCTTCTTCTTCCCCTCTTCCTTCGGTGTGACCGAGCTCAGCTTAACTTTCTTCCTATCGACTTTACTGCCATTGCCTGTCGCGACTGCAATCGCCTTGTTTCAGCGAATAATTACAACCTTATTTGAGGTAATCCTATCGCTGCTATTCCTGCCATGGTTGACGCGATCGGCGATATTTAAGGATATCTCACCTTAAGAGTTAAGGCTCCAGCTGTTCTCTCGGCAAGGAGACTACCAAAGTACCCATTTCGTTTACCTCCCCTGCGGTTATCTCCACAAAGATCTCACTGCCTGTCTTCGGATCTTTGACCAGAATTGGGCCAAAGGGTCCCATTACGGTCAGTGCATACTTGCGTGGCTCGACATTAGAAAAGGTTACTGCCCCCTGCGGACTGCTTTCAGCACTTGGAGCCGTAGCTCGATCTAAAGCAGGCACATACGCATTTTGATACTCAGGTAGATCCGACTGCAAGGGCAGTATTTCAGCCAGGTAAACAGTCAAACCGCTCACTGGAGCCTGATTGTCATCATATAGAAGCACCATTGTTGCCGCGCCGGTGGTGCTGGAAAATTCAGGTTCGATTTGCTCTATTGAAGCATCTCCCGAATTATTCGATCCGGAGCCTGAGCCGCCAAACCTCTCCGGGAAAACAAAAATCCCCAGGACAACCGCAATGACGATCACGATTCCTGCAATAATAATAACTTTTTGATTTTTCTTCAGAAATTCCATCGTTTCAATCCTTTAAATATAGTGGACGTCCTTTACAGACGGTGCAAATTGTCTCAACGGGACCATCTTTCGGACCGCCAAATGCGAAAACCCTTCTTGAGCTTACATAGGCTTCGCCATTCCAGATTTCCTTCAACGGACGGTCGTATACATTTTCATAGTCATGCCCTTTTTCATGCAGCCAACAGCACGGCGCCAGACCCCCATCCCAATTGATGGTGACGCTCTCCCATAAATCGGCGCAATGCCAGACATTTTCCAGCTTCTCAGATGAATAATCATAATAACTGAGAGCTTCGTCTTTTGGCAGCCATTCTTCTATCTGCTTGGGGTCGGTCGTATCCACAAAAGTTGTGCCAAGGGTAAACGCGTCCACATCGAGATCATCGGCGATCTGTCTCATGCTCTCAATTTGATCCTCGTTGTATTTGTTGACCAGCATTCTCAAGGTGATGAAAGGTGTCCGACTTCCTGCCTTTTTTTTCGCATCGACCAGCATACGGACATTTTCCAACACACGCTCGAGATTACCTCCCCTGCGATATTTTTCGTAGACTTCCTGTGTAGCTCCATCCACAGAAACCAACACTGCATCCAGCCCGGATTGGACAGCCTTCATCGCCATTTCTGGTGAGAAGCGGTTCATATTCGAGCTGAGCCTGACGGCGATTCTTTTCGAGCTGGCATACGAAATCATCTCGAATATTTGTGGGTGTAAAAATGGCTCGCCCCAGTTATACATTTCAACGGTATATGCATAAGGTGCCACCTGGTCGATCAAACCGTAAAATTGCTCAGGCATCATTTTGCCGCGCTCACGGCCCAATGTTCCAAGACCCGTCGGGCATAGCGGGCAGCGCAGGTTGCAAACATTAAGCGGATCAATGGTATAGCGAAATGGCATCCCCCATACTTTTTCTCGTTTAAGCCATTTTTGGGACTTCGCTGCAACTACATTGATTACCTTCAAAGGAGTGGTGTATTTTACCGATCGATCAATATAGAATCGGAATAATCGCCAGTTAGACTTAAACCCGCGGCGGAGTGACCGTGTTCGCACCAATCTTGTAGTAAGTTTCATAATGATTTTTATCGGATTATTGATAATAATCCCGCCGATTATATCAAATAAAAACAGCGCTGTACACCTTGCCAATCCGGTGCACAGCGCTGCTGTGTTTATGGTGGATTAGATTAGTGGTTTATGCCATCGAAGGTCATCATCTGATCACCAGCAATAAAGCGGGTTTCATTGATGATGGCAACGATCTGGCAGCCCGGGGCTTTAATTTCCGCCGAGCCAATATATTTGAATGACCAGGTGTTGACACTGCCATTCGACGGAGAAGAGCCATTCTGGAAGACAGTCTTGGAAGTATAGCCTGCCAGGCTGAATGTTTCATCCACAGGGTTCCAGGAACCACCGGTATTGGCGCTGTAGTCAATGGTCACCGATCCGCAGGTTGTGCTACTGATATTCTGCACCTGGATGGCAGTGTAGTAACCGCTGTTCTGTGCCATGATCAACGGGGCAGAAATATTGGCTGTTGCAAGAGCAGGATCAAACCCCTCATACGAAGTACCGAAGGGCCCAGCTCCCGAGAGACCGGGTGACTGCTGGTTGACAATGGCTACAAGTGGCTGATTTTGATCATTGGTGATTCGGGCGCCACCAATATACTTCTGGCTGGATGTATTCCAGTTATTGACACTACCATTACTGGGAGGCGTACCATTTTGAATGACAGTCTTCGATGCGCCAGGCTGGAGTGTGAACACTTCATTGGCAGGATCAAAGGAACCGCCTGTGTTGGTGGTGTAGTCCATGGTTACGGTGGTTGCCAAAGTGCCAGCATTTTGAATCTGGATACCCGTGTAGAACGAGTTGTTCTGTCCCATGACCAGCGGCAGGTTTACGACGGGTGAGCCAGTGGTGAAACCGTTATAGCCCATCAATACGCGGTATGAAGTCGTGTTCAACTGCATCAGGGTTGCGACAATCGGCTGGCTGCTGGTGATCTTGGCGCTGCCGATGAACTTGCCAGTTGGGCCTGCCAGACTATCACCGCAATCTTTGGTTGCGCTGCCAGTAGTCTGATCAAAGGTCTTTGCCGCGCCAGGCTTGATGGTTGCCGCCTCACTGGATGCGAGGCCATCCGAAGCAGGAATATAGTTGACGGTGACACTTGCATCACTCGTCCCTGCATTCTGGACGTTGAAGAAGGTGTTAAATCCGCTGTTATTGCACATCACCAGCGGCAGGCTGAAGGTCGTTGAACCGCCGGAAAAGCCAGGGGTTGAGGCAGAGAAAACGTTCCCGCTGGTTACAGTGTTGGCAATCGCAGCGATCGCTCGATCTGCAGAGATTACCATCGATCCGTTGAAGCCAGCCGGAACACCTGAGAGTGGGTAATAGGTTTTTGAGCCATTGGCACTGATGGTATCCGGAACCGAGCCAATCACATTCCCTAATTGATCATAGTAGAGTAAAGTGATCGAGGCTGAAGATGCTTCCAGATTCACGACCTGCACACCAGACTCATAGGTCAGCCCGCCCTGAGCCAGGGCAGCTGCTCCAGCGAACAGGGACATGACCATTGCCAGAGCGATTGCAATACGATACGAAGCTTTCATAATTTATCCTCCATAGTTAATCCAAAGGTTTCCGGCGGGAGCTAAAGCTCTCGCATTTTTTTGCTTTTCCTGATTTTAGAGCATGAATTGTTTCAGGGCAATAATACTTTGGAAGTAATAAAATCTCAGGAAGGTTTAGCAAGTAATCCTAACGAGTTATCATTGGGAAATTAATCGTATAGATCGCCTGGAATGCATACATACTATTGCTAGGCTGGTCATCCACACTGCCCCCAACTAGATAGACCAATGGCCCAAGCGGTACTACCCCCAGGTGTGACCAGGTGCCATCTCCAAGAGATCCAATTTCCTGCCATTCCTCTGTGACTGGAGAATACTGATAGATCAACTGCGCTTTATCCCCCTCGCCAACACCACCGAAAACCTGGATGAAATCTGCAATGCTTGCTACTCCCATAGCGTAACGACCAGAAGGCAGCATTTTCCCGCCCGACCAGGCTCGATTGGTATTTTCATCGAGAGAGGGCGAATAGATGTCCATGTCGGATAATGCTTTTTTTCCATCAGTTCCGCCCAGGAGGAATATTTTCTCTCCTGATGAAACCGCTGCTCCAAAGCCGCGTGGTTTTTCCATATCCCCTTTTTGCTGCCAGGCATCAGTGTTTGGATCGTATACGAACACGGATCTTGAAATTTCCTCCCCACTAAAACCACCAAAAATATACAGCTTGCCTTCAAATACTGCCAGTGCATAACCGCTGACCGGAATCGGTAACGCGGCACCGCTGGACCAGCTATTTTCTCCCGGATCGTAAATATCCAGCACGTCGGCCATCTTGCCATCGGGAAGTAATCCACCCGGCATATAGATTTTCCCACCAATTACCGCCGCCTGGATGTCTCGCACTGCTCGTGGTTTTGGTGTCAATCGAATCCATGTCGAGCTTAATGGGTCATATCGCTCAACCACACCAGTGATACCGTCAGAACCTTCTCCGGCGATTGCAAAGATCTGCCCATCCAAAGCAGCGACTGCCAGGCCAGCACGGGCAGTTGGCATGCTGGGCAGCTCACTCCATCGCGCCGGTTCTGGGGCAGCAGCTACCTCTTGCTGGCTGCCTTCTCGATCAGTGTTTCTCGTAAACCATATTGCAGCAGCAACGCCGACAAGCAAGAGCACAGCAATAGAGACCAAAACCCATGGTTTGAAGGGTTTCCCGGTTTCTTTTTTCGGGCTGCCTTGCTCATCAAATTCCAGGTTGTGTAACTCGGTGGGGTTTGCGGTTGCATCTGCCGCAGGTGATTCACCAGCGGTTGCATTTTGCTTACCACCAGGCATCACCCCTGAGGCAGGCACTATGCCAGCGTTAACAGCATACATCGCTGCCTCAGTGCGCGATTCCACTCCAACTTTGGAAAAGATGTTTCTGAGGTGAACTTTTACGGTATTCGTGCTGATATAAAGCTGAAGCGCTATCTCTTTGTTGCTTGCCCCCGTTGCGACGAGGCGCAGGATCTCCAGCTCACGTTCACTTAGTTCACTGTTCCCCGGCATTGTCGCTTCACCGCCACTTACAAAATTAGTCAAAGAATTATAACATGCCCATCATCAGCGACTATCCTGAGTATAATGGGAATAATGCTGCGTCGCTTTTCGGTTAATTACGTAATTTTTTCAATTACATTGGACTGGGTCCTCATTGCCATTTGTCTGGCAGTCGCCGTCCTGTTCCGACCTGCCCTCAGCCAGTTGCCAATTGCGAAATTTATTCCGGCACCCATACCCATCCCATGGTTCTTATATATCATTTTCCCAACCCTCTGGGTATCTATTATGCTCCTGTTATCCGTCTATGACGGACGGAAGAATCTGCGTGCCGCCGATGAGTTTTCTGCCTTGTTCACATCTTCCATGATTGCAGCAGTCTCAATGGCAGGCACGCTTTATCTTTCTTATCGTGAAATTTCCCGTTTATTATTCATTACCTTTGTATCGATGGCATTCCTGGCAATGCTCTTCTGGCGCCTGGTAGCCAGAGCATTGATCAGGAACTACCAGAGGGATCCGGCCCAACGTCGACAGGTATTGATTGTTGGCACTGGCACTCTAGGGCAACAAATTGGGGAACGAATTCTACAGGAACCGGATCGCGGGCTGAACATTGTCGGGTATATCGATACAGAAGATCACCTGGCTTCTTCACAAGCGCCTTACATTGGTGGAATTCCCGAAGCAATTGACCAGATCGAGCGCTTCTCGGTGGACGATGTAATAATTGCCTTACCTCGCAGTGAGCATGAACAAATAAATTTACTGGTTGCGGAGCTGCATAAGCTGCCGGTACGTGTCTGGCTGATTCCTGATTACTTTCAACTGGCGTTACACAAGGCTGTTATTGAAGATTTTGCCGGAATCCCCATGCTGGATTTGCGTGCGCCAACCCTCAGCGAGTCACAACGCCTGGTCAAGCGTATATTTGATCTGGTGGTCGGAGTCGCAATTCTGCCTTTTAGCCTGATCCTGATGGCGTTCATAGCAATAACCATCCGAATTGAAGGTCCTGGTCGCATCATCTTGCACCAGAAAAGAGCCGGCGAAAATGGCAAAGAATTCCACATGCTTAAATTCCGCAGCATGGTTCCCAATGCGGATGACTTGCACCACCTGGTCTCAACAACGGACAATGAAGGTCATATCATCCATAAAATTCCTAACGATCCCCGCGTGACACGTGTCGGGCGATTCTTGCGGCGTACCAGTCTTGATGAGCTGCCG
The DNA here is from genome assembly GCA_963774935.1 of uncultured Chloroflexia bacterium. Taxonomy (GTDB): domain Bacteria; phylum Chloroflexota; class Anaerolineae; order Anaerolineales; family UBA4823; genus CAVZGO01. The sequence goes on from CAVZGO010000003.1 coordinate 554,897, forward strand.
CAGTTATGGAATGTCCTGCTGGGTCAGATGAGCCTGGTTGGACCTCGCCCAGAGCTCCCCGAGCTGGTTGCTCTTTATGAACCCTGGCAATGGAAACGCTTTACGGTTCCTCAGGGCATTACGGGCTGGTGGCAGGTACATGGTCGCAGCGACAAGCCGATGCACCTGCACACCGAAGATGATCTTTATTACGTACAAAATTATTCTTTACTGCTCGACCTGAAAATTCTCTGGTTAACTGCTGGTACTGTGATACGTGGTAAGGGAGCTTTTTAGAAGATTGAAATATTGGGCAAGCTGTCCGGGATATACCTCGCCAACGGACAACCCAATTTATCCTTCCTTGACATCCCGCCAGGGGCTGGCTATAATCACCATGCTTTGCGGGTGTCGCCAAGTGGTAAGGCAGTAGCTTCCCAAGCTACCATTCCGTGGGTTCGAATCCCATCACCCGCTCTTATTTATTTAATTGACCAAACTTCGGTAGACGGATACGATACGCTCTGTAATCCGCTCCCAGCCATACTGGTGCGCCAGCGCAGCCGCTTGTTGCCCCATCCAATGACGAAGTGCTGGATCTTTAAGCAATAAAGTTAATCGATCCGCTAGCGCTTGCGGCTCATCAACCGGTACGGTATAGCCTGTAACACCATCGCGCACCAAAAACGCCAACCCACCGACCTGAGATGCTACCACCGGCGTACCACACGCCATGGCCTCTAATGCAACCATACCAAAGGACTCATAATAAGATGGTACAACTACTGCTTCAGCGGCTGAATAATAATACGGTAACGTATCCTGGCTGCGCAGCCCCAGGAATGTGACCAGGTCAGCTAATCCAGCCTCCTCACGCATCGCTCGTAAGCGCTGCATCTCCTGACTATGCCCATTGAGAGAATTTTCCCCTTCCCCACCTATGACCGCCAGACAGACCTTCATGTCTATTCTGGCGCATAAGTGCAAGTGCTTTAATAAGGGTATCGATACCTTTCAATGGCTCAATCCGCCCCACAAACAATAATAACTGCTCACACGGAGGCACACCGATAAACTCTTTCGCTTCATCTGCCGGAATTGGATAGAAATGTCCCAAATCGACGCCCGGCGGGATCACAACTAACTTGCTGATATCTGCCTGGTAAAGCCATTGCAGTTGAGCAAATTCTGCCTGGGTAGCAGCCACCACCCGATCCGCGGATGACAAAACCGACCGCTCTCCCTGTATGCGATAATCTCCTTCTGCCTCACCATCCAGGTGTGCTACCCGTTGTTTCATCAATCCTAACGTGTGAAACATATGAATGATTGGCGTTCCCCAGGTGCTTTTTAATTCCTGGGCACAAATACCTGACATCCAATAATGGCTGTGCACCAGGTCATAGGTACACCCTTTTTGCGCTGCAAATTCAAGAATGCCTTTCGTAAATTGCGGCAGGTGGGAGGCGAGGATTTCTTTTGGCAACGGTGTTTCCGGTCCGGCTGGAATGTGTACCACCCGGTTGCCATACCCCAGATCATGTAATACGTGTGGCACGTGCTCATCTTGTGAGCGAGTAAACACATCAACCTGGATTCCCTCCCTGCCCAACTGACGAGTCAGCTCGCGGACATAAACGTTCATCCCTCCGGTATCTTTACCACCCAACACAGCCAGGGGACAGGTATGGTAGGAAATCATTGCTACTCGCAAAACACACCTCCTCCAGGATTGGCTTACTTGCGTTTCCAGTCGTTCCCTTGTATAATCACGGCGCATTTCAAAGCCACCGTAGCTCAGCAGGCAGAGCAGCCGCTTCGTAAGCGGCGGGTCATGGGTTCGATTCCCTTCGGTGGCTCCTGGCAGTCCAAATCGCAGTTATCCATGTCTGATCAGGATACTGCGAAAACCTTAATTATCACCGTCATCCAGTATAATTCGAATATGCTAAATCGTACAACCCCCCTTGTGATTGGATTAGCTGGTGGATCCGGATCTGGGAAAACCACTCTGGCACACATGATTTTGGATCGAGTTGGTCCGGATCGAATTGCTTATTTGCCCCACGACGCATATTACAAAGACTTGAGCAATCTTCCCGCAAATGAGCGCGCCTTAATTAACTTCGATCATCCCAACTCGCTAGATAACGACCTGCTCATTGAACACGTCATAAAGCTCAGAGACGGACAGGCAATTGATCTCCCAATCTATGATTTTAAGACCCATTCAAGAACGCAATTAACCCAGCGGATTGAACCACGTCCGGTGATAATGGTAGAGGGGATTTTGATCTTTGCCGAACCGGCTCTTAGAGAAATATTGGAAGTTAAGATATTTGTCGACACGGATTCAGATATCCGCTTCATCCGCCGATTACAGCGCGACTTAAATGAGCGCGGACGAAGCACCGAATCGGTTGTTCGCCAGTATCTATCTACAGTACGCCCAATGCACCTCGAATTTGTCGAACCGTCCAAACGTTATGCTGATGTAATCATTCCCGAAGGGGGTCAGAATGCTGTTGCTATGGAGATGGTCGTGGCGCGGCTGGAAACCCTGCTGCATGGCGTCGAGAAAGAATTTCAGAAAGGATAATTCATGTCACCAAGTCCAAAGCAATGGTCCAAAGCCCCTGAGCTGAGCATCGATAAAGCGAAAAATTATCAAGTTGTCATTCATACCGATAGTGGCGACATCACCCTGAAGTTATTTGCCGATAAAACTCCGTATACGGTCAATAATTTTGTCTTCCTGGCACGCCAGGGATTTTATGATGGCACGATCTTTCATCGGGTGATAAAAAACTTCATGGTTCAAGGCGGCGATCCGACCGGGACAGGTCGAGGTGGTCCAGGCTACCAGTTTAAGGATGAATTCGTCTCAACTTTGCGCCATGACCAGCCTGGGATTTTATCCATGGCGAATGCCGGTCCAAACACGAATGGCTCACAGTTTTTCATCACCCATGTACCCACACCCTGGTTAGACGGAAAACACAGTGTATTCGGGCAGGTGGTAAAAGGGATGGATATTGTCAATTCTATTCCGGAGCGAGATCCGGTCCACCCGCAATATCCTGGTGTAAAGATCCTGAGCGTAGAAGTAATCGAGGAAGCCTCCTCCACTGGATAACTGGTAAAAAGAGGACGCCGAAGTCACTCCCTAATTTCGACTTCAGGCGAACCAATGACGCCAAAACAACGCCTTAATCTGGTTCGCATCCTGGCATTGTTGGCGGTCATTGGGCTGAGTGTGCTTGCTTTTCTGTACCGTGACCAGTTGCGCTCCTTGGCGCAGTATGGTTACCTAGGCATATTTTTACTGTCATTCCTGGCAAATGCCACAATCTTGCTCCCCGCCCCGGGAGTTGTATTCGTGTTCGCGATGGGAGCTATTTATAATCCCATCGGCGTGGCGTTAGCAGCCGGAGCGGGCTCTGCCTTAGGTGAAATTTCTGGTTATTTGATTGGTTTTAGTGGACAGGGAGTTGTAGAAAATAAAGTCAGGTACCAGCGGATTCTCACCTGGATGCAAGAGCACCCTCACCTGCGCAATCTTGCCATCCTCGTCCTGGCTTTTATCCCCAATCCATTGTTTGACCTTGCCGGCATAGCCGCTGGAACGCTGCGTGTCCCGATTACCTCATTCCTATTTTTCACGTTGCTGGGTAAAATCGGGAAGATGTTGCTTTTTGCATACCTTGGCGCCTCTTCGTTGGATTGGTTCACCAAGTGACTCTAGTTTTACTTATCAGATCGCATATTGTTCTTCAGGAGTATAAGAATGATTATTGACACCAAAATCGACTCATACCTGACTTCCCACATGGATCAGAGTATTGCTGAGCTTTCTCGCCTGTGCGCTCAACCGAGTGTCTCTGCACAGAACTGGGGTCTGGCGGAATGTGCAGAACTTGTCGCAGAAATGCTGCGAAAGCGTGGATTTAAGACTGATATCATGCCCACCGATGGTGCTCCAGTTGTGTTTGCTGAGCGGCGCGGTCGTAGTTCCAAGACATTATTAATCTATAACCATTATGATGTTCAACCACCCGAGCCCTTGGAGCTGTGGGAGAGCCCCCCATTTGAGCCAACCATCCGAGATGGTAAATTATTCGCTCGTGGGGTGAGTGATGACAAAGGTCATTTGGTTGCGCGTTTATTTGCCATTGATGCTCTTTTGGATCAGGTGGATGAATTGCCATGCACGATCAAATTTATCATCGAGGGCGAAGAAGAAACCAGCAGCGTCCATCTACATGGCTTTATCGAAGATAATCAAGACCTGTTAGCGGCAGATGCCTGTATATGGGAGTTTGGCGGAGTCGACCACCGTGAAATGCCGATGCAGTACCTGGGCTTGCGTGGTATATGCTATGTTGAGCTTTCCGTAGAAACAGCCAATCAGGATGTGCATTCAGGACTGGGAGGCAGCATTTTTCCAAACGCTGCCTGGCGGCTGGTCTGGGCGCTTAATACCCTCAAGGATCAAGATGAGCGCATCCGTATCCCTGGCTTTTATGATGCCATCGTTCCACTCAGCAAGCGGGATAAACAACTGATGGACGCGTTGCCGGAGGTATCCGAGGAATACCGACAGAGATACGGCATCGATTCATTTCTCAAAGGCTTGACCGGCGGTGTGGATTTGCGAATTGCCGAGGTTTTTGAGCCCACCTGTACGATCTGCGGCTTGACTTCCGGTTACCAGGGTCCAGGCTCAAAAACCGTGCTGCCAGCTCGCGCTTCTGCCAAGATCGATTTTCGCCTGGTACCCAATCAAACCCCACAAGAAATTGTGCGCTTACTGCGCGCTCATCTAGACGCCGAAGGCTTTCAGGATATTAAGATACAATTCCTGGGCGGGGAGCCAGCCGCCCGAACCGATCCAGATGATCCTTTTGTAAAACTGGTTGTAGATACCTCGGAATCTGTCTACGGTCAGCCCATGCAGCTCGTGCCGATGGTAGGTGGGTCCGGTCCGAATTATCCTTTTGTTCACCTGCTCAAACTACCGGTGATCACAGCCGGTGCAGGTTACCCCGGAACGCTTGCGCATGCTCCCAATGAAAATCTTCGCCTTGACCTGTACGAGCTTCACGCCCGGCATGTAGCCAGAATTATCGCTGCCTTCGGAGATCAGGAATAAACTCTGTGCATCCATAAGAACGTAAGCAACGGCAATAATCATCTATCAGGAGGCTGACATGCTTGTTGGTGAGAGAATGGCACACCCGGTCATCACCGTTTCGCCTGAATCACTCGTGATTGAAGTATTGGAGTTGATGAAAAAGCACCACATCCGCCGTACTCCGGTGACAAAGGATAGCAAGCTGGTTGGCATTGTATCCGATAAAGACATCTTAAATGCTTCTCCATCACCCACAACCGCACTATCTGTTTGGGAGATGAATTACTTGTTAAGTAAAATACGAATCCGAGATGTCATGTCTCGAAAGGTATTGACGGTAAATGAAGACACCCCAATCGAGGAAGCCGCTAAAATAATGTCGGATAATAAAATCGGTGGTTTACCAGTGATGAATGGAGACAAGATCGTTGGGATAATTACCGAAACTGACCTGTTCAAGGCTTTGCTGGGACTGATGGGTGCACGAGAACATGGCGTACGTGTCACCGCTCAAATCTCGGATGCCAAAGGGACGTTAGCACGCCTGACCGAGACGCTGGCAGGCGCTGGCGCGAATTTCATCGCATTCGGTCAAACCTCTGGCACAGATGCAACGAACCGACAGATAACATTTAAGGTCTCAGATATAGAGGAGGAACGATTGGTTAAATTACTGGAGCCGCTGGTCGAGCGAATAATAGATATTCGCGTCAGTGGCGGATAGCTCTGTCTCACAATAAATTTCAGGGCATCCTGCTTGCGATGTAATAAAATAGCGCACGTAGCAAACGCGTATCATCACGCGCGCGGTGTGAGTTCGGTATCGCAATACCGCACTCTCTGCCCGCTGCTTGTAGAGTAAAGAAACGCGAGATGCCCCGGTAGTCGGAGTAGAGTTTCATGACATCGAAGAACCGCTGCATCTGTAATTCCCATGGAATTCCATATTTCTGGTGGCTTTGCCGCATCATCTTAACGTCAAAATCCACATTGTAAATCCCCACATACCTGCCCTGCAGCACCGCCTGCACGCCTGGCCATACGTCCAGCCATGTTGGTGCGTTCTTTACCATCTCATCTGTGATCCCATTGATACGCGTCGAATCAGGCGGTATCGCGATGGTTGGTCGAACGAGTGTATCGACAAGGACTTTATCATCATAGTCGACTATACAAATTTCAATTATTTCAGCATAAGAGTCCAAACCGGTTGTTTCAGTATCTAAAAACAACGGCTTTATTGCCTGATATTCTTTAGCTTTCTGAATCGCCTGTCTGCGGTTACCCATCTTCTAAATATGTTGAACCTTTCGCAATGGTTCTAGAAATATGCGCGTGCGTTCGTCTTGCGGATCGGTGAAGATTTGCTCCGGCAATCCATCCTCAACGATCATTCCCTGATCGACGTAAATGATCCGGTCCGCAACATCCCGAGCAAATCCCATCTCATGTGTAACCACCATCATGGTCATGCCGTCGTATGCCAGCTCTTTCATGACATCCAACACTTCGCCGATTAATTCGGGATCTAAAGCCGAAGTTGGCTCGTCGAAAAGCATCACCTTAGGTTCCATCGCCAGGGCGCGTGCAATCGCCACACGCTGTTTCTGGCCACCAGACAGACGGATCGGATGTACATTCATTTTATCCGATAGCCCTACTTTGTGCAGGTACCTCTCGCCGATGGTGACCGCCTGGTCCTTGGGCATTTTCTTAACCGTCACCAGCCCTTCGATCACATTATCCATAACGGTCATGTGGGGGAACAGGTTGAACTCCTGAAAGACAATTCCAGTGCTCAACCGCAGTGCCAGCACCAAATTTCTTTCCACCTTAGAGCCGGGGCGAGAGACCGCCTTGTTACCGCTTATCGTAATCGTCCCTGAAGAAGGTGTCTCGAGGAAGTTCAGGCATCGCAGCATCGTACTTTTCCCAGACCCGCTGCGACCGATGACCACCAGCACTTCCCGTTCATAAACATTAAAGGACACGCCCTTAAGTACATGTAGCATGCCAAACCATTTATGTAAATTTTCCACCTGCACAATGGCATTGTTATAGTTAACGCTCATAAGCCCGTGCCAACCTTTTTTCCAGCCTGCCTTCCAGCCAGGAAGAAATAATCGTGAGAATCCAATAAACCAGCGCGGCAAGCAAGAACATTTCCATGAACTTGCTGTCCACCCGGGCGAAACGGTTGGCGCGGTACGTCAGCTCCCAAATGCCCATCACGGATACTAAGGATGAATCCTTCTGCATGGCAATGAACTGGTTGCCGATATCCGGGATAATGATCCGTATCGCCTGTGGCATAATAACACGCCGTAAGGTTTGCCAGCGCGACATACCGATCGCTTCTGCAGCTTCTTGCTGACCGTGGTGGATTGACTGCAGCCCGGCTCGGAAGATTTCGGTCATATACGCGCCGTAGTTCAAACTCAATGCGAGTATACCGGATGCCAAAGCAGACAAAATAAAAAGATGACCTATTTGTGGGTAGCCGAGTAAAGTAATCTGTTTTCCGATTTGAGGTAATCCAAGGTAGACAATATATATTTGGATCAATAAAGGTGTGCCCCGCACCAGTGAAACATAAAAACCTGATACACCTTGCGCGATCGAGTTCGGTGACAAACGCCCCAACGCACCAAGCAACGCTAAAACTGAGGCGATTATTATTGAAACCAGAGAAATATAAATCGTATAAATAGCTCCCTGGACCACGATTTGATAATGTTGAAGAATATAGAGTGGATCAAAGTCCAGCAGCAGTAAAAATACCCCCAAAATCAGCAGCATTGCTACCCATACAATGGAAATCTTGATTTTATGGAATAACCGTTCCCGCCGTTCGTAGGTCTGCAAATCCAGCCCCATTTGCATGTCGGGATCTGCACCAGGAAAACCGGGAGGTTTATACGTATTTACAGCCATCACATTCCTCCGATAAAAAATACGGGTGAGGTCTAAGAGAAAGACCTCACCCCAATACTGGTTTCAATTGACTATTTATACTGTGGTAAGGCACTCATGTCGAACATGGCGGCTGCTTCAGCCAGATCCATGCTGTAATATTTATCCGACAAATACTTGAGTGTGCCATCTGAGTGCATGCCCTTAATAATCTCAGTCACCTTATTGAGAAAATTAAGCGTCTCAAAAGAGGAACTTTTATCCACCGCACCTGCCAGGTATTCGAAGTAAACAGGTTCGCCCAGTTGTTTCAAGGGAAGACCATCTGCGATAACACCGCTGCCCGTGGGGAGGGCGGTTAAAACGGCATCCAGTCTGAGACCATCTCCCAATGCCAGGTCTTGCAAAGCGTTCAAATCGGTCTCATAGCCCATAAATTGTGGGTTTTCTACAACCAGGGTGATCTCCTCGCCAGGGATAGCGAGCGTGCCTGACAGGTAGGAATCGTAGGTGCATCCCGAGCACGCACCGATCTTCTTACCGCTCAGGTCACTCGGTTGGGTAAAGCTTTCATTATCCACGTGGACGAAGAAAGCTGCTGGCGTAGTGTAATAAGGCTGGGTGAAGAAAAGGTTATCCATACGCTGCGGCGTGATAGTCACTGAGCCGATGCTGAGGTCCCAGCGGTCAGCCCAGCTGCCGCTGACGATCATATCCCAGGTTGGCGTCACAAAACATACTTCAACACCTAACCGCTTGGCAATGGTAGCCGCAACATCGATATCAAAGCCAGTCAGCTCATTCGCGGTGCGTTCCTCTCCGGAGCACTTCGTACCTTCGGGGCGGACCGCTCCCTCAACCAGCTGAGATTGAGGTGGATAAGCCGGGTCGGTTGAAACGATCAATTTGCCACGCTGCAGGATTTCGTTGAGCAAATCAGCGGATGGCTGGGCAGCAGGTGCTTCAGTCTCGGTTTGGACAGGCTCGGTGGTAGCTTCAGGCGTTGCACTCTGGCACGCTGAAAGGATCATACTTGCCCCCAATAGTATTACGATGGCGATATTCAACTTCTTCATTGCGTAATCCTCCGGTAATCTTGGCGTAAGATATTTATGCTTCGATAATTGCTCGCCAGGCAAGGATGCAATTCAGCAATTTACCTCCAATAAGCCATGAAATTCGTTAAAGAAAAATGACTTTCAAATGATCGAATTTTAATAAAAGTAATTATAGACCACGAAATCCTATCGGGCAAGGAATTTAGTATTTTTTTACCCCCCGGTTTTAATTAGAAATTTAATCTAAGTCAATCAAGGAATGAATTCCTTGATCATCCTTTTAGCTCCACAATATCACCATCCTGTAAAACGTAATCTCGATGCACCATCTGACCATCAAACTCAGCGCTGCCCCACACCCGGGCTGATTTCAAGTGCTCATAAAAATCACGGTGGACTTTGCGCGCCATGTCAATCACCGTACCGCCTTTGCGTAAAACGAATGGCCGTTCCAAATCTGGCTCTTTGCCATAAGATTTTGCATAAACACGGATGATCCCAAGGTGGTTGTAAATATATTGCTTAAATTCATCAAAATTTCGCCCACTGATCGATGATACCGGCATGTGCACGATTGGCTCATCAAGCAGATCACAGCAGATCTCGTAAAGCTCATCCAAGGCTGGCTCGTCTGCTTTATTTACCAGGATGATTAACTGGATGAATATCCTGCGCGCATCATCGGTAGGTCTGACGATCCACTCCTGCGAGTAGATGTGATGCTCAGCCAATAGTTGTAATGAATCCTTTACCTGCTCCAAAGGATCGGCTTGCAGGTCCACAACAAGGCAGGTCATATCGACTTTTCGCACCAGGTCAAACAAGCCCGGCTCGGAGATGTTACGCTCAAGCGCCGGCGTATCGATGAGCTGAATCTGGATATCCTGGAAGGGCATCATCCCCGGAGAAGGCTTCCAGGTGGTGTACGGCGCTGGAGAGACCTCAGGACGCGCATTGGTCAGGCTACACACCAGTGCTGATTTACCGACATTGGTTGGCCCGATCAGCGCCACCTGCCCAGCGCCCTCTCGCTCGATATGGTATACCGAGGCGTGCCCACCATGTTTCTTCTGCGACTGAGCTTCTTCTCTCAAGCGCGATAGCTGCCTCCGCAAGTCCGCACGTAGATGATCGGTGCCTTTATGCTTGGGGACAATGCTGATCATCTCCTCCAGCAGGACGATCTTCTCTGCCGGCGTCTCAGCTTCTCGAAAGCGCCTCTCCGCATTAAAGTAATCAGGAGGGAGATTGGTGGGCATGTTTAAGCTAACAACCTGTTAGATAATTTACCGCTGAATTTATTATACTAACAGACATGCTGACTGGCTTAATTAATTACTGGCGTTGCAAGTGCACCGCCAGTAGCTCTACCAGATATTTACTTCAGTGACCTCGCTGGGACTCGAACCCAGAACCTAAGCATTAAGAGTGCCTTGCTCTGCCAATTGAGCTACGAGGCCAAATGTTATTGCTATTTCAAAGTACTGCCAGACGATCAAGCGTTGCTTTCTCAGCCAATTTGATCTTAACGGGCTTTAAGCAAACGAATTATACTCAAATAAGGCCGGATGTCAATAAGATGAGCCTTTAAATTTTCAAGTCGAAGATCTCTGCAGAGTATAATCGTTGGTTACTGCAAAGTGAATAGGCTTTCATAAAATCAACCATCAAGCCTGCAAATGGGAACATTGAGATGTCAATGGACATAACCATCACCGATATTCAAGGAATCCTGGTCGGTCATGCCCAGGATGACATTGCACTCACCGGCTGTACCGCCATACTTTGCCCCGATGGAGCCGTCGCTGGTGTCGACCAGCGCGGCGGGGCGCCGGGCACGCGCGAGACGGATGCCCTGCACCCGATGCACCTGGTCGAAAAGATTCACGGCATCCTGCTGGCTGGCGGCTCGGCGTTCGGTCTGGATGCCGCGGGCGGCGCGGTGCGCTACCTGGAAGAGCGCGGCATCGGCTTCGACGTGGGTGTGGCGCGTGTTCCGATTGTTCCATCTGCGATATTATTTGATTTAAACCTCGGACGGCCTGACATTCGCCCGGATGCATCAATGGGCTACCAGGCATGCGCCAATGCCACTTCTAATCCACCGGCTGAGGGGAATGTCGGCGCGGGCTGCGGGGCGTCGGTGGGCAAAATTCTCGGCATCCAACAGGCGATGAAAGCCGGTATTGGCAGCGCAGGGTTAGAGATCACGCCGGGGCTGCTGGTAGCTGCTCTGGTAGCGGTTAATGCACTGGGGGATGTCATCGACGCGGACAGCGGTCAGATTATCGCCGGAGCACGCCTGCCTGGCCCCCCGCAAGGAGCTGAACTCCAGTTTGCGGATACGCTGCAGGTGATGCAGAAGCTCGCTGGTGGGGCGAACCTGGGATTCAACCGCCGGCACGACAACACGGTCATCGGTGTCGTCGCAACGAACGCCCGCCTGAATAAGGAGCAGGTCAATAAAGTGGCCCAAATGGCGCAGGATGGACTGGCACGCACCATCCGCCCGGCACACACCATGCTGGACGGGGATACGATCTTCGCCCTGGCAACCGGTCAGGTGGAGGCAGATGTGAATATCATCGGCGCATTCGCTGCGCAGGTCTTCGCTCAGGCGATCGTACGAGCAGTGAAAGCTGCTGCCCCTGCCGGCGGCTTACCGGCGCTGGGGCGTTAGATCACTCCAGGCATTAATGGTTATCGCGGTCAGCCAGCACCTTTGCGCCGCGCACTTCCACCTTTCTGTATACCTCATGCGGCAGCAGCACCTTCCCATCTACACGCAACAAGTCTTCTATCTTGATGCCAAATAAGCGTTCATTCTCGCGCAGGTAGGGCTCAATTAAATCCCAGTCAGCTTCACTCAACCTGCTGAAAACGCCACCGTTGAGCTGCTCGGTGTAAACCGCCTGGCGAGGGTCGCGCAGGTAAATCGCCCCACCGGAGGCAAGGGAAAACAGATTTCCACCAGGATATGGCGTTTCCATTTCCCGCATCTTCCCATCTTCATCAAACTGGATGCCGTTCAGAATGACAAATCCGCCGCCGTGTAGAGGATCACCCGCCATGAAGGATTCAGCCAGGTAGTCCAGGCAGGCGCCGTTTATGACCGTCCTGGGTTTTCCAACCGCGTTAATTAACGGGCGACCGGCAGCCGAGCCGAGAATATAGATCTCACCGCCTTTCGCCCCGTAAAGGAAGGTTTGTCCCACATCTCCATGCACGACCAGCTTTCCACTCTTCAATATTTGCCCAAGCTGGTCCTGCCCATCGCCATGGATGATCACTTCAGCGCCATCCAGTCCAGACGCGCTGTAATCGCCCACATCGCCATACAGCTCCAGGCGCACTCCCTGGCGATCCGGACCCAGTCCGCAGCCGGCGAAGCGACCGCCGCGCCAGTTGTAAGCGATAATGGATTTCCATCCTTTTTCCACCGCCTTGACGATCCAGCGCGCAGCCGCCTGTTCTCCCTCGGGAGGAAAAGCCTCCGCATCGATTAACAGCAGCGGCGGGTCAAGATCGTTATTGCTATTCAACGCCTCAACATTCTCGATGGCATGCCGGGTATCGTAGTTCACGTGGCGGGCAAGGGCGAACCTGGAGCTCGTCTCACTACCCAATGACGGTACGATGCGGAAGATTTTCAGTAAAGATATGTCGATCAGGCGCAAAACGGAGGCGCGCCTCTTTTCTCCGGTGGAATACCGAATATCGTGCAGCAGGTTTAGCGTGCCCAAAGAGAAACGCCATTCGGAATCCCCGTTTTGAGCAAACTCCGCCATCCAATCCAGTGACCAGCCCAGCTCGTCCCAGGTCATTTCTTTTACATGCGGTCTCACCCAATCCCAGAAGGTTTTTACACCTCCATCGTCATAGGCGTGATATGCCTGGTTGCTCCATTCTGTGCGAAAGCGCTCCGGCGCCAGCCTGGCATCGATTTGTCCAGGCATTCTGTGGTGCTGGTCACCTGAGATGCGGACCGAGTCACCAAACTTGTTAACGCATTCCAGTTTTGCCGGCTGCTGCCCGCCGTCGCCCGCCGCCACCGAGAAGCGAAAGGCTCCGCCATCGGTATGGGAGCCGCCGCGCGCTACCCAGTAGCGGTCAGCTGTTGTCTGGAAGCGCTCATCCTCGGCTGCCAGCGAGCGCAGGCAGGCATTAATCGCCTGGCGCTCGGAGGCAACCAGCCCGATCTCTACTGGATTCGCTACATCCTTGTTTTCGTAAAGGGCAAATACCTGCGGGCGTAACATGCTGGTATCGGTGATGCCCAACAACTCAAAGCGGTCGACGGGCAGATCCTCTCCAGCCTCGGCAGCAAGGGATCGCGCGACAATGAAGAACCACGGGCCATCTGGTGAGCCGTGAATATGGGTTCGCTGTACTGCCCGGTACAGGGCCTGTTTGTCATCTGGCAACATATTGAAGTCAAATTCAGTGGTGGGCGCCATCGCTTCCAGGATGATTTCCAGAGGATAATTGTAGACACGCGCCCACAGGTCGAACAGCTGGACACTGACTTCCGTATCCGTCAGGAAAAGCTGGCCTATATTTCTCTGTTTCAGGTATTCGCTGACGGCATGATAATTGGCAAAATCACCATTGTGCACCAGTGCTTCATTCAATCCGATGAATGGATGTGCCCCACCTGGATGCCAGACTCTGCCCTTGGTAGGATAGCGCTGGTGGGCGATCCACACGTGGGCAGTCTGATCTTCAAGCTGGTAATAAGCGACGACATCTTCAGCATAGCCGACAATTTTAAGCACTGAGAGATTTCGCCCATGACTCAAAACGAAAGCGCGCTTCTCGCCAAGGCTGGCATAAAACTGGCGATTCAACCGGAAGCTTGTCTGGTAGACAAATTCGTCTTCGATCGCTCGATAGGAAAGCCTATCCAATTCATTTTTATGCGCAAAATCGGTTAACGCTTCCTGTTTTGCACGCACAAAATACCGTAAAACTTCTGGAGGTCGGACAGACAACCCATCAATGGCACGATAATCATCTATATGATCGAGGGTATAAGCCTGCGCGACATCGTAATTCGGCTGGATATACTCTGCTTCGATCTCCTGCTGAGCGTTTTTGTCGAGCAAGGCAATTTGTAAGAGGTAATGGCTGTTTAAAGTATCCCGATCCACCCGCGCCTGGGTCACATCCAATCCAACCATAGCAATGCCGCCACCTTTGCCATTGCCCCGATTGTGCATTTGCCGGGAGGCGGTTAACACATGTCGACCAGCGATGGGGATGTTCGCCGCAAATCCTAACACCCCACACCCACCCTCAGCAGCTTCTTCGGCTCTACTTAATGTTGGCAGGCTATCGAGCAGTGCTGCCCGTGACTTGATGATATTATCAGCAAAAGAAGGTTTCATAGTCCAACCTCATCAAAATTGACCAAAATTCCAAATCCATATAACTGGAGCGAGTGATTCACTCCAGATAGACCAGCAAATCACTGCGACCGCGCAATTCAGCGATCGAGTGCATTCCAAGAATATTCAGGATGCCTGTGAGCTGCCATAGCCAGGAGGTATACAGGTTGACGATCTGCTGGTAACCGATATCAGCATCGATCTTCTTTGCCTGCTCTGGATCGGTGGTGGTAATGCCAAATGGGCAGCCAAGCCCCTTTTCACAAGAAGCTATGCGAATGCAGCCCAGCGCAACCAGCTCAGCAGTTCCCAGGATCACTCCATCGGCACCCAGCGCAATCGCCTTGGCAACATCCCATGCTGTTCGCAGCCCACCCGATGCCATTAAGGTGACCTCATCCCGAATTCCTTCAAACTCCAGGAAGCGGTGTACCTTCGGTAGCGCAAACTCGATCGGCATAGCGATATTTTTCTTAGCAATCTCCGGGGCAGCCCCGGTGCCGCCATACGCCCCATCAAGATGGATGATGTGCGCACCAGCGTAATACGAACCAACAGCGACCATGTCCACATCGGTGGGGGTCGATACCTTCACGCTGACCAGGGCATGCGGGTTAACCTGTTTCAGCCAGTCAACATGCTTCTTATGATCTTCTACGGAGTACACGCTGTGGAATGGAAACGGTGAAAATAAAGATGTGCCCTGCACTGCCTCGCGCAGGCGTGCCACCGAATCGGTATTTTTGTTGCCTAACAGGTGCCCGCCCAACCCGGGCTTGGCACCCTGAGCATATTTGATCTCAACCACCGGAGCCCTTTGGATCGATGCTTCGCTGACACCAAACAATCCGGTTGCCACCTGGGTGATGATATTGTCGGCATAAGGCTCAAGACCTTCCGGGTAACCGCCTTCACCGGTTGAGGTGAGCGTGCCGAGCTGTTTGGCTGCCCTGGCTCGGGAAAGCATGACCGGCAACCCGATGCTCCCATACGACATACCTGCACCGTACCAGGGAATAGGTAGTGTCCGCATCGGACGCTCTGGATCGCGCCGGTTCAATGACAAAGAAAGATCTACACTTCCCGGGTCGCCCCAGGGAATCTGGCGTGGGTCCTTATCCAGCTCGAACGCAAACGCCAGCCTGTCGAAACCGCCATCGGATGCGCCGATGCGATATTCCAGATCTCCCGTGGGAGCCATTCCCAACTTGGCTTGCTGCTGAGAGGCGAGCAGCAGGGCTGTTGGCCAGCGAAAATCCCCTTCGCCTCCAACCGGCTGGGGCAGACGTGGATATTGTTTAATCGACACACTACCGCCTAATACAGCTCGGAAGCTGGCTTCTTCCGTTTTATGCCAGATCGTCCGTCCCACATCGCCGCGCAGGCGCCGTACCTCGCGCATGCCCATCGCCCCCAAAGCCTCGAGCATCTGATCACGCCAGGCGCTCATTAAATTAATCAAACGCTTCGTTCCCCAATCCTGATCGAGCTCAGCTGTTTCGACCGGGCATTTACCCTTATCTGCCCAAAGAGCGCATCCCCAGGCTACTTGCAAGATGAAATCCAGCGCAACCAGATCCGCACCACAGGCAATCGCTTTAATCACGTGCTCAGCCGCGGCAATACCACCGCTCACGACGATGGTCACCTGATCGCGCATAGATAGCTCCACCAGCCGGGCGTGGACGCGATGAATGGCTTCTGGCAGATAACTGCCATCGAAAGCTTTCGCTTCGTCGTCTGCGTAGAGATGGAACACCCCAACACCTGCTTGAGCTAAACCTGTTACATGATCGATTGATAGATCATCCAACGGTAACCGGACTGCCATTACAGATTCTGGCCAACGTTGGCTCGCTAATTGATAAAGGTTATATAAGTTCTTGGGCTTCTCTTCCTCAAGCTCGATATACGGAGGAAGCCAATCATCCGAGATCGAGTCGATCGACGAGGATGTCAGCCTTACACCCAACGATTGTTTATAAGGCTCGAGGTCCTGGTCGTATTCTTCCGGTAAGATCACCGCCAGGCCATCTAGCTCAGCAGCAACTTGAGCCATAGATCTCAGCGCATTTCGACCAGGTAACGGGATGGCTAAAGGGCCAAGGAGTACCGGTAAGGGTAGAGAGATAACCGAAGGGAGATGAGAAGAAAGCTGTCCATCATCGCCAAAGTCCAGCCGCATAAGTCCTGCTCCCAGGTCGACCTGAGTAGAAATCGATTCTCTGCCATGAATACCATCGCGTGTGGGCCGCACGATTTCACTCATATCCAGCCAGAGACCCTCAAATCCTGGGCCAGAAAATTTTCCGCCATACCCGGCGCCGGAGATAGGTATACGACCTGTTTCCGCCTGGTACCAGGTCTGACTGATTATTTCTGCTGTCCAGTGCGCATCACCTCGTTGGGTTGTACCAGAGAACACCGGATGCCCATATTTCACATAAGCATCCGATTCATCTAATTGAAATTGGACCGGATAGCCTGCTTTTGGAGCATCGACCGGAGAAGTGTGGATATGGTAACGACTAGGTTTTGGCATAACGACCTCAATTAAACAGAAAAAGCACGCATAGCGTGCCCATGAGAACAAACAAGCAAATCATACAGGGCACCCTCGAATCAGCATGCTGGTTAAAATAAAAACCAACAGCCACTGAACGGCGCTCTGTCAGCCGGTTACCCGGTCAGGTTTATCACCGTACATCTGGAGGGGCACTGGCGGGGTATGGCGACCCCGGGAGGCATCCGCTGATCTTTCGATTTTCTCCTGTAACAGGATTAGCTCCGCCTCGCGGCGAAGAACCTCCACCTCGTCACCCAGGCATCTGCATAATTTCCCACTGCCTGGGCCTTGCGCTACCACAAGCCCATATTCACTTGTATAAACATCTAAGTCGCTATTCTACTAGCATGATGCTGCTACGTCAAGATATTGGATAATACCAGTAGTAAATTCGCTGATTTCAACTGCCAACACGATACTACAACTATTTAAAACAGTACAGGTGGGGGCGAAGTGCAACCTAACCCCCACCTGTACGAATATCTCTAGTGGTTAATCACCAGATGGTGTTTCTTTTAGTTTAGGGGCGGGACGTTTACTCTGCATAATGCTCCACGTAACTAAACCTAACAACACCAGGACAACCACCCAGCCCACCCATCCCAGATTTGTATATTTGACCAGGATCGGAGCTGCCAGTAAGGAGACCAGGTTGACTACTTTGATCATTGGGTTCAAGGCAGGACCGGCGGTATCTTTCAATGGATCCCCAACAGTATCTCCGACTACACCGGCTTTGTGGCGTTCCGAGCCTTTACCTGTATTGGCTTCCAGGTTGCGCGGCTCATCTTCAATCGCTTTCTTGGCATTATCCCAGGCACCGCCGGCATTCGCCATGAAAACCGCCAGAAGCTGACCGCTCAAGATCACTCCGGCGAGGAAACCACCTAAGGCTTCCACACCCAACACCAGCCCCAGCAACAGGGGTGTGATTATGGACATTGTTGCGAGGGGGATCAGTTCCTTTTGAGACGAGATGGTTGAGATCTGAACCACCTGCGCATAGTCTGGCGATACTTTACCTTCCCATACGCCAGGAACTCGGAATTGCCGGCGGACTTCGATGACGATCAACGCGGCAGCACGGCTGACCGCCCGAATCGAGAGCGAACTGAACAACCAGGGCAGAGCGCCGCCGAGGAGTAATCCGATGAATACACGTGTATCTGAAACACGTATCGATTCTAGGACAGGCATATGTAAGGAATCTTGAACCCGGCTGACATCGGTGATGAAAGATGCAAACAAACTTACCGCCGCGATGACCGCAGAAGCAATTGCCACTCCTTTGGTGATAGCCTTAGTGGTGTTGCCAACAGCATCAAGATCTGCCATGATTTGGCGAGCCTTCTTCGTGTTGTCATCATCCATCCCGTGCCAGGCCATTTCGCCGATGCCATTGGCGTTATCCGATATTGGACCGTATGAGTCCATCGCTACATTATTGCCGGTGTGGCTCAACATACCGATGCCGATCATTGCCACACCATAGAGCACATAGACCGCTCCAGTATCTTGATAAAGCAACACTGCGACAATAAAGCTGATCGTAATCACCAGAAGTGCCCAAACGCTGGATTCCATCCCAACGGATAAACCGGAGAGTATCGTTGTCGCTGGGCCGGTATGGGTAGCTTCAACGATTTCTTTGACCGGTGCACGTTTGGTTGATGTGAAATACGAGGTCAAAGGATTGAATGCCACCGCCAGGCCAACTCCCGCCGCAGTCAACACTGCTAAACGCCAATCCTTTGCATACAGCATGGCAACAATAAATGCAAAGATAACCGTGTTCACACTCGAGACCTCATAAGAGCGGAACATCGCTTCTTCAGCATCATGGGCGCGTAAGAATTTGATCGGGAACTTTTCCCAGATCGGCACTGTGAAAGTGCCTAAGATGGAACTGATAACCCCGATACCTCGAATGATTAAGGGGTAAACGATCCATTTTAAGCTGTGGGTGGGGTCTAGCGCTACCAGAGTCAGACCCAGGATCAGTGCAGATACGATCGTTACCTCATAGCTCTCAAATATATCTGCTGCCATACCGGCACAGTCGCCAACGTTATCACCGACCAGGTCGGCAATCACTGCCGCATTTCGAGGATCATCCTCAGGGATATCTTTCTCCACCTTGCCAACCAGGTCAGCCCCCACATCAGCTGCCTTGGTGTAGATACCCCCTCCCACGCGCATAAACAATGCAATCAAGGTTCCACCAAAGCCAAAACCGAGCAAAGCATCTGGAGCAGCAGTACCAAATATGATGATAATAATCGTACCGCCCAATAACCCTAAGCCATCGGTCAGCATCCCTGTTACGGTTCCTGCATAATAGGCTATCGAAAGGGCTTCGTTGAACCCACGTCTTGATGCAGACGCAACACGAACGTTCGCCTGGATAGCCATGCGCATGCCCAATTGTCCCACCAGCATCGAGAAAGTCGCACCGAGGATAAATGCTGCTGTTCGTCCAACGGCAATGACAATTTGGGTGTTGTTGGGGAACTCGTGCAGTGCTTCACGACTGGGTGGAACAATATAGACACTAAAAAACAATGCCACCGCTAGTAAAGCGATGGCAGGAAGAATTGTCTTCAACTGGCGATTCAGGTAGCTATCGGCGCCGATGCGAATTGCATCCCATACCTTCTGCATCGCTTCTGTGCCTTTATCCTTTTTCATCACCAGCCCTCTTAACCACCAGGCGTAAATTAAGCTGACGATGGCTGTAACGATAACAAACAGGATGGCCATTTGTTCAAAATCATTTAACCCATGTCGCGCTAAACCCAATATGTTCATAATTTTCGCCCTTTTCTCCTATGTTAAAATATTAATCCACTCGATGTTTCATCTCTCAGATTCGAAGAAGAGATGAATAATTTCGTGGATTTTGCTAAGCCGCATTGGGAAACTGCCATAGCTATTGGATATTATCATTATATGAATAGATGGGCAAGAGATGCTCATTTATATCATCTAATTTTAACATTAAACTCATTTAAATGTCTGACATTTGACATCAACAATATTCTCTGTTACACTTTAAATGTCAGACAATTTGGCGATAAAATTTTACTCCATTAACTCACCAGATAGCAAGAAATCGATGCGTAAGGATTGTCGATGCCCAGCAAATTGATTAAACATTGCGATGTGCTCGTTACCATGGATGCCCATCGCCGTGAAATTCGCGACGGCGGGCTGTTTATCCTGAACGGCATGATCGATCAGGTTGGGCCATCTGACAGTTTACCTGAAACAGCCGATGAGGTGATTGATCTTCGGAATCATGTTGTTCTTCCAGGGTTAATAAACACCCATCACCACTTTTACCAGACACTCACGCGTGTTGTTCCCGCAGCACAAAACGCTAATTTATTCAACTGGTTAAAAACCCTTTATCCGATCTGGGCGCGCCTGCAGCCGGAGGATATCTACATTTCAACCCAAACAGCCCTGGCAGAGCTAGCACTCTCCGGCTGCACCACAGCATCCGACCATCTCTATTTATATCCCAATGGATCAAAACTGGATGACGAAATCGCGGCTGCTCTGGAGGTTGGCGTACGTCTCCATGCCTCGAGAGGTTCCATGAGCCTGGGTGAAAGCCAGGGCGGTCTGCCTCCGGATAGCGTTGTTCAAGACGAAGCGAGTATTTTACGTGATTCCCAGCGCTTGATCGAAACTTATCACGATCCAAACCCAGGCGCGATGACGCAGATTGTGCTGGCGCCTTGTTCTCCTTTTAGCGTTACAGCATCATTAATGCGTGAGAGTGTAAGCCTTGCTCGTCATTACGGCGTCCATTTACACACTCACCTGGCAGAAACCCAGGATGAAGAGAAATTTTGCCAGGAGCTATTCGGACACAAGCCGGTTTCCTATATGGAATCGCTGGATTGGGTGGGCTCGGATGTCTGGTTTGCTCATTCTGTGCATGTTGACGCCGCGGAGATCAATACTTACCGCCGGACAGGCTGTGGTGTGGCTCATTGCCCATCCTCTAATATGCGCCTGGCATCCGGCATCGCCCCGGTGATGGCAATGCGCTCTGCTGGGGTTAAGGTTGGACTGGGTGTAGATGGCTCTGCAAGCAATGATTGCTCGCATCTGCTCGCAGAAGTACGCCAGGCAATGCTTCTGGCACGGTTGAACGCTGCATTAGGCGGTGCGTCATTGTCCAATCAAGACGCGCCGGCATTAATGACCGCCAGGGAAGCGTTAGAAATAGCTACTATAGGCAGTGCTGCTGTTCTCGGACGTACCGATCTCGGTTCGTTGGAGCCAGGCAAGTGTGCAGATTTCTTCGCCGTCCGCATGGACCGGTTGGATTACGCCGGTGCACTTCACGACCCAGTTGCGGCACTTGTATTCTGTTCACCTCGTCAGGTGGACTATACTTTCGTTGGTGGAAATAAGGTCGTCGATCATGGCAACCTCACCTCAGTAGACCTTCCCGGCCTGGTAGAGAGACATAACCGGGCAGCCCACAGGCTGGTGAATGGATAACCTCATGGATGAGATTACTAAACCTAGCAAACATGATTTTTTTCATCATCGCCTTGTTGAGGTGGCGATGGGACGAAAAGCTGCTGACACGGTAATCACAGATGGCAAATGGGTCTGTGTTCAATCCGGTGAAATCATCCCACATACTGACATCGCCATCAGTGGTGAGCATATCGCATATATCGGGCCAGATGCTTCCCATACCATTGGGAAGGACACCCAGAAGATAGATGCAGGAGGTCAGTATCTGGTACCAGGTCTGCTGGACGGGCACATGCATGTAGAGTCAGGTATGCTGACCGTGACCGAGTTTGTGCGTGCAGTCGTCCCCCATGGCACTACGGCGATGTTTATCGACCCACATGAAATTGCGAATGTGCTCGGTTTGCGCGGTGTGCGCATGATGGTGGATGAAGCAGCTCAGCAGCCTGTTCATGTCTGGGTTGAGGTGCCATCCTGTGTGCCATCTGCACCCAGTTTTGAAACGCCGGGCGCAAATCTTGAATCCGCTGATGTCGCCGAAGCTTTAGGGTGGTCGGGTGTGATTGGACTTGGCGAAATGATGAATTTTCCAGGTGTTTATAGCGGCGATACCCGGGTTCATACTATTCTAGAAAAATCTCGTCTCAGCCGGAAGGTAATCGGGGGGCATTATGCCTCCCCAGATTTAGGCTTGCCTTTTCATGGCTATGTCGCCGGTGGGGCATTGGACGACCATGAAGGCATCACAATGGAAGATGCTGCGGCAAGGGTGCGTCAGGGGATGAAAGCAATGCTGCGGCAGGGCTCCGCCTGGCAGGATGTAGCAGAAGGTGTTCGAGCCATTAATGAAATGGGGATTAACCCTCGTAGCTTCATTCTATGCACCGATGATAGCCACTGCCAGACCCTGGTAGATGAAGGTCATGTGAACCGTGCAGTGCAGCAGGCAATCAAGCATGGGGTAGAGCCGGTAACCGCGATTCAAATGGCAACCATCAATACGGCTGAGCACTTTGGTCTATCAGCTCACATCGGTATGCTTGCACCTGGAAGGTTTGCGGATATCCTGCTGGTCCCTGATCTGGCCAAATTAAAACCAAATCTCGTAATCGCCAAAGGCAATATCCTTGCTCAAAACGGGCGTATGTTAGTTGACCTGCCGGCATTTCCAGAGCCAGATTGGGCATTGAACTCGGTTCATATCCCAAGGCGGATGGAAGCAAAGGACTTTCTATTACCTTACCAGCCTCAAGATGGTCAGGAACCAGAATATGTCAAGGCACACGTGATCGGCATTATTGAAAACCAGGCACCCACGCGGCATTTAACCATCGAGTTGCCCTTAAACCGGGGAAAAGTACAACCCGATATGGCTCAAGATCTCGCCAAGGCCGCGGTGATTGAGCGACATCACGGCTCCGGCAGAGTGCAGGTTGGATTGGTGCACGGTTTTGGGTTCAACACTGCCTGCGCTGTTGCTTCTACGGTTGCCCATGATTGCCATCACATGGTCCTGGTCGGCACCGACGACGAAAATCTGGCGATTGCTGCCAACCATCTTGCCGGGATTGGTGGAGGGCAGGTAGTTGTCTGTCAGGGAAAGATAATCGGGGAGGTAGCTCTCCCCATCGCCGGAATAATGTCCAACGCCCGGCCAGAGATCGTTGCAAGGCAAGCTGCCACCGTTCTCGACGGTTTTCGCGCTTGCGGTTGTAAATTGAACAATCCCAATATGCAGCTCAGCTTGCTGGCGCTGGTGGTTATCCCGGAATTACGAATTTCAGACCTGGGGCTGTTTGATGCCCAGCAGTTTAAACTCATTCCGGTCCTGGATGCTCTTAAATAAGCATAAAAACTTCATGTGCCCTCAATCCATTTCCCAAAAACTCCATGAAGACCTGGATGAGATCATTTCCTCAGCATCTCCAGGTCAGCGACTGCCATCTGAGCCGGCTTTAGCCCGTCAGCTGGGCGTCTCACGCGCCACATTACGTGAAGCGATGCGAACCTTCGAGTCCCAAGGATTGCTGCGGCGAAAGCAAGGCTCCGGAACCTTTGTTACCCATCCATCGAGTGTTTTTGACAGCGGTCTGGAGGTTTTGGAAAGCATCGAGACGCTTGCGCACCGCACGGGCTTATCGGTGATGATGGGCAATCATAGGGTAGAACAAAGGCCAGCCAATGATGAAGAATGCCGGGCTTTGGGATTGCAGGGGGCTTGCCAGGTAATCCACGTTTCCCGAGTAATCGAAGCAGAGAATCGTCCAGTGGCTTACCTGATTGATGTTCTACCTGTGGACATCCTCTCGAAAGAAGAACTCAGCCAGGGTTTTACCGGCTCCGTTCTAGACCTCATACTCAATCGAGGAATTCCCCCCCTATTAGCGTCGAGGACCGAGATAACCGCGGTAACTGCGACGATTGAGCTGGCGCGCGCCCTTGGCATCCAGCGAAGCGATGTTCTGCTGTGCTTCATTGCATATCTGTATGACTCGGATGGGCGCGCGGTAGATTACTCGCACAGCTATTTCCTGCCGGGATACTTTCACTTTCACGTCGTTCGTAAAGTAGGCGAGAAACGTTCCGCCGAACAAAATTAGATACCAATACCAACAATTAGGAGATGAAACAATGCGTAGTTTTTCTGGTCGTGACATTCTTTCTTTGAAAGATTTCGAACGAAATGAATTCTTTCATGTATTCGAAGTCGCAAAGCAGATGGAGGATATTGCTCGCAGCCGCCGCAATGTCAACATGCTGGCTGAGAAGACCCTGGTTACCGCCTTTTACCAGCCGAGCACACGCACCCGACTGGCACACGAAGCAGCCATGCATCGTCTGGGCGGACATGTCACTGGATTTTCCGATGCCAAGATGACTCGCGCTGGTGACTGGTACCAGGAGTCAATCAAAGATACAGTCAAGATGCTGGAATTTTATGGCGATGTCATCGTCATGCGCCACTTCCAGCAAGGAGCACCTCACGAAGCTGCGAAATGGGCGTCCATTCCGATTATCAATGGCGGAGATGGTTGGGGAGAACACCCCACCCAGATCTTAACCGACCTGCTTACTGTGAAGCGGGAGAAAGGTCAGATCGACGGATTGAATTGGCTGGCAGTCGGCGATATGCGTATGCGCACCATGCACTCCCTGGGATATGCACTCACCCAATTCGACTGCCCGATCACGTTTGTTGCACCACCCGAGATGTCCCTCACCGATGAATTCAAGGCTGATTTGAAACAGTACAGCCTCAATTTCTCTGAAGCTGAGCATGTCGAGCAGGTAATTCACAAGGCTGACGTTATCCTGGTCGAACCGGTGGTTCAGCCAGACTACACCAAGGCGCGCGACGAGCGGAAGGGTGACACAGGTATGACACCCGCAAATTATAAGATTACTCGTGAGCTGCTGGAGAAAAAAGCCAAACCGGGCGCGATCTTGCTCCACTCACTGCCGCGCATGGACGAAATTCCCTCTGATGTCGATATCACCCGTTGGTCGCGCTACTGGCAGGAAGCCTTCTATGGGGTGGTCATGCGCATGACCTTGTTGGCAATGGTCCTCGGTGCAGTTGAATAAATAATAACCATTCAAGGCTCGTATGCCAATGACTGGTCGTGTAATGTCATATCTGATTGGAGGAAACAATGCAAACTGATCTTCGTGGTCGTGACTTAATTGGTGACCTGGACTTTTCCAAGGAAGAAGTAGAAACCGTGATGGATGTAGCATTCGACCTGAAGCGGAAACGTGCTTTGGGCGAGCTGCACCCTTATCTTCGAGATAAAGTACTGGCGATGTTATTCTTCTTCTCCAGCACACGCACACGCGGTTCCTTCGAAGCTGGCATGGCACAGCTCGGCGGACATGGCGCTTTCATCGAAAGCAAGACGACCCAAATTTCCCATGGAGATACCCCGAAAGAAATCGGTGAGATTTTTGGCCGTTATTTTGATGGGATCGCCATTCGTCATGTAGATTGGGGCATCGGCAATGGATACTTGAACGATGTTGCTAAAGCATCCCGTGTCCCAGTGTTAAATATGCAGTGCGATATTTACCATCCTTTCCAATGCCTTGCTGACCTGATGACGATTTTTGAAAAGAAGGGCCGGGACCTGCGCAGAAAGAAAATGGTCGTCTCATGGGCATATGCCGCTTCATACCAGAAGCCTATGTCAGTGCCGCAAAGTCTGGTTTTACAGATGCCGCGCTTTGGCCTGGATGTTGTGCTGGCTCACCCACCAGAGTTCAAGCTGATGCCTGAAATCATGGATCAAGCTAAGGAACAAGCGAGGAAATTTGGCACCGGATTTGAAGTCGTCTATGATATGGAAGAAGCATTTAAGGATGCAGATATTGTATACGCCAAATCCTGGGGGGCGATGGTACACACCCCTGACCCGCAGGCTGGTGCAGAGATCATCAAGAAATACGAAAGCTGGATCACTGATGAGCGGAAGATGGCGCTTGCTAAACCAGATGCGATCTACATGCACCCACTGCCTGCAGACCGCAACATCGAAGTTACCGATGGCGTGATGGATGGTCCTCACTCGGTGGTCTATGACGAGGCGGAAAACCGCTTGCATGCCCAGAAAGCTGTGATGGCTCTTACCATGCGGTAAGCCAGAGCCAGCTACTATATAGTGTTGAAATATTTGAGGATCAGATGATGGCTGAACAGCAGAAGAAAATTGCAGTAGTAGCTATTGGTGGCAACTCGCTCATCAAAGATGAGAAACACAAGTCTGTTGAAGATCAGTACCAGGCTGCGAAGGAGACTACCTTACACATAGCAGATATGATCGAGGCAGGCTGGGACGTGGCGATTGGGCATGGTAATGGTCCGCAGGTAGGCTTCATTCTCCGCCGCTCTGAGATCGCCAGCAAAGTAGAAGGGATGCACGAGGTACCATTAGACGTTTGCGGCGCGGACTCCCAGGGCGCTATCGGTTATGCTTTACAGCAAACCTTGCAAAATGAGCTCTACCGGCGGAACCTCCACAAACCCGTCGCCACAGTGATCACTCAGGTGCTGGTGGACAAGGATGATCCTGCTTTTCGCAATCCCACCAAGCCGATTGGCAGCTTCATGGATCAGGGAGAAGCAAAGCGGCGCGCTGAACGATTTAGGCTGGTCGGTCGTTGAGGATGCTGGAAGAGGATGGCGAAGGGTTGTAGCTTCTCCATTACCAAAAGAAGTCGTCGAGCTGGAGACTGTCAACACGCTGATTAACGCTGGTGTTGTCGTGATCACGGTGGGCGGCGGTGGTATTCCGGTCATCGACGCCGGCGATGGCGCTTACAAAGGCGTCGCCGCTGTAATCGATAAGGACTACGCCAGCAGCTTGCTTGCGCAAAAGATCAACGCTGACCTCTTCTTAATTTCCACAGCAGTTGAGAAGGTTGCGATCAACTTCGGTAAGCCAGACCAAAAATGGCTGGACCGTATGACGGTGTCTGAAGCCAAGGCATACCTGGCTGAAGGCACTCACTTTGCCAAAGGCTCTATGGCACCCAAGATTCAGGCAATCCTGTGGTTCCTCGAAACCGGCGGTAAGGCTGCGATCATTACAAATCCCGAGAATATCGGTAAAGCGCTACGCGGAGAAACTGGCACCTGGATCGTACCAGATTAGGAGCGTAACAAGTGGAGGGACTGCCGGGATATGACAGTCCCTCTTTTATTCTTGAAAAATTTTACAATTAAGAGCGCATATTTACAGTAAAATTCACTAAGTAATCGAGAGTTGGCACGCGGATTCATAACACGATCATCCGGGAAAAATTTATCACCGGAATAGGAGAGGACAATGCCGCAACACCAATCGACCAGTGTACGCCGCTTCAAGAGTGGCTACTGGATCGGCCCACTCATACCATTCCTGGCGACCCTGGCGGCATTTTTCGTGGGTGGGATTATGCTTCTATTATTAGGGGTAAATCCAATAGAAGCTTACAGCGCAATGATCACCGGCGCCATCGGCAGTCCAAACGCACTTGCAGATACCATCGTCAAAGCCACACCGCTAATGCTCGTCGGTGTAGGCATTTGCGTAGCATTCCGTGGTGGAATGATTAATATTGGTGGTGAAGGCCAGATGATCCTGGGTGGACTGGCAGCAACTGGAGCCGCATTAGCATTCCCCGATTGGCCTGCCTGGGCTATTATTACATTTGCATTGATCCTGGGATTTTTAGCAGGTGCATTTTGGGGGTTCATTCCTGGAGCGCTAAAAGCCTACATGAACGTAAATGAAATCCTCACCACAATCATGTTAAACGCCATTGCAGTGCAAATGATGAACTTCCTATTGAGTGGTCCTTTGATGGACCCATTACAAATAACCCAGGGTTCGTTTATTCCACAGACTGCTCGATTTTCAGCCGCTGCGGATCTGCCACGCCTTGTACCCACCCGTTTGCACGCCGGGATCATACTGGCGATCCTGGTCGCCATCCTGGTTTGGGTGCTGCTCTGGCGCACAACAATAGGATTCAGAATCCGTGCTGTTGGTTTGAGCCAGCCAGCCTCTCGCCGGGCAGGAATACGCGTCAGCCGCTATGCCATGCTTGCTTTGGTCATCAGCGGCGCTCTGGCAGGTCTTGCAGGCGCAGTGCAGGTTTTGGGGGTGAATCATCGCATGTTTACCGATGGCTCTGCTACCGGCTTTACCGGTGGGGCGGGATTTAATGGAATCGTCGCAGCTTTATTTGGTCAGCTCCATCCCATTGGCACGATCCCGGCGTCAATATTTTTCGGAGCAATGATTGTAGGTGCCAACCAGATGCAGCGGGCAGTGCAGGTACCTTCAGCGTTAATCACTGTCCTTAACGGTTTGCTGGTAATTTTTGTGGTCAGCTCTGAAATCTTCCGAAAACGACTGGCGCGTCGGCGTGAGATGTTTGAAATGGAGCAACAAGCCACTTCACCTCCAACCGGTGCAGAACTAGAGACCCAATGAACGAAGATCTGGCGACTACAGCAATTATTATCGGAATCCTGACCTCAGGGATCAGGCTTGCCACGCCTTATTTATATGCTTCCATTGGCGAGATGATCGGACAGCTCAGCGGCGTGCTCAACCTGGGGGTAGACGGAATTATGCTGATGGGAGCGTTCTCAGGTTTTTATATCACCTACCAGACTGGCAACCCATGGCTCGGATTGCTTGCGGCTATCCTGGTTGGTGGTGCGATGGGTCTGGCGATGGCAGTGATTAGCGTCACACTTAAAGCCGAGCAAGGCATCAGCGGGATCGGTCTTTATCTGTTTGGTTTAGGTCTGAGTGATCTGTTGTTCCAGCTTATGATCGGAAGTGTCAAAACCGTCAGCGGCTTTCAGCCAATACATATCCCGTTTCTCTCAGAAATACCGATCATCGGAGAAATTTTCTTCAACCACAACCTGATGGTATACGGTGCATACCTGCTTGTACCGATTAGCTGGTTTATGATTAATAAAACCACGTGGGGGTTAAAAATTAAATCTGTCGGCCAAAACCCGGCTGCTGCAGATGCCATGGGTGTCAGTGTCAACAAGGTGCGTTATGCAGCCGTTATCATTGGCGGCATATTGGCAGGAGTTGCCGGAGCATCCCTCTCGATTGCTTTATTGAATGTATTTCAACAAAACCTGACCTATGGGATGGGTTTTATTGCCGTTGCGCTTGTGTATTTTGGGGGATGGAACCCTAGAGGCATACTGTTGGGTTCACTATTATTCAGCACCGTAAATGCTATTCAACTGTGGATCCAGGTATTGGGGATTCCCATCCCATCCGATTTTGCTACCATGCTGCCGTATGTCCTGACCATACTTGCCTTAGTGTTTGCGGTTCGAAAAGTGAACCAACCGGCGGCGCTTTCTAAGTCTTTTGAACGAGGGGAAGGTTGATATTTGGGAAAGGAGGATAATCGTTCAGGAGAAGTTAAATTGTAAGACGATGTTGATAAGTTTGGATATGATTAACACAAATATTGATTACTGAGGAGATGAACGATGAAGAAAATTCAATTTGTACTTGCTGGCTTACTCATCCTGGCGATGCTGCTCAGCGCATGCACCCAGACTGCAACCCCTACCGAAGAAGCAGCAGAGGCGCAGCCGGTAGAGACTCAAGCACCTGCCGAGCCTTTTAAAGTTGCAGTGATCATGCCCAGCAAGATCAATGACCTGGCTTTCAGCCAGAGCATGTATGATGCCTTGATGTCTGTTCAAAACGAAATGGGAGCGGACAACTTCCAATTTGACTATTCGGACAATATGTTTGTCGTCGAAGATGCCGCTGCAGCGATCCGAGATTATGCATCGAAAGGTTATAACCTGGTCATTGCCCACGGCTCACAGTATGGTAGCTCGCTGGTCGAGATCGCCCCTGACTTCCCCGAGACCAGCTTTGCCTGGGGTACAACCGTAGATACCTTTGTAGATAAAGGCGTAAATAATGTCTTTGCCTATGAAGCGCGCTCCGAACAAGGCGGATATGTCAACGGTGTTGTGGCAGCCATGCTCTCAACAAGTGGAGTTCTTGGTGTCATAGGTCCTATCGAGACGGGTGATGCCAAGCTGTATGTTGACGGCTTCAAGGCTGGTGTTGCAGCAACAAAGCCCGAGGCTCAGGTCAATGTCAATTACATTGGCTCGTTCAGTGATGTCGCCCTGGCTTCTGAGGCAGCTCAGACGCATATTAACGCCGGCGCGGATGTACTGACGGGTACTGCGCAGATGGTGGTTGGGGCTGTGGGTGTGGCTAAGGACAAGAATGTGCTGTGGTTTGGCACCCAGTCGAATCAGACATCTCTTGCACCCACTATCGTCGTTGCCAGCCAGGTATATAAGTGGGATGTTGTGCTTAAGCAAATCATAGACCTGGTAAATGCTGGTACCCTGGGTGGTCAATCCTTCGCCATTGACCTTGCCAATAACGGCGAGGTCATCGAATTCAACCCGGATTATAAACTGCCTGATGATGTCAAAGCAAAGGCAGATGAGACTATAAAAGGCATTGCTGACGGTTCGATAACAGTACCATTACCGTAATCGAATAACTGTCCAAGCGGGGGTTTTTCCACTGAAAAACCCCCGCTCCTACCTCGAATTGGAGTCAGAGCTGTGGACCTCAGCCAATCACTGCAGATCACGTCTGTTGAACTGAAAGATATCGTCAAACGCTTTCCAGGAGTGGTAGCGAACGACCATATCACTTTTCAGGTACGAGCGGGTGAAGTGCATGCTCTGCTGGGTGAAAATGGCGCTGGCAAAACAACCCTCATGCGCATTCTTTATGGCTTATACCAACCTGAAGAAGGCGAGATCTTGATTGATGATAAGCCAGTAACCATTCATTCTCCCGCCGACTCTATACGCCTTGGACTGGGGATGATCCATCAGCATTTCATGCTGGTGCCATCACTTTCTGTGGCAGAAAATGTTGCCCTGGGAATGCCCTCCAGCCGGGGTTTATTGCTCGATTTGAATGTGGTATCCGAAAAAATTCGCCAGCTCAGCGAAGCCTATAGCCTTAAAGTCGATCCGCAAGCAATGGTTTGGCAGCTATCGGTTGGTGAACAGCAGAGGGTGGAGATTTTAAAGGCGCTCTATCGCGGCGCAGCATTGCTCATCCTGGACGAACCAACCGCAGTCCTGACTCCGCAAGAAGTATCTGAATTCTTTAATATCCTTCGCCGCATGGCAAGCGAGGGTCATGCGATTATTTTTATCAGTCATAAGCTTCACGAAGTACTGGCGATCAGCGACAGGGTCACAGTGTTACGCAACGGGCGAGTGGTAAAGACCCTATCTACAAAAGAAACAGACCGATATGAACTGGCACGATTAATGATTGGGCGAGAAATCTTACTGCGCCTTGACCGTCCAAAGATTGAGCTGGGCAAAAATCGTTTGGAAGTCAATGATCTCTGGGTGTCTGGTGATAAAGGGCTGCCCGTATTACGAGGCGCAAATTTGAGTGTTCGCGCCGGAGAAATTTTAGGGATCGCTGGGGTATCAGGCAATGGACAGCGCGAGCTGGCAGAGACGATCGCCGGATTGCGCAAGCCGACACAAGGAACAATCTCCATCGACCAACAGGACGTCACCGGTTGGAAGCCCGACCAGCTCATTACTCACGGTCTTGCCTACATCTCCGAAGAACGCTTCAAGGATGGGGTGGTCAAAGAATTAACTGTAGAAGAAAACTTGATGATAGAAGAACATGGAAAATCTCCATATTCAAAAGGAATATTCTTAAACTTCAATCAAATTACAGATCACACGCGCGATCTTATTCATAGTTTCGAAATTAAAACCCCTTCGAATAAAACCCCACTACGCAACCTCTCGGGCGGGAATATTCAGAAGTTAATCATGGCGCGCGAGTTATCCCGCCGACCAGGGGTGCTGATCGCCTCCCAGCCCACCCGTGGTGTTGATATCGGCAGCACGGAATATATACACCAGCGTTTGCTGTCCCAGCGAGCAGAAGGTACAGCCACGATCCTGATATCCGAGGATTTAGACGAAATCCGCAATTTATCAGACCGGATCGCAGTGATGTTCGAAGGACAAATCGTTGGAGTGCTTGACCGGGATGATGCAAGCGTTGAGCAGCTAGGTTTAATGATGACGGGTGCTCACCAGCATAGCCAGGTCTAGACGAAATTAATTGAACAAAGTAAGCTTGAGAATAACTATGATGGTTTGGCGAAGTGAAAGGAGGTTGATCACCGCTATTAATTTATTTCCCAATCAGAAACTCTATTAACCAAATTTGAAAAAACAAATAAGGAGAATGTAGAAGATGAGAATCAAAACCTTTTGGCTGATAACCAGTCTCTTGCTGATTTCGACAATGCTCCTGGCTGCTTGTACTCAAGCCACCCCAACAACAGAGGTAGCCGAACCACCTGCGGCAGAAGAACCTGCTGCAACTGAAGAAGCCGCTGCGCCTGCAGCAGAAGAGCTTATGTTTGGCTTGCTGATGGTTGGGCCTTATAACGACCATGGTTGGAGCCAGGCACATTATGAGGCTGGACTGTATGTGGAAGAAAAGCTCCCTGGCGCGAAAATGGTCTATATTGACAAGGTCAATTCGGCTGACCGGCCTGGGACAACTGTTGCTCAATTGGCTGAAGAACTACTGGCACAAGGCGCAAAGTTGATTATCTTCAACTCGGACGATATGAAGGATGGCGCTCTTGAATTCGCCAAAAACCATCCGGATGTCACCGTCATTCACGCTTCGGGCGATTCTGCCTGGAAGGATGGGATGAACTTTGCCGATCTTCCAAACCTGAGCAATGTGATGGGTCGTATGGAATATGGCAAGATGATGGCTGGTTGTGCAGCAGCATTGACCACCGAAACCGGCAAAATCGGTTATCTTGGACCCTTGATCAACGACGAAACTCGCCGCTTAGCCGCATCAGCTTATCTGGGCGCTCGCTATTGCTGGGAAACCTATCTAGGCAAGGACCCGGCTGAGCTGGCGTTCAAGGTCACCTGGATCGGGTTCTGGTTCAACATTCCCGGTGTTACTTCTGATCCGACTCAGGTTGCTGATGATTTCTTCAACTCTGACTATGATGTGGTCATCTCCGGCATCGACACCACCGAAGCCCTCGCTGAAGCAAAGAAACTCAGTGAAGGCGGCAAGGCTGTGCATGCCATTCCTTATGACTTCGTCGGCGCTTGTGAAGAAGCTGCTGAGGTATGCCTGGGTGTTCCTTACTATAACTGGGGACCAGATTATCTGGCAAATCTAATAGCCTTCAAAGAAGGCACATGGACTCCATCCTGGGTGTGGAATAGTCCAGATTGGACAGACATCAACAATCCGGACACTTCTGCCGTCGGTTTTGTGAAAGGTGCCTCCCTTAGTGAGGATGCCGCTGCCAACCTTGACAAGTTCATCGCCGAACTTGCTGGCGGACTCAATCTCTGGACTGGCGCTCTGAACCTGCAAGATGGCTCAGCTTTCCTGGCAGACGGTGTGGTAGCAACCGACCAGCAGGTCTGGTATCTGCCGCAGCTCCTTGAGGGAATGGAAGGCCAGAGCGTTCCCAGCACCCCATAATCCTGATTCCACATGTTGGGGGAGGGCGAGAGCCTTCCCCCTTTATCATCACCATGAAAATTGAGCTTAGAGGCATCACAAAAACCTTCGGACGTGTCGTGGCAAATAACGACATCCACCTCACGATTCCTGCCGGGTCAATTCAAGGAATATTGGGAGAGAATGGCGCCGGAAAAAGCACCCTGATGAAGGTTCTCTCAGGGTTTATCCTGGCAGATAAAGGACAGATCCTTCTGGATGACCAGCCGGTGAGTATCGCATCCCCTGCAGATGCGATTCGAAACGGGGTTGGAATGCTTCACCAGGATCCTTTGGATTTTCCGCCAATGAAAGTGATCGATAATTTCATCAATGGCAGCCAGGGTTCTCTATTTCCTAACCACAGCGCAATCACCAAGGCTTTCAATGAGCTGCAAAACCAGTTTGATTTTTCCCTTGATCCAAAGGCATACGTCGATACACTGACCGTTGGCGAGCGACAACAACTGGAGATCTTGCGATTGCTCTGGCTGGGTGCTCGTGTGCTTATCCTGGATGAGCCCACTACAGGTATCAGCACAATGCAGAAAACCAAGCTCTTCTCTGCCCTGCGCCGGTTGGCAGAGCAAGGGAAATCCGTTATCTTTGTATCTCATAAACTCGAAGACGTTGAGCAGCTATGCAGCAGGGTGGCTGTACTTCGGCGAGGCCAACTGGTCGGCGAAACCGAACCGCCATTTCTGATTTTCGACCTGGTACGGATGATGTTTGGTAAAGAAGTCAGTATGGGCGAGCGCTATGAGGTAGAGCCCGGTGAGCCCGTCCTGGATTTACACAACCTGGTAGTCGAAGATTATAAAATGCGCATTACCAGCCCAGATTTGCAAATCTGCCAGGGAGAAGTCGTCGGGATTGCCGGAATGGAAGGCAGCGGGCAGCAATTATTCCTGCGCGCCTGTTCTGGTCTGGTGCGACCGGTCAGCGGCAAAATTAACTTGAATGGAAAAGACCTGACAGGAAGCAATTATCACGCCTTCATGCAGCATGGAGTAGCCTATGTCCCAGCCTCCCGCATGGATGAAGGCTTAATTCAAGGGCTATCGCTTTCTGAGCATTTTGTGCTGGCTGAGAAGCAGGAGCGTGTATTTATCGACTGGAAATCCACCCAGGAATTGGCGAGCAGCCGGATTGAAGAATACAATATTCGCGGCACACCTGCAACCCTGGTCGAAGACTTGTCCGGCGGTAATCAACAACGTGCTCTTTTAGCCCTGTTACGCATGCCACTTTCCTTGATTTT
This sequence comes from uncultured Chloroflexia bacterium, assembly GCA_963774935.1. Lineage (GTDB taxonomy): Bacteria > Chloroflexota > Anaerolineae > Anaerolineales > UBA4823 > CAVZGO01. The sequence continues at coordinate 589,799 of CAVZGO010000003.1, forward strand.
AATGGAACACCCAACGCGCGGCCTCGACGTCGAGTCTTCGATTTACATCTGGAGTAAGCTGAAGGAACGCTGCAAGCAAGGCACCACGATTCTCTTCATTTCAGCCGACTTAGACGAAATATTACAATACAGTGATCGTATCCTTGTATTTTTCGCGGGTCGTGTTACTGCTCCGCTCCCAGCTGCCAGCACTACGCTCGATCAGCTAGGCCAATATATCGGCGGTAAAGGTTTATGAAGTCTAATAATATGCTCCGTTCACCGCATCAGCCGGATTGGAGGTGGAATGCATAACGGAAAATCTACCTGGTTAAATATTGGCTTTCAACTTGCTGCAGTTGCCGTTGCCATCCTCTTTACGACCATCATCCTTGTGCTCGCCGGAGCCCCACCCTTTAAGGCTTACGTGAATATTATTTTAGGGGCATTTGGTTCATTTAAAAAATTCTCGGATGTATTGGTGGCGTTTGTCCCCTTAATGATTGTGACATCAGGTCTATTGGTCACATTTTCAGCGGGCTTGTGGAATATCGGTATTGAGGGACAGATCACATTTGGTGCAATTTTTACCACCGGCACGCTGCGCATGCTGCAGGATAGCTCACTTTCTCCGGTATTAATTATCATTCTATCTATCCTGGCAGGTATGCTGGGCGGAGCGCTTTGGGCTTCGCTGGCAGGCGCACTAAAAACCTATGGCGGGGTCAATGAGATATTCGGCGGATTGGGATTGAACTTTGTTGCTACTGCTTTTACATTGTGGCTTATCTTTGGCCCGTGGAAGCGTCCCGGGATCGGCTCGATGAGTGGAACCGAACCATTCCCGGAGACATTATGGCTGTCCACTCTGCCAGGTCTACGCTTGAGCATCTGGTCCATCATCCTGGCAATCCTTGGAATCGTTTTCGTTTATTTTCTCTTACAAGGCACATATTTCGGATTACAGCTTAAAGCTGTAGGGAAAAACATGCGCTCTGCTTTTATGCTCGGAATTCCAACCTCCCGCTATATGATGTCAGCATTCTTGATTTGTGGCGCTTTCGCCGGATTAGCAGGCAGCATTCAAGTGGTTGCGATATATCATCGTCTAATCCCGTCTATCTCCAGCGGGTATGGCTTTCTAGGTCTGCTGGTGGCTATGTTGGTGAACTATCAAGCACTTTGGACCATCCCAATCGCTTTGTTCTTTGCTGTTCTAAACATTGGCAGCATTCAATTACCGATCGTCTTGAAACTGGACTCTGCACTTTCTGGTGTGCTCCAGGGCGCCCTGGTTCTATCTGTAATCATTATGGATGGCATCAGGCAGCGTTTCATCAAGAAGGAATAGAGGTGACAGCATGACAACCGAAACCATCATCATTGGATTGGCGGGAGTGTTGGCTGCTGCAGCACCTGTCATATTTGCTACCATCGGGGAAACGCTATCTGAACGAGCTGGAGTAATCAACCTGTCCCTGAATGGCACCATATTGTTAGCTGCAATGAGCGGTTTTGCTGTGGCTGTGAAAACGGAGGACCTGCAATTGGGCAGCATCAGCCTGTTATTGGGCTGCCTCACCGGTATGCTGGTAGGTGCACTGGTTGCCCTGGTGGTAGCTTTCGCCAGCATCACCCTGCACCAATCACAGGTAGCTGTGGGCTTCGTCCTGGCATTGATGTGTCGCGACCTGGCATATTTCCTCGGCAATCCGATCATGGGTCTCGCCGGCCCACGCATTCCATCCTTCGCAATTCCTGGCCTGAGTCAAATACCGATCATTGGACCCTCTCCTGTTTCGCCAGGATATCTTAACTTATCTGAGCTATCTGGTTATCATCGCAGCCTGGGTGTGGATCTTTCGCACACGCGGTGGTCTGATTCTCCAGGGCATCGGGGAACGACCAGCAGCATCTTTCGTGCGAGGCGTCAATGTCAACCGCATGCGCTATTTTTATACCATCCTCGGAGGTGCACTGGCTGGTTTAGCAGGTCCTGTATACTCATTAAGCGTTAAAGCCGGCTGGAAAGGCACAATTTCAGGTTTGGATGGTATCGGTTGGATCGCGCTGGCCATCACCATCTTCGGGGGCTGGAATCCACTCCGCGCCGCCTTTGGCGCTTACCTGTTTGCGCTGTTACAATGGCTCGGTTTGGTTTTGCAACCCAGCTTACCAGGCATACCCTCTCAGGTATTACAGGTGGCGCCATTTCCGTTGATGATCCTGGCTTTACTGCTGGTGAATATAGGCAACACCGAATGGATCGAGCGAATTCTGGCACAATTGCCAGATTCGACCCGCAGGTTGATCGGACGCATACTGCGCGCTTTGCGAGCAGCTCCACCCGCCTCCCTGGGCATACCGTTCGAACAAGAATAAATCGGAAGTACCGAATGTTTCATCTCAATGCATTATAGAAACGGATGGTTATAAAATAATGGAAAACAGACCTGTCGGGTATCGCTGCTCTTTATGCAGCAAAGAGTATTCTTTGGAGCAAGTCCAATACACCTGCCCTATCGATGGCGGCAACCTGGATGTGTTGCTAGATACGACCTCCATTCAGAAAAATTACACACCACAAGATATCCTCAGCCGGTCCGAGCCTTCACTCTGGCGCTATTTGCCTCTTCTCCCGGTGAGCGATCCGGGCGGATTACACACCCCGCTGCGCGCGGCTGGCTATACACCCATGTTTTCTCCTCCATTACTGAAAACCAACACCGGTCTTAACAACCTATGGATCAAGGATGAAAGCCGCAACCCAACAGCCTCTTTCAAAGACCGAGCCAGCGCTGTTGTTGTCGCCAGGGCAATCGAAATTGGCGCCGATGTCATCGTAACCGCATCCACAGGCAACGCTGGAGCGGCGTTAGCCGGTATGTCTGCTGCAGTTGGTCAAAAAGCCGTCATCTTTGCACCAAAGACCGCACCGCCTGCAAAGGTGGCTCAATTATTGGTTTTTGGCGCCCAGGTTTTATTGGTCGATGGCACTTATGATGATGCCTTCGACCTGACTATCCTGGCAGCGCAAGAGTTCGGCTGGTATTGCCGGAACACTGGCTACAATCCATTTACAGCCGAAGGCAAGAAAACCGCTGCATTCGAAATCTGGGAATGGCTGCTGCTCAACCAACCGGAAATTCTGCATAATCCATTTCACCTGTTCGTCTCGGTTGGTGATGGAAACATCATCTCAGGGATCCATAAAGGCTTTAAAGATCTGGCAGCTTTGGGGTGGCTGGAAACGATGCCTTGTATTTATGGAGTCCAGGCTGAAGGATCTGCTGCCATCGCCAACGCATTCATGGCAGGGAATGAAAAAATCGTACCTGTCTCCGCTTCTACACTGGCAGATAGTATTTCTGTAGACCTGCCTCGAGACGGTGTGCGGGCAGTGCGTGCAGCCACTGAGACAGGTGGAAAATACATCCTGGTCAGCGATCAGGAAATTCTGGCAGCTATCCCTGAGTTAGGACGGGCAGGTATCTTTGCAGAGCCGGCTGGCGCAACAGCCTATGCTGGATTAAAGAAAGCCCTCGCATCCGGACTGGTATCACCATCCGATCCGGTGGTCGTCATCAATACTGGCAGTGGCTTAAAGGATGTCAAGGCAGCCATGCAATCCGTCGCAGCAGCCCCCATCATCGAGCCTCGCCTTGAGGCTGTAAAGAAGATGATAAAATAGAATTTCGCATATGGTTACACTTTCAATAATCGCCCCAAACTTCAACGAAGCAGCCACCATTCCGGAGTTTTACCGAAGGGTCTGCCAGGTAATGGCTGGCTTGGATGTAAGTTGGGAGCTGATTTATGTGGATGATGGCTCATCGGATAACTCCGCTGAACTGATCCGAGACCTGGCATCCAAAGACAATCATGTCGTGCCAGTGATATTCGCGCGAAACTTTGGTCACCAGCTTGCCGTGACCGCTGGGCTCGATTACAGCCGCGGTGAGGCAGCCGTTATCATTGATTCAGATTTGCAAGACCCCCCCGAGGTCATCCCTGACCTGGTCGCTCGCTGGGAGGAAGGCTATGAAGTAGTCTACGCAGTGCGAGCCGAACGCGAGGGGGAAAGCTGGTTTAAGCTGGCGACTGCATCACTATTTTACAGGTTGATTTACCGCATTACAGATGTAAACATCCCATTGGATACAGGTGACTTCCGCCTACTTGATCGCAAAGTTGTCAATGTAATCAATCAGATGCGCGAGCGCCACCGCTTCTTGCGGGGAATGTCCGTTTGGGTAGGCTTTCGACAAATCGGTGTGCCATACAAGCGCGCTGCCAGGTTCGCAGGAGAGACTAAATACCCTTTAAAGAAGATGGTGAAATTTGCCAGTGATGCCATTACTGGCTTCTCATACTTCCCGCTCCAAATGGCGACCTACCTCGGTTTTATATCAGCGTGCTTAAGCATCCTGGCGATACCCATTGTCATTGGCATCCGCATCTGGGGAACTCACGAACCTCTCCTTGGCCAGGCAACCACACTCATCGCCGTCCTATTTTTGGGAGGTGTGCAATTAATCTCTCTAGGAATCCTTGGCGAGTATATCGGCCGGTTATACGATGAAGCCAAAGGCCGACCTTTGTACATTGTCCGTGAAGCACCAGATTTGAATTCAACTACACCCAACAGGAGTATACAGACAAATGAAAATCGACTTGACCATTGATCATACCAGGCAAAAGCAAGCTGTCCGCCGCATGCGCGAGCAGAACATAATCATCCCCACATTCGCTCAAATGCGAAATCCCGGTCTCGTATCTCCGGATATCAAGAACGAACTAGGAAAAATCGGCCTGTGGGACGTGAACCCTCGCAACCTATTTCGAATAACCTGGAAGAATGAACCTGTAGCTTCAGGCGGAGGATACAAAAACGTCAATTATTTGGAGCTGCCATCGAGCTTAACCGGCACCCCAGCCCGCATAGTTGTCATGGTCGGTAAATGGTTCCCAACCGGAGCCCACAAAGTCGGTGCTGCATTTGGCTGTCTGGTACCAAGATTAGTTACCGGGCAGTTTGACCCATCAGCTCAAAAAGCTGTCTGGCCTTCGACAGGGAATTATTGCCGTGGTGGGGCTTACGATTCTGCCCTCATGGGTTGCCAGTCGATTGCCATCTTGCCTGAAGGCATGAGCCGGGAGCGCTTCGAATGGCTGTCGCGCATTGCTGGGGAGGTCATCGCCACCCCTGGAAGTGAATCAAATGTAAAAGAAATTTTTGATAAATGCTGGGAATTACGCCGCTCCGGGCAAGACCTGATGATCTTCAATCAATTCGAAGAGTTCGGAAATTACCTGTGGCATTACAATGTGACCGGGCACGCCATGCAAGAAGTCCTCGAAATGGTGATGGGACCACGTGACGAATATCGCGGCATGGCATCAGCAACCGGATCCGCGGGAACGATTGCTAGTGGCGACTATATGAAGCAGCTCTTTCCAGCCAGCAAAATTGTCGCCAGTGAAGCCTTGCAATGTCCCACCTTGCTGGAGAACGGGTTTGGTGCTCATCGCATCGAAGGCATCGGCGATAAACACGTCCCCTGGATTCATAATGTCAAGAATACGGATGTCGTAGTCGCCATCGATGATGCCGCGGTAGTCAATCTGGCTCGTCTCTTCAATGAGCCCGCCGGGCGAGCTTACCTGGTTCAGCAAGGCGTCCCGGAATCGATTGTCAGCCAGCTAGATCTTTTTGGCTTTTCCGGAATTTCTAACATGCTGTCGGCGATCAAATTTGCTAAATATTATGAGTTGGGAGAGCACGATATCGTCCTGACAATCTTAACCGACTCGATGGAGCTATACGCAAGCCGCCTGATCGAGATGCATGAGGAGTTCGGTCAATACCGTGAGGTAGACGCAGCCGCTCACTATGCGCACTACCTGCAAGGTCAGTCCACGGACAATTTGCTCGAGCTCACTTATGCTGACCGCCGGCGTGTTCATAATCTAAAGTACTTCACCTGGGTCGAGCAGCAAGGTCGTACCTATGATGAAATCCAGGCTCAATGGTACGATCGAGATTATTGGACAGGTGTACAGGATCAGGTCAATGAGATTGATGCATTAATTGTTGAGTTCAACAATCAGGTGGGATTAGTCTGATTTGACCAGCTGACACGAACGATAATTTTGACCAATTAGGCATCTATTTGCTTTGAGTTCACAGAAAACTGGTGTTGGATACTGGCTCTGCCAGGCTCCAACACCAGTAAATTATTTATCCAAAGATTGGGTTTCACAAAACCCCTATTACAACATAGAATTATTATATGCCTCGTTTAACAGTTGAGATACTCAGTGATGACAGGCTGAGTAAAGCGGTAGATATAGAAATTTTCCAGCAAGGGAAAATACTTCATCAATTGGGGCGTGCCAAGGTGGTGGAGCTGGCAGATCCACGCGCTCTCTGTCAGGTGCATGACCGACATCCTTATAAAGTTGAAATCAAAGTCGCAAACAATTATTTATATTTAAAATGCGAGTGCCGTTATGCCATTCGAGGGCTCATTTGCGAGCACGAAATTGCCGCCTGCCTGGCTATCCGAGACAGGCTGCAACAAAATCTCCCTCCAACCTGGAGAGCTCAAGTCAGCCGCATATTAGATGCTACCCAAAGCAGCCCAAAGTCGCCTGCTGTAAACCGGTATTGGCTGTTCTTCAGCCTTCAAGAAGCCACTTTCACGAACACCTCTTTCTGGCGGATTAATGCCCACATACTACCTGTGAATGTTTTACGGAGAGCAGGTTTCGATGGCGACATCCACAACTTGTCCGAGGTGCAATCCTTCATCGCCGCACAGCCACACGTAGGAAGCCAGCTTCGAACGCCATATCATTCGTTGAATCCCGAAGGCTGTCTGAATAATTCACTCGAAACCGTTATGTTGAGCAACCTGTTGCTTGAACGGACTCGCACATTATCATCATTCAGCTCCACTTTTCCTATAGATGATTACTTATCCTTAATAGCCCGTTCAGGTAGCCCTATTTACCTGAATAGTGCTGGAAGTCCACTCGGGACACCACTCTTTGTTTCCAAGGACCCTGCAGAAATAACCTTGAATTTCTCTCAGGATTCGCGAGGTGTATTGATAAAAGGCAGCCTTGATCTTGAAGGGCAAACCATCCATTTAGGAAATATTAATAGCCAGAAAGCCCAACCGGTAATATCAATATCTCCGATTTGGTACCTTGTTGATAACCAACTTTTTCAGCTTGATAATCCTGAACACAGCGATCTATTCAGATCCCTATTGTCGGTTGCTGAAATCATCATTCCACCCAAGGATGAAACAGCATTCCTGGAGCGATATTTTGTTCAGCTAGCGACCCGATTCACCATTTCAGGAGATTTCCTCAGGTGGGAAACTATCGACACAACTCCGAGTTTGAGACTTTACCTCTGCGAGTCCAACGCAGGTATTCAAGCAGAATTACGTTTTGGTTACGCTGAAATCGAAATTCCGTATGATCCATCGTATCCTGTAGAGACTATTCACCTTACCGATGAACCCTGGCTCTTTGCCAGGGTGAGACGCCTGCCAGAAGTTGAGAGTCAAGCCTATGATCAACTCACAACGCCCAGTTATGGATTGAAGAAATCACCATTGGCGCCCAGACCAGGCGTCTTAAGTTTACGTGCCCGCATCCATCCGGTCGATTTTCTACTGCATAAAATTCCCCATCTCATTGCCGATGGTTACGAAGTCTATGGTGAAGAACAGCTTAAGACTGCACGGGTGAACCGTAATACGCCAACAATATCCTTTTCGGTTTCATCCGGCATAGATTGGTTTGACGTTCATACGGTTGTCAACTTTGGCGACCTGGCTGTCAGTCTTAAAGAAATTCGACAATCCTTACGCAAACACGAACGATATGTAAAGCTCTCAGACGGTACAATTGGTGAGTTACCCGCGGAATGGACGGATCGTTACCGGCAACTTTTTAATTTTGGTGAAGAGAAAGGGGATTCGCTCCGTTTCTCTCGCCACCATTTAAGCCTGATTGACGAGGCATTATCACCCGCTGAGCAGCAATCAACGGATAGCCAGTATCAACTATATCGGCAGCGATTATTAAACTTCGATGGAATAAATCAAAAAGAGCTTCCAAGATTATTCGTCGGAGATCTAAGGCCGTACCAGAGAGCTGGTTATGACTGGCTGCATTTTTTGCATGAATATGAGTTCAGTGGTTGTCTGGCAGATGATATGGGACTCGGCAAGACTATCCAGGTGCTGGCTTTCCTTCAGTCAATCAAGGAAGGAATTGGTGTACAGAATCATGATAATGCTGGGGATGGATCACAGCATCATAAGATACTTCCTCATACCAGCCTGATTGTGGTTCCGCGCTCTCTTCTGGTCAATTGGCAGCGCGAAGCTGAACGGTTCACGCCTCAGTTACGTATCTTAGAATATTTCGAAGGCGACCGCATAAGAGACACTTCGCTCTTCGATCAATATGACCTCGTTATCACTACATACGGTGTGATGCTGCGAGATATATCATTTCTGCGGAAATATCAATTTCACATCATTATCCTGGATGAATCACAAGCGATCAAGAATCCAGCCTCTCAAACCGCACGAGCAGCGCGGTTGTTGCATTCGCGTCATCGCTTAGCACTTTCAGGCACTCCAGTAGAAAACTCTACATTGGAGCTTTGGTCACAGTTTGCATATCTTATCCCAGGCTTACTCGGAAACCTGGAATTTTTCAAGAATGAATTCAGCATCCCCATTGAGAAGAAAGCAGACAAACAGGCTGTTGTAAATTTAAGACGCCTTGTTTATCCATTTATCTTACGGCGGACCAAAGACCAGGTAGCGCCCGAGCTGCCTCCTCGAACAGAACGAATTTTATATTGTGATATGGAGCCGGCTCAGCGTAAGCTTTACAACAAGATGCGTGATTATTATCGTGGTTATGTCTTAGGAATGATCGATACAGAAGGTCTGAACAACTCTCGGCTTAGATATCTTGGAAGGTCTATTGCGACTCCGGCAGATTTCCAATCATCCTCGTCTGGTGGACGAAAAATTCCAGGGGGAGTCTGGCAAGTTTGAGCTGTTATTAGACACACTTCAGACACTTCATTCAGAAAATCACAAAGCGCTTGTATTTTCCCAATTCGTGCAGATGCTCCGACTGGTTCGCGAGGGCATGGATCATCTAGCGCTCCCTTACCTCTATCTGGATGGTAAAACTCGCAACCGGATGGAGATCGTTGATCAATTTCAAATTGATAAATCCATCCCCTTCTTTCTCATCAGTTTGAAGGCTGGGGGACAGGGATTGAATTTGACTGCAGCAGATTACGTAATCCATATCGACCCCTGGTGGAATCCAGCAGTAGAGATGCAGGCGAGTGACCGCACCCATCGCATTGGACAATTCAAACCTGTAATTATTTTTAAGCTGATTACACGCGACACGGTTGAAGAAAAAATATTATTACTCCAGGAACGAAAACGGAATATCGTTGACCAGATCATCACGACCGAAAGCTCGTTTTTCAAGGCACTGACCGAGGAAGATATTCAGATGCTGTTCACTTAGTGGTAAACTCATAATGATGACATTACCCGTCGATGAATCGCTCATCCTGGTCGTAGTCATGAATAATCTACGCGATATGGAAATCGCGCGGCTATTAGGCTGGTATCGAATACCACTCAGATCAGCCCCCAAGGTTATTTCTGTTGATTATCTGGCTTTTTATCAGACTGCCAATTTCAAAGACGAAAAATGGCGCATCCGCTACATCGCACCGGTAAAAGGGTACGAGCTTACTACTCGTATAGAACTCCTGCGCGATGAGCCGGATCATCCTCGCGCCCATCATGAGTACTATAAGATCCAACTGGGGGCGCTTGAGGGCTTAGAAAACCCTATTCTGGCAGAAGGCTGGCGTAGGCTAACCTTTTTATACACGACAGGAGCACGGATATTATCCGCAAAGGTAATTCAAGATTTGGTAGTGGATCCTGAAGAACGCCCGATCTTATGGCAGGCATTGCGCGACCGCGCCTCCAAATCACAAGCCTATCATGCTGAATCACTTGAGCCCCTGCCTTTCGACCCGGAATTACTAGCAACTTTCCTCGGAATAAGCAATTTAAAGAAATAACCTTTAAGGGATGCATCATTCCGAATAAAAACCGGAGGTTTCTGACATGGCGATACTGATCAAGTCCGGAACAATCATTACCGATACACAAACCTACATGGCTGACATACTGGTAGAAGACGGAGTCATAAAGGACATCGGAGCAAACCTCAGTTCTCCTTCCAGTCAGGTGGTTGATGCAACCGGAAAATTAATATTACCGGGAGGCGTAGACCCCCATACCCATTTCGACCTGCCGATGTTTGGAACAGTCAGCTCTGACGATCATTACACCGGGCATAAGGCAGCTGCTTTCGGCGGCACAACAACCGTAATTGATTTTGTGTCTCAGGATTTACCAGGCTTATCCGATTGCGTACTTGCCTGGCATGCCAAGGCAGATGCCAAAGCGGTGGTTGATTTCGGCTTTCATATGAACATCACCCACCTGGATGATCGAGTAAAAAACGAAATCCCTCTGCTTCCAGAGATGGGCATTCCAAGTGTAAAAGTTTTTACTGCATATAACAATCGCCTCCGCCTCTCCGATGGTGAAATTTTTCAGGTATTACGAATAGCTCGTGATGCTGGGATGTTGACCCTGATCCACGCAGAAAATGGTGATGTGATCGATATCCTCATCGAAGAAGCTCTCGCTGCAGGTCATACCAGCCCAGAATGGCATGCGCAGACCCGCCCCAGTTGGGGAGCTGTCGAGGCAACTTTACGCGGTGCTGCCCTGGCAGCTCAGGCAGACGCGCCGATTTACATCGTCCACATGAATGCAGCCGGCGAAGTTGATCAATTGGATTATGCTCGTCGCCAGGGATTGAAAGTCATGGGAGAGACCTGCCCGCAGTATCTATTCTTTACAGAAGATGACCTGCGCAGGCAAGATGGTGCAAAATGGATTTGTTCGCCTCCCATGCGTACAAAAATCGATAATGACAGGTTGTGGCGGGGTCTATCAGAAGGTACTATCCAGGTAATCGGAACTGATCATTGTCCTTTCTTTTTCGATGGCACGAAGTCGATTATTTATGAAGGGAAACCGGTGAGCATACCGGGTAAAGAGCTTGGTGTAGATGATTTCACCAAAATCCCCAACGGCTTACCATGTGTAGGTGACAGGTTGCCGGTTTTATGGACATACGGCGTTGGTAGCGGAAAAATTACCCCTAACCAGTTTGTCTCACTAACCTCCACCAACCCGGCGAAAATTTTCGGTCTCTATCCTCAAAAAGGCTGCCTTGCTCCTGGTTCAGATGCTGATCTTGTGATTTGGGACCCTGACCGCCGATTGACCTACGGTATTGCCTATGCCCAGCACAGAACTGACTACAATTTATTTGAAGGTTGGGATTTGATTGGTTTCCCTGACCAGGTCTATCTTCGCGGTCAGTTGATTGTAGACCGTGGGAATTGGCTAGGTCGACCGGGTATGGGTCGATACATTCACCGGCAGACGAACGCAGTTCTGCTATAAGCAAATGCTGGTTCTGGCTCCGGTCTTATTATTCTACTCCGCCATCGTCCTGGTGTTTGCGATACACCTGTGGCGCCCAAAGTCTGGCTTGCCATGGCTGATCGCTCTGATCACTGCAATCCTGACTTGGTTGGTTATCCTGGTATCTCGTTTACGTTTACCGGATACTTTTTTGTTCACCACAACAGAAATTCAACAAATTTTTCCTTATTCAGTCTCGCTTCGTTTAGATTTTGTCAGCTGGTCGTTCGCACTGGCAATCGTGGCTCTATTGATAGCAATGCTGTTGACCGCTCCAGTGCGGGTGGGCAATCTTTCCAACCATTGGGATAAATGGGCGGCTGGTCTGCTCTTTTGCTCCATAGGGTATACAGCGGTCTCTTCAGGCAACCTGTATACCCTCGTAATTAGCTGGGCAGCATTGGATCTCGTCATTATCGTTCAAAGGCTGCTATCATTGCCAAAGGGCTCTGCGGCTGACCGTGTGTTTTTGGGGATTTTTCTGAGGTTAATAAGCCTGATGCTTGTGAGTTGGGCGGGCGTTACCATTGGTACTGTTCTACAACCAGTAGAGTTTTCCAATCCAGTGCCACGCCTGATATCAATGGTCTTGATTGCGGTCATAATGCGTCTCGGTGCAGTGTTTGTTGAGGGCGCCGTTGATCAGCCTCTACCTGAAGGAAATGCACTTGGTTCCTTTCCCACATTAATTCAGGCAGCGTCCGTGCTGGTCATTCTGGTTTATATGGCCAGAGCTGACGTTTTTCCAGGAAATTCTCCGCAACTCATCTATACATTGGCGTCTGTTGCTGTTTTTTTTAGTGCTCTGTTCTGGCTGCTTTTCCGCGTCGGCTCAAGATCAGAGTATTCGTATTTCAATCACATTCGTAGCTTTTGCAATTGTTGCCACAATTGGATTGCAAACGGATGCAGTTCTTGGGTGGTCTATTGCTCTACTTCTGGGTGGTGGCCTCGGATTATTTTATACCTATCGCCATCGAGGATTACTTCCGCTTCTAGTAATTGGAGCGATTAATCTCTCAATGTTGCCATTCACACCGAATTGGATTGCTGCCCTGACTTATTCACCCCAAAATGCAGGCGGGCTGGCAGCGATTGGTTTCCCTTTTCTCTTAATGGCTCAGGCTTTCATCCTTGCAGGATATCTCTCTAGCGCTTTACTCTCTGCCACTTCCCAAAGAACTCTGGATCGTTGGATTTGGCTGGTCTATCCACCTGGTTTGTTGCTTCTAATCGTCGCGCATTGGATTATATTCATCTGGGGTCGTCCTGGTCTATCGCGAGGCATAGATGGTTTTCCGCCAATGAGTGCTATCTGGCCTGCTGTGATCGCGATTGTCCTAGCCGGTGTGCTCGCTCTGCTTAGAAGGCTGGATATACGACTTCCGAGCCGATGGATTCAATTGGCACAACGAATTCTTTCCGTTGATTGGCTATTCGGTATTCTATGGTCCATTTATCGTGGGATTGGTCGCTTTTTTAACTTCATAGAACTTATCTTCGAAGGCGGTGGGGCGATCTTATGGACTTTGCTGTTCCTGGTTTTAGTCGTTGCCCTTTTTATCCAATTGTCTGGCGGGAGTTAGCTACCTTGTTTCTGACAGTCGCCTTGCCTACGGTAATTATGCTCGCGGTTTTAGCTGTATTCTTGCTCGTCATCGAGGAATGGCGAGTACGAACCGTATTATTAGCCCTTCTCTATCTCGGGATATTCATTTTATCTGCAACAGGATTACCCATTGGTTTAGCAGTTACACACCTTCTAGCGGGTTGGACGGCATGCATTATCGTTGGTATGGCGATCATGGCTATTCCATCAGAAGAATTAACAAAATTGGGGATTTCATCAGAAAAGTTGTCCATTCGATCCTTCAACCTGGAATCAAGACAGGTTTTTCAATTTTTATCCGCAATTTTGGTCGTGACGGCAACTTATTGGATATCTCCCCAAATGATGTCATGGATACCAGGCAGTGGCTTCGAACAGATCTGGGGTGGTCTGATGTTAATCGCCCTGGGTATCACATTAATTGGATTCAACACTCGCCCATTTCCGGTGACTATCGGATTGCTAATAATTTTAGGCGGGTTTTTGATCATTTATAGCATAGTAGAAAGTTCTACCCTTATCACGGGACTGTTAGCTGTTGTTATTATCGGGCTTGGGCTGGTAGGCGCATACATAATAACAGTCCAATATACAGAAGAATGATGACTTCACCATCGGTTTGGATTATATTCCCAGGCGTCATAGCAGTTATTCTCTTTCTAATTCGAAAGAAGAGTGGTCTGGTTAATTTCATAGGCATCACGACAACGCTTCTACTCGCCGTTCTGGCATGGCGACTGCCGATTGACACACCTATGTCGCTTTCACCGATCTCCCAACATGAATTTATCTTGAACTCCACTTTGAACATTTACGGGCGAAGCTTCATCCTGGACAGCACATCACGTTTATTGCTGATCGTTGTTTATCTTAGCAGTGCCTTATGGTTTATTGGGTCAATTGCGGTTAAGACTTAACGAGCATTTATTCCCCTTGGCCTGGTTATCAGTGCATTATTGACCGCAGCCATTTCGGTCGAACCCTTTCTTTACGCGGCTGTACTAGTCGAGCTGGCTGCTTTGGTCAGCGTTATCGTCTTGTCTCCAGCAGGTCAGGCAGTCAAACCAGGCGTTCTGCGTTTCATTACATATCAAACTTTAGGAATGGTTCTGCTCCTATTCGCCGGCTGGATGATGGATCAATTGGTTCTCAATCCTTCAGACGAACAATTGGAAATTCGTGCATCTATCATATTAGGTTTGGGATTTGCGATGTTAATCTCTGCTTTCCCCTTCAGCACCTGGATTACCATGGTGGCAGAAGACTCGAACCCACTGACCGCGTCATTTATCTTCTTTCTCCCCCCTGTGATTATTACCTTAATCGGCGTCTCTTTCCTGGACCGTTATCCCATATTTCGTAGCACGCCCGGATTCACGGCAATCCTGGTTGTGCTAGGTGTTGTTATGATCTTCATTTCAGGAGTTTGGGCAGCGTTTCAACGGAATCTCGGTCGTATTTTCGGATTGGCTGTCGCAATGGAGATCGGGATGATCCTGGTCGGATTGAGCCAATCCATTAACGCAGCGATGGTAGAACCTTTGCTTCACACAACATTGACATCTGGGAATGTTCTATACTCCTTTTTTCTTACCCAACTCATTCCACGCGGTCTGAACCTGGCTATTTGGGCGTTATCGATGGCAATCATCCTGAGCAATACCAACAGTCTTAAATTCCGCGATATTCAGGGGGTAGCTCACCGATACCCGTTGGCGGTTCTCGGTTTTGGCGTCTCAAGTTTATCTCTGGCAGGATTTCCATTGTTTGCCGGTTATCCTTCAAGAATATCGATCAGCTTACCGCTCGCTATTCAATCTAGCTGGCTTCCCGCTCTTATTTTCCTTGGCATGCTCGGCCTCTCAATTGCCATTATACGCAGTCTGGCGGTTTTGGTACCCAGCGGTCTTGCCTGGCAAATAACAGAAACTCGATTCCAGGTGGTATTAATTGTCCTGGGGTGCATTACGATGGTGCTGTTAGGCTTGTTTCCGCAATTATTCTTGACAGGTTTAAACCAGATAATAGGCATTCTTCCATCAGGTTAACCTCCCTGATTCCATGCAGCTCCGCCGCATACCAACCCGCATGCTATAATTTACACCAACCGACTGTTCGCCCCGGTACGATTGGAGAAATGATCTATGGAGATCGAACAACTTATAAAACAGTTAAATTGGCTGGATGAAGAAAGGCGTAGTGATAAAACCCGTATCGCTTCCCTGGAAGAACGCTTGGCTTCTTTGGAAGGGAATATCCCACCCTTGGCACGACAAATGAAAGACATTGGTGGCGAGATCACACGTTTAGAAGCCTTACTAGCACGGATGGATCATTTTGACGAAGCGCTTTTACAACAAAGAGTTGAAAGTAAGCAAGTTGTCGATGAATTGGAACGGGAATTGAAAAAGCGTGATGATGAGGCGGAGAAGCTCCACCGGGTCCAATTTCGAGCGGTTGACACCTCCATAGCAGAATTTCGAAAAGAACTTGAACAGCTTCCGGAGATCAAACGGAGTTTAAAAGCCCGAGTTGAAGAAGAAAGCCGGCTGGCGAGGTTGATAGACGAAACACGCGCAAAAATAGATACCTCCCGCCACAGCGAAGAAGAGTATACGCGCGCATTTCGCTTGCTAGACGATGGTAGGCGCCAGGATGTGAAGCGCCTGACTGATTTGCAAGGAGAAGTTGCGGCAGTACGCAAGCGTGTTGATGAAAACCGTGGCAAGATCGAGCTACTCACGACCAGCACAAAAAAGGTAGAAGTACGAGTAGGAGAGCTCGCCTCAATAGAAAGCGAGCGCAAGGAAACCCTCGAGGATTTCGTCGAGAAGCAAACACTGTACCAGGTAGAACGCGATCGTGTCTGGAAAGAATGGGAAACTCGAATTCAGAGTATTGAAGCCCACACCGCCGATGTTGAAACCAACCTGCAGACCTTAGAAGCAACCCACCGGGCGGTAAAACGCACCCAGCAAACGGTCGACGAAATTGCTCAAAAAGTCGAGCGCAGGATCAATGAGCTAACGGAAATCCAACGTTTGTCCGAAGAACGCTTCCGCCAGGAATGGGTGACATTCAAAGCAGACGACCAAAAGCGCTGGACGAATTACACGCTCACGATTGAAGAGCAACGTAATGAATCAACCCGTCAATTTGAAAAATTAACAGAAAAAGTAGCGCTGCTAGGGGATGGCTTACAGCAAATCGAGGACCTTGTCGCGCAGATCACTGAACAATCAGAAAAAAGGTTGCAGAGCCTGCTGGCGATGTCTCATGAATGGGTAGCATCTTACGAGCGCTCTGTCGGGCGCAACCGGTAAATCAAACCGGATGATTAAACAATTCCGATTTCTTATGGCACGCAATCTCGGAATAATTGAATGCGCGTGATTGGAACTGCCGGCCATGTCGATCATGGAAAGTCGACTCTGGTAGAAGCGCTTACTGGCATTCATCCTGATCGTCTGAAGGAAGAGCGAGAACGCGAGATGACGATTGATCTCGGTTTTGCCTGGACGAAATTACCGGATGGCGAAGAGATCGGGATCGTGGATGTTCCGGGACACCGAGATTTTATTGAAAATATGCTATCTGGCATTGGGGGGATAGACGCCGTCCTATTCGTCGTCGCGAGTGATGAAGGCGTGATGCCTCAGACACGTGAGCACCTGGCAATTCTGGATCTCTTACAAATCCAAAGAGGCGTGATTGCTTTGACCAAAATTGATTTGGTCGATGACGAATGGCTGGGGCTTATCAGGGATGATATCCTGAAAATTCTTTCCGGTACATGCCTCGAAAATGCTCCTATGGTCCCTGTCTCGGCAAGGCAAAACTCAGGATTGGAAACGCTGAAACTGGCACTGAGCGCTTGCCTGGCGGACAGCCCTCCCCGACCTAATCTTGGGCGACCACGCTTGCCCATCGACCGTGTGTTTTCGATCGCTGGATTTGGTACCATTGTTACTGGAACCCTCAGCGATGGCGAGCTAAAAGTTGGTGATGAAGTTGAGATTTTACCGGGTGGGTCGCGTGGCCGAATCCGGGGCTTACAAACCCACAAGCGAAAGGAATCTATCGCACACCCTGGTGGAAGAACTGCGGTGAACATCTCCGGTATCTCCATGGAGCACGTTGTACGCGGAGAGGTGCTCACTCACCCCGGTGTATATCAATCGTCCCGCCGGATGGATGTTCATTTCCGCTTGCTTAAGGATGCCAGCAGTCCGCTGAAACATAATGTTGAGTTAAAAATGTTTCTTGGTGCAGCCGAAACCATTGCCCGCGTACGATTGCTAGGAAGTGAAGAGCTGCTCCCAGGTCAGGAAGGTTGGTTGCAGCTAGAGCTCGCTGACCCAATTGTTGCTGTAAGGGGTGATCGGTTTATCCTCCGTCGGCCTTCACCAGGCGAAACCCTTGGGGGTGGCAGTATCGTTGATCCCCACCCGAAAGGCCGGCATAAGCGATTCTCCGCAGACACCATCCTCAGTCTGGAGAATCTGTCTGTGGGCACGCCAGAAGAAATTCTTATGGAAGCTCTCAATGCCTCCGGAGCAACGACGCTCAAAGATGTCATTGCCCGCGCCAATCTGGATGTTGGCAGCGGTTCAAATGCAGCAATACTCTTACAAACAACCGGTCAACTGGTCGTGCTTGATCCTGGCTCTCCCATCGAACTTAATCGAACAAATCAAATTGAATCGAATGATCTAGTTGCCAGCCAGGCCTACGTTGAACGTGTCTCCAAACGCATGCTCCAAGAAGTACAAAATTATCATGAAACCTTTCCTCTCCGCCTGGGAATTCCTCGGGAGGAATTGCGCAGCCGGCTCAAAATCGCAACGGGGTTAACCCCGCGCATCTTCAGCTTAATTTATACCCGTTTGTTGAGTGCTGGTGTAATAATAGAAAGCGGTTTATTGATTCATACACCAAACCATCAGATTCGCTTCTCTCCTACCCAGCAGCAGACGATCACAGAATTACTTGCCTTATTTAAAAAGGCGCCTTACGCTCCACCTTCGATAAAAGAGTGCCAGGCAATGATTGGCGACGATTTATACCAGGCACTTGTAGATAACGGCACACTCGTTGCTGTCTCCTCCGAGGTAGTCTTTTTCAAGGAAGATTACACCCACATGGTCTCTGAAATCACTGGTTTAATCCGTGCAAAAGGACCCATCACAGCCGCGCAGGTCCGAGATCATTTCAATACAAGTCGCAAATTTGTTTTAGGAATTCTCGAACACATGGATGAGATCGGTGTTACAGTCCGAGAAGGCGATAGCCGTCGATTGAAAGCCGGCTAATAAGGGGTGTTATAATAAAAAGGCTGGAGGTTGTCAGTCTTCAATTCAACCAGGAGATATGGTATGAAAGAATCGAAACAACCTGCAAAGGTGCAGCGACAGGTTCAAAAAGGGATCACGATCTTGCTCATGTCTATGATCGTGCTAAGCCTGTTTTCATTGAATTCCATTTATAACACTCGTGCTGCTTCTCAGATTGGCATCAGTGCTGCAGAAGATGTAACCGTAAATTTCCAATACGGTGTCTCTCCCTCGTCAAGCTACACAGGTGCGATTGACACCTATATCTCTCAACTAGCACCCAATGACCCTTTTGGTCAGGCAGCCCGACTGCTTCTGGATGGTGATGACCCAGTAGGAACTGGTAATGATATCTACAGCCTGTTGCAATGGGATGTAAGCTCAATTCCGATCACTTCTACCATTTCATCTGCCAGTATCACATTATTCGTCAACACCGCAGGCGTAAGCAATTATTCCATCCCAATTTATGGCCTGAAGCGCCAGTGGTCTGAGAACCAGGCTACCTGGAATGTCTATTCATTCGGCAATAATTGGCAGGTACCAGGAGCTGCAGGCACAGACGATCGTTATCCTGCCGTTGTAGCCATGCTACAAGGCACCAGCACAGGATTTATAACAATACCGTTCGGGTCTGCCGGACTCGCATTGGTACAATCCTGGGTTAGTGATCCTATGACGAACCACGGCCTGATCATTTCGGATCCAGCCCTCGCCGGACGGATTGATCTGGATTCAAACCAATCCACTACCGCTGCCAACCGGCCGAGACTGAGCTTATCCTATCAGATTCCACCAGTCCAGCAGACAGCCACCGCCGGCGCTGCAACTGCGACTGCTTCTGCTATTGCTGCTACCGATAATGCAGCAACTGCAACAGCCTCCTTCGTCGCGCCGACTCAAACGTCCATAGCCGCCACTTCCATTGCAGGCACTGCCACCGCAATCGCCGCAGCCACCCAAACTGCAACCGCATCGATAACGCCGACCATTGTACCCAGCATCAACCTGGTTAAATCTGTCAGCCCGAGCCAGGCATCAAGAGGTGCCGCTTTCACCTTTTCCATTGGCGTAGGAAATGCGAGTGTGTTCGAAGTAAGCAATGTAGTCATCCGCGATGGACCTTTCCCGGCAACACTGACGATTACCGGCGCGCAGATTACGCCTTCGAACTCTGGCACCTTCTCGATTAACCAGACCACACGTGTGGTATCTTTTTTCCTTGACCCGCTGTCAGCCAATGAATCGGTTACCCTGGCGATTTACACCCAGGTCAATACGAATGCGACAACCAACACCAATGAAACCAACGTCGCAACGATGACTTACACTGCCGCCGGATTTAGCTTTTCGAAAACATCCAACTCGGTAACGTACCGGGTACTCGGTGCAACCACGCTTCCAGGCACAGGGGGGTTGCAAGCCCCAACAGATGCTGGTAATGGATTAGCTGTCATCGTATTCGTCAGTGCAATAATCATCGCTCTCATAGGATTAGGCGCTATCGGGTTCAGCCTGTGGGCGCGCAAAAATCAACCCACCTGGAGTGGGTGGTTAATCCGCATGGGAATTTTCTTGTGTTTTGCTGGATTAATTTTTGGTGCTGGCGCATGGGCTATCGGTTTAGCGGGTCAACCAGCCGCCCCTGTAACAAGCGTGGATAATCCGGTCAACCCAATCGCCACCAGCATGCCGGAGGAAGACCTTTCCTCTCTTTATCTTCCCACATCCACACCTCTGTCCTTACCGGATTTTCCAATTCCTACGCCATCCCTGTCCGCAGATACCGCGAATAGCGAGAACCAACCGGATACCTCACCCATCGAGCATATTTACATCCCCGGTCTCAGTCTAGACACCGTAGTCAAATATGTACCTTATGATGGTCAAACCTGGAAGATCGGCGGTCTGAGAGAAGAAATTGCATGGATGGGAGATACCTCCTGGCCTGGTCTGGGAGGAAATACAGGTCTGGCAGGGCATGTCACACTAGGGGATGGCAGCAATGGGCCGTTCTCCAATTTATATAAGGTTCAGCCTGGCGACCTGGTTATGCTCTATACCCAGAAGAATATCTACACCTACACAGTCAGGGAACAGAGAACAGTTGAGGATGATTCTATGTTTGTGTTGGGCCAGTCGAGCAATCCTCAGCTCACACTCATAACCTGTTCCAACTGGGATACGAATATGCGCCTGTATTTGAACAGGCTGGTCGTATTTGCCGATCTCAAGTCAGTAGAGCCTATTCGAGGCGCCAGCCAGGGGAATTAGTCGACGATCCAATCATTCAAGTAAATAAACCTGCTTGCTAATAAATGTTAGCAAGCAGGATTTTTTAATAAAATAGCTGATAGCGAAGTTCGAGTTGACGTCAGTCTTTGTCTAGAAATTGCTCAACGATGGCGTTCAGTTCCTCGAATGAGAAGCACCGAATGACAATTGCGCCACCATCGTTGTAGTAATGGACATTAACTTTTGTGCTGAAGCGGTTAGAGAGCCGTGTTTCCAGATCGCTCAATTCAGGAGGAGGCAGCGGTATTTCAACTTTGGCAGGGCGTTCACCTTTCATCTTCTGCACTAATGCCTCTGTCTGGCGAACATTTAATTCCAGTCGCAGTACGGTGTGCAACGCCGCTATTTGTGCCTCTGGTGTTGGCAGCCCATTTAATGCTCTGGCGTGACCCTCGCTGATCTTTCTCGCAAGCAGCGTTTCTTTGACAGGATTGGCGAGATTTAATAACAGCATTGTGTTCGTCACTGTCACACGAGACTTGCCAACTCGCCTGGCGATTTCGTCATGGGTCATCTGGAAATCATCTGCCAAATGCCGGTATGCCTCAGCCATTTCGAGCGCATTTAAGTCCGCCCGTTGGACATTTTCGACCAGGGCTAACTCCAGGCGCTGCTGGTCGCTGGCTTCACGCACAATCACAGGAATCCGGTCCAAGCCAGCTAGCTGCGCTGCCATCCATCGCCTCTGACCCGCGATTAGCAAATACTGGTTATCCTGGTTTGGGTCTTCGGTAACAATGACCGGCTGGATCAGCCCATGCTCTCGAATCGATTCAGCCAGCTCATCAAGCTCAGATTGGTGAAAGTCCTGGCGCGGCTGGCTCGGATTCGGTTTAATTTGAGCTAAAGATAGGGTGACCACCCCGCTGCGGTCCCCACCTTCAGCGCCAGGGATCAATGCATCTAAACCTCGACCCAAGCCAGACTTGCGTGTCATTGCTTCTCCAATATCGCTGGAATGTTCACCCCATCACCTTGCAGGACTTCGCGTGCCAGAGCTGCATAAGCTACCGCGCCGCTCGAGCTGGGTGCAAACGCAGAGATTGGTTGCCCGTAGGAAGGAGCCTCAGCTAATCGGATCGAGCGAGGGATGAGCGAAGAAAAGACCTGCTGAGGGAAGAAGCGCCTTACCTCCTCAACCACATCAGCCGCAAGATTGGTTCGCCCATCATACATAGTCATTACCACACCACGGACGCTTAAATTCGAAGCCAGAGCAGAGCGCACACGATTGATTGTGACGGTCAACTGACTCAACCCCTCAAGCGCCAGGTATTCACATTGGACAGGGATGATCACCCCATCCTTCGCTGCTACAATACCATTCAACGTCAATAAGCCTAACGACGGAGGGCAATCAATGAGTATGTAATCATACCGGTCTACAATCGGCGTACAGTCCCTGCTTCAATCGTGTTTCGCGCGATAATTCGGAGACCAGCTCGACTTCACCGCCCGCCAGCGCAGGCGATGCAGGCAGAATGGACATCTTCAACCGAGGGTTATGCAGGATATGGTTGATCGCTGGAGAGCTGCCAATCAGGACTTCATAAGTTCCGCCCCGAACGGTTTGCTTATCGATTTTCAAGCACGAAGTCGCATTCGCCTGCGGATCAAGATCGACAAGCAGAACTCGCTGACCATAATACGCCAGGTATGCCCCTAAATTAATGGCGGTCGTGGTTTTTCCAACGCCGCCTTTTTGATTAACCAGTGTATAAATCGTTCCCATAGCTCGATTTAAAAGACTTCAACCAGGCATTCCTGGATATCTTCTTGGGTTGGTATTCCGGCAAATCCATATTTAGTCACTGAGCGGGATGCAAGCTGGGTCGCAAAACGGGCAGCCTCCCAGGGATCGCGAGTGGTGTAAAGCCGAGAGAAGAATGTGGCTGCAAAGATATCGCCTGCACCCGTCGAAATCAACTTCAGTTACCGTTGGTGCACGAAATCGGCGGACATCTCCATTCCAATACAGTCGCGCGCCTGCCTCTCCTTCTGTGACTGCTAAGATTTTACAGGAGGCACTCATTTCCTCAACTCTTGCTTCGTCATGATCAACATCTGCAAGACTGATAACAGCAGCAGTGCTTCGCTCAAGCACAAAGCGTGCTTCCGGCCATTCCACCGAATGAACAAGCCCATCTTTATCCCAATCCCGCATCCAACCCTGAGGAGTCATACCCACCATCGAGTCAGAAAATCCCCTTACGATGGACGGCTCTACTTCCTGTGCAACGGGCGCCAGATGGACAATCGCTGAGTCTCGCCAGGCTTCTGGAACCTGATAATAATCTAGCTTGGCTGCTGGATGAGAAAGCCACTGTTTTCTCCCTTGGGGGTGAGAAATATTTTCAAATGTGGTGCTATTCTCCGCAGGGATATTAACAACCGGAATATGGCGGATTAAATCAGCAGGGATTTCATTCGCCCAGGAGGTCACGATGCCCACTCTCATACCTAATGCAGAAGCAGTCAGGCCAGCATAAACAGCTGTGCCTCCCAATTGTAACCCACCGGGGGTCTTATCGATTGTGATGTGACCGATGATTAGATAGTCTACTGGTTGGAGTGGGAGAAGTTCCATAATAGGTTGAATTATACTTGAATTTATTTAACGATCCCTAATCCGGTTATGCCGCTAAGTTACCATTGGATTCTCCGCGAAGTTTACTACACAAATAATCATCCGGATGGTATAATCTGCCTTCGTGCCGCTTCCAGCGGTATGACTTTGCTATAATTGTGATCAAATATAATAAGGAAATGAAACATGACTGAAGAGTTATTGAAATCAGTAGAAGCACCAGAAAACCAAAACATTCCTAATCTGCATCCCGGCGATCATGTGAAAGTTTTTCTAAGAATCAAAGAGGGAGCCAACGAACGAACGCAAGAGTTTCGCGGCATGGTGATTCGCCTGCGTGGTGGTGGTCAAAACGGGAACTTTACAGTCCGTCGTGTCGCCAGCAATGGCATCGGTGTAGAGCGGACCTTTCTGCTGCGTTCTCCGCGCATCGAGAAGGTTGTGGTAGAACGACATTCGAAAGTCCGCCGCGCCCAACTGTATTTCCTGCGTGATCGCACCGGTAAGAGCGCTCGTCTTAAACAACGCTTTTCCTAATTTACAGAGCCTCTCTAAACCTGCGAAACCTTTTGTCGATTTCGCATCGTGATGAGAGTTGCTTGATATCGAGGAAGGTAAGTCAAGTGATAAACGACAAACGGGGTGCGCATCGATCGCACCCCGTTTGTTTCCCCTGAATTAATAATTTAATTGATACCTCTCACAGCTATTTAACAAACGAGGCTCGATGTCAACTCCAATCATAGGTATCACAATATCGCGCACACTGAGTAAATACGGGTACCCCCTTCTCGCTTTAACCGAAGCCTATACGCATTCAATTTCAAAATCCGGCGCAAGCCCGGTACTTATCCCGCTTGGTTTACCTGAAGAGCAATTACTGGATATTATCAGCAGGGTCGATGGTATTTTATTTGCTGGTGGAGGCGATATCCACCCAAATGCATACGGTAGTCAGATGCACCCCCTGGTCGCTGAAGTTGACGCGGACCGGGACCGCGTAGAAATCTTTCTGGCTCAACAAATTATCGAGCAGAAAATGCCATTTCTTGGAATCTGTCGCGGCATACAGCTATTAAATGTCGCCCTGGGAGGCACATTGTGGGAAGACCTGGAAGACCAACGTCCGGGTTCGTTCCGTCACAGTTATTTCCCAGAGTATCCTCGTAAATACCTGGCGCATCCTGTGGATATCGAGCCTGATAGTAAGCTGGCAAGCATCCTCCAGAACAACCATATCATGGTCAACAGCTTACACCACCAGGGCATCCGGGAGCTTGCTCCGGGGCTCAAGCCAATCGCAACCGCATCGGACGGTCTGGTAGAAGCAGCAGAGATACCAGGTTATCCATTTGGTGTAGCCGTTCAGTGGCATCCAGAGTGGCTGCCCGATACAGCCGCGCAGAATGAGCTTTTTCGATCATTCTACCTGGCAGCTTTATAAACTATTTGTGCGATGAGTAATCTACGTCCGATTGGGGTGTTCGATTCTGGGGTTGGCGGTTTGACCGTACTGCGGGAAATTCGCCGGCAGCTCCCGGACGAGCCGGTAATATATATTGCCGATCAGGCGCATGTACCTTATGGGTCAAGGCCATTAGAAGAGGTGCGGCAATTTTCAGAATCTATCGCACGATTCTTGATCAACCGCTCCTGCAAACTTGTCGTGGTAGCCTGCAACACCGCATCCGCTGCTGCTTTACACCACTTAAGAGCTACGTTTCCAGAAATTCCATTTGTAGGGATGGAACCGGCAGTAAAACCAGCTGCTGAGACTACTCAAACGGGCATTGTAGGAGTGTTAGCAACGCCTGCTACCTTTCAAGGCACACTGTACGCCTCGCTGATTGAGCGGTTCGCCAGGGGGGTTCAAATACACCAGGATACCTGTTCCGGATTAGTTGGACAGATCGAGGCTGGCAATCTGGATTCTATCGAAACCCGTCAAATCCTTGAAAAAGCCATCTATCCAATGCTCGCTCATGGGGTGGATACGATCGTCCTTGGGTGTACTCATTACCCTTTCGTCATCCCGATGATCGAAGAAATAGCCGGACCCCAGGTGCGTGTAATCGATCCGTCTCCAGCAGTTGCTCGTCAAGTGAGGCGGGTATTAAGTAATCTATCTCAGGCTGGATTACTGGAACAAACCTCAACCCCACAAGATCCTGCCCGTATTCCGGTCCAATTTTTCACCACAGGGAAGCCTGCCCCGCTTCATGCCTTATTGCCACTGCTAGGCCTCCTCTATGCAGAAGTAAACTCTCTTACCTGGGACAGCCAGGAAAATTATCTAACCGAAAACGGATAAGCTCCGCCTGCTAAACGTTATCCCTGCTCAGCCCCACCTGCCCTGCCTAAAAGCTTTCCTGACTCATCGCACAACTCAATGGTTACCTGCGCATTTCCCTGCGGCGTGAATCCCACACGCACGAGTCCAAAATTGGCTTGTGAGAAAATCCAATGGCAATATTGATCTTTCAATGCCGGGCTGGAAATATTGGCGTGAGTTAGCTTAGCCAGCCGGTTGGGTTTTTGCTCAAATGGAGATGCGCAAAATTCCCAAATCTCTAAATCCTGGCTGGCAGGTCCGTATAGCTTTGCCTGAATAGCATGTCCAGAATG
The DNA here is from genome assembly GCA_963774935.1 of uncultured Chloroflexia bacterium. GTDB lineage: Bacteria > Chloroflexota > Anaerolineae > Anaerolineales > UBA4823 > CAVZGO01. The sequence continues at coordinate 615,872 of CAVZGO010000003.1, forward strand.
CAAATCGCCGGTCAAGATATAAACACCCCGGATGCCATTCGCGGCGAGAAAATGCAGCAGCCGGTCCCGCTCAATAGTATAGCCCGACCAGCGGTCCTTCGGAATATCTGCCCACATACGAAACAATACAGAACCGGATGAGACCAGGAATTTCACCGGATAACGGTCCTTTACGGACAATAACCAGGCTTCTACAAGCTGCCACTGGCCTGAGCCTAGCATCGTCCGCTCGCCAGATGTGCGCACGCGCATTGTGCGGGTATCCATGACAAAAAAAGCAGCACCGCCATACTCAAATGTATAAGCGAGAGAACCCGGATCTGTTTCTTCGAGCTGGTATTGCCCGGATAAAGTCAGCTCCAGCGACTGTTCCTGGTGAGGTGCGTGCATACCCTGGTGCTCCCAGTATGCCTGAAGGGCATCCCTTACACGCTGTCGGGAGATTTGCCAGGCAGATCGAGGGTATCCGCGCAGCCACCTTTCAAGCCGGTTCCACCACGGGATGAACGCAATTTGCCGCTCAGGATCAGACCAGCACCAGTCATCATCAACCTCGTGGTCATCCAGGGTCATAAATGCAGGCAGGTCTCTCAATAAGGACCGAAATGAAGCATTCGACCAGACATTCTGGTATACGTCCCGGTAATCCTGCAGCGTTAATGCTATTCTGCCCAGCCCATTGGTTTGCAAATCATCGGCATATACCTGGTCACCCAGTAGTAATATAAACCGTAAATCCTCAATGTGGCGCAAGCTGGCGATGGCTTGATAGATCACGCCACTGTCCGGCCGCGAAGGACGGAAGCAGGAACCGAAGGCAAAGCAGAATGGTTGATTTACTCCTGCAATTGGGAAAGTTTTGAATGACCCTCGGAAGCTATCTGCAGGTGGAAGGTCTGTAGGAAATTGCGAAACAGTCCCAAGGTGGATTGCGTAGTAATAGAGATGGTCAGGACTTAAATTTAGGATTGGCGCTACCCCTGCATAACCATCCTCAGCGCGCAGCTGTAGCGAAGAACCTGCCGGTGTGGCATCGCTCAGATCTGGCAGACTCCCAATCCACACATGTAAGATGCCCACTCCATCTGCCCGCGCCCATATCAAGGCTGACGACTGGTTCACACCCCCTACGATTGGTCCCAAGATCAGATGGCTCATAATGCTCCTCCACCTCGGTCCGTACAGTTGGGAATTATCCAGAATAAGTTGTTATTAAGTTAATCAATCAGCAAATTGGACGCCTAACTCATCCGGTGAGAATTGCAATCCTTTAAAATTATCAAATGTGAGGTCAGCGAAACTCAAACTTAATCGCTGGCGTAGCTGGTCAAAAAGAACCGTATAGCTCTCAGGTATTCGCACCTGCCAATCTAACCCTATTTGTTGGTTCACCTGCAGGATAACCTGGGGGTCAGAGCCTTCGATTTCCACAAAATTTCCGAATGGCATCTCATCGAGGGTAATCTGTACCCCTTTAAATTCATAGGTAGTACGATATTTCTCGTAGATTACAAACACTTCGTAACCCAGCGCCTCGAGGAAAGCTTTGGCTAACTGGAAATCACTTGCGACAAACTCGATTTCAACTCTCGATCGTACTTCCTGGTCGGACTGGCTGGGACCCTTAAATGTCAGGCGTGACAGGGTGTCATATCGTAATCGCAGAGCTTGACCGGCGCGGGATAACGACCTATCGGGCGTATCGAAGCGCAGGTTGAGCTCTTGAACTCGTTCCTGGTGGAGGTGAGCGCCCATTCGAGTTAACTTTTTAGCTATCTCCTCCAGATTCCTCACAAAGAACTTTACTTCCAATTCGCGCGGTAATGTATCCATAGATTAAACCACACTCAATAGAGTCTGTCGCTGCTCCACACTGTCGCCGGCCTGCACACGCACACGAGAAACGATCCCATCACGAGGTGATTTTAACTCGTTTTGCATTTTCATGGATTCGAGAATCAACAGCAAATCACCTGCTTTCACTGCCTGTCCTTCCTCGACCCCGATCGCGATGACCAGTCCTGGCATGGGCGCCTTTAATTGATACTCGCTGCCAGTTCGAACACCATTGGTAGTTGCCCGCCGTAAGCGATGCTCCCGCTCATCCTCGACTTTTGCCTCATACAACCACCCTAAAATCATCACCTGCCAATCAGATTCTCCGGGCAATACATATGCCTCTAGGGATTGACCATCCATTAACAAGGAATACACAGGTTGATCACTGATCTGAGAAAAATCAATCTGGTATTCGACTCCGTCCACTGACACTCGACGGTCATCGATTATTTCCACAAGATATTCCTTATCTCGGATGGTGGTTACATATCTCACAGTACCCTCCTGACAAAACTATTTCTGCAAACGTTCCCACCGGCCCAGCCACTTCCAGTTACTGGTGTCACGCTTTTCCCGCCGGACAATGTGTGCTGCCATCTGGTTGAAACGGTGCGCAGCCAGGGTTGCAAAGATGGCGGCTGTTTCCAACTGGTCGCCTTTCGCAAACCCTGCCGCCTCCATAGAAAATCTCTCTTCGATGAATCGGGTGTCATATTGCCCAGCCATAAAACGATGGGATTCCATCAGGTATTGGTGGAATGGAATATTCGTATATAAACCGATGATTTTATATTCTTCGAGGGCGCGCCGCATTCGTAAAACCGCTTCAGCACGAGTTTCACCCCAGACAATTAATTTCGCGATCATCGAGTCATAATAAGGGGAGACCTCATAGCCGGTAAAAACACCAGAATCAATGCGGACTCCGGGACCAGTCGGTTGGAGTATATGTTCGATCACCCCTGTAGATGGCATAAAGTTGTTATACGGATCTTCCGCATTTACACGGCATTCAATTGCCCAGCCGGTTAATTTGATATCCCGCTGAGTATAGCGCAGCTGGCGACCGCGAGCGATCCGGATCTGTTCTTTCACGATATCAATGCCAGTGACCACTTCAGTAACAGGATGTTCCACCTGAAGGCGGGTATTCATCTCCAGGAAAAAGAAGTTTTTGTCCTTATCCACGAGGAACTCAATGGTACCAGCGTTAACATAGCTGACAGCCTGGGCGGCTTTCACCGCTACATTCCCCATTAGCTGGCGTAAATCTTCATCATCATCGACGAATGGCGAAGGGCATTCTTCGACTAACTTTTGATGCCGGCGCTGGAGAGAGCACTCACGCTCGTTAAGGTGGATCGTATTCCCAAAACTATCTGCCAGCACTTGAATTTCAATATGCCGGGCGCCTTCGATAAGTTGTTCCAGGTAGACATTGCCATCACCAAACGCTGCTTCTGCCTCTCGACGAGCTGCATGGATGAGTGACTGCATCTCTTCCAGGTTTCGCACTTCTCTCATGCCTTTTCCGCCGCCACCAGCAGAAGCTTTGATCAATAATGGAAAACCAATCGAAGGTGCAATTGCAAGCAAGTCATCATCTCTGAGATCACCTTCTCCCTCTGTGCCGGGAACCACCTGCACACCAGCACCTGCAACGGTTGCCCGGGCAGCGCGTTTATCGCCCATGGCGGCAATTGCGGACGGTTTCGGACCGATGAAAGCCAGTCCATTATCAATACAAGCCTGGGCAAAATCCGCCCGCTCTGCCAGAAAGCCATAACCAGGATGAATCGCCCCTGCACCGGACTTCTGCGCGATCTCGATAATTTTATCCCCCCGTAAATATGATTCGCGGGAAGGCGCAGGACCGAGATAGTAGGCTTCGTCGGCATAGCGCACGTGCAGGGCCTGGCGATCTGCCTCTGAGTAAACGGCGACGACCTGGATGCCTAATTCCCGGCAGGCGCGCAAGATGCGCACTGCGATTTCACCACGATTCGCGATTAATACCTTACTGAACATATCATTCTCCGCTGGACACTGACTGCAGATACTCAAGCAGCCGTTTGTTAAACAAGTCAGGTTGTTCTTGAGGCAGCATGTGTCTGGCATCCGGAACCAGCCACAGCTGTGCATTTGGAATGGCATCTGCCAGATCCACCGCATGCTGTGGGTTGGCGTATTCATCCAATACACCTTGAATGACTAGACAAGGACAAGATATCTGGTCCAACCCCGGGCGCATGTCCCAGGAACGATTCTGCGATTGATGCCATCCTTCGAACCAGTTTGTAAAGACCTGATCTACCTTGTCCTTATGTACTCTCACCAGAGCTTTACGGAATCGGTCATCATGAAGATATTGCTGGCGCACTCCCATTGTGCCAGTCTCCATTTTTGGCTCAAAATAAATATGGGCAGCGATTAATACCAGTGCCCTTACCTGCTCTGGGTGAGCCATCGCATAAGTTAACCCCAATGTTCCACCGTCGCTATGGCCGATTAAAATAAAAGATTTTACTCCGATATGCTGGATCAATGCCTGTAAATCTGATAGATCTTGCTCAAATCCCGGCGTCAGCAGCTCGGTTCGATCGTCTGAGCGCCCATAACCCCAACGATCATACACAATGACTGAATAGCCTTGGTTTACCAGGGCTGGGATTTGATTTTTCCAGGCTTGAATAGAGCCTAATCCATGATGTAAAAGCACCACAGATTGTCGCCCTGAACGATTGAATTGCATCACGTACAGGGACCGGTGGTTAACTTGCACAAAGCCAGCGACTTCCGGCTCCATCAGCGCTTTCATATTCAGTAAGTCCTGATTCAGCAAATAATCGAAACGATTTACAACGGGATACAGCCATGTTTCTTGGCAGGATTGCTATCTCGCTTGTTGGTGAGCATCTCCAAACCATTAATCAGGCGCGGTCGTGTCTCGTGTGGTTCGATGACGTCATCGATAAATCCGCGTGAGGCTGCGACATAAGGATTGGCGAATTTCTCCCGGTAATCTTCTACAAGCGCAGCCTTATGCTGCACAGGATTCTCCGCCTGCTGGATCTCTTTGCGAAAGACAATATTCACAGCTCCATCCGGACCCATCACAGCAATCTCGGCAGAAGGCCAGGCAAGGTTTAAATCCCCACGAATGTGCTTGCTGCTCATGACACAGTAAGCACCCCCGTATGCTTTGCGAGTGACTACGGTCAATTTCGGCACCGTTGCCTCGCAGTAGGCAAACAATAATTTGGCGCCAGAACGAATGACTCCTCCATGCTCCTGAACTGTACCAGGCATAAAGCCGGGCACATCTTCAAATGTAACGAGCGGAATATTAAACGCATCACAAAAGCGGATAAACCGGGCAGCTTTCTCCGAAGAATTGATATCCAACACCCCAGCCAGAACAGCTGGTTGGTTGGCTATGATGCCGACACTGTGTCCACCCAGGCGCGCAAACCCAATCACGACGTTCGCCGCATAATTTTCGTGAATCTCAAAGAATTGTCCGTCATCCACAATCAACCGGATCACTTTCTTGATATCATAAGGTTTGCTTGGCTCATCCGGCACGATCGTATCTAATTCCTCCTCCATGCGGAAAGGATCATCCGTTGTCGCCACATACGGAGGGTCCTCCATATTGTTTTGGGGCATAAATGATAAGAGTTTACGGACCATATATAGAGCATCGGCTTCAGTATCGACCGCCAGGTGGGCCACACCAGAAACCTCAGAATGAACCGAAGCCCCGCCAAGATCCTCAAAGGATACGTCCTCGTGGGTCACAGCTTTTACGACTTCGGGACCGGTGACGAACATATAGGACGAATTTCGCACCATGATAATGTAATCAGTCAAAGCGGGAGAGTAAACTGCTCCCCCGGCACATGGCCCCATAATCGCGCTGATCTGCGGGATGACACCTGAGGCTAAGGTGTTTCTCAGGAAGATATCTGCATAGCCCCCAAGAGAAATGACGCCCTCCTGTATTCTCGCACCGCCAGAATCATTCAGCCCGATGATCGGTGCTCCGTTCTTCATCGCCATTTCCATTACTTTGCATATTTTCTGCGAATGAACCTCACCGAGGCTGCCACCAAAAACCGTGAAGTCTTGCGAGAAAACGTAGACCAATCTTCCATCGATCGTCCCCCAGCCGGTCACAACGCTATCGCCAAGGTATTTCTGGTTTTCCAAACCAAAGTCGGTGGTGTGGTGCACAACAAACGGATCCAGCTCGCGGAATGACTGGCGATCCATCAACAAATCAATACGCTCTCTGGCGCTCATTTTCCCGCGCTGATGTTGTGCCTTTAAGCGTTCTTCGCCACCCCCCAACCGGCTGAGAGCTTTCTTATCACGAAGTTTTTGGAATTTCGGGTTGATTGTCATACACCACTCCAAAATATGCCTTTGTCGAACGTCGGAAGAATATGAAGATAACGATCAACATCATTACAACGGTTAATCCGGCAACAAAAGCGTTGTTCGTCTGGCCAGCCGGACTGCGCAGGAACAGGCGGTTAAACCAGACATAACTCGCATAGCCGGCGCTGATCCACAGCAGATACCGGTAAGACCAAATCTTCCCTGCCCAGATGCTCCAGGCAAAATATAGTCCAAGTCCACCCAGGAGTGTTGAGCTGGCGACGAGCAAGCCTGGAGAGAAGGGTAACAAATCAACCAGGAATGTCCACTCGGCGATGATTTGAGCTACACGATAGAGATTCACCATCGAGATGGTTAACACTACCAGGGCAAGGAAGGTTACGCCTGCAGGGCGATGATGTGTCATTGAATCTGGACTGTTATCTTACCCATCTGCTTGCCCGAGTCCAGATGTTCTTGGGCTTCTCGGATATCTTGTAGTATATATCTCCGATCGATCAACGGTCGTAAACGTCCGGTAAAAACCAGCTCCATCACACGGGCAAAGTCCTGCCGCGTTCCCATGGTTGACCCCAGAATCGAGAGATGTTTGGAGAAGATGTAGCGATTATCGATTTCAAATTTTGCACCACCCGTATTTCCAACGGTTACGATCCTGCCCCCTTTACAAACGCAGCGCAAGCTCATCGGGAACGTGGTTCCGACATTATCTACCACCACATCGACTCCACGTTTATCGGTGAGCTCATAAACAACCTTCGCCCAGTTGTCAAATCGCAAGCGATCGATGGTATGCTCAGCCCCCAGGACACTCGCCAGCGCCAGCTTCTCTTCGCCTGCGCCAACTACAATCACCCGTGCTCCAGCATGCCTTGCGATTTGGATAGAGGCTGTATTAACCCCTCCTGATGCGCCCACAACCAATACAGTTTCGCCAGCCTTTACCCTTGCACGTTCCATCAGGGAATGCCAGGCAGTCACATAAACCAGTCCTGCGGCTGCAGCAGTCTCATCATCAAAACCATCTGGGAGACCCAGCAAATTATCTTCAGGCACAGCCACAAACTCCGCATATGTGCCATTGCTTGTCTCGCCCAACAGCCCCCAGCTTCTGCAGCGGTTATCAAATCCAGATAGACATTCCGGGCAGTGACCGCAGCTCAGATTAGGATTTATAACCACACGGTCACCCACCTGCCAGGCTCTAACACTATCTCCGAAGGCAGCAACTTCACCGGCTCCATCTGCTCCAAGGATATGCGGATATTGCAGCTTAATCCCTGGCCAGCCGTGGCGTACCCATAAATCCAGACGGTTCAGCGCGGCGAATTTGAGGCGCACCAGTACCTGCCCTGGACCAGGCTCAGGACATGGTAGATCGCCATAATTCAGTACATCCACGCGGCCGTGGTGGTTAATATAAACCGCCTTCATAGCCTGGCTCTCCTCAGGTTTACGGATTGAATTTCAATTCGCGAATATGAATGTGAGCGCTCTCCCCGGCATTCAAATTTAAAAGCACAAGCCGGACGCGTGAGATCAACTCAGGACCCTGATCGAAAACCATCTCCAGATGTGGGTCACCAGGGATATTCCGCTGGGTGGTTTCATAAATTTGTGGCTCTCCATCTGCATCTGCATACAGCTCAGCCGTCAGGGTGTAATCCATGTTGGCAAAATCGGCTGAGAGGCTTTCTAGACTGCGTGGCTCGGGAAAATAAATATCGATAATAAGTGGGTTGGCTTCCAGACCGCGCATTAAGGTATGTGTGTCGCCATCAAACATCGCGGATGGCTGACCCATATCGATTTGGGAATATTTTATTCGGACGTCTTGCCCGTCCAACTGCACTGTTTCTTCTACTGGCTGGCTGCGCGCAAATTTTTCCGCAGCAAAGATTTCATCTGCGTTGTCAGCATAAGCAAGCCGTACTACAAAGAAGCCGGGCGATCCATCCGGATAAGGAATTGTTTCGAGTAATTCTACCTGCTTGAACTTGGCATCGGAAGCCGCCCTCTGGTATTCAGCAGGGGTTAATACAAGGATCAGGTTGTTATCAAGCGGCTTTTTCTCGAATAAATAGGCGTCAATGCTATCCAGCTTTACTCTTGCCTGCTGGTCAGAATTTAAGAAAAAGCGCACAAAGTTATCAGTACCGTTCGCCCAGGTCGGCGTGACCACCACCCGGTTGTTAGAATCTGCGTCCAAATACTTCGGAACAGTGTCACCAAATACCTGGCTGGCGCCGTACTGCATCCCATAGAGTCCATAATCGTTGAACCAGGTTGAGCCGTTCACCAGTACGTCTCGGAGCACATATACATTTAGCCCGGCCAGAATGACAAAAAGGATACTCGCCAGTACAGAGTGTGGTATGCGTGGTCGTTCGAGCTTTTCGACGAGAGCCGAGAGCCCGACGGTGGTGATCATAACTAGCGGAATGACCATCCACATCACCCGCAGGATAGAAATCTGCGCCAGGGCTGCTCCAAAAGGAGCAGCTGCCAGCGCTACCAGCATGATCCGATAGGCAGGATCTGAAATCTTTCGCAGCGAGAGATAAAATCCATAGAGAAGAAATGGGACACCAAGAAGCGAGAAGTTTCCATATCCTTTCATCAAATGTCTTGCCAGGTCACGTCCATTTTGTGCCAGCAGCCAGAATTTTGGACTGAAGCTGTAAATATACTCTTTTCCAAAAATGACAATTTTGTCGATAAGAGATATCTTCTGATCCAGCCAGTAGGAGCCGCGTGTGCGAAGCTGCTCTTCAAATATGGAAGCGGAATCCTTAGTGAAGCGATAATACGGCAGCGCTAACAGCAAACGCAAGTAGAAGACTTGTGCCAACGGTTACACGATTTTTCCAATGGTAAGGTAGATCAATGAGCAGCAGCAATAAACCGGAGATGCCGATCAAAAATTCCCCTAAACCATGCGTGTAAAAAACCAGAGCAGCAAAAATAACCGCCAGGTAAAGGTAGCGAGGGTTCTTTATTCGATAGCACAAATAGAAATATAAAAAGATGGCATAAAACCCTGCCAGCTCCATATATTCAAAGGCTGTCCGGGAATGCAGAAACCAGGTTGGCGTCACCGATAGCACCAGCACCCCAGCCCACCAATATCGCACCTTGAGGAAGTGCTTCAAAATGAAGCCAACCGCAGCAGCCCCACCCAGGGTCACCAGCACGGAGATTAATCGCGTGACGAAAACTGATTTTCCGAATAGTAAATAAGGGATGACCTGCAGGTAAACACTGATGCTGTTAAGTGCATAAGATGATCCCATAGAGAAAAATGTGGGCAAGAAATTTCCCCCGTAACGAAAGCCGTTTTTAACCAGGTCTTCCGCAAGAATGGTGTGAATTGCTTCATCAGTGAAAAAATAGATTGGAAACTTATCCAGCCCGATCACGCGGACAAGCAGGTAAATAAACAGGCTGAGCAGAAAGAAGCCACCCCCCAGCCAACCAGCATGTTCTGCCGCCCATTTTCTCCCCCGGTGAGCCCACTCCTGAGCTGGTATTGAATGAACCAATTGATGCCCTTGGTCGGGAGCTACACCCTTTGTCTGAGCGGCTATCCCTGGTCTTATCACAAGTGGTTGTCCGGAGGTTAATTTTGCGGCTTCCAGTGCAAATGCAGGAGCTATTTGTACCCCATCTTCATCAAGCGCCTCTATAATCACTCTTACTTGCTGACCGGTTGGGATATCGATGGAAAGCTGTAGCTTTTCTGACTCACTTGTCTCACCCTGTGAGGTGAGCACTGCAATGCCTTCTGGTAAATTCAGCTCCCAATCCGGTAGCACATTCTGGGAAACGGCAGGGACACGATTAGCATCTGGAATGAGGTCATCTGGCATTATCGAGTCATCAGCAATGCTGATCTCATCCTCATTTGGCTTTTCCTCGGCTGTAGATCGCCGAATCAGCCGCCATTTCCCGGTAAGAAACAGCCGCCCATTGGAATGCAGCCACTCTATCAGCGTCGGGTCCTCAGGTACAGGCTGGTCTGCCTGCCGCTTAAATTCAATTTTCCAGGATTTGCGTCCCCACAAAATGATATAAGCGAGGATAACCAGCCCTATAAAGAGCAGGGAAACCAGGACGCCGATGATGATATTCATGAACATCGTTATCGCAGCCCGGTCTCGATCCTGGAAATGACCAGCCGCTGTATCTCACTTGTGCCTTCGTATATTTCGGTAACCTTCGCATCTCGAAAGTATCGTTCCACAGGTAATTCCTTGCTGAAGCCCATTCCCCCGTGAATCTGAACTGCAGCATGCGTGACGTACATCGCCGTTTCAGATGCAAAAAGTTTGGCCATGGATGCTTCGAGGGTATAACGTTCACCGGTTTTCTTGAAGCGTTCCTTCGCCATGGCGGCGTTGTATACCAGCAAACGCGTCGCCTCGATGCGCGTTTTCATATCCGCAAGCTTGAAGCTGATCCCTTGAAACTCGCCAATGTGCTGACCGAAAGCCTCGCGGCTGCGGGCAAATTCAAGGCTCGCCTGATAGGCAGCCTCACTGATTCCCAGTGCCTGGGCAGCAATGCCAATCCGCCCCGCATCTAATACAGCCATAGCGATCTTGAAGCCCTCACCTTCAGCGCCCAGGCGTTGGTCAGCCGGCACCCGGTAATCTTCGAACATAATCTCACTGGTCGCTGAGGCGCGAATCCCCAGTTTTGGTTCCTTCTTCCCGCGAACAAATCCAGGCTGGTGAGCATCGACCAGAAATGCACTGATCCCGCGTTGTTTTTTCTCAGGGTCGGTCATCGCGAAAACCACAATGTAATCCGCCACCGGGCCGCTCGTCACCCAAGATTTGCGTCCATTCAGGATGTAATAATCCCCATCCTTTATCGCCCGGGTGCGCATTGTACCGGCATCTGATCCAGACATCGGCTCAGTGAGTGAATAAGCCCCGATTGATTTTCCCGATGCCACTGGTGGAATAAATTTTTCTTTTTGTTCAGGTGTGCCAAAGTACATAAGCCCATAACAATAGAGCGAGTTATTCACCGACATGATCGTGCCATGCGATGCATCCACTTTGCAGATTTCTTCGAGAGCCAGCACATAAGCCAGGGTATCCATTCCTGCCCCGCCATATTCCTCGGGTACTTCGATGCCCATGAAACCTATTTCGCCCATTTTCTTAATCGTCTTGACAGGAAATTCACCGCTTTCATCGAACTCAGCAGCAATCGGTGCGATTTCAGTCGTAGCAAAATCTCGGGCTGCCTGGCGGATCATCTCATGCTCTTCAGTTAAAGTAAATAACTCATTTTGGGACATGCAACGCCTCCATAACACAACTAGTCCAATGAAGAAGGATTTATCGGATTATAGCATGACTGATTTTTCTACGAAAAACAATCCGGATTCGATCCGAGTTGGTATTGACACACAACCCAATCCTATCAACATTAGTACTGGATCAGCTCTACTTGACAGCCATTCGAAGAAAGTTATACTGGAACCATCTATGAAATTTAATCTTCGTCCAGCGACGCAATCTGAAAAACGAAAGATACGAAGCCTGACTTATCAATCAGGTCGCCACCCCTTCGGTTTAAATTGGCACAATTTTGTTGTCGCGGTGGCATCCAGCGGGGAAATTATCGGCTGTGGGCAAATTAGACGTCACCTTGATGGCAGTCGAGAGCTTGCCTCAATCGCTGTTGATCCCGAATATCAAAATGAGGGGATCGGCTCTGCGCTCATTGAGCATTTGCTCAATATGGCTCCACGCCCCATTTTTGTGACCTGCCGGTCTGATTTTGAAGGCTTTTATTCACGCTTTGGATTTCGATCCATTGGCAAGGACGAAATGTCACCTTATCATCGCCGGATTCATTCACTGACGAATACCATTTTATTTGTCCTCCGCCGTGATGAACAGATGTTGATTATGCGCCTGGGATAATTCGGCTTATCCTCATTACCCTCCTTTTGATGGAGTCTTTGGCAGGCTCTCCCAACGCTTCCTTATTCGCGTATATGAATCTTCTAAGGCTTCCGGTAACACGCGCGTCGATGCCAGTGTTGACATAAAATTGGTGTCGCCACCCCAGCGCGGCACAATATGCAGGTGAATATGCTCGGCAATCCCCGCGCCAGCAACTTCGCCGATATTCATGCCAAGATTGAAACCTTGCGGATGGTATTCCACATTCAAAACCTGGACTGCACGGTTCGCCAATTCCATCACATCGGCACGAATATCCGCATCTAATTCGCCCAGCGATGCCTGGTGGTCATTTGGCACCACCATTAAATGTCCGCTGGTGTATGGATAACGGTTTAATATAACGAACGCTCGCTGGCCACGAAAAACCACCAGATTATCCAAACCATCCGGAACTAGCAGAGCATTACAAAAGACACAACCTTCTTGTTTACTGTTTTCTATGTATGTCATACGCCAGGGAGACCAAAGATGGTTCAAAACTCCTCTCCTATCGTTCAGTTAGATTAATCTGTCTTTTCTGGCAAATCTTTCCTGACCTGATTGATCGATTTTCTTCCCCTTTGAACCCATCATTGAACCAACGATATACAACTTATTCATATTGTAGCAAAAAATAGCCAATGCGTGAATGGTTGACAGGCACAGCGAAGAAGGTTATCCTTGCGCTCGATGATGCAATTAGCGATGTTCCAGCCTGAGTTTTGGTCCGTCAGCCAGATCACGCGCCACCTGCGTGATTTAATTGAACAGGATGAAACCCTACAAGATGTTTGGGTTCAGGGAGAAGTCTCCAACCTCTCACGCCCCTCTTCAGGTCACCTATACTTTACTGTTAAGGATAACAACAGCTCCCTGCGTGTGGTTATGTGGCGGAATGCTGTAATGAGCCAGCGCTATGTACCCCGTGAAGGCGAGATGGTTGAAATTCACGGTTCAATCAATATTTATGAAATTTCAGGGGTTTACCAGCTATACGCGGACATGATCCGACCAGTTGGAGTCGGGCAGCTTTATCAGGAATTTCTCCGGCTTAAAGCGCGTCTCGAAGCTGAAGGTTTGTTTGACCAGCAGCGTAAACGCCCGATACCGCGTTGGCCACAACGAATCGGACTGGTCACATCTCCTTCTGGTGCTGCGATCCGCGATGTATTGAAGACAATTCACCGCCGCTTCCCGGTTGCAGAAGTGATCCTTGCCCCCACAGCTGTGCAAGGTAACGATGCCCCACCAGGAATTGTGAAAGCAATCGAGGACTTAAATCGTCTCGTCCAGCCAGATGTGATCATTCTGGCACGCGGCGGCGGCTCCATCGAAGACCTGTGGGCTTTCAACGACGAACGGGTCGCACGGGCGATTGCAGCATCAGCAGCTCCTGTGATTACAGGCGTAGGTCACGAAACCGACTTCACCATAGCAGATTTTGTCAGTGACCTGCGAGCACCAACCCCGACTGGCGCAGCCGAGCTGGCAACACCAAACCGTGATGAAATCCTGGAAAACCTGGATGACGATCATGGTCGCATCACCCGAGGTATGGAGTCGCTTATTGCCACCAAACAATGGGAGCTGCATCGCCGTATGAACCAGCTTGCCATTCGATCGCCACAAAATCGCCTGCGCTCCGCACGCCAGCACCTTGATGAGCTGGTCCATAGCAGCAGAATCGCTGTAGATCACCATCTCGTGCTCCGGAAAACAGAATTAGGCGGGCTAGCTTATCGCCTGGAGGCTTTAAATCCCCAATCCGTGCTTCGCCGTGGTTATGCAATTCTCACCCTGCCAACCGGTCAGGTCGTTTCTCATATCGCCCAGGCTGCTCCCGGAACAGAACTAAAGGCGCAGGTAAGTGACGGGCAGTTTACAGTTCAGGTGCAAGAAACTTGATAGGAGCCCCTCATGGTGCCAGAGACTAATCCAGAACCAGTTGAAACGCTGTCGTCTTATATTGAATCGATCAATGAGAAGCTGGATATTGCCGGACGAGAGAGCGCCAGCCAGGCATTTAATCTGGGATGCACGGTGGGAATTATCCCGGCAGCCCTTGTGGTCATCATCACCTTTTTTGCCTCCTCTGCCAGCTGGCTGGCTGCCCTGGTGATTGGCATCTTAATGATTGTTGCCCTGATCGGGCTGGCGAACCTGGTTGCGTTCATTGCCCGCACAAAAACATTAGAACGAGTTTATCGGACAGAAATTAATCCAGGAATAGAGCAGGCTTTGGCAAGGTTCAGCGTAACCAGAACAGAATTCGATCAACTTGCAAATGACCAGTTACCAGAATCTGCAGTCCTGCGCCGCTTTATAAAGCCGGTCACAGATGGTGCACCTGAGGAATCAATCCAGCAATAATTACGAAGGCGGATACAAATGGCAAAGTCAGAAAATAACAATCAGGTAAGCCAAACAGATGTAGATCAACTCTCGCTCGAACAGGCTTTATCCGAGCTAGACCAGCTTGTGGCGCAGCTCGAAGCAAATGAGAACACGCTGGAGAACGCCCTGGCGTATTATGAGCGTGGACAACTGCTCATTAAACACTGTCAGGATCTATTAGCCCGCGCAGAGCTCAAGGTGATGCAGCTTTCCGGAGAAAACCTGACCGATTTTTCCACCTCTGAATAACTAGAAGTCTCTTAAACTTAATTGTATGAAACAGCTAACCTCTCCCTCTATTTAACTTCCCCCGCACGGCGTGGATAAGGCTGTTGACCTCCTGGGTCTTCAGCATAAATAATGATATTCCATACACTCCAGCACCCAGCAAAATACCTCCAAACACAATAACCCAATATGGGTAATTTATGCTGACCACCAGCCAGCCCCAAAGGGTAAGACTCATCGCCAGGGTCCCAACAACAGATTTGCTAGCTCCTTCAAATACAAATCGCTCCTCGATTCCGTTTAGCCGGCGATGCATCAGCACCCATAATCCGATCATTTCAAGAAATGTGGCGAGTGAATTGGCTAAAGCCAGTCCGCCAAACGGCATCCAGCCTATATTTGAAAAAGCTTTCGTGAAAACCAGGCTGAATGCCACGTTCAAGCTCATCGCCGCGATGCTTAACATCACCGGTGTTCGCGTATTATGCATGGCGTAAAAGGCCCGCGATAAAATCTCTACCACCCCATGACCTAACAAACCTATGGTGAACCACAGAAGAGCCCAGCTCACCAGCTCGGTAGAATACTCATCGAAAGCACCTCGTTGCAGCAACATGGCAATAATCGGTTCCCGCAGCAGGATCATCCCGGCGGTAGCAGGCAGCGACAGCAGAATCACGCCGCGCAGTGTAGCCGCCAGGCTTGAGCGCATCTCGCCTAATTCATTTCGCGCTACCTGAGCAGAGAAGGTTGGCAGAGCCGCGATGGCGATCGACTGCGCAATGACGACCTGGGGCATGGTCATAATCGCCCAGGCATACTTAATAGAAGCCAGGCTGCCCGGGTTCATGCCTGTTGCCAAAATGGTGTTGACTACAAAATTAATTTGTACTGCCGCCACCCCCAACAGGCGAGGAGCCATCAGGCGCCCAACTTCACGCGTTGCTGGCATGTTCAAGCCCAGGATGCGAAAATATTTTCTGCCTGCCAGCCGGAGGAGCGATGGAATCTGAATCCCCAGGTGCATGATTGCTCCCAATACATATCCCCATGCGAGACCGTAAATTCCAAGCGTGGGAGCAAAGAAAATCACTCCAATGATCATCCCGGTCCATAACATGCTCGGCGCCAAAGCTGGCCAGAGGTAATTATTGTGCGCGTTCAAAATCCCCATGATCAAGCCGCTAACCCCAAAGATAGTTGGCGCGATCAGCAGAATCCGCAACAAGGAAGCAGTCAATGCCTGCATTTCTGGGGGATAACTAGGAGCGAGGATGTACATTACGATCTGATCAGCCAGAAAGATGGAAACCAGGCTGAGCAGGCTGAGCGACAACATGACCAGGTTGACAATCGAAGATGCGAGGTGCCAGGCGCCATTCCGGTCTTGCCGCGTCAATAGACTCGTGAACATGGGGATGAATGCCGAAGCCAGTGCTCCCCCTGCAACCAGGCTGAAAATCAAATCGGGATAGGTGGCTGCTGCATTGAATGCATCCAGCTCAGCCCCGGTGCCAAACGTATTCGAAACCAACATCTGCCGGACCAGACCGACGATGTTGCTTAAAATAAAAGCAGACATCACTATACCAGCAGCATGGGCGATTTGGCGAGTGGCAGTTCCTGATGTCTGGCGCATATAAGAATATTTTGACTGTAGTAGAATGTAATGGTAACGAAACAATTATATCGGGTAAAATCTCAATCCTATGGCTCGATTTACTTCCCCACCAGATCGTTTGGCGTATAACCAGCGTGTATGGCAGATCGTTCGCCAGATCCCGGCTGGAAATGTTGCCACCTACGGGCAAATTGCTCTGTTAATTCCCCTCCACCGGGTGTAGACCCAGATGAATATCTGGCATTTGGCGCACGTTGGGTGGGCGGCGCTATGGCTTCGTGCCCCGATGATGTCCCCTGGCAGCGAGTAATCAACTCCCAGGGCAAAATCAGCCTCCCCGGAGAGACAGCAATGCATCAACGCCAGCTGCTGGAGAGTGAAGGGATAATTTTCGACAGCCGGGACAGGATCAACCTGTCGATTTACCGCTGGTCAGGATATTCGGAATAGATAAACTCAATGAGAATCGTTGAGCAGGTGCAATGCCTTCATCTCGACCCCCAGAAATCTGCTCCACGAATCGAACAGTGGAAGTACGATTGTGCGAGAGTGGTCTGATTGTTAAGAATCCCTGGGGTAAAGCCTCAACGCCTTCGATGATCAAAATCGGCATGAACAAAAATCCACACGACTGCGTAAATACAAAGGCTGTTCAACAAAAATCTCCTTAGAATCGGCGAGAGCCGGGTACGCCGCTCCCGGCTCTCTCTAAGGAGGAGAAGAAGAGAAATCGCCCTTCAAGCATCATGATAACAGACCTATTTTAATTTCGCTTGACGATAAACCTACGATTACCCAACGATTGCCCTACATTAATGGGACTCAAAAAGAAAACAATGGAATATTCTATTCAAACCGAAAATTTGAGCCGAATTTATAAAATCCGCGGCGGTAAGAAAAAGGAAGCCAAGACCCTCCAGGCTCTCACCAACGTCGACTTGGAAATCCAGCCAGGTGAATTGTTCGGACTGCTGGGCCCAAATGGCGCCGGTAAAACCACACTGATCAAAATTCTCACCACACTGCTCGCTCCAACTACCGGTTGGGCGCGTGTCGCCGGTTTCGATGTGTCTACTGAGGCGCCAAAGGTTCGGCAGCGGATTAATATGGTCTCGGGTGGTGAATCCTCGGGCTACGGCTTGCTCACCGTGCGAGAGAATTTGTGGATGTTCTCCCAGTTCTATGGCATATCATCCGATGTAGCGAACCAGCGAATCAAGGAGCTGCTTCAAATTGTTGGGTTGCAGGACCGGGCCAACACCAAATCATCGGATCTGTCCACCGGATTACGTCAAAAAATGAATATCGTGCGCGGCTTCCTCACAGATCCTGATGTGCTGTTCCTGGATGAGCCGACCTTAGGATTGGATGTGGGTGCTTCTCGTGAAGTGCGTAAGTTCGTTCGTCACTGGGTAGATCAAAATCAGTCACGCACCCTCCTGCTTACCACCCATTACATGGTAGAAGCAGACGAGTTATGCGACCGGGTAGCCATCATTAACCAGGGCAAAGTCTTAGCCTGTGATACACCTACGAATCTTAAACGGCGTCTGCAGCAGGAAGCAATTTACCGACTGGAGGTCAACCATACCGATGATTCGATCGACGGCAGACTTGGGAGTCTACCCGGTGTCCGGCAGGCGACACACTCGGTATATGACGGCTACGCTCTTCTTGAGATGATCCTGGAAAATGACAGCGTGCTGAGCTCGGTGGTCAACACTCTCACGACTCAAAACATGAAACTCTTGAATTTGCAGAAGCGCGAGCCAACCCTGGAGGATGTTTTCGTCGACCTGGTTGGTCGCAGTATGGAAGAGGTGGAACGCTCCACAGCTCCCGAGGAAGATGCACCATGATCCTGGAACAGCATGTTCATAAAAATACCGGCTGGAAACTCTTTTTCCAAACGGTCATCGCTCGGGCATACCCGCGCGTTATCGGTCAGCAGCGAGAAAAATCCTGGATGTTTTTTGAAATATTTCTGCCAATGCTCACCGTTTCTGCGTATGTGTTTGTTTATCGCGCCATCGGAGCTGATCCTGAATATGTCGGTTTCGTCGTGATGGGCGGCGCGATGACTGCTTTCTGGATGAACGTGCTGTGGAGTATGTCCAGCCAGCTATATTGGGAAAAAGAGCAGGGCAACCTTGCATTATATATCATGGCTCCAAACTCAATGATGGCTATTCTATTGGGTATGGCATTAGGCGGATTGTTTGCCACCACCTTACGCGCCTTGGTAATCCTCATCCTGGGTAGCTGGGTTTTCAAAGTGCAATATGCAGTTGGAGAATTTTGGCAACTCTTTGCGGTTTTCATCCTCACTATGATCGCGCTGTACGGCTTAGGTATGATGTCGGCGTCGATTTATCTCTTGCTTAGCCGCGAAGCCTGGCATATCAGCAGTTTGATGCAGGAACCAGTTTTCCTTGTGTCGGGTTTCTACTTCCCAATCAAGAACTTAAATTTTTGGGTGGCGATGGGTGCATCAATCATTCCCCTCACCCTGGGGTTGGATGCCATGCGCCAGCTCAGCTTCCCCTCCGGAGCATCGATCGGGTTCTTGTCGGTGCCAGTTGAGGTTGCCATCCTGGCAGGTCTCAGTATTGCATTCATTACGGGTGCCTACTTTCTCCTGGCTTACGTAGAGCGCCTGGCGATTCGTGAAGGCCGGTTGACGGAAAGTCGCCGGTGATTGGAATAAAATCGATGAGCTCATTGACTACCAATTTCGCGGACAACGTTTCCACCCACTGGCGATCATTTCGTATGGCAGCCTGGCTGGGCTGGCAGATAGAATCAAACTGGGCTGACCCATTCCTTTTCGCCATTTACTCATTGGTAAAGCCGCTGGCAGGGGCATTTATCCTGGTGGTGATGTATGGCGTTATCACCGACGGCGACTACAACTCCCCGATGTTCACCTATATTTTCGTCGGCAACGCTTTTTACATCTATGTTGGTCAAATAATGAATGGCATATCCTGGTCGGTTGTCGACGACCGTGAGCATTACAAAACACTCAAGTACATTTATACTGCTCCCGTCCGCTATCCATCTTACCTGGTCGGCAGAGGCGTTGCCCAATTCATCATTGCCACAATCTCCGTGACCATCACACTTGTAATCGGCGTGGCATTTCTGCATGTAGCAATTGATCCAATGCAAGTAGACTGGCTGTTGTTTTTGGTCACGATGCTGATCGGGATTGTCATGCTGGTCTCAATGGGGTTAATTCTTGCGGGCATGATGCTCCTCCTCGCTCATCATGTTTGGGATCTTGGCGCGGCGATTGCTGGAGGCATGTTCCTCTTCAGCGGGGCTGTGTTTCCTCTCGAAGTCCTGCCCCCATTCTTGCGCTGGATTGGATATCTGCTGCCAATCACATACTGGCTCGAGCTGATCCGCCGTGCCCTCATCGGTACCACCGCCGAAGTCTATCCCACACTGGCTAATCTCAGCAACCTGCAGCTATTCGGCATCCTGGTTGGATTAACCCTGGTCACGATGATCATCGCCTCGATTAGTTTTCGCTCATGTGAGCAAAAAGCTAAGGATCGAGGCATGATTGATATGGTGACAAATTATTAGTCAATGAGCATTTCCTGAATAGCTGGCAGCTAGTGCTGTTCTAAGTTGAAATAATTGGTAAAATTGCGCCTATGTCTGTGAAAAACGGCGCGACCATTTTCTTTTCCCAACTGGTAACGGAGCAGCTTGGCCTGATTTGGATTGCAGCATCTGCAAATGGATTGGTTGAAATCGGATTTGACGATACTGCCGATGCATTTTGCCAGCGGATCACGCACCGGTTAAACCTTGATCATTCGCCAACTCCTGTTGAACAGCATTCTTCTCAACCTATTCATCCTGCGATTAAGGTTCTTGAAGAAACGAAACGCCAGCTTCTAGCTTATCTGGATGGTGATCTGGCAGATTTTAATTTACCTTTGGATTTGACCGGAATGCCTGCATTCCAAGAGCAGGTCCTGCGTGCCACAAGCGACGTACCTGCAGATCAAACAAAGACATATCAGCAACTGGCAATTGAAATCGGTAATCCGTCTGCCGCGCGAGCAGTCGGGCGGGCAGAGGCGACAAATCCGATTCCGCTGGTCATTCCATGCCATCGAATCGTTGGCAGCGATGGCAGTCTGAGGGGTTACGGCGGTCGTGGTGGAATTAATACAAAAGCCTGGCTGTTAAAATTAGAAAAAGGAAATCATGAATAATTCACTTCTTGATCATGTCACAACCCAACAACAAACAATATTAAAAAGCCTGAAAACTCCTGTCGCAATCCAGGCATATTTAGACCAGGTGCCGTACAGCACCGAAGACACCAATCGCTCGCCTGTACAGGTGATGCAGGATCAGGTCGCTCACTGCCTGGACGGTGCTCTTTTCGCGGCTGCTGCACTGCGAGAAATCGGCTTTCCGCCTTTGTTAATCGACATGTTCCCCGAGCCAGGTCGTGATGACGATCATGTGCTGGCGCTTTTCAAGATGAATGGCCATTTCGGCGCCCTGGCTAAATCTAACTTCCCCGGTCTGCGCATGCGTGAGCCCATCTACCGAAGCATCCGTGAGCTGGTGCTCAGCTACTTTGAGGATTTCTTCAACCAGGATGGCGAAAAAACACTACGCACCTACACACGAATGCTTCACCTGGAACAATTCGACGCGTTGGGATGGACATGGAACAGCACCGGCGTCAATACGATCGAACGCAGATTGCTATCAATGAAACGGACACCGTTGATCACAAGCGCTATGGCAGCCCAGCTATCTCCCGTAGACGCCCTAACCTATCAATCCGGTATGGTGGGGGTCAACCCCTCTGGGCTTTACAAACCAGGCAAATCTACACACCACTAAAATAATTACCATACTGCTGGTTTATCGATTGGCCATAACATTTGGGTCAATCGACTGTTCAAACTAACAGCATCCTCTCAGTTTCCCTTAAAGCATAACAGGTATAATCACACGCTGGAAAAATATGGTTAAAAGTAATTCACTGGCTGGTAAGGAACGAAGCTGGATACTGCTCGATAAGCTTGGAGAAGGAGATGCAGGCGAGGTCTACCTTGTTGAGTCAATGCTTGACCAACAGCGAGCCATCCTGAAGCGTCCCCGTTCAAGCGCCTTTTCCAGCGATGTCATTCGCCAGGCTTCTCAAATCGGAACCGAAGCACAGGTCCTGCTAAAACTTACCGGGATGGTGCGTCCGAAAGTCGAAAAAGGCGTAAAAATCGACCTGCATACTCCGCGTTTGCTCGATCATAGCCCGGCAGGCAGTGAGTTCAGCGACCGCTTCTTCATTGTTATGGAACAAGCCAGCGGATTCGATCTCACTCTGCTCGAACGAGTATCCCGGTTTGGCATGCCTGAGGAATTGAACCTGCCAAGGAGTGAGCTGGCAATGTTGAGCGGGATTGCCCAAAAAGGTGAATTTCCCCGCCTGGTTCTGTTACGTGTATTAGCCGCTGTATTACAGCTATTTGAGCAGATCCACCCCACAGCACCTACGACTGAAGGAACCGGTCAATCCGGTGTGCTTTGGAATGATGTAAAACCGGATCATATATTTTGGGATCCAAACATCGACCGAATTACGATCATCGATTGGGGAAACGCCCAGTTTCTCGAACCGGATGGCAGTACCAAAGACCGCCGACTCTCACGGACAGAGGATTACAACCAATTTATCGAAACATTCGGTACGTTGTTAGCAAACAATGCACCTGAACTGAGCACACTTATTAAATGGCCTGTATCGGGTAAAACCTATCTTTCCAAAAGTGATTTGATCAAATCGCTGCGCGTGGCGATCTTGAAGCAGCTTACCCAAGACTTTCAGGCATTACAAAAAACCCGGCAAACGGAGCAGGCATTAAGCCATCTGAAGCAACCTGCCCTGGAAGATCTTAAAAAGCTCTTAGAGATACAAAAAGAAATCGCAAATTTCGGTGAAGTGCCTAATTACACCGGATCAGAGCTTTTTTGCAACCAGCTCGCCTCCCGCCTGGCTGCAAGTGGTAATCTGGATGAATTAATCCAGCTTTGCCAGATTTCATGCCCACTTCAATCAGGTAGTTCAACAAAGTGGAAAATAATCAACCAGATTGCTGAAATTGCAAAAGAAACCGGCAACCAATCACCTGGCTCCTCCGCCAGCCCACCGTTCATAAACGCGCTTTCTGCAGTCATCGTGGATGACTGGCCTACGGTGATGTGGGAGCTCCTGGATGCCACTCGCAACGATCCGGAGCCAGATTGGTGGTATGAGCTGACGAATGCGATTCGCCTGGCTGGTCTCAATCCAACCGCTGAACAACTCCC
The DNA here is from genome assembly GCA_963774935.1 of uncultured Chloroflexia bacterium. Taxonomy (GTDB): domain Bacteria; phylum Chloroflexota; class Anaerolineae; order Anaerolineales; family UBA4823; genus CAVZGO01. The sequence goes on from CAVZGO010000003.1 coordinate 638,672, forward strand.
CCCGCTGGTTGCTCTGCGCCGGACGGTTCTTTCGATGCAGGCAACTGCACAGAAGTTGAGAGACAAAAAAGCATCTGTTCAGGAGGCTGATTCAGCATGGCAAACCGAATTGACCGACGAAGAGCTGGCATCCTCTGAGGCTCTGGTGAGCCAGCTAAAAATGGTTACGACTCGCTGGGATGAAGTTGACCCTGATCCACCATACTCGGATCTGCGATACCGTGATTTGTTAGAATTGATGGAAGCCATTCGCAATCAGCTCCCAGGTGCGTTTCAATCATTATCGAAATCGCTAGAACAACCGGATACTCAGGCAAGAACAATCCTGGATGCCTGGTCTGAGCGCGACTTTTTACGCGCCCGGCAAGGATTAAGGTGGCTGCTATTATGGGATCCAGACCGACGGCGGGTTCTGCTCGCAGACCGTGCAATCTACACGACACCTGCGTGGTTGTCTGCACTTCAAAAAGGGCCCCAAAATGGTCAGACAATCCAGGAATTTGCCACCGCCCAGGAATTCACCGGTAGGGAGCTGCGTCAGCAGGTCGGTCCTGCGGAATGGTTGGATGCCATCTTGACCGGTTTATCTCAACTTCGGAAAAACCGGCGTGTGGGTGAGCTTCTATCAGAAGTGCCCGACATCGGGAAAGAGATGCCATGGCTGGAAGCCATGGAGCCGCGAAAATACACGCCGCCTTCTCAAGCTCCTAAGCGGATACCCATGGAACGTTTATCCGGCGATCAACCAGCCCAACCTTTCATTACCGGTGTGCAATCGGCAATGTTTGGAGCTGGTCAAGACGTGCTTTTAGCTGATCCGCTGGACATTTGGGCACCTGAAGCACGTGGATCATCTGCCCGCACATTTAACGGTTTCCTGCGCGTTCCAGGTGGGCAGGTTAAACAAATGGCTGTCAAACTCATGCGCCCCGACCGTCTGGATTACGCGCTTCCCCTATTTCGAGAAGAAGCACTGGTTTTAACATTGATGCGGGATGTCCCTGGCATTACACCCCTGCTTGAGTGTGGATTTCTCCAATTAGACAAGAACTCGCAAATCCCCCCTGATAACCGTCCTCTGGGCGGGCGCGAACTGACTGGCTCGATCGAGCGATATAGCCCAGACGAGGTTCAAAGTTTCCTCTCAGTCCTTGAAAATCGCTCACATCAGGACTGGATTCCCTATCTGATAACCCCCAAGCGGGATCACCAGGAAAATCTGATGTGGCTTTGTGATTCCGGTTACACGCGCGGCCGCTTCTTACCGGTCGAAGAAGCTATCCGCATGGCTATACAAATCTGTGACATTCTGGAAATCGCCCACTTGCGAAACATCGTTTATCGCGACCACAAGCTGCTCCACTATTATTGGAGCGAGTTGTATAATGGCATTTTCATGATCGATTGGAATGTTGCGCGTTACCATCCCCAGGGACTCTCCCAGGCAGAAATCCAATTCGATCTGGTTCAGCTTGGTGCGCGGGCTATCCACCATATTTTTACCGGTCGAGTTGCTCCAGGAGCTCTTGCGGACGGACCGAACCGGGTAGAAGAAATCGAGAAAGCCGATCAAAGCTACAAAGTGATGTGGACCTACGATGACCAGAGACTTCCACCTGAGCTGAAAGAAATATTGGAACAGCTGCTGACCAGTGGATACTCTCGAGCCAGCCAGCTTCGTCAGGATTTGGAACAGGTATACACCAACCTGTTCGATGAAGAAGAATTGGTAACAACAAAGGAAGACAATGAGCCGAGTTGATCTCTTTGAAAGTAAAGTGAACGAAATGTTAATCCAGGGCTCACCTCCCATGGCGGAGATGCGTCGCTTGATGCTCGAGATAGATGATTTTATTCATGCACCGGAATTCGAAAACCTGAGCCTGGATGAACGCAGCCGTTTACAGACCATTCGAAAAGATTTAAAAAACCAAATTCGCCAGGCAGAGGATTCTGAGGAATCCAACCTGGCGGGGAGCCCTTCTACTGGAGAGGTTGCAAGCGACGCCTGGTCAGGCAGCGCGAGCAGCACGCCCAACACAACTCAAGGGGGGGCTGCACCTGAGCTCCGCGGGCATAATCCAACCGCTGAAGAGTCGATGGAGACCGCCGAAAAAGCGTTTTACAGCGGTCGCTTCTCTGAAGCGATAAAACTTTACGATCGAGTCCTGCAAATCGAGCCCAATTGGGAGCGCGCCCGCCAGCACCGTACGGAGGCGGATAATTACCTGCGCACCGGGTATATTCCCTCCGTGGCTCTCCCAGCAGACGCCGCCTCTGCTTTTGGCAAAGCTCAATCCGCCGCCCGTGTGGGGCGCTACCAGGATGCGCTGACGCTTGTTATTGAAAGCCCAATCGACCTTGCGCGATTTAGGCATCCAGCGCTGGCAGGAAGGTCAGGAGTTTGAGCAGAAACTGCAGGAAAATATTGACGCTGAGAATGCTTACCAGGACGGCTTGAAGTTATTTCGAGCTGGACAGGTAGATGAAGCCATCGATGCTGTAGATACGGCGTACCGAGCTACCGGTCTTCCCAAATATGCCGATCGCGCCCAGGGGATGCGGAAGTTTAAAGAAACGATCCGCTCGATCAATGATACGCTGAATTCAGCCGGCATTGAGCCCAAGCTGCTGGTGCAATCCAAGCTCGAACTGGACAACCTCTCCAATGAATTTGGCGAAAATCCCGCTCTACAGCGGCTGCGCGCACGCTTCGAGAATGCGATTCCGCGCATTGTGACACCTCTTAAAGACCAGGCGCGTGAGCTCAAATCTCAGGCAGAACGCAGCGTGACGATCGAGGAGACACTTTTCCTGGCGCGCCAGTCGAAACAGCAGCTCGACCAGATCCGCAGTTTAGAGGGGATGGATGACAGTTTGGATCGACTGAATAATGAGGTCGATAAGCTGATCCGTGAAACCCAGCGGCTGGCTGATGAGCTGGCAACCGCAAACACATCCTATTTGAACCACCCCAACTGGCCGGTGGAGGCATTTAAAACGAGCGCTGAAGCTCGCCAGAAGTTCCCCAACGATCCGGGCGTGGTGGCAATGCGGAAATCGCTTTCACGTTATCGCAACATCCGCTTTGGGCTGCGCATGCTTGGTGTAATTGGAGTGATCTTATTGCTTTCCCTGCTCGGTTGGGCTGCCAGCAACGGTTTTAAATCTTTCATGCTGTCACGCACCCCTACACCCACCCTGACACCTACCCAAACTGCAACTCTCACTCCGACCACTACCAGCACCCCTACAGTCACACCGACAATCACACCGACGGCGACCGCTACTCTAACCCCAACACCGACTGCTGGCATTGCCTTAAGAGATGTTTGGGCGCGTTCTGGCTGCTACGAGACATTTAATGCTGTCGGTCGTATTCCCGCTGAAGGACCGGTGCGATTCTTACCCTCCGAACGGCGCTTCGATGACTTTAACCGGGAATGTGTGCTGGTTGAATACCGCGGACCCGATAAATCTGTGATCGGGTGGGTGCTCATCTCCGACCTGGGCGGATTGAAGTAGCTATCCAACCTTCGAGTTAGCAATTGAAATAGATGATCTACGCAGGACCGCGTCTATAATCTAACGCGAATCAATTAATCAGATTTCCAAACTTCCAAAGTGTTGGTGAGATAACCCTCTCGACAGGCGTGGCGCTGGATTTTTCCGCTGGAGGTTTTCATCAAGCTGCCTGGCTTCAGGAGTACGATGTCGTCAACATGCAGGTCGTGCTGGCTGGTTATAGCATTCCGGATCGCTGCCAAAACAGAATCGGGGTTGATATCCACACCCTGTTCTTGTTGTAATAACGTCAATTGCCGCTGCTTTGCCATCTCGACAACCACAACCAATCGCTCCTGTCCTCGCCTGTCGACAGAAAATGCCGCACTGCAACCCGGGCGTAAGGCGGGATGGCAATTCTCAACCGTCAGCTCAATGTCTTGGGGGTAGTGATTGAGACCATCGATGATAATTAAATCCTTGCTGCGACCTGTTATATACAGATCTCCTCTGGACAGGAATCCCAGATCGCCAGTGCGCAAATATCGCTGCGCTGGTTGCCCATCTAGGTGAGCAAAGAAGGTTCGCTGGCTTTCTTCCGGGCGTCCCCAATAACCCTGGGCGATACTTTCGCCACTTACCCAAATTTCTCCTACCCGGGTATTGCCACGCCGGTCCGGCTTGCACTCCCGGAATGTATCCGGCTCAACAATCACTATTTTCTGCTCCAGCCAGGTCTGCCCGCATCCCACCAGCAGGCGAGAGTCAAGATCGTCATCACCAGTCTCTTCCACCTGATCTTGGGTGAGCGCATCTGTCTTTACGCGTAAGGTCCTGACTCCAGACATCCTTTTCCTGCTTGAGACGAGCAGCGTTGCTTCTGCCAATCCATAACAGGGGTACATCGCTTTGGCATCAAAACCACACGGAGCAAATACCTGGGCAAATCGATGCAATGTTTCAGGGCGGACTGGCTCGGCGCCATTGACAGCAATTTGCCAGCAGCTTAAATCCAATGACGCGATCTGCTCGGGGGTGGCTTTACGGGCACACAGGTCATAGGCAAAATTCGGCCCGCCACTGACGGTAGCCCGCAAATGGGAGATTGCCCTTAACCAGCGCATCGGTCGTTGGAGAAAATCTAAAGGAGACATCAGTGTAGTAGTTATGCTGTTGTATACAGTACCCAATATCGCACCAATCAAGCCCATGTCATGGTATAGCGGCAACCAGAACATTCCCCGGTCAGAATCCGCGTTTAAGTCAAAGGCGCGCGTGATAACTTCCAGGTTGTAACTCAGGTTTTGGTGGGTTAACATGACCCCCTTGGGCTCAGCAGTCGAGCCAGAAGTATATTGCAGAAAAGCCAGTTGATCCGGTTTTAAATCAGGCTCAATCCAGTTGGACCCATCCGGTTCTACCAGAAGCTGGTCGGTTGCCACCCACTGCATCGCTGGCATCCCCGGATATTGAGTTAAAATCATCTGCGCCATTGCCATGATCGGTGATGTAGTAAGGATCACTTTCGGGTCAGCGCTCTTTACAATGGCGAGAAAGCGCGGGAGCGAGCGCTCCATGCGCATCACGTCCGGGGGATAAGCTGGAACGGCAACAACGCCAGCATATAAACACCCGAAAAATGCACTGACATAATCTAAGCCGGGGGGATAGAGCAGCAGTGCACGATCACCCGGGGATTCAATGCTTTGAAGTAAGGTTGCCAGTTTCTTGGCGTGCTGGTTTAATTGCTGGTAGCTTAACCGAGCAGTGGCTTCTTCCCCATCCACCAAAAATTCTAATGCTGTACGCTCGGGAATATGAGCGGCGTGCTCTTGCAGCCGCGTGACAAGAGAGTTAAAGCTGGGCATTGGTACATTCCTTTACTCGATATGAAATTATCGACCTGCTCATTATATTGTACGGCGTTGACAACTCCTCCGGAAATTATGTTATTTTTACGCAGAACGCCGTATATTCATCCCTTTTCACTCGGAGAGAGTAGAATAATAGATATCAATCACAGTTCGACCATTGTGATCATTTACGACTGATAGCACATCAGGCAGCGCTTGGAAAGGAAAACGAAATGCATGAGGTTTGGTTGATCGATGCTTTACGCACACCGATTGGCGCTTTAGGCGGGGGTCTATCTCCGGTGCGCTCAGATGACCTGGCGGCTTCTGTTCTGAAAGAACTCGTAAAACGTACAGGCATCGATCCAGCTCAGGTGGAAGAAGTGTATTTGGGATGTGCTAATCAAGCCGGGGAAGACAATCGCAATGTCGCCCGTATGGCAGCTCTGCTGGCGGGATTGCCGGTCGAGGTCGCTGCTGTCACCTTCAACCGCCTTTGCGCATCCGGGCTTAATGCCATCAACCAGGCTGCGCGCGCCATTCGTGTGGGAGAAGGAGATGTATTCATCGCCGGTGGCGTGGAAAGTATGAGCCGCGCCCCATACTCGCTGCCCAAAGCCGAAAGCGGTTTTCCTTTTGGAAACCTGACTGCCTGGGATACAGCGCTCGGCTGGCGCTACCCAAATCCGATTATGAAAGAGCTTTATGGCACCGAATCAATGGGCGAGACGGCTGAGAATATCGCTGATCTGACGAAAATCACTCGAGAGGAGCAAGATGCTTTTGCCTGCGATTCCCACCAGCGTGCTATAACCGCAATGGATTCATTGAAATTTACCGAAGAAATCGTGCCAGTCAGCATACCCCAACGTAAAGGCGAGCCGGTCGTTATCTCTCATGATGAACGACCGCGCCGCGATACCACAATGGAAGCGTTAGGAAAATTAAAACCTGCCTTTCGACCTTCAGGCACTGTGACTGCCGGTAACTCGTCTGGATTGAATGATGGCGCTGCGGTTGTTTTACTCACGAGCGCTGACAAAGGCAAAGCACTGGGATTGAAACCGATGGTTCGCCTGGTAACCAGCGCAGCAGCCGGCGTGAGACCCAGCACAATGGGTCTAGGCCCTGTGCCGGCAACCCACAAGGCTTTACAGCGCGCCGGGCTGACCATCTCTGATATCCACCTGACAGAGCTGAATGAAGCTTTTGCGGTGCAAGCCCTTGCTGTGATACAAGAGCTTGGGTTGGATCAGAAGTTGACCAACGTCAATGGCGGGGCGATTGCCCTAGGTCACCCGCTGGGCTGCTCAGGAGCCCGGATCATGACCACGCTGGTGCATGAGATGCGCCGGCGGGCTCCATCTGAAAAACGACCCTATTATGGTCTGGCGACATTATGCGTGGGGGTGGGGCAAGGGGAAGCCACGATCGTTGAATGGATTGGGGATTGATCCTGCTTATTTGAAACATATGCGGAATTTCTTTGCTCAGGAGAGCCAACAATGACAGATAGAAACAAACTCGATTTGAAAACTATTCCAATCAACAATTTCAGAAAAACTTCCTGGAGCTACTTGGCATAGTCCGGGATTCAATCGATTTCTGGCCTCCTTTTTATTTCTCCTCCATCCTGGGCAAACCGCTGTCCTGGCTACCGCTGCATACATATTCAGAATACAGCCTGTTGAGCCCCTGGAAACCATTGCGTGCTCTGCGCTATATCGCTGATACAGTCCTGCCATCTCTACCGGTGAAACCACCCCCGCTCAGCCCGCCACTGGTGAAGAGTTTTTTCTTCAGACCGACGATTATAGACCGTCGACCTGACCAGGAAGGAGATTTTACAAGCTTCCCAAATGAAGCCTGGTTCTTCATCAACGGCATTATGACCAACCCAGATGTCGCACAAATTAATGCCGCTTACCTGGCGGATCTATTTCACCGCCCTATCACCATCATCCAAAATACCACCCAGGGTGTATTGATTGATCTAAAAGAATGTGCTTTCGATAAGGAGTGGAAGACCGGATGGGGGGATATCCAGGAAGCATCACGAAAAGCATTTCCACCAATATTTTCAGCGTTAAAGCGAACTGATAAGAAACGTGTGGTCGTCATTGCACACTCACAAGGCACGATTATCACCAGTGTGGTGCTAAATATGCTGAGGGCACTCACCAGCAGCAGCCAGGCGCTTGGTGCCGAGGGTGCTCCTGCGACGATTGGTGCACAATTCCCTCCAGTGGAGCTGGCTGCTCCAACAGGCGAGCCCGTCTTCATATTCCCTTACGAAGGAATATTGGAACTCGACGATTTCGAGCCATTAAGTATCGATGAATTAAGTAAGCTCGAAATTTACTGTTTCGCCAATTGCGCCAACAAGATGACCTGGTACAGCCCACATGGCAATGCAGGACGTCCGGTACCATGGATCGAAAATTTCGCCAATGAATATGACGTGGTTGCGCGCCTGGGCATGCTCGCACCTAATCAGGAAGGCAATGGAATCCTGATCGACGGACCAATTTATATGCGCCCCAATGCCTGGGGACATTTATTAAATGAGCACTACCTTAAGCCAATTGATAAGACCCAGCGGCTGCGCCTACGCAAAGGACCTCAGGGACGCGACAGGCTTGCCCCTTATCGTCTGCTCAATCCTGAGTTGTTTAACGCATTCAATGCGCCGCGGCTTTTCACTTACATTAATGGCGGCTGTCCAGAATCGTGATGAGAGACGATTTTCTTATCCTGTTACAGCATTTATGAAATCAGCCAGGTTGCCATACGCAGTCGTCATCGGTCCCGGATTCTCTTCGGTGATTGACAGGCGGCCCAGCACATCCGACTCAAACTGAACAACACTGGTAGTCCCTTCAGCGGAAAATAATGGCGATTCCTGAGAAACCAGCTCAGGCCGGACCACTGCGCGAACACCATTCCCCTGCCGTTCAGCTGAACACACCAGCTTCCATCGTTTCCCTTGCTGGCGAGCGAGGAACACCGCCTCGGGTGTGATTTCGCGTATCCCGGTACGGTCTACCTGGTCAGGCTTGAGTGGGTGATCCATGATGACGGTCACCAGCGCAGCCACTTTCACAGATGCATCCCAGCCATCGATATCTCCGCTGGGATCGGTTTCAGCAATTCCAATCTCCTGGCAGTACGACACCGCCTGCTCAAAAGTCTTCCCCTGCTCCAGGCAGGTCAGGATCAAATTCGTGGTTGAGTTCAGCACCCCTCGAAATGATTTGAGTTGGGCAGCGGGTAATGTTTCGCGGAACAAGGAAAAGATTGGCGCGCCATCCATAACTGCCGATTCGAAATAAAATTTTACTCCCTTCGCTTTTGCCAGCTCGGTTAATGTATGATACCCGTGCACAACCGGGCCTTTGTTGGCGGTGATGGCGTGCATTCCACATTCCAGCGCCAGGCGAATATAATCCAATGCTGGTTTGCCTGTCTGGTAATTTACTGGCGAATTTTCAAACAGCACATCCGCTCCGCACCTGCGGATGAAATCAAATCCATCCGGTGAGGGAGACAATTTGGAAACTGACTGCAGATTTCCACCGCTCTCCACCAGCCTGATCGCGTTTTCCAGATCGAACCCGTCTTGATCAATCGCCATCCCGTGCCTGCCGGTCGAAATCCCGGTAACGGAGAAGGTGATGTTATACCGTTGTCGCAGCTCAGACTGCTTGGTTAACAGCAACCGTGCCAGGTTTTTACCAACATTCCCAAACCCCATCATTGCCAGATTGTAATGAGCCACTGCTACCTTCCTTTCGCGGTCAGTTTATCCAAATTAATTAAAGTTGAGGCCAGGGGAATGGCCTGCGGTCCAGATCGGGGAGCGGGAACCGGTGAGAGTTCACCAGGTGCTCCGCTCGTCTTGCCAGCGCGCGCACTTCTGCAGGGCTGAGATTTACACGAAGATTTCCGACAAGGTCGATTGAGTCTGGTGAGGCACCAGTCAGTAATTGATACAGCCGATTGAGATCTTCACACATTTCGTCAGGGATTTCCTGCCCGGCAAAATCCCAAATAACTGTCCGTAATTTCTCCTCGACGTGGAAGCAAAGACCATGGTCGATTAACCATAAATGGCGGTCTGCGTCCACAAGGATGTGGCTGCCTTTGCGATCCGCATTGTTGATCAGGATGTCAAACAAGGCAACAGGCTTCAGGCGCTGTCGGTCTTCCTCGGAGAAATTGAAATAATGATATTCTGGATCGTGCTCAATAAACAACTGCAGCGATCCTGGTCCAATCGGCGCCTTCTTCCGATATACCGTCGGCGGCACGAATCCCCAACCAAGTGCCTGGCTGACCGTATAAGCAGCAGCTTCTCTGCGTCCCAGGCTGGCTGTGGGAAAATCCCACAGTGGGCGCTCGCCGCGCGTGGGCTTGTAGACTGCTTGAACCGTTTGATCTAGATGGCGTACTTCAGCGAAAAAAGTATAGTTGGAGCCCCAAAGAAACTTACCTGTTATTTCTAATTCACCCTGGGCGAGGAGAGCCAATGTGTCCTGGTGAGTATAAGGCATCATTGGATATGCACTAGAGTCAGAATTGCCACAGAGAACATGCTGCAACAATCAAATTAATGTTTATGACCGTTCTTTTTGGGGCAGAAATGACCTTCTGGTTCGATTGGCTCACCACATTGAGGGCAAATCGGCCGGCCGCGCGCAGCCACTTCCATCCCCCAGCGGCACAATGAATGCAGTTGTGAGCGAGTGCACCAGAAGCGAACCACGCCCGCATCATCTGGATCTTGTTCTTCCTGCACAATCTCTCGAGCTACCAGCACCACCAGGTCTGTTGCGGTGTCATAACCGAGACCTATCTCACCCACGCGAAATAACGGATCGACTGGTGGAAGAATGCGCATACGGTCTTCGTCATAGCCCGCCGTTTCTTGCTGTAGATGAGGGAATTTCTCGTATATCTCAGCCAGGAATTGCTCATAACCTACCGCCAGAGTTTGGATTTGAAGCTTTTCGACAATTAACGTAACAACCTTATCACCTTGCCAGCCTTGCAGATAAAACACGCGCTGACCAGGCTTTCCGATGGCATCTGTCGTGATATGAGAAACGGGGTTCAGGTCAAGTTCAATAGATGGCATTGTGTCTCCGTAAGTCGGATAAAGTATACCAGAATCAGGTTTTAATAATTGAAATCGGTGGAATGCTGTTTAGCCCGATCACACTGCTGCTGGATTCGCTAATCTGCAGTCTGCTGATCGAGCCTGGTGAGATTACAAGGCGCTGGAACATATCCAGCGGCAGCCCAATGAAATAGGCTATCGCCAGTTTTATGGGATCAGCATGCGAGACACAGGCGATCAGATCGTGAGGTTGGTGTGCAGCCGCGATGGCGAGCAGCTCGTTTACGATGCGCATCTGCCCTTCAGCGAAGGTTTCACCACCCGGGAAACGCATCAGTGCTGGGGAGTGTTGCACAACCTTCCAAATTTTCTTTTGCCGTCTCAACGTCGCGAGCTTCTCTCCCGCCCAATCCCCAATGTCCGTCTCAAGCAATCCCTCGCAGGGATGAATTGGCAAATTTAGCGCACTGGCAAGCGGTTCGGCTGTCTCGAGGGTGCGCTCCAGTGGACTGGAATATAGCGACTTTATCGGTGTTCCAGCCAGCGTGTCCGCAAGCACTTTAGCCTGGGCACGGCCTGTATCGTTCAGGTGTACACCTGACAGGCGGCCTGCCAACATGCCTTTCTTCACAAAATCGGTCTCCCCGTGTCGAATTAAAAGAAAATCGGGCATACTATGTTCCTGCGCCGGTAGAAGGCTTGTGCTTGTGTTTGATTTCCAGGATGGACTCCTGGGAGTAGATCAGGAAGCTCTTCCACTCGGCTGACCCCCAGTGCCTGGCGTTGGGCTTCGCGCCAGCGCTTTAACCGTTCGACCACTGACTGTTCGTAACCGAGATCGGAAGGCTGGTAAAAATAAGTGCCGAGCAGATCACGCGGCAGATACTGCTGTGGCAAGAAATGGTCGGGGCTCTCGTGGGGATACTGGTATCCCTTGCCATGTCCCAGGGCGCGTGCATCGCGGTTGCCATCCTGGAGATGCTGTGGAACATCCAGCTTTCCCTGCTCTTCGACCAATTGAAAAGCTTTAAAATACGCTCCGGCTGAATTCGACTTCGGCGCAGTGGAGAGATACAGCGTGGCTTCAACGATCGGGTAAATCCCTTCCGGCAAGCCGATGAATTCAAATGCCTGGATGGCAGCGGAGGCAACCACCAGTCCCATTGGATCCCCTAAACCGATATCTTCACCAGCCAGAATGATCAGCCGGCGCAAGATAAAACGTGGATCCTCACCTGCATAGAGCATTTTCGCCAGCCAGTAAAGCGCTGCATCCGGATCCGAGCCACGCACAGATTTTATAAAGGCAGAAATGGTGTCGTAATGGGCGTCACCGTCTTTATCATATAAAACAGCTCGGCGCTGGATAGACTCTTGAGCAACCTGCAGGGTAATGTGGATCACTTCCTGTGCATCCTCAGGAGTGCTTTCCACCGCCAGCTCGAGCGCATTGAGCGCGTTGCGCGCATCACCACCCGCCACGCGGATCAGGTGCTGCATAGCATCCTCATCGACCTGCACCTTACGAGCGCCATAACCCCGCTCGGAGTCATTGAGGGCATATTCCAATATCTTCTGCACATTGGCATCCGTCAAAGCCCGCAATTGGAAAACACGTGAGCGTGAGACCAGCGCACCGATGACCTCAAAATAGGGGTTTTCGGTCGTTGCACCAATTAGGGTGAAGGTTCCATTCTCCACATGCGGCAGAAGCCCATCCTGTTGAGCTTTATTCCAGCGGTGCACTTCATCCACAAACAAGATGGTGCGTTTTCGATACAGCTTGCGCCGCTCGATTGCCGCATCGATCACCACTCGCAGATCGGCTTTTCCCGCCAGCACCGCCGAGAGTGTCTCAAAATGGCTTTTGGTCAAGTTGGCAATCACCATAGCCAGGGTCGTCTTCCCAGTCCCTGGTGGACCCCACAGAATAATCGATGAAAACAAGCGATCCGCTTCAATGGCACGACGCAGCAGCTTGCCGGGACCAACGATCTCCTCCTGACCGATGAATTCATCCAGCGTGCGCGGGCGCATGCGTGCCGCGAGGGGAGCTTCGGCTTTCATGCGGTCGTTGCATGGCGTGGGTGAAGAGGTCCATGGACACATTATAACGCGAATGGCTTTTTGCCCAATTCTATCTAGAGACCTATAATGCACATTGCCAGGCTACTCATTGTTTTTGGATAGATACTGAAAAAATTAAGTAGAGTTGATCCTTTAGTCTCTCTAGATCCTCTACATTAATCTTTTCATAAGCCAGACCGGCAAATCATTTCTCGGGAGGAGGAAAAGTCACCTTGCGATTAGCCCTGGAAGGCAGGAAATAAATGCTGATGCCCTGCGCGAGATGGTTATAATAAGATGAATAAGCAATCGGGTTGCCATGATTGAGAAGTTGGTATGAAAACAGATGACTATTGCCTGAAACTTCGCACCATGCAAGAATGGGATGCATTCTTATTACAGGAATCCGGGCTGCCCGGTCCGCGCGGCAACATTGAGCTGGCTCAAGCAGTTGCAGACGAAGGCGACCTGGACCTGTTCTTGCGTTACACATCCTATTCATCCAGCCAGGCTCCGGTAAATTCACCTTACGAATTTCTTGCCTTTTGTGGCGTTGTGGGATTTGGCAGACTCCTTGCCGAAGGCGACGCCAGTTTGCTTCCAGTCCTGCGCGGGCACGCATCTGACCCGCGCTGGCGTGTTCGCGAGGCTGTTGCCATGGCGCTCCAACGATATGGCGACGTTGATATGGATGGGTTAATAATCGCAATGCAGGATTGGAGTAAAGGATCGCCACTAGAACAGAGGGCTGCTGCAGCAGCTCTCTGCGAGCCCAGATTGCTCTCCCAGGCAGCTCACGCCAGGGCAGTCTTGCAGATCCTGGATGACATTACGGTTGGTATCCATCTTATCGACGACCGCCGCAGCGATGATTTCATTGCCCTGCGAAAAGGTCTCGGTTATTGCTGGAGTGTTGCAGTTGTAGCCTTGCCCGATGTGGGCAAGGCTACCTTCGAGAAATGGCTTTCTACGTCCGACAAAGACGTCAGGTGGGTAATCCAGGAGAACCTCAAGAAGAATCGTCTGGATCGGATGGATGCTGAATGGGTCAGGAAATGTCAGGCTGTAATGAATGCTTGATTTGTAATTTCCTTAAGGAATATTGAAATCGACATCCGCTGGCATCCCTGGTTTCAGCACCAGATCAGAATTTGGCATTGTGATTTCAACAGCATAAACTGTGGTCTTTCGTCCTTCGACAGTCTGGACATTGCGAGGCGTGAACTCTGCCTCATCCGCAATATGGGTGACCATGCCCGGTAAACTCCCTTCCCGGGAATGAATCTACGGTCACAATCACCTCTTGCCCGATACGGATCTTGCCATATTCATCTTCCGGTACATAGACTGTCAGGTTGACTTCATCCAATTGCCCCAGGGTTAAGACCACACTGCCTGCAGAAACCAGCTCACTGGTCTCGAAATTCAGTGATAACACAACCCCATCTTTCGGCGCAAATACGCTGCTGCGGTCTAGCTGCAATTGTATTAAATCTAACGCTGCCTGCGCCTGCACCTGATTTGCCTGCGCCTGTGAAACTGCCGTCTCAGCCTGCGTAACACCAGCTCCAGCAGCCTGGACTTGCAAAGAGTTTTCCCCGGTTTGCAACCCTGCCAGGGTGTCTCTCGCAGAATCGAGGCGCGCCTGTGCAACTGCCACCCGAGCGCGCGCTTCAAGAATTGTGTCAGCGGCACTGGTGCTCAGGACCTGGTCGTAATCCAGCTGGGCTGAGTTTAATTCCGCCTGGGTTGCATCCATCTGCTTTTGGGCTGCATCCACTAGGACTTCATTGTCACTCGCCGACTGTGCTTGACTGAGTGTCTGTTCTGCTACTGTAAACGCCATTTGTGCTTCAACCAACCGTTGTTCAATCTGCATGAAGTCAGCGTTGCTCGCATTCTTCTGTTCAGCCAGCAAGTTCGCCTGTTCGGTTTCCAAATTTTGACTTGCTGAATCTACCTCTGCCTGCGCCCCGGTGATTTGTTCGCTTTTCTCAAAATACCAAATGGGTTGGTTAAAAGCCTCTGGAGATGGCGCTGTCCAGGCTGTTGAGCGGTTTTGCATATCGCTAAGGCGCATTTGTTGGATAACCAGCTCGTACTGCACCTGGGCACTGGCAAGCTGCGCTTGGGCTGCCTCAAAGGTTACGTCTGCCAGGTCGATGGCAGCCTGCGCCTGGTCGACTTGCGCCGTCAGCATCTCATCATCCAGGTTGAAAAGCTCATCCCCGGCTTTTACACTGCTGCCCTCCGTTACTGCGATATTGAGCACCTTGCCGCTAATCTCTGGTGCAATGCGGATACTATCACTGGCAATGGTACCCGAAGCAGTGAGACCTTCATCTTCAGTGTTGCTGCTGTTAAAAACACTGCACGAGCTGAGGAGCACCGCAATGAGCACTGCTAATATTACTGTAGTCAGGTTTTTCTTCATTTTTATTCTCCAATAATCTGTCTCACGACAAAACATAGTTTCAGTTTCTACAAACTGCTTGATTGAATCTGTAGCGATTTAAATGAATTTGGTGGCATATCGGTCCATAATTCACCTTTAAATTCGTTTCCGAAATGCCAGCACACTGAGGATGAAATAGCCAATACTCAATGTTATTAGAGGAAAGATCGCATCCCACCACAGCATGATGGCAGGTATCCCTCGGACGATGATCGCCCGAGTAATTTCCAGGTAATGGGTCACGGGTAACAGCTCACTGTATATGTATGTAACAGGAGGCATATCCCCACGAGGAAATAACAGACCCGAAAGGATGATCGCCGGGATCAGCACCACAAAGACAGCCAGGTAGATTGCCTGCATTTGTGATTGCGAGACATTTGAAATCAGCACGCCCATGCCCAGCGATCCAATGATAAATACCAGGCTCAATCCGACCAGCTCCCAGAAACTGCCTGCAATAATGACATTAAACAACACCTTGGATAGCCACAATAGCGCAAACAAATTAATCACACCAACCAACAGATAAGGGATGATCTTCCCTAACACCAGCTCCCAGGATCGTATGGGGGTGACAATTAACTGTTCCATCGTACCTTGCTCGCGCTCTTTGACTATTGCCAGGGTCGCCAGAAGCAGCGCCTGCACCTGAAGGATGATCGGGATTAAACCCGGGATCATATAAAGCTCTCGATCACCGTTTGGATTGTAGAGCGTTTTCATGTAGGTATCAATCGGTAAACGTAAGCCCGCAGCAGCAGGAGTGACACTGAGCTGTTCAACCAGAATATCCTGGGAGACAATCTGGCTGATTGCGTTAAGCTTCAATTGGATTGTCTGTGCATCCGTTGGATCTGTTGAGCCATTAACGTATAACTGCACTTTGGCAGGTTGGTTTGTGGAGAGATTGCGTCCAAAATCCTCAGGAATCAAGATACCGACATCTATATCTCCCTGATCCATCAAGGTCAATATCTCGTCCTCACTTAAAACATCGTACTTTAGTTTAAAGTCATTGCTAGTTGTAAAGTATTCGACATAACTTCGGCTTTCATCTGACTTTGAAAGATCCGCCACCGCCATTGGGATGCTCGTTCTCTCACCTGTTACCCCATACCCCAGTAAGATTAGCAGCATAGCGGGCAATAATAGGATCAATCCCAAAGTGCGTGGATCGCGCCAGATATGGTAAAGCTCCTTGCGCATGATAGTCCATAGTCGTTCCATTGTTATGCTCCCTGCTCATCGACATGCGCAGGCTCATCGGCAGCCGCGCGACTTTTATCGACCATGTATATAAAAACGTCTTCAAGAGATGGCTGAATGACCTCAGACTGGGCGACTAAGAATCCTGCCTGGGCAAGCGCCTTCTCGATATCTGTTTGATAATCCAGAGACTCTAGAGATACATGCACCTGAACGCCATGTACCGCAGCATCGATGACTCCGGGTAAGCCAGCCAAAAATTGTGCTGCCTGGATCGGTCGATCACAATCCACCTGCAGCAGCACACCTGGCAGTTGATCACGTAATGTATCCGGAGAAGCCAGGGCGATCATTTCTCCTCGATACATCATACCGATGGTGTTGCAATACTCCGCTTCGTCCATGTAGTGAGTAGTCGCAAGTACACTCACGCCCTCGCCAGCCATACGATAGATCAAATCCCAAAATTCGCGCCGCGAGACAGGGTCTACCCCTGCGGTGGCTTCGTCAAGAAATAGCATGGGCGGGTTGTGCACGATGGCACACGCCAGTGCCAGTCGCTGGCGCCAGGCGCCAGATAGATTGCGGGTGAGACTCCGTGCGTGCTCGCCCAAGCCAGCCATCTCAATCAATTCAGAAATTCGCTTCGCTCGCGATTCCCTGGGAACTGAATAAACGGAAGCATAGAAAGCCAGGTTCTCGCGAGGCGTCAGGTCGTTGTAAAGCGAAAACTTCTGCGACATATACCCGATGCGTTTTTTAATTTCCTCTGGCTGTTTCGCGAGGTCAAAACCGAGGACATGCCCTCGACCATCAGTGGGTCGCATAATTCCGCATAACATGCGAATGGTTGTAGTTTTGCCTGCCCCATTGGGACCTAACAAGCCGAAAATCTCGCCTTTCGGCACATAAAAGCTCACTTCATTGACTGCGGTGAAACTGCCAAATCGCTTTGTTAGCCGGTGGGTTTCGATGGCGTTGTTGGACTCAGTCATTTAACGCTCCGCTGTTCGTTTACCATGTGGACAAAAACGTCATCCATGGACGGTTTCGCTTTCCGCAGCAAGCGTACTTCCATGGACTCTTCCTCGAAGCGGTTGCTCAATGAATTCATGACTCGTTTTGTACCGAGCGCACCAGGTTGATCTCCATTACTATTAGCAACCGCCAGCCGCAATCGATCTCCCACTGGTCGCCATTCCAGGATGCCAGGCGTCTCTGTGACAATCTGGCGCATCGCCTTACGAGGCTTGGTTTTCACTTCAACAATCTCAAAGGGCAGCT
This sequence comes from uncultured Chloroflexia bacterium, assembly GCA_963774935.1. Lineage (GTDB taxonomy): Bacteria > Chloroflexota > Anaerolineae > Anaerolineales > UBA4823 > CAVZGO01. The sequence continues at coordinate 656,163 of CAVZGO010000003.1, forward strand.
TCGCAGTCAGTTCCTCAGGAGGTCCCGCAACCAGGAGCTGCCCTGCGTATAACATACCCACCTGATGGCAGCGTTCCGCCTCATCCATATAAGGAGTGCTTACGATCACAGTAACCCCCTGGTGGACAACCTCAGATAGGATGACCCACAACTCACGCCGGCTCACCGGATCGACTCCCGTAGATGGCTCATCCAGGATCAAGACTTCCGGGTCGTGTACCAGCGCGCAAGCCAGAGCCAGCTTTTTCTTCATTCCACCAGAAAGAGCGCCTGCCCGGCGAGTTTGAAAGCGATCCAGTCGGGTGAAGGCAAGCATTTCTGCGATACGTTCCTTTTTATGGCTGCCTCGGATATTGTGGATGTCAGCAAAAAAATTCAGGTTTTCGATAACGCTCAAGTCAGGATACAGGCTGAAGTTTTGCGGCATATAACCAATGATCCGCCTGACTTTCTCCGCCTTGGAAATGACATCGTAACCCAATACAGAGGCACTGCCGCTGCTTTGCCTGATTACGGTCGCCAGTATCCGCAGGGTCGTGGTCTTCCCCGCACCATCAGGACCAACGAGACTGTATAACTGACCTTTGGGAATCGATAGATTTAAGTTCGAAACCACCGATTTATCCTTCTGAGAAGGATATTGCTTATAGAGATCTCGAATCTCAATGACATTTTCCATATCACTACGCTCCATTGACCTGGCGGCAACCCACCACCAGGTCATTTTATTTCTCCCTGTTTTATATCTCGAAGGTGAATAAGAGAACAGGTGCGGTACGCCATCGACCAGTATGACACGTGTCACCCACACGGTGACGCGTGTCATGATTTTCCGAGAGCATGCGGCAGCGATAATTACGACGGAGCTCTTATGTTATGATAAGTATATGAATACGGCTATCCAACCCGGGTTGCTGCGAATTTTCCGCTACTTTACGGGGATAGCAATGATGTATTTTGCTACCCTGGTTGTTTTTACTGCCATCCAGGCTGGAGAGAGCGCCAGTTCATCTCAGATGCAGCTCACTCTCAATCTGCTCACCAATGTAGCGCTTTCCATTTACTTATCCTTATCCTGGCTACACCAAAAATTAAAAGCCTGGTATCTTCCGATCGCATTGATGACCGCCACCATTGTGCCAGTTTTCAGTAATTTCTTCTATCTGGCTGAGCCAATGGTTAAAGATCTACCATTGTTGATCGTTCGAAGCTGGTTGTTATTTCCTATACTGATTGTTCCGATGGTATTAATTGCCTGGCAGTATGGGTTTCGCTGGGTTTTGGTTGTAATCGTATTGACAGCCGTGATAGAGCTCCTGGTTCTACTTCCTGTCGTCGGTGGGATCACTATTGAGACTTTGCCCATCCTGGGCGTTCCATTGATACGCGCTTTCGCCTTTGGCACAGTGGGACATATTGTGGCTCAGTTAGTCAGGACACAGCACACCCAAAGCAAATCACTGATCAAGGCGAATTACCGGCTCAGCCTGCACGCAGAAACCCTTGAACAATTGACCCTCAGCCGGGAACGCAACCGCCTGGCACGCGAGCTACACGATACCCTGGCTCACACCCTCAGCGGACAGATAGTCAATCTGGAGGCGATCAAGCTGATGGTGCCTGACGAACAGGCTGAGATACAGAATATGCTGGACCGCGCCCTCCTGGATACCAGGTCCGGGCTGCACGAAACTCGCCGCGCTTTAAAAGATTTACGCTCCCTTCCTCTCGAAGACTTAGGACTTGCAATCGCCATCCGTAACCTGGCACTGGAAGCTGCCTCCAGAGCGGACTTCGAGCTGAAACTAAAAATTAATGAAAAAATCCCAGAACTACCCGCACAGGTAGAACAAAGCATCTATCGCATTGCCCAGGAAAGCCTGGAGAATATCGTCCGCCATTCCGAGGCAACCAAAGTGCTGCTCACATTTGGCGTTGACAAGAACCGGCTGCGACTGGAAATTCAGGATAATGGCGTTGGGTCCGATCTCGACAGCATGGATTACGAGAATAGACTGGGCTTACGGGGCATGCAGGAACGTGCCGCAGAAATCCAGGGGACGTTTGATGTTTACAGCCTGCCCGATCAAGGAATGACGATCCAATTTTCTATAAAGGTGCCCGATGATCAAGGTGCTGATCTGTGATGACCAGGTAATCGTTTGCGAGGGTCTGGCAAAAATTTTAAGCTCTGCCCCAGATATTGAAGTCGTAGGTATCGCCCACGATGGCGCTGAAGCATTGGAGCTAACCGAGTCTTCTCAACCAGATCTCGTGTTAATGGATTTAAAAATGCCGGTGATGAACGGCATTATTGCCACTCGAAAGATACGGGAGAAATTCCCGCATATTTATGTGCTGATCCTGACGACCTATGACGATGATGAATGGTTATTCGACGCAGTACGCAGCGGAGCTGCCGGCTACTTGTTGAAGGATACGCCTCCATCTAATTTAATTGCGTCTATTAAAGGCACCGTGGAAGGGAAAACCTTCCTGGATCCGCAGGTTGCAGGTAAGGTTCTTGAGAGATACACCAGCCGTCCTGCTCCAAAAGCCTCTCCAACCACCATCCAATTCAGCGAGCGTGAATCGGCTGTCCTCAAGCTGCTGGCACAGGGGTTGAGCAACGTGGATATTGCACAGCAATTATTCCTTACCGAAGGGACAGTACGCAATTACACCAGCGATATATTCAAGAAGCTCGGCGTCTCAGATCGCACTCAGGCTGCCATCGCAGCAATCCGTTATGGGCTTGTGAGTTTTGATGATCTATGAGCTGTTGTAAATCGTCTTCGTTATGAATTTAGCGCCCAGGATTCTTCGCGTCGAAACGGGTTTCATCCCCGAGGCAAGCCGCCAGGCGGATGTACTGGACTACCAGGTTTATGCACACGTGCCTCGAATATGGCGCCGCCTGGAAGAAAAGCTGCGATTAGATCTCTACCTTTCCTTACGGGCAAAATCGATGTCCAAAGATTTTGATATCATCTGGGCTGGATCCGAAAAAGTCGCTATACCGCTTAGCTTCCTGCGCCTAAAAAAACCATTGGTTGTCATTGCCCACCATTTAGAATCTGCGCCTAAGGCGCGGCTGGCCCGCGCTACAGGGATTGCGAAAAAATGGGCTGGGATCGGTTATCTTTCCCAGGAAAGTTATAACTTCCTGGCAAAAGACCTGGGAGTCCCTGAAGATCGCCTGTTCCAATATGAATCGGCAAAATACCTCAGGAAGGTTCTGCCATCGGATACACCCGGTGATGGCCCAATATTAAGCGCAGGAGTAGCCAAACGGGATTACCTCACCCTGCTCCGAGCATTAGAAGGATTGCCCGGCTGCGAGACCGAGCTGTTTGTTTCAAGCAAATTCGGTGACAAGCTGGCCGGTCAGGTCAATCACACGATCCCTGAATGGATTCACTTCATGGGTTACCTGCCGGAAGAAGAGCTGCTAAAGCACTACCAGAAAGCCCGGTTCGTTGTCGTACCGCTCGAGCGCACCAACCATAACGGCGCAGGGATTAACGTAGTCCTCGAAGCCGCGGCATTCGGGAAAGCAGTCATTGCTACCCATACAGGCGGCATGCCCACATTCGTCAAGCATGGCGAAACCGGGATGCTGGTACCCCCTTCTGATGTCCAGGCGCTACGCCAGGCAATACAACAGCTATGGGAGCAGCCTGTGCTGGCTCATCGGATGGGGCTGGCAGGTCGAAGGTACATCGAAGCAAATTACAATCCAGAAGTGGTCGATGCCAATATTGCAGCTTACCTGAACAGGATATACACACAGTCTCGGGCAGAATCTCGCGAACATTCGAAATGATCAGCCATAATAAGCGCGGATCGCCAAACCAGCGGTCACACTGCTGAATGCATTGGGCGACTTAACTTTTTCTGCGCCAAAAATCCGCGCCAACATCTGTGTGAATATCGGTATATTCGATGACCCGCCTGTTTTAACGACTGCGTCGATATTTTGTGAGCTCAAACCAGACGCGGCAAGGGTATCTAATAACACTCGTTCAATCTGTTCGTAATACTCAGCAATATCCTGCTCGAACTGTGCCCGGGTATACAATTCCCACAGATCGATATCATCGTTCTGCAGTGCAATGATGGTTGCTCCCTGGCTTGAAAGGGCGATCTTGGCTGATTCAACCTGGTTATAGAAGGTGAAAGCCAGATCATTAAAAATTAAAGCTTGCAATGTTTCCAGGCGTACCGGTGCAATCCCGGCTCGAATTGCTTTTCCCAGATGATTCTTGTTTATTGGAGTACTCAATTCCGGCAGCGCCATCCAATCCGGAACTGCTTGAATTAAGTCAAGTATCTCCGGATTGTGCTGGACAGCACCGAGGCCAAAAAGGGGTAACAGACGTTTTTGGATGATCGCCCGGTCGAAGTCGCTTCCGGCAATATCGATCCCCCCGCTGGCATAGATCTCTCGCCTGTGCATGTCTCCCAGGCGCAGAATGGCGATATCCAAAGTACCCCCACCAAAATCGAATACCAGGGCTGTTTCTGCGTCTTTCAGGCTGGTCTCATAATACAGAGCCGCAGCAACGGGTTCAAGCTCAAACTGGATTTCATCAAAACCAGCCGAGATTGCTGCCCGGTGCAGTATTGCTTCTGCGTGAGCGTCCTGCTCAGGATCATCCGAGAACTTCACCGGTCTCCCCAGGACGACACCACTGATTTTTTCATCCAGGAAATGTTCAGCGCGCTCTTTCAACAAGCCGAGATACAGGCTGACCTGATCCTCAACCCGGTAATAGCGATCGAAAATTTGGGTGCCCTTGTAAGCGCTCTGGCTTCCGCTCTTTCGCAGAGCTGTCTTGATGTACTGCAGCAGCCTTCCTGGCTTGAGCTCATCCTCATAAACAAAGATATCCCGCACGTAATGCAGATCAGCGCCAAAATAATCGATTTCTCCAGCCCATTTCTTGACATACCTTCTCGGCCGGTTGACATAATTTCTGTAGTACAGCTCGATCGCCTCTTGTCCAATGCTGGTGTCATACTCACGGGTGATATACAGGATCGTCTTAACCACCTCAGGAAGCATATTTTTCGGATCAAGCGGCAGCACCTGCACACGCTCGCCATCAAAGACAGCGATGCCGGAATTAGAGGTGCCAAAGTCCAGTCCTATACGCAAACCCATGTGGCTTTCCTGGTGGATTAAGACGAAATATCAGGCGGAGAAAATGTAGACAAAGCCACCATCTCATTGGATGCCGAGATCGTGCCCGTATCGAGCAGGTCCTGAACACGCTGCAGTGTCAGTTTGCCTTCCGAGTCAAGAGCAGCGCACCAATCCACCTCACTGGCAGATACCGCCGAGACCACCCGCACCCCTTGCTCCCGCCGGGCAGCCGAGTACAGCGCCTGACCTTTTGAGCGGAATGAGCTGGTCACCTCCAGGCTGGACACCACGCGCTGAATGATCTTACCATTCTGTGTCAGGACAAGGATCATGTGTCCGTCATCAGGCAAAAATGCTGATACCAGGTGATCGGTTGCATCCAGCTTCAATACTTCCTCCACCGCGAATGGCAGGCTTTTTAATTTCCAGGCAAACCAGGTATCCCTGCTCGCTGACCAGGGCTATCCGTTGATCATTCTGACATAACAGCGTCGCGAAGGTTTTATCAGCAGCAAGCTTGATGCTGGTTCCAATATAATGGTTGGCGAAAATCGACTCTGCCATGTTTGCACGGATCTTCTTCACAAAGCCACGCCGGCTTACCTGTATAAAATGATCCGCTAATGCCAGGCGACCAATGGGAACCAGACACGCCAGGCTCTCTCCCGGCTGGAGGGGAGATGGCAGCCTTACGCTGCCCCAATCGACCGGCTGTTCACTGTGCAGAACCGCCTGGATCTCTGCAACCGGAATGGTAGCGATCCGCCCAGATGAAAACACCAGCATCAGCTCCTCACTCGATTTCACACTGGTCAACCGAAGAGCATCAGCCCTACCCGGCGCCAGGTTTTCGAATGTTGATACAACCTTCCCACTGGTGTAATATTCGGGCTGCAGCTCAAAGCGACAAATCCGTCCGGAGCCGTCAAATACCAGCAGAGATAAAGTCTCTGCCATTGGAAATGGTTGCTCCGCTGATCCACCTGCCAGGTCGGCTGATGTACCTCCCATGGAAAGCTGGCGCGTGAGCAATTCCAATTGATACTCCAGGTGCGCGATGCGTCGCTCGTACTCTACCACCCGTTTATCGGTGACCAAAGCGATATTTTCAGCCTGCAGCTCTTCATTTCGAGCGGTAAGCTCCCGCAGCCGGTTGGCGATAAACTTCAAAATGAGCGGTGCAGACTCCGGTCGCTCGTCAATTTCCTTCAGCCATTCGTCGATTTTTTCGGATGAAATCATAAGGAATTCTCAATAAGCCTGGCATCACTAATTATTGAGCAAGGTTTTATTATACCTGTTCCTGATTCGAGCGAATGAAAATAATGATCTAGCCCAATATCTTAAAAACTACTTCAGTGCATGATCGTTGACAAATGACAGAACCAAGGTAATAATATTTGGAGCATCCAGAATATATAAACATTGTTCAATCAGTCTTTTCGCTGAGGGTAATTAATCAGATGAATATCTATCAGGAAGCCATGCAACCGTATCCAGACCTGGCCAATTACGCCACCAGATTCCATCTCCCTAAGGCAGGTTTGGATCTGTTTGGCTTCCAGGCAGGCGATACCAGTGATCCTCTCGTGATACTCGTACACGGCTTAGGCGATGATGCAGATACCTGGCGGCATATGATTCCGGAATTGAGCAAGAATTTCCGCGTAATCGCCTTCGATCTTCCCGGATTTGGACGCAGCGATAAACCGGATGTGACTTACTCAGTTCAATTCTTTCGAGAAGTTATCCTCGAGTTGATTGAGCTAATCGATCGAAAACCGGTCACCCTGATCGGTCACTCGCTGGGGGCAATCCTCACCCAGGCAGTAACCCTGTCAGCCCCGCAGGAGATCAAGCAGCTGGTTTTGATCGCGGGCGGAATGGCAATGAAATCTCAGAAACTGGATTCTAAAACGTTGTTTTTCTTGATGCCCGGCATCGGCGAATGGCTGTACAATCGGCTCCGCAAAGATCCTCAAGCCGCTTATGATACACTGAAGCCCTATTATTCCAGCCTTGAAGATTTACCTAAGGAAGATCGAGATTTTCTCTTTGTTCGAGTCAACCAGCGAGTATGGAATAATGACCAACGCAGGGGATATTTTTCTACTTTCAGAAATTTAGCCCGCTGGCTGCCAAAACAACAATCCGATTTAGCAGCTCACTTATCAGGGTTAACTACACCGACCTTGATCCTGTGGGGTGAAACAGATCGGATGAACCCGGTGGAAAATGGAAGATACCTGGCACAAATTCAGCCTGATACTCGACTGGAAGTCATCCCATCTGCAGCACACAATCTGCACCAGGAGCAGCCAGAGCAGGTGTTAGCAGCGTTACAAAATTTCCTTGACCATTCCTGAGGATGTAAAATCCCCTTCATCACATTGGCATGGTTTTTCTAGTGCCCCTACCCTGCTGAACATCTGGGATCACCAGGGGCGTTCCAAATTCTGGATGAACGATCACACTCACGTGAAATCTTGTAAACCTGTTCTAAATTTTCCACCGTTAATACATGCTGAGGTTCTCCGATTACAAATACCTGTCCTTTTTCCAACAAGGCAACCCGATCAGCATACAAACCTGCCTGATTCAGATCATGCAATACCATCAATACAGTCAATTGCCGATCAAAGGCGAGCTCACGCACCAGGTTCAATAAATTTGTCTGGTAGCGAATATCCAGATGCGTGGTAGGTTCATCCAATAATAGGATTGGCGTATCTTGCGCCAGAGCACGCGCCACTAAAACCCGTTGCTGTTCACCGCCCGACAGCTCTCCCACCGGTCGATCAATCAGCTCATCCAACTGGCACTGCTGTAAAGCCAGTCGGGTAAAATGATGATCCTCCTCTGAGATATTACCGAACCAATCTAAATGCGGTGTTCGTCCCATCAGCACCGCTTGATAAACACTGAACTCACCCGGTAAATTGCGCGCTTGCGGCACGACCGCCAGGATGCGAGCGCGCTCCTGAATGGTGAGTCCGGTAACCTCTCTTCCGTCAGCCAGGATCTCTCCTGATTTTGGTAGGACCACACCGCTGATAACGCGGATTAAAGTTGTTTTGCCGGCTCCATTCGGCCCAATTACCGCCAGGATCTCACCCTGCGTTACGGTCAGAGACATATCAGTGATGACCTGGTGTGCACCATAAGCAACGGATAAGTCTTTTAGCTCAAGCTTCATAAAACCACCTCAGAAAATAATTTTCGTGGTTCATAAAATTTTATTATGTAACGGCAACTGACAATCATAACTTAAATAATCGAACAGATCATAAATATTTATCGTTGCTGGAATCCGTTTATAACCGCATAAATTTAACAAACTGATTCATATACCAAAAATCATGTTACACTCAAGAAAATTAAGTGTATACTAAGGTATCACTTTGTGAAAATATACACGAAAATAAAGGATTTTTCTCGGAGGGCGTATGGATAGTTCAAGTAACTTACAATTTGATCCCGCTCATGATGTACTTCACTACGAGCGGTCAGCCTTAGATGCAATCTTCCATGCAAAAAATGTCGCAGTAATTGGCGCTACCGAAACCGTCGGAACAGTCGGACGGACCCTGATCTGGAACCTGATCAGCAGCCCGTTCGGGGGTGCGGTTTTTCCGATCAATCCAAAGCGGTCGAATGTTCTGGGGATTAAATCCTACCCAAATATCTCTTCAGTCCCAGAACCGGTTGATCTGGCTGTCATCTGCATTCCAGCAACAGCCGTGCCAAATGTCATCAACGAATGCGTCAATGCTGGGGTAAAAGGCGCAATTATCATCTCAGCAGGTTTCAAGGAAATCGGCCCAGCAGGCGCAGAACTCGAAAGACAGGTGATGGAACATGCGCGCCGGGGAAAAATGCGCATTATCGGACCGAACTGCCTGGGTGTGATGAATCCGATTACCGGCTTTAATGCCACCTTTGCCACAACCGTAGCCCGACCTGGCAAGGTCGGCTTCATCAGTCAAAGCGGCGCCCTTTGCACCGCGGTGTTGGACTGGAGCTTGCAGGAAAATGTCGGCTTCAGCTCGTTCATATCGATTGGCTCAATGCTGGACGTCGGCTGGGGCGACCTGATTTACTATCTTGGCGATGACCCGCGCACAGAAAGCATCGTTATTTACATGGAAACGATCGGTGATGCTCGTTCATTTATGTCTGCCGCTCGAGAGGTCGCCAGCACGAAACCCATCATCGTCATCAAACCTGGGCGTACGGCGGGCGCCGCCAAAGCCGCTGCCTCCCACACTGGCTCGCTGACCGGTAGTGATGAGGTTCTCGAAGTTGCCTTTCGCCGGGCTGGCGTTCTGCGTGTGAGCACGATTGCTGAGCTGTTCTACATGGCAGAGGTGCTTGCCAAACAGCCTCGACCGAAAGGCAACCGCCTGACCATATTGACCAACGCAGGTGGTCCTGGTGTATTAGCCACGGACGCACTCATTACCAATGGGGGCGAGCTTGCTGAGATCAGCCCACAGACCATGGAAGCCTTTAATGGCCTTCTCCCGGCAACATGGAGCCACAATAACCCTGTTGATATCATCGGAGATGCAAGTCCAGAACGGTACGCCAAAGCACTTGAGGTAGCTGCCAATGATCCAAATAGCGATGGCATGCTGGTAATACTGACTCCCCAGTCGATGACTGATCCTACAGCGACGGCTGAGCAGCTCCGTCCATACGCTACCAGCCTGGGGAAACCTGTCATTGCCAGCTGGATGGGTGGTCAGGATGTGCAGGCAGGCATCCAGGTGCTCAACCGGGCAAATATACCTACTTTCCCTTATCCTGATACTGCTGCCCGAATGTTTGACTATATGGCCCAATACGCAGGCATCTTGGAGCGGATGTACGAAACTCCCGTGTTAGGCGATTATGGCTCAGAAGGCACAACCAACCGGGAAAAAGCCAGCCAGATTATCCAGAATGCTCGTGAGGCCGGTCGAACGATCCTGACAGAGTTCGAATCTAAGGAACTTCTGGCTGCTTACAACATACCTACAGTCGCTACACAAATTGCCACAAGCGAAGGTGATGCAGTCGCACTGGCGAACACGACCGGTTACCCTGTCGTGCTCAAGCTGCACTCAGAAACCATCACCCATAAGACGGATGTCGGTGGGGTTAAGCTGAATCTGATGGATGATGATGATGTGCGTCGCGCCTACCAGGCCATTAAGGACTCGGTCACTCAGAAAGCCAGCGCAGCCGACTTTTTAGGTGTGACCGTCCAACCCATGTCAAAACTGGAAGGCTACGAGTTGATTTTGGGCAGCAGTGTCGATCCACAATTCGGCCCGGTATTACTGTTTGGATTGGGCGGACAGCTGGTTGAAGTGTTCAAGGACCGTGCGCTGGCATTACCCCCCCTTACATCTACTTTCGCCAAGCGATTGATGGAACGGACCAAGATCTACACCGCGCTGAAAGGCGTGCGCGGCTGGAAATCTGTGGATCTCGACGAGCTCGAGCAGATTCTGGTACGCTTCAGCGAGCTCATCACCGAACAGCGCTGGATCAAAGAGCTGGATATCAACCCACTGCTCGCTTCACCAGATCGCTTGCTGGCTCTGGATGCCCGCGTGGTAGTGTATGGTCCAGACGTTACCGAGGATGAATTACCAAAACTGGCAATCCGGCCTTATCCCACCCGGTATGTCTCCGAAACGACCACCAAGGACGGAACGAAAGTAACTCTCAGACCGATCCGCCCGGAAGACGAGCCATTGATGGTGAAGTACCACCAATCTCTGTCCGATCAATCGGTTTACTTACGCTACATGCACCCAATGCAGCTAATTGACCGTGTCAGCCACGAGAGATTGGGGCGCATTTGCCACAGCGATTATGACCGCCAAATTACACTGGTGGCGGAGGACAACGATCCCGAGACCAACGAGCCACGAATTATCGGTGCATCCAGGCTGAGCAAGCTGCACAGCCAAAATGGAGCTCAATATACTGTAATGATAAGCGACTACTGTCAGGGAAAGGGATTGGGAACGGTGTTACTCTCCAAATTAATTGAGATTGGTCGCGCCGAGAAGCTCGAATGGATCGAAGCTTACATCACCTCCGACAACCTTGCCATGCAGGCTGTATCCAAGAAGTTGGGTTTCACGATCTCCCCAACGGATAGTGAACATCTGGTTCGAGCCGAACTGATCCTGTAATTCAACCTGACTGACAAAGCAATGGGCTGCACCCTTTGTAGACTGGGTGCAGCCCAAATTATTTAACTTTGGGGCTGGACAGAATCGCTACTATATTAGATAATTCACAAGAATAGGTGAAATAAACGATTTTTACAATGTAATTTGAATGAAGCGCGTTTCCAGGATTTCTCGGATCGCCCAACGGCGGCGATGGATGGGGGTGATGGTATATCACCGAGCACGTCTGGCTTATCGCAATCGATTGGATAAGCAAGAACCTTCTTCACGTCCGCCCACTCCTGATCAACCTGCTATACCAAACGGAGGTACTTTCCTGTCTGGTTCTTACGGTAGTGAGAGGTTTCTATATCCATGGTCAGTAGAGCCACCAGCGGCAATAAGCCCGGTTGATAGCCATCAGCCAACTGGCGCTGCATTTCATGACCTGATGGAACAAATTCAACAGGTAGTGCCCTATGATGCAGGCGGCTTATTGCTCCTCGAGAGCCAATCGCCCCAAATCCTTATCTTACGCCGCTGGTATCATGAAAATTATCCAACCTCAAGTAAGGCGCCTATATTTGAAATAAATTTCAGTCCTCACCTGAGTGATCTGGTTAAAATGGGAGATCCTTTCATCATCCCTGATGATTTAGAGACCGAGGACTGGCTCACTGCCATGAGGAGTTTTCCTACGAAATCTTGGCTCATCTCTCCTGTATTGGCGCAAGGGGCAATGATTGCTATGCTATCTCTTGAAAAAAGGGAGGCAAATTTCTATACATCCCAACACAAGCAGGAGTTAGCAGCCCTGGCCAACCAAATCTCCCTGATAGTCGAAAATACGCTCCTGGGACAAGAAACTGCCGAAAATCTGGCAGCGCGAGAAAAGCCTGAATAAGGTATCGCAAGCAATCAGCAGCTCCTTGGATTTGTCAACAGTACTACAGACGGTAGTCCAATTGGCTGCAGAGCTGGTGCATGCCGATGCGAGCGAGCTAGAGCTTCTCTCGCGCGAATGGCGAGACCCTGATCAGTTCATATACCTATCAATTGCCAGAAAACTGGAGCACGGAGCCGCTCAATCGCGGCACAGGCATAAGCTGGTCCATATTGGAAACTGGTAAATCTCTGCTTCAAAACGAATACTGCCTTCACCCACAAGCAATCGATGGGGTTAAATGTGCTGACATACGCAGCTATATTGGAGTTCCCATCATATCCGGATCTGCACCCCTGGGCGTATTGTGCTTGTTCCGGCGAACGACAAGCGCCCAATTCACCGAACGGGACCTGCTTTTGAGCGAAATGATCGGCAGGCAAGCAGGCATCGCCATTCAGAATGCCCGATTATACGAATCTCTGCAGATCAGGGCAAAGGAAGCAGAAACGCTTCGCCAGGCAGCAGCAGCCGTCATTTCTGAGACAGAATTGGATCAGGTATTAAACAGGATCCTCGTGCAGTTGATCAAGGTGGTTCATTTTGATCGAGCACGGATATTACTACTCAAGGAAGACCTCTTGGAAGTTGTTGCAGCCCAGGGCTTCCCAAGCAACTTAAAAACGATCGGAGAAACCTATCCAGCAAACGCACCTCTTTTTCAGGAATGCCTGACAACGGGCAAGCCAGTCATTATTGACGATCCGCAAAAGTACCCAATGTTCCGCAGACCTGATGATCGCTTCGCCAACTCGAAGCTGGATCGGTGTACCGATGCACCTGCGCGGTCGAGCAATCGGTTTATTGACTATTTCGAGTTATCGAGTCAACGAATATACAGAAACCGAAGCCACATTGACCCAGGCGTTCGCCAATGAGGTAACGATTGCCGTTGAGAACGCGCGCCTGTTTTCCGAGCTGCAATCCTTGGCAACAACAGATTCTTTGACGAATTTACTCAATCGCAGGCGCTTTATCAGCCTGGCAAAAACCGAATTCCAACGCGCGCGCAGATATCGGCAGCCTTTATCAATTATTCTTTTAGACATCGATCATTTTAAAAGAATTAACGATGTATACGGTCATCCGGTGGGGGATCAGGTTTTGAGCGGTTTCGCCAGGATATTCGAAGAAACCTTGCGCCAGGTTGATCTGGTAGGACGGTACGGTGGCGAAGAATTTATTGCTCTGCTGCCAAATACAAACCTACAAAGCGCGCTAATTGTTGCAAATCGAGTGCTGGCTCAGATAACCAGCACTTCTATCTTAACGGATGCAGGCCCGATCCATATTGCGGCAAGCCTGGGTGTTGCTGAGATGGATAATAAATGCCCCGATATATTTACCTTGTTAAAATTCGCCGATCGTGCTGCTTATGCTGCCAAACAAAGTGGCAAAAATCGGGTGTCCATCTCAGAAGAAGACCAGTTGAAATAATCAAATAACAAAACATCAATCATTAAGGTTTTATCATCTCCAATTCAGGCTGAGCTTAATAATTATCAATATAATCTACAAAATTATGTATTAACAGCTTGGATTTCCGATCCTTGTGATATTTAAGCCTGATAGTATTTCCATGTTTACCGAGGTTCGCATGCCATTTCAGAAAACAAAGCCCCGCTTGGCCAGACTATTCATCTTATTTCCGTTGCTCGCTCTCCTGGCAATTGCATGCCGGGCATCAGTTCCGACGAACGAAAACCAGCCTGCCAGCGTGCCACTTTTACAACCTACATCCGTCATCCAGGTGATGGAGGCTCCAGAAATACCCCAGCCTGTCCTGGATGAGCAAAGCTTGCTGGTTGAGCTCTATAAGCATGTAAACCCTTCAGTGGTAAACATCACCACGTATAGTCTCCAGTCCGGTGAATTGATCGGTTTATCACAGGGCTCTGGTTTTGTGTTTGACGAACTGGGGCATGTTGTCACGAACGCGCATGTTGTGCAAGGAGCATCTGCTATCGATATTTCCTTCTCTGATGGAACCATCAAAGAAGCAGAAGTAATCGGAGAGGATCTAAACAGCGACCTCGCAGTACTCAAAGTGAGTGATATGCCAGCAGGCATCCTGCCGCTGCCGCTCGGCAATATCGAAGCAGTCCAGGTAGGACAGACAGTTTTAGCCATCGGCAACCCATTTGGACTGGATGGAACCTTGACCCGCGGGATTGTCAGCGCGCTCGGTCGCAGTATTCCAGCCTTAACGCCATTCTCTATACCGCAATCGATTCAAACAGACGCCCCGATCAACCCGGGCAACTCAGGTGGCCCGTTGCTGAACTTGCAAGGTGAGGTCATCGGAGTGAACGCTCAAATAGAAACACGCAATGAAGACATCACTAACAGCGGTGTGGGATTTGCAATACCGGTAAATATTGTCGCGAGGGTAATACCCACTTTGATCGAAAAAGGAAGCATCGAATGGGCGTGGCTGGGAGTGAGAGGTGGAAGTCTGACTCCAACCATTGCTCAGGCAATGGGACTTCCAATCGAAAAAGGCGCTTACATATACGAGATAATAGATAACGGTCCAGCTCAAAAGGCTGGGCTCAGGGGCGCTTCAGGAACAGAAACAATAGAAGGTCGCACGGTCCCAGTCGGTGGTGATGTAATCCTTGCGATTAACGGTGTCCCGGTCAGCTCATTCGATGATATACGCATCTATATTGCTCTGCAAAGTGGCCCTGGTCAGGAAGTTGTCCTGACAATCCTGCGCGGGAACGAACAACAGGATATCAGGCTTCTCCTGGAATCACGACCCGAAACGATTGAGCCGTGATTTGCGCAGTGGCGGTGTAGAGTACGGCTAATATCCAAGCTGTGGATCGAAGCGATTGAATAAAGGTTGCCCGGTCAGGTAGCGGCGTAAATTCTCAGAAAATAGCGTTATCGCACGGTCATCGTACCATGGTGAATTTCCTGATATATGGGGCGTCAGGATCACGTTGTTTAATTTCCAAAGCGGGCTGTCGTCCGGCAGCGGTTCCTCGGGAAAAACATCCAGCGCCGCGCCGGCTATTTTTCGCTCACGTAAACAGGCGACCAGCGCCTCCTGATCAATCACACCTCCACGAGACACATCCACAATAAATGCACTGGGTTTCAAAGCAGCCAGCTCACCAGCACCAATTAAATTTTTCGTTGTCGGCGACAGTGGAATTGTTACCACGACAAAATCGCATTCTTTCAGCATTGCTTTCAACGCCGCGGGCGGATACAGCCGATGAACATAATCTCCAAGCGGGTCGCCATAACCTTCTGGAATGTACCCATAATCATTTGGATGCATCACATCGCGTTTAGTCGCCAGCACCTTCGCTCCGAATGAATGTAACAACCGCGCAACCTGCCGACCGATGCTGCCATAACCGACGATTCCCACTGTGCTGTCACGCAGTTCCACCGGGCTGAAACGATCCCAACGATCTTTAGGCCATTCTCCGCGCCGTTGATGATTCAACATATTCGGCAAATGGTGTCCCCAGCTTAAAAACATCATCAATACGTATTCCGCAACCTGAGTGATCACCGCGCCACTCAACGTGGTTGCGATGAGCTCAGGGTTATGAATCACTGGAAAATCCACCGCGTGATCGATGCCTGCCCAATGAAACTGGATCCAACGCAGGTTCGGGACCCACTCCACGTTCGGGATTGCCCGGCTTGTGTATAGAACTTCTACTTTTTTCCACTGTTCGAGCGTTATTTCATCCGGCTTACGCGCTCTGGCTACCTGGATGTTTAATCTTGGTGAAACCTGCTGCAGCCGGCTGATTTGCTCCCCGGTAAACGGTAAAGTAATTAATACATCAACGATATCTGCCATCCGATTTACCTGTCTCCTATCCTTGATTCCGCTTACGATAATGGGTTTTATCCAGGCTACGTAACCGGCTGGCAGCCAACTCGGCAGTCAGATCACGCTGAGGCATAGCCAACATCTCATACCCAACCATAAATTTCCGCACTGTTGCCGAGCGCAACAATGGGGGGTAAAAATGTGCATGGAGATGCCACAATGAATTGGGATCGTCAGTCACTGGAGCCTGGTGAAATCCCATCGAATACGGAAAAGATATCTCAAATAAATTATCATAACAGATGGTGACCTGCCGTAAAATATCGGCCATGCTAGAAATTTCGCCAGGAGTCATAGAAGGTAAGTTGGACACGTGGCGTGTACTTACCAATAAAATCTCAAAAGGCCAGGTCGCCCAATATGGCACCAGAGCGATGAAATCATCGTTCCGCGCCACAATCCGCTCAGCACTCACTCCTTCTAGCTTTATGTAATCACACAGCAAGCAGCTTCCATGACGATGGTTGTAATCGACCTGAGCGCGACCTTCCTTCGCAGGTTCGTTTGGCACCTGGCTGGTCGCCCAAATCTGGCTGTGCGGATGTGGATTAGAACACCCCATCATGGCGCCTTTGTTTTCAAAAACCTGCACATATTTTATAAAATCCAATGTACTCAGTGCACGAGTTTGCTCGATCCAGGTACAAACGACATCCTCTACCGCTTGTTGGGAAAGCTCTGGCAGAGTCAAATCATGGCGAGGTGAGAAACATACCACCCGGCAGACCCCCGATTCTATCCGTGCCTGAAAAAGATGATTAAATTTTTCATCCTGGTTTCGACTGATATTGTCTGGACTGGCTCCAGACAGCTCATCTGGACGAAGCAGGGAAGAAAAATCGTTATCGAAGACATAGGTTCCGGAATAGGGAGGGTTTACTTGTCCACTGGCGCGATCATTCCCAGGGCACAGATAGCACGTCGGATCATAGGCTGGTAAGTTATCTGGCGGCGTTTTT
Source organism: uncultured Chloroflexia bacterium (assembly GCA_963774935.1). Classification (GTDB taxonomy): domain Bacteria; phylum Chloroflexota; class Anaerolineae; order Anaerolineales; family UBA4823; genus CAVZGO01. Next base: position 673,246 of record CAVZGO010000003.1, read on the forward strand.
TCCACCTGTCCTAACCAGGGTCTGCGGCTGCGGTGAGGAGATACGAGCACCCATTCTCCTGTGAGAGGATTGAAACGACGATGTGGATTTTCAGGAGTTGGTATTATCATTTCTGAAAATTTTACCGGATGTTGTATGAAATATGAGATAGCTCAAATACCTCAGCAAGGCTAATTGTATTATAGTATTTGAGCACGTGTAGATCAAACGACCTGTTACGACAATACCGATATATGTGAGGTTGATAGAATCCAAGCAGAATGCATCTGGTATGACAAAAATCACCTTACCAACATGACATTCATTACATGAAATCGACCTCGGGTTGGTGCTAAACTATAATCAAACAATTGAATACGCCGGAGTGATCTAAGAAGATTTGCTGGCACTCGATCGAGTTTAATCTTGATCTACCAATATGGTTTTCAAGGCCAGCGGTTACCTGCCCTTCTAGCAGGACTGGGATTACTCCGGCGACCCTTTTAAAATCCGCTCTAGTTGAACTTAGCCAGCACTCTCCCCCATCTCAAAATCGACATTCACCAGGTACCCCATTTCAGCCAGTGCTGATTTCAGACCCTTGACGCTTCCAGGCTTGATGATCGCTGCAGTCGGACTGATGACCTCGTAGATGAACCGCGCTGCCCGCCCGCCTCTCAAAGCCTGTAATATCTCTGGATTTTTTAAACGCAGCAACAATACATGCTCGAATTGCGCTTCACTTCCCGAAGTGTCCCAACGCTCCAATGCTTTCACCAGCATGGGGGGTATATTCTGCGCATAGCGGCGCAGCAGCGCAAGCAGCTGGCTGACTTTTAAACCTTGCCCCTGGGCATGGGTTAACGACATGGGTGTCACTACATAGTAATAATCTCCATCCCGCAGCCCCTCCCAGCTACAGAAGCGGGCAATCTGGTAGCGCACAGCGCGGGGGCACAGGGCAGACAACCAGATATCGCCTTCTGTATTCACCTGAACTGGCTCACTTTCGGTAGCTGCCTTACCGGGTGGGATTCCACGTAGCAGTTCATCCGCCATCAAGCTCAAGCGAAATGCGCCGATTTCTGGCGAAGCGGTCTGCAGCAGACCATCTTGGTGGCTAGAGGCATGTGTACCAAGGTCCACAATTCCAAGCCAGTGCAATGGTCCTGCAATTAGATAATGCAATAAGGCACCTTCAACCTTGTCCCAATTCTCAAATCCCCTTAAGAATTCATCGCTGCCTGCCTGGCGTATGAACCACGAATCATAATCACCTGCAGGACGTTGAAAATCAGGCTCGTGTTGTTTAACTGCGCTGACGAATGAAGATAAGCTGATCCATGGCAATTCTTCAGAGGCTGCACTGCCTTTGTATTGATCCGATGCTCCTCTGATGAGCTCCAGTGCTAATTGCCTGGTTTTAACGGGGTCATTTCGCCAGCCTCCTTCAGCGACCAAACCTGGTACCATCCAGAGATCATTGATCTCCGGGCTTGCCAGCCAGGTCTGCACCAGACCTGTAAGTGCTTCACTCCGTCCAGCCTCTAAAAATTGGCGTGTCACATCCGGAACAGGTATGTATTGATCATCCAGCACACCGGTATCGACCAGTAGATGCTTTAAGAATTCTATCGCGACAGGCAATGGATAAGATAGCTCTGAAATGAAATCTTCGATTTGAGCATCTTTTAGTCCAATGCGCAATCCAGCCAGTAATGTACAGGTATGGTCCAGGATCCTGTCATTCGCCAGCCAAATCACCGCCCGCTCAGCCTGAGTAGCCGGCCTTCCCAGTTGGTAAACCTCGTGGGTTGTTTGCAGCCCTGCCAGTTCGAGCAGATCCGAGGGAATATACACGAATTCTTCTGCACCACCAATTAAATCTACAAATGCTCGCCCAATCCAGGCGCGATACCATAATATTTCTGATGTCGATTCAGGATTCAAATAAGGTCGCTCGCGATCCCGCCGACCCGGTCCTACTTCACGAATCAAGCCATACCGCCGGCTGAACTGTGCCCATGGCATGCGACCGTGGTTCGCAGCCAGATGCTCCAGCGCTTTTTTCGCATCATCTGGTAATTCACGGTATTGCGTCTTGATTAATTCTCTGTCTAATAACGAATGAACCAGCCTTTTAAGCCCTACTTTCGCATCGGGCGCGTCAAAATCTAATCCCCATAGACCCGCAACAATACTAAAGTGTCCCAGATCACGGCCGTAAAGACTGTGAGCCAGGTCTGGCATTTCGATCCAGGTTCCAGATTTAGGCTGCATCAGAAGGTATCTTAGCCCCCAGGACTTCGAGCTCTCCAGGAAGGAGCGTTACAGAGAATTGGCGCACATCAGAGCCAAATCCTGAAAAGACCTCTCCATCAGTATGGATATACAATGGACGGTCGGCTTGCAGTGTTAATTCTCTAAATTGCCCAGAATGAACTTGTGGAAAACGTTCATGCGTGCCTTTCATCACTTCTGGAAGAAGACGTAACATCATCAACCTTGACACCTTTTGAATTCCTGCATATTGAAAAACACCATCATCCGGTCGAGCACGCGGAGAAACATTAAACGCGCCGCCTTCACGCCCGCCATTACACAATACAAGCATTAATGATTCGTGTTCCCAGCTCTCAAGGTCGGTGGTTACTTTCATCCGCGGGGCATCATGGTTCAGAATAATAGTTTGTAAGACAGCCACCAGATAGATCATGAACCCTTTAATGATCTTCAACCGGTGAGAGCGAATGGTCACCGTGGTGTCAAACCCTACACCGAGTGCATTTACCCAGTAGTCCACCGTGCCCGCCCCATCCACCATCCGCCCAACATCGATGCGAAACGGCTGAGAAGCGAACATCTGCTTGAGTGCTATTTCCGGATGCGCGTCAATCCCGATTGCATGTGAAAAATCGTTGCCTGAGCCTAGTGGCAATACACCAAGCACCGGTCGCTGCTCTGCCGGAAATTGCATCAAACCATTAACAACTTCATGGACAGTACCATCTCCGCCAGCAGCAATGACCAGGTCATAACCATCCTGGACAGCCTGGCGTGCTAATTCAGTTGCGTCGCCAGGTTTTTCGGTTTCGCTCCAGGTAACATTACCAATCGCGGCGATGAGCGGTCGTAAATTAAAGGCGGTATGCCTGGCTTTACCCAGGTTAGCATTCGGATTGACGATCAGTTTTATGCGAGACAATTTATCCATAATTTCCTGTCAGGGTTGAGAATGATTTCAAAATATGCAAACAGAAGAGAGGCACGTTGTTCAACTCCACTCACCTGTCCTTGAGTTTATAAATACTTCAGGTAGATAGCCCTGGTCTATGTGTAATGAAATTCGAGCTCGCCTGCGGGGAGGACAATCTGACCTTCTTGAGCGTCACCCAGGAGTAACACATCTTTGGGTCGGGTTACTGCCAGCCAGGCAGTATACGCTGCCACCAGTGCATCCAGCTCACCTGCGGAGTAGAGGTTCTCGGTCGGCAAGATTCCTTTCAACAATTTATGCGAGGTGATCTCCTCGAAGAATCGCATTGGATCCGGCAGGCGGATATTATACTCGTAGAGCGCAAGCTGGCGTTGTAGCCGACCTTCCAAAGTGTATTTCGGGAAGGGTATTTTTTTCATTAAAACTGTAAAACTAGCGTGAGGATAAACCTCCAGGGTCTGCAGCTCTGCCGCATCGATTGGATAGGTGCGGTAACCCAATTTTTCCAAATGTGCGTAAAGGCTGAAGCCCATCTGCATCCACTTGGGGCAAACCGATAAATCAGACGGAGTTTGCGGAATAACAATATTACGCTGCCGGAGGAGGTAATCCGCAAGACGAAAATCTACCCAGCGCCCAGAAGCCGGTAGTGGGTTAAGTTGCTGCCGGACTTCCTGCCGGGTCATCACCCCCTGGTTCGGGCGACGTGGAGAACATACTGCGATTACAGCCTGGCGCTGACCGGCGGAGAAAGCCAGGATCTCATCCAGACGACCTGCTCCGAGGGCGATGGGACGCAGCTCATGATCCAGCGCAGCGTAGCAAAATGGCTTCTGCCCGGCGGTAGGATCTATGCCGATAAAGGTCATTTGATTAAATAGCATCTTCCCACAGTTTAGCGCAAAATGGTACAGGATGCAATAAAGACAGGAAATCTGTCATACCAAGAAGGATACACCTATCTTTGACTCTGAATTATACCTAAGCTATACTATGAATGAGATAGTTCTTCGATACCAAAATGTGACCCATTAACATATAAGGAGCGATATATGGCAGAAACTTTCAAATTAACCTACGCAACCATGTTCAACCCACCTGAAGAATTACATCAAAATTTCGACAGAGCCCTGGAAAAAGTAAAAGCAAAGCTGGGATCTGAATACGGATTAATCATCAATAACCAGGATGTGTTTGCGGAAGACAAATTTGAGGATCGCAACCCGGCGAACACAGATCAGATCCTGGCTGTAATGCAAAAAGGCAACGAGACAAATGCCCGAGTTGCTCTGCAAGCTGCGCGCAAGGCTTACCCAGGTTGGAGCACGACCCCCTGGCATAAACGCGTTGCATTGCTTCGTAAAGCTGCTGACCTCATCGACGAGCGGATTTATGAGCTTGGCGCAGCAATGGCATTTGAGGTCGGCAAAAATCGCATGGAATCACTCGGTGACGTAGCCGAGACCGCAGACCTGATCCGCTATTCTTGCTTCCAGATGGAAAAGAACGACGGTTATGTCGTCGAGATGGGTCGTGATCCGTTGGTGGGATACCAGGCTACCAATTTGTCCGTACTCAAACCGTATGGCGTTTGGCTGGTCATCAGCCCCTTCAACTTTCCGTTCGCACTTACCGGCGGTCCTGCTGGCGCGGCGCTGGTCGCCGGCAACACCATCGTGATTAAACCGGCAACCGATACCCCCTGGATCGTGCGGCTTCTGGCAGAATGCTTCCGTGATGCCGGTTTGCCCGATGGCGTTTGTAATTTCGTGACGGGTCCAGGTCGCACTTTAGGTCAGGCATTGATTGATAGCCCTGAGGTGGACGGTGTTACATTCACCGGCTCATTCGATGTGGGCATGAAAATCTTCCGTGATTTTGCGCATGGCAACTATGTTCGCCCAACCATTTTGGAGCTGGGCGGCAAGAACCCTGTCATCGTCTCGAAAAATGCCGATCTGGAAATTGCTGCTACCGGTATCCTTCGCTCCGCCTTTGGCCTGCAGGGGCAAAAATGCTCAGCCGCTTCACGCGTCTTCGTCGAAGCACCCGTTTACGATGCCCTGGTCGACCGCCTGGTGACGATGACGAATAAGCTTACCATCGGCGATCCAACCGACAGAAAGAATTACCTTGGTCCGGTTGTGAACAAAAGCTCTTATGAGGACTACAAAAACTTCACTGCTGAGCTTGCTCTTGCTGGCACCATTCTGACCGGGGGTAAAGTGCTGACGGAAGGCGAATTTGCCAATGGATATTTCTGCGCTCCGACCCTGGTTGCAGACCTGCCCTACGATCACCGGCTGTGGAAATATGAGATGTTCCTGCCAATCACCACAATCGGCAAAGTCGACGATCTCAAAGAAGCAATGCAAATGGCCAATGATGTCAATTACGGGCTGACTGCCGGTTTCTATGGTCTGGAAGATGAAGCTGGCTGGTTCTTTGACCACATCGAAGCAGGCGTGACCTACGCCAACCGGCCCCAAGGCGCTACCACGGGCGCATGGCCTGGCTTCCAGCCCTTTGGTGGGTGGAAGGGTTCTGGCTCATCGGGTAAAAATGCCGGTGGGCATTACTACCTGCCACTGTACATGCATGAACAAATCCAAACTTTGATTCAACCGGATTAAACCCTGCTCGATCAGGTCCGCATCCGGTCGCTGCTAGATCAGAAAATTTCTACTTATAAAATTCCCCAACGATCGTGCCCCCGTAATTCTAATGCACGATCGTTGGGGAAATGGAAGGTAAAATCGCTGCATAAATCCGAGCGTAAATAGAGTTGTCTACCAGTAAATTCGAATCCTCATGGGTCAACGATTTGGTGTTTTCTTCCTGTTTTCTGGGATCCTCGCGATTATCTTTTTTGCCATTTCCATCCAGGCGGAGAACCCGCTTTATTGGATGTGCGCCGGTGGACTGGCATTGTTTTTAATCGGCTTTGCAATGATCTTGCATTTCCGTACCCCTCCTCCAGAGAGCACACGGTTTAAAACGTATAATCGCCTCCGTAACCGGCGACCCGGTGAGAAATCTAAGCCCAGGTAAAAACAATTGCAATCCCGTACACTCAATCTAGATATTGTTCGGAAAAGCTGCTTGATCCATAAATATAAGAATTAATCATAAATCTGAAAGAACAGGTAATCTATGGGTAAACTCATTCCACTCGCCGACGCAATTCGTCAATACGTATTCGATGGCGACACGATTTATGCGGCAGGTTTTACACATTTGATCCCATTTGCAGCTGGTCATGAAATCATGCGCCAGCAGAAAAAAGAACTTGTCCTGGCACGAGCGACGCCAGATTTGATTTACGATCAGATGGTCGCCGCCGGCTGCGCCCGTAAAGTTATTTTTTCATATATGGGCAATCCAGGGGTTGGATCGCTGCGTATTTTACGTGCCGCGCTGGAAGCTGGCAAGCTGGAATGGGAAGAATATTCCCATTTTGGCATGATCTCCCGCCTGCAAGCCGGCGCAACCGGACTGCCATTCATGCCGATGAACCTGTCCGCGGCAGAAGATCTGGAAAACGCCAATCCTAATTATCGCCACGTGACTGATCCTTACTCAGGTCGCGAAGTGGTAGTCGTACCAGCGCTGAATCCGGATGTCGCCATTGTGCATGTGCAGCGGGCTGACAAGGACGGCAATGCCCATATTTGGGGGATCATTGGCGAGCAAAAAGAAGCTGCTTTTGCTGCCAGCCGGGTGATTTTAACTGCCGAGGAAATCGTCGATGAGGCGATCATCCGCTCTGACCCCAACCGCACTTTGATCCCAGGTTTCATCGTTGATGCGGTCTGTCACGTCCCTTACGCCAGCCATCCCTCATATACGCAAGGATATTATGACCGTGATAATGAGTTCTATTTGCGCTGGGATGAAATCAGCCAGAGCAATGAAGCTGTCCAGGCGTATCTGGACGAATGGGTTTTTGGCGTGCGTGACCGTGCCGAATACTGGGAAAAACTTGGCCGTCAGGTGCACGACCGTCTGAAGGTCGCCAGCCGGGTGAGTGCAACGGTCGATTATGGGCAATATTAACGATAAGAAGATGGATCTCTTGAGAGGAATGATCTCATGACAGATACGACTTATTCGGCAGCAGAGCTGATGATCGTCAATGCCGCTCGGTTATTGAAAGATGGTGATGTGGTCTTTGTGGGTGTTGGGCAGCCAAACCTGGCTTGCAACCTGGCACGCCGCACGCATGCCCCCAACCTGCTCATGATTTATGAAGCAGGTGTGGTTGGCGCCCAGCCGGCACGCCTGCCGCTTTCCATCGGTGATCCGACGCTGGTGAGCGGCGCCACAGCCGTGTGCAGTATGTATGACGTATTTGCTTTCTACCTGCAGCGCGGGAATGTCGATGTTGGCTTCATGGGTGGTGCTCAAATTGATCGCTTCGGCAACATTAATGCCACTGTGATCGGAAATTACCAGAACCCGAAAGTCCGCTTGCCGGGGTCGGGTGGCTCCAAAGAAATTGCCGCCTGGGCTAATCGTTGCTATATTATGACACCTCACCAAAAGCGCCGCTTCCCCGAGAAGGTTGATTTCCGCACCTCGGCTGGCTTCTTAAGCGGCAGAGCTGAACGAGATGCCTTTCACCTGCGCGGCGCAGGCCCGCTGGCGGTAGTAACCGACCTGGGTATTTTGGAACCAGATGAAACCGGTGAATTGGAGCTCACCGCCTTGCATCCGGGCGCAACCACCGACTCCACAAAATCGAACACCGGCTGGGACTTAAAAATATCAGCAAAGCTCCGGGTGACCGATCCGCCAACCGATCAAGAGCTGCGCATCCTGCACGATGACCTCGATCCCAGTGGAATCTACCTGAAATCATAGGCTCGCAGTTATGGAAATCATTCAATCATTCACCCAAGCTTTCATCGAATCGCCCGCGATCGTCGCCAGCGCACCTGGACGGGTAAATTTGCTCGGCGAGCATATCGATTATAACGGGGGTCCTGTTCTGCCCGTGGCGATTGATAAGGAAGTCACGCTTACCTGTGCACCGGCTCAAGGGGAACAGGTTGAGATCCTCGCCCTGGATCTCCAGCAGAAAATCAGCTTCCGGCTGGATCAGTTGGATCAAAAACTCACCTTAACCGGTGACCCACTGCCGCAATGGGCATTATATCCAGCGGGGGTAGCCTGGGCGCTAAGTCAGGCAGGGCTGCAGCTCAGCGGGATGCAAGCCGCATTCACCTCTACCGTTCCCATTGGCGCGGGATTGAGCTCCTCAGCGGCGGTCGAGGTCGGGTTCGCCCAGCTCTGGCTCGCCCTGAGCGATCAGGTGGTTGACCCGCTCCAGGTCGCCCGCATCTGCCAGCGGGCTGAAAATGCCTACGTAGGCGTTTCCTGCGGTTTGATGGATCAATTTGCCTGCGCCTGCGGAGTTGCCGATCATGCCCTCTATTTCGACACCCGCAGCCTGGATTGGCATCCTGTGCCCTTGCCAGAAAATACTGCCATCGTCATCGCCGACTCCGGCGTGCGGCGCAGCCTGACGAGCTCGGCTTACAACAACCGCCGTTCCGCCTGCGAACAAGCCGTTGCCTTGCTTCAACCGTCTCTGCCGCACATTCAATCTCTCCGGGATGTGACTCCTACAGAGTTTGCCGCCCTGAGCGTCTATTTACCCGACGAAATCCGTATGCGTGCTGAACACGTGGTCAAGGAAATTGCCCGGGTAGAGGCAGCCGTGACAGCTCTGAATCGAAATGACCCGCAGGCATTTGGCGCACTGATGTACTCCGGTCATGCCAGCCTGCGCGACCTTTATGAGGTCAGTACACCTGAATTAGATGCCCTGGTGGAGATTGCTCGCCAGGCACCCGGCTGCTGGGGGGCGCGCCTGACCGGGGCTGGATTTGGTGGCTGTACCGTCAATCTGGTAGACGTCGACCAATCACAGTCGTTTATTGAACATCTTAAATTGGGTTATTCCCAGGCGACTGGTCGAGAGCCGGCTGTCTATCTCTGCCAAGCGAGCGCGGGAGCCCATGCTACGAAGATTTAATAGCGGAGCAGCCGGTTTTTTAATGGTTGAACTGTAAGATGAATAACCTGGCTCCCAAGCTGCCGGCTGCCAGCCATTTTCCATCGGGGCTGAATGCCAGGCTGGTCAACGGATGACTTTGGGAAAGAAGTTGCTGCGCAGCCTTTGCTTGCCCCGCATCCCACAGCCACAGGCTGCCATCCCCACCAGCAGACACCAGCCAGCGCCCATCCGGGCTGTAACGCACTGCCCAGACCAGCGCGCGGGTACTGCCCGAGCGACCATTGTGCTCAGATAAGATAATCGGGGCGGGGTATGCCTGGTTGCCCGATGTGTAAGCCTGAGAAACCTCCCACAACAAAATCCGGTTATCCGTATCACTGGCAGCAATCTGCTTGCCTTTAGGATCGAGATCCACACTGTACAGCGGTGCAGGTGCCAGAAAACTACCTTGAATACGCCCGCTGGCAGGCTCGCGCAGCCGGATTGTTTCGCCATTCACCACAGCAATGCTATCCCCACTCGATGAATAAGCAATTGACGGGATGACAAAAGACCCACCGATAACCTGGCTCACCTGCTCGTGCGTAGCAAGATTCCAAATTCTCACCATGGCGTCATTTCCGCCAGATGCTAAATATTCTCCATCAGGCGAGAACTCCAGGCTGTTCACCCCTTTCTGGTGCGCCTCTACCTGCCAGGCAGGCTCGACTCCAGCATCACCCGTTCCCGAAGAATCCTCTAATAAATCCTTGACCTGCCACACGCGCAGCACTCCATCTCTGCTGCCCGCGGCCAGCCAGCGCCCGTCAGGTGAGAAAGCCAGAGCGTGCGTGAACGCGCCGGTTGGTATGCGTAGCTGTCCAGTGCGGGTGAATCCAGCGGTCTCGAACAGATAGATAGAGCTTCCTGCGCTCGCTGCCAAATGCTCTCCATCCGGCGACCATGTCACTGCGGTGACCAGCTCCCAGGGATCAAACTCAATTTCAAGTGCAGCGGTGGTTCCTTCTTGATCGGACCCAACGGTTTGTGTGGGGATGATTACTGTTGGAGTTGGAGCTACAGTTGATGGAGTCGTAGTCGAAGTGATACTGTATCGGACGCTCAATTCAGCACGTGGTGCTGATGGCAAAACCATCGATTCGGGAGCGGACTGGATGGAGAGATGAATTCCTGATACACCAACCGAAAATACCAAGGAGAAAGAGAGCAAACCGCGCCAGGCGCGGCTGCCCCAGCCTCTCACGGACGGACTCCCCACAGGCGCAAGGTGCCATCATACGATGCAGAGGCGACCATACGCCCATCCCATGAAAAAAGAAGCTGGTTAATTCCGCTCGAATGACCATCCAGGGTTCGCAGAAGCTCTCCGGAATTTACAGACCAGAGTCGAACCACACTATCTTGAAAACCACTTCCAGCAGCCAATATCTGGCTATCTGGGCTGAACGCCAGGCTCTCAACCACCGATCCAGCCTGGATTGTGCGAACCGTCGCACCTGTGACGGTATCCCAGAGCTGGATCTCTCCATCATAACCCCCTGTGGCAAGTAAGGTTCCATCCGGAGAATATGCCAGGCTGTTGATGGCTCCTGTAAATGAAGTGAGCAGGTTGTAAGCCAGCACCTTGCGGTTCAAATCCCAGATTTTCACTGCATAACGGTCAGGACTGGCGGCTAGAAACTGGCTATTAGGCGCGTAGGTCAGGTCTAAGACGGTGCTGGCTTGCAGGGTCGCACTGATCGTCCAGGTGCGAGTGTCCAGGAACTCGATCATATTGTCTTCTTCGACTGTACTGGCATAAGCGCTCGCAAGCGCCTGACCATTCGGAGAAAAGGCGAGGTCGGATAAAGCGCGTGTCGAACCCATCAAGATACCCAGAGGCTGCCAATCAGGTCCACGCCAGAGCTCAATCGCACTGGCGTAGCCGGTATCCGGCGATCCCTGGCGAGATCCTGAAACCAACCAGGCGGTTGGGAACCCGGGGTTGAAGGCAATCGATAAAACGCCGGTCTTTTGAGGATAAAGCGAGCGCAGCTTAACCCGCGTTAAACTGTCGAACAATTCGATATGGTCCTCGGTAGCAACCGCCAGGGTGATTCCATCTGGAGCCCAGGCAATATCGTTTACCGCGGGAACTGACCATTCTGCCAGTGCGGAAACCTGGGAGGCATTCCCCGGAACAATCACCGCCAGGTCTGGAGGCAGCGGTGTCTCAGGTAATACAAACAGCGTGGGTGTAGGAGTGGATGTTGGTGTTGGGGTATGGGTTGGTGTGGGGCTCAGGGTTGGTGTGTGGCTGGGCGTGGGTGAAGAGGTTCGCGTTGCGGGAATCTGCGCTGTGGCGGTCGCTGGTATGGTTTCCGTACGCTGGAACCACCCTGAACAGCCCGCCAGCAATGAGCAGAGCACCAATAATCCAACCCAATGAAATCTCGGCTTCATGTGCTAATTGTAGCATCAGTTTAACGGCTGGTTAGAATCGGTTTGACCTGAGAATTGCATACTTTTATGGATTATAATGTGCCCTTGCAGGTAAAAAATATGCAAACAACAGATACAAACTCAAGCCAGCCGGAAAGCACTCCCAAGAGCCGCTCAGTTCTACCCATCGCAGCCAACCTGTTGATGGTGGTCGTCCTGGTAGTACTGGGATTTTTGGTTTGGCAGCGCTTCATCAATAAAACCACAAAATCTGTTTCTGCGCAGGAAGCAGCCTCCCAGTCTTCTGCCAGCGAATCCAACACTGAGGTAAATCAGGCTGATGCGTCGGCGGTTGCCATCGAATATCCTGATGTAGCGATGAATCCGATTAATCCGTCCTCCGCATCTGACCTGCAGGGCATACTGCGTATGACCAACTACCACACCATTATCCCCAGCCGGCCGCGCCAGGATGTGATCACCTACACTGTACAGCGTAACGATACCCTGTTCGGGATTGCCGAGCAGTTCAACGTCAAGCCTGAAACCGTCCTGTGGGGCAACTTTGATACCTTGCAGGACAACCCGCACTTGCTCAAACCTGACCAGGTGCTCAACATCCTGCCAGTCGATGGAACGTATTACCGCTGGCAATCCGGCGATAACTTAGGCGCAGTAGCGTCGTTTTTTGGCGTGGACCCCGAGGCAATATTAGAATATCCAGGTAATAACGTAGACCTCACTGCAGTCGATAGTGCATCTGCAGGCGTTGAATCAGGCAAGTGGTTGATCGTCCCGGGCGGTCAGCGTGAAATCAAGGACTGGGGACCACCCGCGATCAGCCGCAGCAATCCGGCTGTGGCGCGCTACTATGGCGATGGAGCTTGCGGCTCTATCGTAGAAGGCGCAATGGGCAGCGGTACCTTCGTCTGGCCAACAAGCACCCAATCGATCTCAGGATATAACTACTCAGGCATTCACCCGGCGATCGATTTTGCTGGAGCAGTCGGCAATCCTGTCGTTGCATCGGATAGCGGTGTCGTTGTATTTGCCGGTTGGAGTAACTATGGCTACGGCTACATGGTGGTGCTGGACCACGGGAATGGCTTCCAGACCGCCTATGCTCACCTGAGTGCAGTCGCAGTCACCTGCGGTCAAAGTGTATATCAGGGTGGTTACATCGGTGCAGTTGGCAGCACAGGCAACTCATCCGGCGCGCACCTGCACTTTGAGCTCAGCTATAATGGTGCCAAGCTCAATCCACTAGAATATTTATACTAAATCTATACCGCCAGCTTAGCAACGGTGACGCCCTCACCGCCTTCTTTTTCGCTTCCTGGTTCGTAAGATTTTACATGCGGGTGCTGGTGTAGCGCCTGGCGTACCGCGTCGCGCAGCCGTCCGGTACCCTTACCATGGATGATCCTCACAAAAGGCAGCCCGGAATAAAATGCCGAGTCTAAATATCGCTCCAAAGCATCCAGGGCGTCATCCGCACGCCTGCCGCGCAAATCCAGCTCGAATCCCGGCGATTCCGGTGTTGGCGGAGTGGGCTTCTTATCAACAGTAGCAGCAGCCAGTATCTCTACTGTTGAGGCAGATGATTTCACCGCCCCGCTGCTAGGAGTCTCAGTTGTGCCGCCGCGTCCACTGGCAAGCTCCAGGTCGGCCAGTCTTGCTCGCACGCGCAGCATGCCCACTGCTATTTCGGCTTCATCCTGGCTCAACGTTGTGACCACACCTTGCATGCCCAGGCTGCGTAAGCGCACTTTGTCACCCAGGCGGATCGCCCGTCGCAGCGGTGCTTCAATCTCCTGTACCACCCGCTCGACCGGCTTATCAACTTCCTGCTCAAGCTCCTGCACCTTTTGTTCTACTGGCTGCAAGGCTTCCAGGGGCTGGCGGGCGCGTGCCAGGGCGCGCCGGGCGCTGGCTATTTCCTCTTGTAATAGCTGCACCTGAGCTTCCGAATCATTACGTGCTTTTTCCAGGATGCCTCGGCGCTCCGTTTCGATCCTGTCCAACCTGACCACCAACTCAGCACGGATTTTTTCAGCTTCCTGACGCGCGGTTTCTGCAGCCGCACGCGCCTGGCGAGTCAGGTCTCTTTGGTGGTGTATTTCATTTAAAAGGTCGTCAGCTCTAATATCGTCGGGACTTAGCTCAGATCGCGCATCCAGGATAATCGGCTCTGGTAATCCCAGGCGCTGCGCGATCGCCAGGGCATTCGAGCGCCCGGGCAGACCAATCGTTAGGTGGTATGTCGGTCGCAGCGTTTCGAGGTCAAACTCCACGCTGGCATTCACCACCCCAGGGGTCGCATGGGCAAATGCTTTCAACTCGGGATGGTGGGTGGTAACCAGGGTGGTAATCCCGCGATCAAGTACGAAGCGTAAGATGGAACGCGCCAGGGCAGCCCCTTCGGTCGGGTCGGTGCCCGCACCCAATTCGTCCAGGATCACCAGCGAGCGGCGGTCTGCATTCTCCAGGATGTGGATGATATTCGTGATATGCCCCGAGAATGTGGAAAGAGATTGCTCGATCGACTGCTCATCGCCAATGTCTGCATAGATCGCATCGAACAGGCTGATCTCCGAGCCAGAATGTGCCGGGATGTGCATACCCGATTGCGCCATCATCGCCAGCAGCCCGATGGTTTTCAGCGTGACGGTTTTCCCGCCGGTGTTCGGACCCGTGATCACCATGGCGAAAGTTTGTGGGTCGAGATCAACATCAATCGGCACCACGGTTTTCTGATCCAAGAGAGGATGGCGCGCCTGATACAGGCAGATCACCGTGCCCGGATGGCGGCTGCCTTTGGGATCGATCAGCCGCAGAACTGGCTCCTGGGCGTGCAGCTCATCGGCATATTTACCGCGCGCCAGCGCCATATCCAGCTCAGCAATGACCGCCACGGTAATTTTCAATGCTTCTGCATGGATCGCCACCTGCCCCGATAACTCTGCCAGGATGCGGCGCTCCTCATCTCGCTCGGCAAGCTGAAGCTCGCGGAAATGGTTGTTCAGCTCAACCACTGCCAGAGGCTCAACGAACAACGTTGCGCCTGAAGATGACTGGTCGTGCACAATTGAACGGATGCGTCCTTTAAATTCAGATCGCAGCGGGAGGACATAACGCCCATCGCGTTGGGTAATAATGGCTTCTTGCAGATAAGGCGCATTTTTCGGATCGGTGAGCATGCGCTGCATTTTGGTCATCAGGCGGTCGTGGGAGATGCGCATGTCCCGCCGGATGATTTCCAGCTTAATGGAAGCCGAGTCAAGAATCTCGCCATGATCGGAAATCGTTCGTGAAATCCCTTCAATAAGACCAACTGGTGGCGTCATCGCACTGGCAACCGCGCTCAGGTTGGGGTATAGCGTTGCGGACTTCTCAAATGTGCGCACCAAATTGCGAGCGGAGACGAGTGTGTATTTGACATCCAGCAGCTCTTGCGGTGTGAGCACCCCGCCGTGGTTAGCCAGCTCAATAGATGCCCGAATATCGCGCGCTCCACCAATGGTGATATCCGAATGCAGCACCTGAAGCTGCAGCGCCTCGCGTGTCTCAGACTGCAAGCGTTGGGCTTCGAACAGATTATTTGTCGGGCGCAAGCTGCGCGCCAGATCCGCGGAGGCTTCGAATGCGCAAAAGCCCGCCAGGCGGTCCAGAATCTTCATGTATTCCAGGGTATGCAGAGTTTTCTCGTCCATTTATCTACCCTGTTGTAATTTCCGGGTGACCAAAACGCAAGATGTAATCATCGACTGCAGACTGATGCCCCACATTCCGCTGTGCTTGCTCAGAAAGGAACCACTTGTGCTCTAACACCTGGCAATATAGCTCCGGCAGATTATCTACACTTGGATCGATCTCTTGTAATCTGGCTGCAACCGGCGAATAAATGTTTTCCAGCCAGTGAAAGGCGGCAGCATGCAGCGACAAACTGCGATTCTGCTGGCGGGTTAAAGTCGCTTTCGTCTCTTGAATTTCATTCATCATCTGGCGTGCCTGGTTCTCCTGGGCTTCGATGCCTGTGAGGGTTTGAAGCTGGTCATGGTGGAACTGCCGTCCAGCCACCTGAATACGGAAATTCACCTGGTCTCCCTGTCCCGCCTCCACAAGCTCGACATCCTTCACCGAAAAGCCTAGGCGGTTCAAAGCTCGAATGCGCTCTTGAATGCGGTAGCTCTCTCCCGGCTGCACAACCTCTTCCCGAGTAATTTCCTGCCAGAGCTCCTGGTAGCGCAAGCGGATATGAGCTCCAGTCTCAGTAATCGGGATGGCTTTAGCAAGTAATCCTGCCACCTGAAGATCGATCAAGTCACCATCGATGTTTTCTTCCATGATCTGTAAATCATGGAAACGCTGTGCCGGTGGGTAGCGTCCCGGATAGATCTCAGCCGTCTCCGCATCAACCATGTAAGCCTGAAGCGCTCCAGCATCGCGTCGGAAGAGCACGTTCGATAATGAACAGTCACCCCAATACACACCCGCCAGGTGAATCTGCACCATTAAACCCGAGATGGCATCTAAAAGGTGCTCACGATAACGCATCAGACTGCCGCTGGCAAAAAGGGACCGGTATGGAATGCTGCCTTCCAGGTAGCGGGTAATCAGCAGGCTGCGATTTCCTTGATCTGACTGCACATAGCCTATCGGTTGTACCACAGGCAGGCGCAGCCGGTTCATCTCAGACAAGAGTTGAAATTCTACCAACGCCAGCTCGCCTGGCAGCTCTTTGATCGCGTACGAAATTCCAGCCTGCTCCACGAATATCACCGGATGGCGAGAGAGCCCGCGTAATAAATCTACGATGCGATCCGTACGCCCGGGCCAATCGCTCAGGGGGTAGTTCAAAGGAAGCTCAGTGAAATCCGGAGAGGATGGAATGGTGAAGAGATTCATTGTTCCTGATCATCCTGGCTTACGAGCATTGTGCGCGATTGCTCTACATAGGCAAGGCTTTGGTGCCTGAAATAGGTGTTATACAAAGTGGCGTAATGCCCACCCCTTTGCAACAAAGCCTCATGGTTGCCTTCTTCAATAATGTTACCCTTATCCAGTACGATAATTCGGTCAGCCGCCTTGACAGTCGAGAGCCGGTGAGCGATCAAGATCGAGGTGGTGTTTTCCAGAATCATAGAAAGTGCTTGCTGGATTTGCCATTCAGTAAATGGGTCAATACTGGCTGTAGCTTCGTCCAGGATGAAGATCGCTGGATGCTGCACCAGCACGCGCATCAAGGAAACCAGCTGGCGCTGTCCCATCGATAAACGTGCGCCTCGTTCCCCAACCTGGGTATCCAACCCTTGCGGCAGCGTGTCCAGCCATTCACCGCCGCCAATTTTCATCGCCAGGGACCGCATTTCGGCTTCTATGGCTTCACCGGGGCAGGCATAGCAAATATTCTCTGCCACCGTGCCGGAGAACAGGAAAGGTATTTGTGAAACAATCCCCAACTGTGAGCGATAATCCTCCAGGTTGAAGGTGCGAATATCCTGCCCATCGATCCGCAGCGCGCCCTGGTCAAATTCATATAGCCGTGCAATCAATTTGGCGATCGACGATTTGCCCGCCCCAGTGTGCCCAACCAGTGCTACGGTTTCACCTGGTCGAATGTGCAGGTTGAAATCCTGTAACACCGGTTCATTCGAACTGTACTGGAAGGACAGGTGATCGAATTGAATATCACCTTTCAATGTTGGCGCAGCGTGATCCGCGATCTGATTAACGTTGGATTCAGCATCGATCAAAGCAAAAACACGCTCGGAGGATGATAAACCTGCTTGTATTTGTGCCGAGAAGGCGGACAGGTTCAGGACCGGGAAGAAGAACCGGTCCAGGCTCTGGATGAACAAAAACCAGGCGCCGATGGCGATAACGCCCTGCACAACGCTCATTCCGCCCAGATAAACCAGCGCGGCGGTAGCAATTCCACCCAGAGCGTTCAGAGTTGGAAAAACCAGTGAAAGAACCAGGCCGCGCTGCACATTCACCCGGTAAGATTGGCGGTTTGCCTGGTCGAAATCGCTGTAAACAGCCGCCTCCTGGCGGAAGTTTTTGGCTACGGTGATCCCACTGACCGTTTCTTTGATTGTCGCATTGACATTAGCCATAGCGCGCATACCATTGCGTGTCACCTGGCGCGCCATCCGCCGAAAGCTGATCGCAACGATAAATACAATCGGCAAGAATGCAAATAAAGCCAGCGAGAGCTTCCAGTCGATTGTCACCAGCACAACGCCCAGGATGATCGACTGCACAATTTGGGAAAACAGGTCGGTCACCAAAACCACCATTTGACCAAATTCCTGTGTATCAGAGGTGATGCGGGATACGACTTTTCCGGATGGAAATTTATCGTAGAAAGAGAGATCGTGCTCCGCTGCGGATTGAAATGCCTCGCTGCGTAAAGTCAACACGGTATCCCCAACAACCCGTACTGTCAACCGCCGGCGCAGCAGGTTGACCGTCCAGGTCAATATTCCGATGCCCAGAATGATTGCACAGACGCCCAGGATCTGCTCCCAGGTGATTTCACCAACCATCGCTGTCACCAACCGGCTGACCAGTATCGGAGTGGCTGAGCCTGCCACTGCAATAATCAGAAGGAAAACCACAATCAGTACAAGAGGCTTCTTATATGGCACAAAATAGCTGAGTATACGCTTGCCCAGCTCCCGGTCGGAATATTGCCGGTCGTAGCCCTCTGTGTCTAATGCAGCAAAAAATCCCATCAGTTACTCGTTAAAAATCTTACGATAAGAATCTGAGCTAGCCAACAATTCCTGATGACTGCCAGTGGCAACCAACCTGCCATTGCGCAGCACCAAAATCAGGTCAGCCCAGCGAATTTGAGACAGGCGGTGCGTGATGATCAAGGTTGTCCTGCCACGCGATGCCGCGTAAATGGCACGCTGGATTTTATCTTCTGTCGCGCTATCGATCGCGCTGGTAGAGTCATCCAGCACCAGGATCTGCGGATCGGTTAAGAAAGCACGCGCCAGGGCTAACCGCTGGCGCTGCCCACCAGAAAGTGTCACCCCGCGATCGCCGATCACTGTGTTGTAACCTTCCTGAAATGAAGTGATAAATTCATGCGCCTGTGCAGCCAGGGCGGCTTCTTCGACCGCTTCGGGATTCGCCTGGGGGTAACCGAAGGCAATATTCTCAGATATTTTGCGAGAAAACAGGAATATGTCCTGTTCAATATTGGATATGCCGCGCCGCAATGCCTCCAGGTTCCATTCCTTCACGTCCAGGCCGTCGACCAGCACCTGACCAGATGATGCATCATAAGTGCGGTTAACCAGCCTTACCAGGGTGGTCTTGCCTGAACCAGTCTGTCCAACAATTGCTACGGTTTGCCCTGGTTTTACTTTGAAAGAGATATCCTCTAACTCGGGTTCTCCGCCCTCGCTGTAAGAGAAGCAGACATTTCGGAATTCGATTTCCCCGCGCATCGGCCCGCAGTAGCCTTGTGCGTTCTGATCCAGATTATTCTCGCGATTGACCAGCTCCAGAATCCGACCGGCGCTCGAAATCCCCAGAGACACCTGAGAATATGCGAAGAGTGAAGTAAAGGTTGGAAATCCGAACAACTGGATCAAGCCAAAATAAGCGACAACATCACCAACACTGAGCAGCCCTTGCTCGAACAATACGAGCGCATGGAAGAGCGCAGCAGCTTCAGTAATCCCCAGAAGCAGCAGCGGGATGAAGCGCGCTTCCACATCGCCCTGACGGACGTAAGCATCACGGAAGCGCTTTGCATTTTCTACGAAACGCCTCACCTCGCTCTTTTCCTGCGCCATCCCTTTAACGGTTTCAATGCCATCCAAAGCTTCTGCCAGACGCGTATTTAGCTGCCCAAACGAGCCTCGCACCTGGCTCGTAATTGGATTCAGCTCGTGCAGATATTGCCATAATGCGACGAAATACCCTATGATGAATAAAGCTGGGACAATCACCAGTGAAGGGTGGTAGCGGGGGGCAACAATCAATGGCATGACCATAAACAACGCTGATCCAATGACCAGGTTCAGACCCGGACTGAAGAGAAAATTAATCTCCCGAACATCGTTCGTGGCGCGCGCCATCGTATCGCCGACCGGCTGAAGACTATGGAATGTCATGCTTTTGCCTAGCAAGCTGCCATACATCTCATCACGGATATCGCGCTCCATTTTTTGACCGATCAGCTCGGCGCTAAAATTGCGCGCAAATTGCAATACGCCTCGCAACACCTGTGTGCCGGCGATCATAAGTGCGATAGGCAGCAACACACTGGCATTGGGTGGAGACTGGTTGATGGCGTTGAAAGCATTTCCCACATAGACCGGCACCAATGCCGCCAGAGCAGCATTACTGGTTGCGCCGATGACCATGATCAAAGCCAGGTACCAATAGCGGAGTGTATGTGAAAAAAGCCAGCGCGTGGGACTACGCCGATCGGTATGGTAACGATCGGGAAGGGTAAACTCCGAGGTATCAGTATTTGGTATAGCAGTCATCGGATGGTCATCAGACAGAAGGCCAGCTTCTTACCAGTGGAATGCCGGGGAATGGCGCAAGGATTGATTATACTTCACTCTTCCCCAGGAAAAGGCAGCGCCTCAGCAATTTTATACACCCCAAATTGTGGGAAAACCTGGCTGGAAACCCGCCGCATACGGCCATTGCGTGGCGTGAGCTTATAATCACAGCCATTGCGATGCAGCAGAGGGATAGAGCGATGCCGGCGACCAAAAACACGCCGCATCAACGTAGATTGGTATCGAAAGCTCTCTCGCTCATCAGGCAGAAGCTGGAAAATCTTGTCGAAAGTTTCGAAAAATTCCAGCCGGTATTTCGCAGTGACTCGCGAAAGGTGGCTGATCACCCAGCAGCGATCTTCATACTCCCAATAGTAGCTTATGCCTATGAACTCACCCCGGCGCGTGATGTACGGAAAAAACGGGAATGCCCGGCAGGTAATCGCACGATAGCTGCGCTGGCAGGCTTCATAGCCCTGGCATTCGATCAACACCTGCCCATCCGGCAGCCTGGCGGATAATTCAACCACCAGATGTGGCGAGGCGTGGTAAAGGTGCCACAAATCGGTACTCTTCTCGAGGTATGCCCATTCGTCTTCGTCGGCACTGGGCACACAGTGACCGGTATCACAGCAAAAAGGAGCACCGTTGGCGTTATAGACGCCGCATCGCATACCGCAGTCCAGGTCAGTCAGCGGAGCATGGAAACCATCATAAATTGATCGATAATCAGGTTGCGTCAGGTAGATTTCCTCCAATTAGAGGCGATTATAACAAGGAAGGAAAGGGTATAATCTCTTTTAATGTATCGCGTACGCTACCAGCGGATCATAATATTCTTTGCTATTATAATAACCAGTTTGCTCTTTTGGGATGTCCTACTACCCCGCTTAGGACTCCGCCAGTGGAGCGCAAGGCGTAAATCCGCGCGCATGCAGGGCTATGCGGTCCGTTTCCGCAGGCTGGCAATCCAGATGGGCGGCGTGATGATTAAGGTTGGACAGTTCCTCTCCAGCCGGGTGGATATCTTACCGAGAGAAGTTACCGCCGAGCTCGCCGGGTTGCAAGATGAAGTGCCAGCAGTACCATTCGCTCAAATCAAGCAGGTAATTGAGGCGGAGTTTGGTGGTACCATCGAGCAATTTTTTGCCGCGTTCGATCCCAATCCCCTCGCCGCAGCATCCCTGGGGCAGGTGCATTGCGCCCGGCTGCGCCTTAAATCGCCACCTACGAACAACACCAGCCCAAATGGCATGGCGCCCCCTGCTAATCTCCAGGATGTGGTGGTGAAGGTTCAGCGCCCCAATATCGAAAACCTGATCAACACAGATTTGCGAGCTTTAAAAACGGTAGGTCGGTGGCTGCAGCGTTATCGCCCGATCAAGAAACGCGCCAATGTGCCGTTGCTGTTAGACGAATTCGCCCGGATATTATATGAAGAGATCGATTATCTGGCGGAGGGACGCAATGCAGAGACTTTCGCCTCAAATTTCAAAGACGACCCCCGCATTCGCGTGCCGGCTGTAATTTGGAGCTTCACCACCCAACGAGTGTTGACCTTAGAAAATGTGCTGGCAGTAAAAATCACTGATTATCAGGGCATCACCACCAGAGGGCTGAGCCGGGCTGAGGTAGCCTCCCGTTTGCTCGATACCTATTTGAAACAAATCTTTGAGGATGGATTCTTCCACGCTGACCCCCATCCTGGCAACCTGTTTGTCAACCCCAATGTAAAATTCAACCCACACCTACATACAGACGATGCAGGGCAAAAACATCAGGCAGAGGTATCGACCACAATAGCCCCGTCCTGGCAGCTGACGTTTGTCGATTTCGGAATGGTTGGGCATGTGCCCCCCACCTTGCGCACCAACCTGCGCGAAGTGCTCATTGGCGTAGGGACGAAGGACTCGGCTCGCTGTATGCGCGCCTATCAGCAAATGGGCATCTTGCTCCCTGGTGCAGACCTGGAAATGCTGGATCGAGCTCAATCGAAGCTTTTTGATGAGTACTGGGGCAAGAACATGAGCGAGCTCTCGAACCTGACGATGACGGATTTCCGCCAATTTGCGGATGAGTTTCGTGAGCTGTTGTTCGACCTGCCCTTCCAGATTCCTCAGGACTTGATCTACCTCGCCCGGACGGTGAATATTCTATCCGGCATGTGCACCGGCTTGGACCCCCAATTCAATGTTTTTGCGCACCTGGCTCCTTTTGCCCAAAAATTGATCAGCGAAGAAGCGCGCAACAATCGCGGAGTGTGGGTTGATGAGCTAAAAACGATTGCCACCGGCTGGCTGCGAATGCCAATCCGGCTAGAAACGCTTCTCAGCAAGCTCGAACGCGGTGAGATATCCATGCGTACTCCCGAGCTCTCCCAGCAGGTCAACCGCATCGAGCGCTCTGTTCGTCAGATCACGATCGCCATCATCTTCACCGGATTGCTGCTGGGGGGCATCCAGCTCCTGCTTGCTGGCCAAACAACCCCAGGCTGGGTGCTTCTGGGAGTAGCAGCACTGTGTATTCCAGGGATAATCTTCACCCGTCTTATCAAGCGTTGAATTTAGTGACAATTTCAGAGGGGGAAAGTGATTTTAATCCATTGCTAATCTCAAAGCATCGGTTAGAATCTAATCTATATCATTCTTTATTAATTTGGAGGATAAACCTGCCATGACCACAGAAATTCGAATCGATGCCCTGCTTCCTGCAGAAATGGCCAGCCGCGCTGAGCAAGTGGGTGTAAGAAAGGCTGAGATGCCTTTTATCACCATGTTCACCCTGTCAATTCTGGCTGGCGCATTCATCGCTTTAGGAGCGATATTCGCCACCACTGTCCTGGCAGGCGGCATCACCATCAAAGACCCATCTGGTGCTACGGTACTGGTGACAGCCCTGCCATTCGGGCTTAATCGCTTACTGGCTGGACTGGTATTCTGTCTGGGTCTAATCCTTGTCGTGGTTGGCGGAGCGGAGCTGTTCACGGGGAATAATCTCATCGTGATGGCTTGGGCAAGCCGCAAGGTGAGCACCGCAGGCCTGGTGCGCAATTGGACCACCGTCTATCTGGGCAATTTCATCGGATCAATCGGCACTGCGGCGATTATTTTCTTTGGAAAACAGTACACGTTTGGCGGCGGAGCGATTGGCTTGACCGCCCTCAATATCGCTAAAGCCAAAGTTGAGCTTGATTTTGTTCAAGCCATTGCGCTTGGTATTTTGTGCAATGCCCTGGTATGCCTGGCTGTCTGGATGTGCTTCAGCGCTCGCAGCACTACTGATAAAATCCTGGCGATTATCTTCCCAATCTCGGCATTCGTCGCTGCCGGATTTGAGCATAGCGTCGCCAATATGTACTTTATCCCCATCGGCTTGTTCATCAAGAATTACGCGAATGAGGCGTTTTGGACCTCGATCGGTAAAACCGCTGCAGACTATGGGTCGATCACCTGGACGTCGTTCCTGGTGAATAATTTGCTGCCGGTTACCATTGGTAACATCATCGGTGGGGCAATTTTGGTGGCTGCAGTGTACTGGCTGGTCTTCCTGCGCCCGGCGAAAAAATCACAATGAGCTGGTAGGTAATTTCGGCATCCGGGGACCCGGTACATTCAATAATTCTGCCAGGGCAGACCGCATGGCGATCCGGTCATCCCAGGGATATTCGATTTCACCGAAACACATCGACTGTTCATGACCTTTGCCGCAGGCGACCACCAGGTCGCCTGGCTCGGCATGATTGACCGCAAAGCGAATTGCTCCGCCGCGATCTTGAATGCGCCAGAAGTCCTTCCCTTCTTCTGCGCCTTTGGCAATTGCCCCAGCAGCCATGTCCGCCAGGATTGCTTCCAGTGACTCGGTGCGCGGATCCTCAGCCGTAAAAATCGATTTGTCTGCATACTGCGCAGCGATTTCCGCCATCATCCGTCGTTTTGCACGGTCGCGTAAGCCTGCAGAGCCAAATACCACGATCACTCTACCACTGGTCAGGTGCCTGCACGCCTCCAAAGTTCGCTGCAAGGCGTTCGGTGTGTGGGCAAAGTCCACAATTGCAGTAAAATTCAGCTTCGCCTCGCCTTCGCCAGCCACCCAGATTTGCTCCATGCGACCTGGCACACCTGGCATGTCTCGAATTCCAGCCTGGATCACACCGGCAGGCAGATCGAGAACCCCAGCCGCGGTAGCAGTTGCTGCCAGACAGTTCAATACATTGTAGAGACCATAGAAATGCGTCTGAACCGGAAATCGTAAAGCTCTTCCACCGGCTAATTCGACCACAGCATCGAATGAAGTGCCATCCGTCAAATGCTGCACATTTTCAGCGCGTACCTGCGAATTTTCAGCCAAACCATAACTGACGATTGGCACCGCTGTAAGGCTGCGAAGGAAGTCAAATGAAGCATCATCCTGATTCAAAACCGCTCCACAAGGCGCATGATGAGCCTTATGTGATGTTTTCCCTAATTCCGCGAACAATATCCCCTTGGCTGCCCGGTATGACTCATAGGTCTTATGATAATCCAGATGCTCGTGGGTGATGTTCGTGACTACCCCTATGTCGAAATCACAGCCCAGCACGCGTTTCTGCTCTAGCCCGTGCGAAGTGGCTTCGATGACAACGTGGCTTAGCCCTGATGAGACCATCTGAGCGAGTAAGTGCTGCACTTCCGGAGCTTCTGGCGTGGTGACGTGAAATCCTGTATCGAGGTACTGATCGCCGATCACCGCGTTGACGGTAGAAATCATGCCAGCTTTCAGACCTGCAGCAATCAAGATTTGATAGATGATATTTGTTGTGGTGGTTTTCCCATCCGTGCCCGTTACACCTATGACAGTCAGATGCCTGGCTGGGAAGTTATTATAGGCAGCCGAAAGCAACGCCAGCGCAAGCCGGCTGTCATCAACCTGGAAATAAGGCACCGTGATGTTTTCAATGGCACGCTCGCCAATGACCGCCACAGCACCTTTCTGAACCGCCTGTGGGATGAAGCGGTGACCATCTGTGGTACCCCCGGTCAAGGCAACAAATACCGAGCCCTGCTCCACCTGGCGCGAATCGTACCGGATGCTGGTAACGCCAATTTTTGGCAGGTTAACAGGCACGTCCCAATGTAGTGCTTGAACAAGCTTGTTTAACGGAACCATCGATTTTCTATTAAATTAAGGGTGTCTCAGACAGGTAAGAACCCATCCAAAACACCCTGATCGTAAGAATCAAGCAGAAGGCTTAATGCAGACTTTGGCGCAGCGACTCAAGCTGGCCTGCGACGGAGCCATCTACTACCTTATCTCCAACTTTTACGACCACGCCACCTAAAATGGTGGGGTCCACGCGGAAGGTAACCGTCTGGCTGCCGGTCTTGGAGAGCACATCCTGGCGGATGATATCCTTCTCCTTGTCGGTCAGCGGTACTGCACTGACGATTTCAGCAGACGCACCGGCAATCGTGGTGCCCTCAAGCACGGTTACTTTACCGGATTTCACCCCAGAGAAGAACTCCTCGATCAGAGAATGCTGGCGTGTGCTGTCGGTCAGCTCCTCACCAACCAGCTTCTGCGTTGCCGAGATCGCCAGCGCAGCAACCTGACCACGCACCTCGGAAAGCAGTAGTTCTCGCTCCTGATCGGCTTCAACTGAAGCATTTGAGCGGATCTTCACCGCGTCTTCTTCAGCCCGGGCGATGATTTCCTGATAGGTGACATCTGCACGCTCAGAAGCCTCACGAAGCTTCTGAAGCGCTTCAGCCTGCACCTTCGTCATCACGTCGCGCGCTTCCTTCTCTGCATTGGCGCGCGCTTCAGCCGCTACACGGGCATCTTCAAGACCCTGGGCTATTGCCGCTCGCCGCTTTTGCAGCAGGTTCATGATTGGAGTGAATACGAACGCCCTCAGAATGAGGAAGACGATTAGAAAGTTAAATATCTGGACAAACAGATAACCAAGGTTTAGGCCTAATGCATCCAAATCACGCCTCCTCTACTATTGAACCTGCGCATCTTAACCAACAAACAAGATCAATAGGGCCACCACGAGGCAGTAAATAGCTACTGCTTCGGCGAAGGCAATACCCAGGATCATGTTGGTTTGCACATTGCCACTGGCGTCCGGATTCCGTGCAATACCCTGGACTGCGCCATTGACCAGCAAGCCAATGCCTAAACCCGCGCCAATCGTACCCAGCATTGCCAAACCTGCCCCAATAAATTTCGCTGCCGATGCATCCATAATCTGATAGCCTCCTTGATTAAATTTATTCTTTCTTGATAGTATGAGTTAGGTAAATGCCTTAATGGCCTTCTGCGGCATGTTCGCCATGACCAGCAGTAGCTTGAGACATGAATACCATGGTTAACATTCCAAAGACAACAGCCTGGATCAAACCAACAAAGAATTCCAGAAGCAAGAAAATTGATTGCGCAAAAATTGGAACCAGGGTTCCGATTACAAACAGCAGCACGGTGCCGGCAAAAATATTGCCGAACAACCGGAAGGAGAAGGACAGGATTTTTGAGATTTCTGAGACCATCTCCAGTATGCCAACTCCAAAATCAATCGCGCCAAACAAAGGCGATTTCGCCATCCCTTTTACATTAATAAACTTTTGAAAATAGGAAAAGCCAAGTGCCCGGTAACCAAACACCTGTGTCATCGTCACAGAAATCAATGCCAGTGCGACAGTGAAATTCAAGTCGGTGGAGAGCACCCGGATATACGGCACAAGCTCGTAGCATTCTGCTGCATGCTCCCCGCCTTCAGCTGCTGCTTCTTCACAGGCTGGATAGACCAGAGTGGCGAGATTCCCCGTTAATTGCTGCACTTGATATCCCTCACCTTCATGCGCTTGGTGGAGGATGCCTATGCTATCAACCCCGGGTATCAATTCCATCCAGTTGACAATCAAGACAAATAAAGTAATCGTAGCGAAGAATGGAAAGATTTTACGCGCCCATTTTCCAGCGGTTGATTCAGTCAGGTTGTAGATCATCTCCAGGATGGCTTCGATCGCACCGGTCACTCCCATTGGGATCAGGCTGCCATCTTTATCGACCTTCTTTACTACCCTACGCACCGTCAATGCCATGAGAATAATAAGGACATCTGCAATCACCATGGCGGTGAGAGTATTCGTCCAGTAGAAGTTGCCGAACAGCGGAGTCTCCGAATATTTTTCCGCTGGAACCTGGATGTGAGGCAAAATCGGCGGAAAACCCTCAAAGCTAGTAAATGGTATTCCGTATGCTGCAAAAAAGCTCAGGACCATGATCAGGACAATTAAATATCGATTTGGGATCCCAAGAATACGTTTCTTCTGATTATTCACTGCAGGTTTCCTCCTTGACTCGTGTCCTGGTCCTTTTTCTGAGTAGTAGCCTGAAGCCGCGAAGTTGCTCTTCTAACGATCCACACCATGGCAATTAATGTCACCGGCACGCTGGCGATCATTAACCCAACCGTAATCATTGGTTTTGTATCAAAATGGTTATCCAGCCATAAACCACCAAAAAGGGCTGCCAGAACAATTATTAAAGTTAGACAGCCCACTTGACCGACAACCACACCCAAGACCAGACCTTGATTTACCTCTTTCCTTTTGGCTCCAGAGAGATCCTTGTTCTGGTACATGGCTCGAGAATTGTATCACAATCTACTTTCAACCGTCAATAAATGGTTAGTTGATGATATTAGCCTTATTTGACCTAATCACCCACCAATCCTGCTTGTCTTTCCTGGCTAGAACATTCCTGCCGCCGCAAGATAAGACCAGTTGAACCATGGCGCAAAGAAAGTGCCAACAAACAGAATTCCAACAACTAAGATGACCAATCCAAACATGACCGGTGCTGGCGCTCGAGCAGGAACTTCATCTCCCTCGGACCGGTACAGATAAACCACCTTCAGCACTACCAGGTAGTAGTACAACCCGATAATCGAATTGAGCACACCAATGACAGCCAGCCAGATCAACTGCGCCTGCACCGCTGATGCAAAAACCATGAATTTGCCGATAAAGCCAGCAAAAGGCGGCATTCCCGCCAGCGATAAGAAAGACACCAGCATAATCAGTGCCAATCCTGGGCTGCGCCGGCTCATCCCGGCAAAGTCCTTGATCTCATCCGAGCCGACCACTTTACTGTAGGCACTGACCACTCCGAAGGCTGCCAGGTTCGATGCCAGGTATCCAATCAGGTACAAAACAGTGGCGATTATTCCAAGACCCGTTAACGATGCAATTCCTATTAATGCATACCCGGCGTGTGCGATCGATGAATATGCCAGCATACGCTTGAGGTTCTTCTGCGCCAGGGCGAGCAAGTTTCCAAGCGTCATCGTAGCAACTGAAATTGCAGCCAGCACCGCCCCCCACTGCTGGCTGATAGCCGGGAAGGCAATTAAGAAGACACGCATTAAGATTACGAAACCGGCTGCTTTCGATGCCGTGGACAGGAATCCGGCAACCGGCGACGGCGATCCTTCATAAACATCGGGAGCCCAGAAATGCAGCGGTACAGCCGATATCTTGAAGCTGAAGCCCACCAGGATCAAAACCAGGATGCCGATCAATGGCCATTTCGAAACCGCGCCATTCACAATGCTTTGCATGTATTCCGTTGAGACAATTTCGTACAGGTTGGTTGTGCCGGTGAAGCCGAATAACAAAGTAAAGCCATACAGCAGGAATGCAGATGACATCGCTCCGAACAACAGGTACTTAAAACCAGCTTCGACCGAGCGGTCGCTGTGCAGTAAGAAACCCGCCAGAACATAAAGCGGGATTGCTACAGTCTCCAGCGACAGGTAGATCATGATCAAATCTGCTGCACTTGCCAGCAGCGTCATACCTACAGTTGAGGCGAGCAGCAGTATATAGAACTCCCCGCGATCGCCCAACCCATCTACGTCCATCCCGATCAACGCAGTGATGGCAGCGCCGAACATGAACAATTGGCCAAATACAAAGCCAGCCCAGTCCCAGCGCACCATACCGCCCCACAGATATTCAGCCTGCATCGCCGGTCGAGCCACTAACAGGGTGACGCCCATGATGATCAGGATGCCAGATGCTGTCACCCAGGCGAGGTTGCGCCGCCACTCTGGTTTGACGATCAGATCAATAGCCAGCACCAGCAGAGCCAGTACCACCAGTAAAATTTCTGGCAAAATTGCCAGGATCATATTCGTTGTAATAGAACCCATCAAGCACCTCCCAACAGGCGCATAATGTTATTGACGCCTTCTTGCACCCAGGGAACCATGAGCGACGGGAAAACGCCTATGGCAACCAGGACAGCCGACAATAATACAATAGCAATTTTATCCAACACGCTCACATCATGCACGTGCCCTTCAAATTCCTCCGGTAAAGGACCGAAAAACACCTTTCCGATGATACGGATAATATACGACGCCGTGATGACAATGGAGATGGAGGCGATAATTGCCACCCAGGCATAACTATTCCACACCCAGGCTGGTTCTGCGCTCCATAATCCTACGAATATTGGAAACTCGGCGATGAACCCCGAAAAGCCAGGCATACCCATACTCACTAAACCGCCGATGACAAATGCTAAAGTCACTAATGGCATGACTTTGCGGAAGCCTCCCAGGCGTGGTATCTCGCGCGTGTGTGCCTGGTCGTAAATCATACCGACAACAGCAAAGAAGAGAGCCGTCATCACCCCATGCGAGAACATTTGCAAACCGGCGCCCAGCATTCCGGTACTGTTCAACGTCGCAAATCCCATGATGACCAGACCCATGTGGGATACCGATGAAAAACCAATAACATATTTAAAGTCAGTTTGCACACTTGCGATGAACGCACCGTATACCACATTGACCAGGGTCAAAAGGATGATCCAGGGCATCCAAAATTTTGCCCCATCCGGCAGCAGCATGATGCCCACCCGCAGGGCTGCAAAGGCACCCAATTTCATCAAGACGCCAGCATGGAACATTGAGACCGCAGTGGGCGCTGCCACGTGACCATCCGGGCTCCAGTTGTGGAAGGGGAAGATGCCGCCCAGCACCGCAAAACCCATAAAGACAAATGGGAAAACGATGCGCTGGAATTGCGGGGCAAAATTTGCTCCTTCCATCGCCACCATATCAAAAGTGCCCAGACCCGCCTGGTAGTACATTGCCAGCGCTCCGACCAGGGCAATCACCGAGCCGATGAACAGGTACAGGGTCAGCTTCATCGCCGCATATTCGCGGGTCACTTTCCAGCCCCAAATGGCGATCAGCAGGAACATCGGGAATACAGCAATTTCATAGAAGAAGAACAGCATAAAGAGATCTTGTGCAACGAAAACCCCAAAGACGCCGGTTGCCAGGATAAACAGGAAGGCGAAGAACTCGCGCGGCC
Source organism: uncultured Chloroflexia bacterium (assembly GCA_963774935.1). Lineage (GTDB taxonomy): Bacteria > Chloroflexota > Anaerolineae > Anaerolineales > UBA4823 > CAVZGO01. The sequence continues at coordinate 703,792 of CAVZGO010000003.1, forward strand.
TGTCATCAAGTCCCCAGGAGATCAGCACGCCGGTGAACATCACGATGCCGGTCAACAGCACCAGCGGGGCGTTCATGCCATCCAAGCCAACGTAATAAGAGATTCCCATCAATGGCAGCCAATCCAGCTTTTCTACAAACTGGTAACCGCCAGCTGCCGTATCATAAGAGAAGTATGCCCAGATAGATAGCAGCAGCGCAAAAGTTGCTGCTGCCAGGGCGGCAACTCGCACTTCGTTTTTTCGGTCAGCCGGGATTAATAAAATAATGAGACCGGCGACCACGGGTGTGAAGACGATAACACTCAGAATTGGAAACTGCATAGTTCACCTCAATCGCGGGAGAAGTTCCTACGCCCCAAAAATCATTGCTACAGCCTGATTAATCAGGTTTAAAATCCAGGCTCGGCCAGACACCAATCCAAAGGATCAAAACCAACAAGGGCGTAATCACAAAAATCTCTCGGACGCCAATCTCACTGAGATGACCGCTCCAGCCGGTATTCATCGGGCCATGCAGCACCATCTTCAATGCCTTTAAGATATATGCGCCGGTCATCAGCAATCCGAACATCGCCAGGGCAGTAAACAGGTTGAAAATCGGCCAGGAACCCCGCACTACCAAAAATTCCGATATGAAGCCGTTCAATCCTGGCAAGCCCAGCGAAGCCATGGCAGTAAAGATCAGGATACCGCCATACACGGGTATCAATGGGAACAACCCGCCATATTCGCGCAAGTCACGTGTGTGCGTGCGCTCGTAAAGCACTCCTACCAGGAAGAACATTCCAGCCGCTGACAGGCCATGGTTGAACATCTGCAAAACAGCTCCGTTGAGAGCCAGGTTGGCGTCCAATGTCCCTACCGAGCGTGCCGCCGCAGCAATTCCCAGCACCACGAAGCCCATGTGATTTACGGAAGAATAAGCCACCAGGCGTTTAAAATCGGTCTGTCCGAAGGAAGCCAGGGCACCAAAAATGATTGCCAGGACTGCCAGCAGCGCCAGGATGCCAGCGTACTGGTATGCCTGCTCTGGGTATAGCGGGAGGACATAGCGCAGGAAACCGAAAGCGCCTAACTTTAGAAGAACACCTGCCAGGATCATCGATCCAGCGGTCGGAGCTTCGGTATGCGCATCCGGAAGCCAGGTATGGAACGGCCAGACTGGTACTTTAATCGCGAATGCAATGACAAATGCCCAGAAAGCGATCGCTTTTACAGTGGCGACCGGCAGCCCAAATAATGAACCCTGGATGCCGTTCCAACCGGTCAGCAGCTCGACATAATCGAACGTGCCTGCTACGCTGCCGATCATCTGGATCGCCAGCAGCAGTCCGAGCGAGCCAGCCATGGTATAGAGCATGAATTTGATCGACGCATAAGTGCGTGCCTGGACTTTGTGCCCTCCCCAGATAGTACGCTCGCCTTTTTCAGAGCCCCACTGATTGATCAAGAAATACATCGGCACCAGACCAAATTCCCAGAATACGAAGAAGAGCATCAAATCTAGAGAGAGAAATACACCCAGCATCCCCATCTCGAGCAGCATAAACAGCATCATGTATGTACCCACACGATCTTTGATGCTGAAAGATGCCAGGATCGCCAGCGGTGTGAGCAGTGTGGTCAGCAGAACCATGGTCAATGCAATGCCATCCACTCCCACATGATAAGAAGAGTTGAGTGGTTCAAACCAAATTACTTTTTGCTCAAACTGGAATCCTGCTACGTCCTGCTGAAAATTGAACCACAACCAGATGGTGAGCGCGAATGGGATCAGGCTCAACACAAAAGTAACCCAACGGATAAGCTCGTTTTGATTCTTAGGCAACACCAGGAGAACCAGGATTACTACGAGCGGAGAAAACAAGATCAGGGTTAAGATATTTGAAGCGAGAAAGCCCGTGGATGCGATTTCCATTGATTACCTCCTGCCTCTCACCGTGCTACCAGATAAAAATACAGCGCAGTGAAGGCTGCCACTGTTACCAGGGCCATGATCATGTACTGCTGCACCTTGCCAGTCTGCAATGGTCTTAGATTGACACCCAGCTTCTTCACCACTTCCGAAACGAAATCTCCGATGCCATTCACCACCGGCTTGTCAATATAATTCCGCAAGAAGGCGCCGACCACACCCACCGAGTGAGCAACGGCATGTAAAACTCCATCGATCACCTTGAGGTCCATAGCATTTGAGAACACGTCCGAAAGCCAGACGACCGGTCGGATGAATACCTTGTTGTACATCTCATCGATGTAGTATTTATTCTTCAGCACTGGATAGAACTTGCCAAGCGCTTTTTGCACCGGGTCGACGGCTCCAGCTTTGTAATCCTTGTAAACCCAATAACCAAGTGCCAGACCTCCAAGAGAGACGACCAGTGAGATAAGCAGTGGGATAGGGTCGAAGGGAATTGTTTCCAGTTGCTCGCCGAGCATGCTGCCGACAATATGGTGGAAGTAATTGGGGATCATCCCGCCAATGAGCGGAAACCCTTCGTGAATACCAAACCAGCCCGCTGCCACACCGAATACCGCCAGGATCAAAAGCGGTAAGGTCATCGTCCATTTCGATTCATGGGCATGTCCCGCTGCACCAGTGCGTGGCTTGCCTAGGAAGGTCAGGGTGATCTGGCGCATCGTATAGAAGGCGGTGAGCAGCGCCGTAAATGCCAGCACCGCCAGCACTACCCAGTGCTGATGCGCAAATGCATCTGCCAGGATCTCATCTTTTGACCAGAAGCCGGCTGTAAGCAGTGGAAAACCGGCAAGCGATAAACCACCGAGCAGGAATGTCCAGAACGTGAGCGGCATCTTGCGCCGTAAACCGCCCATGTTGAGCATGTCCTGCGGGTCGGCGTGGTCACCGGTATGCATGACGCCGTGTTCCATGCCGTGGATGACGGAACCGCTGCCCAGGAATAAGAGTGCTTTGAAGAATGCGTGGGTAAACAAATGAAAGACTGCCGCAACGTAAGCGCCAATGCCCAGCGCAGCGATCATAAATCCGAGCTGGGAGATGGTCGAGTATGCCAGCACCCGCTTGATGTCATTTTGCGCAACGGCAATCGTAGCTGCGAACAGGGCTGTAAATGTGCCGATGATGACCATAAACTGCATCGGCACGGTCAAACCGTGACCTGCCTCCCAGCCTGCCGAAAGCAGTGGAAACATGCGGATCACCATGAAAACACCCGCCGAAACCATGGTTGCCGCATGGATCATGGCTGAGACCGGGGTCGGACCTTCCATCGCATCGGGCAGCCAGACATGCAGCGGGAATTGAGCAGATTTGCCGATCGTGCCGATGAACAGCAGCACACCGATCAGCGCAGCCGCCGACCAGCCTAACAACCCAAATGCTGCGGGAGTATTCACCAGCTCCTCGAGTACTTCGGGCTTGAAAATATCACTGTACAGGAGGCTGCCGACCGCTGAATAGAGGTAAGCGATTCCCAGGAGCATGAACACATCGCCCACACGGGTGGTAATAAATGCCTTGATCATCGCACGCGCGAGCGCTCGGTTTGCCGTACCAGAAGCCAATCAGCAAATAGGAACACAGCCCCATGATCTCCCAACCCATAAACAACATAAGCAGGTTGTTCGAAAGTACCAGAATAAGCATCCCAAAAGCAAAAAGTGAAATAAAAGCGAAAAACCGGGCATACATCGGCTCGATCGACATCACAGTGTGTTTATGTCCGTGAGCATCGGCTAAGACGGCACCGTGCGGGGGCAAGCCTGGTCTGTCATGATCGCCTTTGGGCTGACCGAAATTGTGGTATCCCACACTATAGATAAAGATCATCAAGACGGTCCAGACAACAAAGAAGAGGGTCACTGCCGAAAGCGGATCCAACAGCATGCCAATCTTGAAGTAATCATTGCCCGTGGCAAACCAGTTGACAGTAACCTCAATCGGGTTTTGAGCCAGATTTTCCATCTGGATGGCGCGGGCAAATACGATCATCCCCGCCAACCAGCTCAGAAACACCGCCAGGATCGCTACCGAGTGGCTGAGCCAATTCCTGCGGTTGGTGAGCAGGATGATCAGGAAAAATGCCACAATTGGCGGTATGGGAATTAACCAAATAAGGGTCTCTGTATTCATAGAAGTCCTCTCATCCCTTCAGGAGATCGACCTCATCGGCTACCACCGTCTTGCGCCGGCGATATACTGAGATAAACAATGCCAGTCCAACCGCTACTTCTGCGGCGGCAACTGCGATGACAATTACCGCCCACACCTGTCCAGAAATTCCGGTCGGGGTCAAATAACGCCATAATGCCACCAGGTTAATATTGACCGCATTCAGCATCAGCTCAACACCCATGAGTATGGCGATGGCAGTTTTCCGAGCCAACACGCCGAACAATCCAACACAGAAGAGCGCGGCGGCTAAAATCAGGTACCAAGAAAGTGGAACCATAAAACCTCCTACTTCTTTCCCCAGGCAACCATAATCGAACCGATCAATGCCGCCAGGAGCAAGACTGACGCCAACTCGAACGGCAAGACGAATCCATTTGGTGCGACCAGGGCAGCTCCTAGAAGCTGAACAGGATCATAACCGGCTGGCATGGGCTGGGTGGTCGTCGCAATCCCTGACCACTGGCTGAAGATAAAGACCATCACCCCAAACAGCGCCATGCAGAATATCGCCGCCCACATCCAGCTGCTGTTCAGATGCGAGCCCGTTTCGGTCGCTGTTCCACGGGTCAACATGATTGCAAATATCATCAAGATTGCTATGGCGCCGATGTAAATCACCACCTGAGCTACAGCCAGAAATCCCACGCTGAGGAAAACAAATAATATCGCCACCCCAAAAAGAGTGCCGATGAGCCACAGCGCAGCGTGGATCAGGTTCGGTACACTGACCACCATCAGGGCTGCCCCTAATGTCGCTGCAGCAACGATCATAAATAAAATTTGTTGTATGGTCATTGCCATTCTCCGTATTTAGCTCTGTACTCGAGCTGTTTCACCAACACGAATTCCTTGCCTGTAGCTTACAGTCTACTTAATCGCCATTCGAAGGAAATTGAACCGGATTATTTTCAGGCCGCGCCACAGGCCGGTCGGCATCAAAGAGCTTGCGCTCCAGCTTTACATGCCGGCGCACCAGGCTTAATGCAATCCAGCCTACCAGCAAGTTTGCACCCAGAATCGATATCCAATAAACCCAGGCAGGCGCACTGGCTAATGCTTTATCCAAAATTGCCACCACCAGAACCAGCGCCAGTGCAAGCGGGGTGAGGAATTTCCAGTTAAAGTTCAACATGTGGTCGATGCGGATGCGCGGCACGGAGTACTTGATCCACATGATCACGTAGTAAATGATAAATGCCTTAATGAGCAGATAAATAATCCCCAGGAATGGCACCTGATCGACGAAAGGACCGCTCCAGCCTCCCAGGAACAGCGTGGCAAACAATGCGCCAATCGTTACAGCATGCAGCAGCTCCCCGGCATAAAACATGCCGAATTTCATGCCGCTGTATTCGATGTGGAAGCCGGCTACGATCTCGGATTCGGCTTCAACCAGGTCAAAGGGAGAACGACCAATCTCAGCGATTGAGCTGATCAAGAAAATGATCGCTGCACCAGGTACCAGGAAGATGTACCAGTTATAAAACGGCTGCTGTGCCTCAACGATGGCGTTCATGCCCATCGAACGCGCCAGGAGCACAGGGATCAACAGGGTAATCACCATGGGGACTTCGTAAGAAACCATTTGCGCAACGGTGCGGAATGCCCCTAACAGGGCATACTTATTGTTGGAAGCCCAACCAGCCATGAGTATTCCCAGGGTTGAGATCGCCCCAATTGCCACCACATAAAGGATAGCTACATTTAGATCCGAGCCGGTAACCAGAGGTGTCAGTGGAATCACAGCCCACAGCATCAACACTGTAGTCAAGGCGATGATGGGCGATAAATTGTAAATAAATTTATCTGCACCGCGCGGTGTCAGGTCTTCCTTGATGAGCAGCTTCAAAATGTCCGCAATTGGCTGGATCAACCCAAAAGGACCGACCCGGTTAGGACCAAGACGATCCTGAAAACGAGCGACGACCTTTCGCTCCACCCATACCAGGAAAATGGCTAACACCAGGGTGAACATGCATAACACTACAATCCCAACGATGCTCACCAGCACGGTCACCCATATGGGATCCAGGCCCAGACCCGTGAGCCATGTCCTCAGGACTTCAGCTATTGAATGAATCGGATCTATCATCATCAAACTCCTATCCAGGTTACTTCACAATCAGGGAAAACATTGCTGGCTGGAGATCTAAACACATAAAAGGCTGAAGGAAAAATCCATCAGCCTTTGAGTCAAACCCTTTACTTTTAAGCCCACTCCAGAGCGCCTTTTCGCCAGGCATAGAGCAATCCCGCAACCAGGATTAAGACGAATATGACGCCTTCCATGACCGCAAAGAACGGCAGGAAGTCAAATGCGACAGCCCATGGAAATAAAAACACAATTTCCACGTCGAAAATCAGGAACACCAGGGCAAAGATATAATATTGAGCTTTGAATTGTATCCAGGTGCTACCGACGGTTTCGATGCCGCACTCGTAAGTCTGCTGCTTAATCGGATTCGGTTTTCTGGGAGCGATGATCCTCGGTATTACTAACGCCGCAATGATCGGAAATACAGGGGCTATAACCAAGAAAATGCCGATATAAATCCACTGATCAGCCTGCATGGATGCTCCTTATTAAGATGAAATGATTATTACTGTCTTCTAGCAAGGCAAAAATTTATCTGGTCTTAATTTTACCATAACATATTTTCATAACCGTTCAGGGTTAATCTTAAAATTCACAAATAACACCATTTTGGCATAAGAACTCATTAAACCCTTTTAACCCAAGTAATGCATATTTTAGGATAAACTGAACCTGCTTGGATAACGAACGGTATCACTTATGAGCAATCAGCATCACCAATAATCTGAGCAAACGCAAAATTTCGACGATTACGATATGAATCAAGCAATGAGCCTCCCCGGCGAGCATGAGCGCTGGTGGGATCCACTGGCGGCTCTGTTCATGGTAATTGCAGCTCTAACTGTGGCACTGCGACTGGATGCTACCGCCTGGGCGCGCGAGCTGTCAATCATCCCTGATATCGTGATCCTGGCTGTGGCGGCAGGATTAGCTCTCGGAAAAAGCCGCTTTCCCCCATACATCAGCATTCTGTTCGCACTTGGCTACGGGACGTTCATCATCACCTGGCAGCTTGGAGATACCCTGATCGGTGAGCTGACATGGATAGAGCGCATCTCGATCTTGAGCGGCAGGTTAAGCCTGGTTGCCAGCCAGATCAGCGGAGGCGAAAAGGTCACTGACAACCTGTTCTTTGCGGTGACCATGACTGCCATATTCTGGCTGCTTGTGGTCATTTGCAGCTACATGCTCAGCCGCCATGGAAATGCCTGGTGGGCGGTCCTTCCATTAGGCATGTCACTGGTGATCATCCAATCGTTCCATCCGGGCGACAAACCGGCTGGCATTATATTTTCCTGTGTTTCTATTTTGCTGCCTGGCACTCATCGCACGCATGGCATATCTGCATAAAAACACGCGTTGGAAATCTCTGCGCACGAACCTGCCCCCCAGCCTTTCCTTTGATTTTCTCCGTGCAGCAGGGATCACCATTACGCTCTTAATACTTGCCGCGTGGTCTATCCCCGCCCTGGCAAAAGCACTCCCGCTCGCCGCGGATGCGATCTCGCCTGTGCGAGCCAGGTGGAATGATCTCGAGAAAGGAATGGGAGAATGCTTTCTCTTCGCTGAACAACCGCGCCCTGATCTACGTCATTAATTATGGGGAGACAATGAACCTGGGGCTCGGAGCCTCCTTACAAGAGACTCCGATATTCCTCGCTCGAGTGCCCGATTTCTCTCCATCGGCGGCAAACTATTACTGGCGCGCCGCAGTATATGATCGCTACCAGGATGGCAGCTGGTCGGACAGTGGTTACAACAGCCTGCCATTTGATCCCACCGGTGAAGCGCTCAATCTCCCCGTGGAACAAAGCCGCTGGCTGAGTTCATTCGAAATCCAACCAATTTCACTTTCAAACAGCTTCTTTTCGCCTGGCCAGCCGTTGTGGACCAGTCTGCCTGCTGAGGTACAGCTGGCGATCAACCCGGATAACAGTGTTGACGTGGCTGGCTTCCGCTCGATCGAATCAGAACCCATCCGCGAGCCATACCGCATCCAGAGCTCCTTGAGCATTCCAACCATCAAAGAGATGCGAGAAGCCGGTTCGGATTATCCACAATGGGTCCTGGATCGTTATTTATCTCTGCCCGCAACGATTACGCCGCGCACGCTCGATCTGGCGCAGGAGGTCACCAAAGGGCTGGAGATCCCCTATGACAAGGTCGCGGCGATAACAAATCACCTGCGCTCGAACTACACATACCAGGAAACGATCGATAGCCCTCCTGCCAACCAGGAACCGATTGACTGGTTTTTATTCGATTACAAGAAGGGTTTTTGCAACTATTACGCAACGTCTGAAGTTCTGATGCTGCGGTCGCTCGGCATCCCCGCTCGAGTGGCAGTTGGATATGCACCAGGTGAGCAGCAGGAGGATGGACGCTATCTCAGTCCGGGCACGTGATGCACATGCCTGGCCAGAGGTTTACTTTCCCGGTTTGGGGTGGGTGGAATTTGAACCGACCGCTCGCGCCGGGTGTGGTGCGTCTTCTCAGGACAGCCATTTCGCGATTCGCTTCAGGATCAGTTTGGAAGAACAGGCTGAGCTGGATTCCCTGCGCCAGCGCCAATTGGACGAGCTGAAAGACCAGCGCCAGGAGCCTTTCGGTCAGCCGAACCAAATTGACAGCGAGATATCCTATACTGTCTGGCTTTGGGCTGGCGGCTTGATACTGGCTGCTGGGCTGGTCTATCTGCTTTGGAGATTGTGGAAATCCTGGGGATATTCACGTATCCCTACATGGATTGAGTCGACCTTACTACGCATCGGAGTTCGCCCACCAGAAAAAATACATTCCTGGGCATTGCACTCACGGCTGCCCCCCATGAGCCGGGCTTATAATGAGATCAACCAGGCTCTCACCCGCCTTGGACGCCCAGCCCAGGATCACCATACGCCATCCGAACGGGCTGGAGCGCTGGTGGAAATTTTACCGGATGCTGAAACACCTGCGCTGGTCCTGGTCAGTGAATACCAGCGTACAATCTTCAGCCCGCGTGAAGGCAACACAGCGCGTGGGGAAATTGCCGGTAACGTGATTCGAAAGCTGTCTTTACAGGCGAAGTGGAACCAGGAAAAAGAAAAGATACTGAAGCGGTTTAAACGGTCGAAACGGGCTTAAAATTTACCCCGGTAGGTATCGGCGAACAATGCCGGGGCTCCGCCGGTGTGCCAGAACAGCAGCGTCTCGTCAGGCGCAATCACTTTCTTTCGCACCAAATCAATCATGCCTGCTGCCGCTCGCCCTGTGTAGACCGGATCAAGTAAGATCCCTTCTAACCTGGCAAACAGGCTGATCGCCTCTTTCTCGGGTTCCCCCATAACACCGTAACCGCCTCCCAAATAACCATCATCCACCAGAATTTCCGCCGGATCGAAATGATGTGGCACGTCAAACAATTCGGTTGTGGCTGACGCCAGCCTGGCAACCCGCTCCTGTAATACCTGTGCAGTTTCGTCGATGCTGATTCCCAGGATCTTGCCTTCATAACCAAACATCCGTCCACCGGCTACCAACCCAGCCTGCGTGCCCCCTGACGAGGAAGCAAATATCATCCAGTCTGGCATTGCCCCAATTTTCCCCTCACCAGCCTGATCGATGAATTCTTGCATCGCCGCTGCGTAACCAGCAGCGCCAAGGGCATTCGATCCTCCATAAGGAATCAAGTAAGGGTAAAGTCCATCGGCTGACGCCTGCTCAAAAGCTGTCTGCAATGTCTGCTCACGGCTCTCCCGGCTGCACCAGATGATTTTTGCCCCGAGCAGCTCATCCAGCAGCAAGTTGCCCGACACCGTCTCAGGTGGCTGTCCTGCCAGAACTAATATGCACGCCAGACCATTCCGTGCTGCCGCCGCTGCCGTTTGCCGGCAGTGGTTGGATTGCAACGCCCCGGCGGTGATTAAGGTGCGCGATCCATGAGCCAGGGCATCCGCCACCAGGAATTCCAGCTTGCGCGTCTTATTCCCACCCAGAGCCAGTCCGGTCTGGTCATCGCGTTTGATATAGATGTGCGCGCCATTCAAGAATTCTGTCAGCCGCGGTAGGTATTCGATCACGGTTGGCAGATGCGCCATTTGGAGTCTGGGTAAATTATTCATCATCCTATCCTTAAACACTCATCATCCGCTGTGTACGAATTTTACCTCGCGAGCGCATAATGCCCAGTATGCGCGGCATCAGCCAGGTATAGAGAAAGTACACCTGCTTTCGGACCGGCAAATCCCAGGCGCCAATATGCCCGACCACCTCTCCCCCGAGACCTTCCTTAAACCGGTAGACACCCCATAACGGGTCAGCTTCGGTGAATTCGTCCGGAGCGCCCCACAGGTCATAAACCGTGCAGCCTTTCGCCCTGGCACGCTGCATCGCCGTCCACTGAAGCAGGTAATTGGGCATCTTGTCGCGATGCTGCTCGGTGGACATGCCGTAGATATACCAGGCACGCTCAGCAAATGCAAACAGGAATAAACCCGCTACCGGCTGCCCCTCAACCTCAGCAATCAGCGGTTCAGCAAGACCATCCTTGATAAAAGTTTGCCAGATATCGAGATAATAAGAGCGATCACGGATCACAAATCCATCTCGAAGCGATGTTTCAGCATACATGTTATAAAGCTGTTCCAGATCAGAAAGACCACCCTGCCGGATAGTGACCCCTTTGCGACCCGCCAGGCGGATGTTGTAGCGCGTCTTTTGCTTCATCCGCTGCATGAGCTGTTCATCAGAACCGCTCAGGTCAACCAGAACCGTATTGCGAAATTGAACCTGCTCATTCGAAAAGCGCCAGCTCCGCCGCGTAAGCTCCGCCTGGACATCCGAACCTGTCTCATCTGCCTGCCAGCCTGGCTCGCCCGGCACACCGTGAAACAGCCGCACATCCGGATCGACCTTTATAAATATCGATCCCTGTTGTTTGGCGTAAGCCTGCAAATCATCCAACACCTGCTGGCGCAAAGTCGTATCTGCCCAATCGATGAGCGGTCCTTTGGGAATATAAAGCATGTTGAAATCTGACGGGAAAAGTGGAATCCGTATCTGCCGCTTGAGCGTAAGGGCAGCACCTTTAACAGGGCTGATTACCCCGGGTAAATTATTCTCCACAGACTTGATGATATGGAATTTCCCAGCAGCATCCCATACCAGTGACTCGGGCTGCCAGCCGTATCGGGATTTCACCTGCCCCCACTGCCAGGTCTGTAACAGGTGCCTGCCCGGCAGACCTGCAATGAGCTGGTTCCAGGCTTGATCGACCGTGCTGGTCTCAGCCAATCTCGCCTCCCCTGCGACCGAGCCACAAACGGTAAATCTTGTACAGGGTGGGATTATAAATTCGGTCCCACGGACCTGCCGTGCGGAGCAGGCTTCCACCGAAGCCGCGTTTGAATCGATACACCCCCCATAAACCGGTCGAGCGATGCTCGAATTCAGCCTCAAGCACATCTTGGCTGGCATCCGGAACACCCCACAGATCATACGAGAGGCAGCCTCGCTGCATTGCCCAGCGCATGCCCTGCCACTGCACCAGGTAGGTCGGCATGCGCTCGCGGTGCTGGTCCGATGAGACGCCATAGAAATACCAGGCGCGTGCACCTCTGGCAAAAACCATGATCCCTGCCAGGGGTTCCTTGCCATACCATGCCATAAACAGCTCACATTCCTGGCGCGGATGAAATAATTGGTATGCGCTCTGGTAGTATGCCCGGCTGTGCACACCAAAATTGTCGCGCTGACCGGTCTTTTCCATTAATGCGTAAAACGCATCCAGATCGGACGATGCATCTACCCGGACATCTTTTTTCCCTGCCAGGCGGATGTTGTAGCGAGTTCTTCTGCTTCATCCGCATCAATACTGCTTCCTCCCCGCCCTGCAAATCCACTAGGATGGTGCGTGGCGGTTGAATCGATTGCAGACCCGGTACAAAACCCGGTGGACACCCCACTGCTGCCAGGTTTCCTGCACGATCAGTTTCCTTGTCAGGTATATTATCGCAATCCACCCACTGGTCTGGTTCAACCTTCAGGAAAATTGCTCGGCGCTTCCGACAGAGCGAATCGACTGATTCCCAGAAAGATCGTTCAATTGGAAATGAAGTATGGTTACTTACTGGTCCGCGCGGGATATAAGCCAGGCTGAACCCCAGAGGCAGCCGGCGGAATAAAATCTGCGCTCCAATCTGTGTCCCCGCCGCCCCAGTCGGCTATGCGCATAATATCCCAGCCAAAGTCGCGCTTCAATTCTCCCCACGACCCACTCTGTAAAAGGTGCGCCTGGGGCATGCCCTCAAGAAATTCCTCCCATGCTTCGTAATTAAGTTCTGGCATGCTGCGTCACTGGGTGTGACAGGATTTATACATAGCTGGACATATCAGAGGGCGGAATACTGCGCAAGGCAGACCCAGGAATAGCTTCATCTAATATCCGTATGATCGCTTCGGAGTCGCCCTCACGCGCCAGGTGGATCAGCTCGTCAACAAACACGTTGAGCTGTTCACCGGATAATGTAACATCCTCAACCAATCGACTGATGTCTTTGTGAGTAGTTGGCTCATAATGACCAGTTTGGTCCCACAACTCTTCGCTCATCTTTTCACCTGGACGTATTCCGGTAAAAATGATTTCGATATCCTTACCAGGCTCCAGCCCCGACAGCCGGATGAGGTCTTCCACCAAATCTAAAATCCGCACCTGCTCACCCATATTTAAAACGTAAACTTCACCACCTTGCTGCATTGATGAGGTTTGCAGCACCAGGTGCACCGCCTCAGGGATGGTCATGAAATAGCGCTTCATATCAGGATGCGTTACGGTAACCGGTCCCCCGCTTACAATCTGCCGCTTGAACAAAGGCACCACACTCCCCCGGCTGCCTAAGACATTACCGAACCGGACGACCGAAAATGCCTGCCCTGCGCGTTGGGCAGCATCCAGCACCAGCAGCTCTGCAAAGCGCTTGGCTGCCCCCATCACGCTGGATGGATGGATGGCTTTATCGGTGGAGATCATTACCAGGCGCTCCACGTCATAATCTAACGCCACCTCCACCACGTTGCGGGTCCCCAGGATGTTATTTGTAATGGCTTCTTCTATATTCGCTTCCATCAGCGGGACATGTTTGTGTGCGGCAGCATGAAAAACCACCTGCGGTCGGTAATCATCAAAGATCTTCATCATGCGGTCTAGATCTCGGATATCCGCAATGATCGGGTGAATCGGGATGGACGGGAAATTATCCTCCAGCTCCATCAATGTCTCGAAAATGCTGTTCTCGCCATGCCCCAGGAGGACCAGCTCGGTTGGACCCCAGCGCGCAATCTGCCGGCATAGCTCTCGCCCAATTGAACCACCTGCGCCTGTCACCAGAATTCGGTGCCCCCCCAGGCTTGCGCCAATGGCTCTTTCATCTATGCTTCGCCGGCTCTCTCCGCAGCAGGTCGGTAATTTCCACTTCACGCAGCCGATTAACGCTGACCTTGCCGCCTAATAGCTCGTATAATCCCGGCATCGTCCGGAAAGGCATTCCTCTTACCCGGCAAACCTCCGCTACCTGGCGGATTACCGAACCCGGTGCGCTGGGGATAGCGATGACAACTTCATCGATGCGGCGGGTGACCAGCGTGCGAGATAAATCATTCAAGGTGCCGACTACCGGAACGCCATGAATTTGCTGACGTTGTTTATCGGGATCATCATCCAGATAGCAGACCGGGCGCAAGGGTAAATCAGGATTCTTTTGCATCTCCCGCACCACCAGCGCGCCAGCATCTCCCGCGCCAACAACCAGCACCCGCCTGGAGCGCATATCGGTATTCGCCGGTTGGATTTCAGCCAAAACCCGCATCGAAAAACGCAGTCCCCCAATTAAAACCAGCGAAAGAAGCCAGTCAATGGGCAGCACACTGCGTGGGAAGTTGGGCATGATGTCCAAAGCGCGCAGCGTCACTACAACCATCGAGACAACCACAGACGCGGTTGTCACAGCGATTACCACAATTTTCAGCTCCTGGATGCTGGCGTAAACCCACATGCGCCGGTAAAGCCCGAACAGGTGAAAGACGATAGGCTTGATGATCAGCGCGATCACAACGAAAAACTCAGCTTGTACCAGGTAAAAACGGAATAATGGTCCGAGATCAGTACGCAGGGCAAAACTGCCTAATGCGGCAACGATAATTAAAAATAGATCCCCCAATAGAATCAAGCGATTACGCAGGAAAAATTTTGACTTCATTTTACCGACCGCGAAACCCGATCACGGTTGTAGGCGTGCGCAGTAATATCAGTATATCAAGCAGCGCATTACGGTTTTCGATGTAATAAAGATCGTATTCGAGCTTGACAACAGTCTCTTCAATCGTCGAAGCATATCCAAAGTTTACCTGCGCCCACCCGGTGATGCCCGGTTTGACCAGCAGGCGCGCCCGGTAAAACGGAACGTGTCGTTGAAAATATTCTACCAGCTCGGGTCGCTCAGCGCGTGGACCAACCAGACTCATCTCACCACGCAGCACATTGTAGAATTGCGGCAGCTCATCCAGGTGTGTTTTTCGTAGAATTCTCCCCACTCGTGTGGCGCGTTCGTCACCCTCTTTCGCCCACTGTGGCTGCCCGTTCGCCTCAGCATCACGGCGCATCGTCCGAAATTTCCAAATGGTATACGGCCTTCCACCTCTTCCAGAGCGAGATTGTGTGTAAAACACCGGTCTCCCGTCATCCAGCAGCACCACAACAGCAATAAATGGAAGCAATATCAGCATGACCAGACAACCAATCAAGCCACCGATAATATCCGCCAGGCGCTTGAAGGTTTCGTAGATGCCTTTTGAGCGAGCCCGGTCTACGAAAGAGCGGATAATCCACTCTGCTTCGAGCCAGCGGATAGGCACCCTGCCGAGCAGCTCTTCATAGGCAACCGGCATGCGGATGATCTCAACACCACCCTCCTGAGAATCTAACAGCGCCTGGAACATGCCACCCTTGAGCTCACCCGAAATCGCCACAATCAAGTCCGATATGCCATAGGTGTCAATTAATTCAAATAGATTTTCATTTGTTCCCAGAACTGTGTGTCCCTCGATGGTGGTACCCATTTTATCTGGGTCATCATCAACAATGCCAATCAGGTGAAAGGGTTTCGGCTGCAGGTTGTTGAAGATTTGCAGCAGTATTTGACCTGTTTTTCCGCCTCCCACCAGGAGTATCCGGCGCATAAACTGCGGGGCGGTGAAAATTCGAATATACAACCAGCGCCACGCCAGAGTAAGTATCACCACAAGGATGATAAAGCTCGCAATCCCGCGCCTGGGGAGAAAATTCCGCGGTGGTTCTGCATAGACCATAAACAGAACCAGATACAACGCCAGACCCAACAATGCCCCCAGCGCCACACCTTGCACAGTTCGTTTCCAGTTGCTGGATTTGTGGATATCATACAGGTCGGTTAATAACAGGACCCAAATTACAGGTAGTAAGTAAAACCAGCCTGGAACACGGGTCTGTAAAAACACTAAGTCGAATGGGATGAAGCGCAGACTGCTTCCCCAATATAGTAGGGATAACACCAACGCGATCACCGCCATCAACAGATCGCCAACCAGCAGAAGTACCCGGCGCTCCCCGATGCGCAGCGGGATAGGATTTGAGCGGATGTTATTTGTCTGCGTCATAGCTTATCCCGACTATCGGATTAAACCCCAAAGGAACGCACTGCCCCACGAGAAATGCATGGTCGATATCGCCAGTGGGACTCCCGCGAGCAGCGCGGCATCTTTGCGCTTCAAAGCCTGCTGCAACCCCGCCAGCAATAGGATGATGAAATATAGACTTAATCCGCTCAAAAGCAGCCAGCGTGCAAGGGGCAACCAGATGCTCATCAGCGCCAGAACGAATATCGCCGCTACGAAGGCAGGCGGAAGTGCCTGTCGCCAGCGAATTGCCGCGGGAAACTTCCGCAGCATTTTTTCCTTCCAATAACCGTAGCGCCAGTACTGGCGTGCCAGCGAGGCTAAATCGGGTCGCGCAAAATATTTGGACCGTATCGCCGGGTCAAGCCAAATTATTCCACCAGACTGGCGTACACGCGTATTGAACTCATAATCCTCGTTGGTCAGCAGGCTTTCGTCAAAATAGCCCAGCCGTTCCACCAGGCTGCGTTTGAAGGCGCCGAAAGGAACCGTATCGACCTCTCCCGCCTGGTTGGTATAGCGGTAAAGTGCATCACCCACTCCCAATGGATGCGAAGCAGCCACAGCAATTGAGCGAGATATCCAGCTCTTGCCTCCCGGTCGGATTTCCCACACACCGCCAACATTGTCCCCCATGTTTTGCTCAAGATTGGCTACGCTTCGAGCGACATATTCTGGATTTGGCATCGAGTGGGCATCCAGGCGGACAATATATTCTCCATGCGACGCCAGGATCGCCCGGTTTAACCCAGAAGGAATATCCCTTTTAAGATTATCCACAATCTCTATCTTCAACTCCGCATGCGCACTTGCAAAGTGATGGATCTCATCACGGGTTTTATCCGTGGACATTCCATCAGCAATGACTATCTCCATCAGCTCATGTGGGTAAGTCTGGTGCAAAAGTGCGTCCAACAGCAGACCGATTGTCTTCTGTTCATTGTAACATGGCACGATGATAGAAACGAAAGCCATCTGAGTGATCGAATGCCTCCGGAGAATTAATCCGCCAGCCGGATCAGGCAGATCGCACCAATGCCACGACTTCTATTTCTACAGCTCCATTTTTCGGCAATGCAGCTACCTGGACAGTGGAACGAGCCGGATAATTAGCTGTGAAGAACTCACCGTAAATCGCATTCATCCGGGCAAAATCGTTCATATCGCGCAGAAAGACGGTGGTTTTAACTGCTAACTCCAATCCAGATCCCGCGGCTTCGAGCACATTCCCCAGGTTGGTCAAGGCTTGGCGCGTCTCAGCTTCGACTCCGCCAACAGCCAGATTGCCAGTCTGTGGATCCAGTCCCAGTTGACCAGAGGCAAAAACAAATCCACCTGCTTTTATCGCCACCGAATAGGGGCCAAGCGCTTTGGGTGCTTTCTCGGAAGTAATCACAACTTTTTCAACCATAGGTCACCTCACCTCTTGTAATAGATTGCTTATTATAAAGCTCAGCGGGCGAACTGCAGAAGCTCTAAGACATCCTGCAGTGCCGCCGAAAATAACGCTTGCATCACTTCTGGGCTGGCAGTATATCTACCGCCAAACGACCCATCTCCATACACCTGACGCGCTTCACCTGCGCCCATCAAGCCGGGGATGACCGGCGGCGCTTTCTCACCCGCGGGCAATTCACCAACCTGAGTGAACTCGAAAGCCTCCAACCAGTTGGCATGGGCAGGCTTGAGGTCATGCTTCAGAGCTACCGCCTGAACACTGTGCGCCTGCCACCAGGCATACCAGGCAAGCCGCAAGTCAGGCAATTGGTTGGCCAGCTCATAAAGCCTGGCGCGCGCCGGGTCATTGCCTCCGTGCCCGTTCAAGATCAACAGCCGCCGGAAGCCGTGCCGGTATACTGAACGTACCAGGTCTTCCACCACTTCCAACAGGGTGGAGATGCGCAAACTCAGCGTGCCCGGATAATCCAAAAAGTACGGCGAGCTGCCGAAGTTGAGCGTCGGCGCGACCAGCACCCCAGTTTCGTGGCTGGCAGCATCCGCCAGCGCCAGGGGTATCTTGACATCACTGAGCAGGCTGAGATAGGCGTGTTGTTCACATGCCCCGAGCACAATTATCAGGCGATCTTCGTGCAGCAGGTACTGTTCAACATCCATCCAATTTAAGTCCTCAAAGCGCATTTCACCTCCAGGCTTCTTGATGCTACCTTTGTGCCAAACTCATCCGGTCAATTATAGAACAATGTTCACCAGTTTTCCGGGCACCACAATTACTTTACGTGGCACCGCTCCCGCCAGATGCTTTTGCACCACTTCGGATGCCAGGGCGATCTCTTTGGCTTTCTCGTCGCTGATTCCGACGGGCAAAGTGATGCGGTCACGTACCTTTCCATTCACCTGCACAACCAGCGTGATTTGTTCATCCGCGGCTGCCTCTTCGTCGACCTGCGGCCATGATTGGGTGTGAATAGAATACGGCTTGCCCAGGCTGACCCATAATTCCTCCGCAATGTGCGGCGTTGCCGGAGCCAGCATGCGCAGGTAAATATCCACAGCCTCATCCCATTCCTTGCTCCCGACAGCGCCCAAATCACGCAGCCTGTACAGATCATTCAACAGCTCCATCAAGCCCGAAATGATGGTATTGAATTCAAATCGCTCATAATCTCGGGTCAATCGCTTCAGTGTTTGGTGCACCTTGCGCCGTAATTCGCGTAATGTCTCTGGGCTGGCTTTACCCTTGGGTTGTTGATCTAGCATCAGCGTCCACAACCTGCGCAGCCAGCGAACCGTCCCTTCAATTCCATTGCTGTTCCACGGTGCGCCCATATCCCAGCGGGCAAAGAACATCAAATATGCACGCACTGTATCTGCGCCATAGCGTTTTACCAAATCATCCGGTGCGACTACATTGCCGCGGCTCTTGGACATTTTTTCCGAGTCTTCTCCCAGGATGATACCCTGGTTGCGCAGCTGTGTCATCGGCTCCGGACCCTTCATTACATCCATGTCTCGACCGGCTTTATGGAAAAAGCGCGTGTAAATCAGGTGCATCGTGGCATGCTCGATACCTCCGGTATAGCTGTCAACTGGCATCCAGTAAGCATATTCTTCAGGATCGAAAGGTCCCTGGTCATAATCTGGGCTCAGATAACGCAGGTGATACCAGGAGGAACACATGAAGGTATCCATGGTATCCGTCTCTCGCACGGCTGGCTGACCGCAGATCGGGCAGGTGGTTTGCTTCCAGGTGGGGTGCAGTTTCAATGGGCTCTCACCAGTGGGCAGCCATTCTACGTCATCGGGCAGCAAGACAGGCAGCTGGTCATCCGGGACCGCAACTGCGCCATGCTCCGGGCAATAAACGATCGGAATCGGCGCGCCCCAATAGCGCTGGCGAGAGATCAACCAGTCGCGCAAGCGGTAGTTCACCGCGCCTTTGCCCACCCCGTCTTGCTCCAGCCGTTGAACGACCGATTTCTTCGCGCTTTCAGCGGGGGTACCGGAGAAAGCGCCAGAATGGATCATTGTCCCATAATCAGCATGGAAGAGCACATCCTGGTAAAACGGCTGGCTGTTTAACATCTCCATCGTGGTGCGGAAGGCTTTAACCGCAGGGGATAATGCCTGGCAGCGCTGCAGGATTTGCCGGTCTGCCGCCGTTGAATCCAATTCCATGACACCATCCTGGAAGATGAACAGCCAGCTTGAACCAACGATATCAACCCAGTAACCTGCTTTCAAATAGTGGCTCACCAGGCTCACATACGGCTGGACCTGGTCCTGGCGTAAGGCGACGAACAAGGCTTCCCCTGCGCCAGCAGTATCCTCCGCATAAAAGGAAATGCCTGCATCGTTCAAGGCTTTGCTGAAACCTGCCTCCATCGAACCTGGCATGATGAAGCTCTTGCTCAAGCCATCCACCCGGTCGATAACAGGAATGATGGGCAAGCCGTATTTGATGGCGAACGCAAAGTCGCGGTCATCGTGCGCCGGAACTGCCATGATTGCTCCGGTGCCATAGGTCATCAGGACGTAGTCTGCAATCCAGATTGGGATCCTTTCCCCGTTCACCGGATTGATCGCATAACCACCGGTGAAGACACCCGTTTTTTCTTTGTCAGCCGATTCGCGCTGGATGTCCGTTTGCCGGGTCGCTTGCTGGATATACGCCTGCACCTCCTGGCGCTGTTCGGGCGTAGTGATTTCATCTACCAGCGGATGTTCAGGAGCCAGCACCATGAAGGTCGCACCCCACAAGGTATCTGGGCGAGTAGTGAAGATCTCGATCGGTTCTTCCTGCTCAGTCACAGAACTGCACCGACGCTCCTTCCGACCGGCCAATCCAGTTGGTCTGCAAGGTCTGCACCCGTTCAGGCCAATCCATATTGGAAAAATCCAGTAATTCATCGGCGTAATTGGTAGTGCGGAAGAACCACTGTTCCAGCTCCTTACGGATCACAGGCGTATTGCAGCGCTCGCAGTGGCGATCGTCGCCCCAAACCTGTTCTCGCGCCAGTGTCGTGTTGCAGTTCGGGCACCAGTCCACGGCTGCCTTTTTACGGTAGGCCAGACCATGCTGATAGAGCTGGGTAAAATACCATTGTGACCAGCGGTAATACTCCGGGTCGGCAGAGATCGCCGTTCGGCGCCAGTCGAACATCGCGCCCATGCTGCGTAGCTGCTTGCGCATGCGCTCGATATTGGCGTAGGTCCATTTCTTCGGATGTATGTGGTTTTTAATCGCCGCGTTTTCAGCTGGCAATCCAAACGCATCGAAGCCCATTGGGAACATCACATTATAGCCACACATGCGCTTAAAACGCGCTCGTGCATCCGACGGAGTAAAGGCATACCAGTGCCCGATATGAAGATCGCCCGATGGATATGGCAGCATAGTCAATGCGTAAAATTTCGGCTTTGATGGATCGATATTCGCATGATACAGCCCATCGGCTTCCCATTTCGCTTGCCATTTAGGCTCAATTTCGGCTGGGAAATAGTTTCTTGTTTCGGTCATTCGAACCTCCAGAGTACAAACTCAACAATTAAGGTTTACACGTTATGATCACCTTAAATTGAAACACAACCATACTAAGGATCAGTTTATCCAGGTTTATCCGCAACCAACACCAACCGCCGGCTGTTGATCGTAACACCTGAACCCTCCCAATCTCCATAACACTTGGCTAGCTGTAAACCGACCGCTTGGAGCAGCGCTTCCATTTCATTTACATTATAAAGTCGCACAGAGTACGGTTTATCCCGGCGTACGCCATTTCGAATCACAATCCGGTGGTTGACCAGCCTGCCGAGCTGCCTGTCGATGCTCATCCGGTCGATCTGGATATCGCCATCCTTTTCGATTACGAAGTATGGCGAGAAAGATTTCAGAAATGTATCCCGGTCAATCACATCGATCACTAACCTGCCACCTGGCTTTTAACGCCTTCGACACATTCAGCAAGACCTGCTGGTTCTCAGCGTCATCAAAATACCCAAAGGATGTGAACAGCAGCAGGGCAACATCAAATTGATCGTGATAATCGATCGATCTCATGTCCTGAAGACAGTAGTCCACATTCAGCCCTTCCAAAGCGGCATCTCGACGGGCAAGATCTAAAAATCCGCTTGACCTGTCAGACCCCGGTCACTCGATGACCCAATGCAGCCAGGCGGTTGGCGTGCCGTCCAAACCCGCATGCCAGGTCAAGGATATCCACCGGGCGATCCAAATCCAGCTCCCGTACCAGTAATTCCACCTGGCGATCGGTCAATTCTGGTGTCAGTGAATCAGCATAGAAGTGCAGGTAATCATCCACCTCGAATACCGCCCGGAAGTCAAACGGTTCCGCTTCGTTGGCAGGGAACGCGTGCCGCTTCCAGTCCACACGCCACAATTTCAGCGGCAACATTCACGCGCTTCTGCCAGTGGCTGGGATCAGCATCATAGTCTTGCGCAGCCTGGCGCTGGCTCTCCGGGTCAGCAGCCGTGTCGTTGTAGCGATCAGCGGTTTCCCAATCCAGCCCATCCACAGAGTATTGCTCAATCCGAAATCCCGCCCGCCGCAGGGTCACCAGCCAGTCGCCGTCCGTCCCCAGAGCCGGCGCAGGGGAGGTGTGCTTCACCAGATATTCAGCCGCAGCACGGCTGAAGCCTTTTGCACCAGCACTGGCATCTACATCCTGCCCGATCAGATAAGAGATGATCCGGTTGCTGATCAGCTCGGTCTGCACCAGTGCCTGTGGATGAGTGGCATAGGCGGCTGCGGTACGGCTGTACACCAGGCAATCCCAATCCCCGAATGCAGCCAGCGCTGACCGCCACTCCTGCGGCTTCGTTTCGATCCAACGCAGCAAGCGATCGGCATCGGCATATTGCACATACATTGCCTCTTGCCAGCGCAGAGCTTCTACAATTGCCTGGTATCGCCCGTTAGGCCATTCATCGACGACGCAAACCCGAAAGTCATCCGGCTTATAGACGCTCCAGATGATCTCGGAGAGCTGGTCAACATCATTGTGCGCGTCTGGAGGCAGGATGATCGCCAGCCACTGATATTCTGAGGCAATCAGTGGCAGCAACCTTTCCCAACGTTTCAACTCCCCGCGCGGCCGCCAGGTGGCAGCGAGCACAACCTTCTGTACCATTCGATCCTGCCTTAACACAAAACCTCCGTCCTCAGGGACGAAGGTTGACTCCGTGGTACCACCCTGCTTGCCTGGAAAACTTCCCAGACCGCTCTGGCTCGCGATAACGGGCGAAATCCGCGGCTGGCTACTTGGTTCACCAGCCAGGCTTGCCTCAGTTGAGGCTGCAAGCGAGTTCGACTGCGGGCTTACCCCTGTGCACTGCTGGCACACTGCTGGGATTCCACTCGTTCACCCGGCTCTCTGGCAGCTAGCCTACTACTCTTGCAATCACCTTGTTGGATTAGATGATTTAGGGATCAGCCGATGCAACCGCACAACACTTCACGCAATCGACCAATCCCTGGACTTGTTCGTGTGGACCCAGAGAGATTCGAACTCTCGACCTTCTCAATGCCATTGAGACGCGCTCCCAACTGCGCTATGGGCCCAGACCGTTCAGTTAAGCGACGAGTATTTTATCACAAATATTATACCCGTCAACCGATGGAATGGTGTCCAATTGATATCCAGCAATGCTTCCACCCTGGCTAATGGGCGCTTCCGCCCGGACATTTCATAAAGTAATGAATTTGGTGCAGCAGGGCATACGAGGTCGGTTGTAATCGAAGAACGGTGACTTATGTCACATGATTTCCGGTGGGATTATTTATACAATCAAGTCAAGTAAGCAGATCAATCCTATCGAAAGAAGAGGTGGATATGACGAGCCAACCGAAAAACAGCCGTAAAACAAGACGCATGCTGATCGGAATTTTCATTCTGGCGGGGCTGCTGGTGTTCATCCTGTTGCAGCGCCCGGCGGCGCTGACGGCGGCGGGCGGATTGAGCGCCCCCACGCCGACCCCGGTCACGTTGGATCAGTTGCGGCAGGTTGCCGAGAGCCGCGGCATCCGCGTGGGGGTCACAGACGGTGGTTTTGATACAAACCTGTATAATAATACGATCGCACAGGAGTTCAATTCTATCACTCCGGAGAATGTGATGAAGTTCGAAATGATCCATCCCTGCCCACCGGTTTGGCTGATCGAAGAACAACACATCCGTCGCGAACTGGGTGGCTGTTCATGGAACCGATCGGATATACGATCAATATGACTGCACCCTGGCGAACGCAGCCAACGACGAGTGGGAATGGGCGGATGTCGATGCGCGCGTGCAGTGGGCGGCTGCACACGGGATCGGATTTCGCGGGCACACCCTGGTGTGGTCGCAGCAGAATCCTGGATGGTTGACGCATGGCGATGTGTCTCTTTCGTCAACCGAGCGGGAGCAAATCATGCGCGAGCACATCCAACAGGTGATCGCTCGTTATTGCGCCTACGGGAACGTGTATGCCTATGACGTGGTCAACGAGGCGCTAGCTCCAGACGGGAGCCTGTTGGCAGGTCCCTGGCAGCCAGTCTCAGAATATATCGATATAGCCTTTCGGGCTGCGCGTGCAACCCTGGATAGCTGTGGGCGAGAAGCGGTCAAGCTCTACTACAACGATTGGGATTTCGAATATGGCGGGGGAAAAACGGATGCGATCTATAACTATTTGAGCCAGTTGCTGCAAGGCGCCGACCCGACCCCCATCGATGGGATCGGATTCCAGACCCACAGCCAGCAGTTGAATGCTTCGACGCCTGAGCAGGATGTCAGCGCGCTGATCGCAACAATGAACCGTTTCAGCGCCGGGCTGGGGCTGGAGGTTGCGATTACCGAAACCGACCTGGCAATCCAGGCGTCGCCGCGGGCGGACTGGTATGAAGAACAGGCGGAATGGTACGGCGGGCGGATGCGCGCCTGCCTGCTGGCGCTGAACTGTACCGGGTTCACCACCTGGGGTACGCACGACGGTTCGTCCTGGTTGAATTCTAAATTGGATGATCCCGATCCATTGATGTTCCAGGACGCCAGCGAGCTCATCTATGATGGCGTCTCGCAGCAATGCAGTCCCCCTCCTCCAGGTACGTCGAGTTTATATTGTCCAAAACCTGCGTATCGAGCCGTGTACGATGCACTGCTAGCCGGAATCGCGAAGCAGTTTCTGCCAATCGTGATGAAAGCCGACCTGGCAGGTGAATCATCAGGCGGCTCTGCCGAGCCTTATCCTCTGCCGAATGATGCGGAAGACCAACCGGTAAGCGATCCCTATCCCATGCCGGTAAAGCCATGAGCCATGAAGAGTAAACGTTTCATCTTGTCTGTTCTATTCGTGATCGCTCTGTTAACTGGCAGTGGTGCGATATCTCGGACATGGGTATCTGCCCGTGCAATGCAAACGTGGTATGTGACTGCCACAGGCAGCGACGAAAACGGTTGTGCGACTGTCGACTCGCCGTGTGCAACCATCATGGGCGCTCTGAACCAACCGGGCTTTGTGGATGGCGATCGGGTGCTAGTTGCTGAAGGGGTGTATCGGATCGGATATGGTGATCCAAGATACGAACTAGGTGTCAATGTGACAAGAAGTGTCTCACTAATCGGAGGTTGGGACAGTAATTTTATAAAACACCAAGGTGTTTCACTTATTGAGAATAAAGGTCGCGGAGTAACTATAGCGCCTGAGGTCTCTGTATCAATGCGAAATTTTGATATACTCGCCATTTCCCTACTCGGAACTTACAATGAAGGCGAATTGAGTGTCAATCATGTCACGATATCTTCAGGGAGCGCTTCTGGTTTGTATAACGAAGGATCTATGTCGATTATAAATAGTAAGCTCAGTCACAGTTACGGGTGTGGCATCTTGAACCGCGGTGTCATAAGGCTGTCCGACAGCCAGGTGATCGGCAACTACGGCTGCGGGATTACCAGCAGCGGCACAATGACCATCGAACGCACCACGATTCAAGGTTCGCTGCTGCGCTTTGGCTGCACAGGCGTCTCTAACAGCGGAACCATGTATATCTCGGACAGTGCAATCCTGGATAATGGCTTATATTATCCGAACTTCGGGGCTGGATTGTGCAATTGGGGTGAGACCACCCTGGTAAACAGTACGATCAGCGGCAACGAAGCCACCAGGGATCCGGGTGGGGGTATCTACAACGATGGTCCAAGGCTGGCGCTGTATAATACTTCGGTGGTGCATAACCACGCTGGCGCGGGAGGCGGGATTTACGTCCAGTCAGGGAGCGTGACGCTGCAGAACAGCCTGGTTGCGCAGAACACAGCCGATGAAAACAGCCAGGATTGCTGGGGTTCGCTCAGCTCGCTGGGCTATAATCTGCTCGGCGACAGCCTGGGTTGTTCATTTTCCGGCATTGGCGGCGACCTGCAGGATTTCATCGCCCAAGTCTTCCCAGCGACGCCGCTGTACAGCTACCCGAAGATCAGCGAGCCGCCGCCGGCTGCCCCCCTGGCACGCAGCAGCCCGGCAGTGGACGCTGGGGATCCCAGCGGATGCAAGGACGAAAACGAGCGCGTATTAACAAGCGACCAGCGCGGCGTGAATCGGGTGGGTCGCTGCGATATTGGCGCGTATGAATACGATCCAGCATATGATCCATTACATTATCTCTGGCTGGGATTGATCCACGGGGCAATCCCATGAATTTGTGATGAAATCGGCAGTAAGATGATTTAGGGATCAGGGACAGAGGTATTCATCATTCATTCGGCGCATCAATTCCTTCACCCCGGCTAATGAGTCTGTCCCTCCTGGAGCGTTCAGGGTCGAAGCTGCTGCCAGCGTGGCAAACTCCTGGCATTTTTCCACAGACCAGCCGTGAAGAAATCCATAAATCATCCCGGCATCGAATGCATCGCCTGCCCCGATGGCATCCGCTATTTCTTCATCAGGCACCTTCACAGCCAGCTTCTGGTTGAGCTTTCCCCCTGGCTCAACCAGGAGCCTTGTGCGCCACGCTTCACCACCGTGATTTGCGGTCCCTGAGCCTGCAGGATCATCATTGCCTGGCTCAGGTCTTTTTCGAGCGTAATCTGACGCGCTTCGTCTTCATCCAGCAGCAGCAAATCCGTATAACGCAGCAGCTCCTCCAACGGCTCCATCCACGGCGTTGAGACCGGGAAGAGCACGAACTGCGGGTCCAGCGAGGTGGTCAACCCACGCATCTTTGCCTGGCGAAACAGCGCTGCCATCTCATCGTTCCACATGTCGGGAAAGTGCAGATAACCCGCACAATGGATATGGCGGTGGTTATCCAGCAGGAATTCTATATGGGTTTTCGTAATTGGCTTCGCCCAAGGCAGGTGGGTGGGAAGGCGGTAAGTGAGCGGGCGCTTCTTGCTGCCAAAGAGCAGCATGTAGATGCCAATCCCAGACAGGGTACCCGTCTGGCGGCTGACCATTTCCATGTTCAAACCAGCTTCAGTCATGATCCTCAGGATTGCATCGCCGAAAGTGTCGTCTGCCAGGGTCGAAACCAGGCTGGTTTTCAAGCCGAATTTCGCCAGGTCCTGAGCGATGTAACCGGCAGAGCCTGCCGAGCACAGCATTACATCCGAAGGTCCCGCCCAACGCGTTAGTTCCTCCATCTCAACTGGGGCCTGGCCTGTGATCAGCAGGTCGACATTCAATGGGCCGATCAGCCCGATATCGGATTTCATCACGATTCCTGCATTCGTCAATGCGTGCCGGGTGGGAAGAGCCAGTTCCACACCCTGGCGTAGCGTGGGATGTTGCTGCGCTGGCAGTCCGGGTTGATATTCCCCAGCTCGACTGCGCACCAGTAAGGCAGCAATTGACCGGGCAGGATGGCAGGCACGGAGAAAATCGTCTCCTCAACATCGGGAACGCGGATGACTTCATCCACCATGTGAGAGATTTGCTGGTCGCTTTCGGTGACAATCGCAATAGAAGGTGACTTCAACATCTGGGTCACCTTAGCGATATCCAGCATGCGTTCATAGGAGCTGCCTGGTGGGGCTAGCAGGATGGTGTGGATCTGCTCATCGGTCAGTCCCAGGGCACCGTGAATGTGGCGTCCCCAACACATCGCCCGCGTGGGGATGTGAGCCATCTCTTCGAATTTGAGCGAAAGCTCTTCAGCCGTGCCCAGGTGCGGTCCGGATCCAACGGTGAGAATCGCACGGGCATGCTTCAGACGCCGGGCGATGGAATGGCAGCGTGCGTCCACAGCGTCAAACTGCGCATCGAACCAGTCCCCCACTGAAAGAAGCTGCTGCTTCAGGTCCGCATAATCGAAAGCACCTGGATGGATGCGCTCCCCGATTTCCAGCGCCAGCAGGATCGAAGCTGCCAGCCGGGTAGCATAGTGGAAGGTATCCGAGCCGCCGGTGTCATAGCCACCGGCGCAGACGATGTTGGCATCCGAGATTTTACTCAGCGGGCTGTTCTCTATGGAGGTAAATGCCAGGATATATGCGCCGTTCTGCCTGGCTTTTTCGGCAGCCCTGTTGGAATCGGGCGTCGATCCGCTGCCCGAATAAGCCATGAATACCGTATTTTTGAAATCATATGGTTTCGCGTATAACTGGAATTCAACCGCATCTTCCTGGTCTGCCATAATCCCGGCAAACTTCCAGTAGGCGTAAGCCGCCACCTGGGCGACAAATTGCGAAGTACCCAGCCCTGATCCGACGATGTGCATCACGTCCCGCTTCACCAGCTCCTCGGCGATCTGCGGGATGAGCTGCGCATTTTGCGCCAGCGTATCGCGGATTGCCTTACCTTCAATGCGGATATCATGGTAAAGGTTAAATGGATGCTGGGTTTGCGGCTCAGTTCCCAGCGCCTTGTACATAATGGGGTACTCAGCGGTCCCCTCGATCAAGGATTCTGCTTTACTGGTATCAATGCCCCATGTTTTAACGCGATAGCCTGTTTTTCTCAATTCGTCATCGTCCATGCTGGTTTCTCCTTTTTCTGTCCAAAAGTAAATTGCAATATTTCTTCTTCGTTCATCAGGTCCGGTTGATCCAGAATCGCCTGGATCTGACCGTTAAATAACACAATAATGCGGTGAGCCAGGCCGATGATTTCGGAAATTTCGGATGAAACTAAAATAATCGCCACTCCCTGCGAAGACAGGGTGTGAATTAATTTATAGATCTCGAACTTAACTCCCACGTCGATGCCCTGGGTCGGCTCAACCAGCAAGAGGATTTGGGAACCGGTCGCCAGCCACTTAGCCAGCGATACCTTTTGCTGGTTTCCACCGCTCAAGTTGCGCACAAGCTGCTCCAAGGACGGCGTACGGATATCCAGTCCATCCACCTGGCGCTGCGCCATTGCAGCCTCCTGGTTGAATTGAATAAATCCCAGGAAACGAGCCAGCCCTGGCAGCGAGGGCAAGGATATGTTCCGGCGTACAGGGAGCTCTTCGAGCACGCCCTCCTTTTTGCGGTCTTCCGGCATGTAGCCTAAGCGATTATTCTTCGCCCGGGAGGGGTCTGGATTATATTTATCACCGTTCAGGTAGACCTGTCCCGAATCGATCGGCCAGTCGCCGATTAAAGCCTTGACCAATTCAACCTTCCCCGAACCCGCCAGACCGGTAATGGCAAGCACCTCTCCCCGCCGTATGCTGAAGGATATTTCCTTCAGGATATCCGAAGAATTAATCGCTTCGAGGCGCAGCACTTCCTCCCCCAGTTCCCAGTTCTTGGGTGGGAAAACACCAACAATCTTTCTGCCGATCATGTCGTTAATCAACGAGTCAGGCGTTACTTGCGATACCGGGGCGGTGCGCACGTGTTTGCCATCTCGCAGGATGGTAACTGTGTCTGCAAGCCGGAAAATCTCTTTCAAGCGATGAGAGACATACAGGATTGTTACGCCCTGCTTCTTCAGCACAGCGATGGTATTGAATAATGCCTCGCTCTCAAACTCATTAAGCGCCGCAGTTGGCTCGTCCATAATCAACAGCGTACACTGGTTGGTGAGAGCTTTTGCTATCTCTACCGCTTGTTTCTCACTGACCTTCAGATCTCCCAGCAAGGCATCCAGCGGGATATGGCTTGCTTTCAGGGTTGCCAGAACAGCAGCAGCTTTTTCCCTGGCTGACTTTTCATCCAGGAAGCCGAGCCGGCTCGGTTCCTTGCCAACATAGATATTCGATACCACGCTGCGAGAGGGCAGCAGGTTAAGCTCCTGATAGATTGTCGAAACACCCGCCCGAATCGCTTCACTTGGATCCTTAGGTGCGAACGCTTTGTTTTCAAACGTGATCTGCCCTGAATCGGCTGCCAGCGCTCCGGAGAGTATTTTCATGAGCGTGGACTTCCCCGCGCCATTTGATCCCACCAGGGCATGCACCACTCCCGGCATCACGCCAAATGAAACACCATCCAGGGCTTGTACACCCGGAAATGCGCGGCTGATATCTTTCAGAACCAGAATCTCATCCATGCCAGTCTCATCTGCGCCGGTAGCGCAGGCGATCGAGCGAAAGGGCGATAATCAGGATCAACCCGGAAACTACACCCTGCACATAGATCGAGATGCCCAATAAAACCATACCGTTGGTGATGGTCACGAGAAAAATGGATGCCAGAAGTGTATTTTGGATTTTACCCTTGCCACCACTCAGGCTGATCCCACCCAGGATCACGGCTGTCAAAATGGGAAATAAGAATTCTGCGCCCATACTGGAGGTAGCTGATCCCTGCCGGGAAGCCTGCATAAGACCGCTGAAGCCAGCCAGCAGCCCGGCGATGACAAAAACAAGTATCTTCGTGCGATCAACCTTGATTCCCGCCAGCCAGGAGGCTTTGTCATTATTGCCAATGGCATAGATGTGGGCGCCGAAAACTGTTTTATTCAAGATCAGATAGAAAACAAAATAGAAGAGCAGCATCAAGATGACCGGGATCGGGATCGGCCCAATGTAGCCCCTGGCTAGAAAAGCAATGCTGTCCAGCTCTGGTCCCACGATGGTCTTTCCCTGGGTGTAGGCCAGCGCCAGACCACCCAGCAAAGTCATCATCCCGAGCGTGGCGATGACTGCATTAATCCGCACGACGGTCACCAAAAAACCGTTGATCAACCCGATCAGACCTCCCACCAGAATACAGATCAAAGCAGCTATCGCAGGAGGCACGTTGTAGTTCACCATCAAGCTAGCCGCGACGATCCCGGAAAATCCAAGAATCGCTCCCAAAGAGACATCCATTCCTCCCAGGAGCATTACCAACATCTCGCCAATTGCCACGATGCTGACGATGGCTGATTGGCGTAGCACTGTGAAGATGTTAGCCGCTGTTAAAAATGTGTCGGTAGCTAACGATAGAAAGACCACCCATGCGACAAATATAAGGATAAAACCATTCTCTCCGATAAGTGCAATCACCTTCGGTCGATTGATTTGGGCACGCGCAAGCATGCTTCCTCCTGCGATGATTTGGGAGGAGCTAATCCGGCTCCTCCCAAACCAGAGTGCAATGTTTTACTTTAGTGTTTCTGCAGTGATCTTAACCACGGGTACCTTGATATCTTTAGGAACCGTGGCAGCTGCCAGGAGCTTTACAGCAGCATTGATCGCCATGATGCCGGTTTCTCCCGGATTGGTGTCAACCGTGCCGTAGTACATGCCCCCCGCCTTGATCAGATCCTTGGCGTTCGCTTCGGCATCGATACCCACGATGATCGTCATGGCAGGGTCTTTACCGGCAGCTTCCAGTGCCGTGAGCGCGCCGTATGCCCCGGCATCATTAATACTTGCCACCACATTGATATCCGGGAACGCCTGCAGAGCATTTTCCATGGATGTCTGCCCAAAATCGGTCGTCCCACCTTTATAGCGACCAACGATATTGGCATTGGCTGCTTTCTCTTTCAGGCATTTCTCGATATTGTCCGCCCGAATGACCACGTTCGGCAGATCAGGGTAATCCAGGACAGCAACCTCAGCCTCACCGCCCAGCCTGGCGTTGATGGCTTCGGCAGCCAGCTCACCCGCTGCGCAGCCTAAATCGGAGTCCTCGATGCTGATGCCGATGCCGTTGATGGCTGATTCGCGACCGGAGGTTTGCACAATATACACCCCCTGCGCCACGGCGGCTTCCAGGGCAGGCTTGACCACGGCTGGATCGAGCACACAGATCACGATCACTTTCGCACCAGCCGAAACAAAGTTCTCGATCGCCGAGATTTGGGCTTCAGCTTTTGCCTGAGGATCAGACACTTCGGCTGTAAAGCCCAGCTCCTCAGCACGCGCCAGGGCGGAATTGGCTACCGTGGAGTGATATTCTGAGCCCATCGTGCAAGGTATGACGCCAATCTTCCCGGTGCCAATCGCCTTGAGGGCTGCCTCGACTTCGGCGTCGGTAGGCACCAGGTCGGCAGCCTCGCCCAGCGAATCGGTGAGTAAGGTTGGCTGGGATGGAGCTGGAGGCTCGGTGGGCGTCGCAGTCGTGCAAGCCGTCAATAGGGTAGCCACAATCAACAACAAAACAAGCTTTTTCATTTTTCCTCCTCTCAATGAGTTTGGTTGAACGATTATTATCATATTGTGTTGACGAAATATTATCCTCTAACTCGCCGTGCGCCTCCTTTCGTGCGGATAATCCAGGATTGCTTGGGCAGATTGTTCATCTGTGACCAATACTTTGATCAAATGTCCGTTCAAAGCACCAATCAGGGGCTCGATTTTGTCAGCGCCCCCAGCCACTGCGATAGTCAATGCAGTAGAGCGCAAGTCATCCAATGTAATCCCCACAATCCGCTCCTGGAATGCGCTGGGGATTTCCACACCATGGATGTCAAAGAAACGGGCGCAGATATCGCCGACGCTGCCCGCCTTTTGTAATTGTTCGAGGTCCTGGGAATTAAAAATACCTGTGCGCGTGAAAATCAGATCGCTGGTCAGCGAGCCGACGCCAAAGAGATACAAATCCGCCTCGTGCGCCATTTTCAAGGCAGTATCGATCATCGGATTCGCTTCAATCAGATCCTTGACAGATCCCGAGCCGAGGATGGCAGGTGCATTGAGAAATGACACCTTTGCATCGAAGGCGCTGGCTATGGCGCGCGCCATCTGGTTGAAATCGATATCCATCGCCTCGTGACCCACGTTCCCCATCGCCTGGACGATGTTGGTATTAGGGATTTTCGCAGGACGCAGCCACTTGCAAACCTCATAGAGCGTCCTGCCCGAGCCGACGCACATGCGCAGCCCCGGGCGGACGACCTGCTCCAGGTAATGCGCGCCCAGGCGGGCGATAGTTCGGCGCAATTGCTCGGCTGGCAAGTTAAATGCCGGCGCCACGATTGCTTCACGCAGCACCGGAAAACGCTCTTTCAGTTTCAGTTCGACCTGTGAGATGCGCTGGTTGGGCGTGATCACCCTGAACTGCACCAGGTCAAGCTCTCGCGCCTGGGCAAGGTAGCGCGACACCTGTGAGCGTGAGATCCCCAGGCTCTGGGCAATCTTGCCCTGGTCGTGGTTCTGCTCGTAGTACGCCCGGGCAATCTCGACCAGCAGTTCAACCTTCTGAGTTTTGCTCACAGCCCTCCCGGTGGGTTTCATGCCAGCTCCCAAATGCAATTATTTGCATACAAATAATTACATAAATACTATAGCAGAAAATTTGGAAAAATCAACGGGGATTCTATATTTTCCACAATTAACTTGGAAGCTGTCTCTCGAAACCCTCTCCTCCCTCGCCGCCATCCTGCTCTCCACAAGAACATGATATAGCGTAAAGTGGACGAGATTCGGGTCGCCAGCCCCGCAACAATATTCGCGATGCTCAGTCTTGCAGACTGTCGTTACTTGGAATACCGCTGCCGGCCAGGAGGCGAGGAATATCGCCATTGATCTCCAGCCCAGCGTGGCGGCCAGTGCCTTCGAACAATACCTCCCCACCGTGTGCGCTCAGGCGTACGTGCAGCACAGCGTCCAGCGTTTCATCGACGCGCTTACCCATGTCATGGCGGGTTGGGCCGTAGATCAGCCCGCCGCCAGCCTGGATTGCCTGCATTTCCAGGCGCCGGTGGCGGTCAGCGACCACCCATTCCACACGATTATCCTCGAGCGACAGGTGCTCGGTGCGGGCGCCGGTGTAGGTGGCAAAGCGCTGCAGGACGCCATTCTGCCACAGCCCGATGATGAAGCCGCGGAATGCGTTTTTGAGCCAGGGGATCATGGCGATTGAAGCGGTCAGGCACACACCAGGCTGGGAGAAATGGTTGCTCTGGAACCAAATGTATCCAGCAGGGAATGCCTGACCCCAATCTTTCTCGATGTAGCCGCGCCCACTGTCGAAGGCGTGGCGCTGACCATCTACATCGAGGGCGCCTTGCAAGGTGTGGTCGAAGCTGAGCACGCCGTGGTAACATTCCATGCCCGGTACCCAGGCGT
This sequence comes from uncultured Chloroflexia bacterium, assembly GCA_963774935.1. Taxonomy (GTDB): domain Bacteria; phylum Chloroflexota; class Anaerolineae; order Anaerolineales; family UBA4823; genus CAVZGO01. The sequence goes on from CAVZGO010000003.1 coordinate 737,610, forward strand.
ACCAGCCCATGATGCCTGGGGAAAGCCAGCTGACGGGCCAGGGCTGCCCGCCGGAAAAGCGCAACTCCCCATGCAGCCGCCCAAGCGGCTCGGGGCGGTCCAGCGCCAGGCTAAGACCACCGGCGGTGAAATGGCTTTCACCGATCTGCAGGTCAAAGCGCTGGCGGTCGGCGTGAAACTGCTCCAGCGGGAAGACGTGGTATGCCGTGCGGCGGGTGTGCCCTTCGAGCACCTGAATAAAGGCATGCCCGTTCGCTCCCAGGAAGACGCCGGGGATGACCGCGTAACGCACATCTTCCGCCTGGTTGACCAGGCGGTAATACCAGCCCTCAAAAAATGGCGGGCGACGGTTGTGCCCGTGGTAGATCTCGGGGTGAAGCGTCTCATAGAGCCAGCGTTTCATAAGCGAACCGCCTCCATCGTTGCAGGTATTTCCAGGCCAGCTTGCTCTGCAATCTTGCAGATCAGGCCGCTGAAGATCAGTAAACCCATTCCAGCCAGATGTCAATTCTACCATCTGGCTCGCTTGCATGTGTCTTCGGTGTTCCAGTTAGTCCCCATGTACTCCGAATCACTCTGCTCCCGAGCATGCAAGAAGAAGCCGCCGAACCGTTCGACGGACTGGTCTCACGGACCGAAATCCCCCTCAACACCAACCCCTTACACCCTATATGTGGCAACTTAAACCACAAACCCCCATCACCTGGGGGTTCTGGGGGCTGAAAGGCAGCCCCTTAAGTGGACCTGGAGGGATTCGAACCCTCGACCTCTTCAGTGCGATTGAAGCGCGCTCCCAACTGCGCTACAGGCCCGTTTCCGAGCGAACAAAATTGTATCCGCATAAAGCAAGGCTGTCAAGCGTACTCGATTCGGTATTTAATTCGTCGAGAATCCCCTCTCCAGCTCGCCGCCCTTGCTCAATGTCGCCTTCAGCAGCGCGTACTCCTGCCGTAGGATCATGTTCATCCTTTGCAGCAGCTCCAGGTCGCTTTCCAGGGATAATATTTCCTGTTTTTGTGCGTTGGAGATCTGCAGCATCGAAGCAGTGGTATAAGCGAGCTCGACCGGCGCCGCTGCCAGTTTGCTGATCTCCACCTTCTCTTCATTGCCCGCAGATAACAGCTCCATATACCGCTCGATCCATTGGGATAAGCGCTTCGCTTCAGCTTCCACCTCATCCGGAGATGTGGTCAGCAGCGGAAAAGGCCGGATATCTCCCACCAGGTATGGCTGGAGATCTTTCTCAATCGCCATAATACGGACACGCTTTTCTCCAACTGCGACGATATTCATACGCCCATCTACCAGCCTTTGTACCTGGGTGATGCGTGCTGTGGTACCGATCCCATACGGCTCTGCCAGCTCCTTCAGGGCTTCGGCGCCCTGGCGGATCAGCGCCACCACAAATGGCTTGCTCAGATGGATGCAGTCGTCGATCATCGTGCGGTAACGCTTTTCAAAGATGTGCAGCCGCAGCGGTGCGCCAGGAAATAATACCGTGTGCAGTGGGAATAGTGGCATATCAATCATGGCACCATTTTAACACGCCCGGGCAAAAATTGCGCACTGGCGGAATGCGCTATAATACCCATCACCTCACCCATTTCGAAAATCTGGAGGAAAGTATGCCCATAAACCCGTTGGTTGCCCGCCAGGCTCGCCTGGAAGATGCCCTCACGCAAGCCGGCATGAGCGCGCTGGCGCTGAATCCCAGCCCAAGCCTGAAATATCTCAGCGGATTGAGCTTCCACCTGAGTGAAAGACCTGTGCTGGCGCTGTTTGTCCCTGGTCAGCCACCTGTCCTGGTCATCCCTGCCCTCGAGGCGCTTAAAACCGCCAATTTGCCTTTCCAGGCGCAGGTATTTCTGAATGGCGAAGACCCTGCCGAATGGCAGGGGGTATTTTCGCAGGCTGTGCAGGCTGCCAGGCTCAATGGGCGGGTCGGTGTTGAACCCAACTGGCTGCGTTTCCTGGAGCTGCGCTTGATCGAAAACTCAGCCACCCAATTCCAGCTCGTTTCAGCCGAACAAATAATCGCCGGGCTGCGCATGCAGAAAGACCCGGATGAGCTGGCTGCAATGCGCAAAGCGGTTGACATCGCTCAAACCGCGCTGGAAAATACCCTGCCGCAAATCCACACCGGCATAAGCGAGGGCGAGATCGCCGCGGAGCTCACCCTGCAGCTCCTGCGCTCTGGCTCAGACCCGACCATGCCTTTCTCTCCGATCGTCTCTGCCGGACCCAACAGCGCCAACCCCCACGCCAGCCCTTCCGCCCGCCGTCTGGCGCAGGGTGACTTGCTGGTAATCGATTGGGGCGCAAACTACCAGGGCTACTGCTCCGATCTCACCCGCACATTCACAGTCGGCGATGTAGATCCTGAATACCGGCGTATCGCCGAGATTGTGCTGCAGGCGAACATTGCCGGTCGTGAAATTGCGCGTCCCGGGATTGCAGCCGGTGAAGTAGACCAGGCAGCCCGTGCAGTCATCGAGGCAAACGGGTACGGCGCCTATTTCACCCACCGCACCGGACACGGGTTGGGCCTGGAAGGTCATGAGCCACCGTACATGCGCGCTGGCAATGCCATGATCTTGCAGCCTGGCATGACCTTCACCGTCGAGCCGGGCATATACTTACCCGAGCGGAATGGCGTGCGCATCGAAGACAATGTGGTCATTACCGACCAGGGCGCCGAAACGCTGAGCACGCTGCCGCGCCAGCTCCGCCCGGTTGGATAGCTTCTACGTGTGTGGGGTATTCTGCGGAAAAGGATGTGAGCGATGATCAAACCTGGAGCTGAGCCATTCTTCTTCCCGGGTGGTCGCACGGGCTGCCTGCTGGTGCACGGCTTCACCGGAACCCCTTATGAAATGCGCTGGCTGGGTGAAAAGCTTGCCGGTCAGGGCTACTCGGTGCTGGGCGTCCGTCTCACCGGTCATTCCACCCGCGTCGAGGATATGGTCCACACTCGCTGGCAGGATTGGCTGGCATGCGTCGAGGATGGCTACCACCTCCTGCATGGCATCACCGATCAGGTGGTGCTCGTCGGATTGTCCTTGGGCGGGATATTATCCTTAATCTTTGCCTCAGGTAGATTTACCCCTCATTGTCCTGTCGATGGGGTCGTTGCCCTCGCCGCGCCGCATCATCTTCCCGCCAATCCCCTGCTGCTAAGCAGCCTGAAACCGCTCTCTATCTTTCAAGCCTACCGCAAGAAAACCCCGGCTGCCTGGTATGACCCAGAAACAGAAAAAACGCAGGTGAGCTATACGCTGGATCCAACCCGCTCATTCGCCGAGCTGCGCGATGCGCTGGTCGAAATGCGCGCCGGGCTATCCCAGGTCAGGACGCCCACCCTGTTGATTTACTCGAAGCAGGACTGCGCCGTCACACCGCAAGAGTGCCACGCTGAGCTGATCCTGTCTGCGCTGGGAACTCCGGTTAAAGAGCTGGTGTGGGTAGAGAACAGCAACCATAATATCGCCCAGGATGCACAGCGACAAAAAGCATTCGCAATAGCTGCTGATTTTATTGAAAAAGAGATCCTGAACCCGGGATGAACCCTGACCTGTTCCTGGTGGCAATCTCCCTGGTGACGTGGGGCATTGGTGAAGGGATGTTCCTTTACTTCGAGCCGCTCTATCTCCAGGAGCTTGGCGCGGACCCGCTGATGATCGGCTCGATCATGGGCGCCATTGGCATTGTGATGGCGATCTCTTACCTGCCCGCCGGGTATCTCTCCGACCGCTTTGGGCGCAGACCACTGCTGCGCATTGCCTGGATGATTGGTCTTATTGCGACCACGGTAATGGGGTGGTCGCATTCTTTACCCCTGTTTGTGCTCGGCATGTCTATTTACAGCTTCACGACCTTCGTGACTGTACCGCTGAACAGCTATGTCACGCACGCACGCGGCAGGTTGTCTGTTGCCCGTGCGATTACCCTCATTTCCGCCTTTTACAATGTCGGTGTGATCGCAGGCCCCTTGATTGGAGGCTGGATCGGTGATCGCTTCGGCTTGCAGCGTACCTTTCAAGTTGCAGCAATTCTCTTTGTCATTTCCACGATCGTAATATTCCAGATTAAATCTCAGCCGGTAGAAAAGCATGAGGCTCAAAACACCTTCACCTTGCTCCGGCGTTTAATGACCCCTGCTTTTATGCGCTACATGGCGCTGGTATTTTTCATCATGTTCGGGCTCTACCTGTCCATGCCGCTTTCACAGAATTACCTGCAAAACCAGCAAGGGTTAAACCTGTCCCAGATCGGGAAATTAGTCTCGGCACGCAGCATCGGTCTGGTGATTTTGAGTATGTCGCTGGGACAATTGAGTCCATCCATCGGTTTGATTCTCTCGCAGGTCGGTATGGGTTTGTTCAGCTTGCTGATGTGGCAAAGCACCGGTATGCCCGGGTTCACCATGGCATATTTTTTACTGGGCAGCTACGTCACCGCCCGCAACTTTGCCATTGCCCACGGCAGGAGTTTGCTCCAATCTGCCAGCATGGGGATTGGGTATGGACTGATTGAGACAGCTGCGGCTTCCGCCACCATCCTGGCAGCGCCTGTGGCAGGGCTGCTCTATAAACAGCAGCCTGTCTCGGTCTATTACACAGCGTTGTTGTTAATCCTGGCCTCGCTGTTCATCTCATCGCTCTATTTCTACCAATCTTCAATCCGAAAAAGGCTGAAATGGGCACCAGATGAAGAAATGTAAAGTTGGAATGCCTCGATGGGGATTCCAACTTTACATTGCAGACAACGTCTGCCAGATTATCCTGGCGATACGATTACCAGGGTAGATTATTCTTCCTTAGCCGCCTGTAATTCTTTTTGCCGTTGGGCGACGATCTCATTAGCAATGTGCGTCGGCACTACTTCGTGGTGCGAGTATTCCATGGTGAAGACACCGCGACCGCCGGTCAGGGAGCGCAGGTCGGTGGTGTAGCGCTGCATCTCAGCCAGCGGCACCTGAGCGGTCACCACCGAACGCCCTCGCTCGGTATCCATCCCCTGAACGTGTGCACGCCGGGTGTTCAAATCACCCATAATATCGCCCATGTTCGCTTCGGGTACGACAATGCGCACATTCATAATCGGCTCGAGCAGCATCGGAGCAGCATCGTGAACCGCCAGCTTGAAGCACTCACGCGCCGCAATTTCGAAAGCTACCGGCTTCGAATCCACCGGATGTTCCTTCCCGTCGTATATAGACACTTTTACTTTACTCAAGGGGAAACCTGCGATGACACCATCTTTCATCACACTCTTAATGCCTTTTTCAATTGCGGGCTGGTAGCTGCCAGAAACTGCCCCACCGAATACATCCCAGCTAAATTCGTATTCCGATTCTTGAAGTGGCTCGATACGCATCCAAACTTCGCCAAACTGGCCGGCGCCACCGGTCTGTTTTTTGTGGCGGTACATCCCCTGACCGCCTTTGGTAATCGACTCCTGGTAAGGCACACGTGGCTCTGCAGTGAGCAGCCCGGTCTGGAACTTTGACTCAGCCTTGCGGATCGCAACGTCAATGTGCTGGTCTCCCATGCCTTGCAGGATGGTCTGGTTCGTGCTCGGCTCCTGGAACCAGGAGAGGGTCATGTCCTCTTCGACCAGACGAGTCATGGTCGGGCTGATCTTCGCAGAATCTGCCTGAGTCTTCGGAGAAACTGCCACGCGGAAGAGTGCATGCGGGTAAGCTGGTACAGGAAGGGTCAACGGGTGGGTTTTATCGCACAGCGTGTCTCCGGTAGAAGTGGTGCTCAGCTTAGAAACCGTCGCGATATCGCCACAGTGAACGGTTTTAATCTGGATTTGCTCTTTCCCACGCAGCAAGTGCAGGGTTCCGAGCCGCTCTTCGCCACCTTTGTTCTGGTTCCAGACGCGCGAATCGCCGCTGATCGTGCCAGAATAGACACGGAAATAGGTGATCTTACCAACGAAAGGATCAGCAGTAGTCTTCCATACGTAAGCTGCCAGCGGGCTGCTATCTGCTACCTTCAATTCTTCGTCGCCATTCTTGCCTTGAGCAACCACCGTTCGACTTTCAGAAGGCGATGGCATTAAGTTAATGGAAGCATCCAGTAGCCGCGCCAGTCCAATTTCTGCCGAGCCAGCCGAGACAAAAACCGGCACGTATGCACCTGTGAGAATCACCTTTTTCAAACCGCGCTGCACCTCCTCGGGGGTCAGCTCGCCGCCTTCAAGGTATTTTTCCAGCAGCTCATCTTCACCTTCAGCGGCTGCTTCAATCAGCTCCATGCGGGCTGTTTCTACATCATCGGCAAATTCAGCTGGAATATCGCGGCTGTTTTTTCCATCACCTTCGTATGCTTTTTGAGTTAATAAATCCAGAACTCCCTTGAACTCAGCCCGCTCGCCCCAGGGAAGCTGTACCGGAATCAACCGCTTATCCGAAAGTTCCTGTACGGTTGCCAGTGCTTTGCGGAAGTTTGCATTATCGCGGTTCATCTTATTGATGACTACAAAGCGTGGCAGGCCAAATTGATCTGCATATTCCCAGGCAATTTCTGTTCCCACTTCAGCGCCTGCCACCGAGTTGATCAGTACAATGGCGCCATCTGCCACACTCAATGCAGAGACCACCTCACCGACAAAGTCAGTGTAGCCAGGAGTATCCAGGAAGTTCAATTTGTGCTCTTTATACTCTACTGGGATCAGGGTGGTAGAGAGAGAAATTTTCCGCCGGATTTCCTCATCTTCAAAGTCGGACACCGTCGTACCGTCTTCAATTTTACCCAAACGGGTGGTTGCACCTGTGAAGTGCAAGAATGCTTCTGCTAACATCGACTTCCCCGCACTGCTGTGTGAAACCAGAGCGATATTACGAATGAACTCAGTCGTATATTCCTTCATTACCTACACCTCTCCTTGAATTTTTACAATAGCAGACAATCCGCTATTGTACGGTAAATTGTCTACCTTGTCAAAGCAGTGAGCAAGGGAATTTCCAGTTTATTTAAATCTAGAGTAAAATTATCTGAATGAACTGGTTCAAATGGCTGCATTTTGTGGGGTTATACTACCGCCAGCCCCGCTGGGATACCGGCATCTCACCACCTGAGCTGATTGCCTTCCTCGAAAGCCACCCCGCAAGCCGGGCGCTCGATCTTGGTTGTGGAACCGGCACAAACGCCATTACCATGGCAAGCTATGGCTGGCAGGTCACCGGTGTAGATTTCATCGGGCGTGCCATCCGCGCTGGGCGACGCAAGGCGAAAGCAGCTGGAATCGAAGTCGACCTCAGGATCGGTGATGTCACGACTCTGAAGGGTATCCATGGGCCCTTCCAGCTTGTGCTCGATATTGGAAGTTTTCACAGCTTGAGCCTATCCCAACGCCAGGCGTATTTGGAGAATATAGACAGTCTGCTCGAGCCAGGTGGTTCCTTTCTGATCTATCTATTTGTAAAAGCTTCCTCACAACAAGGCGGTCCTGGTCTGTTAGAAGATGAGCTTCTATTGATCGAACAACACCTCCAACTCGTGGAACGATCTGATGGCACCGAACGAGGGGAGCGCTCCTCCGCCTGGCTGAGATACATCAATAATTAGGTATTCCGAATGCATTTGCTTTTCTTCTTCATGGATGGCATCGGATTAGGGGCGAACAACCCAAGTATCAATCCCTTTGCGCGCGCCAGCCTGCCTACATTGAATTCTCTACTCAGCGGATATCGCATGGTAGAAAATGTGGCACCTTACCATAATCTGCGTACCTCCTTATTGGCACTAGATGCCTGCCTGGGCGTCAAGGGGATGCCCCAATCGGCAACCGGGCAGGCAGCGCTTGTAACCGGGAAGAACATCCCAGCCGATATCGGCTTCCATTTCGGCCCCTGGCCAAACGACGCCATCGCGAGCCATATTGAGAATGGGAACCTGTTCAGCCGTTTGAAGACTGCTGGTAAACGCGTCGCATTTTTAAACGCTTATCCGCAGCGGTTTTTTGATTCGATCGATTCTGGAAAACGATTGCTATCCTCCATTCCCCTGGCTGTGACCAGCGCCGGGCTGCCGTTATTAACCACCAATGACCTGATCGCTGAGCAAGCGTTATCTGCGGATTTTACCGCTGAAGCCTGGCGCGAGCGGCTTGGCGTCACGGATATCCCGATGATCAACCCCCACCAGGCGGGTGAACGTCTGGCGAAATTGACCCAAGAAAACGAATTCTCGTTTTTTGAATATTGGTTGAGCGATTATGCCGGTCACGGGCAGGATATGACCGAAGCCTGCACCTTGCTGGAAACCTTTGATAAGGTATTAGAAGGTTTATTGGATAACTGGAGCTTCCAGGACAGCCTGCTCTTAATCACCTCGGATCATGGCAATATGGAAGATTTGAGCACCCGCCGGCATACCATGAATCCGGTTCCGGCTTTATTGGTCGGCGCGCCTGCTCTTCGCCGCGACTTCATCACAGGTCTGGTTGACCTGACCGGCATCACCCCTGCAATCTTACGCTATTTCGGAATCGAACCCTGATCTATTCGGAAACCCATTCTCCCAAAGGAGCTGTCTATGCCTCTTTTTGATCCGTCTTCCATAAATAAGCTGGCTGAATCATTGGATCAATGGAAAAGAACGAATTTGCAGGACAGCCTGGCTCGCATGCCTGAAAGCCAGCCGGAATTCGTCACCGCCTCCTCCGAGCCAATCGAGCGCCTGTACACACCCGCAGACCTCGCCGAGATGGACTACCTTACAGACCTGAACTTGCCGGGCGAGTTTCCCTACACGCGCGGCATCCATCCGACTTTGCATCGCAGCCGGTTGTGGACGATGCGCATGTTCGCCGGCTTTGGAACTGCTGAAGAGACCAACCAGCGCTTCAAATACCTGCTCAGCCAGGGACAAACCGGGCTCTCAATAGCTTTCGACCTCCCCACGTTGATGGGCTACGATACGGATGCTCCTGAAGCGTTGGGAGAATTTGGCAAGTGCGGTGTCGCGAGTCTCATCGCTCCAGGATATGGAAATCCTGCTGGATGGCATCCCGCTAGATCGAGTTTCGACGAGCATGACGATTAACTCTCCGGCAGCGATCATCTGGGCGATGTACATCGTAGCAGCCGAGAAAAAAGGTGTGCGACCTGACCAGCTGCGCGGCACATCACAGAATGATATTCTCAAGGAATACATCGCTCAGAAGGAATTTATTTTCCCACCAGAGCCTTCCATGCGCCTGGTCGTCGATACCATCGAGCACGGCACGCACCACGTGCCGCAGTGGAACAGCATCAGCATTTCTGGCTACCATATCCGTGAAGCAGGCTCAACCGCTGCGCAGGAGCTGGCTTTCACGCTTTCGGATGGGTTTGAGTATGTGCGCTGGGCAATAGAACGCGGTCTGCAGGTTGACGAATTTGCACCCCGGCTATCCTTCTTCTTCAATGCCCATAACGACTTTTTCGAAGAAATCGCCAAATACCGCGCCGCCCGGCGTATTTGGGCGCGCGAAATGCGCGACACCTTTGCCGCAAAAGACCCGCGCTCCTGGTTGATGCGCTTCCATACCCAGACCGCTGGCGTCACCCTCACCTCGCAGCAGCCCGAAAACAACATCGTGCGGGTGACCCTGCAAGCCCTGGCAGCCGTATTGGGGGGCACCCAGTCTCTGCACACCAACAGCATGGACGAAGCCTTAGCACTGCCATCCGAGCATGCGGTAACGGTCGCCCTGCGCACCCAGCAAATCATCGCCGAAGAGTCAGGGGTGATCAATACAGTTGATCCGCTGGGTGGCTCCTACTTTGTCGAGGCGCAAACAAACCGAATCGAAGCCCAGGCTTACCACTATTTCCAGCGCATTGCTGAGCTGGGCGGGGTGCTTCCAGCGATCGCGAAAGGCTTTTTCCAAACCGAGATATCAGATGCCGCCTACCGTTACCAGCGTGAAATCGATAACCAAACCCGCCGTATTGTCGGGGTGAACGCCTATGCCGACCAGGTGACCCTCACCATCCCTATACTGGAGATGGATCCATCCGGCTACGCGCGCCAGATTCAGCGCCTGGAAGAGACACGAAAAAACCGTGACAGCGGCAGAGTGGGTCAGACTCTGGATCGATTGCGCCTGGCTTGCCAGGGAACCGAAAACACCATGCCTTATATTATGGACGCAGTGCGCGCTTACGCAACATTAGGCGAAATCGTCCGGGTGATGAAGGAGGTTTTCGGCACTTACCAGGAAGCGAACTGGATCTGATCCCATTCGTAAATATCAAAAACGATTTCAAAATATGATATTCAACCCCAATGAACGGGTGTAAAATTACCCGCGGCTTACTGTGCCATACCCAAATTATTTTATAAAATTACTCGTCAAAAGATGCATTCATTTCCAGAATGCAGTACGAGTGTAAAAGACTAATTATGGAGACGAACAATGGCAAACGAAAAAAAATATAAAGGCATTATCGGTATACTCACCGGCGGCGGTGATGTTCCCGGGTTAAATCCGGCGATTCGAGCGGTTACATTTCGCGCTTTGCGTGAGGGTTACCAGGTAATCGGTATCCGCCGTGGCTGGGGAGGCATGGTCGATTTGGTGCGTGAAAAGGATTATGATAACAGCGAAAATATCCAATATCTTACCGAAGAGATCGTCAACAAAGCCGGGCGCACTGGGGGTACTTTCTTACACACCTCACGCACACGCCCTAGCCATGTTAAAAAGAACGATGTACCTGAGCACCTCAAAGATAAGTTCTCCGCAGAAGTCAACGACCTGACCCCTGAGATACTGAAAAACATTGACTGGTTAGGCATCGACTACCTGATCCCCATTGGCGGCGATGATACGCTCAGCTACGGTGTGCGCCTGTACCAGGAAGGGATGAAGGTCATCGCTATCCCAAAAACGATGGACAATGATGTGCCGGGCACGGATTACTGCATTGGCTTCAGCACCTGTGTTACCCGGACCATCCAGTTAACCCATACCTTGCGCACCAGCGCTGGCTCACACGAGCGCATTATGATCCTCGAAGTCTTCGGTCGCTATGCCGGGTATACCGCCCTGCTGCCTACCATGGCGGGGGCGGCAAACCGCTGTGTCATTCCGGAGTATAAATTCGATATCGAGCGGCTGACCGAGCTGCTGGTAACGGACCGCAACCACAACCCCAGCAGATATGCCATCTGCCTCGTCTCCGAAGGCGCCATGTACACCGGTGGAGAGATGGTATTCATGGATCGCACGACCGATGCCTACGGGCATGCCAAGTTAGGCGGCATTGGCGACCTGGTGTCTGCCAAAGTGCAGGAGCTTTCTGGCAAGTACAACAAAGGTCGGCGAATTAACATTATTAACCAAAAACTGGGATATATGGTGCGCGGTGGTGATCCTGATGCCATCGACTCTATCGTCCCGATGGCTTACGGCAACCTGGCTTTAGACTTGATTCTCAATCGCATCCATGGCCGGTTAGTGGTGCTCAAGAACGGTCGCTATGACAACATGCCAATCGATGTCGTCACCAGCACGAAAAAATTGGTGAATGTTGACAAATTTTACAACATCGACCGGTTGCGCCCGAAATACGAAAGCTTTGACGGTAAACCATTGATGATCATGACCGGAGAGTAAATCTTCGCCGAGCCATCAAAAAGGTTTCTGGCCGTAAGGCTTCGATCGACAAACCAATACGTGGGTGCTTTACGAGCACCCACGTTTTTATTATTTATTGACGGCAAAAAATCGTCGTCTTCGTTTTACAAGTCTGTTAATGGAAAATAATCTTCTCCACGCGGACATTATCCTGCCCAACCAGGCTGGCCAGGCGGGTAATCAGCTCGGGAGCATAACCAACGGTTAAGTTCGGGAATTCAAGCAGGTACATGCGCCCGCGTTCCGATACATGGATGGCGAAGCGATCGCTGCCCGGATAGGAATTTAAGATGCCGTGTATCCGCCGGAGCCGCAGCACATCGCGTGTTTTATCGCCAGATGAGCGCAGCACGATCGTGATCATCTGGATCGGACCTTCTTCGGGGGGGGATACCAATGGAGAAACCAGGTAAAGCGGTACACCAGCGGTCTGATCCTGCTCTGCCCCAACCGGCTGATTTTGAGCCATCGCCAGGCTGAGCGCAGGATCAGGGACTGCATACCCATCCATACTAAACTCCTGCTCAGGTACTGGCTTTTCATCAGGTTCTACAAGACTGCTCTCCAGAATTATCTCCGCAGAGCTCGCCAGCACAGGCTGCTGCAGCGCAGTTGCCGGATCAGCGGGGGCGATTACGTTTTCCTCTTTTGCCTTGGATGGTAGCCCCTCTTTCGATACCTCAACAGGCGCTTTAATATTTATTTCCGGTTCCTGGTGATTCATACCAGGAAGGTCATCCCAGTTTGCCGGGAATAAATCCTCATCGGAAGGCATATTGTCCATCCACGATTCGTCCGCTGCCGGCATCGGGCGAGCTTCAGGAGCTGCAGAAACTTCACGCCTTTCAGATTTCCTAGAATTTTCTCCCGCCGGTTTTTTGGGTTCATCAGCGAGTGGCTTTTTCACAGGAGGCTTAGGGGTTGTAGCTCCAGCAGCTTGTTGGAGCTTCTCATTTGCCGGGTTCTGTTTGCTGGTCTCTCCGAGCGGGGTAATCATATTAAATTCGGTGACGATATTATCCACCAGCACCTTCGGGTCTCCACTTTCGTTATCGACCTTACCATCTACCAATACGATTCGGTCATACTCAACGATCGCAGATACCCGCTCCCAGATTTTTGGAAAAATCACCAGCTCGATCACACCTTGCAGATCCTCAATCGCAACAAAAGCCATCGGTTTACCGGCTTTGCTCTGGTGATGGCGAACGCGCGTGACAATCCCCGCTACACGCACCTGCTCCCTGGAGGCGGCTTCGCCTAGCTGCGCAGAGAAATGCGTCACTGCCTGGGTTAACTCTTAATCACCGGATTTAGCGGGTGATCGGAGACATACAAGCCGATTAATTCGCGTTCCCAGTTCAAGATTTCTCGTTTGCTGATCTGGGCTGCATCACGCGGTAGAGCTATTTCTTCTTCCACACCGGTGTGAGCACCGAACAGGCTCATCTGGCCAGATTCAACAGCGCGGAAATGCGAGTTGTTCACTGAGAGAATGCGATCCAATGAATCCAGCATGGCGGTGCGAGACCCGAAGCCATCGAGTGCGCCGACCTTGATCAGGCATTCCAGTGCTCGCCTGCCAACCTGGCGTAAATCCACCCGTCGCGAAAAATCGTTCAGGTCCGCAAACGGTCCACTTTCGCGCGCCTTGAGTATCACTTCGACAGGTGCGAGACCGACATTTTTCACTGCCCCCAGGCCAAACCGGATTACTGGTGAGCCTTCTGCGGGATCTTCAATCGAAAAGTCCCACAGGCTGGCGTTGACATCCGGAGGCTCAACCCGGATGCCCATCCGGCGTGTATCTGCAACATACAACGCGATTTTAGCTGTGTCGTTCTTGTTCACCGACAGCAATGCTGTCATATACTCAACCGGATAATGAAGTTTTAGATAAGCGGTTTGTACTGCGATCACTGCGTAATCGGCGGCATGGCTTTTATTAAAGCCATAGCGGGCGAACTCTTCCCAATCCTCAAATATTAATGTAGCGGTGTGCTCGTCAATATCGTTCTTCGCCGCGCCATCGATAAACTTCTGGCGGTGTTTGAGCAGCTTATCTTTGAGCTTTTTGGAGATCGCTTTACGCAGATCGTCGGACTCAGGTGGGGTGTAGCCTGCCAGCTTCATCGCAGCAAACATCAGCTGTTCCTGGTAAACCGGGTAGCCATAGGTCTCCCGGAAGATCGGCTCCAGCATCGGGTGGCGGTAATCCACTTTTTCTTCGCCATGCATGCGCTTGATGTAGCCCGGGATAAATTCCATGGGTCCAGGCCGGAACAATGCCACCATCGCGATCACATTCGACAGCTCGCGTGGCTTCATTTGCATCAGCCAGCGGCGCATGCCTGAACCTTCTACCTGGAAAACACCGGCTGTGTCACCCCGCCCCATCAGCTCATAGGTGCCCGGATCATCAGTAGGGATGTTATTCAGGTTCAGCTCGACGCCATGTCTCTGCTGGATGAGCTCGCACGCTCTCGCCATGATGGTTAGCGTAGCCAGCCCCAGGAAATCCACCTTCAATAGACCCAGCGAATCGAGCACCGACATCTCAAACTGGGTCACCATCTTTACCGGGCTTTCATTCGAGCTGCCGGTTGGGCGGTGCAGCGGGATATACTCAATCACCGGTTTATCTGTGATGATCACTCCGGCAGCATGCGTCCCCGCATTGCGTACCACCCCCTCCATCTTGCTGGCAGTATCAATCAGCTCGCGCAGGTAGGGTGTGTTTTGGTAAACATCCTTGAACTCAACCACCTCTTCCAGAGCCATGGCAATGGTGGTAGGTTTTCCCGGCACGTTGGGAATAAGCTTGGCGACTCGATCCACCTCGCTGAGTGGGATGTCCATGACACGTCCAACATCTCGGATGGCTGCACGTGCGCCCAGCGTGCCAAAGGTGATGATCTGCGCGACCTTATCATAGCCATATTTTTGAGCCGCATATTCGATGACTTCTGCGCGGCGGTCATCGCGGAAATCCAGGTCGATATCCGGCATGGAAATTCTGCCCGGGTTGAGGAAGCGCTCGAAGATCAGACCATACTCGATTGGATCCACCAGGGTAATATCCAGGGTATAAGCGACAATTGAGCCGGCTGCTGACCCGCGTGCGTTGTACCAGATGTCATGATCGGCTGCGTAGCGGCACAGGTCCCACACGATGAGGAAGTAGGTATCGAAACCCATTTCGCGGATGATGTCGAGCTCGTACTCCAACCGCTGCCGCACCATCGGGTCTTTTGCTCGCGATCCATAGCGGCGCACCAGACCCTGCTCGCACAGCTCGCGCAAATAAGCTTCCGGAGAGGTTTTCGAAGGCACCTCGAAATTCGGCAGGTGGTAGCCTTTAAAACCCAAATCCACCTGGCAGCGCTCCGCAATCAGCAGGGTGTTGTTGATCGCCCCAGGCACCTCACCGAACAGTCTGCCCATCTCATCAGGGGTTCGCAGATAATAGGAGGGGTCTGTCATGCGCATCCGGTTGGGGTCGCTGAGCAGGCAGCCGGTCTGGATTGCCAGCATGATGTCCTGCAGGCGCGCATCTTCCGGGTTGATGTAATGCACATCGTTTGTGGCAACGAAGTTGGCGTTATAACGCGGACCCAGGGTCAGCAAGTTCCGGTTTAGTTGCTCGATTTCAGGGATATCGTGTGACTGCAGCTCCAGGAAAAATCGTTCGCTGCCGAACACAGAGTAATACCAGTCCAGCAGTTTACGCGCCCCTTCAAGATCGCCATTCTGCAGCAAGCGTGGCACCTCTGCAGACATACATCCCGAAGTGCAAATCAAGCCCTCGGAATGGGCGGCGAGAAAGTCGTGATCGATCCTGGGATAATAATAAAACCCCTGGAGCTGTGATGCACTGGCAATTTGAAGCAGGTTCTTGTAGCCGGTCTCATTTTCAGCCAGCAGAAGCAAGTGGGTAGCTTTCTTGTCGAGCTGCGGATCGCGTACCGTCATCCCGCGGCTCGCCATATACGTCTCGACGCCAATGATCGGCTTGATCCCGGCAGCCGTGGCGGCATTGTAAAAATCGATTACGCCAAACATAGTGCCGTGGTCGGTCAGCGCCACAGCCGGCATGCCCATCTCCTTAACCCGTTGAACAAGCTGCTTGATGTTGCTGAATCCATCAAGCAAGGAGTATTCAGAGTGGACGTGGAGATGGACGAATGACATAGGAGTTGTTAAGATTATAGCATGCTGGATTTTATTCCCAGCATTTTTTTAGTTTTCTCATATCCCCGCACCAATTGTCGCTAAGAATTTATTCATAGATTCTTCTAATATGCCTATGCTATAATCCGACCCGCGAGGGCTAGATTATGCTTAAAAAATTCGTACAAATATTCGGCGGTGATCCCAATAAACGCGAAATTGATCGTTTTTCCGCCACAGTCGATCAAATTAACTCTCATGAAGCAGCGTATGAAGCGCTAACGGATGATGCACTGCGAGCCAAGACAGCCGAGTTCCGTCGGCGGCTTGCCAAGGGAGAATCCCTGGATGCGATCCTGCCCGAGGCTTTTGCTGCGGTCCGTGAGGCAAGCAAGAGGACACTTGGTTTACGCCACTATGATGTCCAGCTAATTGGCGGTACTGCACTGCACCAGGGCAAGATTGCCGAGATGCGTACCGGTGAAGGCAAGACCCTCGTCGCGACGCTGCCGATCTACCTGAACGCACTACCACTGAACCCTGCGTGGATCGAGAAGGCGGAGAAACAATGGGGGAAAGACCCTGCGAACTGGGAATTCACCCCGATCGAGGGGATATCGGTAAGCCGCGGGGTGCACCTGATCACGGTCAATGATTACCTGGCACGTTCGCGATGCCCGCTGGATGGCACCGATTTATACCAGCCTGGACCTTACAGTGGGCGTCTTACAAATGGCGGCACGCACCGAGAACGGGCAAAAAGCCTTCCTGGTCGACTTCAGTCACGAATCTCCCCATGAGGACCAGCATCACCTGTTGATGGTCGACAGGCAGCTGGCATATAACGCCGATATCACTTATGGTACCAACAGCGAATTTGGCTTCGATTATTTGCGAGATAACATGACCATGCGCCTGGAAGCACGCGTCCAGCGTGGTCATTATTACGCCATTGTCGATGAAGTTGACAATGTGCTGATTGATGAAGCACGTACGCCGCTGATCATCTCAGGTGCTGCTCAGGACGAAGCCGAATGGTACATCCGCATGGCGCAGGTCGTCCGTGCATTGCGCCCCGAGGATATCGAAATCAGCGAAAAAGACCGCAACGTGACCCTTACAGAGATTGGTGAGGCGCGGGTGGAAGAAGCTCTGGGCACTACATTCCGCGATCCAGATCGTCCGGAAGATATCACCCACGAGCAGGCGCGCCTGCTGGGCTACCTCGAGCAAGCCTTACGCGCCCAGTTCTTGTTTAAACGCAATAAAGATTACCTGGTCCAGGGCGGTAAAGTTGTCATCATCGACGAGTTCACCGGGCGGCTGATGCCCGGGCGGCGCTGGTCTGATGGCTTACACCAGGCGGTGGAAGCTAAAGAAGGCGTCAAGGTGGAGAACGAATCTGTCACCTATGCTACCATCACCATCCAAAATTACTTCCGCATGTACGAGAAGCTCGCCGGCATGACCGGTACGGCGGTCACCGAGGCGGAAGAATTCGACAAAATTTACAAGCTGGGCGTCCTGGCAATCCCGACCAACCTGGAATATTCTGCCCTCCGCCCGGAGTCAAGTCTTCGAGGAGCTCGAGGATCGCGATCCCCAGGGCTACAAACAGCGCTATTACGCTAAGAAAGATGACCCAAACCGCACACCAGTATACTGGCGCCGCAAGGATTATCCCGATGTCATCTACCGCACGGAAGAAGCCAAGCTGCGTGCCATCACTCGCGAAATCCTGCACAACCATGCCCTCGGGCGCCCGATGCTGGTGGGCACAACCTCCGTGGAGTTATCCGAGCGCGTTTCGGCACGATTGCGCGCCGAGCCTCTGCGCCGGTTGTGCCAGGTTTTGCTGCTGCGAGCTACGTGGATGGAAAAACACAACCTGGAAGAAGACGGAAGACAGGTGCCGGAGCTTCAATTTCTCAACCAGCCGCTGGACCGTCTTGACCCTGGAGAGCTCCGGAAAATGGGGCGCGAGCTGAGCATTTCATTCAACCCTGAAGACCCGGAAAACCTGGAAAGACTCTACCCAATCCTGGATTTAACTGCCGACAACCGGGACCGTCTGGTGGCCGATTTACAGGGCGGCATCCCGCACGAGGTGCTGAATGCCCGCAAACACACCGAAGAAAGCCAGATCATTGCCGGGGCGGGTGCCTACGGTGCGGTGACCATTGCCACCAACATGGCTGGTCGTGGTGTTGATATCAAGCTGGGCGGTGAGCTGGCAGAAGAGATCCTGGCCAAGGTGCACCGCGTTTTACACCGTGCCGGGTATGAAACCTCGTACGATATGTCTATGGAGGACCTGCAGCAGGTAGTCAATGGGCTTGACCCGGATGCTTACGGCATTAATGATGCCGAGATCCAGTACTTCTTGAAGCACATGGACGAGATGGAAAAAGTACGCTCGCTCGGCGGGCTGCACGTCATCGGCTCTGAGCGCCATGAAGCACGCCGAATTGATAACCAGCTGCGCGGGCGCTCCGCCCGCCAGGGCGATCCTGGGTCATCGCGCTTTTACCTTTCGATGGAAGATGAATTAATGCGGTTGTTCGGCGGGCAGCAGGCGGACGGATTGATGCAGCGGTTAAAGATCGACGATGCCATCCCCCTGGAAGTTGGCCTGGTTGCTCGGCTGGTTGAGCAGGCGCAGACGCGTGTGGAAGGCTCTAACTTTGACATCCGCAAGCACCTGCTGGAATATGACGACGTGCTCAACACCCAACGCGCCAAAATATACGCCCAGCGCAATCGTATTTTCACCAAGGAAGACTTGAGTGAAGATGTCAACGAAATGTTTCGCACCGAAGTCGCCCGCCGTGTTCCCGAAGCCCTCAAAGATGAAGGTGGACCCTGGAAGCTGCTGAGCTGGCTGGAATCGGTCCAGCCGCCGCTCTCCACCGGATCAACCATCTTCCCGAGCTATGCGCTGCGCTTAATCTCAAATAATGTCCTGCGCGACCGGTCATCCCTCTCTCACCCGGAAGCCATCCAGGAGCTGGTGGGCGTGGCACGCCAATCAATCCTGGCTGAGCGTGACCACTTGCTGGTTTCCATTCAAACTCTGCTGGAGCAGAACCAGGAGAAGCTAGAAGCGCAGGTTTCTGACCGCATGGAAACCGTTGATACATATCTGGACGGACTTGCAGATTCAGAGGATGAGAATTCGAAGCGCCCAACCGATATGATCAACGAGCTGACCGGTCTTCTCCACATGCCGGTAAAAGCCACGACCGAGCTGCAGCGTGCGCTGCGAGACGATCCACGCAGCGCCGCTGAAGAGCTGCATACGCAGATCGAGAATTTGCTCATCTCACAGACGATCTTCCGCCTGGTTGGCGCTGTGGAGCGACGCCTGGAAGAGCCATTAGAGATCAATCCTCAAGAGCTGATGACCGCCGATTGGGAAACCCTGGCAAACAGAATCCTCACAACTGTCGAAGAAAGGTTCGAGCAGCGCCTGCAGCGCTACGTGGGCGAAGCGAGCTCCAGTGAAGGTCAGATCAGCCGCGATCTTGAAAATGTGCTGCAGCGCTCACCAGGGGATGTGGATGCCAACATGCTGGTAAATTTGCTGGTCATGCTCCCACAAGGCTCAAAGGCATCCTTCGATAAGCGCACCCACCGCCGTGTGCTACAGCGCACTACCCGGCTCACTTATATTCATTTCGCTGCTTCCTATCTGGAAAATCACGAACCGGCAGATATTAGCGAGGATGTGCTCAGCCACCTGGAAAGCGCTCACAAGGCGATGGTTCAGGCCTGGGGACTTTCGGAAATCAGTCGATTGAGCAACTTCACCGTCGCCGACCTGGATGAGTTCGCTCGCAGTCAATTTGTTGAAAACCTGGATCAAGAGCCGGATGAACAATACTTCTCGCAGCCGCTTGGCAGCCTGGCAGGCTCGGATCGCGAAATTGCGGTCGAAGTCCTCGGGCGGCGCGCCTTAACCGAGATATACCGCCAGCTGCTGCTCAATGTAATTACCGAGCTGTGGGTCGATTACCTGACTCAAATGGAAGCGCTGCGCATTTCAATTGGATTGGAAGCTTATGGACAACGAGATCCTTTGGTGCAGTATAAAAATCGCGCCTTCAGCCTGTTCCAGAACCTGCTGGGAGACATGCGCCTGGGTGTGATCAACCGCATGTTCACCTACCGCCCGCGTGACATGGCTGCGGTGCAATCCGTTCCGAGCAAGAGCGAATCTCCAATGATTGCAGATACAGTGGCAGAAGCAGAAGAAGCCGAAGAAGAACAGGTGTATGATGAAGAAACTGAAGCTGGCGAGGCGGTTGCCCAGGCAAACTCAAAGGGAAAATCTGCAGACAGAGATCGGGACGGTGGCAAGAAGAAACGCCGCCGGCACCGTTAAGAGTTTACGATAACTTCTGGCAGCTCGGGCAAAAATGGGTGCCCCGCTGCCCCACGGTGATGCGCTCAATCGGAGTGCCGCAGGTTGGACAGGGCGCTCCACAGCGCTGGTAGACCCGGAAATAATTCTGAAAATCACCCCCGCGATAGACCCAATCGATGGAAGCGCCGTTCCGGCGTATCCCCTCCTGCAACACGTCACGAATGCTGACCAGCAATCGCTCGCATGTGGATTCCCCAACCTGGCGCGATTGCAGCAGCGGGTGAATTCGCGCCTGATAGAGCGCTTCGTCAGTATAGATATTCCCCAATCCAGCCAGAAAGCTCTGGTCTAAAAGCAGCGGTTTCATCTGTCGATTGACTTGCTGCAGCTTGGTATACAGCACATCCGCTGTCAGGGATGGATCGAATGGCTCTGGACCCAGGGATGACAACACTTGCTGCGGGTCGTCCACCAGCCATACGCGCCCAAATTTGCGTGGATCAACAAAAGAAAGACGCAAACCCTCATCCAGATGCAAGACCAGACGGTTATGTGCAGCTAACGGCTGGTCGCTCGAACTCCACCAGCAAGTCTCCGCTCATGCGCAGGTGAAAGAGCAGGTAGCTGCTCGACAGGATAAAGATGAGATACTTTCCGCGCCGGTTAATATCCAGAATCGTCTGCCCGGAGAGCCTTTGCTGGAATTCCTCCAGTGTCGGGAATGCCAGGGTTCGCCCCCAGGAAAGCTCAGAGTTGCGGATCATCCTGCCTGGCAATGCTGCTTGATTTGCGCTGCCCTGGCGCAGATTATTCCGGATAGTTTCTACTTCAGGAAGCTCTGGCATCGCTAACCAACGGAATCACTCGTGGAACATTTCTCCAACGCTGCGACCTTCATGGGCGCGCCGGATCACCTCGCCCAAAAGGGGCGCAACGGATATTAGATGCAATTTATTGCCCAGGATGCGTTTATGTTCTTCTGAGACGCAAACCGAGTCTGTGATAACAATTTTCTCAACCGGCAGGGGCGACAGAATTCTCCATTGCTCCTGGAGAAAAGAGTGCGTGCACACACATCATGTAAACCTTGCGTGCGCCTTCGGTTTTCACCAGCGAAACAGCCTGTGCCATCGATCCGGCTGTATCAATCTCATCGTCGACAATAATGACGTCGCAGCCAGATACATTACCGATCATTGTCAGCGCTTCGGCTTTGGCGTCCTCGCCAGAGCGTCGCTTCTCTACGAAGGCAATCGGCGTGTTGAGCTTGGCAGCATAATTGCGGGCTTTTTTAGCGAAGCCAAGGTCGGCTGCCACCACCACCGGATTTACCATCTCTGGCAGCAATTTCAACAGATAATCAACCTGTATATGGAATGCCGACAGCACGTCACCTGGAATAGAGAAGAAGCCCTGGATCTGTCCTGCATGCAAATCCAGCGTGATATAGCGGTCTGCACCGGCGATCTGGATCATGTCAGCGATCAAGCGCGCTGTTATGGGCACACGCGGCTTATCCTTTTTGTCAGACCGTGCATAGGCCATGTAAGGGAAAACAGCGGTAACCCGGCTGGCAGAATCTAACCGCAGCGTTTGCAGCAGGATCAGCAGCTCCATTAAATTGCGGTGCACCGGTCGGGCAGTTGCCTGAACAACGAAGACATCCTGCCCACGCACACTTTTCTTGAGCTGAATAAACAGGTTCTCGTTCGGGAATTGGACAATTTCTCTACCGCTCAAAGTAATGTTCAAATAATCGGCGATATCTTTTGCCAGGTCTTCGGAAGCCGTTCCAGCAAATAGCTTGATTTCTCCGTACATTCTTCCTCCCGCGCAAAATCGTCTATTTACGATCCTGCGATTAATTCCTCAGCTGCCATCCAGGGGCTGACCTTGCGTTGAGCAACTTGATTTACCGCATTAAGGTAGAGGTCTGCCGGCAAGTTCTCCTGCCAGCGGGTAACCAGCATCTCTTGCAGCAGCATATCCAGCTCCGCCCGTAACCGTGCCTGATCACGCTGCGCCCATTCTCCCGTCTCGTGCAGATACTGGTTGTGGCGCTGGATTTCATCCGCCAGATCGCAAATGCCTGCACCATCGGTGGCTACCGTCCGCTGGATCGGCGTTATCCAGACCGGACGAGTTGAGTCCTGGAGCGGCTGTCCGGAAACGAGCTCACTGTGGCCATGATGCTGGAACACGTGCGGAACCGGGTGGGCTAGCTGCAGCATGCTGCGCAGCGCTCGCTCGGTCAATTCCGCCCCAGGCCGGTCAGCCTTGTTGATCACCAGGATGTCTGCAACTTCCAGGATTCCCGCCTTAATCGCCTGGATGTCATCCCCCAGACCTGGCGCTTCAACCACCAGGGTCGTGTGCGCCAGCCTGGCGATATCTACCTCTGACTGACCTGCCCCCACAGTCTCGATCAGGATCACCTCAAACCCAGCGGCATCAAACACTTGAACCATTCCTGCCGTCGTGCGCGCCAGCCCGCCGAGCGAGCCGCGTGTCGCCATTGAGCGAATGAAAACGCCAGGATCCCCAGCCAGGTCGCGCATGCGCACCCGGTCGCCCAAAATCGCTCCCCCGGTAAACGGGCTGGTAGGGTCCACGGCAACAATTGCTACCCGGCGCGGGACACCCGATCCGGGATTGTCAAATCCCTCCCCCACCCGGTACACCCGGGCAAGTTGATTTACCAGCGAAGATTTTCCGGTGCCGGGTGCTCCGGTTACACCGATCAGATGCGCCCGCCCAGTATACGGGAATAGCTGGCTGAGCGCCTGCCTGCCAGATAGCGTATCATTCTCCACTTGCGTGAGTAAACGAGACAGCGCCAGCCGGCTGCCGTCCAGCAAATCAGCAATCAAATCCATAGGCGCATCAGCCGGAGGTATCTCCCAGGACCGACTGCCGGATAACCTTGACGATGTCCTCGGTGATTGTGCCAGGACCGAACACACCTCCCACACCGAGCTCCATCAGGCGCGGAATGTCTTCGTCTGGGATAATTCCGCCAATAAAAATCTTCACCTGATCCTGCCCGTTGGCTCGAACCAGATCGATGATCTTTGGCACCAACGCCATGTGTGCACCGGATAGGATCGAAAGTCCCACCGCATCCACGTCTTCTTGCAGTGCACTTTCGGCAATCATTTCTGGGGTCTGGCGCAGCCCGGTGTAAATGACTTCCATGCCAGCATCTCGCAGCGCTCGAGCAACTACCTTCGCGCCACGATCGTGCCCATCGAGCCCGGGCTTCGCTACTAACACTCGGATCTTTCGTTCGCTCATAGCTTCCTTTCCAATATGTAAGGCATTGACCAGCAACTCTTATGCCAATATTTGACCGGTTTACAAGTAGTTATGCGATTATACCGGTTTTTCAAGCATCCTGCTTCAGACCTGAGTGGCTAAATTTATGGGGGAAAATGTGAATATGCAGATATGTCCATATTGTCAGCGAACAACTCATCAGAAAGGTAAAACTGACACCTGCTCGGTTGAGGGAGACAATGCTGAGTTACACCGCTGTCTGGCTCGTTTGGCAAGATCGTCTCGTTGTTCCTCGCGTTGATCCCTTGCACTTGAATGTGCCTTGCGCTTGTTCAGCTTCTGCTTCAACCGTCGCCAACTATACAAGCAGATGTTCCCTGCTTACCCTGCGTATGTCAAAGATTTCTTCGCTCCACTATTTTAGCCACTCCCATCCCAGGCAGGCTGGCTCTCTACCGCGAGGGAACTGGAATAATTAGGCCAATCCTCAAGGATGGGGAACAGGTCTTTTCCAATGGCTTGTTCCACTTTTCATTCGAGAAACGCTTACATGTCGTGATCGTATTTGTCCAGCAAGACTTGAAGCTCAATCTCGGGTAAGGGAGACAGCTTTACATTCGTGACTTTAGCCTGCGAGAAGATTTTCTTCACTTTTTCTGTCACAATGGTTCCGCCAAAACTGCTCACCCAGAAAATATCACTTCCATCCCAATCCTCTTCGTAGAAGTAAAGCCCTTTATAGACATCGAAGGGTTCTCCCCCTGGCACTGCCTGGCGGGTAAGGATCTGGCTGCGGCTGCGGTCGCGCCGGCATTCGCTGCCCGTCACGGCAAAACCATGATATCCAGGCAGCGGCTCGCCTTTCCGTCCGTACACCTCCACCGGATAGGTCATCCAACCAGTTACTTCTTTCGCACCAAGAATCTCCACCACTCTATCTGTGATGCAAACCATATGTACCAGGTCGGACCATAAGAAGTCTGTGACTTGTCCTCCTCTATAACCGCCTAGCTGAATAGGCTGCTCTGATGAAACCTGTCCTCTGAAAAGCTTCCAGGCGAAGTCACTATTAACCCAATCATTGTCGCCCCGAACGGTTATCCGCAATGGTCGGTTGGTAAGCGGATCTTCGAGTTCATAAAACCGACTGAAATTAAGGGTTGCCGAAGTGGACATCGAATTTATATACCTTGGCTAAATCTCGTGCAAAATTCAAGATCTCTGCTCTGGATAGAGTCTGTCCAGGAATTTCCGTTCTATTTTGACAAGTTGTTTGTTGACAGCGAGGGCGGGTTTACATTACTTTATTCTAACCCAATAATTTAGCCATGCCTCTCAAACAGGGTAAATAAACACTCTCACCACAAATCCGAATACTATTTAGATTATTATTAATAACCGTTCTGGCACGATTCTCGCAACTGGTAATACATGCACGAAACCATTATCGTTAAGAACGAACCCAGGAGAACACGAACCATGAAGAAAGCGACATTTCGTCTGTTGTTAATCGTCATTGTGCTTTCGCTGGCAATGCTCGCCTGTGTTGGCGGTGGGGGAAATGGCAGCCTTAATGATAGCTGGTCATCCGGCAGCCAGGAGATTTTACAAGCCCCGGAGGCAACAGCTGTTTATGGCGCTCAACAGCTCCAAATCCAGCTGACTGCCATGGCAGATGAGACCCAGGTTCAATCAGTCCCTTAATCCTTATTAAGCAGCCCTTTTCTGCTCCAAAAGCAGCTTTTTCTCTTGCTGAGGCAGAAATGCAATTTCGAGCGCATTCATCTGCATCTTGCGCGTTTGGTCTTCGGTTAATCCCGCCGCTGCAGCAGCAACATTGTATTCGTGATGCAAGTCGATACCGCTGATCCCCGGATCGTCGGTGCACAGGGTCGCCAGGATGCCGTGATCCAGGAACCGGCGAACCGGATGGCTGGCATAATCCAGCACGGTGCTGGTTTGAACATTGCTGGTTAAATTCGATTCGATCCCAATACGCTCATCTCGCAAATAATCCAACAGCGCAGCATCCTCTACTGCCCGCACAGCGTGCCCAAGGCGAGTGGCTTAACCAGTTTGGCTTCCCAGTTCGTTCGTCTTTCATTTTGGGGACTATCAAAATTTACTCAATTAGAACCAAATTCATTCACTTCCTCAGAATAACCTAAGTACCAGGTTGAAATGCCGAGAGGAATTTTCAATTCAGCAAGGCGTTCCATTGTTCTAACGTTTATTTTTGATTCCCAACTTTGCCTGAAGAGGCTGAAAATAATTCTCAATTCTATATGCACATCCGGATTGGTCATGATTGAAGCAAGCTGTGGTTTCATTGGTTCCAATTGGTCTAGTACCCAAATAATGTGTTTCTCTATATCACTAGACTGAACTTGCCCGGTCGAGTCAAGTAACCACAAGCCTGTTTTCCATACCATTTCCTGATTCTTACCATGGATTTCGCCCACTTTATGTTTGGTACTAGGTTCTATCCCTAGCAATATCGTGACTTCATCGGGATCAATATCTTTTCCCCTTAGGAAAAGATATAAGCATACATTGCTTATATCTTCCTTTTCAGTCATACTCACCTCCAGGTATTATTCAGAATCATCATCGTCGACAAAGTCGTCCAGTTCCGGCATCTCATCAACAGCCTCGTCTATACTTTTTCCTTCATTTAGTAGATCTGCCAGTTCCCTTGCTAGTTCTTTTGGCAATTGAAATCCTCTGGGTAGACCAGGATAAGCTGCTTTATACTTTTCTGCAGCACGTCCCCAAAGGCCTCGATATTCAGGTAACAAATTATCCGGTATCCAATCTTTTTTGTGGAAGGCAACATTGATACCATTCGCTACATCTGCTCCAGCTTGATATAATGCCTCCCCGAATGCCTCAGGTCCACCTGTTGCAACAAATGCCACAGTTGCAACCGTAGCCACTCCAAGAACTACCCACCCTACTGGTGTAACCGCTCCAATGGTTAATGCAATCGCAACGCAAAACGGGCAGTGTCCTGTTGGATCCGTGTACCGGATTGGATTGTTGAGCGAATACGCATAACGGTCGAACGCGATGGAATTTGTCGGAACTAGTGGCAGTCTAAAACCTGCATCTTGAAGTCTAACTCTATTTTCATGGTTCAGTTGCTCTAGGAGTTGATGCTCGTGGTAGTCAACTGTCAGGGGCGAGTAATTGGCAGCACCCAGACATCCTACTGCGTTCGCATTGCCCCTTTCGCCAACTCCGGGGATGATCGGATCTGGTGACGTCCACCGGCTAAGATAAGGGTCATACCATCTTGCCCCGTAATAATACAATCCCAGGCTGCTCTCGCTGCGCTGCCCGGTGTAGCGGTAGGTTGTCGGCGTCGTGCCGCTGCTCCAGCGCTGCTCCCCCCAGGATTTGTACAGCAGCCTGCCATACAAGCCCCCACTGGCATTCGCGGTTACGCTCGTCGAGCCCAGGTGATCCGCTAGCAGCCAGTATAGCGTGCTCCCCTGCCGCATCCCGATCCGGCTGCCACCCGCTTCGTAGTAGCGCTTCATCGTGCTGCTCGAGCCCGTCCACTCGTAATAGCTGCCGATGTACGCCGTGGTCGTGCCCCCTACCGTGCTCTTCACCCGCACTCCGTCCCCGTCATATACGAACGACGCGCTGGCTGCCCCGCTGACCGTGCTCAGCCGGTTCTCGGCGTCGTATGCCAGGTTGTACGTGCTGCCTACGATCACCCGCTGGGTCATGTTGCCGTTGCAATCGTAGCTGTACGTGTTCGCTCCCATCGCCGAGGCGGCGTGCGGCAGGCTGCGGCTGCCTTCCGGGCAGCTCACCTGCGCGGTGTAGCTCAACGACTGCCCGCCCTTGCTGCTCAGCACTCCCGTCTCCGGCTGGTAGCTGTAGCTTTCCAATCCAAAGTTGCCCCCTGTTCCCCCGCTGGCGGAGGCGCTGGTCAGGCGGTCTGCCTCATCATAAGTGAAGCTCTGCACCTGCGGGCTGCAAGGGGGTGAGGCGACTCGAGTGGATTGGATGCCGCTACCTATCTCCGTTCCAGCGAATGTACAGATGCCGCTTTATTGGACTATTTGGTTGGTAAGGTGCAAGCCTGAGCTTAATTTTACTCAGGCATGTTAGAATCGTGCCGTTCGTGGGAGTATAGGGCAACTGTGGAGACTGACCCGAGCGCCCGCAAACGACCGTCGACAGGGCAGAGAGATGTTGGATATTTACAACGCTCTCTGCCCTTCGTGTTTTCATCTTACTGAACCACTTCAGCTTCCAGATTCACTCGTTGTTCTTTATCCAGCATCGTTCACGTACCATAGTCCCGGTCGGCGCTCATCATAACCATATTTTTCCGCTGGTATGAGCCACATATTCTTGAAGCCATATGCCTCGGCCACTTCTTTGAAACGCTGTGAGACCAGGAAAGGCATGGGAGCATTTCTGGGCTTGAAAATGTCACTCCCATTCCAGGATCCCTCCTCAACAATAACACGTTCCTGTTTTTTCCAAGCAAAACCTGAACGACAAAATGCACATTTTATCTTTTCAGGATGTTCATACGTCAAACCAGAAGCGGAATCATCTTGATTGGCACCTCCCCAGGGAACATGGATCAAATGGTAAGCAGGCGGGGATACAGGAGACTGGCCTGATTTCAACGTACCCATGCGGACAATCTCAATCGGAGCGGAAAACTCTTCGATCCCCTTTAATCCTTCTCGCTCGTAAATTTCCTTGAATTTGCTTGAGACCAGCAAGGGGAATCCCGCCCCCCATACGAAATCGCCCCACTTGCCAGACTTTGCACTGGATAACTTGATTCGATGATGAGGTAACCATCGAAAACCACTAACTGCTCCACCACATACTGGACAATATTGGCAATCCCCTCGATTGACAGGGGGAATCAAGTCAGCATAAGCCCATTTCCGCCCGAACCTGATCCCTTCTTCTGGCTCCAGTATATAGAACGTGTTCATTCCACTTCTTCCATCGCCATTTGCAGTTGTTGCCATTGACCCCAAATGGAAAGCGGACGGGCTGGTTTCCAGTTCGTTCGTCTTTCAATGTTTGGGTACCTCTAGTTTGTAGTTTCAGTCTGGGCAGTAAATGTCAAAATTTAGATTAACACCCAGAGAAGCTATTCTACTTAACAATTCGGAGCTGATCTCTAGCTCTTCATGTTCTGTTGGAAATATCCAGAAGCAGCTAATTTCACTTTCTACGCCATCCCTTTTCAAAATCTCAATAAGCTTATTATTCACCTGCTCAAATTGATTTAGTAACCATTCTATATGTGTAGATAGGTCATCCGACTGAATTTTATCTTGCGATGTTAAGCTCCAAAAATTTCGAGTCCATCTTTCCGTTTCAGTTCGCCAATCGCCGCGCTTAAAACTTTTTGACGGATTAACTCCAAGAGAATCTGTTACTTCTTGAGGATTTAAACCCTTTCCTCTCAGTATGAAAGTTGCAAAGAGATGTTTATTGATGTTTCTTCCACTCCTGGCTTTACTCATTTCATTCCCCCTCATCCTCATAATCCTCCTCAGGAGGTTGAGGCAATTGGTCAACTATGTCATTTGGTTTCACACCTTTCTTGGCGAGTTCAGCCATCTTATCCAATATCCATTTTTCTACCCGGTCGGTGGCACCTAAATTATATGCATCTTTGTACTTGTGTAAAGCCTCACGATATGCAGCGCGTTCTGCGGTGCCTTCACCTAAACCGGGAGGAACATACTCTCCTTTAGCAAATAGGGTATTTAGCCCATTCGACGCAGATTCACCGGCCTGATACATACCATACGTCACTGCTTCTCGAACTCCCGGTACAGCAAAGTATAAACCAACTCCAACCGCAGTAACACCAAGGACTACCCATCCAGGCGGGCCGATAAGTGCTAATGCAGCCAAAATTGGGTTGTGTCCATTCGGATCCGTGTAGCGTACCGGATTGTTGAGAGAATAAGTATAACGATCGAATGCAATGGTATTTGTTGGAACTGGTGGCAGTCTATAATTGGAGTCTTGCAGTCTGGTTTTATTATCTTTGTTCAGTTGTTCGAGGAATTGATTTTCGTGATAATCAACTGTCAGGGGTGAATAATTGGCAGCACCCAGGCAACCTACTGCGTTCGCATTGCCACTTTCGCCAACTCCGGGGATGATCGGATCTGGTGACGTCCACCGGCTAAGATAAGGGTCATACCATCTTGCCCCATAAAAATACAATCCCAGGCTGCTCTCGCTGCGCTGCCCGGTGTAGCGGTAGGTGGTCGGCGTCGTGCCGCTGCTCCAGCGCTGCTCTCCCCAGGCTTTGTACAGCAGCCTGCCATACAAGCCCCCACTGGCATTCGCGGTGACGCTCGTCGAGCCCAGGTGATCCGAGACCAGCCAGTATAGCGTGCTCCCCTGCCGCATCCCCACCCGGCTGCCGCCCGCTTCGTAGTAGCGCTTCATCGTGCTGCTCGTGCCCGTCCACTCGAAATAGCTGCCGATGGTCACCGTGGTCGTGCCCCCTGCGGTGCTCTTCACCCGCACTCCGTCCCCGTCATATACGAACGACGCGCTGGCTGCCCCGCTGACCGTGCTCAGCCGGTTCTCGGCGTCGTATGCCAGGTTGTACGTGCTGCCCCCGATCACCCGCTGGGTCATGTTGCCGTTGCAATCGTAGCTGTACGTGTTCGCTCCCATCGCCGAGGCGGCGTGCGGCAGGCTGCGGCTGCCTTCCGGGCAGCTCACTTGCGCGGTGTAGCTCAACGCCTGCCCGCCCTTGCTGCTCAGCACCCCCGTCTCCGCCTGGTAGCTGTAGCTTTCCAGTCCAACGTTGCCCCCTGTTCCCCCGCTGGCGGAGGCGCTGGTCAGGCGGTCTGCCGCATCATACGTGAAGCTCTGCGCTTGCGGGCTGCCAGGCGGGGGCGAGGTGACTTGGGTGGTTTGGATCCCGCCGCTGGTTTTGGTTCCGGCGAATGCTGAAATGGCTTGATTGAGATTATTCGGTTGGTAAGGTGCAAGCCTGGGCTAAATTCTGCTCGTGACATATTAGAATTGCCTCGAGCGTGGGAGGGTAGGAGCAACGATGGAAAGCGATCCTTCACTGCGTTCAGGACAGGCTCCGAGCGCCTACGAGCTTCGTTGCCAGGGCAGAAGGTTTCCCGTCTGCTCTTGCCTTTTACCCTGGCAATGGATGGAATGCGATAAACTCCTATTATCCAAGTCTCATTTCCGGATAGTGCTTTACCTTTCGATCTCACCTACATGAATAATTGTAAGAGATATTTTATGATCAACCACAAACCTATAGCAGCAGTTAATACTCCTAGAACATAATAATAGTATGAAGCCGTCTTTTCTCCCCAGTATTCATATGCGGTGCGGATCTTCCATAGATTACGGAACCATTTTGGCCTTAATATGATCAGTATTCCACTTATTAACCCGATAATTCCGGTAATTAGAAATATTACGTCATCCATAGCAGAATTTTTCTAAGGGTAGGTGTGAAATGCGTTTCCAAAATTCAACAATAATCCAAAAATATCGGGAATTATTGGTATATATAAACCGACAAAATCTGAAGTCAAACTTGCACCTGCTGAAAAAGATGGTCGTTGAGCCACTTGCACAGCCCCGTAAGCCAAATCTACTGGACCAACTACTTTACCAGCTCCATATGCGATCTTTGAAGCATTGGTGAACCTGCCTGCTAACCCTAACGAGACAATATCTGTAACAATCCCCGCTGTATCTAAGAAAGCTCCAGGCCAATCAAATTGAGTAGGGTCAAATTCCATTCTCTGAGTATATAGGGTTGAGCTTAAATAAATATATGTAGCTGTTATACTCCATGTTTCTAAGAATGGAATATATTGTGCAAGTGCAGAGTGGTCATATTTTCCACTGGAAAGTATCGGTAAAGCAAGTGTTTGATTACCATCTTTATCCAGATAGAGTTGACCATTAATGAGTTCTGAATTCACCCACGATATTTGTATCAAACTCACCAAAAGAACCGAGAAATCTATCTCCATCATTGGCCATTCTTAAGATATCTAGAATACCCCACATTCCTTCATACTTGCCGCCCTTATTGAACAATGCATATACTTCATCCCATTTTTTTACACCTAAAATCGAAAAAATTTCTTCTTCGGTGTAATGTCCTGTAGGATCAATGTAACGAATTGGATTGTTTCTGCAATAACCATATCGATCCCAGTCCTGAGGATTGTATGGACCGGGTATAATTGTGTCTGGTTGGAGCCACCGGCTAAGATTAGGGTCATACCATCTTGCCCCATAATAATACAATCCCAGGCTGCTCTCCCTGCGCTGCCCGGTGTAGCGGTAGGTGGTCGGCGTCGTACCGCTGCTCCAGCGCTGCTCCCCCCAGGCTTTGTACAGCAGCCTGCCATACAGGCTCCCACTGGCATTCGCGGTGACGCTCGTCGAGCCCAGGTGATCCGAGACCAGCCAGTATAGAGCGCTCCCCTGCCGCATCCCCACCCGGCTGCCGCCTGCTTCGTAGTAGCGCTTCATCGTGCTGCTCGTGCCCGTCCACTCGAAGTAGCTGCCAATGGTCACCGTGGTCGCGCCGCCTGCGGCGCTCTTCACCCGCACTCCGTCCCCGTCATATACATACGTCGCGCTGGCTGCCCCGCTGACCGTGCTCAGCCGGTTCTCGGCGTCGTATGCCAGGTTGTACGTGCTGCCCCCGATCACCCGCTGGGTCATGCTGCCGCTGCAATCGTAGCTGTACGTGTTCGCTCCCATCGCCGATGCGGCGTGCGGCAGGCTGCGGCTGCCTTCCGGGCAGCTCACCTGCGCGGTGTAGCTCAACGCCTGCCCGCCCTTGCTGCTCAGCACCCCCGTCTCCGCCTGGTAGCTGTAGCTTTCCAATCCAACGTTGCCCCCTGTTCCCCCGCTGGCTGCCGCGCTGGTCAGGCGGTCTGCCGCATTATATGTGAAGCTCTGCACCTGCGGGCTGCCAGGCGGGGGTGAGGTGACTTGGGTGGATTGGATCCCGCCGCCGGTCTCCGTTCCAGCGAATCTAGTAGCCGCTTAATTGGTCTATTTGGTTGGTAAGGTGCAAGCCTGAGCGAAATAGCTGCTCGAGGCGGGTTAGAATCGCACTGTTCGTGGGAGGATAGGGCAACTTCAGAGGAGCAACCCGAGAGCCCGCGAACGCCCGTCCACAGGACAGAAGGCGCTTCGCCGCCTTCTGCTCTCTTTTTTGCCCTGTCGATAGTCGGGAAGGCGAAAATCTCAAATCTGACGCGCCCTTCTGAATATGGCCTACTTATTTGCAGCTTACATTTGTTTGCCAAAATATACTCGATAGATCTCCACCTGTGGGCTATTCATTCTCTATCCTTACTGGGGTTCGTTCAATTCGAAATATTAATTTGTCAAATTTTGTTTCAAATCCGATATCGTTACATCTGAAACGTCTACCATTCGTTAATTCTTCAACTAACATGCCTGAGCTATGAGATAGAGAGTTTTCCCCGAAACCCCTATCCCAAATATTGTAAATACTCAACAAACCATTCTTCGTAAAACAAATAACTTCAATGTGCTTAGGCGCCGTCTCATACCAAAGAACAAAACTTTTATTTCTAATACCCTCGACTTCGAGGCCTCGGTCAGACATCAACCAAATCCCTTGTGACCAGTCCGAGTGTTTCGACTCGAAAGTCACCGTTAATTTTTCGCTATCAATTATGGGAAAAACATCCCAAAGCACGACACCTAACTTTTCATCGAAAGCTGGATTGTATATGCGTTCTTCACCTGGTTTCATTCCATTCCTCAAGTATTCAGCCTGCGTCACTTACAAATTTATTCGGGCCTTGGACCCTGATAATGCCTGTATGGGTCGATGTCTGAGTGTTTCCAAGGCCAGACTTCTTTGAGGTTATTAATGTTATGAGGATCAACGATCCTCCGTCCGTTAATATGATGCAGTTCCATTGATACCCCTATTGCTGGGTCGAAAGGTGGATTCCCATTTCTCATTCTTGCCAAATTTTCGGTGCTAAACTCTCCCGGTATAGCATTATTAGCCCTATTTTTCCAATACCGTTCCCGAACAGTTGACCAAGATGGATATCCATTTGGCGTCGGAGCATTAATGGGATCTCCTACTTTCCATCCTCCAGAATTAGAATCGCTACTGCTAAAACTGATATTCGGCTCTTCCGGCTGCCCATCGATACCTTGAGCCAATTTTTCAACAACCTGACCAGCTCGAATGACATCAGGCAGTTGTGTTGCCGCACGAGTATAGGTAAGAACTGCGTCTCCCCCCGCCATTGCAGCTCGAACTGCTGGTCCTCCGCCGGTTCCAACTGGTATAACAGCACAAGCAATATCGGCAACGAGTGCAACCGTGTTTACCAGCGTCCATCCTTCCTGGTTGATTTGATACCAGTCATAGACAATGAAGCCAATATCTAACACGGTCTCGACCCAATGTCCGGTCGGATCGACATACTTGACTGGCTGGTTTCTGGAATACATATATCGATCCCAATCCAACGGATTGTCCGGGTTTGGGATGAATGTATCTGCCTGAACAAACCTTGCAAGCCCAGGGTCATACCATCTTGCCCCATAATAATACAATCCCAGGCTGCTCTCGCTGCGCTGCCCGGTGTAGCGATAGGTTGTCGGCGTCGTACCGCTGCTCCAGCGCTGCTCGCCCCAGGCTTTGTACAGCAGCCTGCCATACAAGCTCCCACTGGCATTCGCGGTGACGCTCGTCGAGCCCAGGTGATCCGAGACCAGCCAGTATAGCGTGCTCCCCTGCCGCATCCCGATCCGGCTGCCGCCCGCTTCGTAGTAGCGCTTCATCGTGCTGCTCGAGCCCGTCCACTCGAAGTAGCTGCCGATGGTCACCGTGCTCGCGCCCCCTACCGTGCTCTTCACCCGCACTCCGTCCCCGTCATATACATACGTCGCGCTGGCTGCCCCGCTGACCGTGCTCAGCCGGTTCTCGGCGTCGTATGCCAGGTTGTACGTGCTGCCCCCGATCACCCGCTGGGTCATGTTGCCGCTGCAATCGTAACTGTACGTGTTCGCTCCCATCGCCGAGGCGGCGTGCGGCAGGGTGCGGCTGCCGTCCGGGCAGCTCACCTGCGCTGTGTAGCTCAACGCCTGCCCGCCCTTGCTGCTCAGCACCCCCGTCTCCGCCTGGTAGCTGTAGCTTTCCAATCCAACGTTGCCCCCTGTTCCTCCGCTGGCGGAGGCGCTGGTCAGGCGGTCTGCCGCATCATACGTGAAGCTCTGCACCTGCGGGCTGCCCATCTTGTAATCGTAGATGTTCAGCAGGTTGCCCACGGCATCGTAGGCGGGTGTGTCCGTGCCGCTGTAGTAGCGCAGGTCGAGCAGCGAGCTTGGACTGCCCGGTGTGCCCGCTCGGATCTGCTTCAGCCGCCCTTGTCCATGGCTCGTACTCCAGGCAAAGTATTCGTAATCCATTTTCAGCACCGGCTGCGACGCCAGGTTGGGCGCCCCGATGTTTTTCAGTTCCAGCCTGCCTGCGGCGTCGTATTGTGCTGCCTGCAGGTAGTAGTAGCTGTTCGTGTTGCTCAACATGCTCTTGAGCGTGCCCTGCGGATGGTATTGGTAGCTCACCACCTCCCCCGCCTGCCCGGCACTGCCGCCCGGGTAGGTCATGCTCTGCAGCAGGTCGGCGCTGTTGTAGCTCCACCCTGTCCGGAAGCTGCCCACTCCACTCACTACCCTTAGCTCTCCCACCTGCCGCCCGCGGACGTCGTAATTCCAGCTCGCGCTGCCGCTGCTGTCGGTCATGCCTGTGCGCATGCCTTTCCCGTACTGCCCATTGCCTGGATCGTAGGCATCGTAGGTGTAGCTCACGTTCAGGCTGGGATTTACGCTTGGGCAGGCGTCGTCCGTGCGGTAGTGTTTGCCTGCCAGCCGCTCCAGGCTGTCGTAGTACAGGCATATCCGCTGCCCTCGTGCGTCGGTCTGGCGCGTCAGGTGCAGCGCATCGTAGGTGTATTTCCACACCCCCATGTCTGGATCGCTCATGCGTGTCTTTCGCCCAGCCTTGTCGTATTCCAGGCTGGTCACCGACCCGCCGGTTTGCACCGCGACCAGTTGGTCTTTGACGTCGTATTCGTAGGCTGCCAGAGGTCCTTGCGCAGGCTGCACCTGCCGGATCCGCCCGAATACGTCCTGGCGCGTGCAGGTCGTCCGTCCTGCGGCGTCGGTCTGGCAGCTTTCCTGGTAGGCGTAGCCTCCCGGCGCACTGGCGCCGCCATCCCGGTACGTCAGGCTGTTCTGGCTGCCATCTGGGGCAAGCACACTTTGCACCCGCCCCAGCAGCTCGTAATTCGTCTGCGTGGCGGGTTGGCTGAGGTCCGCGTCCATTCCATGGGTTGCCCACTCCGTTCCAGGCTGCTGCTGCGTATGGCATGCTCTGGCGGATCACCCGTCCATTGCCATCGAATGTAGTATCTGCCTTGATGTCACAGACGTCTTCGGCGCTGTCGCTGTCCTGGCTGCAGGCGTTGTCAGCTAATACTGTGGCTCCGCTTTGCGCTTGCACGATCCTTCCCAACCCATCGTATATCTCTCTGTGGATGCGCTCCAGCCCGCTGCCTGCTTCGATTCGCTGGCGCACTTCGATCCAGTACGGCTGCGCTTCGTCATGGTATTCTACGCTCAAGCTCGGGTAGCTGCTGCTGTCGCCTGGTCGCACCACCTGCTCCAGGCGGCAGTAGTTGTCGTAGCTGGCGCTGATGCTGCTCGCCGCTCCGTTCGGTCCGGTCTCGCTCACTGGCAGACCACAATTGCTGTCATAGCTCCAGGTCGTCGCTTGCCCCAGTGCATTGCTCTCGCTGATCCGGTAGGTATGGAAGGTTGCGTCGTAACTGCTGCTGGTCACCTGCGGGTTTCCTACGCCATACTGCGCTTCGCTTCCTTCTCCCGTGTACACCCGCTGCTCGGTGAGATTGCCCCAGGCGTCATATGCGTAACTTTCGTCTCTGAAGCGCGCATCACTACTGGGCGGGCTAGCCCAGTATAGAAAGCTGCGCTGCCCGCTCAGTATGCCCTGGCTGGGCGGCTGCTGCCCGCTGGTATGGTTGTCGTATAAATAGGTGATCGAGCTCTGCGCCCAGGCTGAGGGCGGATTATTGGGGTAGGCGTAGTTTTCGGAGCAGCTACCGTTGCTGTATCCAGCCGGGCAGGCATAACTATTTTGCCAACCCGCCAGCCCAACCAGATAGGTTCCGGCGCTAACGTTGGGGTAGTAGCTGTGTGCTTGCACGCGCAGGTCTTGCCAGGTGCTGCTCTGCGGCGCCCAAGCGGATTTAACTTCCCGCACCGGGTTGCCATAGCTGTCGTACTTCTGTTCGCTTCGCCGCCCTATCCATTCTCCATCTCCTTCATAGGTGTAACTCTCCTGGATGTCCAATCCGCTCCAGGTGATGTCCAGTCCGCTGTATGCATCTCCACCGCCTGCCGGGGCGGGCAGCGTTCCCAGCGGTATGTCGTCTCTCACCTCATACTGGTTCAGGCTGAGCGTATACAGCCGACCTTCCCGGTAGCCGTCCAGCCACAGTCCTCCATTCTGCGCCCAGGCGCGCAGTCTCCAGCCTCCTCCACTGTTCAGGCTGACTTCGTAGCTGCCTGCCTTCGCCGGGTTGTCCCGCTGCCAGGCGCGGAGGTGGAACTGCTGCGCATCCACAGCTAGCAGCAGCACCGTCCAGGCTTCGCGTTGGTACTGCCCGCTGGGGATCAGGGTCTTGGCGTTGATGAAACCGCTCCCGTCGTTCTTTTGCGCTTTCAGGCTGCCATCCGGATGGGCAAATACTCCTAATCGCTGGTAACCCGGCTGTACGTACACGCCGCTTTCGATGGTTACCACGCCATTGGCGCTGTTTTCCAGCCGGAACTGTAGCAGGGCGACTTCTCCGTCTTCCAGGCTGGCGCTGGTCCTTTCCACCCCACGCCAGGCGGTGTCTCCGACTACTTTCAACGCTTTGTCTCCTTCAACGCGCTCTGTTTCCGGCGCGCCGGCCATCCAGACCGCTCCAGGTATTCGGGTTCGGGGTGTCGCTTTCGAAGTCGTCGGTCAGGCT
>CAVZGO010000004.1:0-141624 GCA_963774935.1 uncultured Chloroflexia bacterium
GCATCCGCTGTGCTGAGTGTTTACGGGTATGCCCTACCGGTGCACTGCAGGCTTCTGTGCTGGATGCCGGGTTAGGCGGTTTTGCAACACCTGTGCTGGTGCCCCGGCTCGGCTACTGCGATTTCAGCTGCAATGCGTGTGGGCAGATCTGCCCGGTGCAGGCAATTCCACCGCTGGAGCTGGAAGAAAAGCGCCTGGCAGTGATTGGCAAGGCGACACTGGATCGCAATCGCTGCATCCCCTGGTCTGACCAGCGCCCCTGTATTGTCTGCGAGGAGATGTGTCCTCTGCCTGAAAAAGCGATCCTGCTGGAGGAGGTCCAGGTAACCACCTCGGAAGGCGAGCTGGTTGACCTGCAACTGCCTCACGTTGTACGTGAGCGCTGTACCGGATGCGGTATCTGTGAATATAAATGCCCGTTGAATGGTGAAGCAGCAATCCGGGTGTTTGTAACCTGAACCAGGTGTGGGATTAAATCCCCGGATTCTGTATCATTTATAGCCTGCCACCGGGTAGATGCCCGTTCCTCAAGGAAGCCGTTTGTTCGGCATCGAACGGCGCAGCGAAGAGATTCGGCGTCACCTGGTAGCAGCGGAAAAGATCGGCGATGAAGTGCAGCCTGTCGGGCAGGTCGCCCCAGTATCTGGCGCCGCTTTGAGCGGTGCTGTTCGGGGTGGGGTCGATCTGGACAAGGAGCTGGCTTAGCTCAGGATTGGAAATTTGCTGCAGGACTGCCGGGATGCTGGCAGGGAGATCATCACCCAGGCGCAGCACAGTGTGCTCCGGGAGAGAAATGGTCATCAGATTTTCGGTAATCAAGAATTGAGCCTGGCGACGCACTGCAGCCATAAACTCATCCACAAGGCGATCAAATTTCACCAGGCGTCCAAGCCAGCGCATCACCAGCATGCTCATACCGCTGAAAACACCCCGGTTTGGGTAGAGCTCTTTGTATAAATTGCGGGCAAACTCACGCGGGTCGACAATTGGAGCATCCAGCGCCTCGTTGATCTCAGGCTGCAGGCGGGTTTGCTCGTGCAGGCCGATTTCGATATTGGCCAGCAAGAGCAGCTCGGTGCGCGCTTTATCGTCCTGCTCAAACAATGCCTGGTAATAACGCTGGAAAGCCTGAACCAGAAAACGCTGACCGTCTGGTGGGTCGCCGGGGCGTAATTTGCTGCAGAAACTGCTGATTTTTTCAGCATCGTATGCGACATCGTCCAGGCAATCAGCATAAAATCGAGCAAACTCACTCCCTATCTCGGCAAAGACTTTCAGATTGCCACGAGCAACTGCCTGGCTGGAGCGCTCGAAAGCGGAGGCAGGGTTCCAGGCTTTCCAGATAGCCCTGAGAACGTCTGCCGGGCTGCTTTGAAGACCGCCCTGCTGCCCTGAGGCTGACAGGTCGGCTGCGCTCTGTTCTACCGCGCTTTCACTCCTGAGCAGCCTTTCGAGGGTGCGCGCCAGGTCTTCCTTGCGGATGGTTTGCCCGGCTTGTTTAGAAGCCCAGGTGGCGAATGTGCACCAGTTGGCGTTCGACCCAGTCCGTTCGCGAAGCGCTAGCGCCAGCTCGTGATAACACTGGGTGATCTGCAGGTTGCGCAACACCGGGTCGTTCAACCTGCTGATCTGTTCAATATCAGCGTTGGTGGGTATGTTCAAGCGGGTCAAGAATTCGTGCCTTCATCAAAAAGGCGCGTCAGCTCGGCTTCGGTGATGAGATCTTGAAAGAATGCAATCTGGCGATCGAGCTGGCGGGCAAATAATAAACGCCCGGCAACAGTTTCCAAAGGGTTGTCATGGCGATACTTTTCCAGACGAACCAGCCTTTGGCGCAGCTTTTCGGTTAGAGCAGGCAGATCGTTCATCTCGGGCACACACCACCAAAGGATGCGATATGCGCCAAAGCGGTCAATGTTGTCAGCGTCGCTGACGATACTGGCTTCCAGAGTGGGCTCATGGGCGTAACCTGCGTCGCCATCAACATGCATAGCAATAGCATAGCAAATGTCGTCAATTTGCTCAGATGTGTACCCGAGAGTCTCCAGAAATGGCCGGCTGATTTCGGCTCCCAGGCGCCCATGGTCGTTATAATCCACCAGCGGGTCAAAATGCGACACATCGTGAAGCAGGCAGGCTGCCACCACTACGTCGATATCCGCACCTTCAGCCCTGGCAAGCTGCCGCCCATATTGAGCCACACGCTGGGTGTGCTCCCAACGGTAGGCGGGGTCATGGTCGGGGCTGGGATGGTCAGCCGCCATCTGCTCAAGGCGCTCCGCGACAAATCCGGCGATCTTCTCCAGGCGAGTTTTATTCTGCTCATCCATGTTTCTATCCTACCTGGACGATATCAGAGAGGGCGGGGTAATGCACGCGCTCAAGCCCGGCCTCGGCTAATTTCGATCCGCAGCACACCAGCGGCTGCAGGTTCGCCATGAACCAGGTAAATATCTTTGACACTTCCCTGCACTGCCAGTGC
This sequence comes from uncultured Chloroflexia bacterium, assembly GCA_963774935.1. GTDB lineage: Bacteria > Chloroflexota > Anaerolineae > Anaerolineales > UBA4823 > CAVZGO01. Next base: position 2,483 of record CAVZGO010000004.1, read on the forward strand.
ATATTCCAGCAGCATCTTCTGCCCGGCGTGGGCGGATAAACCGCCAATGGTCGCCACTTCTGCGCGAACTTCATAGATCTCATCAAAGATCCTGACGCGGGGTTCACGCTCGGCCAGGCGACGACCGAGGGTGTTGGGTGCTTGCCAGCCGACGATCAAGATCGCATTGCGTGGCTCTTCAATATTATTTTTAAGGTGGTGGAGGATGCGCCCAGCCTCTGCCATCCCTGATGCCGAAATGATCACCATAGGATCTTTGCGGTCATTTATCGCTTTTGATTCTTCGACAGAGCGGGTATAGACCAGGTGGCGAAAACCCAGGGCTTCATGGAACTGATTGGTGCGGATGAACTCTTGAGTTTCAGCGTCATAGCATTCAGGATGGGCTTTGTATATTTCGGAAGCATTGGTCGCTAATGGGCTATCTACAATCACCGGGATATCGGGGATTTCTTTATTTTCGATCATCATGTGCAGGTCATACACCAGCTCTTGCGTGCGTCCAACGGCAAATGCTGGGACGATTACTTTGCCACCGCGCTGGATGATGCGGCTGACCACCTGGCGAAACTCAGCGTAAGCGGTTTCAGGCTCACGGTGCGGTTTATCGCCGTAGGTGCTCTCCATGATCAAGATATCCGCACGGTCAGGCAGCACCGGGTCACGCAGCAGGGGCAGCCGGCGGCGACCAATATCGCCAGAGAACCACAGCCGAAGCCTGTTCACCCGTGATTTGGAAGTTTTTTCTTCCACATCCAGCGCAACAGCAGCCGAGCCAAGAATGTGCCCGGCATCCACAAGTTTGGCGGTCACACCCGGAACAGGCTCAAATGGCTGGTCATAGGGTTGTGGATCAAAGTGCTGTGCTACCTGAGCGGCGTCTTCTTGTGTGTAGAGCGGATCTACCAGCGGTCTCCCGGCGGCTTTGTTCTTTTTATTGACATATTTCACATCCTGCTCCTGGACGTGAGCAGAGTCCATCAGCATGAGGTTAGTCAGGTGGGCTGTAGCAGGTGTTGTGTAAATCCAGCCATTAAAACCATTCTTGACAAGGCTGGGCAGATTTCCGCTATGGTCGATGTGGGCGTGTGAGAGGATTACAGCGTCAACTTTAGATGGATTGAAGGGGAAGTTGCGGTTGCGCTCAAAGGCTTCCTGACGGCGCCCCTGGAATAGCCCGCAATCCAGCAGCAGGGTGTGACCATTGATTGATAACAGGTGCTGCGATCCGGTGACAGTTTGCGCGGCGCCCAAGAATTGTATGCGCATAGATTAGCCCTTCCCGTTTAGAAGATTCAAAATCTGGCCGCCAAAGTGCTCCACCCTCCAGGGTACGTCTCTCATCACATCAGCCAGATCATCGGAATTGTGGGGATTTTGCTCAGCTAATGCATGCATTAAGTCACGCGGCAAGACGACATCGGAGCTTACCCCCATTTTCTCTCCCGTTGACTTACGCCAGCGGCGCAAGGCTTCTAACCGTCCAATGAGGGCATCATTCGGTCGCTGCGGCTTCGGTGGGTAGAGTGGGCCTGATTTCTGACCGGTGCGAATTGCATCGAGCAGACCGGCGCCATAGCGCTGGATAAGGTGATCCTTCATACCGGTGACTTTTTGCAGCTCAGTCAATCCTTGCGGCTGTAATTGGGCAACGGTAAGCAGGGTCGAGTCGCTGATCACTTTGAATAAAGGCCTGTTCAGCCAGCGCGCTTGCTGCTCACGAAAACGGCATAGCTCAAGCAGCACGGCTGCCTGGCCAGGCGTCAAGTCATGGGCGCCAGAAATTCGCCAGCAAAGGCTGTTCTTTTCATCTTCAGTGTGGTTGCTACTTAAAGGTGCCAGCACCAGGCGGGCAAAATCTTCCTGAGCCAATGCATCCAATTGCTTTTGCTCAAGCTCGGTGATCAGTCTCATGCGCAATTGGATCAAGTAGTGCGTATCCAGGCGGGCATATTCCATGAGGTAGGGGGGTAAAGGTCGCTGCCCCCAGTTGGCACGCTGGTAGCGCTTATCTACGTGGACGCCAAACTCATTTTCCAGCATGGAGCCTAATCCTACTGCCTGGCGACCCAGGATGCGAGCTGCCACCATTGTGTCGAACAGATTGGTAAATCGGAAACCGAAATCGCGCTTCAGGCACAGCAGATCATATTCGGCAGCGTGGAAGACTTTTACAATTTCAGGATCAGCAAATAAAGGGGCTAATGGAGACAGGTCATCCAGTGCCAGTGGGTCGACGAGGTAATCTACCTGGGGGATAGAGAATTGAATCAGGCATACCTGCTCTTGATAGGCGTACAGGCTGTTCGATTCGGTATCAACTGCAACAATGGGCTGTTGGATCAGCTCGCTGACCATCTGGCGCAGGCTGGCTGGACGTTTAATGAGTGCAAGCTCAGATGGAGTTCCTTCGGGCATGCACTCAATTATAGCGCATGTGCATTCAAGCTATTGAAGAGTCTTCTCCATGACAACCGCATCTTCTCGATCGATGTAATATTCAGGCCAAATGTTGATTTTTTGGTAACCCAGGTGGTGGTAGAGCTGGATGGCTTCCTGGTTGGAGATGCGGACGCTTAATCGAATCCGACCCTGACGACTCTGCTTCCCCAGCAGCTGCTCACATTGCAGGATCAATGCCTGTCCAATACCCCGCCGGCGGAATTCGGGCAACACCCCAACCGTAGCAATCCATGCCATGCCATCTCCAGGATGGACTTCTCCGGAGATGAAGCCAACCATCGCGCCATCCACCAGCGCCTTAAGCCGCACAACATTCGGCAGGGTCAGCACCCCGATCAAGTCCCAAAGCGGCCAGGCGTCTTTCGGAAAGCAAATTTTTTCTATCTGGCGCAGGCTGTTCAGGTCTCGCCAGGTAGCCTGCTCAATTACTGGCAGGCTACCTGGGCTATCGTAAGCATTTTCCATAAAAACCGTGGAGCGGTTACAGGCGAGAATTACTCTTCGCGTGACTTGATGAAACTCTCGAGTAATCTGGTGAATTCCATGGGGAAGATGTATTTGGTTGATGGGCTGGCCCCTATGGATTTGAGTGTTTCGAAATACTGCAAAGTCATGGTTTTTGGATCAACGGTTTGGGCAATTTTGAAGATCAGGTCCAGGGCTGTGGCGTAACCATCGGCGCGCAGCACCTGCCCCTGCTTCTCACCCTCTGACCGCAGAATGTTCGATTGCTTCTCACCTTCGGCTCGCAAGATGGCAGCCTGCTTTTCACCTTCGGCTACGTTGACGGCGGCTTCACGCGTGCCGGTTGATTCGGTAACCACCGCGCGGCGGATACGCTCGGAAGAAAGCTGGCGGTTCATCGCATCCTGGATTTCCCTGGGTGGGATGATTTCACGAATCTCAACATTGGTGACTTTAACACCCCAGCGCTCAGTCACTTCGTCCAGGCGGGTGCGCAGCATATTATTGATGTGCTCGCGCTCGGAGAGGGCATCGTCCAGGGGAATGCCGCCGATGACGGCACGCAGTGTGGTGGTAGCCATACCGGCTGCGGCGGTCTCAAAAGAGCCGACCTGCAGCACGCTTTCCGCCGCATCCAGGACCTTGTAGTACCACAAGAAGTCAATCGAGATAGATGCATTATCTTTGGTAATCGAGATCTGGTGCGGCACTTCTCGCACTTGCTCGCGCATGTCTACTTTGATCGCCTTATCCACAATGGGAATGAGTAAGACCAGACCAGGTCCACGCGCGCCCACGCAGCGACCAAGGCGGAATACTACCAGGCGCTGGTATTCGGGTACGATGCGGATAGCCTGGGCTAATATGATAAGGGCAATAAGAATGACTGCCCCGATCGCACAGAGTATAACTCCACTGCTTATGTCCATATTTTTTCTCCTGTTAATTATTTTCGGTGGGAACTTTCTCGACTTCCAGAATAAACCCATCACGCTTTACAACGCGCACACGAGCGCCGAGAGAGATGGGCTCCAGACCGCGGGCGCTCCATAACTCGCTACCGATTAAGACCGTTCCTTCTTTTTTATTATCCAGATAGGTTTTTGCTTCTCCTTGCATGCCAATCAGGGAATTTAAATCCATGCGTGGAGGTCGCTGGCGGGCTTCCATGATCTTGTGGTAAATGATCCAGAAATAACCTACCAGACCGACAGAGACCAAGATTGCCAGTGCTGGATTCACCGCCGGACGCCACCACTCATCTCCGGGGAAGAGATAGGCAGAGCCGACAACCAATGTGATGATGGATACGATCAGGTAAATTGGCTGGCGAGGCTGGCGAACTGCTATTACGAAGAACACGATTCCAATCAATAGGAGCAGCAATGCCCAGGCATTGAATGATAGGTTGTAGACCAGCCATCCAACCATCATCAGGACCAATACCGCAGCGATTTCCAGCAAACCGGTGCCCGGGCTGAGGATGGCAAGCACTGTGATCATCAAGCCAAATGCCAGGATAAGATAGGCGATGTTCGGGTTGAGCAGAATTTCCATTTTTCACCTTTTGTAATGAGCCGATACTACATAATCATTATACAACGAGAACGATACTTGAGATCAATGATCCAGCCTCCGGTATCTTTCTAAACTATCTATCCAGGTGTACAGGGCGTGGTATCATTAATCATTCAAACTTTTCACTAATTTACCTTCCGGCGATGAAATTTCAACTTGCACTGGCTCAAATCAACACGCACCTTGGAGATGTCTCTGCCAATCTTGAGAAGCACCTGGCGCTAGTTCGAGAAGCCAGAGCGAATGGGGCAGATCTTGTCGTTTTTCCTGAGCTTTCTCTAACAGGGTATGGGCTGCAAGACCTGGTGTCGACGGTTTCAATTCGGACCGAACCCAGTGATCCCGTATTCCACCACCTGCTCCAGGCAAGCCAGGAGATCGACATGGTGGTGGGGTTTGTGGATGAAGACTTGCGTCACCGATTTTTCATCGCCGGAGCCTATCTATCGCAAGGTCAAGTGGTGCACATTCACCACAAGGTCTACCTGCCCACTTATGGATTGTTCGACGAAGGAAGGTTCTTTGCCTGGGGTGATGGCATCTCAGCGTTTGATACACGATTTGGCAGGATGGGTTTGTTAATTTGTGAAGATTTTTGGCATGCCTCTCCGCCATATATCTTATGGCTGGATGGGGCAGATTTGCTGCTTTTTACCTCAGCGTCGCCCGGGCGGGGGTTAAGTGAAGAACCCCAGCTCGAATCAGCCCGCTGGGTCGAGCATATCAACCAGGCTTATGCAAGCTTGTTTACCAACTATGTAGTGCATACGAACCGGGTTGGCTACGAAGATGGCCTTAATTTTTGGGGTGGCTCGACGGTATTTGATCCGAATGGAGAGCTAGTGGTCAAAGGGCCATATCACAAAGAAGTGCTTCTCCAGACCGAAATTGATATGAGCCAGCTCCACCGCACCCGCGCCCGGTTGCCTTTGCTGCGGGATGAGCGCACAGCGCTGGTCATGCGCGAGATGGGGCGGGTGCAGGCGCGCCAGACGGGTAAATAATATCGATTATTTCTTTCGTATCAAGAAGTTATCATAGCGGAAACAGGAATGCACGAGAAAATAAATCTAGCAATCAACACCGATTTAGCCAGGGAGATCCTGACCGGATTCATCAAGAGTGAAATCACGCGGGTTGGATATTCACGAGCAGTGCTGGCTCTTTCCGGAGGCATTGATTCGGTGCTCTCCACCTATCTGGCGGCAGCGGCGTTGGGACCAGAGAATGTGCTAGCCATTCGCTTGCCCTATAAATCCTCTTCCGGGGATTCGCTCACCCATGCCCAGATGGTGATCGATGCACTGGGTATCCCATCGCTGACTCTCCCGATCACGAATATGGTGGATGCGCTCATCGAGCAATTCCCGGATATGCCGCCGGTGCGGAGAGGCAATATCATGGCTCGCTGCCGGATGATTGTATTGTATGATCAATCTGAGGCTTTCCGTGCACTGGTGGTTGGCACCGGGAACAAAACTGAGATACTGTTGGGCTACACCACTTTGTTTGGGGATTCAGCATGTGCTTTGAATCCGCTGGGCGATCTGTATAAGACACAGGTGCGCCAGCTTGCGCGGGCGATGGGAGTGCCTGAGGTTATCATCGAGAAGCCGCCAACTGCGGACCTGTGGGTGGGTCAGACTGATGAGGGTGAGCTGGGCTATACCTACGCCGAAGTCGACCAATTGCTGTGCCTGCTGGTAGATCAGCGTTACAGCCCCGATGATTGCGTCTCGGCTGGTTTTGATGAGAAGTTTGTGCGCTCTGTTGTTGAGCGGGTGCGGCGCAACCATTTCAAGCGCATCCTGCCACCCATCGCGAAGCTAAGTAATCGCACCATTGGCTACGATTTTTTATACCTGCGAGATTGGGGGACATGATTCCGTTACCGGCAGGCACGTGATCGATTGCCCGGAAATTCATTAGCTAGTTTATGAGATTGCGAGTACCTTCATCCCTTTATCACCGTCAATATCGGTTATTGTTACTTGGTTTAATCATCTCAATTGCCGGCACCCAGATGCAAATCTGGGCGCTTTTCTGGCACATCCGCACTTTGACTGACCAACCGATTGCTCTGGGTGGGGTGGGGCTGGCGCGTATTTTACCCGTTATCGTCTTTTCCTTGATTGGTGGGGCGCTCGCTGACACAGTCAACCGCCGAAATTTGCTGTTCCTCACACAATCGGTGATGGCTGTTCTCGCTTTAATTCTGGCACTGCTCACATTCGCAGACCGGGTCACCCTGGGCATGATTTACCTGATCACCGCGCTGAATGCAGTTGCAGCCTCATTTGACTTACCGGCGCGTCAGGCGATGGTGCCAAATCTAGTGCCGGCGCGGGATCTTCCCAACGCATTTAGTATGAATTCAATCGCCCGTCAAATCGGTGCGATCATTGGGCCAGCGCTCAGTGGTCTGGTGATTGCTTATGCAGGGCAGGGGTACACCTATTTAATCAATGCGATTTCTTATTTAGCTGTGCTGGTTGCCCTGTTGATGATGGGCAAGGTGGAGCAGCAAGCTGGGATCGCGAGCAAGCCGTCTGTCAGTGTGGCTGCTATCAAGGAGGGCATCCACTTTATTCTCAATCGCCCGATCATCTTATCTACGATGCTGCTGGATTTCTTTGCCACGTTCTTTTCATCGGCAAATACGCTCATGCCGATCATTGCGCAAGATATTCTGCATGTGGGAGCACTCGAGTATGGCTGGCTTTCTGCAGCGCAATCGATTGGCGCAATGGCAGCAGCGCTGGTCATATCTCAGGTTCATCAGATTCAGAAACAAGGGTTAATATTCCTGGTATCGGTCGTGGTCTTTGGCCTGGCAACCATCGCATTTGGATTTTCCACTACTTTCATCCTTGCCATGGTGACATTAATCTTGATTGGCGCGGCTGATTCAGTCAGCACGATCATCCGTAACACAATCCGCCAGCTCCAGACACCGGATTATCTGCGCGGGCGGATGGTCAGCGTCAACCAGATTTTCTTCAGCGGCGGACCGCAGCTGGGTGAGATGGAAGCCGGGCTGGTGGCGCAATTATTCGGGGCACCGATAGCAATCATCACCGGTGGACTGGGCAGCCTCCTGGCGGTGGGAATTATTGTTCGAAAGTGGCCGCAGCTGTTTAAATTTAATGGCGATGAGCCAGTGCCGGAAGGTGTCCCGGCAGGTTAAGACCATCCAGCCTGTGGGTGCAATCAAACGCTGAGCGATTCCCACTCTTTCATAAGATGTTCCAAATCTGACTGGACCCGGACATATTCCTGGCCCAGTTTTTGAACTGTGAGTGGATCGCCAGGTGGATTTTCTAATTTATGCGCCAGAAGATTAAGCTCTGTTTCTAAAGAGGCGATGCGCTGCTCAACATCTTTCAAGCGCGCTTTACGCTTACGTTCATCTGGTGCTGGCAAAACAGTTTTTGGTTTTTGTGATACTGCCGTTTCTCGGGTGTGGCTGCTCTCATTGACTTTCTGTGATTCGAGCCAGGACCGGTACTGGCTGTAGCTGCCATCAAATACTTGTAACCTGGTTTGACCTGGAACGATCTCCCAGATGTGGGTGCATAAAGCATCAATCAGATAGCGGTCATGGGAGACCAGAAGAATTGTGCCCTGGAAATGGTCCAGCACATCCTGGAGAACTTCCTGAGAAGGGATATCCAGGTGATTGGTTGGCTCATCCAGGAGCAGCAAGTTGGCCTGGCTCAGGGCCAGTTTGGCAAGTGCAAGCCGGCCACGCTCACCTCCGGACAGCACAGCGACTTTTTTGAACACATCTTCGCCAGTGAATAAAAAGCGGGCAAGGTAATCACGAATCTCTGCGAGCAGCATTTTGGGTGCAACAGCATCGATTTCCTGGACTAATGTGCGCTCTGGGTCGAGGTCTTCGTGGGCTTGAGCAAAATAGCCGATGTTCAGGCTGGCGCCCAGGATAACATCACCTGCCAGTGGGGGCATTTTATCCAGAAGGGTCTTCAAAAAGGTGGTTTTCCCTGCGCCATTCGGACCAATAATGGCAGCGACTTCGCCGCGCTTGAGCAGCAAATCAGGGGCGGAGAACAGGGGTTTCCCTTCGTCAGGATATCCGATTGATAAATCGCGGGTGCGTAAAACCAGGTCGCCCGAGCGCTGGTTTGTTTTCAGATGCAGATTCAACTGCGGCGGGCGGTGGATGGGAGAGCGGAGAGAGCGGATTTGCTGCTCAGTTTCTTCCACGTTCATCGGATGGGTGCTGATATCAGCCTGGGCACTGACTTCTGCCCAGTTGCGCCCCACAACGGCATCCAACCCGAGGCTGTGAATAGCCTGCACTTCGCGGCTCAGGCGCCGAAGCTTACCTTTCGCCTGCAAGGTTCGCTGCCCGGAGATGTTCTTCTTGACGTAATCAAGCTCTTTTATCAGACGTTCTTTTTCTGATTCGAACACTTGCTGGCGCAGCTCCCAGCGTTCCTGGCGCTGCTGCAGATAGGCAGTGTAGTTGCCGCGGAAGGTTTCCATGCCGGTACGGCTCATTTCCCAGATGTGGTCGACGACTTTATCCAGGAAATAACGGTCGTGTGAGACGATCAGGACTGCTCCCGGCCACTGGCTCATATAACCTTCAAGCCATTCAACGGCGGTGATGTCAAGATGGTTGGTCGGTTCATCCAGTACTAACAGGTCTGGATCAGAAAGAAGCAATCGTGCCAGCAGGGCACGCGTGCGCTGCCCGCCCGATAAGTGCTGAACCGGACGGTGGTAATCGGTGCTCTCAAACCCCAGTCCACTCAGAGTTTGGCGGATACGAGTTTCATAGGTATAACCGCCGCGGTGTTCAAAAATCTGTTGGAGCTGTCCGTAACGTTCTAAAGCCTGTTGGGTCTGCTCCGGATCACTCATCAGAGCTTCAAGCTGGGAAAGCTCCCCTTCTAACTGGCGCAGGTCTGTCATCACGGTGAGGCATTCATCCCATAAAGTGCCATCGCCGGAGAGCATTGCTTCTTGAGGTAAATATCCTAACCGTAACCCACGCATGCTCTGCACACTTCCTGAGGTAGGCTCATCCAGACCGACCAGGATGCGCAGCAGAGTGGTTTTGCCGATGCCATTTGGCCCGACGAGGGCAATGCGCGCGCCGTATGGGATGCTGATAGAAACATCAGAAAAGATATCGATGGGTCCGTAAGATTTTTTTAAAGCGGTGGTGGTCAAAAGTGACATAGATTGGAGTTTCCTGTGAAGCGGTTAAGCTGAGATTATACCGTGTTATAATCGCGCCGCTTTAGTCTCATCTAACGAGGAAACTAAAAACGGGAAATTTACATCTAGGGTAAGCAAAATGATGCTGGACTAGATGGAATTGTAAACAGGTAAAAATTTAGATTATGGCAATAAACGACGAAAAAATGAACGACCAGACCGTCCGAAAGGCTGGCAGCAGCAATAAGGTCTGGCAAATTGTGGTGCTGGCTGCGTTTGCGATAGCCGCCATTTTGATGGGCTATCTGACTTTTATCACGGTGAGGGATGTGGTCAAAACCTGGCGTTTGACGAGCCTGCCTGGTGTAGCCTTGCAAGATGGTCAAACACCTGTCCCGAATGAAGAAGGGGTGGTGACAGAGCCAGACGTACCGCTGCAGGCTGTGGGCGGACCCACTCCAGAACCCTGGGATGGCGCAAAACGGGTAAATGTACTGGTGATGGGGCTTGATTTTCGTGACTGGAGTGTTGGCGAAGGGCCTCCACGAACGGACACAATGATGGTTTTCACCCTGGATCCTATCAACCGTACTGCAGGTATGATTTCGGTTCCGCGAGACTTGTGGGTGAATATCCCAGGCTATAACTATGGACGCATAAATACTGCTTACCAGCTCGGCGAAGCATACAAAGAAATCGGTGGCGGACCTGGGCTGGCAATGAAAACCGTGGAGGAGCTGCTCGGCGTACCGATTGATTATTATTTACAGGTCGATTTCCAGGCGTTCATTGATTTTATCGATGAGATTGGTGGGGTCAAAGTAGACGTGCCTGAGAAAATAAAAATCGATCCGATTAAACCCGGAAAATCTACCAATGTGATCACCTTGAAGCCCGGCGTACAGACACTGAATGGTGAGTATGCATTGGCGTACGCCCGCTCGCGCAAAACCGAAGGGGGTGACTTTGACCGCGCCAAGCGCACCCAGCAGGTCATCATGGGTGTGCGCAAGCAAATCCTGCGCTTCAATATGCTGCCAACATTGATCGCCAAATCTGGCGTTCTATATAACCAGCTATCCAGCGGGGTTAATACCAACTTGACTTTAGACGAAGCGGTAAGATTGGCCTGGTTTGCAGGTCAGATACCTGAGGATCAGATCCAACAAGGGATCATCGGACCGCCCGATCAGGTTAGCTTTGCAAAATCACCGGATGGTACGCAGGATGTACTCAAGCCGATCACGGAAAAGATCCGTGAGCTGCGAGATAAAATTTTCGCCACCGGACCCATTAGCCCGGCTGCAGCAGACCAGCCTTTGATCGACCTGGCAGTGGCTGAAGGAGCGCGCATACGTGTACTGAATGGCAGCACAACGGCTGGCTTAGCCTCACGCACCACAGACTACCTGAAGTCGCTGGGATTGAACGTAACTGAGACGGGCAATGCTGCCCTGGCGCCAGCCGCTACCGAGATCACCTTCTACAATGGTAAGCCGTACACAGTTAATTTCCTGGTCGAGTTGATGAAGATATCCCCATACAAGGTATTTTATGTCAATGATCCGACCAGCCCGGTCGATGTGACGGTGACGCTGGCGGATGATTGGGCGCAAAGCAACCCGATGCCCTGACCAACAGGCGTGCATAAGGCTCACCTGGTTCGAACGCTTTTTAGAATTCATTCCAATATGCAGGAGCTGATATGGAAATGATCACTGGCTCGGTTGAGCGAGTGACATTTTACAATCCTGAAAACGGGTACACTGTCTTGCGTCTGCTCCCGACGGGCAAGCGCGTGCCTGGCAGTGATCGAGACGGCTTGATTACGGTCACGGGCAACCTGCCCGAAGTCGCTCCAGGCGAGCACCTGCGCTTACAAGGTCAGTGGGTTAACCATCCTAAACACGGACTGCAATTCCAAACGGAGGTTTGTGAACAGATCATGCCGGCTTCCCTTGCCGGCATGCGGCGTTATTTAGGCTCTGGACTGGTGAAGGGCATTGGTCCGCGGTTAGCCGAGCGCATTGTTGCTCATTTTGGGATGGAGACTCTATCGGTGATCGAGGCGCAGCCAGAACGGCTGGGCGAGGTGCCCGACATTGGCCCAAAACGGTCACGCCTGATTTATGCTGCCTGGCAGGAGCAGAAACAGGTTAAGGAAATCATGCTTTTTCTGCATAGCTACGGGGTGAGTACCAACCTGGCAGTAAAAATTTATAAGCAGTATGGCAGCCAGGCATTGGAGATCGTTCAGAACGACCCTTACCGTATGGCGCAAGATATCTACGGGGTGGGTTTCAAAACCGCTGACAAAATCGCCCAATCGCTCGGTTTACCCGCTGACCACCCTTCCCGCATCGAAGCGGGTGTGATCTACCTGCTGGGACAAAAGACGGATATTGGGCATGTGTATTTTCCGAGTGAATCACTGTTAAGGGAAGCTGCTGAGCTGCTGGGCGTTGACTCGCCATTGGTTTCTCAAGCCCTGGAACGGCTGGGAAGCCAGGAGCGCATCCACCGGGAAACCGTTCCATTCGCTCAAACCCCGGGACGAGAAGATAATACTGATGTACCGAGAACCCAAACAGCGGAGACGGGCTCAGTTTACGGTTTGCAAGCGGTTTACCTAACTCCGCTGTATGCGAGTGAGGTGAGTGTATCACAGCGTCTTGAGAGAGTATATCGGCTCATGGCCTACCCGCTTGAGCGATCTTCCAGCGGCATTTGTTACTATCGATGCAGATCTTTCGGAGGAACAGCAGAACGCAGTGCGCACCTGGCCTTAATCATCCGGTCAGTGTGCTGACCGGTGGGCCAGGTACGGGAAAGACCACTGCTATCCGTGCGTTGATTGCAATTGTCGAATCTGCAGGCAAACGGTATGCGCTGGCCTGCCCAACCGGGCGGGCTGCGAAGCGATTAGCCCAGGCGACGGGAAGACCAGCCAGTACCATCCACCGCTTGCTGGGCTTTACCCCAGGGGAAGGATTTAAATTCAATGCAGCACATCCACTCGAGGTAGACCTGCTTGTGATTGATGAAGTATCTATGCTGGACTTGATTCTGGCTAATCACCTGATGAAAGCGATCCAACCGGGCACACATCTTTTGCTGGTCGGTGATGTCGATCAGCTTCCATCTGTTGGTGCGGGAGATGTCTTACGGGATATTATCGACAGTGGAACCGCCCCGGTTACCCGCTTAAACACTATATTTCGTCAGGCAGCGCATTCCCAGATCATTACCAACGCACACCGGATCAATCAGGGTAGGATGCCTGATTTTTCTGGATCAGATCAGGGAAGTGATTTTTTCTTGTTCCCGGCTGATACACAGGAGGACGCAGCCAATTGGGTGGAGGATGTGGTGTGCAACCGCATCCCGGCAAAGTTTAACCTGCATCCGAGGGACGATATTCAGGTGCTTGCGCCGATGTACCGGGGACCAGTTGGGGTAGACGGTCTGAACGCGCGACTGCAGGCACGGTTGAACCCTCCGGCATTGATGAAACCCGAGAAAGCTTTATTCGGCACAATCTTTCGGGTGGGTGACAAGGTGATGCAGATCCAGAACAACTACGACCTGGATGTTTTTAACGGCGACATTGGCTTTCTGTTTGAAATCAATTCTGTCGAGCACAGCATTACCGTTGATTTCGAAGGGCGAGCGGTGACTTATGATTGGAGCGATTGCGATCAACTGGTGCTGGCATACGCCATATCGGTGCACAAATCGCAGGGATCAGAGTTCCCGGTAGTGGTATTACCCCTGGTGGTGCAGCATTACCTCATGCTGCAGCGAAATCTGCTCTACACAGCCATCACCCGCGCCCGCAAACTGTGTGTTCTGGTGGGCAGCCGGAAGGCGATCGGTATCGCTGTGCGCAATGATAAAGTCACACAGCGATTTTCTGCACTGGATTGGCGCTTGAGCCGTTCTTAACCCAGCGGATCGCGATAAACGTAGTAACCACCAGCACCACATCGACGAATATAACCCACATGGTCACTCGTGGCCCGAAGGTCTCGAACCATTGACCGATCAGCCAGGGAACCACCATGGCTCCTGCACCAACACCTACGAAAAACCAACTGGTCACCCTGCCAGTCAGTGTGAGCCGCCGCTGGGCATATACCATCATGCCGGGGAAAATAGATGCCATCGAGAACCCCAGCCCTGCCGTCCCGAGTCCAAGGATGAGCAACGAGTCAGGATAAGCCAAGATCAGGATCAGACTGGCAACACATCCGATCAGATCCCAGGTTAACAGCGTTTGAGGTTTAAACCGAGTTGCCAGAGGGATGGCAACCAGCCGACCAACGGTAAATGTACCCCACAGGATTGAGGTCAGGTAGGCGGCAGTTTCGGCATCTGCCAGATCGAGGCTGGTTGCATAGGTGTATATCCAGCCACCATAACTGGCTTCAGCGCCGACATATAGAAAATAAAAAGCCACAATCAGCGCGACTAATTTGAGATTGATTGGTCCATCCTGAAGGCTTTGTGCTGCAGTAATTGGACGTGGACTGGGCAGGCGGATGAAATATATTGCTACCGGCAGCATATAAAGCGCCAACAGCCAGTAAGCCATCTTTATGTCGTGGGTGGCTATTACCGTTTGGGCGATTAAGATCGGGACGATAAATGCACCCAGTCCGAAGAAAAAGTGCAGCGTGTTCATATACGGTCCGACACGCTCATGGTGAGTCCAGACCAGCAAAGTGTTCCCGCCCACATCAGCCGCACCTTCCGCAAGACCCAAGATGAAGAGTGTCGCAGCCAAAAGCCACAGCAGATTGACAATTGGTACGATTGCGTTCATGACCGCCATTACCAACAGCACCCCTACAAGAAGGCGGTGCCCTGGTAGGCGGTCGTATGCGTGGCCGCCCCGCAACGAGCCAAGTAAATAGCCAAAGGAGCGTGAAGTGAATAGAATGCTCACCTGGCTTATGGTTGAATGGGTGTGATCTGCCAGTCCCTGTAATGTTGGCCCCAGCGAAGCAGCCGTCATGCCCAGACCGATGAAGATTGCAAAATATCCGATGGACTGGCGAATAGCCAGGCGGTCAGGTCGTGCAACTGTCGGTGTGTTGAGCGGCTCGGATGGTTCAGTCATTTGGGTTCATTGGGGTCATTACGAGTAAATCGTCACGATGCTCTACGCGTAAAGCAAAATTAAATCGGTCTACTGCGGTACATAGTGGAAGGTCTGCTGCTGGGAACTCAGGGCGGTTGGGGTCGGCAAAAATGCGTCCTGGGGCAGAATCGAGGATGCGTTGAATAAAAACTGAGAGATCGGGCTGGTGGTTATTGAGCAGCTCTTCAATATAGTCCGCGCAGGCTGCATCCTCATCACCAAACGTTGGACTTTCACGCGTTGGTCCTTTATATTCGTTGCCGGCATCGGTGCCTGTGATTACAAAAGTCAAGGAAGAAGGTGCGAGCTTTTTGATGGCATTGGCGGTTGCACCTGCGACGAGCATGCTGGCTGCCAGGATAATCTCCGCTTGCTGGCTGCGCACGATCCCCTGCGTACCGGCGCTCGTGCGCTGGATCATGCCCCGTCCTCGCAACGGGATTCTCTCATTAGCCAGGAGAAGCTGTGTAGGAGAGTTACTCAAGTCAAATCCCGGAACAGGCAAACCGCTCAGCTCCCCCATGATCAGGTAATCTGGAAAGCGCTGGCGAAGCTCAAAAGCCTGGTCTAGAGAGCTGGCTAATAGTATCTCGCGTACACCACAGGAAAAGGCATAAGCTGCAGTTGAGAAAGCACGAATTACATCGATGACCACCACCAAACCGCGGGCTTCGTGGCAATTGCTCAGTGTGGCGCGTTGAATCTCCATGGGTGGTTATCAAATCTCCATTTACGAAAAAAAGGATCCAGCGGAGTTAGCTGGATATGATTTTTCAACCCGCCTTAGGTTGCTGCTGCTCCCACGCCTGTAACCAGGAGTCATAGGCGACTGGTTGATTTTCGGGATCAACTACCAGAAGTCTTGTCGATGCCGTCCCGATCTAAGATATAAAAGGTCCGTTCTGGTTTACCGTCATCGATCATCTCAAGCACACAATCGATTGGTGTGATCTCCTCGCGTAAGAAATGCCAGCCGAAATGGGACTCACAGGCAGGTTCATAACAATTACATGAGCGTCGATCAAGAACGATTTTCATAGATACCTCCAAAAAAATTTCTGCACCGATACATGTTTCTGAGTTGACTAAATTGTGACGTGGAGAAAGCCCTGGTCATTGATGATACCTTGTTAAAACCTTGTCGGTAGATACATCCATTCGCCCACTTAAGGAGCCTGGGGTGTTCCTGGGCTAACAGATGGGATAGGGCTGGTTGCAGACTGCAATGCTCCAGCCAGCAGCCTCAAGGCGCGAATTTCCTCCAGCGGGCGCCCGGCAGCAATTGTCCTTTGCAATTGGGCGAATACGCTCTGATAAAAGTCGGGCTCGCCAAGAAGTTCCAAGCGGGCTCGGGCGCGCACCAAATCACCGTTCGAAGTGAAAGCCGTGGCAATTATTGTCCGATAACGATCCTTATCCTCCTGAGTCAGTGTGTTTGGTCTTATATAGGTAGCAGACGAAGGTTGGATCCACCATGAATAGACCAGACCCAACAAGAATCCAACCAGTAAACCGGTCAGGATGTATAACGAGCCGCGCCCCTGGCTCATGGAGTACCAGCTCCACGGGCAGGTAAGATTGACTCAAAAGCGTGTAGAAGCACTGTCATCGTATTCAGGTCGCCTTCTGCGTAGCCAAGGCGGGCAGCATTAACCAGCGCCTGGCGAACCACGATGTCGGGTGCTGCTGGATTCAGATCAGCCAGTCGTCGAGCAGCTAAAACCAGGTTCCCATCTAGCTGGTATGTTTCAGCAATCATCAGCACATAATCGGTTTGAAATTCGTCGTTGATCTGATCTAACCTGGCATTTTTA
The DNA here is from genome assembly GCA_963774935.1 of uncultured Chloroflexia bacterium. GTDB lineage: Bacteria > Chloroflexota > Anaerolineae > Anaerolineales > UBA4823 > CAVZGO01. Next base: position 19,136 of record CAVZGO010000004.1, read on the forward strand.
TATTCGATCGGGTTGATGACCCAACCATACAGCAAGCCCAGCCCCGCACCGACCAGGAGGACAAACACGAAAAGCAATCTGCGACGCATATTATGGGATAGTTTACAACAAATATTCGTTTCGTGTGGATTTCATCTGTGAAATTACCTTATCAGCCATTCCTGCTTGATTCACGCATTAAAATCTTGTACAATGAGATTGCGAATCAATGTATGCCTATTGGTTTGGTGTATGACTACTTGCTCAATAAACGCAAGTGGATGATGAGTAGCTCGCCTATCGAAACCATAAGTTTCTAGCCAGGGAGGGAAACCACTATGGACATCATCAAAGTCTCGGGTACGTCACGTACGTCTGCAGTGGCTGGCGCGATCGCCGGAGTCTTTCGCGAGCAAAAGCATGCCGAAGTACAGGCAATTGGTGCAATTGCGGTGAACCAGGCTGTAAAAGCCCTCGCACTTGCCAAGGGTTACTTGCAGGAAGATGGTTACGAGATTGTTTTCACCCCTGAATTTGTCGACGTCGATATAGACGGCAAAGTTCGTACGGCGATAAAATTTACCGTTGAATTACGTCAATCTCCATCGGAGAGCATCGGCTGAAACCATAGCTAACTTCGAACTACCTGCGCAGATAAACTCGACTTGGGTATAGGGGGTATCCGGGTGAGGTAAGGAAGGGATCTTGCCTGAAACCTCCCCGAAATAACCGACTGTTGACCCAGCCTGGTTTCAGGTTAAATCCAAATAGCACAGGTAGTTTTATTTTGTATAATAGCAGGCAGATGATCCAAAAAATCCTGGCAATTTCATTAACGTGGGTTTTTATCCTGGGGCAGGTGTTGACTTTCACCGGATGGGGCGCGACCGGTGACACTCGTTCCTGCCTTACAGCTGGTGGGAGAATCGAGACGGGCAGTCTAAACTCATCGTTGCTTCGTCTGCCGATGGAGTATCGCGTCTATCTACCGCCCTGTTATGACGAGGATAAAATTCGGCGCTATCCTGTTTTGTATCTCATACACGGGCAAAACTACAATGAAGACCAATGGGATCGCCTGGGAGCAGATGAGACCGCAGATCGATTGATACAGGCGGGCGAGACGGCGCCGTTTATCATCGTCATGCCACGCGATCGAAATTGGGACCAGCCGACCGTGGACCGTTTCGGTGAAGTGCTTGTGAATGAACTGGTCCCGTTGATCGATGACAGGTACCGCACTCTACCCGACCGATCCAAGCGTGCCATTGGGGGATTATCACGTGGTGCGGGATGGGCAGTGCATCTTGGTCTTTCTCACTGGGAATTGTTTGGAGCGATTGGTGGTCACAGCCTGCCGGTCTTCTGGACGGATACGTCCCTGATTCGAACATGGCTGGCAAAAATCCCCCTTACTTCTATGCCAAGGATTTATCTGGATATTGGGGATCGGGACCGGCCACAAATACTATCCTCTGCAACCTGGTTCGAACGCCTGCTTACCCAGCTTGGGATTCCTCACGAATGGTATCTATTCACCGGTTACCACGAGGAAGCATACTGGCAGAAGCATTTGGACCAATATTTGCGCTGGTATGCGGGAGACTGGTAATTCTTGCATGATATAATGATTCCATGAGCCTGACCCTGGACCAGGTTGAGCATATCGCTGACCTGGCACGTTTAAACCTCACCAACATCGAAAAAGCTCGTTATCTGGAACAGTTATCGGCGATACTGGTTTATGTCGCCCGATTGCAAGTATTGGAAACGGCGGATATTCCTCCGACTTCCAGTGTTTTGCCACAACGCAGTGTTTTGCGAGAGGACGAGGCAGCCAGTGGTTTGACCCGCGAAGAGCTGTTTAAAAATGCTCCTTCAATAGAGCAAAACCAATTCCGTATCCCGCCCGTCTTCGACTAGATTATGCTTCACTTAGATTTCTCCCAAATGATGGCTGCTTTGCGAGACGGCGAGGTCAGCAGTCAAGACTTGACCAGGGACAGCCTGGAGCGAATTGGGAGAGTTGATGCCTCGTTGCACGCATTTCTTCATGTGGCAGGTCAGCAGGCGATGGAACAAGCCAGAAAAGCAGACCAGCGGCTGGCAGAATGGCGACAGGACCAGACGAAACAACTGCCTGCGCTCGTTGGCATCCCGATTGCCGTAAAAGATGTGCTTTGTGTAGCCGGGCTGCCCTGCACCAGCGGGTCACGCATACTGGAAGGATTTGTACCTCCTTATACAGCCACTGTCGTTGAGCATCTCCTGCACGACGGAGCTGTGATCGTGGGTAAGACGAACACCGATGAGTTCGCCATGGGCTCATCGACCGAGTTTTCCGCCTATGGCGTCACCCGAAATCCGTGGAATTATGAGCGTGTGCCTGGTGGCTCAAGCGGTGGCAGTGCGGCGGCTGTGGCTGCGCGTATGGTGCCACTGGCATTGGGCACAGATACCGGGGGCAGCGTGCGCCATCCGGCTGCATTTTGTGGGGTGGTGGGGTTGAAGCCTACCTATGGGCGCGTGTCGCGATATGGCCTGGTGGCATTTGGCTCATCCCTGGATGTCGTCGGTGCATTGGGGATACATGTGCGCGATGTAGCCACGGCATACCAGGTGATCGCGGGTCGTGATAGCCGCGATGCGACCACGCTGGATATTCCCGTTGATAAAATTGAGTTTCATCCATCTGGGAGCTGGCCTTTAGCTGGCTTAAAGGTGGGGGTGCCGCAAGAATATTTTATCTCCGGGATGCAGGCTGAGGTAGAAGCAGCAGTTCGATCAGCCATTCAGGAATTAGCCAATCTTGGCGCAGAGCTTATTCCGGTCAGCCTGCCACATACCGAATTTGCTGTGCCGGTCTATTATCTAATTGCTCCGGCTGAGGCATCGGCAAACCTGGCACGGTATGATGGCATTCGTTATGGGCCACGCCTGTCAGCCGATACGATGTGGGATGTTTTTCGCCTCACCCGTGGCGAAAAATTTGGTCCCGAGGTGAAGCGACGGATTATGCTGGGGACTTATGCGCTATCGGCTGGTTATTATGATGCATATTATGGGCAGGCGCAAAAAGTACGTACCCTCATCCGGCGAGATTTCGAGCAGGTTTTTGACAATGTGGATGTGATCGCGGCACCAGTTACACCGACCACGGCATTCCCGATCGGCGAGCACAGCGAAGACCCGCTATCCATGTACCTTGAAGATATTTTCACCTTACCTGCTAGCCTGGCAGGAATTCCAGCGCTGGCATTTCCGGTTGGTTTCGATGCCGCCGGGCTTCCGATTGGAATGCAGCTCATGGGACCAGCCTTTGCAGAGCAGCGCTTGCTCCAAATGGCAGACGCCTATCAGCAAGTGACTGATTGGCACCTGCAAAAACCTGAATTAGAGGAATAAAAAATTGCTACCATCTCTACCTGAATCTTCTCTCGAGTTTTCCGACTGGTCCTGGATAGAAATCGAGCCATACTACCAGGAATTGTCTGCACGAACTTTAGATGCAGGGACTGTTCATGCCTGGTTGTCCGACTGGACTCGCTTAAGTGACCACGTAAGCGAACGTTATGCACGCTTAAATGTCGCCATCACCACAAACACGATGGACACCGAGGCGGAAGCCAAATACCACGCTTTCCTTGATCATATATACCTGCCTGCCCAGGCTGCCGATCAGAAGCTGAAAGAAAAGCTGCTCAAATCAAATTTGCAGCCAGAAGGATTTGAAGTCCCACTCTTGAGAATGAAGGTTGAGGCGGATCTGTTCCGCAGCGAAAATCTGCCTCTTTTGTCCGGGGAACGCAAACTCGCATCTGAATATAACAAGGTGATTGGTGCTCAAACTGTCCGGTGGGGTGGAGCTGAGCTAACCTTACAGCAATTACGACCGGTGATGCAAAACTTGCCACGGGCGACGCGCCAGGAAGCATGGCAACTGGCGGCTGCCAGGCAACTGCAGGATCGCGGGGCGATTAATAGTTTGTGGCGAGAGTTTATGCCTCTGCGCTGTAAGCTGGCAGAAAACGCCGGCATGGAAGATTACCGGGCTTATCGATGGCAGCAGATGCTCAGAATTGATTACTCGCCTGCTGATTGTCTCGAGCTCCAGCAGGCAATCGAGCAAGTGGTAGTGCCGGCAGCCACAATAGTGTATGAAAGACAGCGCAAACGCCTTGGTGTGGAACACTTGCGACCCTGGGATCTTGACCTGGATATCTACCCGATTTACTTCCCGGAGTTGTCATCCTATGGCACCGTAGATGAGCTGCAGGAAATTGCCGGGCAGGTCTTCCACCAGGTAGGCCATCGATTTGGCGAATATTTTTCAACTCTGCGCCAGGAAGGTCTGTTGGACCTTGAGAACCACAAAGGAAAAGCCCCCGGGGCATATTGCACAGGCTTTCCTATCACTCGCCGTCCGTTTATTTTCATGAACGCGGTCGGACTGGCAGGTGACGTGCGGACAATCCTGCACGAATCTGGGCACGCGTTCCACAACTTCGAGCGGCTCCGTCTTCCCTATGCCCAGCAGCGCAATCCGGGTCTTGAATTCGCTGAGGTTGCATCGATGGCAATGGAACTGCTGGCTGCCCCTTATCTATCTAAGGACACTGGTGGGCTTTATTCTCGAACGGAAGCGAGGCGCTTCCTTCTGGAACACCTGGAACATATCCTTACATTCTGGCCGTACATGGCGGTCGTTGATGCATTTCAACACTGGGCGTATACCCACAGTGGGCAGGCGCTTGACCCGGATCGATGCGATGAGCAATGGCTATCCTTGTGGAACCGCTTCCTGCCTGGGGTCGATTGGTCGGGTCTGGAACAAGAAGCGATGACAGGATGGCAGCGCAAGCAGCACATCTACCGCTACCCTTTTTATTATGTGGAGTATGGATTGGCGCAATTAGGGGCGGTGCAGATCTGGCGGAATGCACTGCGGGATCAATCAGATGCTGTTGCCGCGTACACGCACGCGCTGCGCCTGGGCGGAACTGTTCGTTTACCTCAACTTTATGAAACTGCAGGCGCAAGGCTCGCATTTGATGCAGACACTCTGGCTGATGGGGTAGGTTTGATAGCAGAAAAAATCGAAGAGCTGGAAAATGAATTGTTAGCCTCAGAGAATGCTAATTGAAATGTAACAAAGGTTATAATAAATTCATCCATGGATAACTTAATCGCATATATCTTTAGGGCAAGGGGTTAGGCCAAACATGAGCAAATCAACTTTGAAAGTTGTTATACCGATGGCTGGATTGGGGACACGTCTTCGTCCGCATACCTGGAGTAAGCCCAAACAACTGGTAAGTGTCGCCGGGAAGGCAATGATCGATCACGTGATCGGCAGCCTGGCGACGCTTCCCGATCCAGATAACATCGAGCTGGTCAACATTGTGGGATATTTAGGGGAGCAGATTGAGGATCATATCCGCGAACATTATCCGACGATCAAGTCTCATTTCATTGTTCAAGAGAATCCTTTAGGCCAATCCCATGCGATCGAGCTGGCGCGACAGTATTTAGATGGTCCGATGTTGATGGTATTTGCCGATACGTTAATCCAAACAGACCTGTCATTCCTGCAGAAAGAGACTGCAGAGTCCATTGCCTGGGTAAAGCCTGTTCCTGATCCGCGCCGGTTTGGAGTGGCAGTGGTGGATGATAAGGGATGGGTGAAATACCTGATCGAGAAACCCCGGGATATGAACAATAATTTAGCGGTGGTGGGTTTCTACTATTTCAAGGATTCCGAGAGCCTACTTTCTGCAATTGATGAGCAGATGTCGAAGAATTTGCAGCTCAAAGGTGAATTCTATCTTGCGGATGCAATCAATATTATGCTGCAACGCGGCTTGAATATGCGCGTTGAGAAAATCGAGACCTGGCTGGACGCCGGCACACCTGAAGCGATATTGGAAACAAATCGATATCTATTGGAACATGGTCTGGATAACAGTCCAAGTGCAACTCAGCGAAATGGAGTTGTTATTATTCCTCCAGTCTATGTGCATCCATCTGCAAAGGTGATCGAATCGATTATTGGTCCGCATGTCTCCCTTGGCGCGGGCTGCCAGGTGGAGCAAAGCATCATTCGAAATTCAATCTTGGAAGACGAGGCGATGGCAACCGGTATTATCCTGGAAGGTTCTCTTGTCGGGCGCAGGGCGCAATTGGTGCGCCGGGCTGGAGTGGTCAACGCCGGAGATAATACTGAAGTAACTCTGTAATATGGATAATTCGGTAGTATGTTATTGTGGCAGCAGTTATGCAGAGCGACCGCAGGCTTTATTCTGGCAGGGTGCACGTTTACAGATTCTGAGAATTCAGGCACAATGGCGAGAGCCTACAGCAACCTTCTTTCGTGTTAAGACCACGGGAGATATATATTTTATGCTCATTTATGAGCATGACCAGGACACCTGGCAGATTCATTTAATCCAGTAAATTATCAGTCAAAATAAACATCAAAGAAAAGCTGCGATGATTTTCATGTATGAAGAGAAGGAGCGACTGTGAATAAAACCTACCTTGCTGACCGGGTGGCAACCTTGAAGCCTTCAGGAATTCGAAAATTCTTTGATATCGTTGCAACGATGAAGGATGTGATTTCATTAGGAATCGGCGAACCGGATTTCGATACACCTGCGCCAATCCTTGAAGCTGGAATTCGCTCGCTTAAAATGGGTCAGACTCACTACACCTCGAACTCGGGTATTTTGGAGCTGCGCCAGGCGCTTGCGCAACATATACAGCGTTTGTACGGCGTCGCGTATGATCCGGGTTCAGAGATCGTGATTACAGTCGGGGTCTCCGAAGCCCTTTACCTGGCTTTGACTGCCCTGTTAAATTATGGGGATGAGGTCATCATCCCCACACCATGTTTCGTCGCCTACCAGGCAGAGGTGATCCTGGCTGGTGGTGTTCCAGTGGAAATCCCCAGCCGGATGGAAGATAACTTCCAACCTCGTCCTGAGGCGATTGAAGCGGCGATCACTCCTAAAACGAAAGCAATCCTGATCGGTTATCCCAATAATCCAACGGGCGCGGTCGCATCACGAGAAGTGTTGGTTGAGCTGGAGAAGGTCGCCGAGAAACATGATTTGATCGTCATCTCCGACGAAATCTATGACCAGCTGGTATATGGAATCCCACATGTTTGTTTTCCGAGCATCCCTGGCGCAAAATCCCGCACTCTGCTGTTGGGCGGGTTTTCCAAGGATTATGCTATGACTGGATGGCGGATTGGATTTGCCGCAGGTCCGGCTGAAATGATGAGTGGCTTGCTGCGCATTCACCAGTACACGATCATGTCTGCGCCAACCACTGCACAGGCGGCTGCTCTCGAAGCGTTGTGCTGCGGCAGCGAATTTGTAGAAGCGATGCGCAATGAATACAACCGGCGGAGGGAGCTAATTGTTGGCGGTCTCAACCAGCTTGGGCTTCCCACATTCGAACCGCGCGGCGCATTTTATGCCTTCCCACAAATCAGTGTCACGGGAATGGACGACGAAACCTTTTCACAAAAACTGCTCGAAGAGGAACGAGTTGCCGCGGTACCAGGATCTGCATTCGGCGCGGGCGGTGAAGGGTTTGTGCGCTGCTCCTATGCGACCGCTTACGACAAAATTGAGGAAGCGCTGCATCGCATGGAAAGCTTCATGCGCCGGCACGGGTAAATCGCTGAATGGATCTTGATAGTGGAGACAAACCGCCATTTGAGGCGGTTATCGGATTGGAAGTGCATGCGGAGCTGCAGACTGTATCGAAGATGTTTTGCAGCTGTCGGGTGGTAGATTCGACGGTCGCTGATCCGAACATTGCGGTTTGCCCGGTGTGCGCAGGTATGCCCGGGGTACTGCCGGTGGTGAACCGTCGTGCAGTAGAATTAGGTTTACGGGTCGCGCTGGCGCTCGAGTGCCAGGTGAACCAAACAAGTTTATTCGCGCGCAAGAATTATTTTTACCCGGATTTACCCAAAGGCTACCAGATTTCCCAATACGATCAGCCGCTGGCGCGGTATGGCCGCCTTAGCTTCGTTACACCAGAGGGGGAAACCAGTGTACGCATCCGACGGGTGCATCTCGAAGAAGACACGGGCAAGCTGACCCACACGGATAAAGATGGACAGGCATTTTCGCTGGTCGATCTCAACCGCGCTGGTGTGCCGCTGTTAGAGATCGTAACCGAACCCGATCTGCATTCTCCTCAGGAAGTAAAGGCGTATGCCATGGCTTTGCGCAGCCTGCTGCGCTACCTGGGCGTGAATTCAGGGGATATGCAAAAAGGGGTGATGCGGATTGAACCGAATATTTCGGTGCGCAGAAAAGGCAGCCAGATATTGGGTACGCGCTCCGAAATTAAGAATCTGAATAGCTTCCGTGCATTGGAGCGAGCTGTGGCATTTGAAATAGAGCGCCAGAGTAATTTGCTGGAGCGAGGCGAACTGGTGCGTCAGGAAACACGCGGTTGGGATGAAAGCCGGGGGGTTACTTTTACGCAGCGGGTGAAGGAAGGGGAGGAAGATTACCGTTATTTCCCGGAGCCAGATTTGCCTCCGCTGGTGATCGAGCAAGACTGGTTGGAGCAAATCAGCACCAGCCTGCCGGAGCTGCCAAGGGCTAAACTCGACCGTTTTCAGAAGCGACTACCATCTTAGCATTTATGATGCCAATGTACTGATCGCGGAGCCGGCGGTGGCAGATTATTTTGAGCAGGTCATTCAGGAGGCACCGCATGCCAGCCCGAAAATTGTGGCCAACTGGATCAGCGGAGATTTATTCAACCTGATGAATCAAAGCGGTGAGGTAATCGACGCCATTCGGATCACCCCGCAAGGATTGGGTCGCCTGCTCGAGCTTGTCGTGCAAGGCGAAATCAATCAAACAACCGGCAAGGCAGTGCTTTCGCAGATGTACTCAAGCGGAAAAACCGCTGACGAAATTGTAACTGAAAGCGGTTTTCGACAAATTTCGGATGAGCACGAAATGACCCGCCTGGTAAAGTATGTGTTGGATGAAAATCCGGAGCAGGTTGAAGCATACATGGCGGGAAAAGAAACGATCGGGCGCTGGCTGTTTGGACAGGTGATGCGCGTGGCGAAAGGTCAGGCAAACCCACAGGTTTTACAGAAAGAGCTGGATGCTCAATTGCTGCAGCGAAAAGAGGAGGGCGACTGAAGGTCGAAAATCATCTATTGAGACGGTCATTCGTCACTTGACGATCTGTCTGACATCTGTTAAGCTATGGACAGATAAGGGCGAGGCAAACTCATCATGACCTGTTTGACGATGAAGTTGCAGATTTCGAGCGGGCACCATACCGGGGTGCCCGTATATATTTAAATTGAAGGCAATCTCTAAATAACATATCGATAAAGATCAGGAGAACAAGAATGGCTGAATTAATTAATGCTTTTCAGATGGCACAAGCCCAATTTGATAATGTTGCCGGGATGCTGAGCCTGGATCCCCAGGTAGCAGAGATGCTGCGCTGGCCGATGCGAGAATTTAAGTTCATGATCCCGGTGCGCATGGAGAACGGCAATATCCGTGTGTTTTTTGGCTACCGTGTGCAACACAATGATGCCCGCGGCCCTGCCAAGGGAGGTATCCGATTTCACCCATCTGAAACTCTTGATACGGTGCGCGCATTGTCGATGTGGATGACATGGAAGACAGCAGTCGCCGACATTCCGTTAGGCGGGGGAAAAGGTGGTGTTCCAGTCGATTCGGCAACCCTGACAACTTCTGAAAAAGAAAAATTATGCCGCGGCTGGGTTGACCAAATGTGGCGAAACATTGGCCCACGGCAGGATGTCCCGGCGCCGGATGTTGGGACCACGCCCCAAATGATGGGCTGGATGATGGATGAATACTCCAAGTTGGTCGGTCAGTATACCCCGGGTGTTATCACTGGCAAGCCTGTAGGCGGTGGAGGTTCGTTGGGACGCACCGAAGCGACCGGTTATGGGGTGATCTATACCGTCCGGGAAGCGATGAAGCATCTTAAACTGGATCCGACGAAATCACTCGCTGCAATCCAGGGTTTTGGCAATGTTTCCCAGTATGCCGCGATCGGATTTACGGAGCTCCTGGGCGGGAAGGTGATTTGTGTATCTTACTGGGACAGGGCAGACCGGATGCCCTATACGGTAAGCAAAGCAGATGGCATTAATCCTCACTTCTTGAAGTCCATTACAGACCAGTATGGCACGATTGATAAGGATCAGGCACGCGCGGCGGGTTATAAGATTGAGGATGCAGATGCCTGGCTCACAAAGGACGTCGACGTGTTGATCCCAGGCGCGCTGGAGGGTCAGATCACAGGAGAAACCGTGAAACGTATCAGCCAGCGGGTGCGGTTGGTGGCGGAAGGTGCGAACGGACCAACCACACCTGAAGCTGATGCAGTACTTATAGCGAATAATGTGTTTGTTGTCCCTGATTTCCTGTGCAACGCCGGTGGTGTGACTGTTTCGTATTTTGAAAGCGTTCAGAATGACATGAATTATTACTGGACGAAGGATGAAGTGTTACAGCGCCTGGATATTAAGATCACTAATGCATTCAACAGCGTGCTGGAGCTTTCACAGAGTGAAGGTATTTTTATGCGGGATTCGGCTTACATGGTTGCCATTGGGCGAGTGGTTAAGGCAATGGAGCTGAGAGGCTGGTTGTAGGCAACCGAGATTAAGCAAACAGCCTAATCATTAGAAATTAACTGAACACAGGCAGCAGTACAGCATCGCTGTGCTGCTGCCTGTGTCCATTGAACCCGAATTCAGGTTAATCCCGCTTTTATTGTCTTTTTGGGTAAATTACTATACAATGATCCATACAACAACCATAAAATTACAGGTAGGCATATGAAACAAGATCGATTTCTGCTTGGTATATTAATTGGAATTGGGGTGCTGGCAGCGCTTGCGGTGGCACTATTTTTTATCCGCAAGGGCGATCAATCTTATGGATCTGAAGACACTCCAGAAGGCGTAGCGCGAAATTACATTCTGGCTTTACAGAACCAGGACTTCGAGCGTGCATACCAATATCTTGCCGAAGGAGAAGATCGGCCAGACCTGACGACCTTCCAATCAAACCTTCTGGCAAGCGGAGTCGAAATCGAGCGTGTTGCTGTTGAGCTCGGATCTGCCAAGGTCTCTGGAGATCGCGCTGTGGTTGGGATTACGGTGGTCCACCCGGGTAATGGTCTTTTCGGTGACGTCTGGCGTGAAGTCCAGAGCGCGGTAATGCTCCGCACTCCCGAAGGCGAATGGAAAATCGCCAGTATGCCTTACCCATTCTGGTTTTATAGCTGGTATAACCCCGAGGTTAAGCCGTAGATTCGCCTCCGTTCAGATTGTCTCTGGACGATCAGGTTATTCTTTTGGGAAGACCAGACAGGAATAAAAATAGCGGACGCAGCCATGCAAAATATTCGCCGGTGGTATCTATATGCAGTCAGCCTGATCAGCCTGGAGGTAGTGCTCTGGGGAGTGATTGGTTTACTCCGTTCACTATTTTCACAGGGACGTGTTGGTGGCGGGGCTGAACAGCTGGCCTGGGCTTTATCGCTCATCCTGGTTGGCATTCCAGTATTTGGATTGCATTGGGTTTGGGCGCAACGAGCAGCTCAGAAGGATGTTGACGAGCGTTCTGCAGCAGTCCGCGCCTTATTTCTTTATCTTTTCCTGGTAATCACGTGTGTGCCAGCGTTGCAAAATGCGCTGGCTGTCCTTAACCGCGCCTGGCTTGTGATCTTCAATTTACCCGTGGCGGAGGCTATTTTTGGCGGCAACCAGACCTGGAGTGACAACCTGGTCGCTCTGGCGGTAAATCTTGGCGCCGCAGCCTATTTTTCGGGGGTCCTGCGATCGGCATGGCAAAGTGATTTTCGAGCTGAACATTTTATCACCATCCGCCGCTGGTACCGCCATTTCTGGCTTTTATACGCGCTTGTGATGGCTGGAACGGGTGTACAACTAACTTTACAGTTCCTCCTGAGTGTCTGGAACCAGGTGGGGAATACCGCCCAGATACAACTAGCTAATGGGCTGAGCCTGCTGATGCTTGGTGTTCCCTTGTGGTACCTGTCCGAGAGGCTGTTGCAGCGTGCGAGGCAAGATCCAGCGGAGCAGTATGCGGTTTTACGCCTGGTGGTGAATTACGCTATTTTATTCATCAGCATCATCAGCCTGCTGGTGGCTGGGGCGCAGCTATTAACTCCTGTACTGCTGGTCGTTCTAGGTGCACGCTACCAAACGGCAGCCTTTTTCGGGCAGATATCACTTGCGTTCTCGATAGCGGTCACGATGGGATTAATTTGGGCTTATTACAGCCACAGCTTCAACCGCGAATTGTTGGGGATGTCTGATAGCGAGAGGGAAGAGAATTTGCCGTCTGCTGAACGGACTTTACAAAGTTTACGCCGGCTTTATTATTATGGGCTGGCATTCATCGGACTGGCGGCGGCTTTTATCGGATTGCAAGTGCTGTTAGGAGTAATGCTCGACCTGGCGTTTGGTGATGTCGCCCTGGCACAGCTTGCTCTACGCGCGCGCCTGGCCGAGTCGTTTTCTGCCTTACTTCTCGGGTTGCCTTTATGGATTGTTGCCTGGAGGACGGTGACACTCGAGACCCAACAGGAAGGGGAAGCTGGTGAGATTGCGCGCCAGACGATGGTGCGTAGAGTTTACCTCTATCTCGTATTATTCGCTGCTGTTGTTGGAGTGATGTTGAGTGCAGGCGCTTTTTTATACCAAATCTTACGGATTTTGTTGGGTGATCCACCTGAACGACCGGTGTTAGATGTATTGGCTCAACTAAAAACGTTCCTGCTGTTTGCGGCATTGCTTGGGTACCATTGGGTTGTTTTACGGGCTGACAATCGCTTGATACAAGCTACTCTGGCCAGGCGGCGGGCACAATATCCGGTGCTGGTGCTGGCAACGGATGATGAGCCGATGATGCACCTCATCGGAGAAATATTGCTTCAACAAATACCTGGTTTGCCGGTCGCTGTACACCCGACCAGTCAAGGGGTACCCGATTCCAGCTTTTCTACAGCCAAAGCAGTCATCCTGCCGGCTGAGCTGGCGATACAACCAGGGGAAGCGTATCGCCTGTGGTTGGCAAATTATGAGGGCAGGCGGATGATCCTGCCCACGCCCATCATCGGTTGGACCTGGCTGTTAGGTGCCCGACGTACCCCGATTTCTATGGCACGGCAAACAGCCAGGCTGGTGCGCAAACTGGCTGACGGTGATGAGGGCGAATAACTTTCATAAATGCGCCATTCGTTGTATACTCAAGGCGTCAGCATGTTGCCCTAATTTTGGTCTAAGAACACTGTAGATCAATTCATAACAGGAAGAAGAGGAATGCAGCTATGAGAGTAATGGTTTTGCAGGAAAACCTGGCCCGTGGTTTGAGCATCGTCTCGCGAGCAGTTTCACCGCGCAGCACCCTGCCGGTGCTTGCCAATGTTCTGATTGCAACGGATGAGGGACGGCTGCGCCTGTCTGCGACTAACCTGGAACTGGGTATTACCTGTTGGATTGGGGCTAAAATTGAGGAAGAAGGATCAACCACAGTTCCTGCGCGCACCTACAACGATCTGGTAAGCACGTTGGCGGACAAGCAAGTGGAAATGGCCTTGACCATACGCACTCAAACTTTAAACGTACGCTCCGGCGCGTCCAATACGGATTTGAAGTGCATCGATGCACAAGAATTTCCGATCATGCCAGTGGTTGACCTGTCGGAAGGACTGCAAATCAACGTCACCGACCTCAAGGAGATGATCCAACAGGTGGTATTCGCTGCTTCGGAGGATCAAGCGCGCCCGGTGCTGACCGGGGTGCTGGTGACGGTTAAAGGCAACAAAATCACCATGGCGGCTGCGGATGGTTTCCGTCTCTCTGTGCGTAAAGGAGAGCTCTCCTCCCAGGTATCGCGGCCATTTTCTGCGGTAATCCCAGCCAGGGCGCTTGCTGAGCTGGCGCGCATTATTTCGGATGGCGAGCAAACCGTTACCATGGTGTTGCCTCCGGGACGAGGGCAGGTAATCTTCCATTTGCGGGATATCGAGCTGGTGTCGCAATTGATCGAAGGTAATTTCCCGGACTATGAACAAATCATCCCCCGCCGTTTCGAAACGCGGGCAGTGCTATCCACATCTGCTTTTCTCAAGGCCGTTAAACAGGCGGAAATCTTTGCTCGAGAAGGCTCTCACATAGCGCGCATCGGCCTTTCGCCGGGCTCAGGTGAGCTGCAAGCCGGTGAAGTGGAAATATCTGGCCAATCGGACGAGACAGGATTCAACCAAAACAAGGTAGCTGCCAGTATCGAAGGCAACGCCTTGGTGATTGCTTTCAATGTGCGCTTCCTGCGTGAGGTATTGGATGTGGTGCACACTCCAAATGTCTCGCTAGAGACCAGCACCGATACCAGCCCGGGTGTGATCCGCCCTGTGGGCGGTGAGGCAGGCGATAGCGATTTCCTGCACGTAATCATGCCCATGCACCTGGGAAGTTAACCCCCGGCAGCGGGCTATCCGAGACCGATCGGAGCCCAATCGCATGACTCTTCCATCGGCACCAACCGACCGGACACTGCAGATTTACTTATTATTAGCTCAATATCCCATTTTGAGCACACAGATTCGCGCCCGAATGCGGCGCGAATTGTTTACGCGCGGGGTGATCACCCAACAGGCGTTTGAGGCCGAAGTCCGTGAAAAAGCTATTCGCTCCCAGGCGCAGGAAGGGCTGCATGACCCGTTTTTTGAGGAGCCTTCGGATGTTTGGGAAGTGCGCCTGATGCGTATGCGTGATCATTTGACGGATTTTTACTTTGGCTACAACCTGGCATTTGATTTGTTTGAAAGCATCATCCGCGATACGCTCTCTGAACGCGGGGCACCTGCGCAAGACTTAATTATTTCATTCAACCCTGAGCTTGCCCCGCAAAATATGCTCTTTGAGCAGGCATTCGCTATCGAGAAAATGCAAGCGAATGAGCTTACTTCGGATGAGCGTGTGGTGCTCGAAGCGCGCCTGCAGGAGATCAAGGTCGTGCTGATTCGCACCCTGATCAGCGACCAGCTTGCATATTTGAAGATCGCCAAGGACTGGTTCACCATTTCAGATTTGCAGCGCATCCGTAACAACAAGCTCGGGCATGGAAAGGTCGGTGGAAAGGCAGCCGGGATGCTCTTGGCGGCGCGAATCTTGAATGAAATCGGTGACGATGAAATTCGCCTCTCTTTGCGCATTCCAGAATCGTATTTTCTGGGAGCTGATTTAATTTACACCTTCATGGCATTAAACAGCCTGATGCACTGGAATGACCAGAAATATAAATTAGAAAATCAGATCCGCGCTGATTATCCACGCCTTCAGCAAGAGTTTCTGGCTGGCGAGTTTCCACCCGACATTATCGATAAAATCCGTGGTCTGCTGGAGCAGGTCGAAGGCAAACCGTTAATTGTGCGATCTTCCAGCCTGTTAGAGGATAACTTTGGGACATCGTTTGCCGGGAAGTATGAATCCTACTTCTGCCCTAACCAGGGAGACATGGATCAAAACCTGAGAGATCTCATCCAGGCAATTGCTAAAATTTATGCCAGCATCTTCAATCCAGATGCATTATTGTATCGGCGCGCGAAGGGCTTGCAGGATTATGACGAGCGCATGGCAATCCTGGTGCAGGTGGTAGAGGGTGAACGATTCGGGCGCTATTTCCTGCCTCATGCAGCTGGGGTAGCGTTCAGCCGTAATTTGTACCGCTGGTCACCGCAGATTCGGCGGGAGGAAGGGTTCCTTCGCCTGGTCTGGGGGCTGGGCACCAGGGCGGTGGATCGCGTTGGAAATGACTACCCGCGCCTGGTGGCGCTAAGCCATCCCTTACTGCATCCCGAGTCTTCGCCAAAGTCAATCCGCCGTTACTCGCAGCAGTATGTAGATTTAATTGATCTTGAGGATAACCAATTTAAGACATTACCTTTCCAACAGGTATTAAACAACCGATATCCACTATTGCGCTACCTGGTGCAGGTTGATCAGGGCGGCTATCTGGCTCCGCTGCGATTGCTGGTGGGCGAGACGAAAAGTGAACATTGGGTGCTGACCCTGGATGAGCTCTTACGCCGGACGCCGCTGGCTCAACGACTATCGAAAATGTTGCGATTATTAGAGGATACCTATCATAGCCCGGTGGATACCGAGTTTACCGTCCGCCTTGCGGATCCCACGGCTGCATTTCCAGACACAATTGTGACACTGCTGCAATGCCGCCCGCAAAGCCAGTTGACTGAGGTTGAAGCACGACTGCCGCAGCACATTCGAGAGGAAGATATCATTTTCTCCACCCGGCGTATGGCGCCCCAGGGCAGGGTGAGTAACATCCAGTATGTTTTATTTATTCCTCCGGAAGAATATTTCGCCTTGTCTACGCCTGCGGCTCGTGCTGAGCTGGGGCCAATCATCGGCCGGGTAAACAAAGCTCTGAAAGGCACCTGTTTTATTTGTGTCGGACCTGGGCGCTGGGGAACTACCAATCCGGACCTGGGGGTGCGTATTGGATATGGGGATATTTACCACACACGAGCATTGGTTGAGCTGGCGGGACAGGGCATTGGACATGCCCCGGAGGCTTCATTCGGCACTCACTTCTTCCAGGATCTTGTGGAATCAAATATTTTTCCGCTGGCGATCTATTTTGAGGACGAAGAAGTGCTCTTCAATCGCGAGTTCTTTTACCAGTCTCCCAATTGCCTGGGCGAGTTCTTCGCTGAAGACGAGGAAATCCCCGCCTCTATACGCCTCATCCGGGTAGCTGAGTTCCGGCCTGGACATCACCTGGAGCTGGTGATGGATGACGAGCAGGGGCGCAGCGTGGCTTTTCTGGAGCGAACATGAAAAAATTTGTTGCTGTAGCTGGAAATATCGGTGTTGGGAAATCCACCCTGGTGACCATGTTGTGCCACCGTCTGGGCTGGCAGCCATTCTATGAGCCAGAAGGGGAGAACCCTTACCTGGCTGATTTTTACCAGGATATGCGTGCCTGGTCATTTCACTCACAAATCTTTTTTCTCACCCGCCGATTGCGTGCGCACCGCCAGCTTCTTGACCATCCGACCTCTGTGATGCAGGATCGCAGTGTCTACGAGGACGCCGAGGTCTTCGCACATAACTTGTATCTCCAGGGATTGATTGACGAAAGAGATTATGGTTCGTATCGAGAGTTATACCAGGTGCTGGTCGATTTCCTGCCACCCCCAGACCTGGTGGTTTATTTACGCTCATCGGTAAACACCCTGCTGGAGCGCATCCATTTACGAGGCCGGAATTATGAACGCCAGATCGGCGCAGATTACCTGGCAACGTTAAATGTGTTATATGAAGAATGGATTGCTCATTTCAGCCTTTGCCCGGTTCTCACCGTCCCAGCGGACGACCTCGATTATGTAGCTCATCCAGGTCACCTGGATCTGATTGTGCAGAAGATTCAAGATAAACTCACCGGTAAAGATGTGGTGGTCTTCGATCCAGAAGAGGTGTTGAATAGCCGCTAGCTCCATAATCCCTCTTCAGCCGAACCAGGTTCTGCGAAACCGCTTCCGCATCGTGCGCCCCTTAAGCAAAGGGGGTATGGGGGCGTTATACCTGGCTACTGAAATAATCGCCGGCCAGGCTCACAAAGTGGTTATTAAGGAAATGCTCGACTACTATGATGCGAGTGATCCACAAGGACGCATCAAGGCACAGAGACGTTTTGATCAAGAGGCGATCACGCTGGTGAATTTAAGCAACCGCAATATCCCCGGCATTCCCCATATTATTGATAACTTCAGTGAAAACGGTCGTAATTTTATCATCATGCAATTTATCGAAGGTCAGAACCTGGAAAGCGGTCTGACCCATCTGGACGAAAACCTCAAGCGGATAGCCGGTCGCGCATATCCACTGGACCAGGTACGCCGGTGGGGTGTCAGGCTGTGTAAGATCCTGGAAAACCTTGCCTCAGAAAAGGTGGCGCACCTGGATATAAAACCGGCTAATTTGATCCTGGACCGCCTGGGGGAGAGTCTGGCTGGTCGATTTTGGCACCGCCAAGGCGCCGCGCTCGCCACAGCCGGTTGGAGGTTCTGCTAACCCAGCCGGGCAAAAACGCAGCAGTGTTTATGGCACGATGGGCTATGCCCCGCCAGAACAAGCCGCGGGAAATCCGGAAGAGCGTTCTGACGTGTATGCTCTGGCAGCGACTCTGTATCACCTGGCGACCGATGATGACCCAGGTGATCACCCGGGTCAGTTTCCTAAATTGAACCAGCTCCCGGCGGATTTTTCTGGTGCGTTGAGCATGGCAATGACTACGAATGTTATCAAGCGTATCACAGCCCGGGAGCTGGGCGTTCTGCTCGAACCGCGCGCAACCCGCCCGTTGGGATTTTACTGGCAGGATGGCACTGTCAGCCTGGATATCGCCAGCCTTGCCCAGGAGGCTAACCGGAAATGGAATGAAGCGCTGCGTTATTACAGCAGTGAAGATTGGGAGAAGTGGCTGAAAGACCAGCACCGCCATGATCTGGCTGCTCAGCTTAATGGGATCAAATCCCAATACAAAGATCCTGGCCTGGGTTTAGATGCATTCCTTCGGATTTTATATCCCAGCTTGCCACCAGCGTCATTATATTTGCACGAAATTTACCTGGATGCTGGCCAGGTTCCGTGGCGATGGAAACAGACAATTGATTTTGAAATCCAGAACCATGGTGCAGGGTGCCTGGTGGCTCGCTCCGACATGCTGTCGACTGGATTGAGCGTTAGCCCTACCTCTGTGGAAGTGCACGAGAGCACAACAGTGATGCTGTCAATTGATGGTGGTGAGCTAACTCCTGGCAGTCAACTCCAGACATTGGATTTCATACTTGATGCTGGAAACGCTGGTCAAGAAAGAATCGAAGTACGCCTGGTTGTGCCTGAGCCGAAACTGGTTACGTCTACTCCGTATCTGGATCTGGGATCGGTTTACCGTGGTACGCAGGTGGCTACCATTCTAACAGTTGAGAACCAAGGCGGAAGCGATTGTAAAGTGGAGGCGCTCTGCCAGACCTCTGGGTGGTATGCGGAACCGAAAAAATTCAGATGCCTGTCTGGCACCACGCGCCAGCTTGAAGTGATTGCAGATACCCAGATGATGCGCTTTGGGGTGCAAAAGGTTGATATCAATCTGAAAGTGGAAGCCGGCGCCTGGGAGAGTAACTTGCCCGTTCAAGTAAGCGTGAATGTCTCGCTGCTAAGAACTGCCGTTCATTTTGGTGGACCGCTACTCAAGCGGGTATTGCTACCGGGGGTTTTCCTGGCGCTGCTCTTTGGGCTGTTTCTTGGGTTTATTTTCCCCTCGATTGGTGAGATGCACCTGAGCCCAATTAACGGCGGTATGGTTGGTGCGTTCATCGCAATGATGATCACTATACCTTGTGGAATCATTGCAGGCAAACTCGGCTGGCTAGGCTTTCCAGATGGCTGGCGTGGTGGAGCCATTCTCGGGCTGGCAACCGGCATCGTTGTCGGCGGCCTGGCGGGCGTCCTGACAGGCTGGCTGGGTTTTTCGCTGGCGTTTTTGGGTGTGCTCACTGGCGCGCTGACCGGTATCACTATTGGCTTTATCGCCTGGATGATTTTCACTCGCTAAAAAGGCGAATCCATATATGTGTCCTGGTTCTGTCACGAACCAGCGGCGGCTGCAACCTGCTGCTCACGTCCTGGGGGGAGCAAGCGCAGCGCTAAAACCAACAGGATTCCCAGGATAATTCCTCCAAGAAGAAATGGCCATCCAGGACCTAGAGCCTGGAAAACCGCACCCCATACTAGTGGGGCGATGGCATTCGCGACGCTGAGCAGAGCAACTGAGATACCCAGCATTCCGCCGATTTCGTCTGGCTCGATGCGCTTCGTTATTAGACTGTTGATCGTGGGCTGAAGCACACCGCCACCGATGGCTGCAGGAACCATGGCGATCAAGATCCAGATGATTCCTTTCAGGCCGTTGTTGGTATCCGGCGGTAGATCGGCAGGAACATTTCGGGTAGTGGGGTTTTCGCCTGCGCCTAAAGTTCGACTGGCTCCAAGCTCTTCCTGCAGCGCGGATTGGTTGTAGCCTGGTAAAGGAATGCGCGGCGTGAAGGATATCATAACCATACCAATTGACAGCAATCCAAGACCCATGAAGATTAACCGTCTGTCGCCCAGCCTGCGGCTCCAACGACCAATGAAATATCCTTGTACTGCAACGATAATAACCCCCACGAAGACGAAAATAATTGAATTTCCTGAGGCGTTTAACCCAAGACGAGTGAGTGTGAATAGTGACAGAAGCTGTTCAAAACCACCGAAAACGATTTGTTGGGCAAAAATTAACATCAACAGCAAACCAACTGCCGGGTGGCTCAATGCTTGAAGGAGGGTCGTGAAGGAGAATCCAGGTTTATTTTCAGTTTGGCCGCGTTTTTCTTTCGGGTGGGTTTCGACAAATAAGAAGTAAGTCAGGATAATCGATAAGAGGGAGAAGAACGCCGCCACAAATGCAGGTACATGATAGTTGTTATCACTGGCAGCCAGAGCGAGAAACGCAATCACCGGTCCGATGACGAAGCCGATGCCAAAAGCCGCACCTATCAATCCCAATCCCTGGGTACGATTCTTTTCGGTTGTAACATCGGTAATAGCAGCCTGTGCCGTGGCAATATTCGCTCCTGATATGCCATCGATCATGCGAGACAGAAATAATATCCAAAGACTGTTGGCAAAACCGAGAAGTAAAAACCCGGAAAGAGTTCCAATCTGGCTGATCAGCAGAATCGGTCGGCGGCCAAATCGATCAGAAAGGCGGCCGAGGATGGGAGCACCAATAAACTGCATCATCGGATAGGTAGCGCCCAGCAGGCCGATGATCAAAGGGGACGCATTGAAGCTGGTAGCATACAAAGGCATCAGCGGGATGATTATGGTCACACCTAACAGATCGACCAACACGATTAACACAATCGGCAGGATCCGCTTAAAATCGATCTTTTCGGTAGAGGGCATGGGGTTAGAAGGTAATTCTTCGGGCAAAGATCGCTATCCTTATGAATAAAGCTGAGAATATTGGCTGGATGCGTTACTGGACATTGGCTATCAGATTATACACTCCAGCCAGCTCACTGATCTAAAAATAAACCTGGTATGAGGCTAACTCTTACAGGCTACTGCGAAATTTTGGCGATGTATGGGCATCGGCCAGGATCTGGGGGTAGATGGCACGCAGCTTGCGTTAAAAAACCACTAACGTCCCGCTAATGCACTGAAGAACCGCTTGATCTCAAACGGCTGACCTGATAGCAGAGTCTGGGCGCGGAACATGCTTCCCACAGCCCGAATCAGGAAGACTGTAGTGGCAACCAGCAGCACCGCCGAGAGTAACAACTGCCAGGCAGGCACAGATGTAGCTGCCAGGCGCGTCATCATTGCCACCGGTGAGGTCAGCGGGAACAGGCTCAGGACCAATGCCAGCGTGCCGTCAGGCTCCTGGATCAAGACGCTGATAAACATCATTGGTACGATCAGCGGCAGGATCACAATGAAGGTTGCCTGGGAGGCCTCTCGCAGATTGGGTACCAGGGCGCCAATGGCAGCCATCAAGCTGGCATAGACAGCGTAGCCAAAGACAAAATAAAACAAGCTCCAAATCAGGAATGAGGCTGGCAGCTGATATTCAACTGGGATGCTCAGGCTCTCACCGCTCAGGCGCAGCGCAGCAAAACCAATCCCAATCCACAAGACAGTCTGCATCAAACCGGCAATTCCCAGCCCAACAATCTTGCCGGTGAGCAGCTGGCGCGCAGAGCAGCCGGACATCAAGATTTCCAGCACCCGGTTTTCTTTCTCTTTGGTCAGGTTGTTCAACAGCAGCGTGGCAGACATCAGGATAATGACATAGAACAGGATCGTGACAATATAAGGCAGTACGAAAGTCAGCGGGTTATTTTCATCACGCTCGGGTGGCTCCAGCAGCTCAACTTGCATATTC
Organism: uncultured Chloroflexia bacterium; assembly: GCA_963774935.1. Classification (GTDB taxonomy): domain Bacteria; phylum Chloroflexota; class Anaerolineae; order Anaerolineales; family UBA4823; genus CAVZGO01. Next base: position 41,197 of record CAVZGO010000004.1, read on the forward strand.
AGCGGATTGTACAGCCGGTTGGCAAACTGCCAGTCACCGGAGAGCAAGTTCGCGCGCAGCACCCACTGCATCAACCCGGTTTTGTCAAATGCGGTCAGTGGATTGAAATCTGGCGTGATGTAGATCACCTGACCGGTTTTGAGATAATCGGGAGCAATGATGAAATATCCCCGAATCTCACCTGCCTCGAGCGCCTGCTGCGCCGCTGCATCGTTTTCGAATACGATTAATGCTCCCTGTGGCACAGATTCCGGAATGGATTGGATTACCCCACCCGGATCAACATATCCGTCCGACGTGCTAATGCTGGTCGATTCTCTTTCACCAACCACACTGCTAAGAACCTGGGGAGCGCGACGGTTAATATTTGTAACCACCATCAGTATAATCACCGATATGATCGGCAGACCAATGGTAGTAAAAATAAAAGACTTTCGTTTGATGGTATTTATTAGTTCATAACGCAGGATGAGAAGGGTTTTGTTCACTGTGTCACCTCTAAGGCTTTCCCGCGGCGCAGCAAGGATTTAAACGAAAGTCGTTTCCCATAACTTAGCATGCCCAGGCGGAAGGCTCGCCCGGCCAGCCACAGTGATACAAGCGCGGCAGTAATAATTACTACTAGGTTCAACAGCATCTGCCAGGTGGATATCTCGCCATAAGCAAGGCGCATGGTCAGGGCAACCGGGGCAGTTAGCGGAAAGTAGCTCAGCGCCAGAGCCAGCAGGCTGTTGGGTGCTGAAATGATCCAGAAAGAGAAATAATACGGTAAAGCCACTGGGAGTGTGATCAGTCCAGAAATTTGCTGACCTTCGCGAGCGTCGGTGACAGTAGCGCCAATGGCGATCATTAAACCTGAAATCATTACGAAGGAGGGAATGAAAATTACCAGCAGCCAAAAGACCGTCTGGATGGGTACTTTGATATCCGGTAAATTTGGGAAAAACCTCCCCGCCACGACCCAGGTGAGTACTGCCAAGATTGTCCAGACAATCAGTTGAGTCAGTCCTACTGCGATCAGGCCGATGGCTTTGCCAATCATGAGCTGCTGGGACGAAACTGAGGTAATCAAAATTTCTATGGTGCGGTTTTCTTTCTCTTCCACGACTGCCTGCATCAGGTAACCCGAGCTGGTGAAAACGGCAATCATGAAGATGATGCCCATGAAGAATGGAAGTAGAATCATGATCCAATCATCTTCACCTAATTGGCGGCTGCCATCAATGCTGCGCAGCAGGAGATGATCGCCGTCAATGATACGCTGTACGATCTCGTCCGGGTAGCTGGCGAGAAGGTGACCGCGGACAAACTCGGTGAATTGCTCCTGGGTACCGCTGGCAGGCGCTTTAATTGCGATCAGCCGGGCGTCTCCAGTTTGAGCAAAGTCGGCTGAGAGGATGTAATAAGCCTGGATCTCACCACCATCCAAGGCAGTTTTGGCTTGCTGCTCTGCTTCATAAGCCACCAGATCTGAGGTGTCAATATCAAAACCAGCCGGTAGGGGATTGGCAAGCAACCCTGAGTGATCGACGTAACCGATGCGCTCGGTTTTGGTCTGGATGCGAACGATCATATAAACCAGGATTGCCATCACCAGCATTAAGGCAGGCACACTTAATAAGGCAAAGATGAAACGCCGGCGCAAGGCATGGCGAGAATACTCGTGGGCGATGATTTGCCAGGTTTTCTTCATGCTGGCTCTCCTTCACCGGTGACCACCTGGATGAAGATCTCATCCAACGTTGGGACGGCAATCTCAAACTGCTCCAGGATCACGCCCTGGGCAACGAGCTGCTGCAGGATGGATTGCGGCGTAGCCCCCTGAGCAAGCTCCAGGCGGAAGCCACCATTCAAAGGGCTGGATGCTGAAACACCATCCAGGCGGGGGACCTCGCCCTGCGCGCGAACGATGACAGCATTGCCGGTATAGTGGCGGCGAATTTCTTCCAGCGAGCCATACAGCACCACCTGGCCTTTGTCGACCAGCAGAATCCGGTCGCACAGCTCTTCCACCTGGTGCATCTGGTGGGTGGACATCATGATGGTGCTGCCCTCACGGTGCAGATCGAGCAGCAGGTCTTTCACCATCTGCGTGTTCACCGGATCCAGCCCGCTGAATGGCTCATCAATGATGATTAATTCCGGACGGTGGAGCAGGGTGGCGATGATCTGAGCTTTTTGCTGCATGCCCTTGCTGAGCTCCTTGACTTTTTTCTTGCGAAATGCGCCCAGATCAAATTGCTCCAGGTATTTCCCGGCGCGGCTGCGGGCTTCAGCCGTTGGGATGCTTTTGAGCTGAGCCAGGTATATGAGCACATTTTCAAGGGGGATATCTTGATATAGTCCGCGCTCTTCGGGCATGTACCCGATGCGATCCTTCTTTGCTTCGTCCATCGGCCCACCCAGAATGCTGATTTTCCCTGTATCGGGCTTGAAGATATCCAGCATCAGGCGGATGGTGGTTGTTTTGCCAGCTCCATTGGGCCCAAGCAGGCCAAAAATCTCGCCCTTATCTACTGAAAAGGTGACGTTGTCTACGGCTTGAATTGCGCCAAAGGATTTGCTAACATCAGTGATTTCGATAATTTTCATTTTTGCTGCCTTTTTTAGTGGTCGACAAAAATAGGCGGATTTACCGCCCATATTCAATCGACAATTTTATTTGGTATTGCTCCAGGTATAACATCTTACAATCAGCTAAGAAATTCAAAGGGTCTGGCTTGCAATGTTACCTGGTTGAGAAATAGGAAACAATGCAGTAATGTTATAACATTTATTTTGGATTAAAACAATTTTTTCGGGATTTATTTATGAAACATACCATGAGTGAATGCTGCAGGAAGTTTTCACTTGTTAATTCTACAGCCTCACCTTCTGATTTAACAAAATAATCTGTCCAATACATTGCATGCTTAGAAGTTCAATGCTATAATCCATCCAGAGCGGTTATATTTTCCCCCCATTTATCGAGTTAACCCAGGTTGTTCCTGCTGTGAAATTCTGCAGCTTACCCATTCGGCTGTTTCCGTGTTTGTCAATCATCAGGCTATCTCACTCCTCGTAACCTAGAGCACTATCTACAATCCCATCTCCCAAAGGACATGACTCTCAATATACCTATGAAAGTACTTGAACTCGAAAACGCACCTCTGACCCAACTGCGCCAGATGGCCAGGGATCTCGAAGTTCCCAACGCCCACCACCTAAAAAAAGAAGACCTGATCCTGCGCATCCAGCAGGCTGAAGCCGAGCGGCAAGGCCTGGAGTTGCGCGGTGGCATCTTGGAGATCATGAGCGAAGGAATTGGCTTCTTGCGTTCTGGTCATTACCAGCCGGGTCCATACGATGTTTACGTTTCCCAATCTCAAATCCGGCGCTACAACTTGCGCAACGGCGACCTGGTGATTGGCAACGTGCGCCCACCGCGCGAATCTGAGCGCCATTATGGTTTGCTCAAGGTGGAAACGATCAATGGCGTAGAGCCTGACGAAGTGCGTTATCGCCCAGCCTTCGAATCGCTGACCCCTATCTTTCCCGACCGCCGGTTTGACCTGGAGCTGGACCGCCACTCGCTTGCTCCACGCCTGATTAACCTGGTGGCGCCGATCGGGCGCGGGCAGCGCGGCTTGATAGTTTCGCCGCCAAAGGCGGGGAAGACAACCATCCTCAAGCAAATCGCCAACTCGATCTCAACCAAATACCCCGAGGTTCACCTGATGGTCGCGTTGATTGGCGAGCGTCCGGAAGAGGTGACAGATATGGACCGCTCGGTGGACGCTGAGGTGATTTCTTCCACCTTTGATGAACCAGTCACCTCGCATGTGCGCGTGGCAGAGATGGTGCTCGAGCGCGCCAAGCGCCTGGTTGAGATCGGGCGCGACGTGGTGGTTTTGATGGACTCGATCACCCGCCTGGCTCGCGCTTACAACCTGGTGGTCACTCCTTCTGGACGCACGCTTTCTGGTGGTATCGATCCTTCGGCGCTGTACCCCCCTAAGCGCTTCTTCGGTGCGGCGCGTAATATTGAAGAAGGTGGCTCACTTACAATTATTGCCACTTGCCTGGTGGACACCGGCTCGCGCATGGATGACGTGGTGTACGAGGAATTCAAGGGTACTGGCAATATGGAGCTGCATCTCTCCCGCCGGCTGCAAGAGCGGCGCGTGTTCCCTGCCATCGACATCGAGCGTTCTTCTACACGGCGCGAGGAGCTGCTGCTCGGACCGGATATCACCCCACGCGTCTGGCTGATGCGCCGCATGTACGACCAGATGGTGCAGCAACCGCCGCATGGTGCAGGGCTGGATCCTTCTACTGCCACCGAAGCCATCTTACAGCGTATCACCCGCACCAATGATAACCAGGAATTCCTGGAGACGCTTACAGAAGGCTAAACCTTGAAACCGAAAACTAAAACCGTATCTGGCGCGGCTGCCTCTGGACAGCCCGACCAGGGCAACCGGTTTATCTCAACTTTGGCCTGGGTGGTTGCCTTCGTTTTTGTCGCGTTTGCAGTCTACCTGGGCTGGCGCACCCTGACAGTGCGAGCATCTGGGCTGGAGCAGGTTTCTTCCGGTAGTAAAGAGGCGGTGTCTCAACAAGACACCGGTAGTAATGAAATTCAGACCAACATGCCGGCTGCTGCCAGTGCACGTAGCACCGAGGCAGTTGGCCTGGACCGCCAGCTAGATCTGCACACCACAATCCCAGAACGTCCTGAGTTGGAGGTGCGCCAGCACACCGTGTCCCTTGGAGACTCGGTTTTCGGTATCGCAGCGCAGTTTTCGCTCAAGCCTGAGTCGGTTTTGTGGGCGAATTACGATCTGCTCAATGATAATCCCGATATGATCAGCCTGGATATGACGCTGAATATCCCGCCCACAAATGGCGTCCTTTACCAGTGGCATGAGGGCGATACAATTGAAAAGGTGGCAGCACAATTCGATGCTCAACCACAGGATATCTTAAATTGGTCCGGCAATAACCTGGATCTGACCAATCCAGTTATCGCGCCAGGCAGCCTGGTAATGGTGCCAGGTGGGAGGCGTGAATACCGCCAGTGGTTGATTCCAACGATCGCGCGCGGCTCGGCTGGTGTTTCGTCTGCGGTGTATGGCGGCGGCGCGTGCTCGGGGAATTATGAAGGTGCCTATGGAACTGGTGCGTTTATCTGGCCGGCTGGCAACCATGTTCTCTCGGGTAATGATTACTGGGATGGGCACCTGGCGATTGATATCGGCGCGGGAGAGGGAGCAGCCATTTATGCTGCTGACAGCGGGGTGGTGGTTTTTGCTGGTTGGGCGACTGGCGGCTATGGCAATATGGTGATGATCGATCATGGCAACGGCTACCTGACCCTGTATGGCCACATGAGCAGTGTCAAGTCTTACTGCGGACAGAGCGTGGGTCAGGGTACGACAATTGGCTACAGCGGCAGCACCGGCAATTCAACAGGCGCTCACCTGCATTTCGAGGTTCGCTATCTGGGCGGGTTTATTAATCCCTGGTATGTCCTGCCCGCACCGTGATCTGGGAAGTTGGATAATGGCAGGCAACCAGATGATAAACACTCATTTGAGCAAAACAGCGAAGTTATTCTAGAATGTGCACAGGAGAAGTGAATCATGGCGAAGAATGAACCCGAACCCAAGACTGATGTGATTGCAGAGACGGATGAATACCTGGCATGGCAGGCGCATGAACCCGATGGTGAAATCACCTACCATCTGGAGCTAAACAATGTCACCCTTCATTTTTATAAAGAAGAATGGGATGAATTCCTGCAGCTTGTAAAATTGCTGCTAAAGTAACCGAATCTCTATTTTTTAACGCCCAGAAATTTTATCAACATAGGGAACGGCGCCTTTGCACGCTTCCGTAAAGCGTGCAGACACGTTTTCCCAGGTGAGCTCGCCGGTGTTTTGCCATGCCTGGTGGATGGCGAAGGATACACACCCGGCGCCAGCGTGGTAATTTGCTATGGTGAAGCGCCATAAATCTTCATAATTTGCTGCAGAGCCGGCGCTTTTTTGCGTGGCGGTATAAATGGTCTGGTTTACTTGCGAACAGTTCGCCTGGAGTGTCTGAGCGAACAAGTTGATGCTGAATTCGGCGTGGCTCAAATCGATCCCGGCGGGGCAGGTAGCACAGCTCGAATCGGCTTGCATCGCCAGGGCGCCGCGCAACAACGCCTGATTTTCCTCATTCAGATTCATGTAGTCTGTTGCGCAGGTCTCTTCGGTCAACACCAGCGGGCAGAATTGCTCATAGAACGATTCGTTCCAAAAGAGCAGCGAATCTGCACCCATGTCGGTGATTTGACCTAAACCGTACTCGTAGGGCACTCGGAAGACCCCAGGCCAGAATTGGCTTTCTTGAGCGAACAGGTTCTTCATTAGCTGTGCAGGAATACCGGTTTGCTTGGCTACATCGATGATGCCCTGGTCAAACTGGTTTTGCCAGGGCAGGATCATCCCCTTGGATTTTTCAAGACCACACGTATCGGCGTATCCATTTGGCTGCAAACCCCCACTGACGCATTCCGATACATCGACAAGACCCTGTGCGATCAGGCGACCACCAAGATAAAAATACGGATCACCGCTGGCTAGCAGCTCGGGTTCATCTGGTGTGGAAAGCCATTCTGGAGGACCACCGGTGGGCGGCAATGCCTGCCAAATGCGCGTACAGGTCGCCAGTGGAGCGCCAATCCACTGGGTACTGACCACATCGACATACCACCCGCCACCTCCTGGAGTTGTGGAGACCCCAGTGTCAATCACGCGCACCTGAGCTGTGTAAGTCTCACTAAAATCGCCAAAACTCGACTCAGCCCAAAATTCCACTAGAATACCCTCCTGCGGTGTTGGCTGAAGCTGAATTTTACAGATGGACCCCGGGCAGCTGAAAGCCTGCCCGTCAAAAGTTCCATGAATGGCAACGATTTGTTCGTTCGGAAGCGGCTCTTCGCCGGTGAGCAGCAAAGAGGGTATCGTGGGACACAGGTTTTCAGGGGGACTAGGTGTGCAGCCTTCCAGGTTGACATAGACGGTGGGCACTGGCAGCTCTACCGGTACCTGGCGTTCCGTTGGTTGATAGGCGATCAGATGAAGGTAAACACCATCGCAGGATGAGGCATCGCTGCCAGGCGCGGAGGCTGCTTCACAGGGTGGGGTATTGAGCCAGATTTCTACCAGCACTGCACCGCATTGCGTTTGCACCTCAGCCGGCGTGGGAACGCCTTCGTGGTCGATCAAGATGCGGCAAAGCAGCTCGCTGTCTTCCCAAGCCAACATCCACCACTCATATTCGATGTAAGAGACTACAATCGTAGTGTGGCGTGCAGGTGTCTGGGCTGTGGTGGATTCCCCCGCGATAAAACCGATGCCAATATCAGCACCAGCGCAAAGCAGACCAATCCGATCTTTCGCGCCATGTTGTACCTAAATTATCATGTTCAACTCAGGCTGTCAATCACCAAAAAGGATTAAAGACGCTTACAGTATAATAATGCCATTCCACGAGGTGATAAATGCCCCCAACACTTTACTTGATCGATGGTCATGCCCTGGCTTACCGCACTTTCTTTGCTCTGACGCGAGGTGGAACCGGCGGTTTCTCCACGCGCAGTGGCGAGCCAACAGCTGGCGTTTTCGGCTTTACCAGCGTGCTCCTGCGCATCTATGAGCAGGAGCACCCGGATTACCTGGCTGTTGCATTTGACACCGGGCGCACATTTCGGGATGACCTGTTCCCGGAGTATAAAGGCACGCGCGCCAAGATGCCGGATGAGCTGCGCACCCAGATCGAGCGCATGCGCCAACTTGTCGATGCTTTCAACATCCCACGCCTGGAGGTAGAAGGTTACGAAGCGGATGATGTCCTGGGCAGTGTGGCGCGCCAGGCTGTGGCAAAAGGGCTGGGCGTGAAGATTATCACAGGAGATCGTGATCTGCTGCAACTGGTGAGCGATCGCGTTCTGGTCAACCTGCCGGGAAAATCGCTGGCAGACTCACGTGATTTCCTTGCTGAAGATGTTATGGAGTTCCTGGGTGTACGTCCAGACCAGGTGGTCGATTATAAGGCGTTGGTGGGTGACAAATCCGATAACATCCCCGGCGTGGCAGGGATCGGCGAAAAAACTGCGATCAGCCTGCTTAAGGATTATCAAAGCCTGGATGGCATTTATGAGCATCTGAGTGATATTACGGGAAGCACGCAGAAGAAGTTGGAGCAGGGGCGCGAGGCTGCATACTTGAGTCAAAAGCTGGCTACGATTGTCCAGGATTTGCCGGTGGCGATCGACCTGGAGCAGGCAAAACCTGAACACTTCGATCCTCAGCGCGCCGAGTCCATATTTCGCGAGCTGGAATTTCGCTCGCTGTTGCCACGCCTGCAGGCGCTTGAGCAAGCCTATGGCAAGCGCAGCCCGGTGAAGGGGCAGCAGCTGAACATGTTCAGCCAGCCAGCAGCGCAGGTAATTCCGGATAAGCAAGAGACCCCGGCCAGCCCGGTGTTCGTGGTGGACAGCGCTGAAAAGCTGGAAGCCCTGGTCAATCAGCTGCAGGCTGCGAAGATGATCTCGTTTGATACTGAGACCACTTCCACAGACCAGATGCGCGCTGAGCTGGTGGGGATCTCACTGGCGGTTGAAGCGGGGCAAGGGGTTTATATCCCTGTAGGTCACCATACGCAAGAATCACAGCTCCCGTTAGAAGTGGTATTTGAGGCACTGCGAAAACCGCTGACTGATGCGCGCATCCCCAAAGTAGGGCACAACTTGAAGTATGATTTTGTACTCCTGGCGCGGCACGGGCTGCGCCCAGCCCCCCTGACGTTTGATACGATGCTTGCGGAATGGGTTGCCAACCCTGCCTCGCGCAACCTGGGCTTAAAAAGCCTGGCCTGGGTGCGCCAGGATATTCAGATGACCACGATCACTGAGCTGATTGGTAAAGGCAAGAACCAGATCACCATGGCGGAGGTGCCGATAGCACAGGCGGCTGCGTATGCTGCAGCGGACGCCGAAGTCGTGCTGCGCCTGATTCCCGCTCTCGCTGGCGATCTGGAAAAGTGCCGGGGTAGACAGCTCTTTGATGAGATTGAAATGCCGTTAGTGACGGTACTGGCAGATATGGAAATGGCAGGAATCAGCCTGGACGTACCCTTCCTGAAGGGTATGTCTGCCGAGATGGACGAGCGACTGGTTGAGCTTGAAGGCAGCATCTATCAGACAGTTGGTGAGCGCTTCAACCTGAATTCACCACAGCAGCTTTCTGATGTGCTGTTCAATCGTTTGCAACTCGTACCGCCGGATCGCACCGCAAAGACATCTTCGGGCTTCTACTCCACTTCTGCAGATGTGTTGGAACTTTTGAAAGGGAAACACAAGGTTGTGGATTGGGTGCTGGAATATCGCGAGCTATCCAAGCTGAAATCCACCTACCTGGATGCTTTGCCCCTGCAGGTTAATCCGTTGACCGGACGGGTGCATACCTCATATAACCAGACTGGATCCGTGACCGGGCGGATAGCTTCCTCAGATCCGAATTTGCAGAACATCCCCATCCGCACGGAATTAGGGCGGCAAGTGCGTAACGCCTTCGTGGCAGCACCCGGTTCCCGCCTGCTATCTGTGGATTATTCTCAGGTTGAGCTGCGCATCGTAGCACACATGGCAAGCGACCAGGCTATGCTGGAGACATTTCGCGCTGGTTTAGATATCCATGCTGCTACGGCAGCAGCGGTTTATGGGGTACCACTTCAAGGGGTCACCAAGGAGATGCGACGGCGGGCGAAGGGAATTAACTTTGGACTTATTTATGGGATGAGCGCCTTTGGACTGACACGGGCGACTGACCTGACCCTGGCGGAGGCAGAAGATTTCATGAAGGCTTATTTCCGCCAGTTCCCTGGTGTGAAGAGCTACCTGGACAATATCCGCCGTGTGGCTGCCGAGCAAGGTTATGTCGAGACGTTGTTAGGGCGCCGGCGTTATTTCCCGGGGCTAAAGTCTGGTGCAGATCACAATACACGCGGTCGAGAGGAACGTGAGGCAATTAACGCGCCGATTCAAGGCACGGCAGCAGATATCATGAAAATCGCCATGTTGAAATTGCCAGTGGCGCTCGCTGAAGCGGGTCTATCTGGGCGGATGCTGCTACAGGTGCATGATGAACTCGTTCTTGAAGTGCCTGAAGTCGAGCTGCAGCAGACTGCTCATCTTGTGCGCCAGGTAATGGAGGGCGCCTATACGTTAGAGGTGCCGCTTGAAACCGAAGCACGGCTTGGTCATAACTGGGGAGAGATGGAGGTCCTGCCAGGATAGACAGTTACCGCCATACCAAAAAACTGGCGGTGGTTTGCTCCTGCAGGCTACCGGAGGTAACCGTCACCCATACGATTGCCTGTCCGGCTGTCGCGCTTTGGAAAGCGAAAGGCAAGCTGGCTTTCCCCATGACGTCAGTTGGCACTTCAAGCGAGAAGGGAATTTCAGCGCCATCTGGAAGGCGTACGTGTATGCGCACATAGGCTCCTGAAACTGGCTGCAGGGTCTGATCCTGAACCATCACGAAGATTGTTTGCTCCCCGGCGGGTCCGGTAATGGCGTGGCTGGATGTAACATGAATGTCGAGATCCAGGATTGCCTGTTGCGGGTGGTCAAGTGCAGTAAGTAAGGCAGGGCTCTCACTAAGTAAGGCGAAATATGCGCGTCCCAGCGAATCTGCCTGGATATGCTCTCTGGGAGGCAGCTCGGGGTGGTAAACCAGTTTTATATTCTGAAAAAATTGGGTGAGGTAGCCTTGATAATATTGCGGATTTGAGATCGGCTCACCCAGGACCTCCTTGCCGCCATATTTTTTGAAGGCATCCAGGAAGGCGTGGCAAATCCAAAACTCACCCTGGCTGGTGGCGAAGGACTGGCAGCCAGGTTTTTCCAGGAGGAAGCCAGGCGGCTGGCTGAGATCTGCTTCGTATAGCAATGTGCCTAAATCAGCGAGGTGTACTTGAGCACCGGATTCGCTGGGATTCAATTCAAAGCGTGCATTTTCGAAATACTGAACGAATTGTCCAGAATAAATATCTATGTATGCTTCGGTGATTGGAGAACCGAACAATCGTTCAGCGTCGTTAGTGAACTCGTAATATTGTAGAAATTCACCTTGAATGGTATGCCCGGTCGTGGGGAAGTAGCGTTCGACAGCCTGGGCTTTTTCATCTTGGTTGAATAGAAAAACCGCTGCCAGGAATAACACACATCCAAAAATAAACCGTACGAATTTCCGGACCACATGGCTATTATATTGACTTAGAGTAGCGGCAGGGTTTAAAAGGGCGTAAATGTGCGATAAAAACTAGTTAAAAATGCCTAATTGCAATATTAGTTGTGATATTAAGCTGGTTCACCAAAAACACTTAGAATGCCAGGTAAACCATCCAGGCAATGAAGGTCAGGCTGAGCAAGACGGCAGCAACTCCCAACAGGGTCAGGCAGGAAAGCAGGATGGCTCGTGGCGATGATGAAGATTTCAAAATGGACCTAACCCTTCTTTTTTAGGACGGTGCCTCCCAGAACGAGTGCAGCGCCTACGATTGCTAACAGCCCGATGGTAATCAAAAGAGGATCTGCTCCGGGCGAACTATTAGGAGTGGTTTGGGTTGCCAGTGGCGACTCGGTGACCTGTGTTCCTGGTGAAGGTGAGGGGGCAGGAGTGCGAGTCGGGCGAGGGGTGCTGGTGGGTTGGTGAGTATTGGTTGGGGTGAGGGTAGGTGTAGGGGTAGGGTTGGGTCCTTTGATTTTGACCTTCTCCCCTGGGTAAATGACCGTTTTGTCGTTGTAGTTGTTCAGGCTGTATAACTCACTAAGCTTAACCCCGTACGCGAGGGCGATATTGATCAGCACTTCGCCGGATTTTACGGTATGGATGATAGACCCATCCGGTTGTGGTGTGACCGTAACAACGTACGCCATTAGGCTACCGCCGGAGGTAGATGTGGCTGCAGCACCTGGCACCGCCGTGGCTACTGGTTGGGAGGGTGCACTTCCGGCTGAACCGGCGATGTAGCCAACATCTAATGTGATATAGGTTATCCCCCCTGATGAAGACACACCCGCTCCCGCATCGGTGTAGTTCGGGGAGAGCATGGTGTTGAGATGAAGGCTGTCGCCTTGCCATATTTGCACAGCAAAGGCAGCGCTCATCTGGGTACCGCTGGCGATATTTTCGGAGACGAAGACCGTCGCTCCACCGCCATAACCAAATGCAATCGCTCGGCTTTTTGGAGTGGAACCTCCCGGACCGGTGTGAGATGTGTTGCCGGTCTCAGCCTGGTAATCGCTATGCGATTTTGCAGCAGCCATCAAGGCAGCGTTGATTTCATACGCCGGCAATCCATTGGCAGCACGGAGCTGGTTGACCAGAGCGATTACATCGTAGCCATTATCGAAACGAGGCCTGGCGGCCGCTGGTCGAGCCATGTTGGCTGCCAGCACAGCCAGCAGCATTGCTGCGATGATCAGACGGGACAGCAGATGTAAACCGAAGGAACGATATTGCTTTTTCATACTTCAAAGATATTTACCGGCGCTGCTTGAGCCAGCCGACCAGTCGATCCTTGTCCCAGGTGTTGATTACACTTGAAGCTTCCAGCCAGCCTCGCCGCGCCGTGGCGATACCAAAATGTGCCAGATCCATATCGTTTGCACTGTGAGCATCGGTATTGATGCTGATTGGGATCCCCATTTCGCATGCCCGCCGGGCATAGATATCGTCAAGATCCAGTCGCGAAGGATGTGCATTGATCTCCATCGCAACCCCACTCTCCGCAGCAGCCTGGAAGACAGCGTCCATATCCAGGTCGGCACCATCCCGGTTGGGCAGCAGGCGTCCGGTTGGATGACCAATGATATCGACATGAGGATTCCGGATGGCATTCAGCATGCGCTCGGTTACCTGCTGGCGGGGCTGGCGCAGGCTCGAGTGTAAGGAGGCGATGACAATATCTAACTCAGCCAGGGTGTGGTCGGCATAATCTAATGTTGCATCGGCGCGGATTTCAACTTCAGCGCCTTGCAGCAGGAGGATAGAATCTCCCAGCAGTTTTTGAGCGGCATCGATCTCAAGACGTTGAGTTTTGAGCTCATCGATGGATAACCCACCGGCGACCCCCAGGCTGGCGGAGTGATCGGTAATCGCCAGCACCGAATAACCGCGTGCACGGGCTGCTTCCGCCATTTCAAGGATGGAAAGTTTTCCATCACTCCAGGTTGAATGCGAGTGCAACTCAGCGCGCAGGTCAGTTTGCTCGATCAACTGAGGCAAGGAACTGCTGCGGGCAGCTTGAACTTCGCCGCGATCCTCGCGAAGCTCGGGTGGAATCCAGGGTAACCCTAAAAGCTCGTAAACCTGCTCCTCGCCAGCACACAGGATCTCACTGCCATCGCTGCGTGTAAAGGCTTGATCAGAAAGCGATAGCCCTTGCTTAAGGGCAAGCTCGCGCAGGCGCACGTTATGGTCCTTCGAGCCGGTGGCGTATTGTAAAGCCGTCCCCCATCGTTCAGGTGGATGCACCCAGAGCTGGGCGCGAATGCCATGGCGAAATTCCACGCTGGCTTTCGTTTCGCCCTGCCCGGATACCTGGATCACATCCGGATGATTGACGAAAGCCTGCATCACCTGGGTTGAATCCCGAGTGGCGACTAGCAGATCGATATCGCCAACGGTGGCACGCATACGACGAAAGCTTCCCGCCGGAGCTGCTTTTTCTACTCCTGGAATGCTGCTCAAGAAAGTCAGTATTTCCTGGGTGAAAGGCCAGGCTTTTCCGAGCGGAATGCGACCTGAGCGCCGGCGAAGCGCCTCGATGCCTGCCAGTATTTTTGTCTCGGATTTTTCACCCATGCCCGGAAGGCTGCGCAGTCTACCGGATTTGGCTGCCTGTTCGAGCTCTGCCAGGTTGGTAACCCCACATCTGCTTCCAAAACAGGGCTACCTTTTTCGGTCCGACATCCGGGGCTTCGAGCACCTCCATCAGGCTAATTGGAACTTCTTCTTTCAGCCGTTCGAGGAACTCTAGTTTCCCGGTGGAGAGAAGCTCGTCAACTTTCTCGGCTATAGCTTTTCCAACTCCGGGGATTTCATCCAGGCGACCTTCCCGCCAATAAGCGGTCGCGTCAGAAGCCAGGTTCTCCAGGCTGTCCGCGGCTTTACGGTAGGCCAGAATTTTATAAATGACTTCCCCTTTGATTTCAAGCAGGCTGGCGATTGTTTGGAAAATTTCCGCCAGCTCGTGGTTTGAGTAGGTAGTGGGTGAGGCACTCATGGATTAATGATACCATGCGTTAACATGATAAACTCCCTCTCAAGTTAAGGGAAAGCGAAGAAAACCGGTTCATAGATTGCTCAAGTTTGTTCGCTGGATAAATGATTAGCCTGGCGCAATAATCGCCAATAGAACAACGGCGTAACGGCGTACGGTATAAAATAATAGACTATTCTGAAGAGAAACGCCGTCAGGATTGCTTGCTCAAAGCTGACCCCCATAAGCATGGCGATGCCCGTCATCGAACCTTCTTGAACGCCAATTCCACCTGGCAAGGCAGAAATCACACCTGCCATAATGCCGATAACAAAGCAGGCAGCGACCGCGCCAATGGGAAGGTGCACTCCAAAAGCGGTAAAGCAGTAATACAGTACGATGACACTGGAGACCCAATCTAAAATTGCGATCAAGAGGATCAAACCAGTCTTACCGGCTTGACGGCGTAAAACTTTACTGCCGTGGTCCATGTGCTGGTTAAAATCTCGCAATTGACCACCTAAATTGAGGCGTCTTAACCATTGGGGTAGATCACGATGCCTGCGCCAAGAAATCGATACCCAACGACCCAATTTCAGCGAAGATTTCAACCAATCGGGTGCGTACGCACGTCTGAGAATACGATCAAAGTAATCCCGATCGATATTACCAGCATCAGCACGACCATTGAGCCCAAGATCCATCTCCATTAACGAGGATACCTCCATCGTCAATATGACATAGGCAATGCCAACTGGCAGCATCAGTAACATGTCCAGGCTTGTCAGATAGAGGTGGAGAAGCGATGAAGTCAGCACGTCGTTGACTCTTCACACCATAAGGGATCATCAGCAGGCAGCGCATTGAATATCCGGCTACCCCACCACTGCGTACGACGTGATTGAGTGAGGTTGTTACATAGCATATTTCCCCCAATGCCAGTCGGGGCATTCGAATGTCGAGCATATAAGCAATTATGACATAGGTGTAGCTAGACGGCGAGGTAAGACAGGGCAGTGAATAACAATGCAGGGGGTAGCGCTTTCCAGTCTGCCTCTTTTAGTACTCCCAAAATTTGAGGTCCATCGAGAGCAATGACGATGACACCGATCAACAGTAAGAGCCAAAACAGGCCAGATTGTCTTCGATGGAGAAAAATGAACATTCGTTTTGCTGTCTGGCATAAACGAATTGTACTTAATATAGTCCCCCTGAAGTCAAATCTTTCTAAATTATTACCGCCTTGCTGCCAGCGCCACCCAATCATCGATGAACCGGCGGTTGTGCAGGATCAGACCATGTCGGTGGAGTGCTTCTTCTACCTGAGTTGCCTGATCTTTGAGGATGCCCGAGAGAATTAACCAGCCACCTGGCAGCACTAAATCGCCGAGGCGGTTATCCAGCAGTTGTACCAGGACAGGCGCCAGGATGTTAGCTAACACCAATCCAGAACGATGGATCGAATACTCTCCGAGGCGTACTTCATTTACGGAACCCATGCCGATGAAGAATTGTTCGCTGACCTGGTTGAGCTCAGCATTTTCTCGTGCTGCGTTTGACGGCATCAGGATCTATATCAACACCCAGGGCTCGCCGTGCCCCAAGTTTGAGACGCGGCGATACTGAGTATGCCAGAGCCACAGCCAATATCGATGACATTGTAGTCAGGGACGGTGATTTTGCTGATAAAAGCTCTCTATCAACTCAAGGCACAATTGGGTGGTCGGGTGGGTGCCCGTGCCAAAAGCCATGCCAGGATCGATGCGAATGGCGATACGCTCTGGTTGGGGTGATTCCAGCCAGGCGGGAACGATGACCAGTTTTTGACCAAGCACAATCGGGCGGTAATGCTGCTTCCAGGTTTCTGCCCAGTTAGTCTCCTGAACTGGCCGGAATTCTACAGGTGGAAGGGGCTGAATGCGACCCAGATACCACAACGCCTCCTCCAGCTTGTGACGGGTGGCTTCAATCTGGTCTATCCATGGGCAGGTATGCACTTACGCGCAGTGGTCCAATGGCGCGCCCTTCGCTGTCATCCGGTCCGGCTGTCACCCCGGTGCTTTCGATAACAACCCCATTCGGCGCATAACGAGCCAGAACCTCAGCCACAGCTTCAGCCAGCTCGCCATTCACGATCAGGGATGCTTCCAGCCAGGTATCACCCAGCATGGATTACCCTCCTAAGGTATCTTTCAACCAATCCAGGAAGCCTCGTTCCTGAGGTTTGGCATCATGTCCCAGGCTCTTTCCCAACTGCTCAAGGAGCTGGCGTTGTTCAGATGAAAGACGGGTCGGGATTTCGACATTAATAAGAACGATCTGGTCACCGCGCCCGCTGCCACGCAGGCGGGGCACACCTTTCCCCTTCATGTTGATCGCTTTTCCAGGTTGAATACCAGCAGGGATTTTTAACATCATTGTTCCATCAACAGTCGGCACCTGGACTTCATCGCCCAGCGCAGCCTGGGAGATATTGATATTCAGATTGATCAGGATATCATTCTCGCGACGTTTGAAATATTTATGTGGCTTAACTTTTAATGGCGATGAATAAATTACCACTTGGACCGCCATTAATTCCCGGCTGACCTTCGCCCGCCAGGCGCATCTGTGTCCCGGTATCCACTCCGGCAGGGACGCTCACAACCTTGCGACGCGTTTTTCGTTCCACTCCACGTCCCCGGCAGATATGACATGGTGTTGAGATTGTTTCTCCCTGACCATTACAGGTGGGGCATGTAGATACCTGAACCATGGAGCCAAGCAAAGTCTGGCGCATCTGGCGGATCTCGCCAGTGCCATTGCAACTGCTACAGCGTACCGGGGATGTGCCCGGTTCGGCTCCTGTGCCCGAGCATGTCGTACAAACTTCGTCGCGAACGATTTCAACTTCCTTATCGATACCAAAGACAGCTTCTTCGAAAGAGAGCTCGAGCTGAAGCTGCAGGTCCGCGCCGCGGCGAGGGGCGTTTCGCTGGCGTGTGGCGTTGCGTCCGAGCCCGCCAAAGCCAAATAGATCGCTGAAGATATCTGCGAAATTAGAGAAATCAACGTTTATATCTGGAGATCCACTCGGCCCGCGAACGCCGGCGTGTCCAAACCGGTCATAAGCTGCCCGTTTCTGGTCGTCAGAGAGGATGGCGTAAGCCTCATTGATCTCTTTAAATTTTTCCTCGGCATCCGGTGCCGAGTTTACATCCGGGTGATACTGGCGCGCCAGACGACGGAAAGCAGCCTTTAAGTCATCTGCAGAGGCATTGCGGGATACGCCCAGAACTTCGTAATAATCGCGATCGCTCATAGCAACTCGAAGATCAGACAGGCGTGATGCTCGGCATTCACGCCTGTCTGCATAAGGTTAATTATCTAAA
Organism: uncultured Chloroflexia bacterium; assembly: GCA_963774935.1. Classification (GTDB taxonomy): domain Bacteria; phylum Chloroflexota; class Anaerolineae; order Anaerolineales; family UBA4823; genus CAVZGO01. Next base: position 58,866 of record CAVZGO010000004.1, read on the forward strand.
TTCACCATCAACGACGTTTTCATTGCCGCTATCGGGTGGGGGCTCGCTCGTGCCACCACCAGCCTGACCTTCTGGTTCGGGGGGCTGCTGGTAAGCTGCAGTACCAACCTGGGAGAGCGTCTGATTCAGTTCGTCGGTCGCCTGCCGGATTGCATCCGCATCGCTGCCATTCATAACTTCGCGTACGCGTGAAATTTTGTCTTCTACCTGCTTGCGCAGCTCAGCTGGCACCTTATCACCCAGATCGCGCAATACTTTCTCGGCGCCATAGGCGGTATTATCTGCATTGTTATGGGCTTCGATCAGCTCTTTGCGCTTGCGGTCTTCCTCAGCATGGGCCTCAGCATCCTTACGCATGCGCTCAACTTCTGTGTCGGAAAGACCGGAAGAGGCAGTAATGGTAATATGCTGGCTGCGCCCGGTGGCTTTATCTTGAGCGGTAACCTTTAGAATGCCGTTAGCATCAATGTCGAAAGTAACCTCGACTTGGGGAACGCCTCGAGGAGCTGGCGGAAGACCATCCAGAATGAATTTTCCCAGCGATTTGTTGTCGGATGCCATCGGTCGTTCTCCCTGCACCACATGGATTTCAACCTGAGTCTGGCTGTCGCTGGCAGTTGAGAAGATCTGGCTTTTCCGGGTGGGGATGGTGGTGTTGCGCTCGATTAAGGGAGTAGAGACGCCGCCAAGGGTTTCAACGGAGAGACTCAGCGGGGTGACGTCGAGCAGGAGGATATCTTTAACATCTCCACCCAACACGCCCGCCTGGATCGCTGCACCTACTGCCACGACCTCATCCGGGTTGACGCCCTTGTGGGGTTCTTTATTGAAGAGCTTGCGCACCGCTTCCTGGACTGCAGGCATACGCGTCATTCCGCCTACCAGGACGATTTCGTCAATTTTATCGGTTTTCAGGTCAGCATCCTTGATTGCCTGGCGCACCGGACCGAGGGAGCGTTCAATGAGATCATTGGTAAGCTGTTCCAGCTTGGCGCGGGTGAGCGTCATGACCAGATGCTTTGGACCGGATGCATCTGCAGTGATATAGGGCAGATTGATCTCGGTTTGCATCAGCGTGGATAGCTCAATCTTGGCCTTTTCTGATGCTTCTTTCAAGCGCTGCAAAGCCTGGCGGTCACGGCGTAAATCGATGCCATTTTCTTTCTGGAATTCACTGGCGATGTAGTCAATAACTCGCTGGTCAAAATCGTCGCCACCCAGGAATGTATCGCCGCTGGTAGAACGCACCTGAAAAACGCCATCGCCGACATCCAGGATCGAGATATCGAACGTACCACCGCCCAGGTCGTATACTGCGATGGTTTCATCTTTTTTCTTATCCAGGCCATAGGCCAGGGATGAGGCGGTGGGCTCGTTAATGATGCGCAGGACTTCTAATCCAGCGATCTTTCCGGCATCCTTGGTTGCATTACGCTGAGCATCATTGAAGTATGCTGGTACGGTGATGACCGCCTGCGTAACAGTTTCGCCGAGATATGCTTCTGCATCAGATTTCATTTTGCCGAGAATCATGGCAGATATCTCGGGGGGTGAGTATTCTTTACCATCGATCATGACGCGAATGTCACCATTGGGTGCTTCGGAGACCTTGTAGGGCACCCGAGAAATTGCTTTCTGAACTTCAGGGTCGTTGAATTTCCGACCCATAAAGCGTTTGATTGAAAATACGGTGTTTTCCGGATTCACGACTGCCTGATTGCGTGCGGTTCGCCCGATCATGCGCTCGTGGTTCTTGTTGACCGCGACAACTGATGGCACCAATCGTTCACCCTCGCGTGAAGGGATCACAACGGGCTCGTTGCCTTCCATGATGGCAACCACTGAGTTCGTAGTGCCAAGATCAATGCCGATAATTTTTGCCATAGATTATTCCTCCAACCTTGTTTGTGTTATGTTTTATTGAGCTACTCGCACCAGCGCCGGGCGGATGACTTTGTCTCCAAGCATATAGCCTGACTTGAGTACGCCAATGATATATCCGCTCTCTGTCTGGTCAGATGGCTCGAGAGAGATCGCTTCGTGAAAATTAGGATCGAAGAGCTGCCCTAGCGGGATAATCCGCTGGACTCCTTCATTCTCCAGGATCGTCAGCAGCTTGCGGTAAATGAGCTCGATCCCATTCGCCCAAACCGAACCATCACCAGCTTCCGGACGATTGCGCAGTGCTAATTCCAAGTCATCGACGACTTCCAGATACTTTTTGATGATTGTGCCCGTGGCGCGTTGGTAAACCTCTGCCTGTTCACGGTCAACCCGCTTTTTATAATTCATAAAATCCGCCCGAGAGCGCTGCCAGCCATCCAGGTATTCGTTTGCCTTTGCCTGAGATTCAGCCAATTCTTGCTGTAAGCGCAGGAACTCCGTATTGATCTCTTCTGAGATCGTTTCGGTTTGGGCAGCAGCGGCTGGTTCTTCCACCGCAGGCAACTCGTACTCATTCAGGGTCGGTTCTGTACTTTGATTCTTTTTCGTCATTATTTCTATGCTCCATTAGAAGGAAAGATTTTGTTAATCAATCCGTATGCAGATCAGTAATCAGATCACTGAGCAAATTTGCTACGAAGCGTACCGTGGAGATCGTGCGCCCGTAGGGCATACGGATGGGACCAAGAACACCTACGGTTCCGGTCGCAAGTCCATCTACCCCATAGCGAGCCAGGATCATCGAACAGTCGCGCAGCTCTTCCCAGGTACCCTCACCGCCAATCAGGACATGAATACCACCTAACTCGCTGTTCATCACCGTGCGGTTAAGTAAATTCTCCAATAATGGTCGCTCTTCAAGTATGCGCAAGGCTTTACGGGCGACTTCGACCTCTCCAAACTCGGGCTCTGCCAGCACATGTGCGATTCCGTCCCGGTACACCTCGCCACTTAATACGTAACCCATACGACGCATGTCCTCGCCTACCAGGCGCATAACGTCCGCCTCTAAAGCATCGAGCTGGGTTGATAGTGAGTTTAACTCATCTAGATCGAGGTTTTGAAATAGCATGTTCAGCCGTTGTGCTGTGGCACTGAGACGCTCCTGAGTGACCGGTTCAGCCAGAGCGAGCATCTGCTGGCTGACTTCACCACCGGATAGCACTAATACCATCAAGATCTGGCGACCATGGATGGCAATTAATTCCAGGTGCTTGAACACCGGTTTTTCCAGATGTGGGGCTGTCACCAACGAGGCAGCCTGGGATTGCTGTGCCAATACTGATGCTGCCAGGCGCATCAGGCGGCTCATGTCCATTCCAGCCTGATAGAACTGGTGGCTGATTGTTCGCTTAGCCATATCTGGCAGCTCAATGTGCCCCATGAGCTGGCGTACGAAATAGCGATAACCTTCCTCGGTGGGGACTCTCCCTGCGGCAGTGTGCGGCTGGCGCAGATAGCCCATGTCGGTCAGGGTAGCCAAATCATTGCGTACAGTAGCAGAACTGAAACGCAGATGGTAATCTTCTACCAGACGCTCTGATGCGACGGGCTGGGCTTTCTCGATATAGTCTCGAATAGCCAACGCAAGGATTATTTTTTGCCGTTCGGTAATCTCGCTCATCGGATATCTTTGCTATTTTAGCAGTCGATCGGGTAGACTGCTAACATAACGAGAAAAATCATACCATGCAGGCATGAGATCGTCAAGAAAAGCTGTCCTGCTGGAACGATTTCTTACATGAATCTAACGTAGCGGCGCATCATCTGCAAGGCTTTCTGGAAGTCCTTGGGATATGGCGCTTCGATCGTCAGTTTTTCTTTTGTGTCAGGGTGTTCGAAAGTGAGCGACCAGGCGTGCAGCGCCACCCGGTTGAGTAGTGGCGGTTCATTCTCTTGATCGCCATGAGAGCCTGGTTCGATCTGGGATAAATATAAACCTACGGATCCTCCGTATAGCGGGTCGCCCAGTAAAGGCAGGTCGATACTGGCCAGGTGCGCCCGGATCTGGTGGGTGCGTCCGGTCTGAGGGATTGCCTGGATCAGGCAATATCCCTTGAAGCGCTCCAACACAAGCAGATCGGTTTGAGCAGCTTTACCACGTTGTGGATTGACTCTCGTGCGATGGCGGTGGTCACCATTGACCAGGAGTGGCTGCTTGACTTGACTTTCCTGCCAGTCAGGGCAGCCACACACGATCGCATGATAGATCTTTGAAGCCTGGCGATGCTCGAACTGGGTGTTTAATGCCTGGTGAGATTGAGCGGTGCGCGCCAGGACAAGGACTCCGCTGGTCTCTCGATCCAGCCGGTGAACAATCCATAACGGTCCAAACTCTGGCTCCAGAATGGCTTTTAGGTGGGGCAGCGCAGGATCATAACCATCCGGGAGGGTGAGCAAATGAGATGGTTTATTGATGACTAATATATGCGCATCAATCCATACCACCAGCTCACCAGGAATGACGCATTATGAATACCCGTTTGGATATTTCGACTGCCAGCGCCAGGAATCAGCGCACATGTCTTCGATGGTTCGATGGGCTTTCCAGCCCAGTTCCCGCTCTGCTTTAGAAGAGTCGGAGTAGCTGGTTGGCAAATCACCGGGTCTTCGCCCGACGATTTGATACGGGATCGGTTTACCGCATACTTTTGAATAAGCATCGACTACTTCTAGTACGCTGTAACCTCTGCCGGTTCCCAGGTTATATGTGATAATTCCGGGCTTCGTGGCAAGCTTCTCCAATGCACTCAGATGCCCGACTGCCAGGTCAACCACGTGAATATAATCTCGGATGCAGGTGCCATCGGGAGTGGGATAGTCATTACCGAACACTCTCAGGTAGGGTAATTTTCCAACTGCAACCTGGGCGATATATGGAATCAGGTTGGTGGGAATCCCGTTAGGATCTTCTCCAATTTGCCCGCTTTGGTGAGCGCCAACCGGGTTAAAGTAACGCAGTAGAGCAATGTTCCAGGATGGGTCGGCAACATAAATGTCTCGCAAAATTTGTTCCATCATCCATTTGGTCCAGCCATAGGGATTTATCACTTCACCCAGGGGCATATCTTCAAACAGGGGCGGCTGGTTTACAAGTCCATAAACAGTCGCTGATGAGCTGAATACGATGTTTTTTACCCCGCATGCCTGCATTACTTGAAGTAAGTGGATGGTACCAGTCAGATTGTTGTGGTAATAATGCAGCGGTTGTTCTACCGATTCGCCAGGCGCTTTAAGGGCAGCAAAATGGATCACTGCGTCGATATTATGCTGCTGAAAAACGGTTTCCAGCCCTGGCTTGTACAGTAAGTCAACCGGATAGAAATGCAGCTTCTTGCCGGTGATATCCTGAACCCTCCGCAAGGATTCGTATTTGCTGTTACCCAGGTTGTCCACCACAATGACTTCGTGACCTGCTTGAAGAAGCTCGAGGCAGGTGTGGCTTCCAATATAACCGGCACCGCCGGTAACTAAAATATTCATCGATTAATCCTCCGAAAGTGGAACGAATGCTGTTGCAGATAGTGTCTGAGTAGCCTCGCCGCGCTTGACTCCCATCATTAAGATAAATGCTGCTGCTAAGTAGAATGGAGCAGCCAGCATTATATTATTATAGTTGTCCCCCGTCAGCTCGACAATCCAACCATTGATATTTGGTCCAATGATGGCAGCCAGGGTGGAAAAGAGGTAATAGAGACCTGTGTAGGTTCCGATACGCGCCGCAACAGTCATGTCTACCACCATAGGCAGGGAATTGATATTAATCAGCGCCCAGGCAATCCCAGCAAGCATCAAGAAAACACCGATGACGGGAACAATGCCTAAGATTGGTAAACGAGCCAATGGTGAAATCAATACATTTACCGGTATGAAAAATATCATCGCTAGCATGCCCGCAAATAAGGCGATCCCGATCATAATGGTGATGCGACGACCAATTTTTGCACCGATTAAACCGGATGGCAGCGCTGCTAACACAAAGAACAAAGATAGCTGCCCGAGCAGGCGTGGACCTTCTGCTTCCTCCTGTCCGAGATGTTTGTTGACATACAGTGTGAAAAAGGCTTCAACCGCCGTATACGCCAGAAACCAAAATAGTATGGCAAAAAACAGGCGGATAGCGCTTGTATCATGGTTGCGAAACAGCTCTGCCAGGCTGGCAAGCATACCGGGTTGTTTTTCGCCCTGCTTCGTAATTCTTGGGTTCGCGGATGAAGATTAGAACGAGCGTGGCGGAGAGGATAACCAGGCCGGAGGCGAGCCAAAAAGGAAACGCAGGATTAATTTTGTACAGTGCTGAACCGCCCAGGAATGAAATGATCGATCCAACTCCACCCATGAAGTTGATGACTCCGTTTGCCTGTGAGCGTTTAGGTGATGGAGTGATATCCGGCATCAAGGCGACGACCGGCGTGCGCCAGAATGCCATACTGATCAGCAGGGTCGATCGTGCAGGCAACGAATACAGCGGCAAGACTGCGACCAATGGTATGATCCCAAAAACAATCGCACCAATGGGTGCGCCAATCAGGATAAACGGCATCCGCCGACCGATGGGTGTTCGCAGCCGGTCTGACCAGGCGCCAACTGGAGGTTGGATCAGTAGAGCAGCAATATTATCCAGGGTCATGAAAAAGCCGATCCAGGCAGGAGATAGAAGAAATTTATTGGCTAAGAACAGCGGCACAAAGGCGTTATACACTCCCCAGATCACGCTGACCCCGAAAAATCCAAAGCCTAACAAAAATATTTTTCCGTAATTAAATTTCATAATCTCCTCGTACGCATGAAGCAGCTAAAAATGAAATGTGCTAATTATTGTGACTCATCTGATAGCTTTGCCAGATATTTCAAGTCTTGAGAACTCAACGGAGCAGTTTCAAGCAAATCTGGTCGTTGGCGCCATGTGCGTAGCAAAGCCTGCTCGCGCCGCCAGCGGGCGATTTTTGCGTGGTCGCCTGATAAAAGGATATCCGGAACGCGCCAGCCGCGATATTCAGGTGGGCGGGTGTAATGCGGGTACTCCAGCAGACCTGAGGCGTGAGAGTCGTCCCAGGCACCGTCAGGATCTCCCAGGACACCAGGGATCAAGCGGCTGACCGCATCGATCAAGATCAGAGCCGGGAGCTCACCACCGGTGATAACGAAGTCGCCGATTGAAATCTGGTCTGTGACAAGGTGCTCACGGACACGTTCGTCTACTCCCTCATACCGACCGCAAATGAGTGCCAATCGGGCAGGTTTTACATATTGATCTTCCTCTATATGTGGAGAAGCGGGGTGGTGCAGACTTGCCAATTCGATGGCTATCTCCTGGGTAAAGACGCGCCCTTGCGGTGTGAGCAGAATTACCGGGCAATCAGGTGAAGGACCCAGCACACTTTCAACAGCTGTAAAGATAGGTTCTGGCTTCATGACCATTCCCCCGCCACCGCCGTACGGTTCATCGTCGGTGATATGGTGACGGTCCCAGGTCCAGTCGCGGATGTTGTGCAGATTAACCTGGATCAGGCTGCGCTGCCGGGCGCGTAATAATATGCTCGATTCTAAATATGCGGAAAAAATTTCTGGAAACAGGGTGAAAACATCGAATTGCATCACTCGTTCATTCTAGCCGCTTGCGTCAAACCTGACAAGGAATTAGAGTTAATTAAGCCTTATCTTGACTTTGTTCTTTTATAAATGGTATGATGAAATTATGTATTTACGAGGAAATAAATGGACAATGTCGCGCAAACCGCGTTCACGCACCAGCTTCTGGCGAATTGCTCTATTGCTTAGCTTTAATTGGCGGCGCATTGTACGTCAGCCAGGTGGTTGTGCCGGCCACGCCACCGTTTTTTGTTCCTACACCCACGCCGACACAGAGTCCAGAATCATTCGTAAACCAGGGAGATGACTACTTCCGGCAGGGGAAACTGACTCTGGCGATTCAGGCTTTCAAAGAAGCTATTAATAGCGATCCGGAAAACGCGGCTAACTACATTGCACTGGCCCGTTTGCAGGTATTCGCCGGGCAGTATGATGAAGCGATAGAAAATACTCAAAACGCGCTGCTTAAAAATGCTGACAACCCGATGGCGCACGCGGTCCAGGCATGGGCGCTGGGTTTCCAGGAGAAATATGGCGAGGCTGAACGGGTGGTCCTGAAAGCCCTGGACCTGGATCCAAATAATGCCCTGGCTCATGCTTATTATGCAGAAATATTAATCAATCAAGGTGACTATAACCTGTACGATAAAGCCATCGAGGAATCGAAGAAGGCGCGCGATTTAGACCCCTCTGCACTGGAAACTCATCGAGCGCGAGGGATCGTGTTATTGAATACACAGAATGTTGAAGAATCTGTGGAGGAGTTCCAGGCTGCCCTGGCGATTAACAAAAATATCGCTGATTTGTATTTAAACCTGGGGGTAGCCTATAAGCTGCTGGAAAATTACGACCTGGCTCAAGAGGCACTATTAGCATCCTACGCGCTGAATCCAAATGACACCGTTGCACTTACCGAGCTCTCCCGCTCTTTCTTTGCTGATGGACGGTTCCCGCAGGCAGCCCAATATGCAGAAGAGGCGGTGAAGGTAATTCCTGCTGATCCACGATTGCATGGCAACCTGGGTATTATTTATTACAAGATGGAAGATTATCCGAGAGCAATTCCCGCGTTGATCCTGGCTACCAAGGGAGGTTCCACAAACGAAGGTGTGGCGGTGGAAGGATTATCCTTAACCTATGGTCGGGTGGAGGAATACTACTGGTATCTGGGGTTTGCGCTGGCGCGCAGCTTGCGGTGTGCTGAGGCGATTCCGGTATTTCAACAATTGCTCACGGATGTCCCAAACGACGAAATTGCTGTCTATAATGCCACTCAGGGATTGGAAATGTGCGCAGAAAGCGCGCAGACACCACAGCCAACCATTCCTGCTACAGTAGAGAGTACGGCTACTCCGTAGTTTTATACATAGATGAACCGACTATTGGTGGGGAAGCGCCCTACTTTTCGAACCAAACAGCAAGGCTCGAGTTTTTACCGGATCTTGATATTGCTGGCATTGATCCTCGGCGGAGTGTGGATCTTGCTCGGGCTGCAACGCGGTGAGCTCAAATCGCCTCTTGAGCCTACGCCCACGCCTACCCGGCAGGCGAGCTCCTATTTGCTGGAGGCCCAGGCTTATTTTGATGCAGGCAAGCTGGATGACCCGAGCGACAACCTGCCCTCCAGCATCACCATTACAGGAACACCCATGCCCGGTACCCCTACTCCCTTGCCTACGCTCAGCGGACCCGTCATCAATGATGCCATAGATGCTTACAAGGCTGCCCTGGAAAGAGACTCGTCCAATGGTCAGGCATGGGCAGAACTTGCCCGCATCCAGGCATATTCATCCCAAATGCTGCGTAACGACACCGAACGGTTAGAGCGCTTGAAAGAGGCGCTCCAGTCGGCGGATAATGCTATCGAGTTGTCCCCGGACGACAGCACCGTTCGTGCAATTCGGGCGTTTGTCCTTGACTGGTATGCCTATAACTCATTAGTAGACACACAAACCAGCCAGGAATTGCTGGTGCAGGCTGAGCGGGAAGCCTCGCGGGCTTACCAGCTCGATCCAGAGAACGCGCTTGCGCTGGCATATTATGCGGAGATCCTGGCTGACCAGCAGAAATTGACGCAAGCAATTAAGTATGCGGAGTTAGCAGTAGAGAAGCGCTCCGACTTAATGGATACGCATCGAGTATATGCCTATGTCTGGGAATCATTAGGTCAGTACCGCCAGGCAATTGAAGAGTATTTGCTGGCAGTAGATATCTCTCCTAATTTAACATTTTTGTACATTCTTATCGGTCAAAATTATCGTGAAGGGATTAAGAATCCCGATAAAGCGCTGGAGTATTTTGACCGGGCTGCGACGATAAATTCTCAGTTGGGAGTACAAAATCCACTGCCATATATCGAAATTGCGAAAACCTATACCCAACAGGGTCAATTCTTTATCGCAGGTGTGAATGCCGAGAAGGCGCTTTCTTTTGACAATCAAAATGCCCATACCTACGGTCAATTAGGCATCATTTTCCGGCGTGCCAGGAACTATGAAGGTGCAAACCCGCTGTTGAAATGCGCTGTGCGTGGCTGTGAAGCCTCGGAAAATGAAATGGGAGGCGCACAAGTCCAGGGTTTGCCGCTGTCCAGCCTGACGGTGGCATATTTCTACGTGGAATATGGCACCAACCTGGCATTTCTCAGCCGACCGAACGAAAATTACTGCGCTGAAGCGGTAGCGGTATTGGAGGAAGTTCGGGCATACCGTCCTGACGATGTAACCTTAATCGGAATTATTGATGATAGTGAGGGGATATGCCGTAGGTTGAACGGTGGGGGAACGCCAGCCGCTACCCCGGTGCCTGCATCATCGCCCAGCCCAACGCCGGGTATGTAAGATATATATAAGAATTTGGATCGACCCCCTTGACTTTAACTTAAATCATGGGTATTATTGCCTCTGCATATTAGCAGTCAGGTGTGTCGATTGCTAAGCAGACTTAATCCACCCCAATTTTTATCAGGAGGCATGTATGGCTCTAAATCTAAAACCTTTAGGCAATCGCGTGGTCGTAGAACCCATGGAACAGGAAGAAATCACCGCTGGTGGGATCGTACTTCCTGAGACCGCAAAAGAAAAGCCGCAAAAGGGTATCGTCTTATCCGCTGGCCCAGGCGAACGCGATGAAGATGGCGATTACATCCAGATGGATGTAAAAGCAGGCGACACAGTTCTTTTCGCCAAGTATGCAGGCACCGAAATCAAGGTTGATGGCAAGAAATTGCTCATCCTGCGCGAGAGCGACCTGTTAGCAATCGTACTAAACGACTAATCCCCGTAATAATTTAAGGAGTAAGAGTTCTATGGCAAAGCAACTTGTTTTCTCTGAAGAAGCACGCCGCCACCTGTCCCATGGGATGGAATCCCTGGCGAAGGCAGTGGCAACCACCCTTGGCCCCAAGGGACGCAATGTAGCACTAGACAAAAAATTTGGCCCCCCGACCATTACGCATGATGGTGTGACCGTTGCCAAGGAAATTGAGCTGGAGAATCCCTTCGAAAATATGGGCGCTCAGCTCCTCAAGGAAGCAGCGACAAAAACCAACGATATCGCTGGTGATGGTACAACCACTTCTACCGTATTAGCCCATTCGATCGTTGTCGAAGGTATGAAAAGCCTGGCAGCTGGTGTGAATCCCATGCTGCTCAAGCGCGGTATTGAAGCTGCTACACGGACCGCTGCTCTAAAAATTAACGAGCAGTCCATTGAATTGACCACCAAGGAAGAAATCGCCAACGTGGCCTCCATTTCTGCTCAGGACCGCCAGATCGGTGAATTGATCGCCGATGTTATGGACAAAGTTGGTAAAGACGGCGTCATCACCGTGGAAGAGTCCAAAGGCCTGGAGTTTGAGAAAGAATACGTAGAGGGTATGCAGTTCGATCGTGGTTACATTTCTGCATATTTCATCACTGATCCGGAGCACATGGAAGCATCGATCAGCGATGCTTACATCTTGATCTACGATAAAAAGATTTCGGCTGCCCAGGATATTGTGCCTATCCTTGAGAAACTGGTCCAAATTGGTCGTCGCGACCTGGTGATTATTGCTGAAGACATTGATGGCGAGGCTTTGGCGACCCTGGTACTGAACAAGCTGCGCGGTATGCTGAACGTCGTGGCAATCAAAGCCCCTGGTTTTGGCGATCGCCGCAAGGCAATGCTGCAGGATATTGCTGTTCTTACTGGCGGTAACGTCATTTCTGAAGAGACCGGGCGAAAACTGGAAAGTATTACCGTTGCCGACCTCGGTCACTGCGAAAAGATTGTTGTCACTAAGGACGACACCACCATTGTGGGTGGTAAGGGTGATGGAAAGCAGATTAAGGGTCGTATTGAGCAGATTCGTGTTGAAATCGATAAGAGCACCAGCGATTACGACAAGGAAAAACTGCAAGAACGTCTGGCAAAATTGTCCGGTGGTGTGGCAATCATCCGCGTTGGCGCAGCAACCGAGACTGAGCTGAAGGAAAAGAAGCACCGTGTGGAAGATGCCCTCTCAGCCACTCGTGCAGCCGTGGAAGAAGGTATCGTTCCAGGCGGTGGTGTTACCCTGATTAACGCTGTGGCTGCTCTGGAAGCCTTGAAGCTGGATGACGAGGATGCCCAGGTGGGTGTCAATATTGTCCGCAAAGCTCTGGAAGTGCCTCTGAAGAAGATTGCAGAGAATGCCGGAAAAGATGGCTCTGTCGTGTTGGAGAATGTTCGCCGCATGCAGAAAGAGAAAGGCAATTCTCGCATCGGTTTTGATGTGATCAAAGAAGAGTATCTGGATATGATTGAAGATGGTGTCATTGATCCAGCAAAAGTGACTCGTGGTGCATTGGAAAATGCAGCCTCGATCGCAGCCATGATCCTGACCACCGAAGCCTTGATTACTGATCTGCCTGAGAAGGATAAGCCCGCTCCTCCTCCGATGCCGGATTACTAAAAACCGGTTCGAAGGATAATCAAGTCTGGCTGTCCAAGAAGAATGTCTGGGCAGCCAGATTTTATTTTGCACTATAGTAGAGCCATCTTTGACAAAAAGCATCGCATAGGTTACAATTCTGGCAATTGGCAAAGAAGTTTGTAAACCAAGCCTGTGATTAGATTTTAGTTATTAAAAGTTGGTTAGCGTTGTGAAAATCATATATGCAAGCAGGGGGTGGTCGTTTGACCGGACGAATAATGGAAATAGTAGTTACATCCAATTGAGATCAGTTCGATGCCCTTTCCAGGTAGTAAAACGGTCGGGGCGTCTTTTTTAAATTTAATATATAGAAGGTTATTAGAATGAGTAAGCAAATATTACGTATTATTCCCCTGGGGGGCTTAGGGGAAGTTGGAAAAAACATGATGGTCTACGAATACCAGAAGAATATTCTGGTTGTAGATGCCGGGTTAATGTTCCCGGATAATGATATGCTGGGGATTGATTACATCATACCCGATTTTCAGTATCTCATTGACAAACGAGACTGGGTACGGGGAATTATCATCACCCATGGACATGAAGATCATACCGGCGCGATCCATCATCTGCTGGAACAGATCAACGCGCCGATTTACGCAACACCATTAACCCGCGGTCTGCTGGAGGTAAAACTTACTCGTGGGGGGTTGTTAAGTAAGGTTCAATTAAATACCGTACAGGCGGGCGAAAAAATTCAGATTGGTCCGTTCTCGGTAGAATTCTTTCATGTGAGCCATTCTGTACCCGACGGGGTGGGTCTGGCGATTACTACGCCTGCTGGGTTGGTGGTCCATACCGGTGATTATAAGTTCGATCATACCCCAGTTGATAATTGGCCGACTGACTATGCCAAGCTGGCAGAGCTCTCTGGCAGAAAAGTGCTGGCATTGTTATCCGATTCGACAAATGCCAACCGCGCTGGTTGGACACCGTCAGAACGGGTCATTGAGCCAGCTTTTGATGAGGTATTCCGCAACGCACCTGGGCGGATCATCATTGCCAGTTTTGCTTCGTTAATCTCACGTATGCAGCAGGTTGGTAATACTGCTTTGAAGCACAAGCGGAAAATCGCATTTATCGGCATGAGCATGGTTGAAAATGCGAAGATCGCTCGAAAACTCGGCTACCTGATCTTGCCAGATGACTTAATTGTCAGCGCTGAACAAGCCTTGAAAATGCCTAGTCGAGAAGTCGTGCTAATGTGCACAGGCACGCAGGGCGAGCCCACTTCAATCTTAGGCAGATTGTCAACCGGCACCAACCGCCAGTTTGACCTGATCCCCGGCGATACAGTGGTGCTGTCTTCTCACCCGATTCCTGGAAACGAGGAGAGCGTTTATCGCACGATCAACCGCCTCTTCAGACGTGGGGCGAATGTGATCTATGATGCCATTGCCCCTGTGCACGTTTCAGGTCATGCCAGTCAAGAAGAGATGAAGCTATTGATTAATCTGGTGCGACCGGAATACTTTATACCGATCCACGGTGAGCTGCACCAGCTACACCAGCACGCCAACATCGCTAGAAAACTAGGCATATCAGATGATCATATTGCCGTAATTGAAAACGGTCAGGTGATTGAGTTTGTAGATGGTAAGATGCGCCTCGCTGAACGTTTACCAGGGGGTTACGTTTTTGTGGATGGCGGTGGTGTGGGCGATGTGGGTCCGGGTGTCGTCCGAGAGCGTGAGGCTTTAGCACGTGAGGGTTTTGTTTTGGTGCACCTGACAGTCGACCGGAATTCTTTACGTCCTTGCCGAGAGCCTGAAATCTTCTCGCGTGGTTTTATCGAGCCACGAAATGGTGAAGATTTTTCTGCCGCATTGCTACGGCTGGCTCACGAAGCTACGTCGAATGGTAATCGAATATGCAGCAGGATCTTGAGCAAACGATTAAGTCTTATATCTACAACAAAACCAGACGACGTCCCATGGTGTTTGTCACCTTGACACGCGCCTGATTCAGGTTCTCTAATCTCATTCCCCCTGCCAGCCATATTGGCCGAGCAAGGGTACGAAAGCTACGGGCAGGATCGTCTCATGATCGAGATCCTGCCCTTTTCTTTCCCATTTTTCAAGATACTGTCCGCCGCGGCTGCCCACCGGAATAATCAATCGTCCTCCATCCCCAAGCTGGTCCAGCAAAGCCTGTGGGAGGCGCGGGGCAGCTGCAGTGACAATGATTGCGTCATATGGAGCCTGCTCGAGAAAACCCAGGCTTCCATCGCCAACCTGTAGACGTAACATTGTCGTATCCGAGCTGGATGAGAACCCGAGAAGCACGATCGGCTAGCTCTGGCAAGCGCTCGATTGTAATCACCTCTCGAGCCAGATAAGAGAGGATGGCAGCCTGATAGCCAGAGCCTGTACCCACTTCGAGGACTTTTTCACCCCCGCGGAGCTCAAGCTGCTCGGTCATAAAAGCTACAATGTAGGGTTGCGATATGGTCTGGTTATAACCGATGGGGAGGGGACAGTCGTTGTAGGCGTACGGGCGATAATCGGGCAGGACGAAGCAGTGACGCGGGGTAATGCGCATAGCTGCAAGAACGCGCGGGTCTTTGACATTTCGGCTGGCGATCTGATCCTGAACCATTGCCAGGCGTAATCTTTCAAAGTCCGCTTCGTCCTGCAAGGATTTCCTCCACAGCTCAACTCAATAAGTAGGCTGCCAGCCACCTGGATGTGGCGGTAAGCGCCTCAAGGTGAGTCCGTTCGTAGTTGTGCGAAGCGTCTACTCCCGGTCCGATCAGAGCGACGGCTACATCACCTCCTGCCCGCCAGAATGCTTCGCCATCGGAGCCGTAAAACGGATAAATGTCCACTTTATAAGGTACCTGGTGGAGGTCAGCTAATTTTCGCAGATCAGTGCTGAGCCGGTGGTGGTATGGTCCGCCCGAGTCTTTCACGCATATTGTTGCATGAAACTCATCGGAATTTTGTCCTTCACCGATGGCTGCCATATCTACGCTGAGCAGCTCGGTGACTTCTGCGGGAATTCCTGCCGCAGCGCCATGCCCGACTTCCTCGTAGTTGCTGATATGCAGGTAGGTGGTTTGGGCGGGCTGCAGCCCGGAATCCTCGATGGCTTTCAAAGTAGCCAATATATTGGCGACACATGCCTTATCGTCTAGATGCCGGGAGCGCACAAACCCATTGGTCACCTCAACCCGAGGATCGAACGCGACAAAATCGCCAACTTCGATACCCAGTCCACGAGTCTCATCAGCGCTGGTAGTGCGTGCATCAAGCCGCACCTCTATATTGTCATCATCACGCTTTAGATCATTTACCTGGCTGCTATATACATGCGAAGAAGCCTTCGTAAGGAGAATTGAGCCACGGATTGCCGACCCATTCTGAGTGTAAATAGTACAGCCCTCACCTTCGACAGTGTTCCAGGCGAAGCCGCCTATTTTGCTTAATTTCAATCTCCCACTTGACTTGATTTCCTTAACCATTGCTCCCAAGGTATCGACATGTGCGGTCAATGCTCTCGGTGAATCATTGTTGAGACCTGGCCACCTGGCAACCAGAGCGCCTTTACGCGTTGTCGTAAGCTCCAATTGCGGGTAAGCCTGCAGGGCGATGCGGCAGTATTCAATTGCCTGCTGAGTGTAGCCAGTCGGGCTGGCAATATTTAGCAGCCCGGTAAGAAAATTGATCAAGTACACGGTGTCAATGCTTGGAATATTCATATTTTCTCCAGAATGAACAGATCATAACAGTAAGAGTCTAAAGTAAAACTTCTCCAACAATACTGACAATCCCAGGGTTTTCAGCCATTGATGAGCACGTGAGAAGTAAGGGTATGAATCGATTATACTCGTGAAAATCTAACAAAAGACTCATCTTAGTTGGGTATAATGTGCCGCATGGAAAATTCTAATTTTGATGACACAATTCCCACCACTCCGGTAGCTCAACCGGGGGGGAATCACCTGATGTAAATCCTCCAGTGGATGCTCCGGAAACAGGAAATATTGAGGAGCCTGTTTCAGCAGCGCCCGAAAAGAAGAAACGTAGCGCCCTGGGGCAGAATCACACTGCTGGGGATCCTCATTCTGGTCGCGGTATTCCTTCTGAGCGCGGGTGTTGGTTATGCATCTGGTATTAAGGATCGTAGAAATGCAGAGGTGACTTTACGGTCTGCACAGGCGAATGAACAATTCACACTGGCTGAGCAGGATATCGCCAATCACCAGTACAACCGGGCACTGCAGCGGCTGGAGTATATCGCCAGTATCGATTCCAACTATCCTGGAATATTGGAAAAATTGGCTGAAGTTCAAACTATGCTCAGGGCGACAGCGACTCCACCACCCGCTTCAACGGCAGCCTCAACCCCAATCATTCCCCAAGACACAAGTGACCTGGATGCATTGTTTAATCAGGCAGCTCAGGCTCAGCTCAATGGTGATTGGACTGGAGCGATAGATACGCTGCTGATTTTACGAAAAACTGATCCCAGTTATAATCCTGTTGCAATCGATGGTATTTTGTTCCTGGCTTTACGGAATCGCGGGATCGATAAAGCACTTAAACAGGCTGATTTGGAAGGTGGGATGTATGATTTAACCCTGGCTTCACGTTTTGGACCATTGGACAGTGAAGCTCTGGGCTATATGAATTGGGTATCTTTGTATTCCATTGGAGCGAGTTTCTGGGAGCTCGATTGGGAGAAGGTGGTGGAATACTTCACCGATGTGGCGAATGCGTTTCCGGGTTTGACAGATCGATCAGGCATGTCTGCGCGTGAAAGATTGCGGCTCGGATTGATGAATCTTGGTATACAAATGATGAACCAGGGTGATGCGTGTGGTGCGATAACCATTTTGGAATCTTCGCTGGCAATCGGTGTGGATGATGAGTCACAGCAGGCATATAACCAGGCTCAAGAAGCCTGTAATGCCGAGATACAACCCGAAATTCCTCCGGTTGAGGTGACCACAGAGCCTACGTCAGAAGTTATCGTGCCGCTGCCAACCGACCAACCGCCGATTGGCGAAACACCCTACCCATCGCCAAGCCCATGAGCGCTCCAGCCTGGGCGCTTTCCCTGGCATATTGGCTGCACATGCTGGCAACCATTGTATGGATCGGTGGTTTAGCCAGCATGTCGATTCTGGTGATCCCTGCTGCCCGTCGTGCATTGGATACTCGGCAATATGCGATGTTGCTCGGGGCTTTGCAGGCTCGGTTAGAACCGCTGGGCTGGTTTTCGATAATTCTCCTGGTGGGTACAGGAATGCTTCAGATGAGCGCCAGTCCCAATTACCAGGGATTCCTGGAAATTCAAAACCGTTGGGCGGCTGCTATTCTGTTGAAACATATATTATTCTTCTTAATGCTGGGCATTTCAGCCTACCTGACCTGGGGCTTGTTTCCTAAGCTGCGCCGTCTGGCGCTTCAGCAGGCACGCGGGCTGGAAAATCCAGCAGCTTCAGAAATCCAGAGTAAATTGCTCCGCCAGGAGAGTCGGCTGGTGTGGGCTAACCTCACCCTGGGAGTGCTTGTGCTCCTGCTAACGGCTATTGCGCGGGCTTCTTAAGCAATGGTTTCAGAAATCCCACCCGGCAGCTGCCAGGTGGCTGGTATCGTTTAATCGCTCGAGGCTGTGTTCCCCCCAACGATTGATTCCTAATACACTTAAGCTGGCTGGCGCAGATTCGAAGTGGGTGGGTGATTCTACAGGGATTTCCAGCCACCAATCGATAATCACGTGCATTGTGGCAGCATGCGAGACGAGCACCAGGATTTCTTCTGGTGTGGTTGGAAGGCGCTCCATGAACTGGTAAATCCGTTGATAAAATTGGCGCCAGGATTCCGCGCCGGGATATGGCTGCCAGTCCAAGGCGGGTTCCGAGAAGGGCAAAGCCAGAGTTCTGGCCTGGTCGTGTGTTTTTCCGGCTGCAATGCCGTTGTTCAGGTCGGTCAACTCGGGGAAAAATCTCCGGTGGAACTCCCAGCTCTTTGGAAATAATGTCTGCGGTTTCAATGGATCGTTTTAGGTTACTGGCGCCCAGTCTCACAGGCTGACCTAGTAATAAACGTTTGAGCCGAAAAGCCAGCAGCTCCGATTGCTCAACGCCGCGCGCTGTCAGAGATGTGTCTGTCCACCCTCCGGTAATAGAACGCACATGGTGTTCGGCTTCTGCGTGGCGTACCAGGTAGATGGTATTCATTCCAGTTTACGGATAAACGGCAGGCGAAACCATATGTAAATGGCTGAGATAGCAAGAATTATCGCATTGATGATGAGCGTTGCCGGTTCTCCAAACCTGTCAGCCAGTTGACCTGTTATTAATGCTCCTAAGGGCATCCCGCCAAAGAAGATCAGGGTGTATATGGACATCACGCGACCTCGCAACCGGTCTTCTACCTGAGTTTGAACCAGTGCGTTTGAAGTGTTTACCTGTACCATGAAACTCCAACCCGTGATGATGATCACCACCAGGGATAGCGGAAGCCAGCGCGCCAGAGCAAACGCAACCAGAGTAAAAGGCATTAACATGTTGCCGGCAGTCCAAATCTTGCCGCGGATATTTAAATATCCAAGCGATGCAATCATCAGAGCTCCCACCAGAGCCCCGATCCCACGACCAGATAGCAACAAACCATAGGTGCGGGCGTCCCCGCCAAGAATATCTGTTGACCAAGCGGGAAGAAGAGTCATCAAACTCAATCCACATAAACTCAGAATTCCGATATTGATAATGAGTGTGCGAATGGTGGCGTTCTGATTAGCAAATGCCAAGCCTTCTTTTATTTGCGCTATGGCAGAACCACCGCCACGCTGGCGTTGGATGGCTGGCAATTTCATTAACAATAATGCGATGATGATGGCGATAAAGCTTAGCCCGTTGATAGTGAAACACCACGCCGGGCCAAATGCTGCATAAGCCAGTCCTGCGGCAGCTGGACCAACCACTGTGGCGGAGTTAAACATGGTTGAATTTAATGCAATGGCATTGGTCAAATCTTTCCTGTCCACCAGCTCGGCGACAAAGGAAACACGGGATGGTGCATCGAATGCATTTGCCACTCCGAGCAAAAATGCCATAACGATTATCATCCAAGGTTGAACGGTATCTGAAAATACCAGTGCTGCCAAAGCGAAAGCGAGCAGCATCATCGAAGTTTGGGTAATTAACAATAAGTTTCGACGAGAGAAGCGGTCTGCAACGACCCCACCATACAGGGTGAACAACCAGGATGGTAGCCCACTTGCAAAGCCAACATATCCCAGGTAAGCCGGTGATTTGGTCAATTCATATACCAGATACGCCTGTGCAGTATTCTGCATCCATGTGCCAACGAGCGAGGTCAGCTGCCCAAAAAACCACAGGCGGTAATTTGGATACTGAAGAGCGGAGAATGTCTGACGTATGCTAATATGATTTGTTATCGATGTGGTGGATGATTTCATCATGAGAGTTTATCATTTATATACAACGGAGGGAGGATTGTCAAGGTAAATATTCCCCATAAAATTCTTGTATATTTTAATCGTCCAGGTCATAGTCAATAGACCGCTTGAGAAAATTTATTATATAATCCAAAGTGCATGGATGTGAGTATTATTTGATGATCAAGGAGTTCTTCCTCTATCAAAATTACACTCCATATTCATCCTGACCGCTAACGATATCAGGGGATGATCTTAGCAGAGCATTCCCCATTCCCTCATTATTGATCCGGAGAATAATTTCGATAGAATAGATAAGAGAGCGCATCTGTTACTGGTGGTTTAACCGGGGTAAATCAATACCATCATTGGGGGTATTTGGTAGATCGTGATGCTGACAACGAGTTTCGTTTGTCAGTAGGGCGGAGCTTCGATAGAACATAATCAATGATCCGCGTGAATTCTGTAAAACTGAGCACCGATGGTTCAGGAGGTCTATATGAATGATGGATTCTTTAATTCGCTGATAAATAATGATAAGCTCTTGCTTGGGCTTTTCATATTAGCAGCGATCTTGTTTCTAATTTCAGTGGTCTGGTTGATCATGGTGTTGCGAAAACCAGCTCAAACCCAGAAAGCACCAGCCACCACACCAACACGTACAGCGCAGCCGGTCAAGGCGGATGCGCCCCCAGCCCTGGCGGTAGTGAATAATCAACCATCTGCTGCGACGCTGTTTCTGGTGGACTCGTCTAATCGGGGTTGGGGGTTAGATCCTCTTCCAGCGACAATTGGGCGAGATAGAAGTAATAAAATCGTTTTAAACGATCCGAAGGTATCTGCACTACATGCAACTATATATTTTGATAAATCCTTTAGTGCTGTTTGCATCGAAGATAATGCTTCCTTGAATGGTTTGTTTATCGATGAATTTCCGACGCAGAAGAATTTACTTTACGATAACATGAAAATTCGCCTCGGTGAGACAATATTTACTTTCCAAAACAAAGGATTTGTTCCACCCAGTAATAGCTAGTACCAGGAGTAGGCTATGACCACCTGTCCAAAATGTAATTTTCAGGTTCGAACAGGCGCAAAGTTCTGTCCTTCTTGCGGATTCCGGATGGCAGAAGAACCATTAGGTGCTGTCTCAGGGATATCTAGTAAGCAAGATAGTCCCTTGCCAGCCTCACCTATAACAAAAAAATTATCTGACCACTCTTACGCGACAACGCGGCTCACTCAGCCGAAAGCGCGCTCGAATACGCAACCGCTTCAGCGTCCAGCAGCATTTTCACCGAGGCCAAGCGGGGCGGTGTTTAATAATTATTTCTTGGTTGAGCGACTTGTTTATTCCGCTGAGCAAGAAAACCGGTACATCGTCCGACAGCCGAACGAGACTGAAGAGCAGCGGATTCGTGTCTGTCCGAACCCTGCTTGTGGGGCGGTGTTTTTGCCTCTGCCGGATGGTCCAATGCGATTTTGCACCGATTGCAAGACGGCCTTAGGGCAAGATAAGCCAAGCCTGGTTCTGATCGAAACGCCAAAATTGCTTTTTAATAAAGTAAATGAGATTGCTTTACTTGGTCTGGCGCACAGTACTGTTCGACCGCCGTTGCTTTCATTTACCGACCAGGTGCATAATTCGTCACGCTATTGTGTTGTGGTTCCTGAAACCCAGCCGCTAACAGCGCGCCCGGAGCCATCCCAGGCATTGTTGTGGGGACAACAGCTCGCGCAAGGTTTACACTATCTTCACCAGAATGGCGTTTTCTTCCAGGGACGCATCCATGAGCAGATCTTCGGTTTAGATGGCAACCGGCCTGTTTTTGCTAATTTCGCAGAAGCGGAATATCAAGCCCAAGGTATGCACCTGGAGCATCCGGATGATGTGAATGCACTTTCCCTGATGATATTTGCTTGGGCGACAGGAAAAACTCAGCCTGGCTATGATGCCAATTTGCCACCCAGTCTTAATGGATTGTTTGAACAGGCTCTGACGCCTCCAGGCTTTTCTACCGGTGAAGCGCTGGCTCAGGCAATCGACATGGCCGTAAAGGAAGCCAGTGTAGTGGTGCCCGTCGATTTTCGCATGGGGCGAAAGACCAATGTGGGGAAGCAGCGCAACCTGAATGAAGACAGTTTGCTAACTTTAGAATCCAACCGGATTCAACAATCGGTGGGGCAACCACTCGGCGTTTATGTCGTTGCAGATGGAATGGGAGGTCATGCAGCGGGTGAGGTTGCCAGTGCGCTGATTGTTAACACAATAGCACAAAAGGCAGCCTTAGAGCTATTTCGACAACAAACATATGCGCCGACCGATCAAGATCGCCAGCGCTGGGTGATCGAAGCCGTAGACTCAGCAAACTCAGCGGTTTTTGAAAAACGGAAATCTGCTGGTACGGACATGGGTTCTACGTTGGTGATTGCGTTGATGGAAGGCACCAAAGCCTTCATTAGCAATGTTGGGGATAGCCGCGCTTATCGGATTAATGCACGCGGTATCCAACAGATCACCACGGACCATTCCCTGGTTCAACGTTTGATCGCTACTAACCAGATCACGCCGGCAGAAGCGCGCCACCACCCGCAAAGAAACGTTGTTTATCGGACGGTTGGCGACAAACCAAAAGTTGAGATCGATATCAACCAGTTCAATTTTGCGATTGGCGACCGTTTGCTGCTTTGCTCAGATGGCTTATCTGGCATGGTGGAAGATCATTATCTCCAACAAATCGTAATGGGGGCATCTTCACCCCAGGCGGCGGTTGACGCGTTAATTGAAGCGGCTAACGAAGCCGGCGGTGAAGACAATATCACTGCTATTCTGGTGGAATTGGTTAAGGGTTGAGAATCGGTGAATATGACCGATTAGTTCATGCTGACCACCCAATCAATATCTGAGGCTGGTAGAAAGGAATATTAAATGGCTTATTGCACCTACTGTGGCAATCAAAATCGGCGAGGCGCAGGTTTCTGTCGCTACTGCGGGCAACCGATGGATATCATCGAAGATGTTTCTGAAGCTGGGGAAGCCAGTGCTGAGACCATCGGGGATTCTATTCAAGCAGCACCTGCATTGAATGAGCCGGTGTTGCCGGTTGAAGACCTGCCAGTGCAACCAGAGCAGTCTGTGGAAAATCTATCAGAAGCCGCTGGCGAATCCAGCTCTGCAATCGCCACGGAATCGGATGAGATACCTGTAGCAGCGGCTGGTGTTGTCATCGATAATAGCGAGTCTGAGGCGATAGTACCAGAACAGGAAGGTGCACCTCCACCACCTGATGAAACATTCTTGATTGAATCGGAAGATTCTCCTCAAACAGGGCAAGAGAAAGCTACAGATCAGGATGCTGCTCCTCCTACTGTTCCGGTTTCAGACGAGTTTGAAGGGATAAGCACAGTTGAGGGGGAGACGCCTCAGTTAGCACCAGTCTTGATCGATGATGTAACTCAAGTTGAGGGAGATGCTCCTTCACTCACTGGTCTAACTGCCCTGGAGGTACTTGAGTCAGGAGCAGTTTTATTGGAAAGGTATCATATTGTGGCAGAGCTTGCCAGGTCAGATGACCGCGTTGAATATGAGGCGGAAGACTGGCAGCGTTGTTGGGCTTGCCAGGCGACTCAATCGGATCCAGAAGCAAAATTCTGCGAGATGTGTGGGGCTCAACTCCAGGAAAAACCGCACGTGCGGCTTATTGCCAGCCCCCTTTCCATCACAATTGAACAAGACCGTGGCAAAGATGACTTCGTAGAAGGGGATACCTTCTTCCAGGTGGTTGTGTCTCAAGCAACCGAACTGGCTGGTGCGGAGGCTGCTCCACGGTTGCGTTTTGCCAGCGGTTTTCAATTACACCCAGGCATGGTGCGCGGAAATAACGAGGACAGCCTGCTGGTGCTCGAGCTGAATGTGTTAAGCGAGGTGAAGGATTTTGCTGGCTTAGGCTGCTATGCAGTTGCCGATGGTATTGGAGGTTATGAAGCCGGTGAAGTAGCGAGTGGTGCTGCCGTGCGTGTGCTTTCTGCACAGATTATGTCAGAGATATTCAGCCCAATCATGTCTGGTGAAACCCTGGACAGGGAAGCAATCAAGCTATGCCTACAGAATGCGATCTTGAAAGCCAATCAGGAAATTTTAGATTTGCGCCAGCAGCAACCCGAGCACAGCGATATGGGCTGCACGCTAACGCTTGCCCTTGTCCATGGCAGTGAAGCAGTTGTTGCGAATGTTGGGGACAGCCGTACGTACCAGATGCGCCAGGGGAAACTGGAACCGATCAGCCAGGATCACTCGATTGTTGCCAGGCTGGTCGAGCAGGGGATGATTAAACCGCAAGAAATCTATACCCACGAGCAACGAAATGTCATCTACCGCACCGTCGGCGATCGAGCCGATTTACAGGTGGATCTGTTTGATGTCGATCTCGAGTCAGGTGACCGGCTCCTGCTCTGTTCCGATGGGTTATGGGAGATGGTGCACGACCCCAACTTGGAGGATGTGCTCCTGGAGAGTTATGATGCTCAACAGGCTTGCAACCGGTTGGTGGAAATGGCCAACCAGGCTGGCGGTCAGGATAATATCAGCGTAATCGTCATAAACGTACAATCCTGAGCTTACCGATGTCGCTATCTACAATTGGGCTTACTGATTGAAAGGAGAGCAGGATGGCAGGTGAAATTCAACTAACTGCAACTTTACATCGACCGGCTTACCAGGCTTTGAATACCCCCCAACAGGCTTACATCCTAATCGAAGCCATGCCGACCTCAGCAGCTCCGGGTGTCCCACAACCGGTCAACTTCAGCCTGGTGTTGGATAGAAGCGGCTCGATGGCTGGGGAGAAGCTGCGTCAGATGAAAGCGGCTGCAAATTTGATCGTTGATCGATTGGGCGATCAAGATTTGCTTTCAGTGATTGCTTTTGATGATAGCTCAGATGTAATTGTGCCGTCTGGTTCGGTGGTTGACAGCCTGGCATTAAAACGCAAGATCGATTCTATCGATGAACGCGGTGGAACCCATATGTCGACGGGTATGCGCGCCGGGCTTCAAGAGCTGCAGCGGGGATTTTCTGCTTCAAGGGTTAATCGACTTCTGCTTCTGACGGATGGCCAAACCTGGGAGGACCAGGGAGATTGTGAAGCCCTGGCTGAGCAATGCCGGGGATTGGGTATCCCAATGAATGTAATGGGTTTAGGATTGGGAGGCGATTGGGATCCGCGACTTTTGGAGGACCTTGCTCAAAGGTCTGCTGGCGAATGGACGATTATTGATACACCTGAAAACGCCAGTGTTGTCTTTGCGAATATCCTGCAAGCCATGCAGGGAACAGCCGTGAGCAATGCTACGCTGACCATGCGTATGATCGAAGGTGTGGCTCCCCGCACCGTTTGGCGGGTGATCCCTTTGATCAGCCGGTTGGGGCACCAGTCAGTCTCTCAGCACGATGTCCAGGTCTTCCTGGGAGATGTGCAGCATGGCACAGGTCAGGCATTGCTGGCTGATGTTCTTTTTCCGCCACGCCAGTCCGGAACCTATCGCCTGATCCAGGCTGATATCGTTTATGATGTTCCGGCATTAAAGCTTGTCGCTCAAAAAGCTGCAACCAATGTTGTGGTCAACTTTGTGGATGATCCAGGCCAGGCGAACCAGGTAACTGGTCGAGTAATGAACCTGGTAGAGCGGGTGCAGGCGCACAAGCTCCAGACCCAGGCGCTGGATGCCGCAGCCGATGGTGATCTACAGCGTGCCACCCAACGCTTGCGGGCTGCTGCTACACGATTGTTAGATCTGGGTGAGACCGAGATGGCGCAACAAGCCAGCCAACAAGCCCAGCAGTTTGAACAAGGACAGCAGATCGATCCGGCTGCTGCTCAGAAGATGCGTTATGAGACGAAGAAACTAACCGAGTCCGTTTAATCTTTTGCGATCGGAAAACTATTACCTTCATCATTAAGTAGACTATAAGGAGAATGTGTGATGTCAGCATTGACCTGTCCAAATTGTAATTCACCTGCATTGAGCGGCTCCGTATTTTGTGATAATTGTGGCTTCGATCTGCGCAATGTTGCTCCGGCTGCTCCCCCACCAGCGGCTGCCATGCCATCCTGGGGACCGCCAGCCGCGACTGGCCCCACCTGTTCGAACTGTGGGCAGCCAAACATCGTTGGGGCAGTGTTTTGCGAAAATTGTGGTTCTCAGCTCGGCCAGCCGCAGGCTGCACCAGTGCCGCTACCACCTACCCCTCAGGCGCCGCCTCCTATCCCGCAGGCTGTTGGGGTTCCACCAGCAGTTGCCCAACCTCCGGTATATCCGCCGCCAGTTGTCCAGCCAGAGTATGTTCCTCCCAGCCCTCCGCCTGCGTACCCACCGGCAGCTTCACAGGCTCCTGTACCACCGGTCGTTGCAGCTTCCAGCCTGCAACAAGCCGGCCTTGGTACTGGTCCGGTGGTGCCACCTGCCCAACCACAACCCGCCTACCCGGCGCCATTGGCAATGGTGACTGGCAGGTTTGTGGTGCAAGCGACGAATACCAGCCTGCCATTCCCGGTTGGCAAACAGGAAATCCTGGTAGGACGCGAAGATCCTGTTAGTGGGATTTTCCCGGATGTCAATCTTGATCCGCATGGTGGGCAGGAAGCCGGAGTCTCGCGCCGCCACGCGCATCTTTTCTTACAATCAGGCGTATTGATGATCGAAGACTTGAATACGGTGAACGGCACTGTGCTCAACAAGCAGCGCCTTCCAGCCGATCAGCCATTTCCCTTGAATCACGGCGATGAACTGCGCATGGGAAAGCTGGCACTCATTTACTATGCCAATTAGAAATGACGGTGTGATTTATGTCAAATTGTCCAGAATGTAAAACACCCTATCAAGAGGGTGCAGTTTTCTGCGAGAACTGCGGTCTTCCACTGAGCCCGCCCGGACCGGGCGTATCTTTGGTTGGCGGGGGGGCGGCGCCTGTTGCGAATCCCTGGCAGGCGCCCAATTTGCCCCCGGAATTGTTCCCACCGGTGAATCCTGTTGCCGGTAGCTGTTCGGCGTGTGGATATGTAAATCTTCCAGGGGAACAATTTTGCGCTAACTGTGGGGTACAGCTTGCCCCAGTCACCAGCACTCCACCTCCGCTGCCAAAGCTGGTGGAGGAACCGGTGCCAGGACCACAGCGCATCAGCTCTCCAATCGCGCAATCTGCCTCGCCCGGCGTGGTACCTGCTGCTCTGCCAGCTCCTTGTAAAGTTTGCGGCTTTGTCAACCAGCCCGGTGAACCGTTCTGCAACAACTGCGGCGTACAACTCACCATGGAGGATCTTGCTGGCGTTGAAGCATTTGCTCCTGCGGAGGTTTCCACCATCCCTGGTGCGGGGCAGCCTGAACCGGAATTGATGGATACCACGCAGGAGGTGCTGTCGCAAGGGTTGCTTCCTCCCCTCGACCAACCCATGCCGCCTGTAGATATACCGAGTGCTCCTGCAGCATCTGTTCCCCTGGTGGAGCAGCCCCCGGTGCAAGAGAGCCTGGCTTCAACTCCGGAGGTGCTGCCGGTTGAGTTAGCACCATCACAACCGGGTATTGAGGCGTCTGTTGCAGTGCCGACTGCTCCGCCGGCTATGCCTAAACCTATCGAAAGCCCGCGAGCCTGGGAATGTCCTTCTTGTGGTTATGTCAATCCGGCTGGTGAAAATTTCTGCCGGGTGTGTGGTTACTGGCAGATGCCCACAATCAAGCCGGTTTCATCTCCTCAACCGTTAGAACCACCATCCATACCACCCGTAGCAGCACAAGAGGGAGATCAACCACCCGCGGCAACTGAGGAGAAGTTGGCTCCTAAGGAGGATTTCAGTCTCTCAGATGCCCCAATCCAAGGAGACAATGCCGGCAGCGGTCGCATCACAGCTTACCATGCCCGCATTGGTGATCGTGGGACGTCTGGTGTCTGTTTCTACGAACACTATCATTCCACTCTTACCTAAGGAGCAGCTTTTGATGGGCCGCCATGATCCTGGACAAGGCGTCATGCCTGATATCGATCTGGGCTCCCAGGGTAATGCCAGCAGCTCAGTTTCGCGCAAGCATGCGCGCCTGTTCACCGACGGAGCTCAGGTATATCTCGAAGATCTGCACAGCACCAACCACACTTATCTGAATAAATTAATCCTGCAACCCGGGCAATCCTATCCGCTAAAAGATGGCGATGAGATTCGCCTGGGTGGTTTGGTCCTGATCTATTACTCGAAATAGATAGATGAACAGCACCTGTCCAAAATGCGGCAGCGCACTCCGGCCTGGAGCAAAATTTTGCTCAGTCTGCGGTCACCAGTTCTCGGCACCGGCGGGCGGCTCGCCTCATATTGGGACTCAGCGATTAACCAGCCCACGCCTGGTAGTGCGCATCTGGGGACAGCCTGATAAGGAGGTTGTCCTGGTGGGCGCGCCCGTGACGATTGGTCGCGACCTGGGAAACCAGATTGTCGTACCCCTGGCGGACGTATCTCGCCATCATGCCCAGGTCGTGCCTTTCTCGGGGGGGTATGCGATCGTTGATTCGGATAGTGCGAATGGCACCCACCTGCGTGGCAAACGCATTCCTACTAACCAGCCTGTCTCACTTATGGATGGGGATGTGGTTCGTGTGGGTGACAATTCTGGCAATTCGATCAGCATCACTTACCTCTCAGAAGAAAAACCTCCTGCAGCAGGTGGGCAAAAGATGGATCTCAGCCAGGCACAGCTTGGCAATAAACCACGCTTCAGCATCGGGCGTGATCCGCAAAGTGACCTTGAAATCCAATCACCGGTGGTATCCTGGCGGCATGCGGAGGTGGTGCAGACAGCTTCAGGTCACCAGATCAATGACCTAAACAGTACAAATGGGACCTATGTCAATGGCAAGCGTATTCGCACAAGCCAGCTTGCACCCGGAGATGAAGTCCAGATTGGCCCACTTAAGCTGGTCTACAGCCGGTCAGGTTTTACACAGGAGTCTCAGGTTGGCAATGTCCGCCTGGATGGGATAAGACTGCGCAAGGAAGTCCCAGACAAAAAAGGTACCAAGGTAATACTGAACGATGTTTCGCTGACGGTGATGCCGCGAGAGTTCGTAGCTCTGGTGGGGGGAAGTGGTGCGGGCAAGTCTACCTTAATGGATGCTTTAAATGGTTTTCGCAGGGTGAATGCCGGGCAGGTTTTGTTTAATGGTGACAACCTGTACCGGAATTATGATGCATACCGCACCAACCTGGGTTATGTGCCGCAATCTGATATATTGCACACTTCCCTGCCGGTGCAGCAAACTTTACGCTATATCGCCATGCTGCGACTGCCTCCGGATACCAAAAAGGATGTGGTTAAGCAGCGCATCGATGCAGCATTACAGCAGGTGGAAATGCTGCCGCAGGTCGATCAGCCGATCCAGGTATTGAGTGGTGGTCAGCGCAAGCGTGTCAGTATTGCATCAGAGCTGCTTTCTGATCCCAGCTTATTCTTCCTGGATGAGCCGACATCGGGTTTAGACCCAGGTTTGGATAAGAAGATGATGGGGACGTTGCGCCTGCTGGCAGACAGTGGCAGGACAATCTTATTAACCACCCATGCGACATCAAACATCATAGGGCAATGTGACCTGGTGGCTTTTATGAGTTACGGGCGCTTAGTGTACTATGGCCCGCCAGATCAGGCGATCCGTGCCTTTGGGGTTACCGATTTTGCGGATATCTACAGCAAATTGGATACTCCGGTTCAGGCGGAGCAATGGGAACGAACCTATAAGCAGTCTCCGGAATATCAGAAATATGTAGCCGCGCGACAGGCAAATCTCAATCAAGGAGGGCCAGGAGCTGGACGCCCGCGCATTAACCCGCCGAAGATGTCATTTGGAGCCATGCTGCGCCAATTTGGCATCCTGTCAATGCGCTACTTAGACTTGATCTTTAAAGACAGCGTCAGCATGTTTGTTCTGCTGGCTGTGATGCCGATCATCGGATTGCTGGTGTTGTTAATTGCCAACCCGGCCAGCTTTGTGGGAGATTCACCCAACCGCATCCAGGAGTTGCTTGTCACGACCAACGTTTACAGCATTGTTGGTGAGACGCAAAAGCTGTTATTTATCCTGGCTTTGTCCGTCATCCTGCTGGGCGTGTTTGCAGCTTCATACGAGATTATTAAAGAAAGGCCGATTTATCGCCGCGAGCGCATGGTAAATCTGCGGATTGCCCCATACCTGTTTTCTAAATTTGTGGTGCTCTTAGGGTTTGGTTTCATCCAGGTTGCGACCTTAATGATAGTGGTTGGGTTAAAAGTAGATTACCCGAAGGACGGTCTTTTCCTCCCTGCCTGGTTGGAGATTTATATCTCGCTGATTATTTCTCTGGCGGTCGGTTTAGCGATTGGGCTCTTGATATCTGCAGCGATGAGAAGCAGTAATACGGTAATCTACCTGGTACTGGTGGTGCTGTTTATCCAGATCATATTTTCGGGTGTGCTGTTTGAACTGCCTTCCTTTGCAGCTTCGATCTCTAACATCACGCCGATTCGTTGGAATATGGAGGGGTTAGGTGCTATCGTAGGCATCGAAAAGCTAAACGAGCTCAGCCAGACGCGAGTAGAGATTGAGGATATGGGGGTAGATAAGACGCAATTAAGTCCAGTTGAATTCATTATTGGGTATAAGCCTACAATCGGTCACCTGGCAACCACCTGGTTGATACAGCTTGTGTTTATCATATTGCTGCTGTCGGGTACCTCAATAATCTTGCGGCGTCAGGATTATCAAACCTGAGTAACTAAATGGAAACGATCGCATGCGTCCAGTGTGGTAAACCTGTCCGAGCGGGAGCAAAGTTTTGTCCGGCTTGCGGTGCTCCTGTATTCCAACCAGGCTCAACCAGCATCAGCAGCTTTCCGGGGATTACGAATGATCAAGCAGCAGTGCAGCTTCGATGCCCCAGTTGTGGCTCCAGCCTGCGTGCCGGGGCGCGCTTTTGCCATCACTGTGGGCGGGCAATTGTTGAGATCGATCGCATGCCTACGCCGGCTGGCGTCGCGATACACGAAGGCGGAATTCAGCCACAAATCCAGCCACCTCCCTTCGCGCCCGGTTTACCAATTCAACCTCCTCCCGCCTCGTACCAGGAAGTGCAAATGCCTGCCCAAACGCAAAACCAGCGTAGGGGCTACTGGTTGCTGCACATTTCCATGATCGCCTTGCTTGTGATTTGTATTGCTGCAGGTCTTGCGGGGGCGTTCCTCCTGGAAGATAACCAGCCAACTACCAGTCTGGCTACACCGCAAGTCACTCCAGAAGACTATCAGGCTATCAGCCTGCCGACAGCGCTCCCCGGCCAGCAAAAGGTGGCGATTGGCATGACTGATGCGGGTAGATTTGGCCTTTATACGACCGGTACTGACCTGCCTGAAAACCTACGGGATAAGAACCTCACTTTTAGCTCAGATGGCGAAACGAACAACACCCGCGTTTGGATTGACGGGCAAACGCCGATATTTGGTAATTACGACCCGGATCAATACTCTCAAGCTAATCGAAATTCCAACCATACGGTTTGGACATGGCAATACCCTGGCGTTCAGGTGACCCAAACATTGGAGACGGTCAGCTCCGGAAGTGGTTCCTCGATCGAGCAAGGTGATACGCTGCGGATTGAGTACCTAATGGAAAACGTCGATAGCGTCGACCACCAGGTGGGGCTGCGAGTGATGATCGATACCTTGATTGGGTCGAATGATGGTGTGCCGTTCTTGATTCCTGGCAGAGAGGGGATCACCCTGGATGCCGTCGATTTGAATGGAGAGCAAATCCCCGACGTGATCCAGGCTCTGGAGAAAGCCGACCTGGTCGATCCGGGGGTGATTGTTAACTTGACTTTGCGGGGTGTGGATGCAACACCGCCAGATCGGGTGCTGATAACCGGCTGGCTAGATTCGGAAATGCCGTGGGATTTCCTTAGCGATGCCGGTGGAGTGGGTGCTCCATTGCGGCGTGGCGGGCGATCTAATGGAGAGCCTGATAGCGCAGTGGGTTTGTTCTACCAGCCTGTTTTGCTTTCTCCCGGGCAAGTCGCGGACAATTGTCTTGTATTATGGGTTAGGTCGAATTTCCAGCACCAGCAGCGGGAATAAACAATTGGGCTTATTTGGGCTTGAACGGGTGAATGAAGGGGAGCAATTTTATATCAGTGCCGTTGTGAGCAATCCGAGCAACACTCAAGTGGTTGAGATCAGCCTGCCACCTGGTTTGCGATTGGCTGAAGGCGAATCCGCCCGGAAAAATGTTGCTGGTCAAGGACAGCCGTACACACAGGTTTCCTGGCTATTGCAAGCCTGCACCAGCGGAGAGAACCAGGAAATCCAGGTGCGCCTGGAGCCAGATGAGGCCATCGAGAGCTGGGTGGTGGACGTGATTCCGGTCGGAATCACCCGCCCGGGTGGGACATGCCCTTAGATTTATGGTGGGGTAATTACATTCTTTACTTTGACGATGTAATATGAGCCTATCTTTACGTACAATCTATTTCACCCTGACTGGAGCAATCGGGGCGCTGGCTGCCTGGTTCTTGATGGATGTACTTTTGCAGTTTCAACCAGCAAGCCCCTACCTGGATGCACTGGTTAATGGCGCTATTATCGGAATCTGTGTGGGCGCAGCAGTGAATGGTTTTGCCGGATTGATGGAATTCAAAGTCTGGCCAGTGGTTCGAGGCGGGCTGCTTGGCATGGCTGGTGGACTGCTGGGCGGATTGGCAGGATTACTATTGGGCGAGGTGTTCTACGAGGTATTGGGCACAAGCTCCTGGCTGCGCATTGTTGGTTGGATGATCTTCGGCATGCTGCTGGGAGTGGTGGATGGGCTGCTGGCGCGCTCCGGACGCCGGATGCTCTATGCCGGACTGGGCGGGCTGTTAGGTGGGCTGTTTGGCGGACTGGCATTCTACGTGCTGTCACGGTATGCCGAGCTGTCTGGCGCAGCGCGGGCGGTTGGATTTACCTTATTAGGTGGTTTAACCGGGTTGTTTGTTGGCCTGGTGCCGGTTATGCTGCGCGATGCCTGGTTGAAGGTGACATCCAGTGGTCGCAATGAGGGAAAAGAGCGCCTGGTAGACCGACCTCGTATTGTCATTGGTTCCGATTCACGGTGTGATCTACCTTTATATGATGATCCTGCCATTGCACCGCGCCATGCTGAAATCCATCACGAAAAGAGGCCAGTATGTTTTGAAACCCTTGGCTGGATCTATTGTGATCATGGGCAATCAGCAGGTAATCGCGCAGGTATTCAATAATGAAGATATTTTTCAAATTGGTCGTGAAACCATAATCTTTCGTTCGGTGGCGCTCAGCCGCAAGCAAAACTAAGCAATCATGACAGGGGTTGAACAATGACTTTATCGATCAATGAGGTGCTGCACAATCGCTATCGTATCGTTTCCGAAATAAAAGCCGGCGGTTTTGGTGCTGTTTATTGTGCGGAGGACTACAACCTAAAACGCTATTGTGCGGTCAAGGAAAATCGCGAAACTGATCCGGCTGCACAGCAGCAATTTATTAATGAAGCCAGGATGCTGGCAAACCTGAACCATCCGAACCTGCCCAGAGTCACGGATTATTTTGTGGTATCAGGTCGTGGGCAATACCTTGTCATGGATCTGGTAGAAGGCACCGACCTGGAGGAGATGGTCAATCAGAGCGGGCGACCCTTACAAATTTCTCAAGCAGTTCACTGGATCGGTCAGGTCTGTGATGCTTTAACCCATCTGCACAGCCAGGCTCCAGCCATCATCCATCGGGATATCAAACCCGGTAATATACGCATCACGCCAAAAGGGCAGGCAATGCTGGTGGATTTTGGCATTGCAAAAACCTTCAGCCCGGGATCAAAGACGGATCCCGGAGCACGCGGCGTATCTCCCGGCTATTCACCCTGGGAGCAATATGGGCATGGGCAGACTGATGCTCGGACAGATATCTATGCACTGGGGGCGACTCTCTATGCAGTGCTGACGATGACAGTACCGGCAGAAAGCATCCAGCGCATGCAAGGTAATCCACTCGCCCCACCCATTCAATTGAATCCCACTATTCCGCCACATATCGCCGGGGTCCTCTTACAGTCTCTGGAGTTGAAGCCGGAGTATCGCTTCCAGTCAGCCGTAGATTTTAAAACTGCACTCAATAATCCTGCCTTTCGTTATACACCGGGTGCTCATGCCTGCCATTAACACCGTGGTATTACCACCTGCAGGCGCTGGTAATAACGCAGGTTGGGGACCGCCGCCAACAGTCGTTGTCATGCCGCCTGCTGGTTCACCTCAGGCTGGTGGAAGCTTGTCGAGTCCGAACATCACCTACCGACCGGTAAATTGGAATAAGGTATTGATGATCGCAGCTATTGTATTGGGAATGGTGGCTTTGGGAGTGCTGGGGGTCGTGCTTGGGACTAACCTGGTCCATCCCTCCGAAGAAACTCCCACACAAACCGAAGAAGTTGGTCAAAAGATTACTGATTCACCACCGATACGCATCACTCTCCAACCAACTTTGGCGCCAACGGATGTGCCACCCGCTTTAGTATCGACGGCAACACTACCGATGCGCTCGGCAACAGCACTGCCTTATCGATCTGGTGAGACCCGGGAATCATCCATCGATGGCGGAAGGATGGTTTTTGTCCCGGCCGGCGAATTCTTAATGGGGGCAGCATCTGATGATCCTTACGCTGATAGCGATGAAAAACCACAACACACGGTATATCTGGATGGCTTCTGGATTGACCGTACTGAAGTCACCAATGCCATGTATGAAAAGTTTGTGGCGGCTACAAATTATAAAACTGAAGCGGAATTATCTGGCCGGCCCCGGAGATGGGATGCTCTTTCAGGTACCTGGTTGAAGTTTAAGGAGAAAAACGATACAGGGGTATATTGGAAATGTCCTCGTGGAGCAGGAAAATGTGTTGGATTGATCCCTGATGAACCGGTGGTATATGTTTCCTGGACTGATGCTCAGGCGTACTGCGAGTGGGCCGGAGAACGACTGCCGACTGAAGCTGAATGGGAGAAGGCTGCTCGAGGGCGAGGATGGGAGAATTTACCCTTGGGGAAATGAGGTTGGGCGTTCGGGGGAGATGAATGTTGCTGACTCAACTCGTTGTATCCAGGATCCAGATACATGCGCCTGGGCAAATATGAACATCGACGATGATGCATATCCCGCCGTCGCGGTAGGGAGCTACCCGGATGGTGCCAGTCCGTATGGTGCACTGGATATGGCGGGCAATGTTTCGGAATGGGTAGCTGATACTTATAGCGCATTTTTTTACACTTCA
Source organism: uncultured Chloroflexia bacterium (assembly GCA_963774935.1). Classification (GTDB taxonomy): domain Bacteria; phylum Chloroflexota; class Anaerolineae; order Anaerolineales; family UBA4823; genus CAVZGO01. The sequence goes on from CAVZGO010000004.1 coordinate 94,112, forward strand.
GATGAAGCTTCCAAAGACAATCCCTTCAACTCTGGAGGCCAACCGCATATTTTGCGAGGCGGTTCCTATTACAGCGCTTACACAGAAGCGAGGGCCAGTAATCGAATTGGTGGGTTCCCCCAGGACGTGATCGATGCACCGGTCGGTTTTCGCTGCGCTGTTGATGGAGATGCGATCATCTCATTACAACCGGCAGTTGCTGACCAATCGGGTATGCGGAGTATGATGCCTGTTCTGGGCTTCCAGCTTGCTCTGGTCGGTGGATTTTCATTATCACCATTAATAAGGAAATTGTACTGGGGAGGAAAGCGATGATCCATAACGTTCAGTGCCCGCAATGTGGAGCGACAAACTCTAACACCGCCCGATTTTGTGCTAAGTGTGGGCGTGTGTTGACAAGCAGCTCGCCAGTTCCCCCTGCCGGAGCCAGCCTGACCTGCCCGCAGTGCCGCGCCAGCCTGGCAGTTGGAGCGCGGTTCTGCTCGAACTGCGGCTATAACTTTGCGGTTGCTCAGCAAGCTCCCGCAGCAGCTGGCGCAGTTCCGGTTGGTCCAGCACCGCCCCCACAAGCCGCTCCGCCGCAAGGTGGGCAAGGGGCGATGGGACCACAAGCGACACGGATGGTCAGTGCGCCCGGCGCCATGCCCACGCTCATCATTCGATATGCCGGCGGTGTCTTACAGCGAGTTCAGCTCACCAAGCCGGTTTCTAAGGTTGGGCGTGCTCCTGATAATGATGTGGTCATCAACCACCCGTCGGTCTCCGGGCATCACCTGATGCTGGAGCTCCAGGCGGGGCAATTGTTGGTTACAGACCTGAAGAGCACAAACGGCACACTGCTCAATAACCAGATGATTCCTCCCAGCCAGGCACAGTCCTTTGAAATCACAGATGTGCTGCGCATCGGCGACCTGATCGGCAATTCCGTGGCGATCAACCAGGAGAGTGAGCTGGGGCAGTCCATTCGTACGCTTTCGCTCGGCCAACTGGACCTATCCAGTGTGCCGAATATGATCATCGGGCGTGATCCGGGGTGTTACTTGCCGCTCAACCACCCGACGGTGTCCAGCCACCATGCGATGATCTTCAAACAGGATGGTGGTCTGGCAATCCGGGACATGGGCAGCACCAATGGTACTTTTGTGAATGGAAAACGCATCGCGCAAGTACCGCTTAAAAGTGGCGATGCCATCCAGATTGGTCCTTTCCGGCTGGTGTATGACGCCCAGGCACAGAGCCTGGCACAGTCACTCATCAAGGGTCACCGTCTGGATGCAATGCAGTTGAGCCGCGTGGTGGGAGATGGTATTTGGATTCTTAAAGATGTAACCTTGTGCGTCCAACCCGGAGATTTCATTGCGTTGGTCGGCGGCAGTGGGGCAGGCAAGAGCACATTGATGAAGGCGATGAACGGCTATGAGCGCGCTACTCATGGTCGCATGTTGATTGATGGTGGTGATTTGTACCCACAGCTCGATCTCTACCGCACACAAATGGGGTATGTACCGCAGGATGATATCATCCATCGTGAGCTGCCGGTGCACCTGGCATTGTGGTATGCAGCCAAGCTGCGCTTGCCGAACCTCTCGCAGGCAGATATCGATGCGCGCATCGATAACGTCCTGAAAAGCGTGGAAATGTCAGAGCACCAGCAAAAACGGGTGTCCAAGCTCAGCGGCGGGCAGCGTAAACGGGTGAGTATCGCAGTCGAATTGCTTGCCAGCCCCACCTTGTTCTTCCTGGATGAGCCTACTTCTGGCCTGGATCCCGGGCTTGAGAAGAAAATGATGTATGACCTGAACCGTCTGGCGGATGAAGGGCGGACTGTCGTATTGGTAACGCATGCAACGGCTAACATAGAGCAATGCGACTATGTAGCCTTCATGACCAAAGGGCGCTTATCTTACTATGGTCCTCCGAAGGAGGCTCTGAATTTCTTCGAGGTGCAGGACTTCTCAGACATCTACCAGGAATTAGCGGTGGAGATCGATGCAAATAAGGGCAAGCCTGCTCCCCAAAAACTGGCGCCATATTACCAGCAATACTTGCAGCAGGTTGCCAGCCAGCCTGTACCGGTAAATGCGAAAAAGGGAACTGGACCGAGCAGTAAAGTTACATCAGGGGTATTGTGGGCTGAAGCTTTCCGAAATTCGCCTTTCTACCAGAAGCACATCACGGACCGCCAACGCCAGCTGCCGGCTGGCGGAGGGCAGATGGGACCTCAAAGCATACCGGTTTCAAGACCGCCGCGCGATTCATTTTTCCGTCAGAGCTGGATTTTGGCAAGACGCCAGTTTGACCTGGTGCGGATGGACATGCGTACGATGTTCATCTTGCTCTTAATGATGCCGTTCATTGCATTGATGTTCATGATGGTATCCAAGCCAGAGTCGCTGGTAGGGCGTGGGAGCCAATCGATAGAAAAGGTTGAGCAAGCGTTGCGGGAGGAGGCGCTTCAAGAGTACGACAAATATTCAGGCACAGATGAATATGACGAAGCGGATGTAGAGCGAGACTGGGCTGCGGATTATAAACCCTATGCCGATGCGAAGACGCTGCTGATTATGCTAGGTCTGGCACTCACCCAGGCGGGAACTTTTGGCGCGGCGTATGAAATTGTAAAAGAACGAGCCATATTTAAACGAGAACGGGCGGTCAATCTGAAGGTAACAGCGTATGTACTTTCCAAAGTAGTGGTACTGGCGCTATTCGCTTTGGTTCAGGTTGCCAGCGTGATTATCATCATCGGGTTGCGTATTAAGCTCAACTATCAGAGTGTGTTTTTACCAGATCTGAAATATGGTTCGCTCATTGAGTTATTTCTAATCATGTATTTTGGCGTGCTGGCAAGCATTGGTTTTGGCTTGTTAATCTCTGCCATCGTTCCCAGCATGGATGTCGTGTTATATGCCATCCTGGCGCAGCTCTTTGTCCAAATTGTGTTGTCAGCTACGTTGTTCCCCTTACCGGCTAACCCACTCTCTTACATCACGCCGGGATATTGGACGATGAATGCATTGGGTTCAAGTGCCGACTTGAAGACGCTTGATGATGAAGCCATCAAGTGCATGCTTACTCCTCAGATGCTTGAGCAGCTCCCGCCGGGTGCAGATGTGACTGTCGATATGGTCACCTGTCCATCTGCGACTGCGCGCGAAGCCAATATTGAAAACTATAAACACGAATCGAAGCACCTGCAAATCGCACTGGCGGCGCTGTTGGGTCAATTTATTCTGTTCATAATACTCACAATAGTGGTGCAGACGCGTAAAAAGATTGATTGAGGACAGCCCTGGCAGATGCAATCTGCCAGGGCTGTTTCGCCGGTCAGGTATTGGAGCGTTGTCAGGGTAAATTGGGTTGTCCACATCTTACTGTCCTTATTGTGGTCGCAAGCTGCAGCAAAATTCCATGCGCATCAGCCACCCAAGCTGGTCGAAGGGACAGGCTCTGCGGATTTGCCAGGAGTGTTTTGAGAGCAAACCGCGCTGCCAGTCTTGCCAGATGCCAATTGCTGCGCCGTCCCCGCACGGTCTTTGCAAAACATGTGCATCCAGCTTAAAAATATGCCTAAGCTGCGGGCAGGCGATTAATGGTCAATACTTGCAGATTGATGGTATGGAGCCATACTGCCTGACGTGTTATAAAAATCGCTCCAAATGTGACGTCTGCAGTGCCCCATTGACTGACCAGCACTGGCAATTATCGGATGGGCGGTTAAGCTGTTTCTACTGCCATACTGCTGCAGTGTACACGCCAGCCGAAGCGAAAACTATCTACGAGGATATCCAAAGATTGGCGGCAGGTAATCTCGGCATGTCATTGAATGTTCCAACTGGCCTGGCACTCGTGGATCGAAACCAATTGGCTGAGATTATCCGCAAGCAGGGAAATGGCACAGCAGAGTTAGATCCGCAACGCACTTTAGGGTGTTTTTGCTCGGCGGGGGATGCGCCGCGCGATTTATGTTCAGACTGGCTTGCCACGCAAACTGCTGCAACAAATCGGGGCGCACGAGTTTGCACATGCCTGGCAGGGCGAGAATTGCCCACTTTTGCGAGAACCTGTTCTACATGAAGGATTTGCAGAATGGGTAGCTTATCAGGTAATCGGGGTTTACGGGTATTCCTACCAGCAGGAGCGAATGCTGGCTCGACAAGATATCTATGGACAGGGGCTGCGGTGGGCGCTTAACATACAAGAGCGAACTGGCATCGCTGGTTTATTAGATGCTTGCCGTAGAATGCATTGATTCACGAGGAGATGACGATGAAGTGTCCATATTGCCAGCAAGAAAACAGCGATACCTACCGATTCTGTCGGCATTGTGGTCAGCAGCGCCCCGTCCAGGCAGCGCCAGGTGTTGGGGCACCTCCTCCATCTGCCCAAGCTGGACAGGCTATCCCTGTACCTCCTACCCAGCGGGCACCTGAGCCGGAGCCTTATCCCCAGGCTGGGGGACAGCTTGCATCTCCTTCGACGTTACAATCACCCATCCCCGGTTACCCGCAAGGCGCGCCTGTGCAGGGTTACCCACCGGCAGGAACACCAGGCACACCATACACCGTGCAAGCCCAATCTTATCCACCAGAGCAAGCCTACCCACAGGAACAAGCCGCCGCTATGGGCGGCGCTCTTCCGCAAACGGCACAAAAGAAATCTTCGAAGACCAAAGGAATACTCATTGGGATTGGAATATTAGCCATATTGGCTCTGGTTGCAGGTGCTGTCTGGTTCTTTGTGCTACCAGGAGGGGGCTTGTTCACTGGCGGGAGTGGGATGGCGATTGGGGTTCCTCTGGAAGGTGGCGGAAATGATCTGGTACTGCTCAAGTCCGGCCAAGATCTGGAAGACGGTTACACCCTGGCTGAACAAATTGAACCAGCCGTAAATTCATTTCTGGTCCGGTCTAAAAAAATGCCAGACCGTCCTTTGAGTAACCTGGTGGATAACTTCGGCGGCTTTATACCTGGCACGAATAAGTTCTTGTACTGGTACCAGAAGGATAATGAGATTCCAATCATGATTTCTGCTCCTGGCAGTGAAGAAGCAGAAGAAATCATGACGACTAAGTCCGAAGACCTCAGCGGAGTGGTTACCAGCGGAGGAAAGACGCTGGTTTTGGATGAACCGCAAGCTGATCTAACGGGTTGTTATGTTTCGCTTCGTGGCGATACAGCGGACCGGCTGGCTGAAGGAGATGCCTGCGTCATCTCCTCGGATGAATCCGCCCTGTTAGTGCCTGAAGTGGAGAATGAGCAGTTGAATATGTCGTTGATAACAACTGCTGATGGCGAAGACACCAGCCTGCTGGACGGTGAGACTGGCAGCAGCACCGTGCGTATCTCCTGGAATGGCGAGCAAGCCGCTTATCTAGAGCAGCAGGAGGATCAGTGGCGGGTGATTCTTTTAGATGTTGTTGAGGAAGAAACAATTGCAGAAAGCGAGCTGCATACGCAAATCATCAATTATGAATTTGCGCCATGGGGGGATGGTCTATTCTATATTGCTGAGGATAACGAAGGAAATCAGCAGCTTTTTGTGTTGAAGGAGGAAGAATTTCAGGAAGTCGACACTGCTGCTAGTATGGATGCGCGTTTCAATAACAGCGGCAGTCAGGTGGTATACCTGGCGGGGGATGATGATGGGAATTTATCTTTATCCTCCTACAACATAAAGGATGAAGAAAAGGAGAAGATTACATCTGCCAAAGATCTAGCCTTTGCTGTCTTAGAATCGCCGGAGCGAATTTTATATCGGGAGCAAGACGGAACCAGGTTGACTTTATCGAGTGCAGATGTCGAAGGATTGGATAGCGTGACGCTATTTGACGAGAGCGATCTGGATCTGGTAGATTCTCTTTGGGAGCCCAGCGAGAATACTCTGTTTGTGCTTTTGCGCAACACAGATGGTCGGATTAGTTTATTTGTCTCACCATTTGATAAAGAAGAAGGGTATTTTCTTGTTGAGGATTGGTTCGAGTTTAACCTGCTAAATATCTCGCCGAACAAAAAGCAGGTGGTTTTTTCTGGACGGGAGCAAGAAGCTGACCAGCTGGCTATTCATGCAATCGACCTTGAGGATGGGGCAGATGCAGTCGAGCTGGATGACCAGTTAGAGGCGGTTACGACTGCGGTTTTCACTTCGAATAGCAAGGAAGTCCTCTATACAGCTCGAACCGGAACAGAACCAAACCAGGTGGAAATACGGAGTGTGGTGGCGGATGGTGAGGATTCAGCATATATCGAATATGAGGAGGCTTATTTAGTAGCCGTGCAGTGGTCGCCCATGAATCCATTCCTGTCTATTCCGTGGCGCTCGACTTCTGGAGTCAGCGAGAGCATCGTCAGTCCAGAAATATTGTGCACACGCACCATCGCTCTATCGGTAGGTTCTGCTCAAATGGACAATATCGGGAGCGGAGAAAAATTGTGCTTTACCTTCCCCACCGAAGAAGCCAAGACTTATCATGTGCGGGTCGAGAGTATCGCTGATCTTGATCCTGTCCTGAAAATATTGGATGAGAAGAACGACGTTCTGGTGGAAGATGATGATAGCGGGGCTGGTCTTGACCCGGTCGCGAATTTCACCGCCCAATCGGCTGGAACTTATACCATCCAGGTAGTGGAAAAAGAGGATAAAACGGGTGATCTGCGCGTTACCGTTCGCGAAGGGCAAAGTGACAACTCCTTCGATAATGCTTTCCCGCTGTCATTTGACACAACCACGCGCGGTGCAATCACGGATGTCAATCCGGTCTACATCCAATCGTATGATTATCGTACATACGGGAATCTCTATTACTTCGATGGGGTCGCCGGTCAATCAATCCGTATCGACGTGGCAGCGCATTCCCTGGGATCTGAGCTGGTGCCTCGCGTGCTGGTTTTTGACCCAAACCAGGCTGCCTTAAAAGAGGACAATGTCCAGGTAATCGGGAACCAGGATTATTCATTCCAGTACACTTTATTGACCGAGGGCAGGCATTACATCCTGATCCAGGATAATACCGACCGGTTTGGCAGCGCCGATAAATTCTATTATGATGTTCTGCTCTCCAACAGATAAACCGGACTAACGAGCTCGGCATGTCAGCTTCATTGAATTTGAGCTGTGCACTTTCGCGACCGGCGATACCCGTCACCGGGCAGCCACAATTACTTTACCTCTTACTGGAGGCAACTGGTGGTGAAGGCGCGGATTCTTTACCCACCCACCTCGACCTGGTGATTGACTGCAGTGATTCGATGCGGGTTCGCCTGGTGACGGATGAGCAGTTCAAGCAACTGGCCCAGTATGGGTATGCTCAGGAGGTGCTTACAGATGGCGTTCCGGCATACCAGATCACTTCAGTGCCTCCTGAAGCGTTGCGCCAGTTCCCGCGCCGGATAGATTACGTGGCTGAAGCGCTGGTCATCGCCAGCGAGTATCTGCGCGCAGCGGATTGCTTCTCCTTAATCGCCTTTGCCGGGCAGGCGCTGGTGATGGTGCCTTCCAGCAAGGGTAAGGATCGAGCGCGTTTGCAGCAGGCTGCAAGAGAGCTCGAATACTTGAACCTGGGGGACAGCACTCAAATGGATGAGGGTTTAGCCCTGGCGCTGGAAGAGAACCAGCGCAACCCAAAAAGCGGCTGCGCAGGTCGATTGGTGCTGCTGACGGATGGGCATACCCGAAATGTAAGTGAATGCTACACCTGGGCAAAACAAGCCCGGCAGGCAGGGTTAACCCTATCAACGATGGGGATCGGGAGTGAGTTCAATGAAGACCTGTTGATTCCCCTGGCTGATCTGACGGGTGGAAATGCGTATTATATTGAGAACTCCTGATCAAATTCCTGCCGCATTTAGAAAAGAATTGGGTGCAGCACTGCATGTCAGTTATCGCAATGTAGATATAAAGCTGCAGCTTCCCGTGGGTGTAACATTGCGCGATGTGCATCGGGTTACACCAGAATTAGGAAATTTTGACCCAGGTCCTAACCAGGGTGGCAGTTATGCGCTACTGCTAGGAAATTATGATCCTTCCTTGCCACAATCTTTACTACTTGAAGTAGTTGTACCTGGATGGATGGCAGGCAATTATCGTTTATGCCAGGCGGTGCTCACCTGGGAGGATCCGGACGGTGGGCTATCGAGACCCAATCAGCGCCAGGATGTGGTCATTCAAGTGGTTGAAGGTGCGGCAGGCAACTATAACCAGCGTGTGATGAATGTCGTCGAAAAAGTAGGTGCTTACAAGCTCGGCACCCAGGCTTTGGATGCTGCGCGGCAGGGGGACAAAGGTCTGGCAACCCAGCGGTTGCGCCAGGCAGCTACCCGACTCTTAGACCTCGGAGAACAGAGCCTGGCAGACGCCATGCAGAGGCAGGCTGACAGCCTCGAGAACAGTGGCACCGTGGATTCTACTGCTACGAAAAGGCTGCGCTACGACACCCGCCGGATCGCGCAAAATCCTGTGACAGACAAACCCAACGATTAGATCTATATCAGAGTGGTTATTAATCGCTACCGATAATTATCTTCAAGGAGAAATCCATGCCGGAAATATTACAGTTATCCAGTCTGTGTAATAAAGCAGCGGTGCCGATCTTGCAGCAGCCGCAGCTTGTGTATTTGTTGACTGAATTGACGCCGGGTGAGGTGATGGTCAATGTGCGCATGCCGTTGAACTTTACACTGGTGCTGGACCGCAGTGGGTCGATGGCAGGCGAAAAGCTGCGCACGATGAAAGCTGCGGTGAAAAATATCATCGACCAGCTGAAACCAGAGGATATCGTTTCGATAATTACATTTGAGACTCGCACCCAGGTGCTCGTGCCAGCCCAATCAGCAATGAATAAAGATGAAATTAAGCGAAAAGTCGATAAGATTGATGACGGTGGTGGCACCAATATGGCGCCTGGTTTACGCGAAGGGTTAAGCCAGGTAAGCCAGTATCTGGCTCTAAATCGGGTCAGCCGGATTATCCTGCTGACCGATGGTGAAGCCACGGATAAAGAAGATGATTCACGCCGTGTTGCCAGCGAAGCGGGGGAGAAAAATATCCCGATTATCGGCCTGGGATTTGGCAAAGATTGGAAGCATGATTTCTTGCTTGACCTGGCAGATCGCAGCATTCGAGCTCCAGGGACACAGAGCGGGTATGCGCATTACATACCCACTCCGAATGATGTCAATCGAATCTTCCAGGAAGTCTTTCAATCTATGCAGGTGGTTGCCCAGGATGTGTCCGTCACCATTCGGATGGTACAGGGGCTGGAGGCTCGCCGGGTATGGCAGGTCGTGCCGATGATCAAAGATATTGGGCGGACTGCGGTTCAAGGAAGGGCGATCGTTATCCCGGTCGGGCAGCTCGAGAAGGGCGGTACAGCCTTCCTGGCTGAGATCATGCTGCCACCCAGGCCGGCTGGTGCAGTACGTATTGCCCAAACTGATGTAACCTACACAACACCTGGACTGGGGCCACAGCGAAGCGCCGTGGACCTGATTGTGCAGTTCACGCCTGATCTGGAGGCTTCTAAGCGTCAAAATGGACACGTGATGAATATCGTGGAGCGTGTCCAGGCTTATAAGCTGCAAACGCAAGCGCTGGATGAAGCCGAGATTGGAAATGTGACCGGGGCGACACAAAAGCTACGCCAGGCTGTCACTATTTTGCTCTCGCAGGGCGAAACCGATTTGGCGAACCAGATGCAGCAGGAAGCTAACCGGCTGGAGCAGTCGGGGGAAATCTCAAACGAAGGAAAGAAAACGATCAAGCTGACCAGTCGAAAGACGGTTAAGCTCAGCGATCAGTGATTGCCTGTTGATGAGGAGGTAAGAATGACCACTAATTGTCCGAATTGCGGTAAGCCTGTACGCCCTGGGGCGAAATTTTGTGGGAATTGCGGAACAACGATGGTGCTGCCGGTGCAACCAGCTGTTCCGGATGCACTGGCAAAATCTACCTGCCCGTTCTGCGGCAGCCCGGTGAGACCCGAAGCCAAGTTTTGTCCGGTGTGCGGTAAAGTTTTGACACCGCCACCAGCAAAACAAGAAACGCCAGTCCCGCAACCCCAGGCAGGGACGCCGCCGGCTCAAGCGCCGGCTGCTGCGCAACCGGCAATACCCGCAGGAAAGCAGGAGCCTGAGGCGAAAAAAGCCACCAAGGTCAAGGGCGGGAAAAAATCACCAATCCTGTGGATTGTCGGGATCCTGGTTATATTGCTCCTGGTCATCGCTGGCATTCTTTTGATCGTCGATCCATTTGGCTGGCGAGGTGAGGGCGAGGGCACGCCGGTTCAGGAAGAAACAGTCACACCCACTGCTGAATCGACGAGCTCAACACCTACCAGCACTGCTCTGCCGCTTACACCAACACCGACTATTCCGGCAGCTACTGCGACGCCAACGAATTGAATCGGGTGCTGTCATTCCACCGGGGCTGGAAACGGCTACCGCAAGTCCAGGACAACCTGCTCCAGGAGCAACGCTACTGGATGACAATTTCACCGGTCCGTTAGATGAAAACTGGCAAGTGTGGGGCTCACCTGATTTGATATCCAGTAATGGACGTATGGAGCTGAAGAGCCCTGCCCCAGGGCAGGCGGGTGCTAGCTCGATCATCACCTTCCCGTTAGGTGCGGGTGTTGTCATCCAGTTCCAGGCTGGGCTGCTGAGCGAAGGCGATGCAGACCAGTTGTGGTTTGACTGGCAACCGGCTGGGGTTCAATGGGATGCCGGCACCCCGGCTGGTCCCCTACACATAACCATTCTTCCAGGAGAGATCACTGCCCAAACCAACCAGGCTTCTGCGAACCAGACAACCAGTGGAAATGGTGCTCATCTCTATGAAATCAGAATCCTGGATAGTCTTAGAGTTTCTTTCCTGATCGACGGAAAAGAGCTGGCAAAGCTACCCTTGGGGGCAGTGGAAGGCGAAGGCTCGATCTCGTTTACCGGGCAGGGCTGGGTAGATGACGTCAAAGTTTATGGCCCCTGATCGGATTTTTATTGAGGTAAAGGTAGTAGGAGCGTGAACATGTCAGGAAGTGGTACTTGCCCACACTGCGGGCAGGTGCATCGCAGTGGCGCACGTTTTTGTCCTTCAACAGGCAGGATCCTGGATCAGTCTGCTATGGCGGGGGGATCTGGTGGTGGGATGCCTGGCACTCCAGGTCCGGTCGGAGGTCCTGGTGGAGCAGCGGGTCTGCCGGTCGGCATGACCGGTCGCTTGCCGCCGAATATGATGCTGCACCAGCGCTACGTCATTCTTGAAAAAGCAGGTCAGGGTGGTATGGCGGCAGTGTATAAGGCGATTGACACATGGAGCCCGGGAACATTATGGGCAGTGAAGGAAATGAGCGACTCGGGTGCAACCAGCGCCGAAGAGCGTGCCAATGCAATCCAAAGCTTTCATCAGGAAGCCACCCTGCTACGCGCTTTATCGCATAAAAACCTACCCAAGGTGATTGATGCCTTCACCGAAGGCGGAAAACATTACCTGGTCATGGAGTTTGTCACCGGTCAGACTTTACAATCTCTCCTGGAGTCGCGCCAGCACCCAGTATCCGAAAAAGAGGTCCTGCATTGGGCTGATCAGCTCTGTGATGTACTGCAATACCTGCACTCACAAAGCCAGCCGATCATCTTTCGCGATTTAAAGCCCAGCAATATTATGGTGACCCCCACCGGGCAGATCAAGCTGATCGATTTCGGGATTGTACGTTTCTTTAAACCCGGTAAAACCAAAGACACCCAGGCAATCGGTACCCTCGGATATTGTGCCCCAGAAGCCACAAGCGGGCAAACCGATGCGCGCAGCGACATATACTCATTGTGTGTCACGCTTCATCAGCTGCTGACTTTGCATGATCCTGCCACAACGATTTATAACATTCCACCGGTGCGTAAATTAAATCCAGGGGTGTCAGCGGAATTGGAACGCGTGCTCATCAAAGGCTGCCAGAACCAGCGAGAGCAACGCTGGGCAAGTGCCACAGACTTGCGAATGCAGCTGGTTCAAATTTCAACCGGTGGGCGGCAACCCCCAGTATATGTCACACCGGCTGGCTCGATGGTGTCAGCATCAAAACCCCAGGTCGCTGCAGCAAGCCCGGTTGCCCCCACAAAAATTGGACCCGCATACGCCACACCAGCCCCAGGCACACATGGCTTAACCCAAAGATTGGCGATGATGGCAGTGCAGCTCTCTGGTCGGCAGTTTGCAGCCATCCTGGTTGGATTGGTCTTTCTGCTGGTTATTCCGACTGTGCTGCTGGCGCCGGTGTTTGAAGACTGGGGCGCCGAATTCAACCGAATACCCATCTACACCATGTTTGGCATTCTGGGGTATTCAGCCTTGCCGAAACGCGGGGTGGCATTTCTCTCCCAGTCGCTATTGACGCTGGCATTGACTCTTGCCGATCAAGATTGTTCTCGATGTGGAAAACTACACTTACCTGGAATTATTCCTGGCAGTGCTGGCAATCGGACTGGTTGCCGAAGTATGGCTGATTCTCCTGCCCGCGGTACGTGGAAAGGTCGGTGGCGCAAGCTGGGTTCGCGAGGCGATCTGGATCTCGCTCCTGGGTCTCATGGTGATGGCAGTTTTTTATGGCATCTTGTATGACCTGGATACCGTGCTAGATCCCCTAAAATGGGTTCTCGCCGTCGTTTTTGCTTTGGTGGGTTGGTTTATTGGTGATTTTATTTCCCAATTTCTACTTTATCGAAAAATCGGGTTGCCCCACAGGCCCTGAGACAAGCGGGGAGGGTGATGATGCAGACCAACCAAAAACGCAAGTCATTGACCGGAATCATTATTCTGCAGGTGATCAGCCTGTTGATATTTGCTTTTGTTGTGCTGGCCCTGGTGATGCGCCAGTTTGGAGGCGGTGAGCAGGGGGAGATTACGCCCTCGGCAGCTCCTGGAGAAACAACAGCCACCGCCACGCAGCCTTTACCGGATGCGATGACCACGCCCACTTCCACCCTGGCGTTGATCGCACCTCTGGAAACCCCAACGGTGGCGAGCCAATCACCTGCCAGCGGTGGAACCACTGAATATGAGGTAGAGGTCGGCGATACATTAAGCGAGATCGCCCTCCGGTTGGGTGTGCCCCTTCAGACGCTGAAGGAATTGAATCCATTTATCAACTTTGATATTTTAATACCCGGTCAAATACTGACCATCCCTGGCCAATGAGTGGGACCATAAATACGAATCTGCACAACCTCTGCACTTAGGTTTTATACCAGGAGGCTTGTAATGGGATTTCAAACGGGACAAGTTATCAACAGCCGTTATCGGATCGTGCGCCTTTTGGGTCAAGGGGGATTTGGCGCTGTTTATCGCGCCTGGGACATGAATTTGAACCAGGCGTGTGCACTCAAGGAAAACCTGGATACTTCGCCCGAAGCACAGCGGCAGTTCGCCCGTGAAGCGACGGTCCTGGCGCGCCTGGCGCATCCAAACTTGCCGCGCGTGACAGATCACTTTTCGGTATCCGGCCAGGGTCAATACCTGGTGATGGATTATGTCGAGGGGGAGGATCTGGAAGCCATGGTCAAGCGCCAGGGACCGGTTACAACCGAACAGGCGCTTTCCTGGATCTCGCAGGTTGCGGATGCACTGATTTACCTGCACAACCAAAATCCACCCGTGCTTCACCGGGACATCAAACCAGCCAACATTCGCATCACACCGGACGGGAGGGCGCTGCTGGTCGATTTTGGGCTGGTAAAGTTCTACGACCCGAATTTGCGCACCACCATGGGGGCACGCGCCGTTACACCAGGCTATTCTCCGCCCGAGCAATATGGCAAAGGTGCTACCGATGTACGCACCGATATCTACGCACTGGGAGCTACGCTGTATGATTTGCTGACCGGGCAGGAACCGCTTGAAAGCGTGCAGCGTATGGCAGGCGACCAGTTCATGCCAGCCCACCAGCTCAATGCAGCCATCCCACCGACGATCAGCGATACCGTGGAGCGGGCAATGTCACTGACGCCTTCACAGCGCTACCAGTCGATGGAGGAATTCAAAAAGCATCTGGCTGGCAGCGAATCAGGTGCGCAGCCTGTGCCTCCGTTGGTCAGAGGAGCGGCAGCCACCGTGATGGCAGGTGCTGCAGCAGGCGCGACCCCATCGCAACCTCCCCCCGTGGTAGCAGGTACCTCCAAGCCAGCCTCTACACCGGTTTTTGCGCCGGTCGGAGGTTCAGTATCCGTGCCGCCCGCTGTTCCTGCAATGGGCCAGCCGGCGGCAAAAAAGCGCGGCAGGGGCTGGATTTTCGCAGTGGTTTTACTTTTCGTGGCGGCATTGGCAGCAGGCTTCTGGATTTTTGATCCCCTGGGAGTGTTTGGGGGAGGCCGAGATGAGACAGCCACGCCGGAATCCATAGCTACCTCAGCGTCAAACGCTAGCGGACAAGGTGCAACAGCGACAATGGTCTTAACCCAGCCAGGGCCGACTCGGACATCGTTCTCCAAGCCGAGCCCAACTGCCACGCGCACCGCTACCAGCCTGGCGCCAACACGCACCTCGACGCCTACCAGAACTGCAATACCAACCGCCACGCGAACCTCTGGCGGTGCGCCAGCTCAACCCACCAGCACAGTCCGACCTACCCAACCACCGACATCACCAACGAACACCCCCAGACCGGTGCAACCGACACAGCCACCTCCGCCTCCACCAACGGAGCCGCCACCGCCTCCTCCAACAGAGCCACCGCCACCAGAGCCAACAGCTCCGCCACCGTAAGATATTCCCATAATCAGCTACAAACTATCGACTTCTCGATTTAGTCCGAAGGAGGACCATTATGAAAAGCAGTATTCTTAGAATGGTTATCGTAGCCCTGGTGATGGTGCTGGCGTTCACGGCAATGGGAAAACCGCCTGCCGTTGTCGCCTCGAACCAGGATAGCATCCAAAACCAGATTTCTCCTGAAGGCAGCAACAGCTGGACCAAGCGTGGCCCAACCTTCAACTGGGCTGCCGGGGAAGCGCCGGAGGTAGGCGCATTGCTTTACGACCGCACCAACGCCAATTATGTCTTCGCTGGCAGCAACCAGGGGGTGTATTTCAGCAGCGACGGCGGTGAAAACTGGCAGTCGCGCAGCCGCGGTTTGGGCGGTTATGGCGATCTTGTCATTACCAAGATTGCCCAGGATCCAGTCAGCCCCGACACCTTCTACATCAGTACCTGGGGTTACGGGGTGTTCAAATCGACCAATGAAGGCAATGACTGGGTAAGGTTGACCAATCCGCTTGCCGTCAGCGCGGTCGAGATGCGGCTCCTGGAAGAATCTGGCGACGAAGCACCGGTAGTGCGCGCCGGTGGACCGAGCGACACTTTCGGTCTGCCGTTCTATCCGCCCGGGCAGGATAAATCGACCATCCAGCCGAGGGTTGAGCCAACCTCACCCATGCCTCTGGAAGCCGAAGGGATGCCGTTAGGACTATCCTGGACGCCGGTGCGGCATATCTCGATCAACCCTGGCAACGCCAGCGAGCTGTTTGCCAGCATCTCGAATGGATATGGCGTGTACCGCAGCCCGGATGCCGGCGTCACCTGGACTGAGATCAGTCTTGGACAAGGTGAATCTGGCAGCGGCTATTTCTATATCTTTGCGCCATCCAACAATCAGATACGCTATACCTCGATTGGCGGTCGCCTGTATAAGTCAACCAATGGCGGCGCTTCGTGGTCGCCATATTTCACCGCCTTTGGGGATTACGTAGTTTTTTCAGCCGCGATCCATCCCAGCGATCCTAACATCGTGATTGCCGCTACCTGGGGCAACGGGCTCTGGCGAACGGATAACGGGGGCAGCTCATGGACAAAGGTAGAAAGCGGCTATGCTTATTACCATTCGGTCGCTTTCTCGCCGAGCAACCCCAATGTGGTCTATGCCGGCAACGATTTGTGGGTATACATCAGCGAAAATGCGGGTGTATCCTGGGTAAATGCGGATAATTCCTACATTGCTTATGCAGTATGGGCGATTGTCGATCCACCCCACGCTACCAGAAACGGTGCTGGTGGGGAATAACTACTTCCCGCTCGGAGGGGTATACAAACGCACCAACAAAGCCTCTCCATTTGTGCTGAAGTACAGCGGGATGATCGATACTTTTGTGCTGGATATTGAGCAGGACCCGCTGGCTTCGAATATCCTCTATGCTGGCACATGGGGCGGCGGCAGCTTCCGCAGCAATGACAGCGGAGTGACCTGGACGGCAACGAACTCTGTACCGGTTAACTCAGCCAGCGCAGTGCCGTATATCTATGCATTGGAAGCCGTCCCAGATGGAGGCGGAGGGGTGGTGCTGTATGCCTCCACTTTCTACTCGGATTGGGGCATCTTGCGCAGCACCGACCGCGGCGCAACCTGGACGAATGTAGACGACTTGAGTTCCGCCAGCGTGATTTCCTTTGACCTGGAGGCAATGGGCAACAACCCGAACTACCTCGTCGCGGCAACATTCGACGGGATGGAGTACAGCTACGACGGCGGTGTCACCTGGTACCATGCTGGCGGGTTGACCAATGGTGCGGTGTTGGCGGTGTGCGAATGGGGTACCTCTGGGAATTACATTGCAGCCACCTATGGCGGTGGCTTATTCTTCTCCAGCGGCGGCACCTACTGGTACGAAGCTAACACAGGCGTCACCAATCCGTATACTTATGATGTTGCCTGTTCTGCCGATACCCCCGGGCTGGCATATGCAGGCAGTCTGGGAGTTTTCCGCACCCTGGATTATGGTCAGCACTGGCACGCTTATGGTGCAGGCATCCCTTCGGATTATATCCGCGCTGTAGATATTGTTCCGGGAAGCAGCTACCAGGATGTGTTCGCCAGTTCTAACGCTACCGGCGTCTACCTGATGCCCAAGGGACACTGGAGCTGGACGCCAATAAACAGCGGGTTGGGCGAGCTGCGCACGCGTGCCATCCGGGTGGTGGGTACATCACCGAACGTCAAAGCCTTCGTTGGCACGAATGGACAGAGCGCGTGGGAGTACTCGGTCACCAGCTGGCCATCCAGCAAGGCACTCTTCCTGCCGATGTCTTACCGGGGTTACACGCGCTTTGCTTCTACCAGCGATACCTATGAAAATAACGACACACTGGGAAGCGCCTATGCATTGCCTGGACCCGGGAGCTACAACTCCTTCATCTGGAATAGCTCCGACCAGGACTGGTATCGCATCCCGATCACTACCTCAGGACCGATTACGATCAATCTGGACGAAATCCCCGCAGGGAATGACTATGACATCGAGCTGTACACGGGCAGCGGGCTGCTGGTGGGCGGCTCCTGGCAAGGGGGCAATACACCCGAAAAAATCGTGTTCCAGCCCATTCAGACCGGATCCTATTACCTGGTTGTCTACTCATACTCAGGCAGCTCATCCACTCAGGCTTACCGCATGACAGCGAATTACAACACAGCATACGGCAGCGGCGATATCTGGGGCACCGTCAGCCAGAGCGGGGCGGTGCAGAGTGGTGTGCCGATCCTGATGATGTATGACAATGGATTTACCTCAACACGGGTGAGCACACTCACAGACGGGGCAGGCAACTACCACTTCCGCGGTATGCCTGGTACCCCAGTGGGACATACGTATGAGGTGATCTATCCCAATTATGAGAACTACAACACGCGCCTTGCAGCCTGGTACTGCAACTTGCTGGCAGGTTATCCGGCTGGGATGAGCTACAACATGTGCAATTTCAGTATTGCAACTGTAAACCTCACTTCACCCGCGGCAGGCGCCACGGTGGCTTTGCCGGTCACATTCCAGTGGACGCCGCGCAGCTCGACGCCTTATCCCGATAACTACGTTTTTCGGTTGCGTAACAGCGACCAGAGCGCCTATTTTACCAGTGCTGGGTTGGGAACGGCTGCTAGTTATCCCATGTCCAGCCTGCCTTCCGGTTTTTACACGGGCACGCAGTACCTGTGGGATGTCCTGATCGACCCGCCGGAAGGTTTTGGCATCCCTTACTATGCACGTTACATTTACTTCTCTTCGGGAGCGATGAATGCGATGCCTGGCAGCCTGCCAGACGAGAAGAACATCGAGCCGCGCGTCCAGCCCGGTGTGGGAAAGTAGCTGCCTCAGCTTTCGATAAAGCTGGCTTTGCAGATTGATATTCCGTAACCATGAACTGCACACATGGATTCGTGTGCCTGATGCAGGTGCAGCATGTGTGCAGTTCGCATATTTGAAAATCGACAGAGCATTCTCCAGAGTAAAACAAGTTCGATGGACTGAATGAGAATATGAATGACGTGATTTGTTCACATTGTGGTCGAGTTAACACTGCCAGCGCCAGGTTCTGCGTGGATTGTGGGAATGCGCTGGCGCAGAACGCTGGCCCCGTTTTCGTCGCACCGTCAGGCACCCAGGGCGGCGGGATGTCTGGGGTATCTGCCTGGTCTCAAGCAGCGGATCAACACCTGCATCCAGGAATAGTGATCTATAACCGCTACCGCATCGAAAGCCTGCTCGGTAAGGGTGGCTTTGGGGCGGTTTATAAAGCCACGGATCTAAATCTACAGCGAACGTGTGCGGTGAAGGAAAACCTGGAGTCTGGCACAAACTCACAGCGGCAGTTCGAAAGAGAAGCACGCGTCCTGGCGAATTTGATCCATCCCAACCTGCCGCGCGTGACGGATCATTTCGTGCTGCCCGGGCAGGGACAGTACCTGGTGATGGATTTTATCGAAGGTGAAAACCTGGAGGAGATTGTCGAACGAAAGGGTGCGGTGGCTTATCCTGAAGCAATTGCCTGGATAACGCAGATTGTGGATGCACTGACTTATCTGCACGCCAACCAGCCTCCGGTGATTCACCGCGATGTCAAACCGGCAAACATTCGCATTACCCCACAAGGAAGAGCGGTACTGGTCGATTTCGGGCTGGTCAAGATGGCTGACCCGACCAAGCCTACCACCACCGGCGCCCAGGCAGTGACGCATGGATACTCGCCGCCTGAGCAGTATGGTACCGGGCACACCGATCCTCGCTCGGATATTTATGCCCTGGGTGCTACCCTGTATAACATACTCACCGGAGATGTACCGCCGCCAAGTGTACAGCGCATCGGCAACGAGCAGCTTCCCCGGCTCAGCCATGGCAGTCAGACGATTCCCCCGACAATCGCCCATGCGATTGGGCGGGCAATGGCATTAGATCCAAACCAGCGTTATCAATCTGCCAAGGAGCTAAAGACTGGTTTATACACACCCATCACACCTCCACCGGTCTTCTCTCCTCCACCGCCGCCGACGCAAGTCATCCCGCCTCGCAAGCCGCTGTGGATTCTTTGGGTTGGCTTGATTTTATTACTTGCGGTTGCGCTTGGCCTGGGGATAGGCTATATCGTAAACCGCGGGATTGCCACGCCAACCACTGAACCTCCAGCAAACACGGAGGCTCCTCAAGGCGGCGCAATACCCACGACAGATTTTACGGCAACGGCACCCCAATTCGACACGGAGACGCCTGAACAACCTCAGGTGACGATTCCTCCAACAATTACTGCTACAGAAATCCCTACCCTGACATTCACAATCCCGCCTCCGCCGACTGTAGCTCCAACCGATACGCCTTATATCCCCCCATCCGGCGACTATACGCTGGCATTTGCATCAAACCGCTCTGGTCAGGTGATGATTCACTTAATGGATCCGGACAATCCTGGAAGCTACCGGATGCTGGAGAACCCTTCAGGATATGACTGGTCACGCCTACCATCTTTCTGCGGCAGCAAGGTAGCAGTCGAAGCCTGGGATAGCAGCAGTGCTCAAATCCAATGGATTTATCTATTGGATCCGTACGGAGGTGGTGCTCAACGGTTTAATGACCCCAGCTTTAACGCACTTGGTGTGCCGCGCTGTTCACCAGATAGCCGGTTGATCGCATATTCTGGGAAGAGCGGCAGCAACTGGAGCCTGGTGGTTCGAGAGTATGACGGCGGGTCGCCTGTTCAGGTTTCCAGCGCCAGGATAGCTGGCTGGGCTTCATGGTTGCCGAGCAACGACCGGTTTTACTTTATGTCCGCTACCGGTGACAATCCCTTCGTCATTTCAGAAGCCTACCTCTCAGCAGGAAATTGGTACCAGGGTGCCCAAATAGTCGAGGGAAAATATCCGGCTGTTTCTCCGAATGGGCGCTACCTGGCTTATTACTGCAACAACAGCCTGGATATCTGCATCGCTGAGATAAGTCCCTGGCGAGTGATCGCTCAACTGGACGGTGACACCAAGAAGGTCAACGGGCAGGCCGTGCCGATTTCGTTGATGTGGTCGGGCGACAGCCAGTGGTTGTACTACTCCGCACTGGGTGGGCTTGACTTAGATATCTTTTGCGTTCGACCGGATGGCTCTTCACCAACGAATATGACCGAAGCCTGGGATTCAGATGAATTTAATCCGGCGCTGCAATGGTAAATCATGCATGCTAGAATCTGGCAAACCCTGTGAAAACCCGAAATAAGCTGCCGCGAGAACAAATTCCAATCCTGGTAATCATCGGGATGCTATCTTGCGTGCTGGTGATCGTCGCGGTTGTGGGAGGCGGCTTACTTGCTCGTGAGGGTCTCTTCCGCGAAGATGGCACTGCCGAATCGGTGTTACCGACTGGTACACTCCAGGCTTCTGTCCCCACGCAGATTTTACCAGAAGAAGGGGTCGAGCCGTCTCCACAGCAGGGTGGCATCCCGGAGTCAACCGAAACGGCGACCCAAACGGTGCAGGAGCCACTGACGACCTCCATTCCCGAAGCCACTTCTCAGCCAGGGGTAGAACAGCAACAGACAGATGCCTGGGTCGAGCAGACGCTGGCAAGCCTCACATTGCAGCAAAAAATTGGCCAGATGTTGATGATGGGAGTGGAAGGTACGTTCATAACACCGCAGACTTGCGATTTTGTTAAGGCTCTGGCTCCGGGGGGTATCGTGTATCGAACCGGCAATGTGGATACCCCTGATCAGATGTGGGAATATTCTGCTGCACTTCAAAATTGCGCCCAGGCAGGAGGAGTACTGCCGCTGTGGTTGTCGATCGATCATGAAGGGCAATATGTAAATCGCTTCCAGAGTGGTGTGACGGTTTTTCCAATGGCGATGGCTTTTGGGGCAACGGGTAATCCTCAGGCTGCATACCTGGCAGCACAGGCAGCGGGGAATGAGCTGGCAACCAGCGGTGTCAACATGGTCCTGGGGCCGGTGGCGGATGTGCTCACCGATTATGATAACAGTGTGATCTCACTGCGCTCATATGGTGGGGATGCAGGGCAGGTCAGCCAGTTTGTCAGCCAGGCAGTATCTGGCTACCGCCAGGCAGGGATTGCACCGGTCATCAAGCATTTTCCGGGGCATGGCAGCGTGGCTGAAGATACTCATGAACAAATCGTTGTCGATCCTTCCGACGAGGCGCAAATGAGCCAGGTGCATCTGCCGCCGTTCCAGGCTGGCATTCAGGCCGGTGCGCCGGTGGTAATGCTGAGCCATGTCGCCTATCCGGCGATCGATCCGGCTAGCCTGCCAGCCAGTCTCTCACCGGCAGTTGTAGCTTACTTGCGTGAGCAATTGGGCTTCCATGGTATTATCATCACCGACTCGCTTGGGATGGCTGCCATCACCTCGACGAATAACAACCCGGGCGATGCGGCTGTGCAATCGGTAATGGCTGGAGTCGATATGCTGCTGGTTTCCTCGAATGTGACCACTCAGGCTGCTTACGACAGCTTGCTGGCAGCGGTTGGAGATGGACGAATCTCCGAGGAAGCGATCAACGGCTCTGTCCGGCGGATTTTGACTGCCAAGCGCCTCTATGGGCTGGACAAATTCCCGACTGCGCGACCAGAAGACCCCACATGGAAAGCCAACCAGGAGCTGGCAGTGGATGTTGGCCAGGCTGCGGTCAGTGTATTTAGCAATACCGCTGGCCTGGTGCCGATTCCTGATAATGTGCAACGAATACTTGTGATCAGCCCGGAATACGATTGGGGGTTTGCGCAGGCTTTGCAGGCGCAATTGGGCGCCAAGACGCGAGTTCAGAGCGCAGTTTTCCCCGGTCCATGGAATGGTGTGATAGAAGATGCAGGCTTGCAGCAAAGTCTGCTGCAAACGGCTAACAACTTCGATATGGTTATCGTCCTGACATGGGAAGCGCACCTGCACCACGTAAACCTGGGAGATACCTGGCAGACAGATCTGGTGAATGGATTAATCAGTGCAGGTCAACCCGTGGCGGTTGTGGCGCTCAAGTCTCCGACCGATTGGTTGGAATTTCCGAATGTGCCAGCCTTCCTGGCGACTTATGGCACAACCTCGGGACAGATCCAAGGCGCAGTGGATGTTCTCTCAGGCAGGCAATCGGCCACGGGCAGCAGCCCGCTTCCTGGGCTGCCGTGAGTTGACTCAAATCCGAAATCATGATTAGAGGGTTCTTTTGGTAAAGAATTTCCGATTACGAGACCTGGCAATTGCACTGCTGCTGGCAAATCTGTGCATGGCGGCAGTGGTGATGGTCTTACTGGTAACATCTGGCTGGACTGGTCCCGGTGGGAATGTCTTTGAGGCTGGCAGTCAGGGCTCGCTGGGTGAAACCCGACCAGGTCTGGAGGGCACACCCGGAACTGGTGTGCTTGCAGAAATTATTGGAACCCAATCTGCCTTACCGGTTCTTACGCCTACATTTGGGAGTTCGAATAATCCTATTCCTGTGCCTCCGTCAGCTGAAATCGATCCTGCTGTAGAACAAGCGCTGCAAACGATGAGCCTGGAGCAAAAAATAGGGCAGCTCGTTATGATTGGCGTCTCAGGCAACGGAAAGACGGAAGGCAACTGTGCCACGGTACAGCAGGTCATGCCAGGGGCGGTTTTTTATCAAGAAGGTGGAAATGTCAACGATCCAGAACAGCTTCGCCAGTTTTCCAGCGACCTGCAGGGCTGCATCGACCAAACCAGTGCTATACCATTAATTTTTGCTATTGATCATGAAGGACAGTATATCCACCGGTTTAAAGAACAGGTTACCCACTTTCCGACTGCCCTGGCATTTGGCGCCACCGGAAAACCGGACCTGGCTCATCAGGCAGCCTATGCCGCCGGACAGGAGCTGGCATACAGCGGCATTAATATGGTGCTTGGACCGGTAGCAGATGTGCTCTTCAATCTGGATAGCCTGGTTCTATCGGTGCGCACGTATGGCGGCGAGCCCGGCAAAGTGTCGAACTTTGTCTCCAACGTTGTGGGTGGGTATATTCAAGCTGGAGTGATCCCGGTTGTGAAGCACTTCCCTGGGCATGGCGGGGTCTCTGAAGATTCGCATGAGGTCTTACCTGCGGATATGGCGGATCGATCAAGCTTTGAGACAAACTATTTGCCGCCTTTCAAAGCGGGATTGGATGCTGGAGCACCCGTTGTGATGCTTGGGCATGTAGCCTTCCCGAACATTACCGGTAACGAAAAGCCAGCAACTGTATCGCCAGAGATGATTGGTTTGCTTCGGAACGAAATGGGTTTCCAGGGCGTCATCTTGAGCGATGCAATTGACATGGACGCGTTGCAAGGATTTGGTGGATCGGTTCCCCAGGCTTCGCTTGAGGCGGTGAAAGCTGGTGTGGATATGATCCTGGTGAACCGTCCAAACCACGCAATTCCGGTTTATGAGCGCCTGCTGAAGGCTGCCCAGAACGGCGAGCTAACTCAACAGCGGATAGATGATGCGGTGCGGCGGATTCTTCAACTTAAAAAAACCTGGAACCTGCCAGTTCACTCAATACCTCCTGAGCCAGATTGGGAAGCTCACCGCCAGATTGATATGCAGGCAGGTTATGAAGCCATCACGCTATGCCGCGATAACGCCAATCTAGTACCGCTGCCTGCGGATAAACGGCGGATATTAATTGTAGGTCCGACTCCTGATTGGCCTTTCTACACAAATCTCATGGAGACAATGAAGACGCGGGGATTTGAGCCTACGCTTTCTACTTATGAGCTGGTTGCAGCACAGCGGACTGCAGAACAGGAAAATTACATTAAGACACTGCCTGACCAGGCGGCAAATTACGATCTCACCATCCTATTTACCTGGGATGGATACATCAATGATATTAAATCTGGCGATCCGTATCAGGTGCGTCTGGTCAAGAAGATGATCGCTCAGGGCGGTCCTGTGTTGGTAGTGGCATTACGCGCTCCCAATGACATCCTTGGTTTTCCAGATGTCCAGTCCTATATTGCTACTTATGGCCATACCGATGGTGGCCAGCAAGGTCTAATTGATATCTTATTGGGTGATATACCACCGGTCGGGATTAACCCCCTGCCAGGACTGCCCTGTCAAGTGATTGATTATTAAAGAAATCATCAAGGAGGGATTTTATGTCAAAAAGGAACACTATTCTACTCATTGCGGGGTCCGTGGGACTTGTCATTGTCCTGGCGGGATTAGCCTTCTGGTGGTTTAGCGGCGGGCGGAACACGGTTGGTGAGACAAGCTCATCACTTGAAGAGAAGGCACAGGCGCCTCTGCCTCCTATTATAGGAACAGCAGAGCCGACCTCTGGCGCCGTAGGCGGAACCGCGACACCTGGGTCTGCGCCAACCCCTCAGATCGAGGGTACTTTTCAAGCGAAACTTGAGAACATGAAGCTGGACCCCCCGCCCAGCATGGAGGCTTTACTTGAAAAATACCCGCGATTGGGTCAATTGTTGAAGAATCTCAACCTGGATGATCAAGAGAAACTCAAGGCTGTTTACGCTCAGCTCCTTGAGGTCTATCAGAACGAGGGATTTGCCGGGTTGCAAACCGTGGTTGAAGCAGCCGGTATCCTGGAAGCCCTTAACCTGGATTCAGCATATTTTGATTTCATCATGGCATACCAGGAGGGAGGCATCGAAGCCGCGGAAGCAATGGCGCGCCAGCGAGGGCTGGTGAATGCCGATGACGAGCTCAGGATCATTGTTATTTTAGACGTGGAGGATGCGAGTGTACTGGAGCCGACACTCTCAGAGTTAGGCGGTCATGTGATAAGGCAGTATAAAAATGAAGTGGAGGTTGGGCTGCCAATCGAGCGAATTAAAGAAATAGGCAATTCTGAGGATTTGCTTTACCAATTGGTACAGCTATCACACCTGGAGCATGTGGTGAGTGTCCAGGCTCCTGAATTGACCAAGCCAAATAGCGTGCGCGCTGATGAAGGCCCAGGTGTCACCGGGGCGGATCGCTGGCACCAGGCAGGGTATAGCGGACAGGGGATCAAGATAGGCGTTATCGATCCGGATGGCTTTTATGGATTCTTAAATTTACTGGGTACCAAGCTGCCGACCAGTGATCATGTATTTGTTTACCCTGCTGATCCGCAGTTCTTGAATGACCGCACCGGAGAGCATGGTACGGCATGTGCCGAAGTACTCCACGAGATGGCTCCTGGGGCTGACCTTTACCTGGCCTATTCTGGAGGCGCAACCGATGGGCTAGGTGATGCCATCGATTGGATGCTATCCAATGGTGTAAAAGTAATCTCATACTCTGCAAGCAGCCTGGTAGGGCCTAAGGATGGAAAAGGACCGGTCTCGGAGCTGGTGCGATATGCAGTGGATCAGGGTGTGTTGTGGGTAAATTCATCCGGAAATTATGCTCAAACGCACTTGAAGATGAAATTTACTGACACAGATGGCAACGGCTGGCATGAATTTCCCGATGGCGATGAGATCATGCGGATCGCGCCCTACGATGGCGGGACGATGATCGGCCTTAGCTGGGATGATGTCTATGATGGCTCGACAGAAAATTATGATCTGTATATCCTTACACCACGCGCAGATGGCAGTGGATTTGACGAGGTTGTCAGCGAGCGCAGCGCTCAAAGCGGGCGCGCCGCCGATCACCCGTGGGAGCTGCTGTATACTGAGTTTACCGAGGGTGGGGAGTACTACGTGGCGGTTCGATCTGTCAATATTACCCGTCCAGCCAATATGAATCTTCTGGCGGATGGTGTAGAGTTCCTCTACTGGATGGTGGATGGAAGCCTTGGCTCTCCGGCAGATTCGCCCGATGTAATCTCAGTAGGGGCAACCAACTGGCATGATGATTTTCTCGAGCCTTACAGCTCGCAAGGCCCTACCGATGATGGCCGGCTCAAACCGGATATTTCAGCGCCGGCAGGTGTTACCAGTGCAACCTATGGGGAATTTTTTGGCACGTCTGCCTCTGCCCCGCACGTAGCCGGAGCGGCTGCGCTGGTTTGGAATGCATATCCACAAGCCAGTGCTACCGAGGTGCGTGATTATCTGCTTGGAAATGCACTGGATCTCGGTGAAGCAGGTCAGGATAACGGTTTTGGCGTTGGCAGGCTGGCATTACCCGAGCCTCCTGTGGTGGGTGAAATGTTGGAGCCTACAGGTCCTCCAGCAGTCACCATCCAATCACTCTGGCAGGAGCACAATGCAACTGTAGCTGGCATACGCGGGGTCAAAATTCACATCTCCTTCCAGGTTGAAAACTTTCAAAACCAGCCTGGCACAGTGACAGCAATCTTTTACAACCAGGATACTGGAGAAGCGTTACGAGATGTAAATGGCAGCTATACGACCTCCTCTGGCGAAGTGGCAGTCTCTGAAGGATTTACACCGCTGTACCAGCCCACGTTATATTCGGATTTCATATTATTCATGCCCTACAATGAGCTTGAGCTGGGCGAGGGGGAATATAATCTGCAATTCCAATTAACCATTCGGGATGATGCCAGCGGCCAGGTTTTAGCCAGCTCGGATATGCTGCCATTTCTTTACCAGCAAGAAGATTCTATCCAGCCGATTATCACTCTCACGGATGTAGATGTTGAGCATAACGTTGTGCAGGACCGTGCCAACGGAATGAACATAAAAGTTACATTTGACATTGCCAACTTTCGCAACCAGGAGGGAGAGGTAGGGGCATATTTCTACTTCAAGGATGTCAGCAACCGACGGTTGAAGGATTACAATGGTTATTACAGCGATCCGAACGGATATGTTGCGGTGGGGGTAGCATTCGTTCCGGGATATAACGATACCACTTATGATCCTCTGCAGATGTTTATGCCTTATGGCGAGCTACACATTTACGAAGAAGAGCATTACGATTTGAAATTTCATCTTGTAATTTGGGATAAGACCACGGGTAAAGAGCTGGCGACATCAGATTGGGTATATTTCTGGTTTGAGCCATAAAAGGAGGCATGACTGTGTCTGGAGCACAATGTCCCAACTGTAATGCACCTCTTCGACCCGGAGCTCACTTCTGTTCGAGCTGCGGGAAATCGCTTCCAATTAGCGAGCCGGTGTGCATTAACTGCGGGTCGAAAATCCGTCCTGAGGCGAAGTTTTGTCCAAATTGCGGAAAGTCGACTAAGATTAAGCAAGAGCCAGTGATGGCTCAAGCGCCTCTCCAACAGACTCTGCCTGGTGCAACACCCGCGCAGCCATTCCAAAAACCAGCGCCGGTTGTAGAAACACCTCATATAGAACCGCTGCCGGTTCCTCAAGTACTGCATTATGAACAGCCATCATCACCGCCAGTTGTTCGGAAATCTAATAAACGTCTGTGGATAATCATTGCTGCGGCGGTGCTTGTGGTTGTTTTACTGGCGGTGGTTATGTTTTCTGGCGTGCTGGACCGACCCGTCGAGTTGACCGTGCCGACGCCGAATGCAGCAGCAACCCTGACCGCGGCTGCACCGGTCAATCCATAAGTTGCTTGGAGTAGTAGACCGGAGCTTTTCATTTTAGCGTTGGGCAGGTTCACTGCCCATTCGAACAGGATATTTCTTAAATAACAGAGTGGATGGCGATCTGCCATCCACTCTGTTATTGTGTTACTTGATTGCGTAAACGACAGAGACATCCACCTGGATCACCAGTTGTCCTGGAGATACTGGAACATCAGATGACACCATGGCTGCGGCGCCACCCATGCCTTTTTCATAGATCGGGGTTGCTATATTGTATGAGCTGATTGTTTGCACATCGCCTAAGGACACACCTGCTGCCTGGGCTAACTCAGTCGCCTGCATCTCTGCATCCTCAACGGCCAGTTTTCGAGCCTGTGAACTCGGCCTCGGAGCGGTCAGCGGCATCGAACTGGATACCAGAGACGGTATTGACGCCAGCTTTGACGACCACATCGAGCAGCTCTCCAATCGTATCCAAATCACGAACGGTAATATAGAGGATATTATCAACAGTGTAAGTGATATCCCCGGTCGGTCGACCAGTCTGCGGGTCATATTGCTGCTGAGGATAGATGCTGAAATTCGTCGTCTGGATATCCTTCTCCTCGACGCCCATGGCTAGAATAGCTTCCTTTACCTTTTGGGCCTGCGTGGTGTTATCGTTGACGGCTTTTGCGGCATCTTTGCCTTCAGTATGTACTCCCAGGGTTACATAAGCAATATTGGGAGTGAGATATGATTTACCGGTACCATTAACAGTAATTGTGCGGGTCAGCTTTTCCTCAGTTGTTGAACCAGTTGTCTGGTTCAGGTTCTTTGCTGCTGCTACACCAGCGAAACCGCTCAGAATTGCAGCTACCAGCAGTACACTTATTACGATTGTTACTTTCTTACTCATCACGACCTCCTTGGCTTGATGTTTTGTGGTTTGAGATGACATGGGTGATTTTTATCATCTCGTTCTAAGACGAAAAAAGGCGAAATTGGGTTCCCGATTCATGGGTTATCGCCTTGATTCCTGATCCTCATATGCAATTCTAACAGGACACTTCCAGTCCATTAATAGTCGGGTGTTATAATCAGGCAAGATAATAGGTCTATTTGAAGGATGATATCACTATGATGCGATTTGATCGTTTTACTGAGCGTGCGCAAGAAGCAGCTCAGCGAGCAGCAGAAATAATTCAACGTTATGGGCACAACCAGATTGATACCGAGCATATATTGCTGGCATTGATTGAACAGCCTAATGGGGTGATTCCCCAGATCCTGGAAATATTAAAAGTAGATTCCACTGCTTTGGTGGAACGTTTGGACTACATTTTACGCACCAGCCCGAAAGCCAATATATTTGGCGGCGGCGCCGGGCAGATATTTATTACCCCACGTGTAAAGCGCATCATTGATCTGGCAAACGAAGAAGCCAATCGCTTGAAAGATGAATATATTTCCACCGAGCACATTTTTATGGCGATTTTAAGCGAGCGTTCTACACCTGCAGCCCGGCTGTTAGAAGGCGCTGGTGTGACTCGCGAACGAGTGTACGATGCTGTCCAGCAGATTCGCGGCGGGCAGCGCGTCACAGATCCGCAAGCCGAAACGCGATATCGCACCCTGGAGCGTTTTTCACGTGACCTAACACAGATGGCAAGGGAAGGTAAACTTGATCCCGTCATTGGACGAGACACAGAAATCCTGCGCGTGATCCAGGTGCTTTCGCGGCGAACGAAAAATAATCCGGTTCTCATCGGAGAAGCCGGGGTGGGCAAAACTGCTATTGTGGAAGGTCTGGCACAAAAAATCGCAAGCAATGATGTTCCGGAGATCCTGACCGGTAAACGGGTTCTGTCGCTTGATCTTGGTGCAATGATAGCTGGCTCTCGCTTCCGGGGTGAGTTTGAGGAACGCCTTAAAGCGGCGCTCGATGAAATTCAACGCGCTGCTGGTGAAGTGATCCTGTTCATCGATGAGCTGCACACTGTTGTAGGAGCAGGGGCAGCCCAGGGAGCAATGGATGCGTCCAATATGTTGAAACCAGCGCTGGCTCGTGGCGAGCTTCAATGCGTTGGTGCAACTACATTAGATGAATATCATAAGCACATTGAAAAAGATGCTGCGCTTGAGCGTCGATTTGCGCCGGTTTACGTAGAAGAACCCAGCATCGAGGACACGATCCTGATGTTGCACGGCCTGCGTGACCGTTACGAGGCGCATCATAAAGTGCGCTTCTCAGATGACGCTCTGGTTGATGCAGCTCGTCTATCGGCAAGATATGTTACAGAGCGGCATCTGCCTGATAAGGCAATAGACCTGATGGATGAGGCCGCAGCAAAGCTACGCGTAGCTCTATACTCTTTGCCACCCGAAATCAAGGAGCTGAAGAGCGAAATTGATCGTATTACTGCTGAAGAAGAGCAAGCAGGAATCGAACGCGATTATGAACGCGCAGCGCAGAAAAAATCGGAGCGCTTGCGACTGGAGACTGAATTTAACCAAAAACGCGACCAGTGGGAAGCTGAACACCAGCTTGACGAGGTGGTTGATGTCGATGATATTGCTGAGGTAGTTGCTCAGTGGACTGGGATACCGGTCAGCCAGATGATGGAAACCGAGTCGCAAAAACTGCTTCAAATGGAAGAACGACTGCATGAGCATATCATCGGGCAGGACGAGGCGATCAAAGCGATTTCGGATGCGATTCGAAGAGCACGCTCTGGCATGAAAGATCCTCGCCGGCCGATTGGTTCCTTTATCTTTATCGGCCCATCTGGCGTGGGGAAGACGGAGCTCGCCAAGGCATTGGCGCGTTTTATGTTCGATGATGAAGAAGCCCTGGTGCGGGTGGATATGAGCGAATACCGCGAGCAACATACGGTTTCACGCTTGTTCGGTGCACCTCCAGGCTATGTTGGTTATGAGGAAGGCGGTCAATTGACCGAGGCGGTCCGACGTAGACCCTACCGCGTTATCCTTTTTGACGAAATAGAAAAAGCCCATCCAGAGGTGTGGAACGCGTTGTTGCAAATTCTGGACGATGGTCGATTGACAGATGGGCAAGGACGGTCGGTCAATTTCCGCAACACTGTCCTGATTATGACTTCAAACCTGGGTACTGAATATGTGCGCCACGCTGGTACTTTAGGATTTATCCCGCCCACCGCCTCATCCGAAGAACGGCAGGATCATGAAAAGATAGAAAAAGCGCTTAAGAGCACATTCCGGCCGGAATTTTTGAACCGCATCGACGAAATCATTACTTTCTCACCGCTCTCGCGAACCCAGATGGTGGAGATTGTCGACCTGCAGATGAAAGAAATCGCTGATCGGCTGAAGGAGAATGGCGTACAGGTTGAGCTCGCTCCGGCAGGGCGGAAATGGTTAGCCGACCAGGGATATGATCCTGCATTCGGCGCCCGGCCCCTAAAACGGGCATTGCAGAAATTTGTAGAAAGCCCTCTTTCGATCAGTCTGCTGAGCGGTGAATTTAAGCGCGGTGAAACCATCCTGGTTGACCTGGATGAAGTAAATGATAAATTGGTATTTCGATCATTAGGAGAAGGTGTACTGGCAGAAGCGATCGATAATGCTGTTGTCCAATCCTAAACCTGGTTACTATTTGTAGCTGGTTCTTCGTCCCTGAACTCACCGCCAGATATGCTTTGATTGACCAATTTTCGTTTGCTGTTAAACGTTAATTCCACATCAATTTTCTGGTAACAACGCGCCTGGCCGATGATGACCTTATGTGAGTAATAGGTCGTCTCGGCTGGTGTGTTGGCATATTCGATACTCAAGTCATTCCGCAGATCGATACGAGTGTGGATGATCTCCCCGCAGCGGGTGCATCTTACAGTAATCCAGGTTG
Source organism: uncultured Chloroflexia bacterium (assembly GCA_963774935.1). Lineage (GTDB taxonomy): Bacteria > Chloroflexota > Anaerolineae > Anaerolineales > UBA4823 > CAVZGO01. The sequence goes on from CAVZGO010000004.1 coordinate 125,705, forward strand.
AGTAATCGGGAGCTTTTCTAGGTCCGCTGGCTGAAAAGAAGGAACTTATTTTCTTTAAGAAGCCCATCATTTACCTCACCGTGAGTAAAATGTAATGCTCGCCACACATGTATCAGGATTTATATCATTCGATGCCGCTCGATTATGGGGCGGCATTTTCTATGATGCGCGCTTGCAGGCTGCCATCCAGGCGCATGATCGCTGTAACTGTCACCGGCGCACCCGGCAGGTTGCGGCTTAACTTTATAGTTCCATCGTCAATTAGAAATCTAACACCTGCAACGGTCAACGAGTTGTCATCGCTCTGATCAATTGTGCCTGTGACGATAAACAGGCGTGGTCGTAGCTGAGCAGCCTCGATTGTTCCGTTTTGGAGTGTCGTACCTGTGATTTCGACCAACATTCCAGTATCGATCTGACCAATTAGTTGAGCGTCGGGTGGAACACTGATCTCCAATTGGTCGAATTTCCAGTTGCCAGGTGGTATATCAATCAGACCTGCTGTGAACTGAACAGGTTGTTCATGACCTTCATTGGCTAATCGACGGACTTCTTCTAATCGTTGCTGATCAAATGAACGCTCCATTGCCAGACGTCGTGCAGCATCTGGTGTTATGGCAACCTGTACCTGGCGAACGACTTGCTTCACCGGGTACAGGAAATCGCCTGGTAAAGATTTCGAGGCTGACAGGAAAATCAGTATGAATGCAGCCAACAGACTAACCAGAATTACCAGACCCAACCAACCGGAGCATGATCGTCGACGAGATGTGGATGCGAGCTGATTGATTTCCTGGACCATGAGCGACCGGCTATATGTTTGGGCGCTGTCTGGAACAATTAGCCGGCTGCTGAATAATTGAAGTGCCTGTGCGGCTTCCAGACGAGGTTCAATCCATTCCGTTAATTGGGGGTAGATTTCAAGAATTTTCTCGAGTTGTTCCCCCGCTTGAAGCTTTTGTAAGCAGACTTCCAGAGCGCGTACCTGAATATCACGCTGCATCAGCTTGCCTCTTCCAGAAATCGCCGCATCAGATCCAGTGCTTCAAATTGAGATTCTCGGATTTCTGCAGTGGTTCGTCCGCAGATGATGCTGATCTCATCCGCCGATATTCCACCGGCAAAGCGTAGCGCCAGGATATGCTGCTGCTCCAATGAAAGCTGCCACAGGCTCTGGTGAACGATCGCCCCTAACCAGGAAAACTGGTCTTTCGTTGCGTTGGAAGGTGCAGTCGGTGCAGATTTCCCTTTAGGTTCTGTGGATTTTTGACTACCCTTCTTGTTGCGGAGCGACGCATTGGCTAGCTCATTTGCTATTTTGAACAGTAATTCTCCCGATCGATCGATCAGACCTGGTTCTTTCCGCAGGGCATTGACCAGATGGACAAATGCCTGGCCGCTTATTGCCTCACACAATTCTGGCTCTCCGATGCGAAAAGCAAGATAGCGATAAATCTGGGGAAAATATTTTTCGTGAATCTCAAGTAAAGCAAGCTCGTCCATTCATTGGATTTTATCTTAGTTTTTCCACTTGGTGAGGCTAAGAGAGGTAACTTGGCATCCGTAATTGTGACATAAGTCATATTCGCAAGAGTGGTCTTGTGTTAATATCGGTGTAAAATGGGATTAAAATCAGATAAGAATCTCTTGCGTGTTCGACCTATTTTGACAGGTGAGGCATGCTCAAAATTCCAATAATTGTCGGGATCGTTGCACTACTCGTAGTTGCAGGTGTAGGCATGTGGGTGACTGACTTCACTGCTTACCTTGGTAATAATCCTACCACCTGCAACAACTGCCACGTTATGGATAACGTGTATGAGGGTTGGTATCATTCTGGGCATAAATCTGTGACAACCTGCAATGATTGCCATGTTCCACACGCTTTTATCCCTAAGTACCTTGTGAAGGCACAATCAGGGTATCACCATGTTACTGCATTCATGTTTGGGGAGATACCTGATGCTATTCGCGCGAAAGAATCGTCTCGCGAGGTGGTGCAGGAAAACTGTGAGCGCTGCCATGAGGCTGCCATTATGAACTTTAACATGGGAGACTACCCCGGAGATGATCCCGGGCGGTATTGTTTTGAGTGCCATCGTAATGTTGCTCACGGTGGACGGGGATTATCCATTCTGCCATATCGACATGTGGAGGAAGCAGATAAATGAAACGCACAATTTATATACTCACTGGTATTATCGTTGTCCTGGCGGTTGCGATCGTCGGCATTTTGATCTTTATGAAGAACCAGCCCCCAGAAACTCGTGGAATTAAGCCCCTGGTAGTGATTGAAGAGATGGAGCCAGATTCTTCAAAGTGGGGGGTTAATTTCCCCAACCAGTACAGCACGTTACTCCTCACCGAGGATAATAACAACCGCACAACCTTTGGTGGGTCAGAGCCGTACTCAAAACTGGAACAGGATCCACGGTTGATTCAGCTATTTGCCGGGTATCCTTTCAGTATTGATTACAACGAAGAACGCGGCCACATGAACTCATTGACGGATGTGCGGGCAACCAAACGTATCAATGAAAAGACGCCCGGCACCTGCTACTCGTGCAAATCATCCAATAATCCAGGCTTGTGGGATTCGATGGGTGCAGCGGACTTCTTTAAAACCCCATTCGCTGAATTAGGCAAACAAATCACTGAGCCTATCGGTTGCGCTAACTGCCACGAAGCAAATACAATGCGATTAATCGTTACCAACCCTGCGTTCGAAGAAGCTCTGGTAGCTCAGGGTCTTGATTGGCGCACCTTCACCCGCCAGGAGATGCGTACCGTGGTGTGTGGGAACTGCCATGTGGAGTATTACTTTAAAGGTGATGGGAAGTACTTAACCTTCCCCTGGGAAAATGGAAGGCGGATCGAGAATATCTCCGAATATTATCAGGAAGAAGGTTTCAAGGATTGGGATCATGCCGATTCTGGGGCGCCAATGATTAAGATGCAGCACCCGGAATTCGAAGTCTTCACGGCGGATAGCACACACTACAAAGCTGGTGTGGCTTGTGCAGATTGCCATATGCCCTACACCCGTGATGGCGCAGCCAAGTTCTCCACCCATAACGTACAGAGCCCGCTCCTGAATGCAGAAACTGCCTGCGGTCAATGCCATACCGATGTTGCATATGCTGTTGATCGCGTGGCAACCATCCAGACCCAGGTTCGCCAGACCATGGATGCCACTGAGGATGCGATTGTCGCAGCGATTGAGGCAATTAAAATGGCTTCGAGTTCAGAGAATGTGGATGCTAAGTTGATTGAAGAAGCGCGAAATTTGCATCGAGAAGCGCAGCTCCGCTGGGATTTCATCGCTGCTGAAAACAGTATGGGTTTCCATAATCCAGAGGAAGCTCTGCGCATTCTGGCAAACGCGACAGACCTGGCTCGTCAGGCGCAATTAAAGGCTCTTCAGGCTGCAGGCACTATTCAAGCGGCCGGGCAGTAAAATAATTCTCAATTAACAAGCTAAATAGTCTCTGGCTGCTCAACCAAACCGGTTGGGCAGCCAGAGATTTATTTACGTTGAACACTGGTGGCTTGGCTTCAGCATCAGTTGGTGAGGTTAGTATATCTTACCCAATATACTTGGAGGAACAGATAACCTGATTAGCTAATTGGGGTCTTGTGCCCAGGCGTGAAGAATATGAGTGTTCAATACCTCAATATGCCGCCGGTTGACACGGATAGCCCCACTGCGTTCTAGCTCTCGAAGTGAGCGCGCAACGACCTCGCGTACAGTGCCCAGGCGTGCTGCCATCTGGTCCTGCGTAATGCGAGGGGTAGACAAGCCGAGCAATTGCTCTTCTGGCATTTGGACGATCAGACGCGCCAGCCGGTTGGTAACCTGGTGAAAAGAAAGCTCCTCAACTTTGCTGATCAGGTTACGCAAGTTGCTGCAAAGATTTTCGATGAAATATCGGGCTGCTGAAGGATCGTTTTGAAGCACTCGCTGAATTTCGTCCTTTGTGACCAGAAGGACTTCACTCATCTCAAGCGCACCAACATTTACCGGGTTGATACCCTGGTCAAAAACAGGCACTTCGTTAAAGCTACTGCCTTCGACTAGAACCCGAATAATGAACTCCCGTCCTCTGGGAGATATTTTAAATAGCTTGACGCTACCTTTGCGGATCATGTAAAAACCACTGCACTCCTCCCCTTGCCAGCAGATAACTTCACCAGGTGCATAACTGAATAACTGCATTCCTTGGATCAGGGTGGTTAAGCTCTGTTCGCTCAGCCCTGAAAAATAGCTGTTCTGGCGTAAGGCGGAAATTTTTACAGATGAGGAGATTGGAAGGATTTGCATGGGTCATATTATAATCCAGCGTATCTAGGAACCAGTTTATTCCAGGTCTATTGAAAAGAAGTAAAACTGGTACTAAAATAGGTGTAATCTAATTCATTTAACCCATAATATGGGTAATTCGGATCCAAAAGGAGCCGGCAATTATGCTTGAGAAAATCGATCTTGGGATCAAGCTGGATAAGAAATCCTTCAAGCAGGTAATGCCAGTTCTAGAAGACAGGCTTTACCAGGTTCAAAAGGCGTCCTGGGATGCCGGCGTCCCTGTCGTGATCCTTTTCGAAGGTTGGGATGCGGCGGGAAAAGGGACCTCAATTCAAAAATTAACCGCTTCTATTGATCCGCGTGGTTTCAAGCTGTACCCGATCCGGGCTGCCCGTACTCACGAGAAGAAATACCCCTGGTTATGGCGATTCTGGTCGAAGATCCCAGCCCGTGGAGAATGGGCAATATTCGACCGTTCCTGGTATGGACGAGTAATGGTCGAGCGCGTTGAAAATTTAATATCTGAGAATGAATGGCGTCGCGGATATCGCGATATTCAGGAGTTTGAGCGCACGCTTGCTGATGATGATACCCAAATTATTAAGTTTTTCCTTCACATCAGTAAACAAGAACAAAAGCGTCGGTTCGAAAAACTCGCCAAGGATCCTTTGACTGCCTGGCATGTCTCACCGGAGGATTGGGAGCACTATCGCAGGTATGATGATTGGTTATTGGCGTACGAAGAGGCTTTCGAGCGTACGGACAATGAGTGGGGTCCCTGGACGATCATTGAAGCCACAGATCGCCGGCATACCTGGGTAAAAATGTACCAAACTGTTATCGATACGCTTGCCACCAGGCTGGGGATAACATTCGAACCTCTACCTGAGCCAGGCAGCGAGGTTGAGCCGATACCTGTTGCAGAAGCTGAACAAGATGATGGTTTAGATCTCGAGCCAACGGGTGAAGACTCCGATGATGAGAGCCCGTTAGGGTTGGAGAACCACCCGAGCGAATTGGAAATCCCTGAGGATCTACCAGAAGCCAATTCGATGGATGAATGGGCTTTAGAAGAACCCAGCACTTAATTTCACTATATATTCCGGCCTGATTAACACCTGGAAGGTGAATGCCATGCTTAGTACGATTGACTTATCAATGGATCTGGATCAAGAACATTATGACAGCCTGTTGATTCACTACCAGGTAGCCCTGCATAACCTGGCTTTCCAGGTTTATCTACAACAAAGGCCAGTCATCATGGTCTTTGAAGGCTGGGATGCTGCCGGTAAGGGTGGCGCAATCCGTCGAATAACCGAAAAAATTGATCCACGCGGTTTTGTAGTTTATCCGATCGCTGCACCGAAAGGTGATGATGCTACCCACCATTACCTCTGGCGTTTTTGGCGGCGGCTTCCGGAAGCCGGACAAATCACGATATTCGACCGAAGCTGGTACGGACGGGTGATGGTTGAGCGGATAGAAGGTTTCTGCACGGAAGCTGAGTGGAAGCGTGCCTATCGAGAAATTAATTTCTTTGAACGGGAATTAGTTGATTTTGGGACGATTATATTTAAATTTTGGCTGCATGTAGGTAAGGATGAGCAGCTCAGGCGGTTTGAAGAGCGCTCGAATGATAAATTGAAGTCCTGGAAGCTCACAGATGAAGACTGGCGAAATCGTGAAAAATGGGATCTATACGAAGAAGCAGTCAATGAAATGCTGCTCAAAACCAGTACACTCTCTGCTCCATGGACAATCGTTGAGGCGAATTCCAAATTATATGCCCGAATTAAAGTCTTGAAAACCGTGGTAGATACCTTATCCAAAGCGCTGGAATACGATCCGTTTAAGGCCCAACAAAGGATTAAGGAAAAGCCCGAAAAGAAGGTGAAGAAGAAAAAATAAACTGATCAGGGGAAAGCATCTCAGTTTGTTATAATGCTTAATTGGAAATATTTCCAGATTTTTTACATTATTTATCATCATATATTTTCCGAGGGTTTTATGGCGGAACAACTTGAGAAGCAAGATTCGGATAGCATTCAGGATTCATCTGGATTAGTAGAAGAATATAATCTGGACGATCCCAAATACTACATTAATCGCGAGCTGACGATGCTCGAATTTCAGCGCCGGGTATTACAAGAAGCACGCGATGAAACCAATCCCTTACTTGAACGAGTCAAGTTTCTGGCGATCTTAGGCTCGAACCTGGATGAATTTTTCATGGTTCGAGTGTCGGGGTTGATCAAACAGGTCGATGCTGGGGTCATCGAAGTTCCTCCGGATGGATTAACCCCTGCCGAACAGTTAGCCGCCATTCGTAAAATAGCCTGGAATCTAATGTCTGAAGCTCGGGAGATATTGCAGGTTGAGCTTATGCCACAACTGAAAAAGGCTGGTATTTTTCTCCTGGAATATCTGGAACTGAATGATCGCCAGAAAGCTGTTGCCGATCAATATTTTTCGGACATGGTTTTCCCAATACTCACTCCTTTGGCGTTCGATCCCGGGCATCCTTTTCCGCATATCTCCAACCTCAGCCTGAACCTGGCAGTTGTGATCCGTGACAATGAAGGACAGGAGCGCTTTGCAAGGGTAAAAATACCGGATACGCTTCCTAGACTAGTGCCATTACGCCGCTCAGCCGGGGGGCTTCGAAAAGATGGAACGCGCCCGAAGAATCATTATTTTGTCTGGCTGGATCAAGTTATCGCGGCAAACCTGGGGACATTATTTCAGGGGATGGATATTCTTGAAACCCATCTATTTCGAGTCACGCGTGACGCTGATCTCACTATCCAAGAGCTGGAGGCAGAAGATTTACTCGAGTCCATGGAGCAGAGCGTTCGCCAGCGCCGATTCGGAGCGGTTGTACGGGTCACGGTCAACAGCAGTATGCCATCTCGCATCCGCCAGATTCTGGTTGAAAACCTTGAAATTGAGCACCAGGAAATCTACTCACTGGATGGTCCTTTGGGGTTGAGTGATCTGATGACACTGCATCGTCTGGATCGAAGTGATCTAAAGGACTCTCCTCTCAGGCAGGCAATTCCATCCGCCATTCGGAATGCTCTACCGGATAGTGATATTTTTTCGATTATTCGAAAAGAGGATGTACTCTTCCATCATCCCTATGACTCGTTTACTCCAGTAGTAGACTTCTTAAATCAGGCTGCCCGAGATCCAGATGTGATGGCTATTAAGCAAACCCTCTACAGGGTAGGTCGAAACTCACCGGTGGTCAACGCGTTGCTTGAGGCTCGTCAAAATGGTAAGCAGGTAGCGGTGTTAGTAGAGCTGAAAGCCCGCTTTGATGAAGAGAGTAATATCAAATGGGCGCACATGCTGGAAAGTGAAGGTGTACATGTTACCTACGGGTTACTGGGGTTAAAAACGCATTCAAAAATCGCCCTGGTTGTTCGCCGCGAAGGCAACCATATTCGCCGTTATCTACACCTTGCAACAGGCAACTATAATGCGGTCACCGCTCAAATTTATGAGGATTTTGGGATGTTCACCAGTGACCCGGAGATTGGTGCAGACGCGACCGATTTGTTCAATTTCCTTACCGGATATTCAGCTAAAAAGGATTACCGCAAGCTCCTGGTAGCCCCGGTGAACCTGCGGGAGCGAATGACGGCTTTAATTGAAAGGGAAATTAATAATCAACGAAGGGGTGAAGAAGGCCGTTTAATTTTTAAGATGAATTCTCTGGTCGACCCGCCAATCATTAAGCTCCTATACCAGGCTTCGCAGGCGGGAGTGAAGATCGACCTGATTGTCCGTGGAATGTGCTGTTTACGACCTGGAATTCCGCATGTCAGTGAGAATATTCGTGTGATGTCGGTAGTAGGCAGATTTTTGGAGCACAGCCGGATTTATTATTTTCGCAACGCTGGAAACGAGGAAATATATCTTGGCAGTGCAGACCTTATGCCGCGCAATATAAACCGACGTGTCGAAGTGCTATTTCCGGTTCAAGACCAGCGCATTATTCGATACTTGTACGATGACGTGTTATCATCCTACTTGATTTCGAATGTTAAGACGCGATTGTTGCAGTCTGATGGAAGCTACATAATGGTTAAACCAGAGCCGGATGAAGCTCTCTTGAACATCCAGAATTGGCTGTTGGCCTCTAGAAGGCGATGAAGGGTGATGAGCGATGAGTGAAGAAAAATCAAGCAAGGAAACACAGGTGGATTTATCGAGCTCCGATCCGGTAACCGTAGAAATTACCCAAGAGGCTTATGTCTGTGATTTGGCACTTAGCTTCTTCGATCATACCCTCCAATTGCATGAGCTTGGAGCATCAAGCCGAGCTATCCTTTCTAAAGCAGCACTGCTAACAAGGAGCTCCTTACCTCGGGGTAAGAAAAAAACGTTAAAGGTTGTCCATAAGCTGGTAAAGACACAGCTCAAAGATCAGGTCTCTAAGGGGGAAGAGGAGTTATTGGTCGCACTGGTTGCTTTTCAGCGTGGACGCTTGAAAAGGAAAGATATCACGAAAATGAATTTCTCGCCTTTGCATCAGCGAGAGATCTTAACCCTGGGCGCAATATTACAAATTGCCCGAGGAATGGATGCTTCGAATACGCAAACCACAATCCTGAAGCAGGTGCGTATTGGTCTTAAAGAAGTTTGGGTTGTAATCGAAGGACCTCAGGCGCAAGGTGACGCTGCATCTGCTCGCGAACATGCAGGTTTATGGGAGAAGATAGGATATCCACCACTTGAGTTCCTCGAGACAAGTGAGGTAGAGCATAAACAAGTGGTATTGGCTGAAGTTGGAGGTAAGGTAGGAATTGAGCCAACGGATTTAATGGCTGAAGCGGGGCGAAAAGTATTCTATTACCAGTTTGCTCAAATGCTGAATAATGAACCAGGCACCCGGCTTGGGGAGGATATAGAAGCGCTGCATGACATGCGTGTTGCTACCCGGCGCCTTCGGGCTGCATTTGAAGTGTTTCGGAACTTCTACAGCCGAAAAACCCTAAAACCCCATCTGGAAGGCTTACGTGCCACAGGTCGAGCTCTGGGGCGCGTTCGTGACCTGGACGTCCTGCTTGAAAAAGGTCAGTTATACCAGCAATCGCTCCCAGAAGAGGAGCGACAGGGTGTAGATATCTTACTCAATCATTGGCGTAATCAGAGGGATCAAGCCAGGGACCAGATGCTATTGTATATGGATTCCCCTGATTATCTTAATTTCAAAGAAAATTTCTACATGTTTGTCACAACTCCCGGGATGGGTGATAAATTAAGCACGAGTGATCTGCCAGAGCCTGAGCGTGTTGAGGAGTTAACACCACTGCTTATCTATGAACGTATTGCAGCAACGCGCGCCTATGAACGGTTAATACCTGAAGCTAAGGTGGAACAGCTCCACGCTTTGCGGATCGAATTTAAACAGCTTCGCTATACCGTTGAATATTTCCGCGAAGTGCTGGCAGAGCCGGTTAAAGATGTTATTGACACCATTAAAAACCTGCAAGATCATTTAGGTAATCTGAATGATGCTCAAGTAGCATCTGGCTTGCTTGAAGAGTATCTTGATCAACAAGCGAAGCTGCTATCCAGCGATGAAACCGTCCAACCGCCTGATTTGAGCGGCGTCGAGGCATATCTTGCTGAACGAAAACACCAACGCCAGCAGCTCATCGAAACATTCCCTCAAGTCTGGCAGCAATTTGATAACCCTGAATTTCGTCAAAAGCTTGCCCTGGCAATAGCAAGCTTATAAAAAGGCAGACTGCTGTGATATTGTATTTTTTGCGCCATGGATTGGCAGAAGACCGGTTGGTTTGGAGCGGCGATGATGGCTTAAGGCCGTTAACCAAACAGGGCATAAAATTGCTGGAGCGAGAAGCCGATGCGCTTTTGCCGCTACTGAGCGATTTGAAATTGATCCTCACCAGCCCACTAACGCGTGCTTTTCAAACTGCAGAGATTGTCGCAGAAAAATTATCGCTGACCAATAATCTCATTAAAGATCAGCGGCTCTCACCTGGCTTTGACACGACTCAACTGGTTGCGGTTCTGGATGATTATCCTGACCAGGATTTGATGATGTTGGTAGGACATGAGCCAGATTTCAGCCTGACGATATCCTCGATCATTGGCGGCGGTAACCTGGTCTGCAAAAAAGGCGGCCTGGCGCGAGTGGATTTATATAGTCGGTCTCCGTTAACGGGTGAATTGGTCTGGCTGGTTCCGCCCAAAATAATTATTGGCTGAGGCAGCTACAACCGATCCCCGATACGCACCCGATCTGAGCCGCGATTGATCTCCCATGGATAGATAATGCGGGCATCGGTCGTTGCGGCGTAATAATCGGGTCGTCCTGCCCCAAACAGATTGCGGTATGGATTGAAATGGAATACACAGGTGTATGGGAAACCGCCTGCTGCCTGGACGCGTATTTTTACGGATGTATTTGTTCTCCCTGATCCCCAAACATCATCCACAATCAGTGTTTTTCGACCCCGCAACAGCCGATCTTCAGGGAACTGGATAAATTGAGGCCATGCCATCAATTTCTGGCGCTCCATATCGATTTGGGCTGGAAAGTCTACGGCTGCTGTCAGGACATGGGTGATGTCCATCGCCTCAGCCAATAAACCGCCTGGTATCAAGCCGCCTCTCGTGATCATCACCATGGCATCGAATTCTTCCTCAAACTGGGGTAATAAATGGTCAATCAGCTGGTCTACATCTTGCCAGGTTAAGATTTCACTTCGTTTTGGTTGCATGGAGCACTCCAGTCTCAAGGGGGATTATTCGATTGGGTTTATATTATAGCAAGTTTGGTGGATTTACTTCGATATCCCAATCACGAATCGACCGGTCGATCAATAAGCGGGATGGGTCAGGTCCACGAAGAATTATTTGCCAGCGATACTGCCCGGCTAACTTTCGGAAAAAGCATGGTGCAGGCCCGATTAAGTCGGTTGCTTTTCGCCCGCTATCTGCGATCCATTCTTTTAGATCAGTTGCAAGTTTAGATGCAGCTCGCTGGGCGTTGAGATCGTCGGTGTGGCGATATAACAGCCGGACTAATTGGTTGAAGGGGGGGTAACCCAGGTGGCGACGATGAGCTAACTCCTGTTGATAAAAGCTGGCATAATCGTGATGGGCGGCTGCCTGAATCACATAATGTTCGGGTTGGAATGTCTGTAAAATGACCTGACCACCCAGCGGACTGCGCCCAGCCCTGCCGGATACCTGTGTCAGTACCTGAAATGCGCGTTCGCTGGCACGATAATCTGGCAAATTCATACCAACATCTGCCAGTATTGCTCCGACCAACGTAACAAGTGGCAGATCCAGACCTTTGGCAATCATCTGCGTGCCGATTAAAATATCGGCTCGATGGGCGGCGAAATGGCTCAGGATAATCTCGTGAGCGCCTTGTTTGCGTGTAGTCTCATAATCCCACCGCAGGGTGCGAGCCTGAGGAAACAGCTCCTGGACTTGCGCTTCCACCTGCTCCGTCCCCAGGCCATAATGACGAATCTGGTGGCTGCCACATGCCGGACATGATTTTGGTAGCTCCCGACGGTAATTACAATGGTGGCATAACAATCCGGGTTGACTTTGCTGGCTTTCCAGATGATAAGTAAGGGGGATATCGCAACGAGGACATCGCAACGTAGCGCCGCAGTCTCGGCAGAACACATAGGTAGCCGCGCCGCGACGGTTCAGGAATAATATCGCCTGACGATTTTGTGCCAGGGTCGACTCTAACGCTGAATGCAGCTCGCGGCTGAAGATGGAGCGATTGCCTGCCGTTAGCTCAAGCCGCATGTCAATTACCATGACAGGTGGTAGCTCTGTGTAGATGACCGGCTCGTCTCCAATAAGGTCATGGGGCTGTTCAAGACCTTCACGCTCGAGCTGAGCTCTAACTGTCTTTTTATGAGCCAGGATGCGCGAGGGGAGGTGTACCGGCTGCATCAGCCCTTGTTCGGCAAGGTAGGTGGTGGTGACATCTGGCGTGGCTGATCCTAAAAGGCAAACCGCACCAGCCAGACGTGCGTAATCGATGGCAGCCTGACGAGCATGGTAATGAGGTGCGTGATCAGCCTGGTAATAAGTATCGTCATGACATTCGTCTACAACAATCAGCCCCAGATTTGAAAAAGGAGTAAAAAGTGCACTGCGCGGTCCAACGACCACAGAGAGGTCACCTTGACGAGCGCGCCGCCAGGTATCGTATCTCTCACCAGGCGACAATGCAGAATGTAAAAGGCCGACCTGACCTGGAAACCGCCCGGCAAAACGCCGCACGGTCTGCGGTGTCAGCGCAATTTCCGGAACTAATACGATTACCTGTTGTTTTTGCTCCAGGGCATGTTCCACAGCTTTAAGGTAAATTTCGGTTTTTCCTGATCCGGTTACGCCAAATAATAATACCGGCTTTACAGGTTGCCCCGCCTGAGCTCGCCTGAACTGGCTGTGGACTACATCCCATGCATTGGATTGGTCACCGGTCAGTGTTGGGGCGTCATATGTTTGTGGTGGCAAATTTTCGAGCGGATCGCGCCAGACTTCGGTTTCACCCAGTGCAATTAAGTTTAGATCAGCGAGCATGTACAGGTCTTGAAGGTTGCCTCCACTCTCAGCGTACACCCAGGTCACATCTGCAGGGCCTGGCTGGGTAAGTAAGAACCGGATGATCGCCTGCCGGCGGAGCAATGCTGGAGTACCTTTACGTCCCAGGTTCGGGAGCTGCTCGTGGGCATAGGATGGAGGACAGGCGAGCTGGGCGGTGCGTAATGTTTTTGGACGAACGGTTGGTGGTGGGAGTATTGATTGAGTTGAAATGCGACCCTGACGCGTCAAAGCGCGAGCAGCTTCTCGCCAATTTAAGCGAGCCATGGCATGGTCTATTTGCTGGCCGCGCAATGGACCACGCTTCTTAAGCAAGCTCAACAGCCGTGCTTGGGTTGGATGGAGACTGCCATCGGAGCGCGTGACAGAGTCATCATGTGCTGTATAAAGGATATCGGCGTGTTGTGATAGTCCGGCTGGTATCATTAAATCGATACAAGCTGCTAACGGGGCGAGATAGTATTCAGAAAGGTGCTGCGCCAGTAATAATTGCGCTGGGGTTACGACTGGTGAAGGGTCCAGCAGATCTATCACCGCTTTGGTCTCGATGACTGCTGGTTGGCCTACCTGACGGAGCACAATACCCTGTGCTGTTTGTTTGCCGAATGGTACCGTCACCAGGTGACCTGGTGCAATGCGCCCTTCCAGTTCAGGGGGCAAGTGGTAATGAAAAACCCCTTCTACTCCGGGGATATTTACGGCAATCTCAAAAAAAAACTGACCGCTCACTTGCTGTTATCTTTTGGAGTCTCTAGGCGGGACAAAGCCACTTTGGCAATCCGCAAGCCGTCCATCTCTTTTACTCGCAAACGTACACCATCGCTCTCTACGGCATCATTCACCACTGCCATGCGGCCTAGCCTTCCTAAAACATAGCCTGCAATTGTGTCATAATCCGGGTCGTTGAGGTTGAGGTCAAGTTGATTGTTGACATCTGCGATTTGAGTTAAGCCATCAATTAATATCGATCCATCCGATAATATTTGGAAATCGCTTAGAATTTCGTCAAACGGGTCACTGACTTCACCAACAATTTCTTCTAGAAGATCTTCCAAGGTGACCAGACCCACGGTGCCTCCGTACTCGTCCAGTGCGATGGCGATATGCTGCCGGTTGTCCCTGAATAATCGCAGAAGTGTAGATACAGAGGTCGTATCAGGAACGTATATAGCTTCACGTAAAAAGTCACGTGCTACGCGATTTTCATATCCAGGAGTTTGCATTGCATTTAGCAAATCCTTGATATGAACGATTCCCAATATCTGGTCCAGGTTGTCATCGTAGATTGGGAATTTGGTAAATGTTGATTCTGAGACCAGGCTGATGATCTCATGGAAAGGGATATCTGCCTCCACAGCAATTATTTCAGTGCGCGGAATCATCACCTGGCGGACTACCAGCGATCGCAAGTCAAATACTGCATGAAGGATCTCGCCCTCTTCCTCTTCTACAGCTCCCCCTGCGGTACTGGCAGTGACAATCATTTTTAATTCTGCGACAGAGTGCACCAGGTGATGACCAGTTGCAGGTTGAACTTTCAATAATCGTAGCAATGCATTGCCGGTTCCATTTAACAACCAGATTGCAGGCTTAAAGATTTGCTCAGTCAACAGCGTTGGCCCGGCAACGAACATTGCTGTACTTTCTGGGTTCTGTAAGGCAATGGATTTGGGCGCTAATTCACCAACGACCACATGCAGGAAAGTGATGATTGTAAAGGCGATAACTGCTGAAATTGTGATTGCAACGCCTTTCTGCAGGTTGATGGGCAACCATTCGATGAAAGGTTCGATCAGGTGAGCAATTGCAGGCTCGCCTAACCAACCTAAGGCTAAACTGGACAGCGTGATACCGAGTTGAGTGGCGGCAATGACTCGATCGGGGTTTGAGATGGCTCGTTGAACAGACTGGGCAGCCGCATCGCCGTTTTCAGCCAGCTCGGTAATCCGAGTACGCCGGACGCTGACCAGAGAAAACTCGGCCGCGACAAAGAAGCCATTAGCCACTACGAATAATGCGACCGCGATTAGGCGGATTATATCAATCCAATATGTTGATTCCATTTTCCTCTATTCGGGTAAATATAGCAGCTCCATACCCTACGACCTGGGTAAAGTCACCAGTGACATTACCTGATGTTGCATAATGCAATATTTGGGCGTGGTTGGCACCCAGCTCCTGGGCTGCCCACATAACCGCTGCAAGTGCACCCCGCCCGCAAGCAAAACCTGTACCTGTTTCCTCTGCCTGGAGAACTCCGTCTGGTGAAAATGCTTGAACCTGGCGTAGCATCTCGCCATCCAACTGTTGTGCGATGTTTTGTGGATAAAAATGGGAGAGGTCTGTGCTGGCGATCAGCAAGGCATGCTGGTTTTCGAGCACGTGGGCAAGAGATTTACCTAATGCTTTGGTGACTTTCTGAGACGAATCGCGGACCATGACGGGAAGCAACCGGAATGGTTTATCCAGTGCGCGCTGCAGGAATGGCAGCTCTATTTCCAATGAATGTTCCGGATCATTGGGTACTCTTGTCAGACCATAGCCAAGTGCCGCAAATAATTCATCCTCAAGCGATTGGAGCAGTTTGTGATCTACTTCGACCAACCCCAGAGGTGTTTCATAAGCCGCGTGACTGGTGGTGATGAGGGGCGCTGGATAAGGGTAATGCATGGGTGAGATAACCGCTACAATATCGATCTCAAGCCCTTTAAGCGCTTTAAATGCAAATCCGGCAACCGGGCCAGAATAGCGGTGACCGGCATGTGGCACCATAATCGCAACAATGCCACCGTTGATCGCAGGTAATTGTGCGGCGCTGATATACTGGTCAACGCTGGCAGCCAGACGCTTGGGGTCGCCAGGATACCATTGACCGGCAATTGGAGAAGGCCGGATTGTCATGGGTGAGCTCATGGTTTCCTCCCAGAGTCCATTAAGCAGACTCTCATCATATAAATTGTAGCATATTCTCATTGGGCGGATGGAAAAGGCTCCACGG
>CAVZGO010000005.1:0-14945 GCA_963774935.1 uncultured Chloroflexia bacterium
AATGCTAGCCCGCTGGTAGGAGGCTCAGTTAGTGCAGATACACCGAATCCGGTCTACATCAACGATGTGGTGGTGGTGACGGCGACACCTGCTGCCGGCTACAGCTTCTCTCACTGGGAAGGTGCCTGCACCGGCAGTGCTGGATGCACGGTGATAATCACCGGCGACGCAACCGTCACCGCAGTCTTTACGGAGAACCAGTACATCCTTACGTTAATCAGACCGGACTGGGTACGATCACCAAGTCACCCGACCAGGAAACCTATACTTACGGCCAGGTTGTTAACCTGACGGCGACTGCGGAACCTGGTTGGAGCTTTGCTGGTTGGACCGGCGACTGCAGCGGCAACGGAGATTGCCAGGTGACCATGGATGACAATAAGTCTGTCACCGCTACCTTCACCCAGGATACCTACAACCTGGATATCACCATCGTAGGTAACGGCACTGTGACCCCGGATTCGATCGGCCCGTATCTTTACGGCACATCCGTGCTGCTAACGGCGACGCCGGATCCAGGCTGGGTTGTGTCTGAGTGGAGTGTAGAAGGCTGTTCGGGTGCTACCTGCACGGTGACCATGTACGGCGATCAGGGCGTTACCGTCTCTTTCGCGCCATCCATCGAGTACAACCTGACCACGAGCGTTGAGGGCAGCGGTTCGATCAGTAAGAATCGAGACCAAACCGCTTATCTACGCGACACAATGGTCACGCTGATCGCGATCCCTGATCAAGACTCGTTCTTTGACCACTGGACGGGAGACTGCGCTGGGCAAGGCAATCCCTGCATCTTGACGATGGACGCTGACAAGACTGTCACAGCGGTCTTTACTCTGGGGCAATCTCTGCCGCAGAACCTGATTGTAGCACCAGGTACGGTGCTGGAGGGCTTTGAGAATCGGAGCGACTGGACGGTCAGCGGCTCAGGCACCGGGTTCTCGGCTGCGCTCGACACGGTCAACGTCAAGGAAGGTACGGCTTCGATCAAACTGACTACTCCCGCCAGTGGCAATGTGACAATTACAAAGGATGTGACAACCTGGAACCTATCTGCGAACCAGGGCAACTTCCGACTGTGGGTGTATGTCTCGGGCACCAGCGAACCGACCGGCGGCAGCATCATCTTGTCGTCCGATTCGAGCTTCTCAAACTACTTTATCACATCCTATGGCAGCGCCTTCAAGCTCCGCTACAAGCCGGGCTGAATCTGATCAGCCTGCGAACCTCAGATTGGAAGGTAGGAAAGGGCACTCCCAATTGGGCTAACATCGTGCGCATCCGTATCCGGCTTGACAGCAAGTCGGTCAACACCTATTCGTTCGATGGGCTGACCAGCGGCGTGGAGGCGCAGCCGGCGGTGATCTTCACCTTCGACAAGGGGCTGAGCACGCTCTACACGCAGGCTTTCTCCTATATGCAGACCCACAATGTGCGCGGCACGGGCTATGTTCCCACCAACCTGGTCGGCACCTCCGGTCAAGCCACCTGGGCGCAGCTGCAGGCGATCTTTGCCACCGGGTGGACGATCGGCAACCAGACGATGTCGAATGTCGATCTGACAACTCTCAATCAGGCTGGTCAGGAGGCGGAACTGTATGGCGCTTGGTCGGCTCTCAATTCTCAAGGAATAACGACAGGTAATTATGTGGCATACCCTGGTGGTAAGTATAACGACACGACACTATTGGCTATGACAACCCAGAATATGCTCACTGGTCGAACGCTGTTGACCTTCAATAACGTCTCGCCCCTGGCAAGCCCGTTCCAGATCGCACAGCGTTCGATCGTCAAGTCCACAACACTTTCAACAGCTGAGAGCTGGGTTGATACGGCCAAATCCCGCCAGGAGATTCTGGTCATTACCATCCAGGGTTTGAGTGCATCCCCAGGCACGTATGACTGGTATATCGCCCGTTTCCAAAGCCTGGTGGCTTACTGCATCAGCCAAGGTATCCCCATTATCACCATGGACGACCTTTACCAGCTGCAATCCAGCGATATTACAATTCCTGTAGCAATGCCCTAAACCTCGAGTATGGGATTGACCGGGACTGGTCATGTAGCGAAATACTCGCTTCAGGAAGTGTAGCCAAGCAATTTAGATTTAGACAAAAAATGGCGGCCAACTGGCCGCCATTTTTTGTCACTTACCTATTTTCGCCGACAAGTGGCTATATGGGGGCTGTCTAGCTGTTCTTCCGAGACAGCCCCACCAATGTGTTGGCTAACAGAGCTACATTATGGTATCTGGGTAATCCGGTTCTGCGGTCCAGGTGCCACCGGGGCATTGGCTGTCAGGTAGGCTTCCAGGGCGTCGGTATCTACTGCGCCACCCAGGCGGTTGGTGCCCTGGATCAGCACCGGGAAGCTGTCGCCACCATCTGCCAGGAACGAGTTGACCGTCACACGGTAGGTCGCCGCGGGATTGACAACCACGCCGTTGAGCATAATGGTGGCGGGGTTCACCTTGTCGCACACCGGTCCGCTGGCGGAGTAGGTGTAGGTGAAGCCGTTAGAAACCTGCAGGATGCGGGCGCTTGCCGCCGTACAGCCAGCAAACTGCTCTTCGAGCAGCCTTTCAATCTGCACACCGGTCAGGTCCATCGTCACCATGCTGTTGCCGAATGGCTGGACGGTGAACATCTCAGCGTAAGTCACTTCGCCCGGCAGCTCGCTGCCGCTGGGCGCGTAGGCGAGGTCAGCGCGGATGCCGCCCGGATTCATGAAGGCAACCACGGCATCTCCGAAACCGGGGTCGTTGGTAGCGTCGAGCTGTGCGTCGGCAATTACATCGCCCAGGGCTGATTCGCCGGCTGCATTATTGGTGCGGGTGATATCAGCAGAGATCGAGCCGACGATTCGGTTCGCCAGCGGGGCTGACAGGACCGTATATTTGTTGATCAAGGCGGTGATGCCAGCATCCGGAGCGACATCGCGGGTCACGATGCGATTGTCTGCGCTCATGGTGACGACCTCACCCGTACCGCGATCGATGGTCAGATCGATTTTGGTGACCAGGCGACCGAACGAATAGGCGCTGGTGACGAGCTTATTGTCGATGACGCAGTTATAGGGTTGGTGGGTGTGCCCGCTGATGACCACGTCGACTTCGTCGTCCAGGCGGTTGACGATATCGATAATCGGACCGGATACACCGACACAGCCGTTGATCGCTAAGGATGCCGGTAAGCCGCCTTCGTGGATCAGCACCACAATCGTCTCAATGCCCTTGGCTTTCAGCTCTGGCACCAGACCGTTGACCGTGTCAGCTTCGTCCATGAAATTCAGCCCAGCGACGCCGGATGGCGTCACAATGAGCGGAGTGCCTTCCAGGGTCATGCCGATGAAAGCCACCTTGGCGCCGGCGAAGGAGCGCATCTTATAGGCTGGGAAGATGGTCTTGCCGTTATCCTGGCGCACAACATTGGCAGCAAGGTAGGTGAAGTCCGCGCCAGCAAAATCGTCGCCGTCCTGGCAGCCGTCTACGGGATGGCATCCGCCATCCTGCATACGCATCAGCTCTGCGTAGCCTTCATCGAACTCGTGGTTGCCCACGGCGTTGTAATCCAGGCCGATCATGTTGAAGGCTTCAATGGTCGGCTCGTCATGGAACAGCGCCGAAAGCAGCGGGCTGGCGCCGATCATATCGCCTGCGGAAACCACTACCGAGTTTGGATTGAGGGCGCGCAGGGCGTTGATGTGCGTGGCGAGGTACTCTGCCCCGCCGGCATTAATGGAGCCTACTCGCCCGCTGGATCCGGAAGGCGGCGTAAGGTTGCCATGAAAATCGTTAATCGACAGGATTTGAACGTCCACAGTGCCGGAGGGCTTGGCGGAGACTGATACTGCCGAAGCCAGAAGTACGGCGAGCATGGATACGATCAATAGTACACGAACAGTTTGTTTCATTCAATACTCCTCATAAGGGTGTGAAATTGGAAGCCGGTGGATTGCGTGCAGCAAGATTCCCGATTATTTGCGCCTGTCGCCTCCTCTCAATTTACAACTTATTTGATGATTATAGCCTATTATATCTAAATTTATCTGCCTGGTAAATAAGGAAAATCTAAAAATATTGTAAACAAAAACCTGTTTTTTAAACGGGTTTTTGTTTCCCATCGCACCTGTAGAATATTGGTAAATTAAACGCTTTCAATTTTCGGATCGTATCTTAGCGCTTTGTAACTCCGAGCAATTAATAAAGTGCTTTACAGCCGCTGAGAATACTAAGCCTTTCAGGTAGCCGAAACAAAGCTGGTTGGTTGCACTTGGCTTTAGGTAAATCTGGTGGACTGCCAAGCTTTTTTTATAAGCCACCATGAAAATATCTTCACTGCCAGTAAATCAATAAGATATAATTTAGGAATGCATATCTTAAATCCTCAACAAGAAACAATCCTCAAAGACGAACGCCAGGCGCTCAATGACCTGCGATTGGCTTTAACCCGCTTCGATGCCAGCCCTCAAGATATTTCCACCCTCGGCGAATCAATCAAGCAGCTGGATGAGCTCTTTTTGTTAGTCGTGGTAGGGGAATTCAATGCTGGTAAAAGCGCATTGATCAATGCGCTGCTCGGTGAAAGCCTGCTGAAAGAGGGTGTAACCCCTACCACTACCGAAATCAATGTGATTCGTTTCGGAGATGCCCCTGGGCATAGCGCTGTGGATCGCGGTATGCATACGATCACATATCCCGCCAGCTTGTTGAGCGAAATCAGTATCGTCGATACCCCAGGCACAAATGCCATCCAGCGCGCTCATGAAGCGTTGACTTCGGAATTCGTGCCGCGCTCAGACCTGGTGTTGTTCGTCACTTCCACAGACCGCCCGTTCACTGAAAGCGAGCGTGCGTTCCTGGAACGCATCCGCGACTGGGGCAAAAAGGTCGTCATCATAATCAATAAGATCGACATTTTGCAAAATCAGGATGAGCTTGCAGAGATCGTAAAATTTGTGGACGACAATGCTCGTCTTCTATTGGGCCATTCTCCGGAGATTTTCCCGCTCAGCGCAAGGTTGGCTTTGCGTGCCAAGCAATGCGACCCAGGTTTGTGGGATGAAAGCCGGTTTGGAGCGCTCGAGCAGTATATTCAAGACACGCTGGACGAGAGTGGTCGGCTTCGTCTGAAATTCCTCAACCCGCTTGGGGTAGCTCACCATCTGGTCAGCCGGAACCTGGAGACGGTACTGTCTCGCCTGGACCTGCTGCATGACGATTTCGCAACCCTCTCTGATGTCGAAGCGCAATTAAAGGTTTACCAGGACGACATGCAGCGAGACTTTTCCCTGCGCGTCTCAGATATGGAGAATGTTCTTTTCGAGATGGAGAAGCGCGGGGATACCTATTTCGAAGAAACCTTTCGCCTGACGCGCATATTCGATCTGGTCAGCAAGGAACGCATCCAGAAAGAATTCGAGCAGCGTGTGGTTGCAGATGTGCCTGACCAGATTGAGAAGAAAGTCACTGGTCTGATCGACTGGCTGGTGGATTCTGATCTGCGCCAGTGGCGAGCAGTCACTGAACACCTGGCGAACCGCCGCCGAATTCACCAGGAACGGATCGTTGGCGAAATGAACGAAGGTTTTCACTATGATCGTGAGCGCCTGGTCGAAAATGTAGGTCAAGAAGCCCAACGAGTTGTTGAAACATACGATAAGAGTAGTGAAGCCGCACAGATAGCAGAAGGCGCCCGCCAGGCTGTTGCTGCATCGGCATTTATTGAGGTTGGCGCGATAGGACTTGGCGCCTTGATTACAGCCATCGCAACAACCATGGTTGCTGATGTCACTGGCATCCTGGTAGCCAGCCTGGTGGCTGTGTTGGGATTGTTTATTATTCCTGCCCGACGTCGCCAGGCAAAATCGGAAATGTCCACCAAGATTGCCGCCTTACGCGATCGCCTGATCGGCTCCATCCAGGCTCAATTTGACCAGGAGCTAACTCGCAGCGTCAACCATATTAATGAAACAATTGCACCCTACACCCGCTTCGTGCGCGCCGAAAAAGGCAAGCTAACCGACACTCAGAACGAGCTGCAATCTCTGCGAGATGAAATTGAGCGTCTGAGAGTGTTAGCTGAAGGAATTTGATATTTGTCTACACGAAACCAATCAAAACTCGGGAGCGTGGTATTTGCTCCCGAGTTTTAATTCACTGGAAGGCAGACCCGATCTTAATTTCAATCGACTAATAGCCCGGGTTTAAAGCGATCTTGCAGGAAAGCTGATCGTTTTTCTGGTTCTTCAGGCATACCTGAACATACAGTACTTTCGATAATGCTTTCGGGAGTGCATATACATTTGTCTGGGTTGTCGTCTTCGCCGGCTTTAAGACTCCCTGCTTGAACCACTTAGGATTGGGCAACCCACCGTTTCGTACTTTGACCATAAATTTCTCGGTGCCGGTATATCCGCTTGTGGTTATGTATACTTTTCCGTTTCGGATCGAGGTTGAAAAAGTCCCGGTCGTGGTTGCAGCAGAAGGTGCAGCCTGAGTAGCCTGTGGCAACACTGAAACCAGGAGTGCGACAATCAGCAAAGCGCTGATCCCTAGCAAGGTAAATCGATAAGCTCTGGTTGTCTTATTCATGGAACTCTCCTTTCTCTTACGAATATACAAGATAAGCCTGCCTGAGTCAAGGATTGGTTCATGGTGATTTAGATGTTAATAAAATCTGCACCAGCTCAAATATTACCAATTCTGGGTCTTGTTCAGCATAATGGAGTCGGGCATTGGCTAAGTCATCAGCAGATAGGAAATCGACAATATTTTGATGAACCTGTTTTACAAGAATTTTCATCTCATACCAGGCTGAAGGATGATCAGTCACATAACTGCACAAAGCCTCGGCCTGTTCATAATCATTGGTAGCTGCGAAGTATTCAGCCAGCCCGGTCAGCAGTACGAAGCGCATCATGCGGTCAGGGGTTGTCATCATCATTCTCAGTGCCTGGACAAAATAGCTGCGCGCCTCGACCAGCTCAGACATTCTAATCAGCACTCGCCCAACACCGACCAAGGCATAGATGTGGCACCAATAGTTATTCGCATCTAACGCAAGCTTAACACTCTGCTTGAAGTGCTGCAATGAAACATCAAAATTATTCAAACAAAAGCTCAAATCTCCCAGGCTTTTCTGGTAAAAGGCTGGTAAAACAGTAATACTGACCTCTGATGAATGCCTCCAGGAGCTGTCGAATAAGCGCTGTGCTTCAGCATAATTCCCCGCGATTCTTTCGATATCGCCCAATTCCAAATATGACCACGCCAATGCGGAATGATCATTCGACTGGAGCTCATATTTCAGGATTTCACTGCGCTGCTTTCGCGCCAGGGGGATATCCCCATGGCGCACATTGATGATGCTTTCCCAGTACAGGCAGAACATCCGGATCCAGCCTAACGCAGGATCTCGCTGAGCGATTTCTTGAGTGCGTCGAAAATGCTGTAAGGCTTTCTCAAAATCTCCCATGCCAAACCACATCATACCCAATCCGAAATAGGACAAGGCGATATTGCCAGCATCCTCCAGAGCGATATAAATTTGGATAGTCCTTTCCATCGCATCTATAGCCGGCTCGAACTCAAAATTTATCTGGTGAATATTCGCCAGTGCCTGCAGGCTAAATGCTAATCCGTACGGATTATTAGCGACTTCAAATCGTTGAATCGCTTCTTGAACAAGCTCGATTGCCTCAGGTGAGCGGGGATTGGTGGGATCGGGAGAATAAACGAGCATTGTCAGTGCCAGGGCTATATCTTGTGAGCTGCCAGATTCTCGCAAATACTCCAGGCTTTCTCGTTGAATTCGAATTCCTTCTAGCGGGTCCATGAAGCGATAACAACAATTACCCAACAAACTGTACCAGATGCCCAGCTCTTTCCCGGAATCATCCTCGCGAACCATCTCCAGACAATAGCTTAAGCGTTTCAGCGAATAATTAAAATTGGCTTCCAAGATCGCGTTTACCCATAACAAAATGATCTTAACAAAGGGGATACGCAGCTCTGGTGTCGGACCAGTTTTTTCTATTGCCTGAATTGTCTCATCCAGAATAGGCGCAAACCCACTGGCATAACCGTGGGTAAAGGTGAATAATAAAAGGCCATACAACGCAGGAGATAATCGTTCGTACTCCTGATTCTCCACCAGGCTTGTCCAGGCAATTCTGATATCGTCAATTTCAGATAACAATTGTTCCACTGCATCTTTTTGATTATCCTGGCTTAATTGCATAGGATATCGAACCAAATAATCCAGATAGTATTCACAATATCGTTCTTGCACTTCCGACCACACAGACCGGCTTTGGATCAGGCGCTCTACGGCATACTGGCGAACAAGCTCATGAACTGCGTACCGGTTATTACCAACCCGCTGAATGAGTGATTTGCCGGATAAACGAACAAGGTCTGACAGAGAAGCTCCCGCCACCGCCTGGGCAGCATGGCGGCTAAAGCTGCCTTTAAATATGGCGAGCTTTTGAAAGACTTGCTGTTCCGCCTCACTTAATTGATGCCAGGAAGCATTAAATACTACTCTCAAGCTGCTTTGCCGGTCCGGTAAACCATGCAGGTGTTTCTCAAGGAAATCCAGATTATGCCTGATTTCGGCTAAGATTTCGCCAACATCCAGCACATCAATCCACGAAGCGGCTAACTCAATTGCCAGCGGTACTCCTTCTAATAACTCACAAATTTGAGCTGCAGCAACGATATTTTCACTATCCAGGAGAAATTCGGGTTTACTTCGTCTGGCTGTTACAGTAAAAAGCTCCAATGAGCTGAATTCCTTTAAATCCTGCCGATCTTCCGAAAAGAGTACCGGATTATTCGTCTTTCCGAAATCAGGCGCATTCAACCCGGATAAAGGATACAGGTTTTCCCCCAGAGCATTCAAGCTGGCGCGCGATGTAATGATAATTTTTATACCCGCGGTTGTAGCCAACAGCTCCAGAATAACGTTTATATTATCCGGATTTACCAGGTGTTCAAAGTTATCCATTACCAGCAAAGCGTTGCTGCGTCTGAGTAACGCGTATATGCCCTGTTGGGGAATACCAGTCTCCTCGCGTACCGTATAATGGAAAACTTTCTCTATTTCAGGCATAATTGAATCGCCTGGCAGCAGCCCTGCTAAACTGATGAAATACACCCCATCCGGGAAAGAATTTTGCACGCGGGCAGCTGCTTCCGTTACCAGGCGCGTTTTCCCAATGCCTCCTGGCCCTAAAATCGTTATTAATCGAGCTGCTGAATCTCTAAGTAAATTCTCAACATCCGCCAGCTCTCGGTTGCGCCCGATGAATGGGGTTAAAAATAACGGCAGATTGCTTTTAGGGTTAAGGATTGTGGCTTGTTCATCACCAACGGTTTGATCGACCAGGGTAACCAATCCCTTACCTGATTTTATCTGGTTGTAATATTCCTGGATTTCTGCCTGGGGTGCAATTCCAAGCTCTTTTTCCAGTAATTGCCGGCAATTTTCATATTGACGGAGGGCAGCGCTGCGGTCCCCAATCAGACTGTGAAGCTGCATCAACACCAGGTGGATGGCTTCATTCAATGGATCCAGAGCTAATCGGCGTTGTGCGACCTCAATCGCAGATCGAAACGCGCCGTTTTTGCGCAGATTTGCGGTCAAGCAATCCAAAATGTTGGCGTAGGTACGTTGTAGCTCCTCTTTTTGGAAGAACTGCCACTCCTCGAAGCTTGTGCTGTCGGGCAGGTTGAAACCGGTAAGAAAGTCAGCCCGATACAAACTCTCAGCTTGTTCGAATAATTCCAAGTTATCCTGGGTGGTAGCCAGTTTTTCACTGTGTTTGACCAATCGATTAAGTTCTGCGACGTCCAGCCAGATAATTTCCCGGCTTTTGATAGTCACAAGACCTTGATTACTTTCGATGATTCCGTCACCGAGTAGATGGTTTAACTCCCATAAGGTACGACGCAGATAAGCAAAGGCACTGCTGGTATCATTCTCTGGCCAGAATAAAGCAGCCAGAGTTTCTCGGCTCGGTGCGCTTTGCGTGACTGCCAGGTAAACCAATAGAGCCAGCGATTTCCGTCGCAGGCTTGGCACCGGCTGCCCATCGATCACCAAACGCGGTGTGCCGAAGCAGAATAAGGCAATGCGGTTCATTTTTTTGACTCCATAGAACTTTATTTTACTTCATCCGCATAAATGAATTTGGTACAATCACTTCAGTATCTAGAAATGATTAGACCAACCAATAATCGAAGAAAGATCGAACAGGAGCTCGTAAACCGAAATGAATAAAAAACCAGGCAAATCAACACAATCCGTATGGTCTGGCGAGCAAAATCCTAATTGGCATGGCGCCACTCAAATTCCAATTGTCCAGAGCGCGGCTTACGGTTATCCAGATGTCGATCAATGGCTCGACGTCGCCCAGGGGCAAACTCCTGGATTCATCTATAGCCGGAACACCAATCCCACAGTTGCAGCGTTCGAAGAAAAATGCCGCCAGTTGGAAGGTGCTCAAGCAGCTACTGCGTTTGCTTCCGGTATGGCAGCCATCAGCAATACCCTATTCTCTTTGCTTCGTCCCGGCGACCGGCTGGTTTCTGTGAAAGATACCTATGGGGGTACCAATCAGCTTTTTCAGGAATTCCTGCCCCATTGGGGAGTGAAAGTAGAATTATGCGATACAGACGATTATGATCAGATCGAAGGGGCGATCATGGCTGGCTGCAGGCTTTTGTATCTCGAGAACTCCTACCAATCCTACATTGAAAGTACTGGATATCGAGCGCTTTTCCGCAGCAGGCAAAGCAGCCGGAGCAACCGTGGTCGTCGATAACACATTTGCAACTCCAATAAATCAAAATCCCCTGGCTCTCGGCGCTGACCTGGTGCTGCATTCTGCAACTAAATACCTCAGTGGTCATGCCGACGTATTGGGCGGTGTTGTGTGCGGCTCAACAGAGCTTATACAACAAATTTTTCATTTCCGTGAGATCAATGGGGCAATGCTCGACGCACATGCAGCGTACCTGCTCCTGCGCGGGACGAAGACATTGGCTATACGAATTCGTCAGCAGAATGAAAGTGGGCTGGCGATTGCGAATTACCTGCAGGCTCACCCGGCAATGGAACGCGTCTTCTATCCCGGTCTCCAGCAGCACCCGCATCATGATGTCGCAGCAAGACAAATGCATGGCTTTGGAGGGATGCTCAGCTTTTTACTGCACGGAGATTTCGATGCGGTCAGACGTTTTCTACCCCGCTTAAAGCTCGCCCATCGCGCAGCAAACCTTGGCGCGGTCGAAACGATCGTCGGTCCACCAGCCACGACCAGCCATGTTGAAGTCTCTCCGGCAGATCGAGCGCGCATGGGCATCCCTGAAGGGCTGGTACGTTATTCTGTCGGCATCGAGGATGTCCAGGATTTAATCGATGACCTGGAACAGGCGCTCAGTTAAGCGGCTTCTTTCCGACGGCGATCAATGTTGTCGCTCTTTGAAAGCCGTCTTGCGCCAGCTTCAGCCGCAGCGCTTCGCCACGCTCATGTAAACTCACCCTATCCGGCAAACCATCAAGCTGCGCCTGGTAACTGCTGATGATTTTATTAAACTCGCTCAATGCGTCAGGGTCTTTCGGGTTGTCACTCAGGTTTTCAACGTCACCGATAGTAACATCGTCAAGGTTCAGATGCATCACAATCCCCACCAGCTCGTCTCGGGAAAAAGTATCCGCGTGGTAAGTGCCACTGGCGCGATCAATGGCTGCCCTCCAGTGATGCAGCTCGACATGAGAGAGCTGTGCCTGACCTTCAACGTCCTGGTACATTTCTGAGACAATCATTGTCCCGCCTGGACGTAAAACACGCAAGATTTCCGCCAGTACTGCTGGAAGGTCAGACATATGGTGCAGTGAGTTAGAAATACTCACGGTATCGAAGGATCCATCGGGGAACTCAAGATTAGCAGCATCCATGCGGAAATATCTGATTTTTGGCTGATCATGAAAGGCTTGAATGAACGCTGCCTGGTCCCGCTCGTTTTGATCAATGCCGATAATTTCATCGTAGCTCTTTAAGCCTTCCATCAGGAAATTGATAAAGCTACCGCTGCCTGTCGCCACATCTAGCACGCGTCCACCGGAATATTTGCCCAGCAATTCTGCAGGTGTTGTCATCAGAATCTCCATATTATTCGACACGAATGGTTTCCCTATGGGACTGCGACGAAATGCACATCGACGTTCCATTGGTAAAAGCACAGAGAAATTGTAAACTATAATAACGATATTGCAGGTGATTCTTCTTTTTTATTTAATTCACTGCTTCCAAATAAAATTCGAAGGCGGAGTTGTTATGATCGACCTTGGGCAAATTCTAAAAGTCCCCCATATTGATTACGAATCCGGATTTGATATCTCTCCAGACGGAAGCAACCTGGCTTTTTCCTGGAATTTAAGCGGTCAGTGGCAGATTTATATCCTGTCACTGGCAGAGCATGATGCGCAAGTAATGCAAATCAGCAGCGGACCGGCTGCCCACCTGGCTCCCAGATACTCACCAAAAGGGGATTACCTGTACTTTCTGCGCGACACTGATGGGGGTGAGGTTTACGATTTGATCCGCTTTGAACTGTCGACGCGTGAATTGACCAATCTGACCCCCGACACGCTGGATTCACTCGCCAGCGAATATGCAATCTCGCCAGATGGAAAGCAGGCTGCCATCCTGTCTGATCGGGGCGGCAACTTTGACCTCTACCTGGTTCCCACTACGGGCGGTGAGCCCCGTTTGCTCTACGCGTGCGGAAAACCCCTATTCGGGGTAGCCTGGTCGCCCAGTGGTGACTGGCTGGCGGTGACCGGGCAGGGAAAGGGTCAGGACACGAATATCATCATCGTACCGGTCGATGGCGCTCCCTCTACCCTGCTGGCAGATGGGGCTCATCCCCTGAATGCTAAGGAACCATGCTGGGCGCTTGACGGTAAATATCTCATATTTGCCGCAGAACGAAATGGTATCTACCAGCTGGCAATCTATGCTCTGGCAGATCATACCTTTCATTGGCTTGTAAACAGTCCTGGTGACAAAGGTCAACCGGACTGGTCACCGAACGGCAAACAGGCAGTCTACACCTGCGCTGAAGGTCCCTTAACCAAAATAGCTCTGTTGGATTTGCGCGACTGGGTGGAAATCCCTTTCGAAATGCCTGAAGCAGGTCTATGCGCATTTCCCAAGTGGAGCCCGGACGGTAGAAAGGTGATTTTTGCCTTTGAGAGCCCACGCCTGCCAGCCGATCTGTGGATTCATGACACAGCAACCGGTCAAAATACCCAGATCACACGGTCACTTCCCGCAGAGCTAAATCCCAATGAATTCATCCTGCCGCAACACATCACTTACCCAAGCTTGGATGGCACGATGGTGCCGGCACTGCTATTTTTACCCGACAGTAAAACCATAAATAGCGATGCACCAGTATCTCAACCTCTGCCACCGGCTGTGGTTGTTCCCCACGGCGGACCATCCTGGTTGTTCGGCTTTTTGTGGTACCCGATATTTCAACATATGGTCAGCCGGGGCTGGGTTGTGCTGGCGCCGAACTATCGCGGCTCAACCGGATATGGGCGCGAATGGCAGCTTGCCAATCGCTTCAGGATTGGAGATGTGGACACAATGGACGTAACCGCGGGTGCAGATTTCCTGGTGCGGTCAGGACTGGCAGATAAAAACCGCATCGCAATCACTGGAAGGAGCCATGGGGGCTACCTGACACTTTCTTGCATGACGCGCTATCCGGACCGCTGGGCAGGTGGCTCAGCGGTTGTACCCTTCATTAACTACTTTACTTCGCACCAGAACCTGCGCAGCGATCTAAAAGCCTGGGATATCGAGAACATGGGCGACCCGCAAGAGAACTACCAGCGCTGGGTCGAGGCATCCCCCTATTTCTACCTTGAGAACCTGAATGCACCGATCCAATTGATCTGCGGCGCCAATGATCCCCGCTGCCCGGCGAATGACTCTGAAGAAGCATACGAAAAAATGCTGGCTTTAGGTAAGAAAGCGGAATTGCTGCTCTACCCCGACGAGGGACACGCATTTCTGAAAACCGAAAATGTTGTAGATCATGAATTGAAGCGCATCGCGTTTATCGCTGGCTGTTTCCAATGATGAACTCACCGAGTAAGTAATCTTGATGTTTCCGATCCAATCGATTATAATGAAAATGATTATCATTATCGATATGGAGAGACTCACCAGATGGAAACGGATATCAAAGCGGAGTGGCTGGATAAACTCCAATCGTCAGGATATCGTCTGACTACGCCATTACGGATCATCGTAGAGATCCTCGCCCAATCGCCGCGTGCCCTGGAGCCAGTTGAGATTTATGATCTGGGTCGGAAGATGTATCCCAGCTTAGGACTGGTGACCATCTACCGGACCCTGGATAAACTGGAACGCCTGGGGATGGTTCAGCGCTTGCACCAATCGGATGGATGCCAGATGTATCTGCGAGCTGCACAAGGACATGAGCACATCTTGCTCTGCACGGGATGCGGTCTGGTAAAAACATTTCGTGGTGACGACCTGACTGCTCTGATTACTGCTACGGCTTTGGACAGCGGTTTTCAAATTCACGATCACTGGCTGCAGCTTGTCGGTCTTTGCCAGGATTGCCAGAAAAGCTCAAAATGAACTAACCTCATGAATAAACTCCTTCGAGCAATACTGTATCTATCAATCTTCACAACAGGTTTTCTGAGTGCTTGCAGCGCCAGCATAGAAAAACCCGCCCAAGGAGATGCTGCATCAAGCCAACCGGTAGGACAGGCTGGCATCAAAGTAATGGCAACACAATCCTTCCTGACAGACATCGCTCAGAATGTGGCAGGTGAACGGTTAACCGTAGATACACTCATCCCGCCTGGAACAGATCCGCACAATTTTGAGGCTAC
>CAVZGO010000006.1:0-57363 GCA_963774935.1 uncultured Chloroflexia bacterium
TTTTTTTCACTTCTACACCATACGTCTCTTCCAACTCTTCCAGGATGCTCTCTAGCTTCAATTTCTCTAACACGACCTTGCCCAAGGCTTGCTCCAACTGCTGCACTTGCTGTTCTAGCTGCTTCACCCGGTTTGCTTCCTCTGTCGTCTGGATTCGCAGCAGCTCGTGTCGAAATCCTTCCTTGGCGTATTTCTTGATCCAATTTCGGATCGTTTGTCCACCTGTGATGCCATACTTCTTCGCCAAGGCGGGCATACTGCTACCAGCTTCATATTCCGATACTACCTGGCGCTTGAAGCCTTCACTATATCTTTTGATCTTCTGCTTGGTCATCCTGGCCTCTGTTTCATCAGTTGGCTTATTTATACCTGTAAATATATTTCAGGACGCCACAGATCTTTACTGCGATTGGTTTTGGGATTGACCCTATGACCGCCTGGCGGGATGTGCAAGCACAAGCCTAGTCCTTGCGCCAGCAGCGAAAGCAACAGCCCGTGCGAGTGTTGGGTCTGGATGGCGTCTATGTGCAGGGATTGGGAGAGACACAGCCGGTGCTGGTGGCAGTCGATCTGGGGAATGGAGAGCATCTAATCTGCTAATTTCATGTCCGGCGCTGGGTCGGGCGTACTTTGAAGGAACTGCGCGACACAGGTTTTGTTTAGATGGGAGTTCTGGTGCCTGGAACAGCGCTGCCCAGGAACGCCTGAACCACCAGGCTCATTCTCTGACCAACTGCGGTGACAGCGACTGCCAGGGTTTGGAAATTATGCCGGGTACCTACTGAGACGCCTGAGGCGAAACCGGGTTGTGATGAAGGTGAGGGTGCGGGTGGAGGAATTGTCGAGCCTGGGCTGTTTTGGTGAAAAGCTGACTGCAGCCGTGGGGTGTGGACGGTGATGAGACGTAAAAGGTGAGCGGGCAAACCCGCGCCAACTCCACTCAGTTGTGATAAAAAGGGGATAGATACAGCCGCCCCATGCAGTGGAGATGGGATAAATCCACTGCATGGGGCGTTAGGGACGGGTATTAAGGATACGGCTTGAGGAAATGTGCCAGTTTTTTAGGCTGGTGAGACCTGGCTGCTTTTTTCCAGAAGCTTAGCGAGCTGCTCTTCTGCCTGGCTGGTGGCGACCGCCAGGACCAGCCTCCACTCGATCAGCAGGTAATTGCGGGCGCGCTCCAGGATGGTGAGGTCGCTGTCGTTGAGCCTTTTTGCCTTATTTAACCGGGTGAGATCGCGCACAACCCGGCATTTCGATTCAAGGGTACCGTCGCGCATCAGATCCAGCAGCAGGCTTTTACGCTCGAAGCGGTCGATGGGCAATATCTCACTGGGGCTGCTGAGAATAGCAAACATGCGCTCAAACTCGTTGTCTGCGGTAAGCGGGCGCAGGTGGCTTTCGCCGAGTGAGTTTTTGGGCACCCAAACTGTCATGTCACCAATGCGTACCACATAGTAGAGCATCGACTGACCGGCAACAGTTTTCTGGTCCATCTGGACGATGTCACATGGTCCGTAGGACTGGTGGACAACTCGATCGCCGATTTGATATTCCATGAGGCGCCTCCAGTTTATGTAATTGTGTCCCATGCAGCGGTACTGCATGGGATGTAATAAATTCGTGGGACTAATAACGCCGGGGACCGCTGCCTTTGTTGCGCCGATTGCGGTCCTGGTAGTTGTTGCCCTGCGGGCGGCTGTTGTAACCACCGCTGCCAGCAGGTCGCTCCTCGCGGGGACGGGCAATGTTCACAGTGAGTGGGCGCTCGTTAAAATCGGTGCCGTTGAAAAGCTTAATCGCCTGCTCGGCTTCGCTCTGTGAGCTCATCTCGATAAAGGCAAAACCCTTCGAGCGACCGGTATCGCGATCCTTGATCAATGCGACAGATGAAACAACGCCGGCCTGAGTGAATAAGGTACGTAAATCGTCTTCGGTGGTGGTATATGACAAATTTCCTACATACAGCTTGGTTTCCATGCAGAGGTTCTCCTAGGGATATTTTATGCACATAAATTAAGGTGCGACGCAGTCGCACCTTAATTTATGTGCATAATAGCATCAAATTTCGTTAATAGTATACCACAGTTCGAGCTACCTGTATTACTTGCGAACCATTGGCAGGTAAATGAAGGAGGCGTGCATGTCGGTGGTCACCAGCAGCGGCCCGGCAACACCGCTCTCGGCGCCCATGGCGTCGACGGCGATCAGGCGTATCTCCCACAAGCCAGGAAAAGGCGGGTAGAGGTTGTAGGCGCTGCGCCGACCGACGAACATGCTCTGGGAGAAGGCTTCGGGGATGCTGCGGTATTCCAGGCGGTAACCCCACATATCGGTCTCGCTGTTTTCATCCCAGCGCAGGACGATCTTGATGCCATCGGGGCTCGAACCAGCCAGACCGGTGGGCGTGGCGGGCGGATCGTAGGCGATCTTGCCCTGAGCTGCGACATAACCGCCATCGGCCCATACCTGGGTCATTTCTGCGCTTCCACCGCCAAGGAGCACACCGATCACCCCGGCATCCACCAGGTCGCGCGGGTGGTTAAAGGCGTAGGCAGCTTTATTGTCCTGGTAGTGATTCGGGGTGTTATTCTGCGCCATGTTGCCCACCGGTACTTGCCAGAGCAGCAGGCGTTTCTGACCTGTGACGGAGAGGTTGTTTTCCCAAAGGAGGGCACGTGTTGGACGGGGCAGGATATGATCGGTGTCATCCCACCAGGGGCGCAGACCGGAGCCGGCGTCGCGGTCGCTCCATTCCATCACCAGCAGGTCGGCTTGAGCACCGCCCATGTTGCTGATGAATGTGGCGGTACGCTGCGCCATGATCGTTGCCTCCTCGGGGGTGGCGGTCAGCGGGTCACCGTTGGTAGCCCACATGCTGGCATGCGGGGCAACCAGGGCGTTGGGAGCGGTGGCATGGATCATATCGACCATATAGCGCCCGAATCCGGCAAGGTTATTGGCGTAACCGCTCTGGTTGAGCGCCACGGGGTAGGAGGACGGGGTTATCGGGCTGCACTCCGGCAGGACGGTTGGGGTCATTGCTGAACTGCTGCATGGTGCCATAAAAATCTGGCTCGAGGTGGAAGATGACCGGTTGGCTCCCCTGGGCTTCCTGGACAGCGGTTTGAAGCGAGCTCAGGTAGGCCTGGACGGTAGTGGGGTCTTGCAGCTTCTGGGCATAGCAGGCGCCGGTTTCACCGCAGGCGTTGGGCACGCCGAGCATCATGTAAACGGTGACTACGGGGATGTAGCCTTTATCCCAGGCCTGGTGGACCCAGCGATAGGTGAAGTTATCGCCCCAGGTTTCCCAACCCCAGGTGATGTACTGGTAGACGTAGTCCCAGGGCACGCCGCTGTTCTGCTGCCAGTCTTCGCCAGGGGTTTCGCTCCAGGCGTTGGTGCCCCAGCCGATACGCTGCGGCAGGCTGGCGGGGATGGCGCCGCCAGGGGTGGCGAGCAGGGTGAGCACGCCTAACAAGCCAGTAGCCTGGTGCCCGGCCTGGTCGGTGGCGATGACATGCAGACGGCGCTCACCGGCCTGGGTGCCGATGGGCACGCTCAGCACGGTGCCGAAAAGACCGTCGCCCGCCTGACCATCGTTGCTGCGCCCGTCGTCGAGCAGGGTGATCATGCCGCGCCCCAGGCTGGTGGCATCCAATATCACCGAGGCAATGTCGGCGATGCCCTGGGGGTCGTTCACCTGGCTGTGAACCACCACCGTGGTGGCTCCATCGGCGGGAACCGAGCGCGGGTTCAGGCTGAGCTCGCCAAAGGTGGGTCCGTTTGGGTCTTCGGCACTGTAGAGGGAGATATCATCGAGATAAACGGTGGGCTGGCTGGTGCCGGTGGCATCCTGCCAGGTGATGCCGGTGAGCGGCCAGTTGTTGGGGTTGAGCTGGCTGAGCGGAACCTGCACCTCCTGCCAGACGCCGGCCGGCGCGGCCGGCAGGGCGACACAACGGCCCGGTCTGGGTGACGCCGTTGACGTCCAGGTCGAGAGAGCACGTTCAGGCGCTGCCCACCGCTCAGCCCGCCGTGGTAGAAGAAGCGCAGGTGGGTGACGCCGGCGTTGTCCACCTCGGGGTTGTGCAGGTAGAAGCCCTGCCAGGCGCCAGCGGTCACAGCGACGCTTTTGGTGCCAGCGTGCACCTGGGCGGTGGAAGCCAGGTCCACCGTCGCCCAGGACCAGTTCACCCAGCCGTGCGCCAGGGCATCATCGTAGATGGTATTGGTGAGCGCATAGGCGGGCTGGGGCAGGTATGCCAGCGGCGACAGCAGCAGGGCAACAATTAAGAGGGGGAGGAGTTTCTTCGATAGGATAGTTTTCATAGCTCTTATTATAAAGGATCGTGAGATGCCTGGATCAGAATGCCGATCACCCCCACCCAGGGTTTGATTTGCGATTAAAATTGGCGGATTCTCCGCGCATTTCAATCGTTATTATAATCTAGCCTCAGCCAGGCTGCCAGAGGTTGGATACTGGTGTGAAGCTGTGCGCCGTAGGCGCACAGCTTCACACCAGTATCCGATTATTGAGAGATGGATGGAGTAAAACGGTCGCCAAATCATCTTGAGAAAGCGCATTGATCAGATGCGCATTGAAAAGTGAAGCCGGCTTCACTTTTCAACGATTGATAATACCGATACAATAGCCGCATGGCGGATGGAGACGAGTTCTGGGATTTTTATTGGGAGGTGGCGCTGCAGGAGATGGAAGACCTGGGCAAGCGCGAGGCGATCCTGGCGGTCTCCAGGCTGATCCGCGGCGGACTGCGCGGCAATGTTCCAGAGAGCATTGGGAGCGAGGCGCGGCCAAATTCAAGCCGGGAGGCTGAGCTCCTGGGGGTGGCAAAGCCGGTGCGGCTGCTGGAGCTGGGCTGCGGGGAGGGCAGGTGATCGGGGCGCTGCTCAAGGCGCACGCGGACGACTGCGCGGTCGATGGCTCGTGCGGGGTGGATTACTCGCACCCGGCGATCGAGAAGTGCCGCCGCCTGCACCCGGGGGTGCGCTTCCTGGAGGGCGATTTCACCGATGCAGCCTTTATGTCCAGCCTGGGGCAGTACGAGATTGTGCTGCTGGTGAACGCGCTGCACGAGGTGTTTTCGGCGGGCTACGAGCCTGGCGCTCGGCGAAGTGGATGTCGGCCCGGCCAAAGCGGGCGCGGCAGCAGGCTCTGAGCGGCGGCGGCCCAGCGACTGGCGCCAGGCGGCTGGCTGGCGCTGTTCGACGGACTGGAGCCGCCCGGCGACCCTGCCAGCCGGGTGCGGATGCGCTTCCGCGACCTGGAGAGGCGCCGGCGCTTCGAAACCTTCGCCCGGGAGTACCGCCCCTTCCGCATAACGTACACCGATACCGGGGATGCATTCGAGGTCGAGCTATCGCAGCGCGACTTCACGCGCTACATCACCAAATCGATCTTCCTGGACAAGCGGCTGTGGCAGACCGAGCGGCTGGAGAGCTACCAGTACTTCACCCAG
This sequence comes from uncultured Chloroflexia bacterium, assembly GCA_963774935.1. Taxonomy (GTDB): domain Bacteria; phylum Chloroflexota; class Anaerolineae; order Anaerolineales; family UBA4823; genus CAVZGO01. Next base: position 5,481 of record CAVZGO010000006.1, read on the forward strand.
GCCGAGTTCGAGGCGGCGTTTGCCAGCCTGGGCTTGCGGATTGCGCACCTGCGCACGCTGACGGTGGATTACGAGAAGTGGCGCGGCGAGGTGGAAATTGTGTCGCCGGGGGTGGACTTCCCGGCGGAGCACATTCTGATTCTGGCACACAGCTAATTTATTGTATTACTACCCATGCAGCACAGCTGCATGGGTAGTAATACAATATCCTTATTCAATAAAAAATTACGAGAGAGGGAAGCGATATTCAAGCTGGCTGGCGACGGCTGCGAATGAACATGGCAACCGAGCCGACCGCGCCAATGATGATGGCCGCAGTGCAGATCATGCCGATGATTATAATCAAGGCATTGACGACAGGGCTCTGCAGGAAATCCTGGAGCGCACCCGCGGTTGCCGGATCCTGGGCAGCAGTATCTAAAATGATGTTCAGAATGATGAAGAGAACAAAACCGAGTATCGAGGCGAAGAGAAGGAATATGAACTTCCTTGCGGTTCTCCAGGGGTGGACGAATGCAAGGACAAAGGCAGCAGCCGCAAGAAAGGCTAAAATGATACCGGGCAGATTATCGTCGATGCCTACAGCAGCGGCGGCAATTGCCAGCAAGCCGCAGATCGCCAGGAGGATAAGCGTCATTTTTCTGTTGTGTGGAGCTGAAAAAGAACCGGTCATGATTGCCTCCTTTTTTGAACGTGGAGATTGTCTACACCTGCCTAACCATTCACGATATCCGGGATGCCACGTCACAATTATTTTACACTCAACTTACATTAAAACAGGTGACCCTGTTTGGTGGGACTTGCTGAAGCATCCTTATAAAAAATGCAAGAAGGCTGCTTTTTTTTTCAATAATAAAATTAATCGAGCGGCTCGTCCCAGTCGTCGAGTGGATCAAGCTCGTCGCCTTCCTCGACTGGCTTGCCCAGCGGCTTGTAACGGACCGGTTCGGAAGGCCAGTCGTCGGGCTCGTCGCCTTCCTCGATGGGCTTGCCCAGCGGCTTGAAATGGACCGGCTCAGACGATAAGCCGTCAAGCTGGCGGGCCTCATCCCCACCATCGCCCGGCTTATCCAACGGCTGGGCTGTGAGCATTTCTATCTCCTCGGGAGAATACCATGCCATCTTATAGCCATGCTCCTCCAGCCACTGGTGGTCTGCATGGACCTGCAGGAGCGTTTGCCTCGAAATTTCACGCATTCCGCCTCAGAGATGCCTCCGCCATCTGGTCCCCGGCGAGCTGCTTCGTGGCGCAGGATGCGCAGCAGGCGGCGGCACTGGCGGGTGTAGAGCAGGCTGAAGTACAAGAAGTCGCGCACCTGGTCGGTGCGCAGCGCCAAGTCGAGCAGGCGACGCAGCACCAGCCGGGTGGAGGCGATCTCTTCGCATGCATCCGTGGTCGTATCCATATCATTCTCCGGAAACTCGAGCAAGGGCGGTCGAACACCAGGCGGCAAGCCCCACAAAGCCCACTCGCGGTCGATTTCTGCTTCTACAGCCTCTCTCGTGGCGTTCAGATGCTCTTTGAAGTCTGCGCTCTTATCGGGCAGGCTTTTCTGGGTTGCCAGCATCTCGCTCACCAGGCTGGCAAGGCTTATGTAGGCTTCGCTCAACCGGGCGATCTCGTGGGCACTGGCAGCCTGTTCCAGCAACTCGAGCATGATGCGACCGAGGCGTGCGCAGGTTGAGCATTTCCTGATCGACGCCCAGATCGTTTTGCTCCATCAGGTCACGCACTGCCTGGGCGGGCTGGCTGCGGGCGTAGAGGCTGTGGATGCTGGCGGGCACAGGCTGGTTGGGCTGAGCAACCTGCGCGGCAAGCTCGAGGGGAGGCTGTGCAGCGGGATCAGCGGGCGGGCGGGAGGGCGGTGCGGGGAGGGACGGCAGCCTGCCAAGGCGGTATTTCAAGCCTTTTGGCTCATCGCGCACATCCATGAAGGAGTGCATTTCAGCGATGCTGGCGCCGCTATCCAGACGAAGGCGGAGGGCGGTATCGCGGAGGATGCGCAGGTTGAGCTTGTGAGGCGGGAGACCGGCGATGCGACCGTAATGCTGCAGGATTTTCAAAAAGCCTCTGCTGCGGATGGGGCGGGTGGAAATCCAATGCTTTGGCTGGTCACCGGTCTGGTCGGCATGCGAGCTGGTGAGCGGGGCAAAGATGTAATCACCGGGCTGGATGGGCGGCAGGCGCCCACTGGCGAGCAGGTATTCGCGGATGGCGTTCCAAACCGCGGCGGGAAGAGGGGCGGGGCTGGCAGCGGGACGCCAGCGGATGCAGGCAGTCTCTCCATCAATCTCGAACTGGCGCCACTGCAGGTGGAGCAGGGTGTGCAGGCGCACGCCGAGGTGCAGGCGGGCAAAGAAGAAGGCAAAATTGCGCAGACCGAGCGGCGAGCTATCCTGGGCGATGGTGGATAAAAGCGCATCGACTTCAAGCTGGCTGAGCAGCTCGACGCCAGCGAAATGTTTAATCCTGGGACGGGGGACAGCGGCAGCGGGGTTATAGCCGGGGATGCATTGGGGATCGACCTGGTTATCGGCGCAGTAGCGGTAAAAGATGGTGATGAAATCGAGGGCGATGGCGATGGTGGAAGCAGCATAGCCCTGCTCGTGCAGCCAGGCGGAATGGGCGACGATATCGGCGGGGGTGAACTCCCAGGGCATTTTGGGGAGATGCTTGAACAGGCGCCGCCAGGCATGCAGGGCGGGCTTGTTGCTGGCAGGGTTTGAGGCGCTGCTGGCGCTCAGCGATCCAGCTATCAAAAGCGGCGGACCAGGCGAGCAGGCGCGGGGAGGCGCCCTGGTGGGCGGCAGCGGCGGAGGAGGGGAAGAGGAATTCGAGGAGGAGCGGGGTGGTGATGGGGTGGATTATAGCACAGATGTTCTGTATTGGGAAGAGGCAATTCTGATTGACTTGAAGTATAATCAATCTACAAAAAGAGATTGAAAATCAGCAGGTAAGGAGAGGAAAATAAACACTTCTGATTCGTGACAAATGACACTAGCATACCAGATCAAATGTGCTATTATTTTACCAAGGAAAATAGCCTTATGACGAGAAACTGCTGGAGAAAACCCATTATGATTGAACAGGCAACGCCTCCTCGAGAAGGAGGCACACAGATTAGTTATTGAACACAGCCTGTTCCAATCAAACAGGCTGTGTTTTCCTATGGGGATGGTGCATGATGAGCACGACAGAGGGAAGTAACCGGCGCAAAAAGATTATTATTATCATGAGTGCCAGCGCGGTTGGGGGGACCAGCATTACGGCCACATTTTTCGGAGATATCGCTGCAAATACGATTGGGGATCTTTTATCAGTGGGGATGCAGAAAGCGTGGCACCAACTGCCTTTAATTTCTAAAAAATATTCAATTGTGGATTTAATTTTGGTGGCACTCTGCATGCTCGCCATGATTGGTCTGTTTGCTTTTTTCTCAAAAGTACATCGAGGAACGATTCGGATTCCTCGTGAAGCAGTAAAACCGACGGCAATCCTGCTGATCGCCGGATTAATTTCATTCACTGCGATAACCATCATGGTGCTTGCAAAAAGTGGTGATACTGCCCTGGTAGAGCAGCCACTTCCGACAGCAACTTTATTATCGATGGCGACACCTGCACCCTTGATTTTGATGCCATGCTTATATATCGCTAGTGAATGGCCATGCCTGGATACCGTTCAAGACACGAACCACGCGATAACTTATCTGAGATGGCTTACCGTAACTATGGGATTAGCGCCCCAGCTTATGCTGATGCGATCTGCAAGGCGAATAGAGAAAAATTAGCGGTGCAATTTCTGAATAATGTCTCTCCGGATTATCGAGATATTTGGGGGAATGATCCGTGCAACTACCTGGTTCCTGGAACCCAATTGATCATCCCCATACCACCTGTTCTCCCGGCTGGCTCCGGAAGAAGGAACCGGATAATTCAGTGCTGCCAGAAGAAAAGGGATAAGTATATAGAAAATAATATATCATCCTATGCAGCCCAGGGCTTCAAATGATCAACTGCTGTTGAGTAAGCCCTGGCTTTGGTCAGATAGCCACTACCGAACCAGATATTATTAAGCCGCTGTTCGGAATTCAAGGTCCATTGATAGTAATCTGCCATCTCAGTCACACTGTTATAAGCTGCCCACAAGGTATCAATGACACCTTTTTCCTGGTTACCTTTTCCATTCCGATAATACCATTCTGCAGTTACCCGATTTTGTACTGATCGCTTTAATGCATTTTCATCCCTTGGATCACGCGGATCGGGAAAAATTATTCTATAGTATTGATCGAGTCTTTCCTTGCCCATCTTGATTTGGGTCATTGCCTTAAATCCCTGGGCTATTTCATCGTAACGAGTGTGGATAAACCCCAATAATTCTCGAGCCTGGCGCATTCGAGCTTGTATATTCCCCGTATGAGAAATGCGAACAGTCCGGCCTTGATTGAGTGCCATTGTCAAGGTGTTTTGACACACCACGCGAATGGGCGTGAATTTCATCTGAACGCTTGATCGTCCATCGTGACTGTTGCTCAGAAGCAAGTATTTGTCGCAAACATCATCACCAATTATGCGGATGCTATCCGGTAATTTCGCCAATATCCAAACGCGCTCACCTTTGCCTAACGCTCCAGCGGTGTGGAAAATCGCTGCGCCTTGACCGACTATGTCATCAAAAAAGTTGAACGCTTCGAGATTTTGTAAAGGGGTATAGTCGGAGCTCACAATCCCAAATTCTGGCCCTTTTTCCAATTGATCGGCGCGGATCATCATATATTTATCTTCAGCCTTTCTATAGTTCTGTCCAGTTTTCACATATAGCGGCTGTTTGACCACTTCCCAGTCTAAACCAGAGGCTCGGATGGCTTCAGCGGATGTAGCTGGATGATCCAGTTTATTTCCAAACCCATGCCAGGGAGACTCTCCATAGAACATCATGGACACCTGGCCAGTTCGAGAATTTACAGCTAAATTGTGCGGCATTTGTGCTCCTTTGATCGGAATTAAACCTCAATCCAGTATTCCAACAGATGTCGGAATTACTGTCTGAAGACATTCTGCCTGTGCCAGCCAATCGCATCCAAATCTGGCCAGTTATGTAATGCGAAGTTCATTTTAAGTATCTAAGCCAGGCCATTCCTTTGGTGGCATCTAGTCTTTTGTAGAATTCGATCCTTAAACATTCGCGATTTGTCTCAACGCATCGATGAAAGCCTCATCCTCCAGCATCACCACCTCAAACGGTTGCAAATCCGCATCATACAGGTCGCCAAGCGCCTTTTTGGTCGAATCATCTGCTACCACCGGACGGATGAACTCCTCTCCCAATACCACCTTCAATCTCGCTCCATCATTATAAAAATATTCCTGCAGCAGCGGGATAATTTGGTGATACCACACATACCGCAAATCGCCTGTCCCGCGGCAAACCCATAAAATAGCTGTGGCCAATCTGATGATCCGGGTCAATGAGCACGCTGATACGCTGGTTGAGCTGGCCTAATAACTCGCCCAGGTTCACCCCTGCAAAACTATCCAGCAAGGCTGGATCCGGTTGGACGGGATAAAATGAGAAACGGCGTCGCAGAGCCAGGTCCAGCAGAGCAATCGAGCGATCCGCCGAATTCATCGTCCCCAGGATATACAGGTTGGGCGGTACCCCAGAATCGTTTGCCTGAATACGGCAGCGTCAGGCTTAAACCGTTAATTTTGCCGAGCCGTTTATCATCCTCAATCAGCGTGATCAGCTCGCCAAACACCTTGGCAATATTCGCCCGGTTGATCTCGTCAATGATCAACAGAAATTTCGGCGCCTCCTCGCCATATGCCAGCCACGCTGCCTCTGCTCTGGCGCAAATCCTCCGGAAGACACCCTCTTTTACGTCATACCACACCTGTTGGTTGTGATCCTCATCCGGCAGGAAGGGTCTCAGCCCCTCGATAAATTCCTCATAGGCATAAGATTGGTGGAAAGTGACAAACTCGTAGTAATTTCCACCCTGGTTATAGCCCACTGGAACATCGATCGAGTTTCCCGGATCTTTAATCAAGCGCACAATCTCTTGCCCTTCTTCCGGATTGAGCGCGAACATTGTACCTTGTGCCCTAAACTTGACCGGTTCGGATTCCTGTAAAACCGGGTTTGCAATTAAGTCCTCCCAATTGATCGGGTGTTCTAGCAATTTGACCGGTTCGATGGTTATCCCCTCAACCACCTTACCATCCTCCTGCTCCATATGTAGTTCTTCCTTTACCCTGGCCAGAGCAATCACATGTTTTTGCGGCTGCGCGTAATATCCAAAAATGATATCTCCCCTCCTGGCGTTGTCAAAACTCCTGGCTAAGCGTCGCTTGGAAAAGAACTCTTCCCCATTCTTGAACAAACTCTCCCACTGCCAGATTTTCGCGTTGATCGTTATCCACCAGAAGGTTGGTAGTTTTCTGGCGATTTCCACATCGCTGTGGACTTCTGGCTTGCAGGCTGCGCGCAGTTTTACTATCATCGTCTTTCACGCTCTGCCAGTATTCATCAGCGTCTTCTGCAGAAAGGTTGTGGTAAAGCAGGAAATAGTTGGCAAAGTGGTTAATCAGCCAGGTTTTGCCGGTGCCTGGCGGGCCGTATAAAATAATGTTATGCGTGTTCCTTGTCAGCTCCAACAGCCCTTTGAGCTCCTCCGGGATCGGAGCCGGTTCCATTATCATTGCCTGGGTATCGATTGAATCATTCAGGGCTTTCAATTTTGACGCCAGCTTAGTGTCACCGACATATTTCTTGTCATATGCCTGCAGTATTTGCTCCCACTGCGTCTTACTTAACCTGGAAACTGTTTTTTGTGCAAAATGAAATGGCACATCCACCGGATCCGATATTACCCATTCCACCCTCCGCACATGCCGATAATCAATCGTGCTGGCCGGGTTTTCGGCCGCATTTGCCGGGATATAGTCGCTCTGTACACGTCCGATCCCCACTACCGTTTCGCTACCACGGTTTGCCACCAGGATGTCGTCAATTTCAATCTCGCGCACAAAGCGCCACACCGTGTCAGCGCTGCCGCCCTCGCTGGAATAATTCTGCAAGGCTGCTTTCAGCGCTGTTTTGTCTGCGAATTCCCGGTAATCTGGCAAGCTGCCGAAGTGGATGCCAATATAGCCGCCTTCACGGCAGTCATCCCATAAGAATGCATTCGCGCCTGGTGCGGTTTTCCATATCCTGGCAGGCGAACCCGACGGAGCAAGACTTTTGAGTTTTGTAATGTAATTTGCATTAAACCAAAAGAAGCTGTGCACATCAATCATATCCGCGGCGTACCCCAGGGCTTGGGTCAATCTTTCCTGGATTGGCTGCACAAAATCAAGGATTTCCCGGTATGATGCACCGATGCTGTCCGCGCTAGGCGGCTTGAGACCCCAATCCTTGCAGGCCTGGTCGATGGCAGATGAGCGGTAAATAATATATTTTTTCGGATTGCGTGCAAATAGGAAAATCGAGATCAAGCCGAGCTGGATGTGTTTCGGTTTTTCAAGGGCTTTTTTATAACCCGTATCGACAACCTCTTTAAAGTTATCAATCCGCAGGTCTAAATCCTGCTGCTCGTCGAACAAATCGCGAAACAGCCCTGCCAAATTATCATTGGGCGTTTTTTCGACAAATTTGGCAAACTCGTCCCGGTTGGTCCAGTGACTTAAGTTGTCGATTTGCCACGTGACTTCTTTATAAGCTTGCTGAAAAGCATTCTTGAAATTTAAGCTATTCAACGCAGCATCGCTTAAGACGGCTCCCAGCTTTTGCGCTGTCAGCTCTTTATAATCGCGTTCTTCCTTTCGGTACTGCTCCGAATGCACAAAATTTACAAATTGTTTTAAACGCTCTTCAAATGCCTCGCTCCGTGGCGCCTGAGGTGGAAAGCAATCGTAAAGAAAGTACATTAGCTGCTGTGGATCGAAGCCCTGAAATTCAGGCTGGCTGGCTAACAGACTGAGCAACTGGCGGTTCAAAGCTGCCAGATCGCCTGCCGACTCGGCGTCGAATATTTTTAAAAAGAACCGCAGGTGCTCCGGATTGGAGATCGGCAGGAACAGTTCGGGGAAATACAGTGATAGCGGCTTGGAGCGTAAAGAATAGCGGTTTACCCCCAGGTATTTGCTGCCGACCTGATCCAATTCATTCAACCGGCCTTCCTCGACTGCCTGGATCATTAAGCCTATTCCCAAGATTAGTTTTTCAAGACGCGTCTTGCGGGTTGCTAAAAACTTTGTTATAACGATACGACTTCGTCTTTGCGGCTCCACCACACTCCAAACTTGCTTGCTGCACCTCCCCTAATGCTGCCCAGCGTCTCGGTTTTCCGTTCCAACCAGTTGCAAAAGCTATCCGCTGACCGCTCGGTGCCCAATGCATATTGCTCCAGCGTCATCTCGCCCAACCGTTCCTTCGGGAATCGCCGGATAAATTCCTGCCGCAGCTGCTCCTTTTCCGCCGGTATTGTCTTGGGATTATCCTTCAACCAGGTCTGCAGTTCAGTTCGCCAATCTTTATTCGTCATTGCGCATCTCCAAGATCGTTTTGAATTGTTGGATCAAGCTATCACGACCGCTCATACTGCCTAGATCAAGCCGGAGGTCCAGGGTGTCAACCCGGATTTCACCTGCCTGCTTCTCCAGCATAAACTGCGCGTTCAGGCTTTTTGTCAGCTCGGCCGTTTGCGGGTAAAGGATAATCACTTGCTCGCACGCATATTGCCGCGCGTAGGCATACATCTGGTAAAAATCGTCCTGCGCCACGCCCAGATTTCTGTCCGATTCTTTAAGCAGTTTATATTTTGCGTCCAATAAGAGCGGGAATTGGCCTCCGACATGAAACGCCAGGTCCGGTTTTAATTGAAACACGTCCTGTTCTGCTCGTCTAGCAAGGTAACGCGTTGCTCCGCACGTCTGCGGCAGCAGCTCACATGCCTGCAGCGCCTCAGGTAGGATCTCCTGCCGGTGGCGGCGGATGAAATTAACCACGAAAGCTTCGTATAAAGCGTTCATGTCAAATGCGAAAGCAAAATTCATCTGATCACCCACTGCCAGCCTGAGAACGCTGTCATCTAAAAACAGCTTTGCCAGGTTGAGCAGCGGCTCGTAGCGTTGGTTCAGCCGGTTCAATGGGATCGCCTCGGCTTCTACCAGCGTAACTCTGGGCAAACATTGCACACCATCCATCAACGCCCGCAGGATACTCAGCTGCCTGCGATTCTCTGCGGCCTTGCTCAAGTTCCACAACCGCTCAACCACAAACCGAAAAACGCGGTTGAGCGGATTATCTTCGCTGAACTCATCATAACGCACGCTAAACTGGTGCCGCTGCTCCGGACGACGCATCTGATCGCCGATCCGCCATTGACCCTTCAGCACCCCCAGATCCGCCTCCACCGTTTGATAGTGCCTGTGCACCCCACGCTGCCACTCCTGAGATAAATGGCTGGCAAAGATATGGATCAGGATTTCGAACCAATCTTGTTCCCTGCGTGTAAGTAAACTAATTTCTTGTTCCCGCACCGCAAACTCGCCGGCAACAGCCAACAGGTGCAGCAGGTTAAGGGTCGCCTCCCGCGCCCGCGTTTTTCGTCCGTGGCTGCGCTGGCCTGGTAAATCTTAGGCAGCACCTGCACCGTATGCTTCCCGAATCGCATCACCCCTACCTGCTGGCGAGCCTGCAAGGTGTGCTGACTGCTGCGCACACCAGCGTGCAGCAGCTCGCATCCTGCAAGGCTGTTAAGCTTCTCGATCAGCCCCAGGTCGCGCTCTGTCCAATCGAACGGGCGCGTCTCGTGTTCAAATAAAGTCAGGACAGGCATTTCTTACCAGCAAATCATTCCAAAATGGTGCAGCGCGTCGAGGATCGGTCCGATCTTTTCTGGTGGGCAGGGATTTACCAGCAGCGCGCCCTGGCGATTAGGGGCTTTACGCATCGGCAGTCCTGCCTGATGCTTCACATCTGCAATCCAGCAGGTTTTTGGGGTGAACCCACAATTCAGCTTGACCCAATCCTGAATTTGTAAATAAGTCGCCATTTCTATCCTTTGAAATATCCTAATTCATCCAACCGCTGGTGTGCTTCAGCGATTTCAGCTCTGGTAAATAAAGGATGATATTGCTCTTGTATGACCAGCGCCTCCATAGACTGACCCAGAAGCCCTAATTCCCAAAGCTTCATCAAACCCGCTTGAATTTCTGTTTTGGCAAGCAGGCGATGTGCAGCCCCCAGACCACCATACTGGTCGATCATGCGCTTGAAGTAAGTAGCAAAGTAATCGTATTCTTTGGCGTTCTCATAAACGCTAAGCATAGCATGATGAAATTGATCCTCGAGGTTCATTTTCTGTCCATTCCGTTTCTTTAGGACTAAGTTTAATATTTCATCGCCAAGATTGCCAGGAACAATTAAATTCTTATAAAATCCGAGATGCGCTCCTGCAGCCACCAAGTGGACATATTCGTGCCATAAGCAAACAAAAGGCTAAATCTTCTTGGGGCATTATCGTTATCTTAAATTAATCCAAAGCCATATTTAAATGTTAGTTGGCCGGTATCAAAAATTAGGATAAATTCATCCCCGGTGCCCACAGTTAATGAGATGGAAAAACATCTTACAACCTGCGAGCCTGGGGGACGCTTGAATCCAACTTTTCGACTCAATCTGAACTTGGTTTGCATCCATTTTCGCACAGCAGGTCGTCAAGATCCAGGCGGATCAGAGCTGCCAGGCGCTGGCTGGCGGTTTGTTCAGCTTCCATGTAAAGCTCTAAAGCTTGGTCATGCCAAATTTTGCTGTTGTTCGGGCAGGCAAAGCGATCATGCAAGTGGCTTTTGCCTGCCATTGACTCGGACCAACTGGTGGAGCCAAGTCGATTGTGTTCGACCTCACAGCGTGTGCCGCAGATATTGCAGAACATTTCTTTAACGGTGTTGGGTTCTTCGGAGAAGATGTTGCAGCCTACTGATGACATGGAACCTCCGAAATTGGATCTCACTGTCTAAAGATGTTTTGCCTGTGCCAGCCAATCGCATCCAAATCTGGCCAGAGCTCTTCTTCTACTGGTCCTATGATCGACCGCCCATCTAGAGTCAGTAGGTGTCCAGGGACATTTTCTGTTATGCGAAGCTCACTGGATAAGATCATCAGATACCTGGCTGAGACGCCCAGCAAGCCTTCATCAAATGACCAATGGCACAACCCACACAGCGCCAGGCCGTTATGTGGATCATCATTTCTACTAATGCTCCAGGGGATAATGTGGGCGGCGTCCACCGCAGTTCGACCGGAAGAGGTCAGCATCCGCACGCCACAGAAGGAACAGCGGTGCTGGTAAATGCGCACCACTGCCCGGCGGAAGCCCTGGTCACGCACAACTCCCAGGTATTTTTGTTCATCGCTGATAGTTTCATGTAAGTGACTGCGCGCCTGTTCGATCAGGTGCTGGCTGTAGACATAAGCCTGCAAATTGACCTCGCCGAGCTCGAGTAATACGGCATGGTATTCTGGTGCAAAGTAAGTTTGAATCAGGCTGATGCGCAGTGCATCGCGTGCTTCGGAGATCTGCAGTAGATGGAATAAATCCTCATCCAGCCGGGCTCCGATGATCAGCCTGGACAGCTGATTGATCCTATCCACCTGATGGATGACCTTGAGTACAGCTTCCTGCCCAGGCTGTGGGACCAAATGCCAGAAACCGCTCGAACGCAGGTGAAAAAAGGGCAGCGCCAGGTTGCCGCGACGTTCAGATGGCATTATTTTTGCCCAATACGCAGCAAACAATACTCCAAGCTCTGGTGTAATTTCGATCCAATTGGCGGTTATTCGGTTCTGGGCGAACAAATCGAGAACCGAAAGAAGTAAGAAGGGCTTGTGGGGGGCTTGGCTTCGGGTGGCATCTGTCCAACCGCCAGTTCGGTCGGTACGCAAGTGGGCAAACTGGTGGAGGTAATTAGTTAGTTTGTTCTCCGACACTCTGTCATCCATGGTTAACTCAATTCATAACTTTGGAATATTATTCGCTTTCAAGCCAGTGCAAAATGCTGATTACATACTTTGAATAACGAGTCATAGGTGTCAATTCCTGGCGCTGTACTCTGTTCGCTTTATAAGCTTTCCAGACTCGATGCACAGATTCAAAATCTTGCTTTGGCACTACCTGGATGTTCACTGCGCCTGGGGTATTGACCTCAATCGAGCTACTGTGAACTGCCACCACGGACATTGTATCTCCCAGGTAGCCCTTCAATACCGTCCAATTGCGGATCTTCTGTGGCGGGCGCAAAGAAAGCCTTAGAGCTGACCACACCTTTTCGAAATCCATCCCGGAAAGATCCAAATTATTCTCCTTCTAGATCAATTTCGTACCTGATCCCCAACTCGCCTGGTTCAATTCGTTCAGCAATAATCCTACTGATACAGGCATCGTCCTTGTAAACAATCGCCCGGTCTGGACGTGCTTCCGGCGGTAAATCATCCCATGCTTGCGGATCGATCGGCGTGTTGGGATGTGCAGCCATCAAACCATCACAGATGCCGGTTATGAAATTATCCAGGTCTCCGGAGCGAACCGGCGCATAGAGACGAATTGAAAGCCTGACATCAGAATGGAATAAAGTCTGTCCTCGCATTGCCCGGTACGCGGCTAAACGAAGAGCTTTCAGGTGGGCTAATTCGGTTCTCTTGCGCCACATTGAGCTCGAACCATCTTTTTTTGGTGGAAGACCACTAACGTGAATATTGAGCTTCATTTTGATTATGGCGGATGCTTGCTGGCTGAATATAGCAGATGCTGGCAAATACTGTCAATTGGGATTAAGCGTATTTACGGTTACTTTACTAAAAAAAATCATCGTAATTGCTGCACTTTGTTGCCTTTGTGACGACTATATCTTTGTACTAGCTTGTTGCATCAACCACTTTTTTGGTTAGCAACTCAGGAGAATAAACTGTTATTTTGTTTAGAATTATAGTGCACAATTTGCAGTCGGTGCTAAAATCAATTCGGAAAGGAGATTCCAAATTATGCCCACAATCAAAACCAATGATGGCGTCGAGCTTTTTTATGTCGACAAAGGTCAGGGAAAGCCGATCATCCTGATCGCCGGCTGGACCTGCACCCACAATTTTTTCCATAAGAATATCGATGAGCTGGCGAAAACCAACCGGGTTATCGGCTTGAATATGCGTGCGCATGGCGCTTCGCAGAAGGTCGATTTCGGTCACCGGATTTCACGCTATGCCAAGGATGTGAAGGATGTGATCGAGGCGCTCGGGCTGGAAAAGGTGACCCTGCTGGGCTGGTCGATGGGCGCGGCGGTGATCTGGAGCTATATCGACCTGTTCGGCAATGAGCACCTGGCGGGGCACGTCAGCGTGGACCAGTCGCCGCGCCAGTATTACAACGAGACCTGGCGCTACGGGCAGCCCGGCTGCTACGACGCCGAGGCGCTGGCGATCCTGACCGTGCGGCTGGAGTATGACCCGGAGGGGTCGGCGCGCGGGCTGGTGCCGGCTTGCTGCGGCGATACCTACGTCCCCAGCGCAGACGAAATCGAGTTCCTGGCGAAGGAGATCGACCAGTGCCCGCCGAAGGTGCGGGCGGATATCATGGCGGACCACACCCACCTGGACTGGCGCGACCTGTTCCCGCAGATCAAGCTGCCGGTGCTGGTGTGCGTCGGGCAGGCAGTCGAAGGTGTTCCCGTGGCCGGGCAGCGCCTACGTGGGGGAGAACATCGCCGGGGCGAAGACGGTGTTCTTCGAGAACAGCGGGCATATGCCGTTCTATGAGGAACCGGAGAAGTTCAACCAGGTTGTGGCGGAGTTTGTGAATAGTCTATAAAAATAAATGATCCGTGTGCGTACCACAGAATCGTATGGTAGTTTTGATGTGTTATGTTAGCGCAACTACATAAAAATAAATCGATGTGGTATGTGTGCTAGCGCACAACCACATCACAAAAAAATAACAATGACGATGTGGGTGTGCTGGCCCACACCCTATTGCCGTAATACCTATTCAATGACAACTCCAACAATCTCTGACCCTAAGACGGCTCAAATTGCCGACATCCATACTTACCCTGCTGCAGAAGCCTTTTCGATCCTGAATTCAAGACCTGGGGGGCTTTCCCAGGAAGAAGCACAGGAACGGCTGCAGCGCTATCGGACCTGAATGTCATCACCAAGGTGAAGGGGAAGCCGCTGTGGATCCGCTTCCTGTCGAATTTCACTCACGTGATGGCGATCCTGCTGTGGGTGGGCGGAATTGTCGGCTTTATTGCCCAAATGCCCCAGATCGGCATCGCCATCTGGATGGTCAACATCATCAATGGTGTTTTCTCTTTCTGGCAGGAATTTAAAGCCGAAAAGGCCACAGAAGCGCTCAGCCAGATGCTGCCATCCTACGCACGTGTGATGCGAAATGGCGAGATGGAACGCATCCTGGCGGAGGAGCTGGTGCCAGGGGATGTGATCCTGGTGGAGGAGGGCGATAAGATCTCCGCGGATGCGCGCTTGTTCGACGAGAATGAGCTGCGGGTAGACCAATCTACCCTGAGCGGGGAATCGAATCCGGTGCGCAGGACCAGCGAAGCCGTCTTGAGAGAGGACCTGACCCGCGCTGAAATACCCAATTTAATTTTTGCCGGAACGACGGTTGCGGCGGGGACGGGCCGGGCGATTGTATTCGCCACCGGAATGGGCACAGAATTTGGCAAAATTGCGCACCTGACCCAAACCGTGGGTGAAGAGCTCAGCCCGCTGCAGAAAGAGATGCAGCGGGTGACTAAGATTGTCACGATTATGGCGACCAGCATCGGTGTATTCTTTTTCGTTCTTGGGGTGCTGGTGGCAGGCGTGAACCTGGCAGAGAGCTTTATCTTTGCCATGGGCATGATCGTAGCCTTCGTACCGGAAGGGATGCTGCCGACGGTTACACTTTCCCTGGCGATGGGCGTGCAACGCATGGCTGGTAGAAATGCCTTGATCAAAAGACTATCTGCGGTTGAAACGCTCGGCTGTACTACGGTCATCTGCACGGATAAGACGGGCACCTTGACGCAAAACGAAATGACGGTCACCGGCATCTGGCTGCCTGGCAATCAATATACCGTCACAGGGGCCGGCTATGAGCCGCAAGGTAAGTTCAAGCTGGAAGGGAAATCCCCGAAACCGGTCCCAGGCGAGGAAAATCCCCTGGAAGAGGATTTACACCAGCTATTGGCGGCTGCCGGGCTGTGCAATAATTCCCGCCTGATGCCTCCGAACGGCGAAAATAAACATTGGTCCATCCTGGGCGACCCCACGGAGGCGGCTTTGAAAGTGGCTGCTCTGAAAGCAGGGATAGATCTGGAAGACGAAGCCAGGCGTACGCCGCGCACGCGCGAGCTGCCTTTCGATTCGAGTCGTAAGCGCATGAGCACCATCCACGATGGTGGCGAGGCGCAGCTCGTGTATGTGAAAGGCGCGCCGAAAGAGGTGCTGGCTTTGTGCACGCAGGTGCGCCAGGATGGCCAGGCGCTGCCGATCGACAGCGCGATGACCCGCAAGATCATGTCTGCGAATGA
Organism: uncultured Chloroflexia bacterium; assembly: GCA_963774935.1. Lineage (GTDB taxonomy): Bacteria > Chloroflexota > Anaerolineae > Anaerolineales > UBA4823 > CAVZGO01. The sequence continues at coordinate 21,075 of CAVZGO010000006.1, forward strand.
CAGCTACGCCCGCAACGGCTTACGGGTGCTGGCAGTGGCTGCGCGTGCGCTGCCCGGGAGGAGCGGCTCTGGGAAATCTTCTGAGGCGTTCAACCCGGAAGCGATCGAAAGTGATCTCACCTTCCTCGGACTGATGGCGATGATGGACCCGCCCCGTCCAGAAGTGGCCGAGGCGGTTGAGAAGTGTCATACTGCCGGCATCCGGATTACCATGATCACGGGGGATTATGGACTGACCGCCGAAACCATCGCCCGGCGGATTGGAATATTGCGGAGCCCGACTGCGAAGGTCATCACGGGAGTCGACCTGGATGCGCTGGACGACCAGGGATTGAAAGAGGCATTAGGACAGGAGGTCATCTTCGCCAGGGTAGCTCCGGAACATAAGCTGCGGGTGGTGACCGCACTCAAGGAGATGGGCGAGATTGTTGCCGTGACCGGGGATGGGGTGAACGATGCACCGGCTTTGAAGAAGGCGGATATTGGCGTCGCGATGGGATTGGCTGGCACCGATGTCGCCAAGGAAGCGGCGGATATGATCCTGACCGACGATAATTTTGCCTCGATCGTCTATGCGGTGGAAGAAGGGCGGGCAGTGTATACCAACATCCGCAAGTTTGCGGTTTACGTGTTCAACAGCAATATGGCTGAAGCCGTGCCGTTTATCTTATTCCTATTCTCTCGTGGAATGATTCCGCTGCCGCTGACGGTGATGCAGGTGTTGGCGATTGACCTGGGTACCGACATGGTCCCGGCGATCGGCCTGGGCTCAGAGCCGCCCGAGGCAGGGATTATGCTGCTCCCGCCGCGTTCGCAGAAAGAACCATTGCTGAATTCCCGGCTGCTGGGCAAGGCGTTGTTTTGGTACGGGATGATCGAAGCGATCGCTTCCATGTCAGCTTACTTTTTCTTAAACTGGACGCATGGTTGGCCGGGCGTGCCATTGGCTCCTGCGGGCACCCAGGTTTATATGATGGCAACGACGATGACTTTTGCGGGTGTGGTGGTCACCCAGGTTGGCGCAGTGATGGGCTGCCGTACCGATCGCACATCGATCTTTCGGATCGGATTCTTTACCAATCGCCTGGTTTTATGGGGGATTGCGGTTGAATTGATTCTGCTGGCAATTCTGATCTACGTGCCATTCTTGCAGCCGGTATTTAACACGGCGCCGATCGGGCCGCGCGAGTGGGCTTTCCTTTTTGCCTGGACGCCGGTGATCTTTTTGCTCGATGAGCTGCGCAAAGCGATTTTACGCAGGCGGGATCGGCGGGCGAGTTTGAAGCTTGAAGCAACAGGAGGTGAAGCATGAAGATCTTGATTATCGGTTGTGGACGTGTGGGAGCCGGGCTGGCGAAAACGATGCTGAGCGGTGGCAATTCGGTGACGATCATTGATAAAGACCCACTCGCATTTGAGAAACTGGGGGACAAATTCAAAGGTCAGACGAGCCTGGGGATAGGATTCGATCGCGATGTTTTGGTTAAAGCAGGGATCGAGCGCACAGATGGCGTGGCGGCTGTCACCTCCAGCGACGAGACGAACGTGGTAGCGTCTCGGATCGCGCGTGAACTTCTTCCACGTGCCCAGGGTAGTTGCGCGCTTATATGACGTTCGCCAGGCGGAAATATACAAACGCCTGGGGATTCAGACGATTGCCCCGACCGGCTGGGGCATCAACCGGATTGCTGATCTGCTGCTCTATACTCCTCTGGAGACTGTTTTCAGTATTGGGAGCGGCGAGGTCGAGCTTGTGGCGGCTGACGTGCCACTGCTGCTGGTCGGAAAGACTGTCAGAGATTTGACGGTGGTTGGCGAAATCCATATTGTGGCACTGACGCGTGCCAATAAGACTTTCCTTCCCACCCTGGGAACCATTTTCCAGGAGCAGGACTTGCTTCACCTGGCGGTGTTGGCGACTTCTACGAGCCGGCTCAGGGAAATCCTTGGAGCATAGGCGGAAACAAATTTCCGAAGGAGGAGGCAGGCATGAACACAATCATTGTCGGTGGAGGGCAGGTTGGCGCTTACCTGGCGTCGATCTTGCTGGCGGAGAAGCATCAAATCAAGATCATCGAATACCGTAAGGACAGAATAGCTGTCTTAGAACAGAGACTCCCCGCTGAAGTGTTGATCCTGGGGAGCGGGTCGGATCCGAACGTCCTTGAAGCGGCAGGGATACACAAGGCCAATGTTGTCGCAGCAGTGACTGGTGCGGACGAGACCAACCTGGTGGTTTGCAGCCTGGCGCGCCTGGAGTTTCACGTTCCACGCGTGATTGGGCGGGTGAATAATCCCCAAAACGCCTGGCTGTATACCCCAGAGATGGGGGTGGATGTCGCTTTGAACCAGGCTGATCTCCTCGCCCACCTGGTCGCAGAGGAGATGTCGCTGGGTGACATGATGACTTTGCTCAAGCTGCGCAAAGGATTGTTTTCCCTGGTTGAAGAAAAGGTCGATCCAAACTCCGTCGCAAATGGTAGAGCCTTGCGGGATTTGAAGTTCCCCTCACGATGTGTGTTAGCAGCAATCATTCGGAAAGGTGAGATGATCGTGCCGCGTGGCGATACGGTTCTCCAAACGGCTGACGAGGTGTTGGCGGTTGTGCATTCTGCTGAAAAACCACAACTGGCGGCGATTTTGGGACCTGCGGCTGCGGGGGATTGATAACTCTGGCAAAACGTGATATGGTTAACTTTGTAAGGATGGTTGGGTGAAAATATTACAAATGTAAGGCGGTGAAGTGGAACAGCGGAATAAGAAAATCCAGAAGCTGGTGGATGTGGCGAAGATGTACTACGAGCAGGAGATGACCCAGAGCGAGATCGCGGGGAGGCTGGGGGTCTCGCGGCCGCTGGTGAGCAAAATGCTGGACGAGGCCAGGGAGCTGGGGGTGGTGACGATCCAGGTGCACGATATGCAGGCGGGCTCGAGCACGGTCTTGAACCAGCTGCGCACGCGGTACAACCTGCGCGGCGGGGTGATCGTGGCGGATTCGCCCAACGAGAACACCACCAACCAGATGATCGCGGCGAGCATCCTGGATTTTGTGCTGCACATCCGACCGGCGCCGGGGGATATCGGCATCGGCTGGGGCTATATCATCGGCATGTTCGTCAAGCATGTCGAAAGCGCCGAGATCCAGCAGAAGCTGGAGGCCTCGGTCTTCCCGCTGATCGGCAACAGCTCGGTGCCCAACCGGGACTACCATTCCAACGAGATCGTGCGCGTGTTTGCCGAAAAAACTGGCGCCAATCCAATCTACATCCATGCGCCGGCTTTTTTGGAGACCGAGCAGGAAAAGCAGCTCTTTGAGGAGTCGGTGAGCTTTAAGCGGATCGAAACGGCGTGGAACGAGATGGATACGGCGATCGTCAACCTGGGCAACCATCCTTCGGCGCCGGATTATGCCACGGCGACGCGCTTTGGCAACCTGCTGACGATCAAAAAAGCGGCGGGCAGGATGCTGAGCTCTTACTTTGATATCCACGGGGAGATGATCCATTCGGATACGGATTACAACATCCAGATCCGCATCGCCAGGCTGGCGCGCTGCCGGAATGTGATTGCGGTGGGGTCGGTGGCGCTGCAGCCCAAGGCGCTGGTGGGGGCGCTGCGGACGGGACTGATCACGCATGTGATCACGGCGGAGAGCGTGGCGCGCGCGGCTCTCGATTTTAAATAACAATCGACAGCCGGAGTTTATTATCTTCCTAAAAGAAGATGAATAATAAAAAAATTGACATTTGTAACCTATATCGAGGTGTTTCGGGGGAAAGATTGACATTTGTTAATTTAACACTATATACTAAAATGGACTTCGATGGATTAAAGGAGTGACGATGAAGATCACGCAAGCGGTTCTTTCCAACATGCTGCGCTCGGCGGCGGAGCTGCTGATCGCTGAGGCGGACACGTTTTCGGAGATCGATTCTCGTTTTGGGGATGGCGATCACGGGGTGTCGATTAAAAAGATTGCCGGGACGACGATCGCCGCCCTGGAGGGCTGGGGCGACACGAGCATCAAGACGTTCCTGGACGACCTGGGCACGACGCTGATGGGCATCGGCGGGGGGGCGGCCGGGCCGCTGTGGGGCACGCTGTTCGGCGGGTTGGCGCTGCCGCTGAGGGCGGATACCCAGGAGCTGGATGCGGCGATGCTCAAGGCGGTGCTTGGCTCGGCGCTGGAGGAAATGCAGTCGATCACCCCGGCGAAGGTCGGCGACAAAACCATGATGGATGTGCTCATCCCGGCGGTGCAGGCGGCACAGGCGGCGCCGGAGGATGTGAATGAAATATTGGAGGCGGCGGCGGCTGCCGCAGAGCAGGGGGCAAAGGATACCGAGAAGTACGCCGCAAAATTTGGTAGGGCCAAAAACTATAAAGAACAGACCATCGGCACGCCCGATGCTGGGGCAGTGAGCCTGATGGTGTTCTTTAAAGGCCTGGCATCAGGGGCAAGGGAACCTTCGCCCAATTCGCAACCCACAGTTTAGAAAAAGGAGTCTGTTATGAAAATGAAGAAGTTTATCAACGACCCGGCTAATTTGACCATCGAGCTACTGCAAGGTTTTGCAGCCGCCAACAAGGACCTGGTTGAGCTGCAGCCTGGCCACCTGGTGATCAATAAGAAGCTCAAGGACGCCAAGCGGGTCACCCTGGTCACCCTGGGTGGGGCAGGGCACGAACCGGCGCTCTCCGGCTTCGTCGGCGAGGGCATGGTCGATATCTCGGTGGTGGGCGATATTTTCGCTGCACCCGGCCCGCAAGCCTGCGTGGATGCGATCAAGCAGGCGGATAAGGGCAAGGGCGTGCTGTTCATCGTGCTGAACCATGCTGGCGATATGCTGACCGGCAACCTGACGATGAAGACCGCCCAGAAAGAAGGCCTGCACGTGGTGAAAGTGGTCACGCAGGAAGATATCGCCAATGCGCCGCGCGACAATTCCAACGACCGGCGCGGCCTGGTGGGCTGCATCCCGACCTATAAGATCGCCGGTGCGGCTGCCGCGCAGGGCAAGAGCCTGGAAGAAGTGGCAGCCCTGGCACAGCGCTTTGCCGATAACATGGCGACCCTGGCGGTGGCGGTGCGTGGGGCGACCCACCCGGCGACCGGCAGCGTGATCGCTGACCTGGCGGAAGACGAGATGGAAATCGGCATGGGCCAGCACGGTGAGGGCGGCGGCGGGCGCCAGACGATGAAGTCGGCGGATGAGACGGCGGTGATCATGGTCAATGCGCTGCTCAAGGATTTGTCGATCAAGGAAGGCGAGAAACTGATGCTGGTGCTGAACGGCACCGGCGCGACCACCCTGATGGAGCTGTTCATCATCTACCGCAAGTGCGTCGAGTACCTGGCGAGCAAGAAGATCGAAGTGGTTGCCAACTACGTCGGCGAGCTGCTGACGGTTCAAGAGCAGGCTGGCTTCCAGATGTTCATGGCCCGCATGGATGACGAGCTGCTGGGCTACTGGAATGCGCCCTGCAATACCCCTTATATGAAGAAATGAAAGCTGCCTGGCAATGGCCGATAAAGACGGAAACACCCTGGAAAAAGATTATCACCGCGAGACTCCTTTTGCGCAGAGCTCGTTCCCGGTGAAGGGGGCAAGCAACCTGGATTGGGGGATGAAAGACCGCCTGGCGCGGATTTTCAACCCCAAAGATGGCCGCACCGTGATGCTGGCGTTTGATCACGGCTACATTATGGGCCCGACATCTGGCCTGGAGCGCCTGGACCTGGTGATTCCGAGCCCTGGCTCCCAGCGTGGACTGCCTGATGGGCACGCGCGGCGCGATCCGCACCTGCGTGCCGCCCACCTTCAACAAGGGCATCGCCCTGCGCTGCTCGGCGGGCAGCTCGGTGCTGGATGACGATATGAGCCACGAAGTGATCGGTGTGGACATCAAGGACGCCATCCGCATGAACGCTTCGTGCCTGGCGATCCAGACCTTCATCGGAACACCGGGGCAGAAGAGCTCGATCGAGAACCTGTGCCGGACTATCGATGCCGGGAACGAGTACGGCATTCCGACGCTGGGCGTGATTGCGGTGGGCAAGCAGATGGAGCGCACGACCAAGTTCTTCCTGCTGGCGACGCGCATGGTGGCGGAGTTTGGCGCTCACTTTGTCAAAACCTACTACTGTGAGGATTTTGAGAAGGTGGCGCTGGCGTGCCCGGTGCCGCTGGTGATTGCCGGCGGCAAGAAGCTGCCCGAGGCCGAAGCGCTGGAGATGGCATACATGGCCATTTCGGATGGCGCGGTGGGCGTGGATATGGGACGCAACATCTTCCAGGCGGACAGCCCGCTGGCGATGGCGCAGGCGATTGCGAAGGTCGTGCACGAAGGCTTCAGCGGTGCGCAGGCGTACGAGTTTTATTGCGACAATAAATGAGGTTAATTTGTTTATCAATGGCAGCATAGCTGCCATTGATAAACAAAATCAATATCAGAAGGCAGGTTCTGCCTTAAAGGAGCAATTCAATGGAGTTCTTGCATATTGGTGTACCCACTAAAAAGGTCCAGCCGGATGAAACCTATGCGGAGGGGATGAAAGTCCACCTGACCAACCCGGACGTGCACGACATGAAATTCGAATACCTGCGCTTCGAGCCGGGCTCCTGGCTGCCGGCGATTATGCAGGTGACCCCGCACATCGCGGTGAAGGTCGACTCGATCCAGGAGGCGCTGGGCAAGTGCGACGAGGTGCTGGTGGAGCCGCTGGCGGTGAGCGAGACGACGACGATTGCGTTTGCGATCCGGGATAACGTGATTTTTGAATTCACGGAAATGAAGTAGAGTTCATTATAAAAAAACAGGCTTCACCTGTTATTTTATAATTCTCCGAAATGATTAAATGTAGAAGTGGTGGACTACAGTCCACCACTTCTATATTTAATAAGGGGATTATTGGTAGGGACTTTATGGCGTTGATCAAGCCATTGGTGGAGCTGTCGTGGCTGGAGACCGGGCCGGGGCTGGTGAGCTCGGGGAGGATCTGCTTGGCGAGCTGCTTGCCCAGCTCGACGCCCCACTGGTCGTAGGAGTTGATGTTCCAGATGACGCCCTGGGTGAAGATCTTGTGCTCGTAGCAGGCGACCAGGGCGCCGAGCACGCTGGGGGTCAGGCGTCGGGTAGAGGAAGGAGTTGGTGGGGCGGTTGCCGGGGAAGGTCTTGGCGGGCACCAGCTCTTCGAGCCGCTGACCGCTGAAGCCCTGGGCGACTCAGCTCGGCGCGCGCTTCGGCGGGGGTCTTGCCCTTCATCAGCGCTTCGGTCTGGGCCAGGTAGTTGGAGAGCAGGATGGGGTGATGGTCGCCGAGCGGGTTCTGGCTGTGGGCGGCGGCGAGGAAGTCGCAGGGGATGAGCTGGGTGCCCTGGTGGATGAGCTGGTAGAAGGCGTGCTGACCGTTGGTGCCGGGCTGTCCCCAGATGACCGGACCGGTGCTGTAGTTCAGCCACTCGCCGTGGCGGGTGACGCCCTTGCCGTTGCTTTCCATGTCGCCCTGCTGGAAATAGGACGAGAAGTGCAGCAGGTACTGGTCGTAGGGCAGGATGGCGTGGGAGGCGGCGCCGAAGAAGTTGTCGTACCAGATGCCGAGCAAGCCCATCAGCACGGGGATGTTGCTGCTCAAAGGGGGCGGTGCGGAAGTGCTGGTCGACCTGGTGGGCGCCGGCCAGCAGCTCTTCGAAGCGGTCCATGCCCAGGTACAGGGCGATGGAGAGACCGATGGCTGACCAGAGCGAGTAGCGCCCGCCGACCCAGTCCCAGAACTCGAACATGTTGCGCGTGTCGATGCCGAACTTGCTGACCTCGGCGCTGTTGGTGGACATGGCAGCGAAGTGCTTCGCCACGGCGCTCTCATCTCTGGCAGCTTCCAGGAACCAGCGCCGGGCGGAATGGGCGTTGGTCATGGTTTCCTGGGTGGTGAAGGTCTTCGATGCCACCAGGAACAGGACGGTTTCGGGGTCGAGGGCTTTCAGGGTCTCCACCAGGTCGGTGCTGTCCACGTTGGAGACGAAGTGGGCGCGCAGGCCGGGGCGGGCGTAGGGCTTGAGCGCTTCGCAGACCATCTTGGGACCGAGGTCGGAGCCGCCGATGCCGATGTTGACGATATCGGTGATGGGTTTGCCGGTGTAGCCTTTCCATTCGCCGGAGCGCACGGCTTCGCTGAAGCTGCGCATCTTGGCCAGGACGCGGTTGACCTCGGGCATCACATCCTGGTCGTCCACGTAGATGGGGGTGTTCGAGCGGTTGCGCAGCGCCACGTGCAGCACTGCCCGACCTTCGGTGTTGTTGATCTTCTGACCGGTGAACATGGCTTCGATCCACTTGCGCCAGGTTCGCCTGGCGGGCGAGATGCACGAGCAGGGGCAGGGTTTCGGCGGTGATGCGGTTCTTGGAGAAATCGAACAGGATATCGCCCAGGCGCAGGGAGAAGCGCTCGAAGCGCTGCGGGGTCGGCGGCGAACAGGTCGCGCATGTGCAGCGGGGCGACTTCGCGCTGGTGGGCGAGCAGGGCCTGCCAGGCAGGGGTTTCTTCGAGTTGGGTCATAAAAAGCTCCTAGCTTCTTAACGATCGAGCCGCCGCTGGGCACTTCGAGGGCGGGGTAATCCGCCTCGGTGGTGCCGGGGTCGATGCGGCAGTTGCGCCCGATCACGGCGCCGGCGGGGATGCTGGCGCGCTTGCCGACGATGGTGATGCCGGTGTTGATGTTGTTGGGCTCGAGCTGGTTGGGGGTGTCATCCTTGCCCGCCCCAAGCTGGGCATTGGCACCGACTTCGATGCTTTTATCGAGAATGCAGGAGTCGATCGTAGCGCCTGCGCGCACAACGGTATCGTTCATGATGACCGAGTTGCGCACCGTGGCACCTTTTTCTACCCGCACGCCGGGGGAGAGCACGCTGTTAATCACCGTGCCGGAGATGACACAGCCGTTGGAGGCCATGCTCTTGATCAACTCACCAGGGGGCAGGCATTTGACCGGCGGGCGCTCTTCGGAGCGGGTGTGGATGATCCAGTTGGAGTCGTAGAGGTCCAGGCCGGGGTTTTCATCCAGCAGGGCCATGCTGGTCTCCCAGTAGGCCTGGATGGTGCCGACGTCGACCCAGTAGCCTAGAAAAGGGTAGGCATAGGCGCCACTGCCCTCGACGATGTGCGGGATGATGTTCTTGCCAAAATCGTGGGCTGAATTTCGAGTCCTGGGCGTCTTCTTCGAGGAGCTAGAGCAAGAATTTGGTGTTGAAGACGTAGATGCCCATCGAAGCCAGGGTGCTGTCGGACTGCCTGGGTTTTTCCGCAAAGCGGGTGATCTTCTGGCTGGAATCGACGGTCATGATGCCAAAGCGGTTCACTTCTTCCTTGGCGACGTTCATCACCGCCACGGTGAGATCGGCGCCCTTATCCTGGTGGAAGCGGAGCAGGTCGCGGTAGTCTTGCTTGTAGATGTGATCGCCGGACAGGATCAGCAGGGTGTCGGAGCCATCTTCGCGAATAAAGCCGCGATTCTGGTAGAGGGCATCGGCGGTGCCGCGGTACCAGTCCTGGTCCGAGCGACCGCGGAAAGGCTGCCAGATCTGCAGGCCGTTGGGCGGGCGGCGGTTGAGGTCCCACGGGTCACCGATGGCGATGTGCTGCATCAGCGAGTGCGGGCGGAACTGGGTGAGCACCGCCACGCGGTAGAGGTCCGAGTTGACGGCGTTGGAGAGCGGAAAATCGATGATGCGATATTTACCGCCGAAGGGGACGGCAGGCTTAGCGCGCTTCTCGCCGAGGATGCTCAGGCGGCTGCCGGCTCCGCCGGCAAGGATAAGCGTGAGAACGCTCATGGGATCACTCCTTTGATCGGGTGATTGTGTGCGCGATACCCGAGATCGCACACACAATCGGGGCTAAAATCATTGGTAGGGTACGAAAAATAAGGCATCGACATACTAAAGGGATACAGATTTACTTTAGCGCGGCATCGACGATCGCCTGGGCTTCAGCCTGGATGCGGCTGAGATGCTCTGCGCTGAGGTAGCTTTCGGCGTAGATCTTGTAGACATTCTCGGTGCCGGAGGGGCGCGCTGCAAACCAGCCGTTGGCAGTGATTACTTTCAGCCCGCCGATGGCTGCGTTGTTGTGCGGGGCGCGGGTGAGCTTGGCGGTGATTTTATCGCCGGTGAGCTCGCTGGCTTTCACCTGCTCGGGGGACAGGTTGGAAAGCACTGCTTTTTCAGCCGGGCCGGTGGGGGCCTCCTTACGGGCGTACCACAGCTTGCCGAAGCGTGCTTCCAGCTCCTGGTAGTGCTCGCCGGGGTCGCGGCCGGTGACAGCCAGGATTTCTACGGCAAGCAGGTCGAGAATGAAGCCATCCTTGTCGGTGGTCCAGGTGCTGCCGTCCTGGCGCAGGAAGGAGGCGCCTGCGCTTTCTTCGCCACCGAAGCCAAACGAGCCATCCAGAAGCCCGTCGACGAACCACTTGAAGCCGACTGGCACCTCACAGAGCTTACGACCCAGGTGGGCAGCGACGCGGTCGATCATCGAGCTGGAGACCAGGGTCTTGCCCACCGCCACGTCTTTGCCCCAGCCGGGGCGGTTCTGGTAGAGGTACCAGATGGCGGTGGCGAGGTAGTGGTTGGGGTTCATCAGCCCGGCGCTGCGGGTGACGATGCCGTGCCGGTCGTAGTCGGTGTCGTTGCCGAAGGCGATATCGAACTTATCTTTGAGCTTGACCAGGCTGGCCATGGCATAGGGCGATGAGCAGTCCATGCGGATCTTGCCATCATAGTCGAGAGTCATGAAGGAGAAGGTCGGGTCGACGCGTGGGTTGACCACTTTCAGCTTCAGGTTGTATGTCTCTGCGATGGTATCCCAGAAGCCGACACCCGAGCCGCCCATCGGGTCAACGCCGATGCTCAAACCGGCAGCGGCGATAGCTTCCATGTTCACCACGCTCCCCAGGTCGTTCACGTAAGGGCGCACATAGTCGTGCAGGTGCGTGGTGGGCGCTTTGAGAGCCTTCTCGAGGGAGGTGCGTTTGACTTCTTTCAGACCGCCGGCGATGATTTGATTGGCGCGGTCCTGCACCCATTTGGTGGTGGTGGTGTCAGCCGGACCGCCGGATGGCGGGTTATATTTGATGCCGCCATCTTGCGGGGGGTTGTGCGAGGGAGTGATCACCACACCGTCGGCAAGACCGGTGGTACGACCCAAATTATAGGTGAGTATGGCATGCGAGATGACCGGGGTAGGGGTGTAGCCAATGCCATCCTGGATGACGACTTCCACGCCGTTGGCAGCGAACACTTCGATGGCGGTATAGAGGGCTGGCTCAGAGAGGGCGTGGGTATCCATGCCCAGGTAAAGCGGACCGGTAATGTTCTGCGACTTGCGGTGCTCGCAAACAGCCTGGCAGATGGCAAGGATGTGGTTTTCGTTGAAGCTGTTTTCGATGGACGTGCCGCGGTGCCCGGAGGTGCCGAATGCCACGCGGTGGGCGGGTTCGGCAGGGTCGGGCTGGCGGGTGTAATAGGCGGAGATCAGACGCGGGACGTTGATCAGGTATGAAAAGGGTGCGACTTTTCCGGCGAGTTTATGGACACTCATGCTGCCTCCTGAGAATGTTGGGTGACAAAAAATCATGTAACTTACTAGATATTTTACTTCTTACTTATCGGAGTATCAGGAATAAATTACTCAATCTCCTCAAACTGGGAACCCTTGTAAGCGTAGATGAAGGTACAGTCCAGGAAGGTGAAATCTAGAAGATATCAATTTTTTAACTTGTGTTATTCTGATTTTCAAACTAAGATACGAGCAGTGAAAAGGAGTTGCACCTGATGGATGCCAAGGAGTTTTCGAGGTTATACGATTTTAGCGACCAAACATTTCTGGTGACCGGCGGAGCTGGTGTGCTTTGTTCTGAGATGGCGAGCGCCCTGTTTGCCCTAGGAGCAAATGTTGCCATATTAGATCGCAACCTGGAGATGGCAACTGCTGCAATCGAGCGTTTTCCCAAGGGCGGCGCAGGACGGGCGATCGCAATTGAGACGGACGTTCTTCAAGCAGAGTCTATACAGCAGGCTGTTGACCAATCCCTGGCTGAATTCGGTAAGGTGGATGGGTTGATCAATGGCGCTGGCGGAAATAATCCTGCTGCGACGACCAATCCTCAGATGTCATTCTTTGACCTGGACCCTGCTGCGCTGCGCTGGGTATTTGAGCTGAACCTGATGGGGACAATCCTGCCATCGCAAATCGTGGGTCGCCATATGGCGGCACGCAAGCAGGGAGTGATCTTGAATGTCTCGTCGATGAATTCCTTCCGCCCGCTGACCCGAATTGCTGCCTATTCGGCTGCCAAAGCAGGAGTGAGCAATTTCACCCAGTGGCTGGCGGTGCACATGGCGCAGGAATATTCACCGAACATTCGCGTTAATGCGATAGCGCCTGGTTTTTTCATCACCGAGCAGAACCGCTTCTTGATCGTTGATAAGGAGACCGGCAAGTGGACTGAGCGCGGCCAGAAAATATATGATCATACTCCCCTGAAACGGTTTGGCTTCCCACAGGACCTGTTGGGGACCATGCTCTGGTTGTGCTCCCCGGCATCAGCCTTTGTCACTGGCATTGTTGTGCCGGTCGATGGTGGGTTCTCGGCATACAGCGGTGTATAAACTGGCTTGAAAACGCACAAAAGAGGAATTTTAAGTCACCGGTAAACAGATATGATCTATGCCCAAGCTGTTTCAGAATCTGGCTCGATAAGTGTTTCGGAGGTTAAGGAGACACTCTCCAAAGGGTTAAGTGGGAAATTGGTTGGACAAAAGGTGCTGGTACTGGTGCCTGACCATACGCGTTCGCTGCCATTACCGATGTTGTTTCGGATGTTGGTGGAGATCCTGCACAATACGCGACAGCTCGATTTTATGATTGCGCTCGGGACGCACCCTCCGATGTCAGAAGAGGCTATTAATCACCTGTTTGGAGTAACCGCTTCTGAGCGTGGTACGAGTTTCCGCCATGTCCGGCTGCTCAACCATATGTGGGATGCCGATTCTGAGCTAACATCGCTGGGGGTCATGGGAGCCGATGAGATCAAGCGCCTGGCGGGGGCGAGCTGGCATTCTTCGTTGCCAGAAGTGGTAGATATCCGCATCAACAAAGCCGTATTAGAATACGACCATATCCTCATCGTGGGTCCGACTTTTCCACACGAGGTGGCGGGAATGTCGGGCGGAGCCAAGTACTTTTTTCCGGGAATTTCAGGACCTGATGTGATTAATGCCACACACTGGCTCGGTGCCCTGGCTGGGGTGGTTGGTACAATCGGAATTAAGGATACTCCAGTGCGAGCGGTGATCCATGCCGCGGTCAGCCGTTTGAAGGTCCCGGTGATATTAGCGGCATTCGTTATGCAAGGGCATGATCTGACGGGCGCTTTCATCGGGGATCTATTCGAAGCGTGGAGCGCGGCTGCGGACTTATCGGCGCTGCGAAACATCCAATGGTGTGATCAACCCTTCAAACGTGTGCTATCCTGCGCCCCGCCGATGTATGATGAGTTATGGACAGCCGGAAAGGCGATGTACAAGCTGGAGCCGGCAGTTGCTATTGGCGGCGAGGTGATTATCTATGCCCCACACCTGGATGTAGTCAGCCATGTGCATGGCAAATATATCTATGAGATCGGCTACCATACACTGCCGTACTTCTTGAACGATTGGGAGCGCTTCAAGCACTTTCCCCTGGGTGTCCTGGCGCACAGCACGCACGTGCGTGGGTCAGGAGTACTGGAAAATGGCGTAGAGAAGCCTAACGTAAAAGTAACTCTGTCCAGTAAGATATCGGCTGAGGACTGCGCTCGGTTAAATCTGGGCTATCTGGACCCTGCAAAGGTAAATATCAAGGATTTCGAGAACCGCGAGGATGAAGGAATATTGTATGTGCCGCGTGCGGGCGAAATCCTCTATCGGGTTGGATGAGAAAGATTCAGGAGGCTGTTGATGAGTGATGAGCTACAGATCAAAAAAGACGGGGAACTTGACCTGCTTTCGCTCGGCGCGCTGGTGCATCGCCTGGACACCGGCGTGGTACCCTTTCGCAAGGCAACTGAATGCCTGATCCATGTCAGCGGTGGCGAGTTTAATGTCGCTGCCAACCTGGCGGATTGCTTCCGCCTGCGAACGGGGATCGCGACTGCCATGGTGGAATATCCCATTGGTGACATGATTGCAGAGCGTGTGCGCGCCATGGGCGTGAAGCCTTTCTACAAGCAATTTAAGCACAATGGGGTCACCGGTCCGAACATGGCGACTGTTTATAGTGACCGAGGTCAGGGAGTGCGGGCGCCGGTGGTCTTTTACAATCGATCCAATGAAGCAGGAGCCCAATTAAAGCCTGGTGATTTTGATTGGGATGCCATTTACACACCGGGTGTGCGCTGGTTTCACAGCGGTGGAATTTTTGCTGCATTGTCAGAAACCACCGGTGAGCTGATCATCGAGGGCATGAAAGCTGCCAAGGCTCACGGAGCAATCACCTCATTTGATCTCAATTACCGTGCCAAGCTGTGGAATCTGTGGGGTGGACATGAGCGCTCACTTTCGGTTCTCCGACGGATTGTTGAACACGTGGATGTCCTGGTTGGGAACGAAGAGGACCTACAGCTAGGTCTTGGTCTTGAGGGACCGAAGGTGGCGGCGAAATCAAAGCTTGACCCAAGCACATTCTTCGGCATGATGGACCAGGTTGTCAAAGAATACCCTCAGGTCAAGGTGGTTGCCACTACCTTGCGCGAAGTGCACTCGACCAACCGGCACTCGTGGAGCGCAGTAGCGTGGGTGAACGGCAAGACCTACACTGCACCAGTTTGCGAGCTGGATGTCTATGACCGCGTGGGCGGTGGGGATGGGTTCGCTGCTGGATTCTTCTATGGGCTGCTCTCTGGCCAAGGACCTGAACAAGCAGTCAGTCTGGGGTGGGCGCATGGCGCCTTATTGACCACCTTCCCCGGCGATACCACTATGGCGACGCTGGAACAGGTACAGGCATTCGCCAAAGGTGGTTCAGCCCGTATTCAACGATAGCTTTTTACATAATCAAGAAGCAAATTATGGAATCAAAATATTCTCTTGCAATTCTAGGTTTGGGAGTTATGGGTCGCAGCCTGGCGACGAACTTTGAGCGCAACGGCTTCCCTGTGATTGGTTATGATGTTGCACCGCGGCTTCCGGATGATTTTAAGGTGAAGGTTACCAATTCACTGGAAGAGCTGGCAGGGGCGCTATCAACCCCGCGGGTCTTCTTTCTGATGGTGCCAGCCGGTGGACCGGTGGATAACGCGATTGCTTCCTTGAAACCTTTCCTTCAAAGGGGAGATCTTATTATCGATGGTGGCAACTCGTTTTTTATGGACAGCGAACGGCGCGTCAAAGCCCTGGAGGCGGAAGGTATCCTGTACA
The DNA here is from genome assembly GCA_963774935.1 of uncultured Chloroflexia bacterium. Lineage (GTDB taxonomy): Bacteria > Chloroflexota > Anaerolineae > Anaerolineales > UBA4823 > CAVZGO01. Next base: position 36,524 of record CAVZGO010000006.1, read on the forward strand.
TCGGCATGGGGGTCTCGGGTGGCGAGACCGGTGCGCTGTGGGGTCCCAGCCTGATGCCGGGCGGCTCTACTATCGCCTGGGAGAAGGTTGCACCGATGTTCCAGGCGATCTCAGCTAAGGCTGAAGATGGCGAGGCTTGCGTAGCCTGGATGGGCAGCGGTGGCGCGGGACACTATGTAAAGATGGTGCACAACGGCATCGAATATGGTGATATGCAGCTAATTGCCGAGATTTATGATTTACTGCATCGCGGGGCGGGCATTTCGAATCAAGAGCTGGCTGAAATCTTTGCCGCCTGGAACCAACGGGAGCTGCGTTCCTATTTGATCGAGATCACTGCCAAGATTCTGAGCCGCAAGGACGAAGATACCGGCAAGGATTTAGTCGATTTGATCCTGGACGAAGCCGCTCAAAAAGGCACCGGCAAATGGACCAGCCAGACAGCTCTCGACACCGGAGCAGCCATTCCCACTATCAATGCCGCAGTTGAAAGCCGCTTGATTTCCGCCCTTAAGGCTGAGCGGGTCGTCGCAGCGAGAGTCCTGGGGAGCGCCGGGGTGTTCAACGGTGATCAAGCTGCCCTGGTTGCCGCTGCCGAAAAGGCGTTATATGCCAGCAAGATTACCTCCTACGCCCAGGGGCTGAGCTTGTTGAAGATGGCATCTAAGGAATATAACTGGAACATTGACCTTGCACAGATCGTTCCTGTCTGGCGGGCGGGCTGTATCATTCGCGCATCCTTGCTGAGTGATATCACCAATGCCTACCGCAGAAATCCCGACCTGCCCAACCTGCTGTTGGATCATGTTTTCAAAGAGGCTGTGCTCAGCCGCCAGGATGCCTGGCGCCTGGTCGTGCAGACAGCAGTTGGATTAGGTATTCCGATGTTGGCTACCTGTGCCTCCTTAGCTTATTTTGATGCTTATCGCTCGGCTGTTCTGCCTGCCAACCTGACCCAGGCGCAGCGCGATTTCTTTGGCGCACACACATACCGCCGGGTGGATCAGGAAGGCGTTTTCCACACGCAATGGGAAGGCTGAGAAACCTGTACATGCCCTTAACGGACTTCACAATTTTCTGGTTAATGAGGATGAGATGGCGGACAAGACAACTGGAAAAACCAAAACTGCTGAAATGGATGTAGCAATTCACTGGCATTCTCTGGAGCTCGATGATGTGCTCGCAAATCTTCAGACGACGTCCGAAGGACTGTCTTCTGGAGAGGTGGAAAAACGCCTGGAGAAATACGGGCTGAATGAGCTTAAGGAGAAACCCAGACCAACCTTCTTCCAACTTGTCCTGGTTCAGCTCAACAACTTTATCGTCATTCTTCTGATCGTTGCTTCAATAATTTCGGCAGTTCTAGGTGACTGGATCGAAGCGGCAGTGATTATGCTGATCGTGGTACTGAACGCGATCCTGGGTGTTGTCCAGGAAAGTCGGGCGGAGGAAGCCCTGGCAGCGTTAAAGAAGATGTCCGCTCCAGAATCTCAAGTGATGCGCGATGGACAGCGCCTGTCCGTCCCAGCCAGCAAGCTGGTGCCGGGCGATGTTGTTTTTCTGGAGGCGGGCAATTTCGTGCCGGCGGATTTGCGCCTGATCGAGGCAGTGAACCTGCGCGTGGAGGAGGCAGCGCTGACTGGCGAATCGGTGCCGGTGCAGAAAAATGCTGCTCTCGTCCTGGAAGAAGAGGCAGGACTGGGCGACCGGAAGAATACCGTCTTTATGGGCACCGTGGTTAATTACGGGCGTGGGCGTGGCATCGTGGTGGACACTGGTATGAACACCCAACTCGGCATGATTGCGGATATGCTGCAGACGGTTGAAGAAGAAGGCACCCCGCTTCAAATGAAACTGGACCAATTGGGAAAGACACTCGGCATCGGGGCGCTGGCGATTTGTGCAGTGGTTTTCATTCTAGGGGCTGTGCGAAGCGGTGTATTTACTGAGGGATTAACCCCAGAAGTGCAGGAAATTATCCTGGAAAGCTTCATGATCGCGGTTGGATTGGCGATAGCTGCTGTGCCTGAGGGACTGGCGGCAGTGGTGACGATCAGCCTGGCGCTGGGCATGCGTGAGATGGTGAAACGACACGCACTGATCCGCAGGCTGGCTTCGGTAGAGACGCTGGGTTCAGCGACCGTGATCTGCTCAGACAAGACCGGCACCCTGACCCAGAACGTGATGACCGTCACGCGCTTGTGGGTGGATGGAAAAGTCGCTAAGGTAACCGGTACCGGTTACGATCCAGTTGGAGATTTCTTTATTGATGGTGAGCAGGCTGACCTGGAGAAGGTACCCGGGATGGCCACCGTTTTGTGGGTAGGAGCATTAAACAACGATGCGGTGTTAGAGCCAGTAAGCGGCGAAGGATTCGCCACATTTCGGGTTGTTGGTGATCCCACTGAAGGCGCGATGCTGGTGGCAGCAAAGAAGGCATGGAAGGAATTGGGCGAGCTATCACAAGCTTATCCACGTACGAAGGAGATTCCCTTTGATTCAACCTTGAAGCGGATGATCACCGTACACGAAATCACCTGGATTAAGGAGGCGGGTCCTTCGCCGTTTCATGATCAGAGCAGGTTAGGTCATCACGCAGTTACTATCAAAGGCGCACCCGACCTGGTGTTGGAATTGTGCACCGATTACCAGACGATCGATGACCAGGTCCGCCCGCTGACCGAAGAGATGCGCCGAGAGATCCGGGCAGCCAATGACCGTATGACCAATAATGCTTTGCGAGTGATGGGCTTTGCGTATCGCATCGAGGAAGATATGCCGGCTGAGCTCACGCGGGATTTTGCAGAGCAGGGATTGATCTTTGCTGGATTGATGGGCATGATCGACCCGGCTCGCCCAGAAGTGAAACCGGCGCTGGAGAAAGCACGCGGTGCAGGCATCCGCACGGTGATGATCACAGGTGATTACCCCAATACCGGTCGGGCGGTGGCAGAAGATATTGGTTTGCTGCGCGAAGGCGATAAGGTTTACACCGGGGCGGAGCTCAATGATATGAGCGATGAAGCCCTTAAGGAGGAGGTCAAGGTAACTGCGGTGTTTGCACGCGTCTCGCCGGAGCACAAGATGCGCATCGTTGACGCTTTACGTTCGAATGATGAAGTCGTTGCGATGACCGGTGACGGCGTTAACGATGCTCCAGCGATCAAACTTGCCGATATCGGCGTTTCGATGGGCATCACCGGTACAGATGTTGCCAAGCAGACTGCGGATATGGTGCTGACAGATGATAACTATGTCAGCATTGTGTCGGCGGTAGAACAAGGCAGAATCATCTACGCTAACATCCGTAAGTTTGTTTTCTTCCTGGTTTCTTCGAACGTCGCCGAGATCATGATCATCTTCCTGGCAACGCTTGCTGGCCTGCCGATGCCGCTGACCGTCATCCAGCTGCTGTGGCTAAACTTGCTGACCGATGGCGCGCCTGCTCTGGCGCTGGCGATGGAGAAGGGTGATCCAGATACGATGACCCGCCCGCCGCGACCCAAGAGCGAATCGATCATTAACAAATCGATGGGGCTTGGCATTGGCATTCAGACGGTAGCACAGACCGGCGCAGTCCTGGCAGCATTTCTGCTTGGTTTATACTGGCACCTTGAAGCCGGGGCGGCGATCCCGGCCGGGATGAACTCGCTGAGATACCTGATCGAGCATGACTGGCGCGGCGTGGATGTGCAGACGGCTGAGACGATGGCCTTTGTAACCCTTTCCTTGTGCGAGCTGTTTCGTGCTTACACAGTCCGCTCGGAGCGCGCTTCAATATTCACGATCGGGGTGTTCTCCAACAAATATATGCAGATGGCGGTAGCCTTATCGGTTGGCTTACTGCTCCTGGTTGTCAACCTGCCATTCTTGCAGCCGATCTTCAACACGCACTATTTGATCCGGAAAAGAATGGTTGGTTGTGCTTGGTCTCTCGGTGATCCCTGCGATTGCTGAAGAACTCACCAAGCTGTATTTACGAAAGAGTGGAAAGTAATTGAGATTAGGAGCAAGCCGATATATAATCAGCTTGCTCCAATTCTATATTGTAAAAAAGGCGAACAAATCCATGAAGGAAACCAAAGAACTTCAAACCCTGGCACTAAATACGATCCGATTCCTCTCAGCTGACGGCGTGCAGCAGGCGAACTCGGGGCATCCCGGCCTGCCGATGGGGGCGGCACCACTCGCTTACACCATCTGGACGCGATATCTGCACCACAACCCAAAGAATCCTGACTGGCCTGACCGGGATCGCTTCGTGCTCTCTGGTGGGCATGGCTCGATGCTGCTATACAGCATGCTGCACTTAACCGGTTATGATCTGCCATTGGATGAGCTTAAACGCTTCCGCCAGTGGGGCAGCCTGACACCCGGCCATCCGGAATTCGGATTCACCCCTGGTGTTGAGACAACCACAGGTCCACTTGGGGCGGGGTTCTCGAACGGGGTTGGCATGGCGATGGCAGAGGCACATCTTGCCACAGTATACAACCGTCCAGGTCACGAGGTGATCAACCACTATGTTTACGCTATTGTCACAGATGGCGACCTGATGGAGGGGGTAGCATCCGAGGCTGCCTCACTTGCCGGGTATCTCAAGCTTGGCAAGCTGATTTACCTTTATGACGACAACCGCGTCACCATTGAAGGCTCCACCGACATCACCTTTACCGAGGACCGTGGTAAGCGGTTTGAGGCATACGGCTGGCATGTCCAGCGCTTGAGTGACAGCCTGGATATCGACGCGATGGACAAAGCCATCCAGGCTGCCCAGAAAGATCCGCGCCCGTCGATCATCATCGTTCCCACCATCATTGGATACGGCTTGCCTACCCGTGCCGGAACTGCTAAAGCCCACGGCGAGCCACCGGGGGATGCTGAGCTGAACGGCGCAAAAGAGAAGCTGGGCTGGCCACTTGAGCCACGCTTCTTTATTCCGGGCGAATCACTGGATTTCTTCCGCCAGGCTGTACCCAACGGAGCTGAATGGGAGAGCGAATGGCAGCAGAAGATGGCAGCCTATCGAGCAGCGTATCCCGAACTGGCAGCTGAATTGGAGCGCCGGCTGGCTGGCGAGCTGCCGAAAGACTGGGAAGAGGTGCTGGTCGAGTTTCCGGCTGATGCGAAAGGCATGGCTTCTCGGGCGGCGTCCGGCAAGGTGCTCAACGCTCTGGCTACCAAGATTCCTGATCTGTTTGGAGGCTCAGCCGACCTGGCACCTTCGAACAATAGCTGGATGGCGAACAGACCAACTTTCGATGCGGATTGCCCAGAAGGAAGCAATATTCATTTTGGTGTGCGTGAACACGGCATGGCTGGAGTGGTCAACGGCATGGCTTATCATGGTGGGGTGATTCCCTACGGTGCGACATTCCTGGTCTTTTCGGATTATATGCGCGGCGCATTGCGCCTTTCGGCGCTCTCGCACCTGGGCACGATCTGGATCTTCACCCACGACAGCATTGGCGTCGGCGAAGATGGGCCAACCCACCAGCCGGTCGAGCACACCGCTGCATTGCGTGCCATTCCCAATATGATTGCCCTGCGACCAGCAGATGCAAATGAAACGCTGGTTGCCTGGAAGGTGGCGATTGAGAATCGACACCGCCCAACATCCCTGATCCTCACCCGCCAGAACTTACCCACAATGGATCGCACGGTATTTGCTCCGGCAGACGGTGTGCGCAAGGGAGCTTATGTGCTGGCAGACCTGGGCGAAGGAAAACCACAGGTTATTCTGATGGCTAGCGGCTCGGAAGTGAGCCTGATCGTTGAAGCCGGTCAGCGGTTAGCTGCTCAAGGCACAGCGGTCCGGTTGGTTTCCTTTCCCAAGCTGGGAATTGTTTGTTGACCAGGACCAGGCTTATCGAGATTCGGTGCTGCTGCCAGATGTCGAGCTGCGCCTGGCTGTTGAGGCGGGCATCTCGCAAGGCTGGCACCGCTGGGTAGGATCGAAAGGCCGCGTGCTGGGGTTGGATCATTATGGCGCTTCTGCTCCAGCAGCTCAGGTGTTTAAGAATTTCGGTTTTACTGCTGAGAATATCGAAAACATTGTTCGAGATATGCTGAAATGACATACCCCCTGTTTGGATAAAAGGGGCAGTTAGCAGGTAAAAATGAACACAGGCTGTTCATATCTATTTGAACAGCCTGTGTTTTATTTCTTGGTACAGTTCATTTTGATTACCAATCCACATTCTGAATCTGGGATGGCAATGTTCCAGTCTGGATGAATTCTGACAATAATCTGCATATCGCCAGATGTGGGGCGGTCGTGGACCATGACCGTGACGTGCTGGCGGATTTCTGAGTAGACCTGTGCGGTAGCGGTGCCCAGGCGGGAAGAGCCTTCGGGACGCTGGTCAACCGCCTGGGCGGCGGTCATCAGCTCGATGGCGATTACTGTGCGCACGTTTTCCAGGATCTCCAGGCAGTGGCGCGCGGCATTGGCGCCCATGCTGACATGGTCTTCCTGGTTGGCACAGGAAGGGATCGAGTCCACGCTGTCCGGGTGGGCAAGGGTTTTGTTATCGGAGACCAGGGCAGCGGCGGTATACTGCACCATCATCAGACCGGCATCTAAACCACTGGTGGGAATGAGCATGGCGGGCAATCCGTGGTTCAGCTCGGGGGTGAGCATGCGAAAGACGCGCCGTTCGGCAATATCGGCGACTTCAGCCATGGCGATGGCAATAAAATCCAGCCACATCGCCGGACCCTGACCATGGAAATTGCCGCCGGATATTGAGCGGAAATCCTCATTATCCGCCGTCGAAAAAACCAGTGGATTATCGGTGGTGGCATTCAGGGCAGCGGAAAAACGCTGGCGGACAAAAGCGATGGTATCGACGATCGGACCGAGCACCTGGGGGATGCAGCGCAGGCTGTAGGCATCCTGGACCTGACCAGGTAAAGAATCGAGCAGGCGGCTGCCTTTACACAAGGCGCGGATGTTAGCGGCAACTTTTTGATTGCCGGGTTGATTGCTCGCAGCATGCAAAGAGGGATCGAAGGCTGCAGATAATCCAAGCATGGCTTCCAGACTCAGCGCAGCGGCTAATTGAGCGTGGCGGAGCAGATTCTCTGCATCATAAACCGCCAGCGCTGCCGCAGGCAGCCATGAAGTCAATGCCGTTGGAGAGGGCCAAGCCTTCTTTCGCCTCCAAGACCAGGCGATCAATCCCTGCCCGGCGCATGGCTTCAGCGCCAATTAGTCGTTCGCCTTGATAAAATGCGTAGCCGCTATAGCTATCTTCGTTATTCCTCAGGATCACGCGATATGACGGAGGCAATATGTGAAAGCGGAGCCAGATCCCCGCTGGCGCCGAGAGAACCTTTCTCGGGGACCACAGGCGTGACCCCAGCGTTCAACATGTCGATCAGAGTCTGAGCGACCAGCGGGCGCACTCCGGAGTGACCCTTGGTAAGCATATTGGCGCGGATGAGCATAATGGCGCGTACGATATCTTCGGGGAGGGGTTTGCCCACACCACAGACGCAGGAGAGGACCAGATTGTGGGAGAGCTTACGCGCTTGAGATGCGCTGATCTGCCGGTTGGCTAAAGACCCAAAACCAGTGTTAACGCCATAGATAATTTTCCCCTGGTGTTCGATCGAATTAACCACCCAGGTGTGACTGTGTAACATACGGGCGCAGACCTCCGCAGACAAAGAAGCAATCAGCTCTTTGTGCCTGGAAACTGCAACGAGCTGCTCTATGGTTAGATTTTGACCAGTTAATTCAATCATTTTCATTCTCTTTTCTTATAGATGATTTCGAATTTTGAGACTATCGATGAGTTGTATGCATGCGTCCGGGGTGACCAGCAGGCAGGTTCTTCTTGCTGTGGCTGGCTGAATAGCTATAAACTCCTATTGTAAAGAGTGCACCATAAAATATTAGCATGCCAATAACTACAGCCGTACCAGAGAAAGGACCAAACGCGGCGCGGGAAATGATTTCCGTCAATGAAGTTGTTGCTGTGGGATGGGATATCAGCACCGCTATCCAACTCCCCAAGAGAATCGCATAAATCCACTGGTAATTGCGACGCAGTCGTCGACCAAACGCTTCCCACCAGGGCATGTGGAAATGCGGCCACTCCAAATCATGAGCCAGGATTTTAGCCCATTCCGGGTTAGCCGGTGCTGATCCATCCAGCATCGGGCGGTAGAAATTTATTTCCATCATGCGTACGCGCGAGCGCCAGATATCGTAATAGCGGTAGCGGCGCGCCTCCATCACCAGGAGGAAAGTGCAGAACAAGGAGATTATGGGGATGATCACCTGCCGGTCACTGCTTTTGTCACTGAAGACGAAAGTCAGTGCAGTGGCGCTCAGCACGACTGCCCAATAGGTGGTAGTATCGGTGCGGCTGCGCCAGGCGGTAGCTTCGCTCTGCTCACCACGGTAGAGATGCACCATGGCTGTAATAAATTCTGGACGGGTGAAGTGCTCTAAATCTATGCGTTCGGAAATACTGGGATGATCTGGTGATTCGGACATACTAAATTTCTCCTCGCAAGAGATGACTGCTACGCTTGAGCGGGCTTCAAATAATACCCCAGAGAATAATTAATTTTAATTGGAAGAACGAATTTTTGGATAAATAAGTCCTGGCCTTTCTCTTGTCACAATCAACCGGGGAAGACACTTTGCATGGCTGCGACCAGCCGGTCCTGGAGCTCATCGATGAAAGGTTCCACCACCTGACGGGAGACATCGGCATCATACCAGGCGATGATCTCCTGGGCTCCTTGCCAGAAGGGGATGGCAGGCTGGAATTGGGGGACGAGCCGGCGGATTTTGCTGTTATCGAATATCACGCTATGTGCTTTGTCACCGAGCAGCGAGCTGCCCCAAACCGGGTCATAGTGCAGCGATCAGCTCCGAGGGGACATGCACCAGACGCGGCTCTGCACCTGCGGCATGAGCAATGATCTCATAGATCTGATTCCAACTCAGCCATTCATCAGAGGTGATGTGGAAGCTTTGCCCGATGGCATGCGGATTACCAAGCAAGCCAACCAAGCCGACGGCGAAATCGCGATGGTGTGTCAGGGTCCACAGGGATGTCCCGTCGCCGTGCACGACAACCGGCTTGCCGGCGCGCATCCGGGCAACGGTGGTATACCCGCCATGAAAGGGGAGCAGTGTGCGATCATAGGTGTGTGACGGGCGAACAATCGTGTACGGGAAGCCACTCTTCTGCCAGGCTACCTCGAGCAGGGCTTCACAAGCTGCTTTGTCGCGCGAGTATTGCCAGAAGGGATTATGCAGGGGTGTGCTTTCCTGGATCGGCAGGAAGGCTGGGGGTTTCTGGTATGCAGAAGCCGAGCTGATGAAAATATACTGCTGGGTGCGCTGTGTAAATAGATCCAGATCATTTTGAACCTGGTCTGGGGTATAGGCCACCCAGTTAACAACGCAGTCAAAGGATAAATTGCCTAAAGCGGCACTCACTGAGGCAGGCTGCCGAATGTCACCCTGCAGAATTTTTGCTCCAAGAGGTGCGGGACGACTGCTATTACCACGGTTCAGTAAGAACAGCTCAATGCCATGCTGCAGAGCCAGCTCAGAACAGGCTGAGCTTATAATTCCCGTTCCGCCGATAAATAATACTTTCATATCATCTCCTTGATGATCATTTGATTTTCACGAATACACGGATTTTTGAAAGAAATAATTGTTCAAACCGGACACCTGACAAGATTTTAGCAGAAAACGAAGCTAGCTGCCACTCGGAACTGGCTTGCACTATGCGGAGAAGGGTGGCTAATATTCATCCTTTTGGCGCTTCCACATCACCCCTAAGCTGGGGGATTAATCGTTATAATTCGGATCATTCAGAGTAAATTGGAGGGAATTGATGTCAAAAATTATTTCTGTCCATTCATTCCGAGGCGGAACGGGCAAATCAAATACCACTGCTAATTTGTCGGCATTGCTCGCCCTACAAGGAAAGCGGGTGTGCGTTATCGATACCGACATCCAATCTCCAGGGATTCATGTGCTCTATGGGCTGGACGGGGAAAAAATTTCCACATCGCTGAATGACTTCCTGTGGCATGGAAGGGCGATTGAAGACGTGGCGATTGATGTTACCCCAATGGTAGTTCAAGAACAGGCAGGCAAGATCTATCTAATTCCTTCGAGCATTAAACCTGGTGAGATCTCACGGGTGATGCGCGAGGGTTACGACGCCCGCCAATTAACCGAAGGCTTTCGCCGGTTGTTAACACAACTTAAATTAGATTACCTGTTGATTGATACCCATCCTGGATTAGGCGAAGAGACCCTGCTTTCGCTGGTGATCTCAAATACACTGATCATCGTGCTGCGCCCTGACCAGCAAGATTACGAGGGTACGGGAATCACGGTACGGATTGCGCAAGAGCTAAAAGTCCCCAATATCCTGTTGTTGGTCAACAAAGCTCCAGCCAGCCTTGAACCCGCGGCGCTGGCCGAGAAAGTGAAGCAGGCGTATGGCTGCGAGGTCAGTGCGGTTGTACCGCACTCGGACGAGATGATGGAGCTAGCCAGCCGGGGGATATTCTCGATCGAGCACCCGACGCATGCGATCACCCAGAGATATCGGGAAGTAGCTGCGCTGCTCGAAAGTCGCTAAGAATAAAACTGATGGTTGAGGCAGATTTCAGCGTACTCGACCTACTTGACCTGCCCAAGCTCGAACGGGAGGTGTTTCTCTACCTGGCTCGCAACGGATCAGCAGAGGGGCGCCTGCTGGGAGAGGAGTTGGGCTATTCGGATGATGTAATTCAGCAGGCGCTCACCAATCTGGTGAGCAAGCACCGTATTCGGTTCACATCCGATGGACTGGCTGAACCGATATTGGGGCGGGTCATCCGCCGTACTACCCTTCCGGCGGACATCTGGCCGGCCTTTCTAACTGCCGATCGACTTTTTACAGAACAAGACATCGCCACCCTGCGTACCGCAATTCCAATGCTGCAGTTTGCTCGGGCGCGGATGAGCACTTTCGCTGATCACGGTCCGCCACATGCTTTGCGGGTCAGGTTGATTGCTCTTCAGTTGGGTTACCTGCTGGGCCTGAACGCCAGCGAGCACCATTTTCTGAGCACGGCAGCGCTATTTCACGATATCGGCAACATCGTCGAGCGGGAAAGACACCATGTCATCAGCCAAGAGACCATCGAAAAGCTGGCGGTGTTGGGTAAATTGCCCTTCACCTTTCGTGATGCTGAAGTTATCGGGCTGGTTTGCCGCTGGCATCGCCGCGAATATGACCCGCAGCGCGTTGACCGGGTCGGTGAGAAAATCGTGCGTACCGGTCTGCTGGCCTCCATTTTACGTGTCTCGGATGCGATGGATATAGATCACCGCCGCTCCGATTACGGTCCATCAATGCGCGATGTGCTCACCTTTTTCTTCGCCAATGAGCTGCCTTATTGGACCAGCCTTGAAGAGATCTGGGGCGTGCGGCTGGCCTGTACTCCCGAAATTAGCGTGCAAATCTTCACCCGGAAAGCGGTGGAAGACAATATCCAAGTCAACGCATTGCGTAAAGATATGGCAAGCACACCGTTGGATTTTCCAATTCGAATCACCCCAATCTCTGAAGATCCCTTTACACCCAATACCCATGCAATGAAGAGCGGAAAGGTGCTGATCGCCTTTCCTTTCGAACCGCACAGTTTGATCATGTCGGCTATCAGCCGGCGCCACTTGATGGAATACGGCTACTCCGTGGAGCTTTTGTGCTATCCTGATACAGAAGGCGGACCCGCCTGGTTGTGGGGTGAGACATTGGGGAAGATGGTTGTGAGCGATTATCGGCGCATTCTGATTATTGGGGACAGACCGGTGCCGGAACTCGATCAGGTTATTGTGGCCACGATTGCCAACTGGCAACAGGCGGGTGTACAGGTTAGCCTGCTCAATCGCTACGAAGCCAACTGGCAGCGCAATTCTCAATTAAACCAGGCTGGCGTTGAGATTATTTTAGGTGGGGACTGGTCGTATTTCTGGGGGGAGCAGGCAACTCGTGCGGATATGACCTTGGGGCGAATTGCCGCATTGTGCATTCACGATCCAAACCTGTCCTCAGTGGGGGTGACCAGTGAAGAACAAGCCCTGATGCATGGCGTGCTGGCACGGGTTTATGAAGCGACTCGCCAACCGGCACACGATACGGCTGATTGGTCAGCCCTGGCTGAGCCCATCCTTGAGCACATTTCTATGAATGACCACAACTGGTTTTCGGTGCAAGAAGAAAGCTTCCTGGCAGCATATGCCTCACCGCCGCAGCCATCCAGCATCAGCCGGCGGACACTGCGCTTTGATGGCGAGCCGGGGATCTGGCCGCAGGCTTATTATTGGGCGCTGGAAGCTGCCATCGAAGGACAGGGGCGTACCACCCACAGGGGAATCCAATACAAGCGGCCATATGCGATTGCCACCTGGCCGATCGGTGATTCTGTTGAGCTGTTTGCCATCAACCACTGGCGCGAAGAAGAAGCCCTGCCTATCCGCCTGCTCTACCCAGTTGATCTGGGGCTGCCTCCCCAGGGAACAGAGAGTACGATTCACGTCCGGTTACCTGCCGGTATCGCTGCGGCAGTTATTGATCGCCTGCAGGCTGTCTGCGATCAGCAATGACCGAGGAGATGATCGATGACAGAGAGCTCTTTTTTTTCACCTGATGAACTGATGCGTGGCATGCCGGGGAGGCGCGCCAGCACGATCCTTTATGCGATCGAAAGCCGAACTGCCCATCTTGTGCTCCAGTCGCAGCAAGCCACAGCCTACTACCTGACCGAAATGGCTGTCCAGGAGCGGGAGCAAGCTTTTCTGCAGGCGGTTGCCCTGGGGCGGGACTTTTCCCAGACGATTACCATCCAGGATCTTGAACGCTACAGCAAGTTTTGGGCGCTACTCCTGCCATTGCAACCTGACCCTTCGCTCAATGCAGCTATCGCTCATTTGCTGGGGAAGAAATATCCACTGATCCCCAGAGAAGTTCCCGGCATCACCAGCGTTTTGAGGCTTGACCAATCGGAAGTCGGTCAAGCTTACCAGCGGCTATACAGCGAGCCGATTAATACGATCTATGCACCACGGATCACATTTGCAGAGCGGCTGCGCTGGGTGCGTACAGGGCTGGCGGAACGTCTGGAAAACCTGCCTCCTTTTTGGGTCGCATTGATCCTGACCCTGCCGATTGGACCAGGCATGCTGGCTCTGCCAATTGCAATGTCGGGAGTGAGCACCTGGATTGCAGTTTTATTGATAATTTTCTTCGGTTTGATCAACCTGTTCACCGCTACAGCTTTGGCAGAGACAGTCGCCCGCAGCGGCATTATGCGCTATGGATTGGGGTTCCTTGGGCAGCTGGTGGGCGATTTTCTCGGACGCTCGGGGGTGCTGCTGCTGTCGGTGATCATGCTTGCAAATAATTTCCTGGTTCTGATCATCTTTTATTTAGGCGTGGGTGGAACGCTTGAAAGCGCGCTCAAACTCCCAGCGGAGTTATGGATAGCGCTCCTTTTTGGTGTCTGCTTGTATTTCATTTCCAGAAAATCGTTCAATTCGACCGTCGCCTCTACGCTGATAATTGTGATTTTCAACCTGTTCCTGGTGGCTATGATCTTGCTGATGACGGCGCCAGCCTTCCAGCTCGAAAATCTTACCCGCATTCAATCCGGCGATAAGCCTATTGGACTGGCTGCTTTTACCCCGATTTTTGGTGTTATGCTGTCTAATTTTTTCTCGCATATGCTGGTCGCCAGCTTTGGGCGCGTTGTCATCCAACGGGACGGCAGCGCTCGCTCCTGGATTCGTGGCAGCAGCGCTGCCATCGCTGTAGCCATTGTGATCAGCTGCCTGTGGGTGATTGTCATCACTGGCGCATTGCCAGTGGAGGAGCTCGCCAGCCAGACGAATACCGTGCTGACGCCGCTGGCAGAACAAATAAATCCGGCGATCAACTGGCTTGGATCGCTATTTGTGATTCTCAGTTTGGGGATGGCTTCGGTGCTGATTGGCCTAGCACTGTATTTTCAGGTGCAGGAAACATTGCCGGGACTGTACCGGCGCTTGCGACGAAGCCAGCCTGGAAGCCGGGCGCAGACCATACTGGGAGCGCTGCCCTTGCTGGGGGTTTTTGTATTCGCCGAATGGATGGCTTACTCTGGCTTGGGAAATTTCGCCAGCCTGCTGGGTTTTGTAGGTGTGCTTGCATTACCGTTGTTGGGCGCGATCTATCCGGTGCTGCTGCTGCTCGCCAGCCGCAGGAAAGGCGATTATGTACCGGGGCTGGTGATACGCATCCTGGGCAACCGCCTGGTGGTGGCGGCTATCTATATCCTTTACCTGGCGCTGATCTTCTTCTATGGGATATTCGTGTACGAGAATCTGCTGGAGCGCGTCTTGACAATTTCAATAGGGGTCCTGACTGCTGTAGTGACCTGGGTGATGGTGCGCCGAGGAGCATTCCGGCCTCGCCTAGTACTCGAGGTGCGCGACGACCAGCGCTTGGGGGAAAAGCCATCCGTCGCGGTTGTGTCGGATGGACAGCAAAGCGCGGTATCCATCTCGTTGAATTACTCTGATAACCAGGAACTTACTGCCCACTCGTCTGGAGTGATCCATGATTTTGCCTCTTTGAAAGCGGTCAGGTTACCGCTTCCCCTGGAAAATGGAGATCCGCATGAGATGAAGGTCTGGGTGCACCGGGTCACACCGGAAGGTAACTCAAGTGGCATCCCGGTTACCTTGCAGGTGGTAATGGAGGGTAACGAGGATGCGCAGCAGGTGAGCTTATCAGATGGGTTGCTGACAATGCCGCTGCCCGAAGGTGCACGACATGTACAGGTGGTCTTATGACGGAGATTAACCCGATGGAAGCCCAAATACCAATCGAGATGGAATCTCTACGGCAGCGTGTGGCAGAGCTGGAGGCACGCGGTGCTGAGGCTGAAACTATGTATGCTGTGCTGCAAGCTTTGAGCACAAACTTGAACCTGAGCGAGGTCATTGAAACGATCTTGATCGAGCTGGAAAAAGTTGTGCCATACGATAGCTGCTCCGTACAGCAAATCCAGGGAAATTACTTCGTCATTGTTGGCGGTCGTGGCTTTGCCAACATGCCAGAGCTGCTCGGGCTGCGCTTCGACCCGAGCGGCAGGGATGACCCCGGTAATGAGGTGGTGCGTACCCGTTCCCCATATATTGTGGAAGATGTCTCAGCCCGGTATGCGCACTTCCGCAACCGGGTGCACGGCAAGGGGCAGATCCACGGCTGGATGGGGGTGCCGCTGTTGTTTGAAAATCGACTGATCGGCATGCTGACGCTGGATAATTTTGAGCCCGGATTTTACACGGAACGGCACGCTCGTCTGGCGATGGCATTCGCTGCGCAGGCAGCAACCGCGATTGAAAATGCACGCCGATTCGAAGAGACACGGCAGGCGAAAGAAACTGCGGAGGTGCTGCGTGCAGCCAATGTCGCTTTAACCCAGAACCTTAACCTGGAGATGATATTCGATACTCTTTTGGAATATCTGTGCCAGTTGATTCCGTATGACTGCGTGAGCATCTTCCTGATCGAGGATGGCGGAGTGCTGGCTGCACGGGCAGTGGAAGGATACGAACGGTGGATAGATCCCAGCATCCCGCTCTCGGTGCGTTTTGAATACACGGATATTCCACACATCAATGCGGTGGTCACCGGTCAGGAGAGCCTGATCATTCCAGATGTCAATAAATTTTCCGGGTGGGTGAAAGTGCCCAGTGCTGCCCATGTGCGCAATTGGCTGGCTGTTCCCCTGGTTGCCAATGGCAAGACGATCGGGTTGTACTCTCTGGATAAAACAGTGCCCAGTTTTTTTACAGAAACGCACCAGCGCATGGCAGAGACTCTGGCAGGTCAGGCTGCCATCGCTATTCAAAACGCGCTTTTATTCGAGAGCGAGCTGACTGCCCGGGAGCAAGCGGAGAAGCAGACCCGGCAGTTGACCGCGCTCAACCGGGTAGCGCAGGCAGCCACTTCACTGCTTGACCTGGATACCATCCTGTCTCTTGCAGCGCGCGAAATGGTTGAACTGCTCAATGCTCGAAGCACAGGGGTTGCCCTGCTAAACGAAGAGAAAACCGCTGTAAAGGTAATGGCATATGCCTCAAAAACTGACGAGCCCAGCCCAATCGGGCTGGTGATCCCGTTAGCGGGTAACATCGCCACCCAAAACGTGATCAAGACCCGTCAATCGATTGTGATCAGCGACGCCCAAAACACGCCTCTGCAGGATGAGGCAACGCGGCAGGTGATGCGCGATCGGAACACCCACTGCCTGATGATCATTCCTTTGTTCACGCGCGGCGAGGTGATCGGCTCGATTGGACCGGATACGGATGATCCTGGACGGGTTTTCACTCCAGAGGAAGTACGCCTGGCGGAAACTATTGCCAGCCAGATGGCGGGGGCAATCGAAAATGCACGGCTTTTCAACCAGGCTCAGGAAGCCCTGGCGATTGCTGAGGCAGCAAACGTGGCGAAGAGCAGCTTTTTGTCCAACATCAGCCATGAGCTGAGAACGCCATTGACGTCGATCATTGGCTTCACAAAAATGACCCTTAAAGATCTTGAAGAGCGGGTGTTTCCCAACGTCGTTACGGAAGAGCGGAAAGTGCAGCGCTCAATTACGCAAGCGAGTGAGAACCTGGGGATTATTGTTGCCGAGGGTGAGCGACTGACCAGCCTGATTAATAACCTGCTGGACCTGGCAAAGATCGAAGCAGGGAAGGTGGAATGGAAAAGCGAGCCGCTGCATGTGGAAGAAGTAGTAGAACGCGCCACTATGGCAACCGCGTCTTTGGTGGAGCAAAAGGGGCTGACCCTGACCAAAGTGATCGAGCCTGGGCTTCCTGTTGTGAATGGCGACCGCGATCGCTTGATCCAGGTGATGATAAATTTGATCTCCAACGCGGTGAAATTTACCCCAATTGGAAAGGTGATTTGCCGGGCTTATCGTGAGGAAGATTACCTGATCGTCAGTGTAATCGATTCGGGAATAGGTATAGCCCCTGAAGACCAGCCGAAAGTATTCGAAAAATTCAAACAGGTGGGAGACACCCTTACCGACAAACCCCAAGGCACCGGCCTGGGATTACCTATTTGTAAAGAGATTGTTGAACACCATGGAGGCCAGCTCTGGCTGGAGAGTGAAGTGGGTAAAGGCAGCACCTTTTTATTCAGCTTGCCTTTGCCAGCTACTACAACGCCTGGTCAGGAATAGAGGAAGGTATGGATAAAAAAATCTTAATCGTGGATGATGAACCGCATATACGCCTGTTGATTTCACGCACACTGCAGGACCTTGAGGACGAAGGGGTGGAATTACTCACTGCCAATGATGGCGAAGCTGGTTTAGAAATGATCCAGACTGAAAGGCCGCAACTGGTTTTCCTGGATGTAATGATGCCAAAGAAGAATGGCTTCGAGGTGTGTCATACCGTTAAGAAGGAGCTCGGTATGCAGGATGTAAATATCATTTTGCTCACTGCCAAGGGGCAGGAAGTCGACATTCAGCATGGCGAAGAGGTGGGCGCCAATTTCTACCTGACCAAGCCATTTGATCCGGACGATTTACTGGCAAGAGCAAAAGCAATCCTGGAATTAGCTTGATGACTGTACGATTGAAGCGACTGCTCAACCAAAACCAGGGCACGGTAGCAAAATTACTCGCCGAGAGCAGTGCCGCCATGGGTTCTCCGGTTTGTATTAAAGATGCTAGCGGCGCCTTGCTCCTGGGAGATGAACCCAGCAGTGCATCTGAGGTGCATAAAATTAACTGCGGGGAAGAAACGATTGGCTGGGTAGCAGGTAACAGCGGCAGCCAGGTTTTGGCGAGGTGGCTGGCTCACCTGACTAACCAGGCTGTGGATATGGATGCACTTGCCGATGAAGCGCTCAATCGCTTCCGGGAGGTCAATTTGCTTTACAACCTTACCGGAAAGCTAACCGCTTCGCTCGATCCTAAAGACGTGTGCGGTGTGGCGATTGAGGAAACCAGGCGATTGATCTCATCTTCTGCAGGGGGCGTGATGATGCTTGACGAGTCAGGGCGTAGACTGATTATTGTGGCAGGGTTTGGTGAGCTGCCTGAACAGGTGATGATGGGGGATGGTGTTATTGGAGCATGTGCACAGGCGAATAAGGCGGAAGTTGTCAACGTGCTGCAGATGGATGTACGCCATTCACAGGTTGAAATCGGTTTTGGTGCGCTGCTTTGTGCGCCTCTGGAGGCGAGAGGAAGTGTGCGGGGGGTCATTGTCCTGGCAAGCGAGTCGAGTGATGTGTACAGCGCCGGAGATTTGAAATTACTGAGCACCTTAGCCTCGCAGTCCGCCCCGATTATTGAGAACGCGCTGATGCACGAGCGAATGCTGCAAGAGGCGAAGGAACGCGAAGAGCGATTGGAGCAACAGATTCAAACTTTACGAATCGAGCTGGACGAGAGCCGCCAGGCAAAGAAGGTGGCTGAAATTACCGAATCGGATTATTTTAAGAGATTAAGCCAGCAAGCCGACGACCTGCGCCGGCTGGTGGCAGACCCTGATTAATTCGCCCCGCATGCATAGGAATAATTATCCAAGACATCGGTGATATATGCTGATATCAGCGCGTGTGCCTGGTTTTTCACTGCACCGGAACGGATTTTTTTGTACTGTACGGGCATGTACTCGCTTAATAGGGTGAGTGGTAAAGAATCTTCACCCAGATTCTTCAGCAGGGTAGAGAATGCTGTCTGGACAGCGGGTAAATTCCAGTAATAGCGTATCCGGTCGCTATAGCTGTAGATGCGGGAAATATGCTTATGTTTTGGCGAACCGTGATAATGCTTTTGCCAGTGCGAGGGGTTCTCCAGCATGGCGGCTTCAATAACCTGGGCGATTTTCGACGTCTCACCGCCGACCAATAGCTCTTCTATTGCTGCCAGCGCAAAAACTGCCTGGCGAAAAGCGTAAGTCAAACCTGGACCGACTTTAAGGATGGCAAAGTGGTCCTCAACCAGGAAGCGCAGGCTGGGACGGGTCTGGTAATCGGTTGAATGCGCTTCATATATCAGACCGGGGATGGTTTCGATGAAACGCGCCAGACTGGCTGCCGCAGAGCGGTCATAATCGTGTACAGAATCGTCGCCAAACTCAACGCCGGGTTGCACGACCAACGCAATGACTCGCTCCCAGGCCGAATCCAGTCCCAGGGCTGAGAATGCTTGGTGGGTGAGCTCGACGGCTTCAGCAGCATCTACCGGGTTGGTGATGGCAAGCTGATCTTTACCGGCTTTTGCACCGCCGGCAGGCGGCACTTCGGATCCGATGACATAGCGCGGCGGGGGAAAACTCGCATCAGAGCTGGCAGATTCTGCCACAGCAGCCAGCTCAGCGGCGCGGCGGGCGATGACCTGCGTTGGCAATTGCTGGTCGTCAGCACAGGGCATCGAGCAATCCAGATGAATCTTCGCAAAGCCAGCATGCACATAATCGCGCACCAGGATTTTTGCTTTCTCCATCGCGAATTCAGCCGGCTTGCTCGCCCAAACCAGTGGGCCAAGGTGATCACCGCCCAATATGAGGTTTTGACGAGGGTAGCCAACCCGGTCTGCTATTTCTCCCACAAAGCGGACAAAATCCTGTGGCTGCATACCGGTATAACCGCCAGACTGGTTGACCTGATTGCAGGTTGCTTCAATCAATACCGGAGTGTGCGGAGATGTGGCTAATCCATGCCGTAATGTTGCTTCCAGCACAAAGGGATGTGCTGAGCAAACCGATGTTATACCGTGGGCGTGCCGGTTTTTATTTGCGGAAACAATATCATCCAGATAATTCACGACGGATCATCACCCCATCATTCTTCCAATAAAGCCATCAACTCTGCCAGATGAGCTTGCGCGGCTGTTCCGCCGGCTGAGCGGGTGGAAAGTGCGCCACAAATCGCTGCAGCTCGCAAAGCTTTGTCAAGCGACCAGCTTTGCAGATAGGCAAACACGAAACCAGCATCAAAGCTGTCGCCTGCGCCAACCGTGTCAACTACTTCTACTGGCAGCGAGGCGACCCTGGCTATTTGGCTGGGCTTATCGCCTGTGAGGTGGTGAGAGCTGCTCACTCCCAGGGCGCCCTGGGCACCGAGCTTTACCGCCAGCGTTTCAACTTTCTGGGAGAGTTTGGCTGCCGCCAGGTCAGCCGTCCCAGCGCCGGTCAGCGAGCGGGCTTCGGCTTCGTTGGGCAAGAAGATGCTGGTCACGGATAATAATTCATCAAAGCCATTCCAATTTTCGGAGGGATCGTAGTTCGTGTCGAGCGAGGTAGTCAACCCAAGTTCACGGGCGCGCTGAAAGAGTGCAGGTAATCCCGGCTGTAAGGATGTCTGTAAAAAATATGAAGCGACATGCAGGTGACGAGCCTGACGGAGCAGTGTCCTCCGTGATGTCACTGCACTGGAATTCTGTAATCAAGCCCAGGTGTGTCAGGATGGCACGGTCGGTGCCCCTGTTCAGGATTACACTCAACCCGGTTGCCTGACCTGGAACGGTAATCACATTGTGGACATCAATGCCTCGTATTTCCATTTCATCCAGCATGAAACGACCGTAGAGATCATCACCGCATTTACCAACGAAGGCAACCTTGAGACCCAGACGAGCTGCTCCGCAGGCGAAAATGACCGAGGAGGATCCAATGGTCAGCACGGCAGTATCGACCAGCTTTTCGACCTGTCCGAATGCTGGCTCGACGTCACCGGAGAGGATGAGATCGGGATTGATTTCGCCAGCAACCAGGATATCGAAGTTTT
>CAVZGO010000007.1:0-795377 GCA_963774935.1 uncultured Chloroflexia bacterium
AAGGGACGTTGAACTTTTTATTCTCATGGACTTACAAAATTGCACGGCTTTCACAAGGTAGGTTGACAAAATAAGCGGTCTTCTTCGGTATACTTGTTGCGCCAAACACCAAGCACCGGAGAAGACCAAAATGGATTATACCAACCTGCGACCTAATCAAGACATAGATGAGAACGGCCTGGTATTCGAAGTGGGAAGTTTATATGCCTATTTTCAGCGAGTGAAAGACACGCGAAAGCTCAAAGGGAAGCTGTACCCGCTAACGCAATTGCTGATGCTGATGATGTTAGCGAAATTGGGGGGTGAAGATAAGCCAAGCGGGATAGCCGACTGGATTGCCAACCGAGTTGAACAGCTACACGAGATGAAAATCTTGCATAAGAAGAGGACGCCCAGCCACATGACCTATCGACGAGTACTGGCAGACACCGTGAAACCAGAAGAGTTTGAGAGTTTGATCCAAGAATATCACCAGGGGCGACTGAATGATGAGCTAGAGATGGTGTTTAGCATGGATGGCAAGACGGTCAGGGGCACAATTCCAAGCGGAGAGCTAAGAGGCACCCATTTGTTGAGCATTTATGTGCCGGAACAAGGCCTGGTGCTGGCAGAAGCTGAAGTAGATCGCAAGGAAAACGAGATTGTGGTGGCGCCGAAGATCCTCAAACAAGTCAACTTGTAGGGTGCGATTGTGTTGGGCGATGCAATGCATGCCCAGCGGAACGCTTCTGACCAAATTGTCGCTGACGGTGGCGAGTACATTTGGACAATCAAAGGCAATCAGCCACACACACATTGGGCCATCGAGAAGTTGTTTGTGCATGAAGTGTGTAATCAACGCCAAGGTGCACCTCTGTCGAAACATTGCCAGATGGTTTCGCAAGTCAATAAGGGACATGGACGGATTGAGAAACGCACCATCATGGTTAGTACAGAGCTGAACGACTACCTGGATTGGCCACATCTGGCACAGGTCTTTCGTATCGAAAGAACCATCTGGTATGAAAAGTACAAAGGCCGTACTCGTCAAGTCGTCTATGGCTTGACCAGTCTGACACCTGCTGAAGCCTCACCGGAGCGACTGCTGGCTTTTGTGCGCCAGTATTGGGGGATCGAAAATGGACTGCACTATCGCAGAGATGTTACCTTACGAGAAGATGCCACGTGCCTCACGGTTGGCAATGCTGGTCACAACATGGCGATCTTCAATAATCTTGTGATCGGCCTTGCCATCCAGCATGGTTTTCATAATCTTGCCAAGGCGCGTCGTTTGTTTAATGCCCAGCCCTCCCAGGCTCTCAACCTGATCCTTTCGGCTGGAACTCCCTTCTTGTGAAAGCCGTGTACAAAATTGTGTGGCACCTGACTTGCACTAAAAAAGTAATGTATAATCAAAATAGTGGTATGGGAACCAAAACCATGCAAAAATTCTTAGCTTCTTACTGGCCAACGTCTATCTTGCTGATGGTAGTCGGATGGGCGGGTTTAATTTCGACCGTCCTTTTTTTCCTGCCCAACGGCGGAACACGATGGCTGTTCTTCTTCACCCTCTTCCTGGCAGTAACCGGTAGCGTATTACCATTAGTAGCATTCTTGAATCAACGATTTCCAGGTGAACCACCAGCAAGCCGATTGGCAATCTTGCGCCAGGCTCTATGGTTCGGTATTTACGCGGCATCCCTGGCATGGTTGCAGCTCGGGCGGATGCTCACGCCTGTGGTCGCAATGCTAATCTTGGTAGGTTTACTGATCATCGAGCTGCTCTTGCGCCTGCGTGAACGCAGCCAGTGGAAACCCAATTTAAGCAGTCCAGAATCATAACCGCGTCACCCAAAACGCTGGCCATTGGGTAAAATATCTTCAGGCCAGCATGACAAATCTCCATTTACTACCTTCGGTAAGCGAGCTTCTCCTGAGCCCACCAGTTGATCGATGGATTAAGCTATATGGGCGGCCTCTGACTCTGAATGCCTTGCGCCAGGCACTGGAGGAAGCTCGATCCACCCAATTAGAAATTGAGAAAAACCAGAAGCAAGAACCTGAAAACACCATCGGCACAAAGAATAAGACTGTCAAATCAGAAATTCCCTCTATACCCAGCCGGCAGATGCTGCTGGATCGAACTGGAGAGATATTATCCGCCTGGAGCAAGCCCAGCTTGATCCCAGTGATCAATGCCAGTGGGGTGATCATACATACCAATCTTGGTCGAGCACCACTGAGTCAGGCTGCAATGTACGCAGCCCAGGAGGCAGCCCAGGGTTATACCAACCTGGAGTATGACCTGGAAAAAGGACAACGAGGCTCGAGGTTGGTACATGCAGAAGCCATATTACGCCAGCTTACAGGAGCCGAAGCGGCTTTGGTCGTGAACAATAATGCCGCGGCTTTGTTATTGGTATTGAGTGCGCTTGCCCGCCGAAGAAAGGTGGTCATCTCTCGCACCCAACTGGTAGAGATCGGCGGAGGTTTCCGCGTGCCAGAGGTAATGCAACAATCGGGTGCGTCCCTGTTAGAAATTGGCGCAACCAACCGGGTGCATCTGTCTGACTATGAGGCTGCGCTGGATGAACAGCCGGCACTTTTTTTACGTGCGCACCGCTCTAATTTCCGGCTGGTGGGTTTCACCAGCGAACCCAACCTGAGCGAAATTGTCGAGTTAGCCCATAAGGCAGGCATTCCACTAGTAGATGACCTTGGATCAGGTGCATTGCTCGAGACGACTAAGTACGGCTTGGGACATGAACCGATGGTCCAGGAATCCCTGGAAGCCGGGGCGGATGTGGTATGTTTTTCGGGCGACAAACTACTGGGCGGCCCACAAGCTGGGATCATTTTGGGCCGTGCTGATCTGGTTGCCCGGCTGAAGAAACACCCCCTGGCACGCGCCCTGCGAGCCGATAAACTCTGTCTGGCGGCTCTTTCTGCCACACTGCTACACTATTTAAAAGACGAGGCTGAGCGCGAAATTCCAGTATGGCGGATGATTGCCATGTCGCAGGCAGAAATCAGGCGGCGCGCAGCTACCTGGGCTGAAGCCATCGGTTACGGGGAAGTAATTTCCGGGGAATCGACAGTCGGTGGCGGCAGTCTGCCCGGCGAAAACCTGCCTACCTGGCTCTTGACGCTCTCAACGAGAAGCCCAAACCGGGTTCTAGCCCGTCTGCGCAATAATGAGATTCCTATCCTGGCGAGGCTCGTTGATGATAAGCTGGCATTTGATCCCCGCACGGTGTTGCCAGAGCAAGAGGAAGCGTTGTTAGCAGGGCTACGCCAGGTATTGAGTCGATAACTTACCACTTAAGTACATACCCGTCCCCTTTATAGAATGGTAAATGAAATGAGAATTAAGTCTATCCAGTTCCTGATCCTGTTTACGGTAGCAGTAATTGGAGGTTGGGCAATCCATTCTCCGGTCGAAGCGCAGGTAAGCCAACCACTGGTTGTGAGTTTGAGTGCGGATGGGCCTTTGACACCGGCTATGGTGGAATATCTCAATCGAGGGATCCAGAGCGCTGAAGCAAATAATGCCGAGCTGGTGGTTTTCGAACTTAATACACCTGGCGGCAGCATTGACCTGATGAATGAGATCATCCAGGATATCCGTGCCAGCCGTACGCCGGTTGTCGTCTACATCTCGCCGCGAGGAGCGATGGCTGGCAGCGCTGGCACACTGATCACATTAGCCGCCCACGCTTCAGCCATGGCGCCAGAAACAACGATTGGTGCCGCCAGCCCGGTGGGTTCCCAGGGTGAGGATTTAGGTAAGACAATTGAATCCAAGGAGAAAAACATCCTAAAAGCTACGGTGCGCTCGCTTGCTTCAGAGCGACCCGAGAATGCAATTTCCACGGCTGAAGAAATGATCGAATCAGCGAAAGCGGTCTCTGCCAAAGAAGCGCTAGAGATTGGCCTGGTGGATTTTATTGCAGTGGATCTGAATGATCTGCTTCGCCAACTGAATGGGTATAGCGTTCAGCTCGCGGAAGGAGAACGCACGCTGCATACAACAAATGCAGAGGTAGTGACTATAGAACCGTCATTCATAGAACAAATCCTGGCCATCCTTACCAATCCAAATGTGGTCTTTTTACTCATGACCATTGGCGTTCAGGCGATCATTATAGAGATCTCCAGCCCAGGTGGTTGGGCAGCCGGTTTTACCGGTGTGGTATGCCTGGCACTGGCTTTCTATGGCCTTGGCGTGCTGGATGTCAACTGGTTTGGGATCGTCTTCTTGCTGCTCGCATTTATTCTTTTTATTCTGGATATCAAAGCCCCTACGCATGGAGCGCTAACTGCTGCCGGTGTGGCCTCGCTGATCACAGGAGCTCTGGTGCTCTTCAATTCGCCCAACCTGCCAACCTTTCAACCGCGCATCTCCATCCCACTGGTGGTTCTTATGTCGCTGGCTACCGGCGGTGTATTCCTGGCGGCTATGTTTTTCGCTGTTCGAGCACAGAAAGCCCCGCTGAGAGTTGGTATTGAAAGCCTGCAAGGGCGTAAAGGAAAAGCATTGAGCGACATCTTACCCCATGGTACCGGACAGGTGCAGCTTGCCAGCGAACTGTGGACAGCCGAGCTGGTTGAAGGGCAAGAGAATATTACTGCAGGAGACCGAATAGAGGTTGTGCGTGTAGAAGGGGTTCGGTTGATCGTAAAGAAGGTCGACCAGGAGTGGCTCATAGGAGGAAATGATGTTAACAACACTTGATACTAAGTTGGTGAGCGTGGTGGTATATCCTGACCGGGCACGGCTAACACGAACAGGCAAAACCTCCCTGGACACCGGCCTGCACATTCTTGAGATTGCTAACCTGCCTCTTGAGATGAGAACTGAGTCGCTGCGAGCAAGCGCCCGGGGCAGCGCACGAGCCAAACTGCGCGGTGTGCAGGCGAAACGAACCTTCTTCACGGAGGCACCCGTGGAGCAAGTCCGCCAGCTCGAATCCGATATGGAAGCAAAAAAGGATGAGCTGCAAAGTATTGAAACCCAGATTGAATTAGTACGACAAAGCCGGTCAAATCTGAACTCTCTAGCCGGACGCACAGACACTTTTGCACTAGCCCTGGCGTCCGGAGAGATGAGCGTAGAATCTCACCGGAAGTTATATGATGATCTACGCTCGCAGATGGAAATACTCGACAGCGAAATGCTCAAATTAGGGGGACGAAAGCGCGAGCTGGAACGCCATATCGAAAAATTAAAAAACGAGTTAAAGGAGCTCACCAGTGCGCGTCCACGGAAGCGCTACTCTGCTCAGGTAGAAATTGATGTTTTGGAAGCGGGCGATCTGACCCTGGAGCTGATCTATGTTGTCAATGGGGCGGACTGGAAGCCATTATATGATCTGCGCTTGACCGAAGAGGCTTCACTGCCCGCTCTCGAATTGAACTATCTGGCGGAAATATCTCAGATAAGTGGAGAGGATTGGGAAACCGTATCTCTATTGCTCTCCACTGCCCGACCTGCTTTGACAAACACATTACCAGATCTCGATCCGTGGTACATCCGGCAATACACCCCACCGGCGCCGATGCCGCGAGTAGCCGCAGCAGCCATGACGCGGCAGCTTAAGTGACAAAGCAGTTGCAGCACCGCCATCTGAAGAAACTGCGGCAATGCTAAACGAAGCCGCTTTTACATCCGCTGAATATGAACAAGCACAGGTTGAGACCAGCAGCATAGCATTAAGCTACCTTGTTCCGGGCGTATTTACGATTCCCGGCGATGGACAACCTCACAAGGTGAATGTAGCGGTGATTGGCCTGGTACCGAAGATGGATTATGTCTGTGCGCCGCGCCTGGTGGAGGCGGTATACCGACGTGCCAAAATAACGAATGACAGCCCTTATACCCTTCTGGCAGGCGCCGGTAATCTATTTGCTGGTGATGAATTCATCGGCGCGACGACACTTGAATTTACTGCACCGCAGGGCGAGATTGAGATGTACTTTGGTGTAGAGGATCAAATAAAGGTTGAGAGAGAAATCAAGCGGCGCGATGTCGAAAAGACGCTTATCGGTGGAAAACGACGCTGGCATTTTGGTTACGAAATCAGGCTGGAAAATTTGCTCGAGACCTTTGCCCACCTGACGATCCATGACCAGATTCCAGTAGCGGGACATGAAGAAATAAAGGTTCGACTGGAATCAGCCGATCCGAAACCCAATCAACAAAGTGAGCTGAATCTGCTGGATTGGAATCTAGACTTAGAACCCAGGGAAAAGCGCACGCTACGCTTCGACTTTATGGTGGAATATCCCGCAGTTATGGAAGTGCGCGGGTTGCCGTAACCTTGCGAATTCTATAGCCGATTGTTTACCTAATTCTCGTTCGAGTATAATGATTTGAGAGGTATGTTGGCAAACTCGCCAAGATACCTGGTATTGATTGCCTTTTTGAGATGTAACCCTATGACGGCGATTGACGAAATCAAATCACGCATCGACCTGGTAGACCTGGTCTCGGAAACGGTACAACTGCGCCGCTCCGGGAAAAACTACACGGGATTTTGCCCCTTTCACCCCAACTCACGAACGCCTGCCTTCGTAGTATTTTCGGACTCGGGCACCTGGCGCTGCTTTGGACAGTGCAACGAAGGCGGTGACATCTTTAAGTATGTAATGAAGAAGGAGGGCTGGGATTTTACCGAGACTCTGCATTACCTGGCAGACAAAGCCGGGGTGCAGCTAAAACCACCAACTCCTGAGGAGCAGGCTGCGGAAGAAGAACACCAGAATCTTCGCGCCTTACTGGAAGAAGCTGTCACCTTCTACCATCACCAGCTCATGAACACGCCGGTAGGTCGACCAGCTCTCGAGTATTTGCGCAAGAAGCGCAATTTAAGCGATTCCACTATTGAAGCGTTTGGATTGGGATATTCACCAAACGCCTGGGAAGCAGGTCTGGCTTATTTCACAGGAAAAGGGCACAGCGAAACAGAGCTTCTGGATGCAGGATTGGTAACCCGCCGGCAATTAGATGAAAAACACCAATCGGATCAAACAAACGTGCACACTGGGGTGTACGATCGCTTCCGTAATCGCATCATGTTCCCCATCCGTGACGAACGCGGCCGAATGGCAGGTTTTGGAGCTCGCATACTCAACCCGGATGATGTGCCAAAGTTTCTGAATTCACCCCAAACTGTGATATTTGATAAGGGTGGGCTGCTGTATGGACTGGACAAAGCCCGAAAAGCGATCCGTTCACAGGATCAGGCGGTGATCGTTGAAGGCTATCTGGATGTAATTGCATTACATCAGGCGGGCTATGCGAATGTTATATCACCAATGGGTACTGCCCTCACCGAAGCCCAGCTCAACTTGCTCAAACGCTTCAGCAAACGAATTGTCCTTGCTCTTGATCCTGATGCAGCCGGCAACCAGGCTACGCTGCGCGGCTTGCAGGTGGCACGCCAGACAATGGACCGCGAAAATGAACCTACCTTTGATGCGCGTGGTCTCTTAAGCCACGAGGCGCGTTTGCAGGCTGATATTCGCGTGACCACCCTGCCAGAAGGTAAAGATCCAGATGAAGTCGTTGCCGCTGATCCCAAAGCCTGGCAGGAGATTGTCAGTCAAGCCCGTCCGGTGGTGATTCACGTGATGGAAACTTTAGCCACCGGAAGAGACCTGGACGACCCAAAAGTAAAAACTGAAATTGCTAACCAGGTGCTTCCCCTCATCCAGGATGTACCCAACCCGATCGAACGAGATACTTTCCGCCAGCGGTTGGCGAGGCTGCTGCGTGTAGATGAGCGAGCATTGCTGGAGTCTGCCCCAACACGAGCCCGGCCAGCACGGCGATCAGGCGGCAAATCGCAGCCCGTTACGGCCCAGGCACCGTCTGAGCCAGCACAAACGACTCGCGACCAGAGCACGTATGCCCTCGAAGCACATTGCCTGGGTGTGCTGCTCAGACACCCCGATTTGCTTTACCTGGTGGACCGTGCCTTGCAGGTAGATGGGCTTGGACGCCTGGCAGTCACCGATTTTCAACATGCCGATCATCAGGATATCTATCGACTACTGCAGGAATCGATCGATCAGGATATTGCTGAACCACTCAACTATGTGCTCAACAGCCTTTCTCTGCCCATGATGGACCTTGCCGACGGTTTGCTGGAGCGAACTGGACAAATCGATCCAAGCGAAGACCGGGTATTAGGCGATGTATTGCGCGGCATCCTGAACTTACGTAAGCGAACTTTCCAACAACAAATGGAACACTTACAATTTGAAATGACTGAGGCACAAGAGCACGGCAGCCTGGATCCACAACGATTTCGCCATGCAATGCAGCAGCTCACCCTGTTACGCCAGCGTCTGGACCGCGCAATGGCTCGACACACCGGTCAAACTGTTGGCAATCGATGAGACGGAGTGCCCATGCAACCACAGAATAAAACCTCCATCCGACGCAGAAAACCATCCAACCAGGTACATGAGCCTATCGCCCACCAGAGAGGTGAGGAATATGCAGCTGGAATTAATGCTACCCATGGTCTGGAAGCGATTAACGGGGAAGAACTGGACGAATTGATGGATGCTGAGACGGAACTGCTGGACAGCCAGGAAGACGTGCTGGCACAAGAGGAACCAGATATCGATGTATTAGCCATTCAGGATGATGAGCTGGTCGAGATTACGCAAGAAGACACAATGACGCTGCTCAATGACCCTAAGCTGGTTACCGAGATCAGCGAAGATCCGGTGCGACTTTACCTGAAAGAGATTGGCAGTATCGAGCTGCTGGATCCAGACCGCGAATTTTGGCTGGCGACTCGTTTGGAAGGAGCCCGGCGCTTGGATTGGTTGAGCTTACAGCACCCCTTAGCCAAGCGGCGAGCTGCCAACCAGGAATCTTCTGCGTCTGGGCAGGGTGTTTACCAGGCGCTTTTTGAAGACCTGGCAACCAGTTTGTCACGCCAACGGGAGGACACACGCCGCCTTGGCTATGATTGCCCTGATCTACGCCTTATTCTGGCAGAAGCGCGCCTTTTGCGCACATCCTGGCAAAATGAGGTGCCGTCTTATCTGAGGGCTTACCTGGACAATGGACTATGGGGTCAGGATCCACTATGGGATGGTGTGGCTCGGAATGCTTTTTCTGTGTTTCTATATTTTTATATGCTCCCTGAGCCAATGCAGGTATACCTGGACAAGCACATTCAAAAACACAGTGCGCTCCCTACTGAACCTACCTTCTTACATCACCTGCCTGAAGAACCAGTGCTTGGGGCTGAACTGGAGGCGATCCGGCTGCGCTCAAGCGATGCCCGCCAGGCAATTATCCGTGCCAACCTGCGCCTTGTGGTGAGTGTAGCCAAGCGCTACATCGGACGGGGCAGCTCATTCCTGGATTTGATTCAGGAGGGCAACATTGGCTTGCTGCGGGCGGTGTCCAAGTTCGATCCAACTCGTGGGTATAAATTCAGCACATATGCCACCTGGTGGATTCGGCAGTCCATCAGCCGCTCGATCGCTGATCAGGCGCGCACCATACGGATTCCGGTGCACATCTTTGAATCAATCAACCGGTTGCTGCGCGTCCAGCGCCGGCTTATTCAACGCCTGGGTCGAGAACCAACCTCGGAGGATATCGCATTAGAGGCTGGTTACCTGGAGCCAAACGACACCCAGGCGATTCTACGCTCGCTTGCTGACGACCAACCAGTGGAAGACGATATTCGACGAAGGTGGAACCGGGCTGCGGCTAAGGTCAACCGCATAATGCGAGCTATGGAAGAGCCGATGTCATTGGACAGCCCGGTGGGCAACGAGGATAACAGCCAGCTTGGGGATTTTATTGAAGACGAAGACGCACCTGAACCAATGGACGCCGCTGCCCGAGAGATGCTGCGCGAAGCTGTGAAAAACGCTTTGGCAGTGCTTTCAGAGCGAGAACGCCAGGTGCTCGAGCTGCGCTTTGGATTGGTGGACGGCAAGGAACACACGCTCGAGGAGGTCGGCCAGTATTTTAACGTGACCCGCGAACGCATCCGCCAGATTGAGGCTAAGGCACTGCGCAAGCTGCGACATCCAACCAGGAGCCGACAGCTCAGGGATTTCCTTGGATAGGGACTAATAGCTCCAAGTGAGACAATTGTGAGGCTTTATAACCGTTGGAACGACAATCTTCTGGTAAAATTCCAGTAGAGTTCGCAAGGACGAGTGATCTTAAAACCATGATGCGGTAAGCCAGCCCTTCCTTCTCCTTTCCCCTCGAAATCCGGAACTCTCCGGGTGGGGACGTGCCACGAGCGCGGATGCGCCCTGACTTAGTGGAGGCTATATGCTTACCGTTCATCATTTAAGTAAATCCTACAATTTACAGCAAATTTTCGACAAAGTTACCTTCAGCCTGAGCCCTGGTGAACGGATCGGGTTGGTAGGGCCTAATGGTTGCGGCAAAACCACACTGCTGCGTATCTTGACCGGGCAGGAGCAACCTGATTCAGGCCACATTCAACACTCGAGCGACTTGCGGATAGGTTACCTGCCGCAGGGATTTGAGCTCGATTCTGAAGCAACGCTGGGCGACATCATCGGACGCGCAGCGGGTGACCCCGAGACATTGGAGACTGATTTAGCCCAAGCAGCGGCTGAACTGTCATTACATCCAGACGATTCAGACCGGTTGACCCGATATGATGAGCTGCTTCGCAGGGTAGAAGCTGCCGAGACTGGCCGGACTGCCCAGATTCTAGCCGGTCTGGGCCTGGATAGCATCCCGGTAGATTTTCCTGCTGGACGTTTAAGCGGCGGGCAGCAGACCCGCCTGGCGTTAGCTCTGGTGTTGTTGGCAGACCCACAGCTGTTGTTGCTGGATGAGCCCACCAATCACCTCGACATCGGCATGCTGGAATGGTTGGAAGAATGGCTGCTTGCCTGTCCATGTGCAGCCTTAATTGTCTCCCACGACCGCACCTTTTTGGACAACACCGTTACCAGCATCCTGGAGATGGATTCCAGGCGCGGCGTGCATGAATATGCGGGCAACTACAGTGACTACCTTGCTCAACGCCAGACAGAAATCGAAAAGCAGTGGTCTGAGTACAAGGACCAGCAGGAAGAGATCATCCGGATGAAGCAAGATATCATCCAGGTAAAATCTCAGGCTGCCCACACCGAACGCATGGCAAGCTCAATCCGCATTGGCGGACCAGAGTATAAGCAGAAGGGATTTAAGTCGTACCAGCAAGGTATTGCCAAAAAGGTTGCACGCAAAGCCAAGGCGCGCGAGAAGAAGCTGGAACGATACATCGATTCAGATGAGCGCGTGGAAAAGCCACAGCGCGCCTGGCAGATGAAGCTGGAATTCAACCAGCCAGCTCACCTCGGACGTATTGCCATTCGACTGGATAGACTGAGCGTTGGCTATCCGCCAGCATTACCGCTGCTGCGGGAGCTCGACCTGGAGGTCCGCGCCGGACAGCGGATTGTACTGAGCGGGCCAAACGGCAGTGGCAAGACCACGCTGCTGCGCACTATTGCCGGGCAGCTTCCCCCTGTTTCTGGTGAGGTGCGGCTAGGCGCCGGTGCCAGGCTGGGTTACATGACACAAGACCAATCAGGGTTGCTTGCAAGTCAGACGGCGGTGGAGACGATCGCTCAATTCTTCTCCAACGAGACTCAAGCGCGCACTTTCCTGGCGTACTTCTTATTCACCGGGGATGAGCCGCTCAAACCCAATGCACTGCTTAGCTACGGGCAGCGCGCCCGCTTGATGCTCGCACTGCTGGCAGCGCAAGGCTGCAACTGCCTGCTACTGGATGAGCCTGTGAATCACCTGGATATCCCCAGCCGGACGCAGTTCGAACAGGCACTGGCTGGTTTCGAGGGCGCTGTGCTGGCAGTGGTGCATGATCGTTATTTTATCGAGCGCTTTGCGGATGAGGTCTGGTGGGTGTCCGATGGAACCATTCACGAGGATGCGATCAGCAGACGGCAGGATCTATCCGGATCGAAAAATTAAATCAGGCTGTCCAATACATGCATTGGAACAGCCTGATTTAGATGTAGCATGAGTAGAATTCTTATCGGGTGTGTTCAGATAACTGCATGGTTGCACCGCCCGATATTGCAGGCTTCTATGGTACCTATTTTAACTGGATAACCAGCACCGCATAAGGCGGCAACTCTGGAAGCGGGGTATAGCTGTCAAATCCACCCTGGGGGTTAATCCCTGGGGCTTTGACCTGACCCTCTCCCAGCAGCGAACTGGCGGACACCGGACCGGAAAACGGTCCACTTTCGAGTGCGAGCTTGTAGCCTTTCACTGCTTCACCTGAAAGGTTAACCAACACCAGCACCCCCTCACCCTCGCTGTAGCGCAACAGGCTGTAAACCTGGGGCAGGTCACTGGTCACCAGCCAGGTATCACCTGCCCGCAAGGCGGCGTGTTCCTGGCGCAGGCGAATCATGTCACGATAGCGGCTGAGCAGCGAGGTGGGATCCTCCGCCTGAGAGGCAACATTCGTCTGTGGGGTTTCCTTGCCCAGCTCAACCCAGGGATTGCCAGTGGTGAAACCAGCAGTCTCTGTACCATCCCAGCGCATTGGAAGGCGGACATTAATATCTTCGGGTTTTACCCCCGTCATACCGATCTCTTCACCATAGTAGAGGAACGGCACACCCGGGTGGCTGAGCAGCAGGGCAGCTGCAGCCTTCGCCTTCTCCGCGTCTCCACCCAACTGGCTCATCACGCGAGTCATATCATGGTTGGTCAGGAACGGTGCAAACTGACCCTCAGGATAAGTCTTTAGAACTTCCTGAGCTTGATTTACGAGCTGGCTGTTCTCTCCAGCGTTCAGGCTGGCAATGATCGCTTCAGCCAGCTTGAACTCGAATGCAATATCCAGCTCGTCTGGGACGTAAGGGGCTACTTCGGCTGTTTCATCCCAGATTTCGCCAACAGTCAAAGCATCCGGGTACACAGTGTGCACATAGTTGTCGAAATTCTGCAGCCAGGTGTGGGTTTCGGGGGTGTTTTCCTGATCAGCGCCATCTTCGATCAGGTGCCGGACGGCATCCAGACGAAAGCCATCTACATCCATATCGGTCAACCAGTAACTTAAAATGTCAAACATTTCTTGGGTGACGGCACCGTTGCGGTAGTTAAGATCTGGCATACCATACCAGAACAGACCATAATAATAATCATACTGGGTATGATAGGCGCGTAAGGCCTGGAGATCGCCAACCGGCGGCTGATGCCACACATCTGTGTCCCAGGGGCTCTTGTATCCAGGGTTTGTGTCGGACCAAATATACCAGTTCTCGGTGGTTGAACCCGGGTAAGCTGCTTCGCGGAACCAGGGGTGCTGGCTGGAAGTGTGGTTCATCACCATATCGACGATTACAGCAATGCCACGTTTGTGAGCTTCTTCTACAAGCTGTTTGAAGTCTTCATTCGTGCCGTAATCAGCCTCGATGGTGCGGTAATCTGTCACATCATAACCATGGTAGCTGGGCGACTCTGCCACTGGCATGAGCCACAGACCGGTCACCCCCAGGTCTGATGTGGTACTTGGATCGCCATCATTGAGATAATCCAGCTTTTCAATTAAACCCTGCAGGTCACCAATGCCATCCGCGTTGCTATCTTTGAAGCTGCGCACAAAAACTTCATAAAAAACACGATCATTCCACCAGGCAAGACCATCCGTACCAGGCAGAGTTGGGGAAGGAGGCTCGAGCAAGGCGGTAGGGGTAGGCTCAAGAGGCAGGGGGGTCGGCAGAGGTACCTGAGCCAGCTCTGGACCACGAATATCGAGCGCATAAAGGTAGCCATCATTACTACCAATGAAGGCAGTGTTTCCAACCAGGGCTGGAGACGACCAGATTTCGCCGTAGGTCTCGAATGACCACAATTCTTCACCCGTCCGGCGGTCCAGGGCACGCACAAGACCACTGGTATCGCCAGTAATGATGCGATCTTCGGCAACAGCCGGTGAAGAGATCACAGGCTGTTGATCTTCAGACTGAAAGCTCCATAAGAGGCTGTCACCCTTGATCAAACCAGCAGCCACCTGACCCCGCACACTGGCAGTGTACAAGACCCCATCCCGGATGGCAATTGAGCTTACTGCAGGACCGACAGTTGCGCGCCAGAGCACCTTGCCGGTTTCCAGATCAACGGCATGGATATTGTTGTTTTCGGAGGCGCTCGAGAGGAACACAACCCCTTGTGACACAGCCGGTGAGGATTGGATATCGCCCTCTGCCAGATACATCCATTTCTTCTGACCGGTGAGGGCATCCAGTGCATAAAGAAAACTATTGCGACCGCCTATCAGTAAGGTACCGTCAACTACTAACGGTGAGGATACCAATTCTGGCGCAGTTTTATATTCCCATTCTTTGCTCCCGGTGAGCGCATCCAGGGCGTAAACATTCCCATCCGAACCACCGAAGAATACCTTTCCATCCCACACCGTAGGAGAAGAGAAAATCGGTGCAGACGTTGGAAACTTCCAGCGCTCTTCACCGCTTACAGCATCCAGAGCATACAGGCTGCCATCCACACCGCCAAAGTAGACCAGACCATCGACAACAGCCGGGGAAGAAAAAATTGCAGGAGGAATGGCAACTTGCCAGCGCACCTTTTGAGTCATAGGATCCAGGGCAAAGAAATTCCCGGTCATAGTGCCAAAGTACAGGGTATCCCCTGCCAGGATCGGTGAGGACGCCACCGGACTTCCAGCATCAAAAGCCCACTCCCCAAAGTCTCCCGCTTGAGCATAAGATCCACTTCGTTCTGGATCTGCACGAAAAACCACTGCGTCGGGATTGGGAGTAGGGACCGCCGTTGGGGGAGGAGATGTAGGCAGCGAGACATCCGTAGGAACTGGTGCTGAGGTTGGCGTATTAGACACTTCCTTGCCACATGCGGTCAAGGCTGTCAAGATCACAACCAGCAGTGTGAAAAAAGAGAGTGTTTTTAACCCATGAAGCTTCATTTCAACATCCTTTCCTGAGGTTAATCGAGCATAAATACTATAGCATGATATTTATTAATTGCATCCATCGGAAGACGTAAACAAAAAGTAGTATTTGGATTTGCATCACATAATTCCTGTTTTTACGTCATAATAACTATAAGTTTTTGACCGACAAGAATTAAAGGCAGCATGAAGCGGACACGAATTTTCTCTATCCCTGCTTTCTTTTTTTCGACCTTGCTGGTTGCGGGAATCGGCCTGGGAGTGTGGCTGCGCGGCGGGCAGGCTTTCAGCCCGGGGCATTTGAGCGCCCAGAACCGTCCAGGTGTGCAAATCGGTGGATACGAGTCACATGCAGACTTTGAGCAGCGCTGCAGCCTGTGCCATGACCCTTTAAGAACCACGCAGGATACGCTGTGCCTGGGTTGCCATACCGAAATCGCTGACCAGATTGCGCAGAATAATGGAACTCACAGTCAGGTCCAACCACCCTGCTACCAATGCCATTCCGATCACCAGGGCAGGGATTTCAACCTGCTGATGCCAGGCCTGGCAAATTTCGACCACGGGAAAGCCGGTTTCAGCTTGATCCGGCACCAGCTCGGCTACGATACGCTACCAATGGAATGCAGTGCCTGCCATGATGTGAATAATTCCTTCGCACTGGACCAGCAGCTCTGCTTGAGCTGTCATGCAGAGCACGATCCGGCATTTATGACCCGGCATGTACAAACGTACGGCGAGGACTGCCTGGGCTGCCACGATGGCAGTGACCGGTTGGCAGGCTTCGACCACACCCAAACGCACTTCCCGCTAACCGGAAACCATGCTGAAGCTGCCTGCGAAGAATGCCATACCCTCGAATCCGGCACAGGCAAGCTGAGCTTTGCCAGCTTCCAGGCGACACCCAGCGCCTGTATCAACTGCCATACTGAACCCGCCATGCATCAGGTACTCTTCAGCCAGGATTGCAGCGAATGCCACTCATCCCTGGGCTGGCAACCAGCCCAGTGGCAAGGACAGGTATTCGATCACCTGGCAGACAGCGGTTTCAGCCTGGCCCGTCACAGTCGCGACCAGGCAGGTGAAGCGCTGACCTGCACTGCCTGCCATGGCGAAGACCTGGCAGGGCTGGCAATCGATGAGCCCAATCCCGACCCCAGTGTGCTGGCGAATTGCATAAGCTGCCACTCCACAGGGGACACAGGCGCAGCTTTTATGCAGCGCCACCAGGAGCAATATGGCACAGCCTGCCTGGACTGTCACGACGGGGTCGACCGGATGAGCGGCTTCGACCACGCCAGCATTTTCCCATTGGAGGGAGCGCACGAGAGGCTGGAATGCGGAAAATGCCATGTCGATCGCCAGTTTACTGGTACACCAAGGGAGTGCGCAGCCTGTCACACTGAACCGGAGATCCACGCTGGGTTCTTTGGCGATCAGTGCCAGGACTGCCACACCACCCAGGCCTGGACGCCAGCACAGCTGCGCAATCATTCTTTCCCATTAAACCATGGAGACCAGGGTCTGGTCGCCTGCCAGACCTGCCACCCGAATCGCTATACAGAATATACCTGCTATGGCTGCCATGAGCATGATCCAAACAGGATCGAGCAGGAACATCTCGAAGAGAATGTCAATCTGGCTGAGCTGCAGAACTGCGTGAGATGCCACCCCAATGGACAAGAAGCTGAAGGCGATGATTGACCCAAGGAGCGAGTATGCGACGATTCTTATTGATATCCCTGAGTAATCCTGGCAGTCCTGGCAATCCTATTTATCGGAGCCGGAACCGGCCTGGCTGAGGTCGGACCATTCCACCCAGGGCAAACGCTGTTCCCTTTGCAGCACTTTGCTGAACAACAGCGCGCTCGCTTGATCGGCTCTCCTACCCAACAGGCACACTTCTACCTGGATTTGCTCGCCCGAAGAAGTGACGAATTGAGCGCATCCACAGGCAGCCCTACCGAAACCGCGGCATTAGTGGCTCTAAACGAGGCGCTTGATCAGGCGGTTGTGGCGATTGGGAATGCACCCGAGGCCGGTCTGGAGCAGATTAAAATTCGCCTGGCTGGGCTGGTGGTGAAGATTGAGGCTGCCCTGGCAGGCTTAAACCGGGCTCCGACAGAAGAGCCTGTCCTTTACGCCGAGATGCAGGCGGAAATCAGCTCGCTGCGAAACATGGTGGGAGCCTTCCTAACCGCCCAGGCCAGCTCCACCGAGTCAGAAAGCCAGGAGGCTGCTAATCCAACGTCTGATCCCGCCGCAAGCACCCCGGTTGAGGGCACACCCCTGGCAGTGGCTTTCCCTGAGGGCAGCGGCGGCGCCCAACATGCGTTCTTCCCGCTCTCCGGGAAACACGCCACCCTGACCTGCACGAGCTGCCACATCAACGGCGTGTACGCAGGCACTCCCAACCAGTGCGCCATTTGCCATGAAAAGTGGATTCCTGCAGAGCATTACCCTGGCGACTGTGCAACCTGCCACATCCCCACCAGCTTTAAAGATATCCAGTTCGACCACCTGCTGGCTGAGGCCACCAACTGCATCGGATGTCACGACCGAGTAAAACCGTTGAACCATTTTTCAGGTCTGTGTTCCGCCTGTCACAACACCCAGGCCTGGAAGCCGGCAACTTTCAATCACCAGGTTGCTAACGCTACCAACTGCCAGTCCTGCCACACCAATAACCGGCCCGCCAACCATTACACCGGGCAGTGCTCGAGCTGCCACAACACGCGCGCCTGGCGCCCGGCAAACTTCAACCACCAGGCCGCCAACGCCACCAACTGCCAGTCCTGCCACACCAACGACCGGCCAGCCAACCATTACGCAGGGCAGTGCTCAAACTGCCACTCCACCAACAGCTGGAAAGGGGCGCGTTTCGACCACTCCGGCCAGACAGACTGCCAATCGTGCCACGCCAGCGATCGGCCTGCCAACCATTTCAGCGGTCAATGTTCGAGCTGCCACACCACGAACAGCTGGAAAGGCGCCCACTTCAGCCATGATGGCTTGAAAGACTGCCAGTCGTGCCACACACCACCAGGAGAACATTGGAACGGACAGTGTTCGAACTGCCACGAAGCAGGTGGCAACTGGAATAACGTACACGTCAACGGACATCCCTTCCCAATGGAGCACGGCAACGCCGGCGGAAACTGCTATGCCTGCCACAACGGACCCAAACCAGCCGTCAACTGCTACACCTGCCACAACCCAGCGGAAACCGAGAAACACCACGCTGAAGAAGGTATCATTGACATTGCCGGGCGCTGCCTTGAATGCCATCAAGGCGGCGAGAAAGACGACTAGATTCCGGTCTGGTACAATCAATATGCCAGGCAAAAAATAATGAAATTCAACCGGTTATTGAAACAAGAGACGACCCGCCGGCAGGCAATGGCGGCAGGGCAGGTGGTCCCCGACCCAGCACGCTGCGTGCAGTGCGGGATCTGCACGTACAACTGCCCGATCAATATCGACGTGCGCCGTCACGCCTGGATGGGCATACCCGTCCAGGACAGTCACTGCCTGACCTGCGGCGAGTGCGTAGCGCGCTGTCCGCGCGGCGTGCTGAGCTTTCAGAAGGTCTCCCTGCTGGAAGGAACGCAATGAACTTCTTCTCGATCGACCCGGCGCACGGTGCTGATACACCCGGCAAGGATGCCTGATATGCAACGCTACCTGATCATCGGGGCGGGTGCAGCCGGGATGGCGGCTGCTGAGTCAATCCGCAGCCGCGATGCACAAAGTGAAATTGTGCTGGCTTGCGAGGAGCCTGAGAGCTATTACTCGCGCCCCGGGTTGGCGTACCTGCTCACCGGTGAGTTGGGTGAAAAGCTGCTGTACCCTTTCCACGAGAAAGATTATCAGCACCTGAAAATCCGGCGATTTAACGCCAGGGCAATGTATATCGACGGCCCCGGGCGGATGGTATCCTTCCAGGATGAGCAATCGCTGAGTTATGACCGCCTGCTGGTGGCTACTGGTTCCCAGGCAGCTCTGCCGAAAATCCCTGGCATCGACCTGGAAGGGGTAGTGAAGCTGGATAACATCGCCGACGCGCGCAAAATAATGCAACTGGCGCGCAAAGCAAAAACTGCCATCGTGGTGGGCGGAGGAATCACTGCATTGGAGATTGTCGAAGGGCTGGCGGCGCGAGGCCAAAAACCTGCTTACTTCTTACGCGGGGAGCGCTACTGGAGCAACGTGCTGGATGAAACTGAATCGCAGATCATCGAACAGCGCTTGCACGAAGAAGGGGTGCAAATCCAGACCCACACTGAGCTGCAAGAGGTATTGGGAAAGAACGGAAGGGTATGCGCAGTAGCGACTCAGGACGGGCGGCAAATCTCTTGCGAC
This sequence comes from uncultured Chloroflexia bacterium, assembly GCA_963774935.1. Lineage (GTDB taxonomy): Bacteria > Chloroflexota > Anaerolineae > Anaerolineales > UBA4823 > CAVZGO01. Next base: position 19,317 of record CAVZGO010000007.1, read on the forward strand.
CTTCTGGCAGTGGCAATTGGCGTGCTGCCACGCACCGAGCTGGCGCAAAACTCCGGGCTGAGAGTGGAGAAGGGTATCTGGGTCAACGAGCTGCTGCAGACCAGCCAGGTAGAAATATACTCTGCCGGGGATGCGGCAGAAACATTTGACCCGCTCACCGGGAAAACCCAGCTCAACACCCTGTGGCCGCTGGCGCGCGACCAGGGACTCATTGCTGGAATAAACATGGTCAACAGCCGGAACCCGAGCAACACCCTGGCGCCATACCGGAAAAGCGTGCCTTTTAATGTCACCCGGCTGGGTGGACTGACCACCACCATCATCGGCAGCGTGGGGACGGGCAGAGACCAGGATCTGATAGGGATTGCGCGCGGTGACAGCGAAACCTGGCGGCAGCTACCGGATGCGATTGCCGCGCAGGCTAACTTTAAGGTTAACCGGCTGCGCATAATGGTGGGAGAGAACCGGCTGATTGGCGCGGTGGTGATGGGCGATCAGAGCTTATCCCGCCCACTGCAGCATCTGATCAATCGACAGGTGGATATCACCCCAATCCGAAAGGCACTGCTGCAGCCGGAGGCGCAGGTGGCAGACATCATTGCAGCTTTCTGGTCTGAACAACGAGAGAGATGAGGGATATGGAATATCGCAACCGAGAGCTCTGGGCAGCCTTTGCAGCCATCCTGCTGATCACCCTGACATATTTTGTGAGCACAGTCTGGCTGGGCGAGGATACCGCATTCGAGCGATTGGATTGGTCATGGCATCGGCATCCTGGGGTTCCTGCTGATGGTGATGACAGAGACGCTGTATTCCTGGCGTAAGCGCAGCCGCAACGCTCGCTGGGGGCGCATGTCGGGCTGGCTGAATTTTCACATTTTTACCGGAATTGTCGGACCCTACATGGTGCTGCTGCACAGCGCCTGGCGTTTTAACGGACTGGCAGGCATCACGCTGCTGCTGACGGGTATTATCGTTGCCAGTGGATTCGTGGGTCGCTATATTTACACCGCTGTGCCCCGCACGGTGGATGGTGTGGAAGTGGAATCCAGCCAGCTCGAAGGTCAAATCTCAGCACTGCAAGCCCAGATCCAGATCCAGTTGCAGCAGTGGAGCCAGGTTAACCCTGCCGCAGCGCAATTGCTGGCGAGCCTGCAGTCCAATCCGGAGAGCCAGGCAGGTGGAAACCGCCTGATCTTCACGCGTGGGCTGGCGAGGCAGCGCGAGCGGCGGCAGTGGCGAGCGCTGCGCCGGAAACTAGATCCCGACCTGCGCGCTCAAGCGGAAGCGCTGGATGATCTGGTCAAACGGCAGAACACACTCAAGCGCCAGGTAGCATCCCTGACGACTGCGCGGCGCACGCTGGCATTATGGCATGCCGTGCATGTTCCAATTGGACTGGCACTGTTTACTGCCGCGGCAATCCATATCGTAGCGGCCTTTTATTACGCCACACTACTCAGATAAGGGTATTCAAACGCTAATTGATACGTCGCAGTAGTTGGACCACCACCACAATGCAGACCGGAAGGAGGCTGAACCATGCGATTGATCGTGGTAGGCGTGGTCAAAAACGCACGAGATGAAATCCTGATTTGCAAAATGCCCGCTGACCGGGGCGTCTTTCCCGGGCAGTGGGGGCTGCCAGGTGGTGGCATCGAAGCCGGCGAGACTGCCGAGAATGCCCTGCGCCGGGAGCTGCTGGAAGAGGTCGGACTGCAGGTCAGCGAAATCCAGGCACTGTTCTTTACCGACGGCAGCTACACCAAGACCTTCCCGGATGGCGCTCGGCAGGAAATCTACATGGTATTCCTACTATACGCCTGCCGTGCAGCCAGCAGCCCGGTGCAACTCAATCCCGAGTTCGAAGAGTACCGCTGGGTGAAAGCGCAGGAGCTTCAAAACTACGACCTCAACCTGGAAACACGGAAAACTTTCCTGCGCATGGGCTTGATGGTATCCCACGCTAAGTAAAGGCGAGCTCAGGTGAGCATTTTTGCGGTGCCCAGCTCTTCCTGCGCTTCTGCTTGACAGCCGTAATTCCAGTGGTGCTTGATCGTTATATTGTCGAGCGATTTGGTGATGAGGTCTGGCGGGGGTCAGAAGGAACCACTCACGGGGTTGCGATTAGCAGTCGACAAGAGCCGTCCGGGTCGATAGTATAGGCGCCCGTTGAAGCAGGTACCAACACCGATTGAAACTGTCCTAGCGAAATTTCGTCATTCCCAGCCCGCAGGCGTGCCTGCCCTTGTATGACTGTGATGATATGAAAGGCTTCGCTGAATGTATCCAGGGTCAGGCTTATGCTATTGGATTCTAAGAGCTGTAAAGTGAAATAGGAGCTCTGACAGATTGTCAGGGCTTCGCCGTTCGACAAGTGGGGGATAGGTTGAACCTGAGGGCGCGAATCTGGATCGATGACCGCCAGAGATTGCTCAATATGCAGTTGTCGTCCACCGGTTAAGGGACGGTCCCAGTCATAGACCCGATAAGTGATATCAGAAGTCTGCTGGAGCTCGTAAACCAGCAAACCCGGTCCCAGGGCATGCAGCGTGCCAGGAAGCATGAGCAGCGTATCCCCGGACTGAACTGGCAAATAGCGCACAAGATTTAGGATACGACCTTTACGCACAGCCTCCTCAATTTCCTGGCGGTTATTGCCTGGCTTCAACCCGGCAATGATTTGCGCATTGGGAGACGCCTCAATAAAATGCCAGGCTTCGGTCTTACCAAAAGCAGAAGGACCGACCATGCTGGCAGCCTGGGCATCATCTGGATGAAGCTGGATCGACAACCATTGGGCGCAATCCAGCAGCTTGACCAGCAAGGGGAACCTCCCCCCAGCCCGTATATAAGCGTTTGAGCCTAATATAGTTGGACCAAACTGCCGGGTAAGGTCCGCCAGGGTGCGACCAGCAAGCTCACCAGAAGCGACCTGATTGGATTCGTAGATCATCCATGCTTCAGCAGTGGGTCCCGGTCCTGCACGCAGGCGCTGACCACCCCAGATGTAATCACGATATTCGGGTACAAAACGTAAAAAAGGAGGCAGATGCATTCAGCTTATCTCAATCGACCCATTTCCCCATATTTTACCTGGATAACCACCAGCAAAGGAAAAAGAGATTATATCAGCGAGCGGCAAAGCTTTAAAATCAATTTTCCGGCTTTGGGCTTTTGTTATAATGTCAGCGATGTGAGCAGAGCAAAAGCAAACCTTCTTTGAAAGGATGATCTCAATGTCCCGCATGATCCCCTCTGCCGAGCGTATCACTCGCGCCCGTGCCCTGATCCAAAAAGCGCGGAAGCTCCCCTTACCTGCTGATGGTGGTAAGTATAATTTCTCGTATATTGCACAGGTCAAGGACCTTTTACAGCAAGCGCGTGACCTGGTGAAATTCATTCCATCGACCCCCACCGCCACACCAGAGATGAAAGAAGAAGTCAAGAAAATATTCGCGGAGGCAGACCAGGCGAATAAGGAAATCCTGCATTAGCGCTTACCGATTCAGTGTGACCCAAACCGGTCGGATATTGCATTCCGGCACTTCATGGCTTTCAATATTCAAATTGTGGGAGGTATAAATTGATACGCTATAATTCAGGAATGTGTCAAATTTTGGTATTAATTACCGGACTGATTGGATGATGCTCAAAATATCAGGCACGGCTGAATGGAGTGCTTCACACCCTGGAGCTATGATCGGTCTATTGGAGTTATCCAATGTAGACAACAAGCTCCCCAACCAGCAGCTAAATCAATATAAACGTGAGACAGAGGCACGCCTAAGAAAAGAATATGCTGAATTTAGCCGGGGTGATTTTTTAGCGCTCCCGGTAATGGCAGCTTATGAGCAATATTACAAGCGCTTCGACAAGACATATCATGTGCAGCTTCAGGTTGAGTCGATCGTCTTGAAGGGTAAGAACCTGCCGGACGTGTCGCCCCTGGTCGATGCCAATTTCGCTGCTGAAGTTGCCACTTTTGTGTTAACCGCCGGACATGATGTGGAGAAGCTGGATGAGCCTGTATTCATCGATGTGTCGCGCCCGGACGAGGAGATGAATCTGATGATCGGCACGAGGAAACTGATCCGGGCGGGGGATATGGTGATGCGCGACCGGAGTGGCATCTGCTGCTCGATCCTGTACGGGCAAGATAGCCGCTCCTCGATCACGACAGAGACGCGGCACGTTTTGTACGTTTCCTACGCCCCTGCAGGAGTACCGATAGCCGCGGTCGAGTCTCAACTGCAGCAGATCGAACAGAATATTCGCCTGTTTGCTCCAGGGGCAAAGGCGGAGCAAAGTCGTATTCTAGCGGCTTAATCGGATCGGCAACGATCAGCCTATCCAGGCTTATTCACCGCCTGACCCGCATCTGCCAGAGCACGCGCCGCAGCCACCCATTGACCAACTGAATCGAAGGTAGGAATGCCTTCTGCCTCGATAGCTGCAAACATATTACAGGTGAACTCACCGCTTCCGAAAGCGCCCACCAAAATCGGCTTGTCGTATTGATGTGACAATCTCCCCAATTTCTGTGTAATATCTTCTCCGAGAGGCCTATTTACGAAAACAAACCAGGGCATGACAATGTCTACATTCGGGTCTTGAAGTAAAGCCTCAATGCCAATTTCATAGTCACTGCTGCTGGCTGAGCCTGTAATATCGATTGGGTTTTGCACGACATAAAATGGAGGGTAAACGTCAACCAGGCGCTGCGTTGTATGCGGGGAAAGATCGGGGAGTAATAATCTCGCTGATTTGAAATCATCCATGGCTTGCACCATAGAGCCGGCGCCATTGCTGATCATCGCCACGCGCCGCCCCTTCGACACTGGCTGCATCGCAAGGGCTTTTGAACAAGCCACGAGCTCATCATAACTGTTTACACTGATCAAGCCGGCTTGCTTCAAGGCGCCTTCGGTAACGGCAAATGAACCGCCAAAGAAACCGGTATGTGAGAGCGAAGCCCTGGCGGCTCGCTCAGAACGGGCTGACTTATAGATCAGTACAGGCTTCTTTCGGGTGACAGTTTTAGCTGTTTGTAGGATTTTGCGCCCATCACCAAAACCCTCGACATACATACTGATAACGTCGATTTGTGGATCATCTCCCCAATATGCCAGCAGATCAGCTTCATCGACATCGACACGGTTGCCATAACTGACATAGTTGCTCACACCAAAGGCAGCCGCGTCCTCCAAAAATCCCAATCCCACAGTACCAGATTGGGTCATCAACGCCAGACGGCCATTCCTGGGCCGGGAGAGCCGGTCCTGCGTCTGAAAGAATGTAGCCAGGCGAGTTTCGCCATCGAAAACGCCGGTGCAATTCGGTCCAATGATGCGCACGCCATATTCGCGGCTCAGGTTGTGGATGCGAGCTTCCAAATCGACTTTTTCGCCGCCGATTTCTTTGCCGCCACCTGATATGATCACCATGTTGCGCGTGCCTTTACGGGAACATTCCTCAAGTATTCCGGGCACCAGATCCAGTCCCACGGTAACAACGACCAGATCAACCGGGTCAGGAATAGCGCTGAGACTCGGATATGTTGGAATTCCCATGATCTCTGTTGAATTGGGATTTATGGGATAAACTCGCCCCTGATATTCATGTTTTACCAGGCTATCCAGCACTGCATTCCCCACTTTACCCTTGGTAGCTGAAGCTCCAACTAACGCAATGGATTGTGCCTTAAAAAAGCCCCTCAGGTCAGCCGGATTGGGTTGGGGGATTGCGGGAACAAGACGGGGCTCTGGATGCCAGACCATCTTGACATCCAGGACTCGATGCTGGTCTTCCCACACAACGATAGGGTTAAAATCAACGGATGCATACCGACCCGCCAGGTCCAGCCCCATCTGGCTGGCATTTAGCAGCAGATCAACCAGCGCTTCTTCTGACACCGGTTTCTGACCACGATAACCTTGCAGGATCTGATATCCTTTCGTCTCTCGAATCATCTGCAAAGCGTCATCACGATCGATGGGCAGCACCCGAAAGCTAACATCGTGCAATATCTCAGTTAATACCCCCCCCAAACCAAACATAATCACCGCCCCGAATTGAGGGTCATCCAGCAAGCCAATGATGACTTCTATTCCTTTCGTCACCATCTCCTGGACTTCGATCCCCTCAATATCAGCCGTGGGGTAAGCAGATTTTGCTGCTTTGAGAATCCGCTCATACTCACGGCGGATTTCTCCTTCTTCGATCAGGTTCAGGGCAACGCCACCAATATCCGTCTTATGGAGGATTTGCGGCGAGGCGATTTTTAGAACAACTGGCGTGCCGACCTGGCGCGCAAACACAACCGCTTCGTCGGCTGATTGGACCGTTTTACTCATTGGCTCTACGAAGTTATATTTTTGAAACATTTGCTTTGTTCCGCCTTCTTTGGATAATGTGGATTTCGTTCTGCAAAGGTAGACATCTTTTATGAGTTACAAGGAGATCATTTCATTATATACCAAGATAAGTTTTAAGAACCTGTCCTGCTCAAAATACTTCCGCATCCAGCACAATGCAACCCAGCGGTAAGCCAATCGGCCGTAAATGAGGATCTATTAGACCTTTCAATTCATAAATTTTATTCTGACCAAAAAACGGCAGGCGCAAGAGCGCTACTGTGCAAGGACTGTTCTCGCTGTTTTAGCGTGACCAATACGATAGTCCGGTGCACGCTGTGTTGGGTGTTTTTATTTAAGGTTTATATAGATAGCAGGTCATCAACTCCACCGCTTTGGCAACGCCATCTTCAGCACTGATTTGTTTACCCAAAGCAGCAGCCTTTTGCCGCATATCTTTATCTTTTAAAGCTGTTCGAATAGAGTCAGCCAAAAGCCCTGCTGTAATATTTTTGCGGTGAATGGGGTGTGTTCCAACCCCAAGTTCGAATACCCGTTGTCCCCAAAATGATTGATCCATAATGTGTGGAATGATTATGTTGGGAATTCCAGCGCGTAACGCAGCCGCTATTGTCCCTGCGCCGCCATGATGTACTGCCGCCGCCATATGCGGAAAAAGCCAATCATGCGGAATTGCATCTATTTTATAAATTGTGTCTGGTAGATTTACATCTACCAGACTCCCCCATCCAGTAGCGATGACTGCCCGTTCGTTTGCAGACACAATTGCATCCACCATGATTTGTGTTATTTTCTCTGGATCGCGGTTGTTTATACTGCCAAAGCCGATATATATTGGAGGCTTGCCTGCCTTAATGAAATCTACGAGCGTGGTAGGAGGTTGCCAATTATTGAGGCAGTCAAGAAACCAATATCCCGAGATATGAATCCAATCGCCCCAATCAGGTGGTGCAGGCAGCACGGTTGGGCTGTATCCATAAATGATTGGATAGTGTTTCTTTTCGAGCAAAGCAAACGGTCCGCTGAAAGGATAGGGTTCGAGACCCAGAAAATCCCTGCGCCAATGGTTGATAAAATTACGGATTGGCTGCCATGTCGTCTGTTCTTCAATGATATGCGAAAGCCAATTTAGCATTCCATTATGATAATTACCGCTTGATGAGATTGCGCTAGAAAACGAACTTGTACGGCTCATGGGTTGTAGAGGCGCCCAGCAACTTGGTATGCCTAATTTTTCTGCAACGCTATATCCTGTAACAGCGATACTCGAAAAGATAATTGCGTCAGAATCTTGGCAGGCTTCCCATGAGTCGGCGGCAAAACATTCCAGAATGTGTTGAAGCCCCGCGGTCATTTCGCGGTAAGCATCTAGTGGATTGCGTTTTGCCATGAACCTTTGCATGGTATCGGTTTCCATTAGCTCGCGAAAGTTGCCTTCGAGTTCTTGCATATTCCAGACCATAACTGCGAATGAATTGTTCAAAATTGGATGCGGCTGCAATACGGACATCGTTGCCCGCCACGCGTAATCCCAATCCGAGAGCAATATACGGTTGCACATCACCGCGTGTTCCTATGGCAAGAATTGTAATTTTCATTGCATCAAGTCTCTTTTGTTTACACAAATTATCTGTGCGTCAGACCAACCAATGCTGTAACGTGTTTTGGATAAGCCGCCCAACTATTAATTATACGGACTTCCGCTATATTGCATCATCGCTGTTGATTCGCCCTGTTCGCGGTGGATATACTGCATACTCGTGGTGTTATTGGAACTAACCTGCGATTAAAAATGTACCCAACTTTTTAATTTTATACCGAACTTCTTGCGCCGCTGGATTTTCTACCCACTATTTCCGGCCCTGTCTCCTGGGAAATCACCCTAGGCGAGAGGGCCGAAGTCTTTTCGCGCCCACCACCATCAATTTACATCAATTGGAGGCAATGTCCCCGTCGCAACGCAATTGCGCCGGACACTTTACTGCTTTTTCGCAAACGCTCCCCGCTGATATTTATCGATCCCCGTTAGAATTCAGAGCATACCTATCTTATGTTGCGCAAGAAAGAGAACCCTCGTTGCGCGGCGATTGAAACATCTGGTTGAGATAGGAACTCTCCGGAGACCCATCCCTGATAACCTGTCGTAAAAAGCGCATCCAGAATCGAGCGGAAATCCAGATGCCCAGCTCCTGGATACCAGCGATTTGAATCTGCTACGTGAAAATGATAGATGCGCTCTCTGCACGCGCTGATGCTTGCTTCGATATGTGCCTCTTCGATATTCATGTGAAAGGTGTCCAAGAGCAATCCGAAATTGTCAACCCCAACCTTTTCGATCAGATCTAACCCTTGGGTCGTATTGTTAATAAGCGTAGTCTCATAACGGTTAATCGGCTCTAATGCCAGGCGCAATCCGTGCGGGCGGGCGGCATCGCAGCATTCGCGCAGAGCTTCAATAAGCCAGTCCAGCGCCTGGCCTGGATCGATCCCCGGTCTGACGATGCCGCGGATCAGCCCAATGATGATCACCGCTCCAAAGCGGGATGCCACCGGGATGTGACTCTTGATCCGATCAATGGCAGCCCGGCGAACACCAGGATCGGGGTCGGTAAACGATAAACCTTCTTCACCCCAAGCCTGACCGGTGCCAATGGCAGAGACGCGTAACCCGTTCTGGCGCACAAGTTCCTCCAGGGCATCCAGGTGGACAAGTTTCGGATCCCGGATAGCCAGCTCGACGCCGTCATATCCGAAGTTGGCGATGCGGGCAAGGTTGGCTTCCAGATCGCCCTTGAAAGTAGCCGCCTGGAATTGGGCAGGTTGGGTGGAGAGAACGATGGATAGCTTCATGTACTTTGCTCGTCGATCGAGAGGGTCGTCTGGCACCAGGCGACCCTCTCGTTAAAGTTCGTTTATTTTGCGAGATAAGTAACTTTACATTCTGAGCGATCGGTCTGAAGCCGGATGATGTTCTCCGGTAATTCCTCAAGGCTGATCTTTTTTGTGCTCATCGGGGTCATATCCATGCCGGAGGCCATGCAATCAATGACACGCGGGAAGTTGCCATGCCCGGAATGCCCTTGAGCGCCAACAATGCGCGCCTTGCGCACCTGCAGAACCTCGCCCGTCACTGGCATCTTGGCTTCAGCGCGCGCTGTGACCACCACAGTGCTCAATAAGGTCCGCCCTTCCCAGATGACCCGCTCGATGCCGGGATAAACGATTTCAGGTAGACCGGTAGCTTCCATGAACATATCCGCCCCCATGCCATCAGTAATTTCGAGAACGCGATCAGCGAAATCCTCCTTTGTGGGGTCGATGTGATAATCCGCTCCCAGTTTCAGAGCCATCGCGGCGCGTTCTTTCTGAGTCTCAGAGATGATCACTTTTGACGCTCCGGCGCGCTTCAGGATGGCGCAGGCAGCAATACCCACCGGGCCGGCGCCCAGAATCACAACCCGATCTCCTGGACGGATTCCGCCGCCGCGCTCAATGACGGCGTTGTAAGCAACAGCGCAGGGTTCAACCATACTGCCGGCTACGAAAATGTCATCCCCACTGTATCGCGCCCGCAGAGGCTCAAGACTCCACAGGGTGCGCGACGGCAGGACGATATAGTTAGTATAAGCGCCATTGACATTGAAGCCGACCTCATCCAACTGTTCGCAATGATTTGGCTGACCGTCAGCGCAGGGTTTACACTGCCCACACCAGAGCATTTCTTCGGATGTGACGACTTCGCCGCCTTTGAAAGGTCTGTTGGTGCGCTTATCACGAGCATCCTTGCCCGCTTCGACCACCACGCCGGAGAACTCGTGCCCGAGTATGCTGGGGAAACCGGTCAATCCCGGATAGAAGATGTAGCCGTCCTTATCCGACTGGGACATGTGTACATCTGATCCGCAAATCCCGCAGGCTTTGACTTCCATAAGCACTTCTTCCGGCCCAGGAACGGGAATAGCGTATTCACGCATTTCGAAGCGCGGATGCCGCCACACCTGGCTGCCCAAATAGGTCTGGCGACCCTCAATATCTTTCCTGCCTAGTTTGAAACCGGGCTTGGGATCCCAGTCTGCGACCAGGGTGACACCTGGCATTGTTCCAATCATAGTTTTCTCCTTATATCCCTATGTCAACTTCTATAGCTGGGTGGGTATCAGCGGTGCAAGCCGCCCTTAACACCAGGCTTTATACTTCTGTTCCCTGACCGATGCGCGGGATAGAATATACGGACTTCCAACCCTTGCTAAGAGGCTCGCGCAGGTAAGGTTCCATTTCTTTTTCGGTGCGCAGGGTCACTTGCTCGACAGGCGGAACGGTCCCGGCTGGGAATGCGTCCAGCACATCATCGTGCCACAATGTCAGATATTTCAGGATTGCAGCCATCGGGCGTTTAGCCTTTTGGGCAGTGCCAGATTTAGCTTTTCCGACCACACCTTCGGGAGTGGCAGCGATCTCAATCGCAAAGTGCCCTTCGCCTTCAGACCATCGGCTCGGGCGCCCGTACGGATCGACAGATTTATCGAAATGACCCTCAGGCAGGTAAGTAATACCTTCAGTATCTACGGCGTAGTTCATATCCACCATCTCAGGGTGCAGGAGCAAGCTGAGTGAAGTTTCGGACTCGTCCGCATGGACGAAGTTCGTGCCCATTTGGCCACCGCGCTCAACAGGGCGAAAAAATTCACGTACACCGCGGTGCCAGTCGATCACCCGAAAGATGCCCGGAAGCTGGTAACGCTTGACGAATTCCTGCACCGCTGATTCAAGCATCCATAGCTGCCCATGGTTGTTAACAATGAGCTGCTTGCGGAAACCATCATTCCATAAGCCGAGCATGACGTCGATCATCATCTCGCGCACCACATGCTCGCGCACAATCACCGTTCCGGGCATGCCAAGATGATGGTAAGGGTGACCGCCGTAGTTCAGCGGCGGCAGGGCGAGGTTGACTGGTGCACCGCGTTTGGCAGTGAAACGACGCACACCTTCGCAGATCGCGCTAACATAAAGTGTATCCGCCGCGCTGGGTAAATGCTGGCCGTGCAGTTCGGTGCAGCCAACCGGTATGAAAACAACGTCGTTCTTCTTGCGGTTTGCTTCCACCTGCCAGCGAGTAGTGGTCTGGATGTACGCGCCAGGCTTACCCCATTCCACCGGCGATGGGATGCCGTAGTCGGCCAGTATGGCATCAATCTGTTCATCGCTAGCTTCCCAGACCTCCTTTTTCAAACGTCCTACTGCGTTATCCTCAAAGAAAAGATCGGGCTGGTCGGTGGCAAGAAATCCTTTCGGGACGGGTGTTGACATAGTTGTGCTCCTTTACGCTAAAAATATTCCGGGATAATTCTTCCGGCGATTAAACTTCTGAGATAATCAGCCTATTTCACTTACCTTCACCGGGCGATTCTCGCGCAGCGACTTCGCAGCTGCATAACCGAGCACGACTGCAGCACGGCCATCTGCCCCAGTTGTCGGGGTTGGCTTATCATCACGAACGCACTCAATAAACTGGCGTACCTCTTCGATATAACAAGCAGCATAACGCTGCATGAAGAAGTAAGGCGGTCGCGCAGAATGAAAACCATCCAGGTCGCCTCGCTTTATCGTGTTCTCAGCCTCATTATCTGCCATAACCGTGCCATTTGCACAAAATACCTCAAGACGCTGGTCATACCCATAGACAGCCTTGCGGCTGTTGTCAATGGCCCCAATCGCGCCGTTAACGAACTTAAGTGTGACTATGTTGGTATCAATGTCACCAAACTCGGTCAATTCCGGGTTGATCAGCACTCCACCGGTGGCATAGACCTCGTCGATTTCGCCGACCTGAAAACGTGCCATGTCAAAATCGTGGATAGTCATGTCCAGGAACATCCCACCCGAGACACGCAAGAATTCCATCGCCGGGAAATCCGGATCACGATTGGTAATGCGCAAAATGCAAGGACGACCGATTCCGCCCGAAGCGACAATCTCCTGCACTCGACGGAAACTCTTGTCGAAACGGCGGTTGAAACCTACCTGTAGCTTGATTCCCACTTTTTCTACTTCTGCCAGGGCATCATCAATATCGGCCAGATTAAGCGCCAACGGTTTCTCGCAAAAGATGTGCTTGCCAGCTCGGGCAACATCCTTCATGATGAATGCATGGGTGTCTGTGCTCGTGGCGATCAGGATAGCCTCAATGTCATCATTTTCTAGCAATTCGCGGTAATCTCTCACCACCCACCGGACGTCGCACTCGTCGGCAATGGCCTGCGCTACTTCGATGCGAATGTCGCATACTGCCAGGAGGTTTGCCTCCGGAATTGATCGCGCAATATTACGGGTGTGTACGCTGCCCATCCGTCCGGTTCCAATGACTGCGATATTAACTTTTCTCATGATATCCTCAACGCCTTTTTCTACATAGAAAACAGATGTACCCGGGTAATTACCGAGAGTTACATCTTCATCACGATCTTCATTGCGCTTTTGGGTTGGTGCTGCATGGTCTTAGGATCCAATCCAAGGGAGCCGAACGCATCAAATCCTTCTTCCAGCGGGATAACCTTAGTGAAGAAGGGTTTCATATTCAACCGCCCTTCCTGGAATATGCGGATGGACGGCACCATCGTATTTTGTCCAAGATACAGACCGATGATCTTGGTTGCCCAGCGTGTGATCTCATTCGGGACAATGCTGGCTGTAATGGAAGAGTCCATGCCAAAGGGCAGCACTTTACCGCCAGGGGTGACGCACTTAAGCGCTTGCTCAATCGCATTCCCGGTCGCCTCAACAACGATATCTGCCTTGCGTCCATAGGTGAACTCGGTGATGTTCTTCTCAATATCATCCACATGCGGATTCCAGACGGTTAATCCACATTGTTTTGCTACTTCGATGCGGAAAGGATCAATCTCGGTCACTGCCACCTTGGCGGCAATGTTCTTAGCGAACTGGGCAAACAAATAACCGATCGGTCCAAAGCCCAGGATCAAAACGTAATCATAAGGGAGCATTTGCAGGTGGTTCATGCCATTGACCACCGTTGCAAGGGTCTCGACTTGCGATCCAAGCACATCGTCAATTGCATCTGGCAGTAAGTAGCACTGCTTTTCAGGGACCAGGCAATATTCGGCATATCCACCATCCCGCATCACCCCGATTGCGTTCACTTTGATCTCAACGCACTGGCTGGTCAGCCCCATCCGGCAGAATGTGCAGAAACCACAGCGGATATTATTATCTACGGCAACCCGGTCGCCAAGCTTGAAATGGCGGACGCTTGAACCGACTTCCACGATCTCACCGCAGAATTCATGCCCGAGCACAGTATCAGGCTTGAAATGATGCTTGCCTTCCATAATCTTGACATCCGTGCCGCAAATACCCACCCGGCTGACCTTGATTACTACATCATCTGGATCCTTGACATGAGGAATAGCTCTTTCTTCAAATACAAGTTTGCCAACCTCTTTAAATACAAGCGCCTTCATTTTTTCCATTGTTGCTCTCCTTCATTCATTATTTATTTTTCAATTTCCAAGTTATTGCGAGCCGACATATAAATGGTTGACGGCTTGACAATCAGACTAAGCACGAAATGATTTCAAATGCCGGATAAAATGTTTTTCCAGATTTTGCGTGTAAACCTCAATATTTGAACGTAGGATAGAAATAAAGCGTTCGTAGAAACGCCACCTCCCGGCAATAGTTTTTTCTGTCAGTACTGAGCCAAAAGTGATGTGCAGGATTTCGCGCGCATGAAAATCGGAGAGCAGCAAAGGTAAATCCGCTGCAGCAGGCAATCCATCCTTTCCAAGAATGAGACTCGAGCCTGCTTTGGCAACTTCGGCGGAGACGTGATAGCTCGCTCTGTCAATCTCATAATGTTCGCGTGCAAAGATGTAAATCTCGCGGAATAAATCGACATCGACCGCAGCAATCGTGCGCAATGCCTCCAAATAGCTTGTGCCTGCAGTCTTGAGATGCACCGCGCCCTGCGCAAGACGAGCTGCGATGGGATAAATGCTGAACTTGTCCGAGCCAGAATGCAAGCTTAACTTATATCCACCAAAATAACGCGCAATGGCAGCATGCCCGGCAAAATCGCGCTCGAACTCGTCGAGATTCCCGATGTAATCGACTCCCTTCTCGAACCTGCCAACAAAACGCGGCGCAAGGCTGACCCAATTTACGCCCATCCGCTTAAGTTCACTGGCGATGTAGAAATGCTCAGCATGGGAAGTGGGCTGCTCAGTTTCATCTACGGACACCTCGAGCTCAAACGGACGCTGTCCGGCAGATTCAACAAGATGACGATACATCGTGGCGACGTGGACAATCGCATTACCATATTTGACCGCGGCTTTCGCCAGGGTAAGCTCGTCAAAATAGATTTCCAACCCTTCGACATCAAAAACTTCTTCGGACAACCCACTGGCTCCTGGACGAATTTCCACAGGCAGGTGTTCGATCAGCTCGCGCAGCTCACCCAGGTTGGCGGCTTCGGCGCGCAGGTCCACCTGCCCGCCCGGGTCTATCGTAAAAAATGTGTACCCCGCAGCCAGGCAGACATCGATATCTGCCAGCGTTTTAAGATGATCGGCATCTGCCCCGACGCCTTCTCGCCAGCCTTCCTGGAAGATACCCCATGTTGCGTCATCCATCACCTGTTGGGGTGTTCGTCCAGTACGAGCCATCTCGCGCATCGATTGTTGGGCAAAGATTGGTTTGATACCACCTACTGCCCGGACGGCGCGCACATGTCCAGGTGTAGCCAGACCGATTCGGTCTCCCATGCCTGCCGATGTCTGCTGACCTAACAACTGCGGCATCAGCCAGTTCAGACAGGAACGCAAAGCCGCGGCATTTTCTGGGCTGAGTGAACCAACGAACAATGTCTTTCCATTCAGCTCCGAAAATTCACCTTGGAAGGCATTCCAAAACTGCGCATGTAAGGGAGCAAGCAAAACCAGTTTCGTGCCAGAGGGAGCTTGCGCTAATCCATACTCCACGTCGCCCTGACATAGGAGAGAGTGCGGGTGGATTGTGAAAGTTGAATCAATCAGGTCCATTTGCTCACTTAAAATTATTCGTGTCGTTTGGTGCCGGGCGGTGGTGCGGAGGATTTTCGCACCAACAGCCGGCCTTTCAAAGTTTTCGTGAAGCCGCTTTTCAAATCGATCGCTTGCTGTTCAAGATTGGGTTTGAGCAAATCCAGAACCAGGCGAGCCGCTTCTGCTCCGATAAACTTTTTGGGCTGGTCGAATGTGGTCAGTGGTGGGTTGGTATAGGCTGAAAAAATGATATTGTCAAATCCGGTCACCGAGCATTGGTCAGGAACCTCTATCCCTGCCTGATAAAGTCCCTTGAGCACCCCGATTGCCATCATATCGTTGAAGCAGACCAGCGCGGTTGGGGGTTCCATAAGAGTGAGAAAATGACCCACCCCAGCCTGACCATTCTCAGGATTTCCGCCCGCAACCTGCAGTATATATTCAGACGGTACCTTCAAACCAGCAAGTTGCATTTCCTGCTGGAAACCCAATAGTCGGTCAAGCGTTGTGCGACCAGAGAGCGCATTACCCAGGTAGGCAATGCGTTGGTGACCTTGCTCGATCAAGTGCCGAGTTAGCTGCCGGCATCCGTCTACATCATCGTGATAAATCGAATAGCGATATTCCTCTGCAGCCTGGTTGTTAATCACTACGATCGGAACACCGTGTTCCTGGAACAACCGGCTTTCGGAAGCGCTGAACGATGTTGAGCAGATTATTACTCCGTCAACCCGGTGCTCGCGCATTACCTGGACTACTGCTCTTTCGCGATCTCTATTATTCTGAGACGATGAAATGAATAGGCTGTAGCCTTCTTGCTGGACGACATCCTCGATGCCCTGGAGGATCTCACTAAAGAACGGATCATCGATATTGCGCACGATCACCCCAAGCGCTTTCGTCTGGTTTGTTTTCAGACTGCGTGCGGCTGCGCTGGGGTTATAGCCCATTTCCCGGGCAATCTGGCGCACACGTTTGGTGGTGTCGTCCGAGATTGAAGGGTTGCCTCTTAGCGCTCGAGAGACAGTCGAATGGGAGACCCTAGCCTGTTTTGCAACATCTTTAATGGTAGTGGGCATAAAACTCCAGTGCACACGTGTGCAAACAGATTACCTTAGTTTACCTGATGCAAGATTTAAAGTCAATACTATTTTGAAAGAATACTTGCAATTAAGGAGGAAATGTTATATGATATACAAATGAAAGTAATCTTTCATTTAGTAAAATTATGAAAGGCAAAACAGGAGGTTTATAGATTGCTATGACCACGGTCTCCGATATTGAAGCAATTTTTTTGGATGTAGGTAATACACTGAGGATTGTCGTCAAAGATCAAGGCTTTATGACCAACTCAAAACGGCAAATCGTCAAAATGACCGGGGCGCAAATGGAGCCTGAAGCCTTCTTTGATTTTCTTGAAGAGAGATATCAAGTCCTGCGTAAACGCGCAAAAGAACAGTTAATCGAGGCTTCCGAAAAGGAAATGTGGACCCAATGGATGCTTCCTGATTTTCCTCAGGAGAAAATCGCCCCCTTCTCGGGGAAGCTCACCCGCTTGTGGCGAGATTGCGATGGTCGCCGGTATCCACGGTCTGATGTCTGTAAAGTGGTTCTTGAGCTGAGCGATCGCGGTTACCTTTTGGGAATCATTGCAAATACGATTACAGAAACTGAGATCCCTGACTGGCTGGAAGCAGATCATCTGACGGATTATTTTAAGACAGTGGTGCTCTCCTCCAAACTCGGCATCCGTAAACCAAACCCGGAAATTTACTGGGAGTCAGCGTGCCGGATTGGGGTCGATCCGGCAAAATGCGTCTATGTGGGAGATAATCTCGTTCGTGATGTAGAGGGCACCCAGGCTGCAGGCTATGGGATGTCTATCATTTTATTGGAACCAGAAACCATCAAAAAAGAGCCCCCAAGAGAGGACGTCAAGCCAGATCGGATCATTTATGAGTTAAGCGAGCTGCTGGATATCTTTCCGCCGCGAAAAAATGGTTAACAGAAACACTGATGGATGTTGAAAAGATCGGGAGTGGAATAGCGATCGCTGAGACGGTCGATACGATGTATGCCGAAGGGCAGACAGATTATTCGCTTGAACCAATCGTTCTCGTTTCTCAGCAAGGGACACGGGTTGGTCGCGTCGAGGACGGCGATTCTGTTATCTTTTGCTGCCGGCGAGGCGAGCGCGAGATTCAACTCACCGAAGCATTTACTGATCCTGAATTCAATCGCTTCCCCCAGGCCGAATTCCACGACCTTGATTTTATTATTCTGACCCTATACCATGACAAATTCAAGGATCTACCGGTAGCCTTTGCCCCATCCAAGGTAAATAACACACTCGGCGAAATCGTGAGCCGCGCCGGCTTGACGCAACTGCGGATCGCCGAATCAGAGAAATTTGCGCACGTTACTTTCTTCTTGAATGGTGGGAACAACCAGGCATTCGACGGCGAAGAGGATGTCTGTGTTCCTTCACCTACTGGCATTGCTTACGACCAAATTCCGCAGCTTAATCTGGCACAGGTTGCCCAACAGGTTCAGGCTGGCATAGACAAGCAATATGATCTAATTATTGTTAACTTTGCCAATGGCGATGTGATCGGGCATACCCCAAACCAGGATGCTAAAATCAAATGTGCGGAGGCTGTAGATAAGCATCTTGGAGAGGTTCTACAGACTGCTCGCGCCGCCGGTTATGTAGTTTTTGTGACTGCTGACCACGGAAATATCGAAGAATTGGTCAACCCTGACGGAACTCCACACGTCGCCCACACTGCTAACCTGGCGCCATTTATCCTGTTCGACCCGCGCTCCCGATCTCCTATTTGCTTACATGACGGCAGCCTGATCGATATTGCCCCAACAGTGCTCGCCGCGCTAGGCATCGAACAACCGCTCTCCATGACCGGAATGAGTCTTGCCCCCGGTCACAATTGGGGAGGAAGTCGCCGTGTATTGCTCATCATCCTCGATGGTTGGGGACTGGGTCGGATGGATGATACCAACCCAATCTACCTTGCCCACACTCCGATATGGGATGGGCTGTTGGCTGATACCCCCTCGACATCCCTTAAAGCATCCGGTGAAGCGGTGGGGTTAAAGTCAGGCAAAGCAGGCAATTCAGAGGCGGGGCATATGAACATCGGTTCCGGAAAGGTCGTTCTCCAAGACGATGTGCGCCTGGATCAAGCGATGGAAGATGGATCCTTCTTCAAGAATGAGGTACTGTGCAAGACGATTAATAGTGTCCGCCAGAGAAAGTCAAAACTCCATCTGATTGGGCTGCTAACAGAAAAAAGCTCCCATGGCTCCGTCGAATACCCCCTGGCGATTTTACGGATGGCCAGAGATGCCGGTTTACAGGATGTATATCTCCACATGATCTTCGATGGACGAAGCACAGAACCGGGGAGCGCCCCATTGCTGCTGAAAAGGTTGCAGCAACAACTGGAAACACTCGGAATTGGACAAATTGTCACAGGCGTTGGCAGAGGAATAGCCCTGGACCGTAACGGGAATTATGCAAAAACCCGGCTAGCGTATAATGCAATGGTGTTCGGCGAAGGAAGAAAATGTACCGCGAGTTGATCGCCCTTGAAATTTGTTTGCCAGAATGATTCTGATCTCATAATCCGATGACCATACTGAACGATCCACTTGCCTTTTCGGAGGCGCTGTACGACAAGATGAAGTCCATCAGTGCCGGGATAGCCGATCTTGAACTCTACGAATTCAGATACGGGTTGAGCGACCTGACCCCGACTCAGGGCTGGGAATCTGTAATCCTGGGCCGTCGTGAAGAAATCGAAACGCGTGTCAATCAACGCGAATTCTACGATAGCATTCAAATCAAGCCAAAGCTTGGTGAGCGGATCGTCCTGGATGCAGAGATCCTCCGCCTGACTCAAATGCTTTTTGTAGGGTTGGTGACTGGAGATTACCCACTCCATTGGATCATAACTCATTTTTATTTTGACATCCGTGGGTTTTATTTCCTGCACCGTACGATTTATTTTACCGACCAGGTGCTTGCACACTTGGGCAAAGAGCCGTTTATGCGCTTCGAGGCGAAGCAGAGCCAGTTTGAGCGCTTGCAGGATCTCGGTTATAAAGCATTCAGAGAAGCAAACGCCGAAGTGGATGCACTATTTCTTGAGTGTGTGGACAAACTAATCAAAGCGCGCGGGACCCCAATATTGATTGCAATAGCTGGTCCGACAGCCGCTGGAAAGACCGAAATCGTTGAACGCCTGAGCAGCGCCAACGAGCAATCTGGAAGGAAGGTCACCTCGATCGAGTTGGATAATTTCTTGACCGATCGGGACTACCGCGAGGCGATGGGCATCCATTCGCAGGGTAAAGAAGCATTGCACTTCGATCTGCTCAGACAAGCGCTGACTGATATAACCAACGGAAAAAAGATCTGTATTCCCAGATACAACTTCGTCCTTGCCACATCCAGCCACGACCTGAATGGTAATTTGAAAGACGACGGCGTACCAATTGAAATTCAGCCTGCTGAAATCATCTTTATTGAAGGTAATTTCCCATTCTTGCTGGAGGAAATCGCTCACTTAATTGGGATCAAAGTCGTGTATCTCACCGATGATCCCGTCCGGTTGAAAAGGAAATGGAAACGCGATATCGATTATCGAAAGAAATATGAGCAGACTTACTTTCGCAACCGCTACTTCAAGGAGCAGTTCATCATGGCGCAAATAGCTTATCTGCCTCAACTGGAAATCTGCGACATAACCGTAGACACTACCGGTGGCGCCATTTGGGCAAGTCAGGAGATCAGAGATATCCTCAGTCGGAGTTGAAAGAAGGACGATGTCACAGACAAGCAGATTGAATAGCACGGAAGCATTTTCTAGCACACTTTTTGAGGTGATGAAAGCTATCCAGCCTGGAATCTCCAGTCTGCACCTGACTGAGTTCCGTTATGCACTTGAAAATCTGCTACCCGAGGAAGGGTGGGCTGCTGTCAGGCTGGATAGCCAGGAAGAAATCGAAGCGCTGATTGATAGCAGAGATTTTTATGAAAGCATTCAATCGAAGCCTCGTATAGCTGATCGCATCATCCTGGATCGGAAGATAGCCCACCTGACGCAGATGTTGTTTAGAGGTCTACAAGAGGGAAAGTATTCAAGAGATTGGATCGGGAGAAAATTTTATTTTGATGTCCGAGGCTTCATATTTCTGCCCAGGACGAATTATTTTACAGAAATAGCTCGAACACACCTGGGAGGTAAACCTTATAAAAGTTTCGAGAAAAGACAGGCGCGTTTGGAGGATTTCCAAGGGGTGGGCTACAACGACTTTATGGTGGCAAATGAAGAAATTGACCAGCTCTTTATCGAGAGCATCCAAAAGATCATTACCATCCGCGGTACGCCCGTGCTGATCACTTTAGCCGGACCAACCGCAGCAGGAAAAACCGAGATAACCGAACGCATCCAGTCTGAGCTCGAAAGCATGGGGAAGAAAGTCACCACTATTGAAGTGGATAATTTTCTGCTTGACCGGGACAACCGTGAAGACAAGCCGATGGGCAAGGAAACCACCCATTTTGACATTCTTAAACATGCTCTTCAGGAGATCCTGCGAGGCAAGAAAGTCACCATACCGAGATATGACTTTGTGAATGCCACCTCCAGCCATGATCCGAGCGGGAGCTTAAGGACCGGTCGTACTCCACTGGAGATTGAGCCGGCCGATATTATTTTCATGGAAGGCAATTTTCCTTTCCACATCGAAGAGATTGCCAGGCTGATCGGACTCAAAATTGTTTACCTTACGGACGATCCAATCCGTTTGAAGCGAAAGTGGAAACGCGACATAGACTATCGAAAGAAATATGACCCGGCATACTTTCGAAATCGGTTTTTCAAGACTCAATTTTTAAGAGCTGAGGATATTTACCGGCTTCTGATTCAGGTTAGCGATATCGTCGTTGATACCAGCGGCGCATCCCTGTGGGCAGTTCCTGAGATTGCCGAAGTGCTTGATCTTTGATGTTTTTTCAAAACCAGGAGTAATCCAGGCTTGCAATTTTGACGCAATTGATATATCATACAAATGAAAGATTACTTTCATAATAAAAAAATTTGAAACAAAAACAGTCCAGCAGAGTACCTCATCCAGACCTTAAGGCTAAACCATGAATTCACAGGATTTCAATCAAATAATCAGTGAAAAGTATAGCCAGTTTACCAAAGGTGAAAAGCAGATAGCAAATTATCTGCGCAAGAACCAGGATGAGTCTGCATTTCTATCAATTGGCGAACTGGCAGAGCGGCTTGGCTTGAGCGAAGCCACTCTTGTCCGTTTTGCGCGCAAGCTTGGCTTTGATAGTTATCCCTCAATGCGGGAAGCCTTACAGGAGAATTTCCGCCGCCGTGTCGGACATTCTGCCAGACTTCGCAACCGGCTGGATGATTTGCGCGAGGCAGGAGACATCTTTGAAAAAGTGACCGTGGCGGAAATCGATTATCTCACCGAGGCTCTCCAAACCGTCGATCGGATGGCATTGGAGAAAGCTGTGACCCGCATGATCACTTGCGATCACATCTACGTTTTTGGCACCGGTCCTTCGATCTCACTGGTACATCTGCTAAATCTTCGCCTCACACGTTTTGGAAAACAGGTCATTACACTTACCCTGACCGGGCGCGAGACATTGGAACCATTACTACTGATGACCGAACGGGATCTATTGTTTGCCATCGGTTTTTTTGACATAAATCCTGCCCTACAAATTGTTTTAGATTTTGCCAGGGAAGTAAACTGCCCTGCAATCTTGCTCACCGACACACTTGATTCTATAGTTGGCGACAAGGTGGACATCGTCCTGGCAGCCAAGCGTGGACCTGTATCGGCATTTCATTCCCTTGTTGTTCCAATGACGATTATCAACACGCTCTTACTGGAATTCGCTAACCAAAACCAGGAGGCTATGACCACCAATCTTGACAGACTGGACCAATTGCGGGAACGACTGAAGAAAATTAACGGATCGAGCAAATAATCGGTATATCCGTCATCAGGAGACGATCAATGGTAGATGCTTTTCCTGTTCAACCGCCTCGTTCGCAGCGAATTCTAGCTGCCACCCGTCGTTTTTTTCGCTGGCTTTTCAGCCCACATGTATTCCTGGCTCTGATCATGCTGATATTGCTGTTCTACATGGTAATCATTCCACTATATCGCATGATCATGTCTACAATCACATTTTCGGAAAACGACTTGCGTTATGCCAAGGATGCAGTGGTTGGCGATTTTACGACCTTTCATTGGATGCGGATGCTTACTACCAAGATTGCCAAGATCATGACATTCCAGCCGCTGATGCACTCTCTGACGGTCTCGATGGGTGCTACGCTATTGGCTTTTACGATTGGCGGCTCACTGGCGTGGTTAGTGGTTCGCACCGATTTACCGGGTCGTAATTTGATCAATGTCCTGGCTGTTATCCCATACATTATGCCCTCCTGGACAATCGCTATGGCGTGGAAAGTGATGTTCAATAACGGAACCACTGGCGGCATCCCTGGGATGTTGATGTTCTGGACAGGGGCACCACCGCCAGACTGGATTGCCTATGGTCCTATCCCAATTATCATCAGCAGTGGATTGCATTACTACACTTTCTTCTATCTTTTCGTGTCGGCGGCTTTGACATCGATTGATTCCAGCCTGGAAGAGGCTGGTGAATTGGCTGGGGCTAGTCGGGCGCGCATCCTGCGCAAGATTACGTTCCCACTGGTGATACCCGCTTTGTTATCCGGCTTTATCATGACTTTTTCGAAAGTCATGGGAACCTACGGCGGCCCGAATGTTCTGGGGGTACCGGTCCGTTACTACACGATTTCTACGATGATCCGTTCCAATATTACAGTCGGCGCATTTGGCGATGCGTTCGTGCTGGCGATCACCTTGATCTTGTTTTCGATGGTCACGATTTCAATCAACCAGAGAATTGTCGGAACCAGGAAGAGCTACGAAACGATTGGTGGTCGGGGCTTTATGTCCCAGAAAACGAAATTGCGTAACTTCAAATATATTACATCCGTCAGTGTCATCACATTTCAGGTGCTGGTGGCAACCGGGCCGTTGATTTTGCTGCTTTGGAGCACGTTAATGTTCAAATCCGGGAATTACAGCTTGAGTAATTTGAGCCTGGTGCATTGGATCGGCAGGAGTGATGTGCGAATCAACAGTGGTGAACCCGGCATTCTGCGCAATCCCGCCATTTACAGAGCAGCATGGAATACTATAAAGCTCTCCGTTTTGACAGCATTTTTTACCGCGCTGCTGGGAGTTCTGCTGGGCTACTCGATTGTAAAGGGACGTGGCACCCGCCTGGCTAAAATCACCGAACAGCTTGCTTTTATTCCCTACGTCATCCCAGGTATCGCATTTGGGGCAGTCTACATTACGATGTTCGCCAAGCCAGTCGGGCCAATTCCTCCGCTTTACGGCACTTTTGCCTTACTGGTGATTGTTTCAGTAGCTAAACACATTCCTTACTCTTCGCGCAGCGGTGTTTCAGCCATGCTTCAAGTCGGGCGAGAACTGGAGGAAGCTGCTACGCTGGCGGGTGCGGGCACCTGGCGTCGCTTCAGAATGATCATTTTCCCTTTGACCAGGGCTGGGTTCGTTTCCGGATTTTTGCTGACCTTTATCACAACCATGCGGGAGTTATCCCTGATTATTTTACTAGTGACGCCCGCCACGGCTGTCCTATCAAGCCTGACCATGCGCTACAGTGAGAATGGAAATGAACAGCAAGCCAATGCGGTCATCATCCTTCTAATCACGCTTGTTCTGATCGGACAACTCATCATCAGCCGCTTCAGCGGCGGCAGCCTGAAAAAAGGACTGGGAGGTTAGTAAAAGCAATGTCAACCACGATCACCATTAAGAATTTGTCTAAGAAATTTGGCAATGTCGTGGCAGTTAACAACGTCAGCCTGACCATCGAAGCAGGTGCTTTTCTAACCCTATTGGGACCATCCGGCTGTGGAAAAACAACTTTGCTGCGCTGCATCGCCGGATTGGAGGATCCTGATGAAGGTGAAATCTATGTCGGCGATAAGATAGTTTTTTCACGCCAGCGCGGAATTTCGGTCCCATCCGGGCAACGCGACCTTGGGATGGTGTTCCAAAACTATGCGCTCTGGCCGCACATGACGGTCTATAAGAACATCACCTTTGCACTTGAAATCCAAAAAATGAGCCGGGCGCAGATGGATGAAAGGGTAAAGGAAGCGCTGGCTGAGGTACAAATGGATGGCTTCGCAGACCGCTATCCCCGTGAGATGAGCGGTGGACAACAACAACGTATTGCCCTGGCACGCATGCTGGCTTACCGTCCTAAGGTTTTCCTGATGGACGAGCCGCTATCGAATCTGGATGCCCGATTGCGCATGGACATGCGCAGCGAGCTCAAACGCTTGCACCATGTAGCCGGGGCGACCACAATCTATGTGACTCACGATCAGTTGGAAGCACTGACCATGTCGACAATTATTGCCGTGATGAAACTGGGCATTATCCAACAATTGGATGCACCGGACCGCATTTACCATTACCCGGCTAATTTGTTTGTAGCGGATTTCATTGGCAACCCCAAAATAAACTTATTGAACGGCGTAGTAAAGGGGAATAACCTGGTCGACGTCGGCAAGTTTGATATCCCAATTAACACGTACGGTGTGACTGGCGATGTAGTCCTCGCGGTGCGCCCAGAAGATATCGGCATTTCGAGTCAACCACTAGATGGGGCGGTTCAGTTCAGTGCCTACGCTGTGCTGCCCTCCGGAGCAGAATCGACCATTATTGCCCGACTGGATGATCTGGAAGTCACAATCAAAGTGGTGGGAATCAGCAAAATTAAAATGGACGACAAAATTTGGCTGAAGTTTGAACCGGATTGCTTGAACCTCTACGAAAAAGGTAGTGGAAATCTGGTCGCTTCACATCAGGGATGTTCTTGAATAAAATACAGACGAATAAGTTTATTTAAGGAGGCGGCATGAAATAAATCATTGTGAGGCGATATCGTACCGTAATTCATGCATTCGACTCAACTATCAAGAAGGAGAATAAGTCAATGAAAACACTTGCAAAGCTGCTGGTATTTGTGATTTTGCTCAGTTTGCTGGCTGCCTGTTCAACGCCTGCCCCGACGGAAGAAGCTGCAAAACCTGCTGACACTTCTGCGACTCAGCCAACAGAAGCCCCCGTCCTTACTGCTAAGGAAGAATGGCTGAAAGCGAACCAGCTTGGTTCATATTCAACTGACACCCAGGATTGGGCTGCGATCGAAGAAGCTGCCAAGCAGGAAGGCAAAGTTGTTGTCTACGCCAATTCATCGAAGATCGCCAAGGCAGCCGAGAAATGGGCTGAAATGTATCCTGATATCGCGATTGAAGGATACGATTTAGGCGGTGATGATGTGCTCTCCAAGACACTGGGCGAACAGCAGTCTGGCACGATCGTTGGCGATGTCTGGTTCAGCAGCGGTGGCGCTGAACTCATCGGCAATGTCCTGCCAAAGGAATATGTCTGGAAATTTGTACCGGACAGCACCTCGGTTGACCCAAAGTATACGGATCCATTACTTTTCTCCCGCTTTGGCACAACCATACTGGCCTACAACTCGGAGCTGAATGAAAAATGCCCTGTGACCAACCTGTGGGAGCTAACCCAGCCTGAATGGAAGGGCAAGTTCGTGATCGAAGACCCGTTGAATGACGCATCGACATTGAGCAAGCTGATCACAATTGTTTACCATGCAGACGAAATGAAACAGGCTTACATTGATCTCTATGGGGAAGAACCAGTGCTAGACGAAGACACCCCAGACGCCGGATGGCTGTGGCTAAAGCGCTTTGCCCAGAATGCTCCAATTCCTCAGCCGGGCGGCGATGAAGTCGACTCAGCTTTCGCAACCCCAGGGATGACGGATAACCTGCTTGCTTTCACCTCATACTCGAATTATCCCGATGTCCAGGATGGCAACCTGGCTTTTGAACCTTGCTGGGACGTGAATCCCACCAGTGGTGTACAAGCCCAGAGCTACGTGGGCATCATGAACCAGGCGACGCATCCCAATGCAGCCAAGCTGTTCATAAAATTCATTACAAGTGAAGAGGGACGCGATGCGTGGGCCAAGTTCGGCACATACTTCCCAGATCCCAACTACACGGTTCCTGAAGGTCAGAAGACACTGGATGAAGTCCAGAAACTGACCTGGTTTATTCCTGAACAGTTCGCTTACGAACAATTGGTACAGGCGCGCGACTTCTATCTGATGAACCTGGGTGCGCCATAAAACACAAATAAACGCTAGTGACGAATTGATGTGACCCTGGGCATGGATTGCGGTCCATGTCCAGGGTGCGCCCCTGCCAGACACGCTAACAGATTGGATCAAAATGAATACAAGCTCTTTTAGAACGCATGGACATGTCAGGTCCTCGCGTATGATGAAGTATTACCTTGTGGAGGGGTGGTCATGACCATCAGGGCGGTGTTTTTCGATATGGGAGGCACGATCCAAACATTCAGCTATACTCGTGAGCTTCGCCTGGCCGCGACCCCTGGCATTCAGGAACGACTCAAGTCCGCCGGGATCGAGGTACAGCGTGATAACGAAGCACTGTATGCCCTGGTGTCTGAAGGTTTGGCGCGTTATCACGAATGGAGCGTCCAAAGCATGCAGGAGCTTCCTCCGCAGCAGGTCTGGGCGGACTATATCCTGGCAGGATATTCGACTGATATCAATGTGTTGGACGCGGTCGCAGAAGATTGGATGGTGTATTTGGAAACCTGTTATTACTACCGGGCGATGCGTCCTGAAATTCCGCAGGTTTTGGAGACCCTCCAACGTATGGGATTAAAGATTGGCCTGATCAGTAATGTTTGCAGCCGGAGTCAGGTTCTGAATAACCTCAGAGAGTACGGCATTGCCCATTTCTTTAACCCAATTGTCCTTTCCAGTCAGTACGGCAGGCGCAAACCCGATCCGGCAATTTTTCATTATGCCGCCCGCCTCGCCAACGTCCCGACCAGTGAATGCCTCTATGTGGGCGATCGCATCGCCCGGGATATCGTGGGGGCGCGCAAGGCGGGCTTTGGTCTGGCGATACAGATCCGGAACGATTTCAAACATGGCGAAGCTGACGAAGGCGCGACCCCGGATGCTGTGATCGAAGAGATGACCGAGCTGCTCGATATTTTATATAAAACCGAGTGCGGGGCTGAAAAGACAGCTACCCCCAGCCCAGCCAATGCTGCGCATGTCCGCGCAGTGCTTTTCGATGCCGGCGATATCCTTTACTTTCGACCAGAACGAGGCTGCAGGTTCGGAGAATTTCTTCAGGATTTGGGTCTGGTGCCCGACAACCGCCAAACCTTGAATAGGGAAGCTTTAGTGCAGCAGGCTTACCGCGGTCAGATCAGCCAGGACCAGTATCGGGAGGCTATTCTCCGGCTTTACGGCATCACCCAGCCGGATCAAATCGAACGCGGCAAGAAAATCCTGGCGGAGGAAGATGATGAAGTCCGTTTTTTTGACGGCGTCAGGCAGACCCTGCTTGATTTGAAAGAGAAGGGTTTTTTATTGGGGATTGTTACCGATACGGCCAACCCCATCTCGGTAAAACTAGGCTGGTTTGAACAGGGCGGCTTTGAACATGTCTGGGATTCGATTATTTCTTCGCAAGAGATCGGAGTGCGCAAGCCAGACCCTAAGATTT
Organism: uncultured Chloroflexia bacterium; assembly: GCA_963774935.1. Taxonomy (GTDB): domain Bacteria; phylum Chloroflexota; class Anaerolineae; order Anaerolineales; family UBA4823; genus CAVZGO01. The sequence continues at coordinate 47,517 of CAVZGO010000007.1, forward strand.
ATTGTGCGGCGCTCCAGCAGTTAGGGGTCACCACTGACCAGGTTATCTTTGTCGGGCATAAGTCCTCTGAGCTCGATGGGGCTCGAGCGATCGGTATCAGGACAGTTGCCTTTAACTATGAAATAAACGCACAGGCGGATTTCTATATTCAGCGGTTTCCGGAGCTGTTGAACCTGCCTGTTATTGCTTAATGGGTGAAGTTATAAAATGATGCAGCATATAGAAGCAGTGTTATTTGATATGGGTGGTACCTTGCGCAGGACTAAAAAGAGAAGCAGGGACGAACGTCTGGCGAACATCGACAAGATCCTGATGCTGCTCGGGTCCAGCGCCGATCCTGCTAGATTTTCACGCCTTTTAGCTCGCCGGTCAACTGCCTACCGGCGCTGGGCGCGAGAGACAATGATTGAATTGGATGAAGTCGAGCTGTGGACACGCTGGTTACTCCCCGACTGGCCGGAAGTCCAGGTTCGCGAACATGCCCTACGTCTGAACCAACTCTGGCGTGAGGCAACCGGAGAGCGGACCATTTTCCCGGAGACGGCTGAGGTTTTGTTAACCCTCTTCCGGCGCGGCTACCGGCTCGGGCTGGTCAGCAATACCACCAGCAGCACTGAGGTCCCCGATGCCCTAGAAACGCTTGGGTTGACCGGTTATTTCGAAACGATTGTCCTTTCGGCGGTGGTAGGCAAGCGTAAACCCGACCCCAGCATTCTGCTGGAAGCGACCAGTCGCATGGGCATCGCGCCGGGCAAATGTGCTTATGTCGGCGACCTCCCCCACCGGGATGTGGCGGCTGCCAGGAAAGCTGGTTTTTCGAAGTCAATCCTGATCCGTAATCGCTCCAGCCGGGGAGCTAATGTACTTGAAGACCCCAAGCTTCGGCCCGATCACGACATCCACAGCTTGATAGATTTGCTGAAACTTTTCCCTGAGCGCACATCTCCACAGCCGCAGCGAGTTTATGCGGCTTCTATTTCTACGATGTGGGCGATGAGAAATTTTCACTCGCTAGGCGATTTCATGGAAGCTGCCAGGCGGATCGGATTCCACCAGATTGAGCTAAACCACCAGGTCGATACGCCAATGCTGGAGGGAATCTCACTTGACACACATCGTTTCAGCAGCGTCCACGAGCCTTGCCCGGCGGATATTTCAGTTGCGGAATTAAAAAAGCGAGACTGGCTTATCTCGGCGACCGACGAAGCGTGCCGCCTTGAAGGAGTGAAATCCATCCAACGCAGTATCGACCTGGCACGCCGCCTGGGCGCTGGGGTAATCGTAGTTCATTCTGGCAGCGTCCACCCGGACCGGTCTTACGAAGATCAACTGCGTCTTATGTGGGATGCCGGGCAGGGCAGCTCACCCGAATATCAGGTGTTGAAAGACACTCTCATTAAGATTCGCCGGGAGTTTGCACCAGCCCGTCTGGAGGCTATCAAGAAAAGTCTCATCGAACTGCTCAACTATACCAGCTCCACCGGCATTCGCCTGGGTCTCGAGAACCGCTATCACTATTTGGAATTCCCAAGTCCGGACGAGCTGGAGGATACTGCTTGGATTGGCAAGCCCCGAACGCCTGGGATTTATTTATGATGTCGGACATGCCCAGGCACTGTCCCGCCTCGGATTTTATCCGTATGACGAATGGTTGAAGCGCTTTTCATCGCGCATCATCGAGGTTCACCTGCATGATGTAATTGGTCTCCAGGATCACCAGGTGCCAGGACAGGGCGAAGTCGATTTCAACCTGATTGCAACCTATTTACCCAAAGATGCCTTTCGCACGTTAGAGTTCCAGGGATTCCATACCCACGAGCAGGTTATGACTGGCATGAAGGTTCTGGAGCAGCACGGTTGTATCAGGTATGAAGAAGGATAGTTCAGGAGGTTTATCTATGCGAAAGTATTTCAAAAAACGCCAGAACCGGTTCATCAAGATGATCCGGGACCAGGCATCTCTCACCCTCGATGGTTTGGATGCTTTGAAAGCTTATATGGCAGGGAATGACCCAGCGGCAGCCAATATTCTCACTGCCAAGGAAAAGGAGGCGGACGAAGCTCGCCGGATCCTCATTGATGAGCTGAACCAGACTTTCGTGACCCCTTTCGACCGGGAGGATATCTTTGCCCTCTCTCGCACCATAGACGACGTCGTTGACTATGCCTACAGCACAGTCAACGAAATGGAAATTCTGAAGGTTGAGCCGACACCCTTCAGCCTGCGCATGGCATCCCTGCTCAGAGACGCAGCCTACGAGCTGCTTCTGGCAGTGGATTGCCTGGAAGAACATCCCCGAGTTACCAATGAGCACGCCCAGCGCGCCAAGGCGCTTGAGAATCGGGTAGAGGCCGTTTATCGCGAGGCTCTGGCCGATCTCTTCAGTGATGTAGATGATATCGTCCAGGTGGTCAAGATGTTGAAAATGCGCGAGGTTTACCGTCATCTAAGCAACGCCGCCGACCGTGGCGATGAGGCGGCAAACGTATTGGCAGACATCGTGGTCAAGATCACTTGAGAGCGGAGTAATGTCCAGTACACTATTCCTTCTCATTATTGTCATCGTCCTGGCGCTCGGATTTGATTTTCTGAACGGCATTCACGATTCGAGCAATGTGGTCGCTACGATGATCTCATCACGGTCGCTATCCCCGCGAGTTGCCTTGGGCATGACCGCCGTGGCGGAATTCCTCGGCCCGTTTATCTTTGGCGTGGCGGTAGCAGAGACTATCGGAGGAATTGTTGATGCCGATGCAATCAGCTTGCAGGTGCTGATCGCTGCCCTTTCCAGTGCCATCCTCTGGAACCTGTTCACCTGGTATCTGGGTTTTCCGAGCAGCTCCTCCCACGCTCTGATAGGGGGGATGGTCGGTGCTGTTTTTATCGGTGCTGGATGGCAAGCAATTAATCTCGATGAATTCAAAAAAATCCTGATCGCCCTCTTTACATCTCCTTTTATCGGGTTCATTTTCGGCTTTATCTTGTTGAGAATAATCATGAGCCTGTGCTGGAACTCATCCCCAAAAGTCAATGCTGTGTTCAAGCGCGGCCAGATTTTCACCGCTCTGGCCCTGGCGCTCAGTCATGGAACAAATGACGCACAAAAGACGATGGGGCTTATCTCACTTGCCCTGGTCATCAGCGGGTATTCAAGCACATTGATCGTACCGAATTGGGTCATCTTCATGTGCGCCAGTATGATCGCCCTGGGAACAGCTATGGGCGGCTGGAGGCTAATCCGTACGTTGGGAGGAAAGTTCTACAAAATCCGACCGGTGGATGGCTTCTCATCCCAACTGGCTTCCGCTACGGTCATCCTCGGTGCATCACTGGTGGGTGGACCGGTAAGCACGACGCAGGTGGTTAGCTCGTCCATTATGGGAGCAGGCGCGGCAGAACGGGTGAACAAGGTGCGTTGGGGAGTAGCGCGGGAGATCGCCACCGCCTGGCTCTTGACGATCCCAGCGACCGCTTTACTCGCTGCCGGGCTGTATTGGGTGATTCTTCAGATTATCCCATGAATACAATCGGCGCATTTTTAGAAAGGGAATTATGAAAACTGAAGCAGCAGTACGACGTGGTGTGCATCGGTAATTACACCAAGGACACGATCATCTCCCCGAGCGGGTATAAGGTATGTCGACGGCGGGGCGGTCAACTACGCCGCCCATGCCACAATCCGGCTGGGATTCAAGACCGCAGTGGTCACCCGCCTGGCGGAAGCAGACGTCCACGTGGTGCGCACCCTCGAACAGGCGGGAATCGATTGTTATCCGGTTTACTCCCCTTACTCAACCTTGATGAAGCTCGAGTACCCAACCACGGACCCTGACATACGTCATCTGTCTGTCGCTGCCACGGCAGGCACGATCACCGCCAGCCAGGTGGATAGCCTGCAGACGAAAGCCGCAGTGATCGGCTCGAGCCTGCGCGGCGAGGTCAGTCTGGATGTCATCCAGAGCCTAAAAAAGAAAGGGGTTCTGGTCGCTGCAGACATGCAGGGCTTTGTGCGCGTCCTGCGCGGGGAGGAGTTATGCTATGAACCGTGGGAAGAGATGCAGGAAACTCTGGCTCAGGTGGACATCGTAAAAAGCGATGCAGTCGAGGCGGAGTTTCTTACCGGTGAAACAGACCTGCACAGAGCCGCACAATTCTATGCCGCTATGGGACCCACAGAGATCGTGCTGACCCACAAGGACGGCGTGCTTGTCTATGCTGACGGGAAATTCAGCGATCTGGGCTTTTACCCGAGGCAGTTGAACGGGCGCAGCGGGCGCGGCGACACCTGCATTGGCGCATACGTCGCCATGCGGCTTATAAAACCACCACGTGAAGCTGGTATTTGGGCAGCAGCGGTCACCAGCCTGAAGATGGAAGACCTTGGGCCTTTCAAGCTCTCAATCGCCGACGTGGAGGCACTCATTCATGCCAAATACAATCACGGATCGAGCGGCTGAGGAGCAAACCCGCCTCACCAAACGCCGGGCAAATTGCAGGTGCAGCTTATCCACAACTCTTTGGCAGGATGTCTGCAGAATGGAACGCACCTGACGCTGAGGACGGTGCCTGGCTGATGTATTCAGCCAATTATGTCCTGCGTACGGCTGGCGTTCTTTTGGCGCTCGATCCGCTGACCCTGCCTTGGCGCGTCCCAGGCGCACCAGCGGTGGACACCAGCCAGGCTTTCGAACAACTTAGATTTGTATTGCTGACCCACAGCCACACCGACCACCTGGATTTCAATTTGTTACGCACGCTGCAAAACCTGCCTCTGAGCTGGGTGATTCCCGAATACCTTCTGCAGCGGGTGCAGGCTGTTATATCGCTTCCTGAGGACCGGGTCATTGTCCCCCGGCCAATGCAAGCCATCGACATCCTGGGGATACACCTCATCCCTTTTGAAGGGCATCACTTCGAGGAATTTCCGGCTGCTTCCGGAAAGAGGCATGGAGTCCCGGCAACTGCATACCTGGTCGAGTTCAATGGAAAACGCTGGCTGTTTCCAGGCGATACCCGAAATTACTCAGCTACTTTTCCGGTCCTGCCAGGCCCATTGGATGGAATTTTCGCCCATGTCTGGCTGGGACGCGGGAGCGCCTTGCTGGATGAGCCGCCTCTGCTGGACCAATTCTGCCGCTTCTGCGCTGGCTTTCAACCGAAAAGGGTTGTCCTGACTCACCTGGAAGAATATGGGCGAGATGTCGATGATTACTGGACTGAGCGGCATGCCCGAATGGTGATCTCACGCTGCAAGCAAATAGCGCCAGAGGTTCCGATCACGGCATTTTACATTGGGGATGTCGTCAGACTGTAATTGAGATATGAGCAAAAGAAAAGGCTGCTTCGATTAGCTCTCGAAACAGCCTGGGTGCGAGACAACGCGCTGGCGGCAATTCAACCAATCATTGCGTTTCTGCCCCTGTTAGGGAAAAATTTGTAACTGCGGGGAGGGCGGGATTCGAACCCGCGGCGGAGTTTAAAGCCCCGCACTCACTTAGCAGGCGAGCCCAATCGGCCACTCTGGCACCTCCCCAGTATGCGCCAGAATTCTACCATATCTAATCCGACGATGCAATTAATAATTTAATTTAGCTTCATTCCGGAGCTGATGGAAAATGAATTGTCTTCGGGATTATTTTAGGCGGCAAAGCCGTCCAAAATAATCCCGAATACTCGAAATAAGAAATTATGTGGTGAGCAGAATCCTGCGCATCACACTCACTACAATATAATTATCTGGCGGAGGGAGAGGGATTCGAACCCACGTTGGATTTCTCCAAACCTGTTTTCAAGACAGGCGCCTTAAGCCACTCGGCCATCCCTCCGGGAATCGTTTAACGAATGACGATGGGCATTCTAACATAATTTTGGGATGTTTGTTTATTTTCTGTTTCTGCGATACAGAAAATAAACAAACTAAGTTGGATAGTGCTATACTTGCAAAATTGGCTGAGCCGATGTCCAAAATAGCCCGCTCCACTCTGATCGTCGCTTTTTTCTTCGGCCTGGAGAAGCTGCTCGGCTTCCTGGGCAAGATCCTGATCAACCGCCAGTTTGGCCTGTCGGCCACGCTGGACGCATTTTATGTAGCCAATAACATCCCCGACTTGCTCTTCGCGTTGATCTCGGGGGGTGTACTCGCGATGGCGCTGATTCCTGTGCTCTCCGAATACCTGGAGCGCGAAGGGCGCGCCCCAATGTGGGACCTTTTCTCGCGCATCGCCAATCTGGTCTTCCTGGCGACCGCCGGTCTGTCACTGCTGGTGTTCATCTTTGCGGACCAACTGGTGAGCTTCCGCCTGGGCGTAGCGCCGGGCTTCACTGCCGTCCAGCAGGCGCTGGTTGCGGACCTGATGCGCATCAACCTGCTGGGCACGCTGCTGTTCTCACTCAGCGGGCTGGCGATCGCCGGGCTTCAGGCAAATCAACACTTCTTCCTGCCCGCCCTGGCGCCGGCGATGTACGATATCGGCACCCTGTTCGGGGTGATCGTGCTGGCACCGGAGAATGGCCTCTCCCTGGGACCAATCACACTGCCGGCCTTTGGGCTGGGCATCCATGGCGTTGTGTACGGCACCGTGCTGGGCGCGGCGCTGTTCCTGCTGGTGCAGGTGCCCGGGTTGATCTACTACCGCTTCCGCTGGCGACCGGCAATCAATCTGCGCCACCCTGGGGTGGTTAAGGTGCTGGCGCTGGTCGGACCGCGCGTACTGACCGTCGGAGCGATCCAGGTTATATTTTACGCCCAGGATAACATCGCATCGCGACTGGCTGAGGGCTCGGTGACCGCCCTGGCGAACGGCTGGCTGTTCATGCAGGTGCCGGAGACGCTGATTGGCACAGCCATCGCCACTGTGCTGCTGCCAACCCTGTCCGAGCTGGTGACGCGCGGCCAGGACCAGGCTTTCAGGGACACCTTAAACCGCGCCCTGCGGGTGATTCTGGCGCTGGCGCTGCCGGTGGCGGTGGTGGTAGCGGTGGGAGTACGCCCGGTGATCCAGATCCTGGGCTTCGATGCAGCAGGGACCGAGTTGGTGGCGTGGGTGACACGCGCTTTTCTGCTGGGCATGGTAGGGCACGCTTTGCTCGAAACGACGGTGCGCGCCTACTACGCCCGCCAGGATGCCATAACTCCGCTTAAGGTCTACTGGGGCGGGGCAGTCGCCTTCATTCTAATTGGAGCAGGATTGGCATGGCTGCTTGGACCAGCAGGCATCGCTCTGGCGAACGCACTGGTGTATACTGGGCTGGCACTGACATTGCTGGTGCTGCTCAACCGGCGCTACCCGGGCATCCTGCAGATCAAAAACACGCTGGGACGGGTGCTGCTGGCTAGCCTTGCTGGCGGTCTGGCTGCGGCTGGCGTCCTGGCGCTGGGTTTACCACTTCCGGGAGTGATTGCAGGGCTGGTAGCAATGGGCATCGGAGTATTGGTTGCTCTGCCGTTCGTTTGGCCGGAGGTGCGGTTGTTAATTCGTTTGTAAAATTAGTGCAAGCCCTAATTTTACAAACGATCAGAGTGGTATTATGGGCTACTGCCATGAAGTCGCACATGGCTTTACGCCAAGGCAACAGGAAAATTCTTTGAAAGGAGAAACGTTATGAAACTGGTTGGAAAGCACATTTGTTATCTGGTCGATGAGGGTTTCGAAGACCTGGAGTTTTACGTGCCGATGATGCGCCTGATTGAGGAAGGTGCAAAAGTTACCGTGGTCAGCTCAAAGATCAAGACCTACCACGGCAAAACATGCCTGGAAGCCACACCCGATAAGCTGGTGACGGAGGTCAAGGCAGATGAGTTCGATGGGATCGTGGTGCCAGGCGGCTGGGCACCAGATAAAATGCGCCGTGACCCGGCAATCCTGGCACTGGTACGCCAGATCGACGAGCAAGGTAAGATTGTAGGCGCCATCTGCCACGCAGGTCTGGTACTGATCTCAGCCGGTATTGTGCGCGGGCATAAAGCCACCGGCTCTTTGGGCATTAAGGATGACCTGGTCAATGCTGGCGCTACCTGGGTCGACGAAGCCGCCTTCCGGGACGGCAACCAGGTGTGGGGTCGGGTGGTGAAGGATATCCCATACTTCTGCCGTGAATTAGTAAACGCACTGAGCGGTTCGTAGTTTTAATAATCTACCGCTGCGACGGAACGGTAGGGTATTAACAAATTTCTGGAAGGCAAGCTTAATGAAAAGAGCGCTTCTGTTGCTGCTGGCATTGCTGATCAGTGGGCTGGCGGGAAATTTCCACCAGACTGCCCAGGCTGCCTGGCAGGCAAAGGTCGAACCCGAGTTGCTGACACAGGCTGCCGAGGGTCCGGTCGAGTTTCTGGTGATGCTCAATGAGCAGGCTGACCTCAGCCAGGCAAGCCGGCTGAGTGACAAGGCTGCCAGAGGGGTGGCAGTGGTAGCGGAATTGCAGGAAACTGCGCGGCGCAGCCAGGCGCCGGTGTTGTTGGAGCTGAGGCGCAATGTGGTAGAGCACCGCTCGTACTGGATAGCCAACCTCGTTTGGGTGCGCGGCGACCAGAAGACGCTGCAAGCCTTAGCGCAGCGAGCGGATATCAGGCGCATTTACTCCAACCCCTCCATTCAGCTCTCTTTGCCAGTTGATCCCACCGCATCTGATGTCAGGATAGAAGAAACAGAACAGAGTGCGACTGGCGTGCAGTGGAACATCGAGAAAGTGCGCGCTCCTGAAGTCTGGGCGCAAGGTTACAACGGGCAGGGCGCGGTGGTGGGCGGACAGGATACAGGCTACCAATGGGATCATCCATCCCTGATCAACCAGTACCGCGGCTGGAATGGTGGACCTGCAGACCACAACTATGCCTGGCATGATGCCATCCACGAATCCGAATATCCCCCTGGCACACCCAATTCCTGTGGCTATGACCTTACCGCACCCTGTGACGATTACGGGCATGGAACGCACACCATGGGCACAATGGTCGGTGATGCCAGCTCTGGCACATCGATTGGCATGGCACCAGGCGCTAAATGGATCGGCTGCCGTAATATGAATGAAGGTGTCGGTAAGCCATCCACCTATATGGAATGTTTCGAGTGGTTCATCGCTCCCACCGACCTGCTGGGTGCTAATCCACGTGCAGACCTGGCACCGGACGTGATCAACAACTCCTGGAGCTGCCCGCCATCAGAAAACTGTGCCTGGGATGCACTGCAGCAGACGGTGGAAAATGTACGCGCAGCGGGCATCCTGGTGGTGGTCTCGGCAGGAAATTCTGGATCAGCCTGCCAGACTGTGAATGACCCGCCAGCCATCTATGATGCATCTTTTTCGGTGGGCGCCAGCGACAGCAGCGATCTAATGGCAGGCTTCAGCAGCCGCGGCCCGGCTTTGACGGGGCTGGTTAAGCCTGATATCACCGCCCCTGGAGTGAGCATCTTCTCCAGCAACCTGACGGGTTACGGCACCTCCAGCGGTACCAGCATGGCAGCGCCGCATGTCAGCGGACTGGCGGTGCTGCTGATCTCGGCACGTCCTGAGCTGAGGGGAGAGGTGGATATGCTGGAACAAATTATGCGCCTGTCCAGCGTACCACTTTCTACCTCGGAAAGCTGTGGTGGGTTATCGGGCGACATTCGTCCCAATAACACATTCGGATGGGGGAGGATCGATGCCTGGAGAGCAGTGAATCTCAAGGCTGCTATATTTACCCATGGTGATGGGTAAATAGAGTGTGTGAGGTAAAAAAATTGGGCAGCGATCTGCCCAATTTTTTTACCCCTAGTCTTTATATCGCAACAGGCGGGAAGAGTTCGCCAGGATGCCCAGGTCGGGGATGGATTGGGCGGCAGCAGCAAGAACTGGCGGCAGCAGGCCAAAGGCTGCCAGGGTCAGGCCGATAACGTTGTAAACCGCAGTGAAGCCAATATTGAACTTCACAACGCGCATAGTGCGGCGGGCGATTTCGAACACTTCGGGCACCAGGCACCAATCGTCACGCAGCAGAGCAACATGCGCGGCTTCAATAGCGACATCGGCACCGGCTGCGCCCATGGCGATGCCCACGTCTGCCTGAGCCAGGGCTGGTGCGTCATTGACGCCATCGCCAATCATCACCACGACATGACCGGCAGCCTGGTATTCCTGCACAATGGCGATCTTATCCTGCGGCAGCAGCCCGGCGCGAAAAGGAATGCCCAGGTCGCCTGCCAGGAGTGCAGCGCTGCGCTCATGGTCCCCAGTGAGCAGCTCAATAGTCTGGATACCAGCCGCGCGCAGCAACTGGACTGCATCTGGCACCTCGGGACGGCGGGCATCACTGACCGCCAGCAGGCCGGCCAGCACGCCATCAATAGAAACAAACAGTAGGCTGTGACCCTGATCCTGTATGCGCTGGACGGCAGCCTGGACCGCGCCCGGTTGTGAGGCTGCCCCGGAAAAACCACCCGTGGCAGTCGATGCATCAAGGGATGCAGCGCCGGCTGCCAGACGTCCGCTGCCGACTTCCACCAGCCGGCCATCCACCCGGGCTCGCACGCCTAGACCCGGAAGGGCAGAGAAATCCTGCGGTTCTGCCAGCGCCAGACCCTGTTTCAGAGCCGCCTGACGCACGGCTCGCGCCAGGGGATGCTCGGAATAACGCTCCGCCGATGCCACCAGGCTCAGTAATCGCGCCTCATCCAGCCCTGCCGTGTGATCGAAAAGAATCGCCTCGGAAATCTCCGGCCTGCCCAGGGTGAGCGTGCCAGTCTTGTCGATGAGGACCACATCGGCGCGGGCTAACTGCTCCAGATATTTTCCGCCCTTGATGAGCATACCGTGCTGGGCACCAGCACCTATGGAAGCCATCATGGCGATTGGTGTGGCCAGCGCAAAGGCACACGAGCAGGCTACCACGAGCACCGCCGCGGTGGCCAGCGGGTCGCGGCTGATCAACAAGGTCAGTGTGGCAATCACCGCAACCACGGGCAAATAATAAGCTGAAAACCGATCAGCAATGCGCTGTACAGGGGCGCGGTGAGCCTCAGCGTGCTCCACCAGGCGCAGGATATGCCCATAAGTGGTATCGGGACCAACGCTGATCGCTTTCACCCGCAGGCTGCCCAACTGGGCGATAGTGGCGGCATATACATGCCCACCCGGCCCCATCTCCACCGGCAGGGGCTCCCCGGTGATGGAAGCCTGATCAACCGTGGCACTGCCAGAGACCACCTCGCCATCCACGGGGATTTTTTCACCTGGACGCACAATCACGGTCTCCCCCACCTGCACCTCGGCAGCAGGAATTTCGAGCTCCGCACCGCCGCGCTCCACACGCGCCATCTCAGGGGAAAGGGCAGCCAGGTTCTTAAGCGCCTGGCGGGCGCGTTCGGCGGTGAAATGTTCGACAGTGTCGCCCACGCGCATAAAAAACACCACTACCAGGGCGGTCAGCCACTCGCCTACCAGCGCGGCTGCCAGCACTCCAAGGGTCATCAGGGTGTGGGATATGACCTGTTTATGCAAGGCAGCCACAACTACCTTACGGAAGACCGGGTAACCCGCTGCCAGCACCAGAGGCAGACCCAGCCACCAGGGGATGCGTCCGCTAAAGGTATCGAGCAAACCCAGGGTCTCACCCACCAGCACCAGAAGGATCACGCCAAAGAGTAGACCCAGGACGATGAAAACCTGGCGGGTAAATACTTTGCCAGACTCAACCGGACGATTGACCGGGCTGGTCTGCCAGCTTTCGGGCACGGTATATCCGGCTTCTTTGACCGCCTGGCGTATCGCCGGCAGGTCCACCTGCGCCGGATCGAGGCGCACCAACGCTTTTTCAGAAGTCAAGTAGACTTCCACATCCTGGACACCAGGCAGCCCGGCAATGGCATGCTGGACATGGCGGGTGCAGTCGGCGCAGTCCATTCCCTGGACTGGAACCTCTAAAGTTGTCATCTGAGACATGCGATCAATTATAATGATAAAAAAGGCCATTCGATCGATGGCTAGATGAATGGATTAATATAAAACGGAGGATATTATGTCACTTACCCCGCGCGAGCGCGTGCTGGCAGCCCTGAATTTTGAAGAGCCCGACCGGGTTCCGGTCATCATTGGATCCAGCAATACCACCACAATAAAAATGAAAGCCTACCGCCGGTTAAAGGATTTCCTCGGTGTGCAGGCTGAGGACCGCTACCTGTATGACTGGCCTGAGCTGGGCTCAGCGCTGATTGACGAGGCAGTACTGCAGCGGCTGCACAGCGACGTGCGAGGAATATGGGACCGCCTGCCGCAGGCAGTCAACGAGCGCAATGCCAACCGTCCCGAGCATTCACCCTACATCGACGATTGGGGCAGCGGCTCGACCGAAATCGAACCGGGAGTGTGGTTTCCAGGTCTGCACCCGCTGGCTGAGGCGCACACGATAGAGGAGTTGGAGAACTATCCGTGGCCAGATATGAACGACCCCTTCCGCGTGGCGCACGTCCGCCAGGAAGCGCAGCGCTTGCGCCAGGAGAATCAATACGCGATCATTGCAACACCCTGGCTGCTGTTCCCCTTTGAAAGGGCGTTTGCCATGCAGGGCATGGATCGGTTCCTGCTCAACCTGGCCAGCGAGCCCGAGTTCGCTGAGGCGCTGCTGCGTAAGAACGCTGAAATGTGTAAGACTTTGATGGGACACTTCCTTGCGGCACTGGGCGACGACGTGGACATGATCAAGATCGGGGATGACCTGGGCACCCAGGACCGGCTGATGATCTCCCCGCGCATGTACCGGCGCATGCTCAAGCCCATCCATGCTGACTATATTGCATTTATTAAGGAACGCACGAAGGCGAAGGTTTTCTTCCATACAGATGGTGATGTGTTTGACTTAATGGATGATTTTGTAGAGATCGGGGTGGATATACTCAACCCGATCCAGACTGCGGCTGGGAAGATGGCTAACCTGAGCGAGCTCAAGCAGCGCTATGGGAAGAAGCTGTGCTTCTGCGGGGCAATTGACACGCAGCGCATCCTTCCCTATGGCACCCCTGAAGACGTGCGCCAGGAAGTCCGGCGTGTGATCGAAGTGATGGGACCAGGGGGCGGGTATATGGTGGCATCCGTGCACACGATCATGGAGGAGGTCCCCCCAGAGAACATCCTGGCGATGGTGGATGCGGTCGAGGAATTTGGTAAGTATTAACCGAGGGTCCGCTTATCCCACTGCTGCAGCAGCTCCAACGTGACGCCCGCGCCGCCGCACACAATCACAACCAGCGGGGCGCGATCAGCCAGGATTGGGGCGCGGTCATAAACCACCGAAAGCGCAGCGCCACAGGCCGGTTCTACCAGCAGACGGTGATCCCCGGAGAAACGCAGGCAGGCATTCACAGCCTGGCGATCAGTCACCAACCAGGGAATGATCTCGTGATGGTGGGTCCATTCCAGGGCGCGCGCGGTCACCGTGCGTGCGCCTAGCGTGGTCGCCAGCGAGGTGATTTTTTCCAGCGTCACCAGGCGCCCGGCTTTTACCGAGGCAGCGAATGATGCTGCGCCCTCGGTTTCGATCGCCAGCACGGGCACATCATCCCAACCTACAGCACACAGACCTTCCAGCACACCACACAGCAATCCACCCCCGCCGACCGATACCGCCACCATGCCAGGTTTAATTCCACTTTCAGCAATTTCTGCCACCAGGCTTGCGTGCCCGGTCCAGATGCGTGGATCGTCGAAGGGGTGCACATAACCCGCACCGGTATGGTGTGCCAGCTCGAGGCTGTAGGCATGGGCATCGTCCCAGCTTGCGCCATGAATGAGCAGGCGTGCGCCTTCGCCCTGGATCAGGTCACGGGAGCGCTGCGGCGTGGTTTCAGGCACAACAATTGTGGCATCCAGCCCGAGCTGTCGGCAGGCATATGCAGTTGCGAAACCGGCATTCCCGCCGGAAGAACAGATCACCTTTTGGACGCCAGCCAGGGCCATGTCCTGGCAAATGGCGCCCATGCCACGCGCCTTGAAAGACCCCACCGGCTGCAGAGCCTCCATTTTTAAATAGACCGGTATCCCGGTGATGGCGCTCAGAGCACTGGAATGCCACAGGGGTGTGTGAACATAAAGAGGCTGCATCAAATTTTCCCTTTGTGGTGAGGTGCAATGCTGCACAATGTACCCATATCAAGTCTACCGGTAATGATCAAAGACAGACTCCTGTCGATTATAAGATAAAAGGCGGACTGGTTAAAATATAATTCTCGAACTTACCAAAAGGCAAATCGCTCATGATTGAGCCCAGGAAGCCATCCAATCGATAGCCGTGAGAGAGCAAGTACACTACTGCCGACTGGTTTACCAATGGCACTTCAAAGCCGATGGAGTCGGCGCCCAACTCGGCTGCCTGGTTCTGCGCATGCGCCAGCACCGCGGGAAAATCGGACGGTTCCAGAAGGCAGAACGGTCCACTCCAGTCGCGGCTGATATAGCCATACCCCACCAACCGGCCGCTGCGCTGGTAGAAATATCCATATCGCTGCTCTCCCAGCCAGGCATGATCCACATCGCGCCGGTGTCCCAGGACGAGCCGGTCCAGCTCGGCGAGCTGCTCAAGGGCTGCACTGCCGCCTGTCATTGGTACGATTTCCAGATCGCCAGGTTGCTCAACAATTTCTATTCGGCGAGAGAAATACATTTGCGGTACGAGCGCTGCCAGTCCACTGCGCAGGTAGAGCGCCAGGGCAGACAGGTCACTGGTTGCAATAATCACCCGCATCCGTGCTCCACTCGCAGGGAAAGCTCTCGAAAGCAGCTCACGCCCCAGACCGCCGGACTGGAAATCCGGGCGGACAAAGAACTCCGTCAACTCACGCACACCATCGCGCAAAATGCTGCGAGCATAGCCTACCACCTTTTTCTCCTGCTCTGCAACCCAGAACTGGTCGGCGGTTCGTGCCAGATGCTCCCAGAGTGGTCTGCGCCGCGCCCACAGCTCTGCCGGATCTGCACTCCTTCCGCCGGTCACGGCCATCACACCCTTGTGCTCGCCAAAATCAAGCAGTGAATCCAGCAATACCTCAAACACAGCATGGGAATCATCTATTGTCCCAAGGCGGATTCGAAGTTGAGCCATGACAGGAGTTCCTTGATTAACGGTGTCGAAATGTATCGAAACAAATCATTCTTATAGGGGTTATAATCAGCGCAAGGCATTTATATTATCATAAGGAATCAATTCAATATTATATGACCAGACACCTGATCATCGTTAACCCAATTTCCGGCAGGGGAAATGGAGAGAGGTCTTTTGTTTAATCCAACAGCGCTTGAAAGAGCTGGGATTGGATTTTGAGATGCGCCGGACGGAATACCCGGGGCATGCCAGCCTGATCGCTGAAGAAGGAACTGCATCTGCTGGTTGGGATGTAGTGGTTGCGGTAGGGGGCGATGGCACTGCAAACGAGGTCATCGACGGGCTGCTGCGGACTCGCCAGCTAGCAGCCAGCGGACCGGCGCTTGGCCTGATCCCGGTTGGGCGCGGCAATGACTTTGGTTTCGGAGTCGGCGTCCCGCATGACTTGGAAATCGCCTGCCAGGCGCTGGCTTCGGGACGGCGCAAGTGGATCGACATTGGATTTGTCCAGGGTGGCAACTACCCGCAGGGGCGCTACTTTGGCAACGGGGTAGGAATTGGTTTTGATGCAGTGGTGGGATTCGAAGCACTCAAGCTGAAACATCTGAGCGGTTTTCCTTCGTACATAGTGGCTGCGTTAAAGACAATTATTTTATACTTCCATGCTCCAACTTTGCAAATTGATTATGACGGGCAAAGCATCACCCAACCTGCGCTGATGGTTTCAGTAATGAATGGTCGGCGTATGGGTGGAGGCTTCATGATGGCGCCTGAAGGCGTCATTGATGACGGGCTATTTGACCTGTGCATTGCAGGGCAAGTCAGCCGGTCAGGAATTTTCTTACTGATTCCTCGCTTCATGAAGGGCAGTCAGGTCGGGCATCCAGCAATTAAGACCGCTCGCACTTCACAGATTACTATTCGATCGCTGGAAGGCGGACTGCCGGCACACGCAGACGGCGAGACCTTGTGCACCACCGGACAACAACTGGAAATAAAAATCCTTCCTAAAATAATGGAAGTAATCGTACCAGCACAAGGATAAAAAGCGATGTCCCTAGCTTTCTGGACAGTTACTTACACCATCAAAGGGCTGACTCGAATGATGTGCCGCGTGGAGGATAGCCCGCTTGCTAAAGTACCTCCGAAGGGACCCCTAATTCTTGTCTGCAACCACATCAATTTCATGGACGTACCACTGGTATTTTCCCACCTCCAGCCACGCCCGGTTACCGGGTTTGCAAAGTCAGAGACCTGGGACAATCCCCTTCTCGGATCACTGTTTAACCTCTGGGGAGCTATTCCTATTCAGCGAGGGGAAGCCGATTTAACCGCACTTCGCGCAGGACTGCAGGCACTGGAGCAAGGAAAGATTGTCGCCATCACCCCTGAAGGCACACGCAGCGGGCATGGACATCTGCAACAAGGTTATCCAGGCGTCACATACCTGGCACTGCGCTCAGGTGCGCCGCTTCTTCCGTTGGTATATTATGGTCAAGAAGCCTTGAGAGGTAACTTGCTTCGATTGCGAAGAACCGATTTTCACATCCATATTGGACTGCCGTTTTACATCGCGCCGCCCCAGGAAACACTTACCCGCGGTGTTCGACAAGCAATGACGGACGAAATTATGTACCAGCTAGCTGCTTTATTACCATTAGAGTATCGCGGAGTTTATTGCGATTCATCCGCAGCGACCACCAATTACTTGCGATTCTACCCACCTGTAGAGCAGCACCTATCTGCCGAACTGACTTGCTAATCATTTAGTCAAGCGAATCAATCACAGACAGCTTTAATTATCCAGATAATCCAATATCAAGCGCACCATTCCCTGATCTTGAATATCTAGCCCCTGGCTGAGCGTTTCAAAATCGCGCTCATCCGTCCCATATACGCCTGACCGCATCATCGAGCTTCCACCCTTCGGCTGACAGCGTTTGCAGGAATTCTTCGACCTGAGGTTTGCTAGTCATCATCCCCGTGCGCAATGGCTGCAATAGCAAGCAGCATTGGTTCGAATTCATTTAAAGTTCGTGAAAGCCCAGCCTTTTCCATTTCGTGGAAAAGACCAGCAGCTTGAAGATGTTCAAGTATTGATTGCGTTTCGTCTGGAGAGAACTCGATTAGCGCTGCTTTCAGACCTGCCAGGTCATCTCCCAAAACTGCCCGGCGTACTTCAAGCGGCAAGCCACTAGACTGACTTATCAGGTTGGCATGATCCTGCGCCTCCTCGAGGTCAGAAAGTTCTTGCAGATGATCGAGCTGTTGCTCAACAAAAGTACGATCTGCTGGTAACAAACGCTCCAATGCGTCCTGGAACGCCAGCTCATCTTGAGCTTCCACCGCGGCGAGCACATCAGCTGGTAAGCTCGCTACCAATGCGTCGGCATTTATGCTTTCCATTGGGCTGGCTTTCCCTTCCACCAGAGCGAGAATGTGCTCCACCAGACTGGCGCTGATGACATCTAAGCCGCTTACCAATTTTGAAGCCTGGCGCTCACCAGACCAAATCGCTCGCACTGCACCATCGATGTGATAGCCAGCTTTATCGAGGGAGGACAGTGCTGCTTCCACCTGAGTCTGCTTCGAGTGATCGCCGTGGGCAACTGCCACAATTGCCTGGAGCAGGAAATCAAACTCTGTCAGCACTTGTTGAAAATCTCCCTCGGCAACCGGACCTGACCCGATAATACCGGCTCCCTGTAAACGCGCAATCACGCTTCTGGCATCTTCTTCGGACAGATCTTCGAGGGCACATTGAAAGGCACTCGCATCCTGTGCCAGAATAGCCTGGCGAACACCCTCCGGCAGACTGGCAAGTAGTTGTTCTAAAGTTTCAGACATAGGATTCCTTCTCTCAGCAGAAGATGATTCGTGGATGCGTCGTTCTGCCAGCTGTACGTAGACAGGATCGATCTCGACCCCAATGAAGTGGCGGCGAGTTTGCAGAGCTGCCAGCGCGGTCTGGCCGCTGCCCATGAATGGATCGAGCACTACCTCACCTTCAAAGGTATAAAGTTCTATTAAGCGGCGCGGCAGCTCGACCGGGAATGGCGCCGGATGCCCAATTTTTCGAGCAGATTCAGCCGGGAAAGTCCACACGCTGCGAGTGGATTCTAGAAAAAGCTCTTTCGTGATGGTTGCCGGACGCTGAAATGGATTCGGACGCTGAAACGAACCCTTTGAAAAAACCAGGATGTACTCGTGAACATCACGGAGCGTAGGATTTGCTGCGGAACGCCAACTGCCCCAGGCGGTGGAAGGACTGGCGCTGGCAGCCTTATTCCAGATGATTTCACCGCGCATCAAAAAGCCTGCGCGCAATAAATCCTCCACCATGTAGATGTGCAGCGGAATGTATGGACGGCGTCCCAGATTGGCAATGTTCACGCAGACACGTCCACCGGGCACCAATACCCGATAAACTTCAGACCATACCCTGCTCAGGAATCCACGGTATTGCTCCAGGCTTAAATCCTGGTCATAATCCTTGCCAACATTATAGGGCGGTGACGTCACCATCAAATGCACAGACTGGTCGGGGATCAGGCCGAGATTTTCAGATGATGTGCAGATGACGTGGTCAATAAGCGAATCAGGAAGCTGATTTTCCTGGTAAACCACAGGTTGCTCGACAGGTAAGCCGTTATATAGCTGGCTATTATAAAAGCGGCTGGCATCGTGGCTTGCACGACCTGGTGAGCCGAAGGAGCTGGTAGAGGTAGATCGACGCTTACGTCCCGGCATATCCGCTTTCATGGAAAGTCGCTAATTGAAATAAAATTTTTGATCTCTTCGAATGTACCTTCACCAATTCCGTCCACATCCATGATCGCTTCAATGTTGGGAAATGGGCCGTGCACTGAGCGATAATCTATAATTTTTTGGGCGGTAATTTCACCTATACCAGGTAATGTATCTAGCTGATCGAGGGTGGCGGTGTTAATATTGATTTTTCCTGAGATGGAAACTGACCTCTCCTCGGTAGCTGGGTCATCCGCTGTCTGCTCCGCCGGCCCGCCTTGCGAAGGGACATGCAAGCGCTGCCCATCCTCTATCAGCGCAACCAGGTTGAGCATGCTGACGTCAGCCTGAGGGGTGAGACCTCCAGCAGCATCAATCGCCTGCTGAATGCGGCTTCCGGGAGGCAATGCATACACTCCAGGCTTGTTAACTGCACCTGTTACGTGCACCTGTAAAGGTGCAGGTGTGGGCGGAGGGGAAAGAGTGATCGACTGGCCGCGCGGTCGTCCAGAAACCAATATCAACAGACCAGCTGCTAATAATCCCATCAGCAACCCAAAAGCCAGCAACCAGGCATCACGCTTCATCCAGGTTCACCATCCAGCTTCAGGCTTAAACCGAGGCGTTGGCGAGCGCTATCCACATGCAGAACGCGCACCATTACCTGCTGACCCACACTCAACATGTCGGAAGGCTTATGCCCTACCCCATCACAATCCATTTCCGATATGTGGATTAATCCATCCAGACCTTCTTCGAGGCGGGCAAAGGCGCCGAAAGGCACCACGCTCGTGATGACCCCTCCAGTGATCTGACCCGCATGATAGCGCTGTTGGGCTGTCTCCCAGGGATTGGAATACAACCGTTTGAGACTTAGAGCAACCCTGGCGCGCTCGCGATCAACGTTGATCACATGCACCTTCACCTGCTGTCCGACCTGTACGACATCGGCCGGGTGATGCACGCGCCCCCACGATATCTCCGAAACATGCACCAACCCTTCAACCCCGCCAAGATCTACAAAAATACCAAACTCAGTTGTGTTGGTGACCGATCCCATCACACAATCTCCGGGACGCAACTGCTCCAACAGGTGGTTTCGTACGCCTGTTTCTGCCAGAGCAGCCCGCTCAGAAAAAACTACTCGACCGCGTTCCGGATCGCACTCAATAATTTTTAACCGCATATCCAGCATCAAATAGCTTGCCAACCACTGCTCAGGTTCCTGAGTATCCTCTGGCGTATCCACCAGGTGAGAAACCGGGACAAATCCTTGTAAGTTTTCCCCGCAAACTAATAATCCACCGCGGTTGAAACCACTCACATGCATGATTACAGGCTGGTCTTTTTCATAGAGATCCTGTGCATTTTGCCAGTCCACTGTCACCTGCTCGAGAGGTGGGTGAGATGGGTTTGGACGCATACCGGTGGCTGGTTGCACAGGATTGCGTTGTGGATGTACAGGATTCCGAGCCTCATCTTCTGCTAATACAGCATCCCACCAAGACTCATCAAGTGGAGGTGCTTCACCTGGAATATATTTTTGATGGTTTTTAATCACCATTAAGCCCACCTTTTCTTAATCGACAAGTTGACAATAAGCCGAGATAAAGCAGAGGCGTTTTACCATCGGCGATCAAAGGCTCAAATACGTAATTTCGATTCATGTATTGATATTCGCAGTTATCGTCGCACCGTTACGGGCGTGGCTTTCCATCTCAATAATTACATTAGCTACTGCTTCAACAGCGACGCGCTGCTTCCGGTACAAATCAGCTTCGGAGAGCGCCAGTCGCATGGCGATCTCGCGAACTTTCCGACCTTCCAAGAATTTCATCTCTAATAAATTATAAATTAACCATTCTGATGTGTAGCGTCTTTCGCCCTCTGGTCGAGTTTTTTCAATCGCCTTACGCAAGATGGATCGCAATGCATTGACGGGGGTATCCTCATTTTCACGAACCGATTGCTGGACCACTTCGAGCTCCAATAAAGGGCTCTGAGTGAGCTTTGGTCCGCCCCAATAATGGGTCAGGGCATCCTTGACCCAGCGTGGAAAACTGTCTTCTTCCAGTGGTGGTTCCGGCGTAATTAAGATTTCTGTACTATCATAGCGAGAAGCAGCGCGCAGGCGCTGGATCAAATCTACCTGCGAGGTCAAATCCTCCAAAGAGCTAAAGACTTGTTGTTGGCGTTTACGATCCTGTAGAGCCATCGCAGCCCGATCAGCTAATATTCGAAGATCTTTCAATTGTTCCTGATCCGGAGTTCTATCCGGAGTTTGCGTCACCCCCATCAACCCGAACAGCTCATCATTATCGTCGTTTGACAAAGGCACCAACCAATACCTCCCCCAGGTAAAGAGTTCACTAAAGCCATTTTGAGTTGCCATTTTTAATACATCTACTGACAAATCTTCTTTTTCCAGTATCTGGTCACCTCCTATGGTCACAAATAATTCCGCTCCTTGCCCGCCCAGAGTAGCTAAAAAAGCCTGCGAAGATTGCAAACGGTCGCAGACCGCCGCCAGAATACTTTCCAGAAATTGATATAAATCGCTACTGGTAAGCAAACGCTCCTCGATCGCCTGGAGCAATTCAACATCAGCCCTGTCACGTCCATAAAATAACCAGCGCTCCCAGACAGGCGCCACCAGGGTGATCAGGTGCTCAAAAATCAAGATGGTAGCAACCATCATTACCGGAGCTAAGGCAGACAGGTCATATCCAAGCACGAGTCCGGAACGCCTGACCAATGTAGTGAGTAATAAAGCTGTAGACGCAGTGACCGGCCCTCGCATCAACCATTTAAATAGTCTGCGCTTAACCACACGGTCTGGCCAAGGAACACCGAAAAATGCGACTGCATAAGCCATCAATACCAGGAAGATGGATATCAGGATATTGCTGATTACGACTGCCAACCAAAAGAATAATGGGCTTGCTGAAGCAAAACGTGGGCTCACTACCAGGAATGGAAATAAGCCCAATGCAGGAGCCAGAGCACCAATGACCAGGTACGACATCCGCCGCCGGCTGGCACTGGTGACCGTACGCCGGTAAGCGCGAATAAAATTCGACCAGGCAAGCACCATCCCGGCAATGTAATACACGGTAAACAACCAGGTGAACCAATTGGGTCGCAGGTGAGGGATTGGCTCTAATACCAGGTCATCCAGCAGCCAGGGTAAGCTCAGCAAGAAAAGTCCGGAAATCAGATAAGCCAAGAGCACCGCGATACGGCGTCGCCCGCGTGAAGGTCTGCCAGTGGTAGCTAGCAAAGCGTCGGAGAGATGAATGTAGGTAGCAGGAAGGAAGATAATTCCTGGCCACTGCAGGAAAAACCAAAATCGCTGTCCTTCTGGCGTGTTGCTGACACTGCCGATTGCATCGGCAACAAAAACGAACACCACACACAATAAGATGAGAGCAAAAGAGCGCGCTACACGATCGCGCAGGTTGAACGAAAGCGCATATATCAACAAAGAGAATGCCGTGATGGCAATCCCAGCGGTCAGGAATTCGTTGAAATTACGCAGGATATTGACGAGAAAATCGTACATAGCACCAGAATATTATTACCGATAACCAAAGACCGACTGGATCGACTTTATTGTCGATAGGGATCTTTATCGCAATGATTTGGCAAAAAATAAGGCAATGTCATGGTTTGCATAATAACGATCGTTATAACCACAAAAGTCCAGACCTTGCTTATAAGCCATTTGAATCGCCGGGTAATTCTTGGATTGCATCTCGAGAACGAGGTTTCGGCAGCCCTGGTGGACGCCCCATTCCTGAGCAGCCAGCAGCAATGCCGTACCAATACCTTGACGGCGCCAGCGCCGCTTTACCACCAGATCAGTCACCCACGCAGTCAAAGGAGCCACACCAAGCATCAGCCCGGCATAGCCCACTGGCTCACCTGCCAGTAATGATACGAGTATACCTGAACGCTGCCCCCAGTCTTCAAGTAACGCCTGGGGCTGACGAGGGTATTCGACTCGCACTGAGCGAGGCAGTCGGATCTGGCGGAAACCAACCTGCACCTGACTTTCTTCTGCCAGAGGGCTCTCATTGCGGGAATAATCCATTTGCCAGGCAAAATCACTGACATAATTGTGGTCCAGTGCGACCAGCGCCTGGATATCTTCTGCGTTAGCTGCGCGAATTTCAATTTCTGGCATTATTTCAATACCCTTTCATGGCGCTGAGGTTCCATCGGCACTGAGGATGACGTTTACCTGCACTATACAGGCTGGTGCCAAACGGGCTTGATTGTCTACAAGAACCAGACCGAGCTGGTATTCACCCGGGCTTAGGTGACGGGTATCCCAATCACCCAGCTTCGATTGGCTCACCACAGCGTTGCCAGCCTGGAGCGTGACCCAGTCTGGACTATTCACTGACTTTAGCTCAATCTTGTAAAAGCCAAAGTTTTCTATATTTGCTGTACCAATCACCGGTACCACACCGCTGATTTGCTGCCCATCTGCAGGGGACATGATCTCAATGCGACCAGCAATACAGCCGGACGCCTCAGTCAGCCCAGGAGTGGCGAATTGGGCAGTAGGCGCGCCGCCCGTGCCCTGTGAGACTAATCCTAACGCTGGAGTGGGAGTAGCTGTTGATAAGAAACTGAGGGTGGCAGTCGGCTCTACCAAAGAAGCACTCAAACTAGGGGCAATAAACGATACCAGTGTAAACTCACCTACTGCCAGCAGCAGCAGCAGCACCAACAAAAATGCCGATTGGTTCAATCGGGCTTGAGCATTATCGCGTTCAAGACCAAAACCAGCATTACGCAGCTCCTGCCAAGCAACGAAAAATTTTCGTCCGAAATATAAACCGAACAGGCCAAGCAAAGCATATATCCATACCTCAAAGGATTGGAGAAGGCTGATCGTCTCCTGCATGGCTCATCCGGTTTGCAAACGAAACCTTACAACCGGCGTAACACTCCCCTAACCAGTGCTTCCAACTTGGGAACAATAACCTTACCAGCCTCCAATACCTCAGCATGGGTTGTCAGCGTATTACCGTCCAGATTGGCTTTATTGCTGATGCCAGAAAAGCCGAGCACACGTGTCCCAGCATGGTGAGCTACGGTAACTTCGGGCACGGTGGACATTCCTACTGCATCCACGCCTATGCCTTTCAAGAAGCGTAAATCGGCAGGAGTTTCAAATGATGGCCCTGATAGGCAGGCGTAGACTCCTTCTCGAAGAGGAAATTGTTGGTCCAACGCTATCCCGCGTGCGATTTGAGCGAGATCGCGATCGTAAGCACGGCTCATATCAGGAAAACGTTCACCAAATTGATCCAGATTTGGCCCGCGCAAGGGGCTCAAGCCACTCATACCAAGGATATTCAAGTGATCGGTGATCAACATTACATCGCCTGGGTCAAAGGCTGGATTGACAGCTCCAGCAGCGTTGGTCACAAACATGAATTGGATGCCAAGCACCTGCATTACGCGGATTGGCAGCACCACCTCAGCCATACTGTATCCTTCGTAATAATGGATGCGTCCTTGCATCATTATGACGGGCTGCTGCTCCAATCGCCCAAAGATAAATCGACCGACATGCCCCTCGACTGTGGAGGTAGGAAAATCAGGCAAGCTGGCATAAGGAACGGCAACTGGCTCCTCGATGATCTCAGCTAACCCGCCCAGTCCCGATCCAAGGATAATACCAACTTTTGGCACCTCACGAATTGATTCCTTGACAGTCTGGGCAATCTCGACGATTTGAGCATAAGTAAAGTACTCTGTCATATAAGACCCTTACCTTTCCAGAGCCAGTCTAGCGGAAATTAAAATGATGTTTTCGTGAAGTTGGCGCGTGACTGCCTCACGAAAACATCAAAAAGCGACCAATCTGCCCCCGCAGCAATCATTCAACCGACAAGACCCTCCCCACCAACCGACAAAAGTATCTGTGAATATTATAACATGTTCATGAAAGCAGAGACGGCATGGTCGACTGCCTGATCATCGATCCAGTAATGGGTCACCAGTCGAAAGCGGCGCAAACCTACTGCACCTACCAAAACTCCTTGATCACGCAGCCGTGCAGCAGCCTGGCTAGCCGTCATGCCGGTTTCAGGCGTCAACTCCAAAAAGATCATATTCGTTTGGGGTGAATCTTTATCGACCAGCAAGCCATCAATACGCCGAAGCCCTTCTGCAAGCTGGCGCGCACGGCGATGGTCATCAGCCAGGCGGTCAATCATAGTCTCCAGGGCAACGATCCCTGCAGCAGCTAAAACACCAGCCTGTCGCATCCCACCGCCCAATACTTTCCGCATCCGGTGCGCCCGCTGAATAAAGGGGCGCGTGCCGACAATTACCGAGCCGACCGGAGCACAAAGCGCTTTGCTCAGGCAAAAGGTCACCGAGTCTGCAGGATCAGCCAGCAGGCGAGCAGGAATGCCCTGGGCGACTGCAGCATTGAATATTCGAGCGCCATCAATATGTAAGTTGAGTCCATGTGTATGAGCTAATTCACCCGCTGCGCGCGTATATTCCGGAGTGAGGTAGACCCCACCACAGCGGTTATGGGTATTTTCAAGTGCAATGAGACGGGTGACGGGATAATGCGCGTCGTCGGCGCGTATGGATTGGCTCACCTGCTCCAAATCCAACGAGCCATCGCGCTGGTTCGGTAGCTGGCGCGAGTGTACGCTACCCAAAGCAGAAATTCCGCCAGCTTCGAAGAGAAATGTGTGGGCTTGATCACCCAGGATTACCTCATCGCCGCGGCCGCAGTGCGCCAGGATGCTGGCTAAATTTCCCATCGTGCCAGTTGGAACAAAAAGCCCGGCTTCCTTGCCAAGCAGCTCAGCCGCAAACTCCTGCAGCCGGTTAACTGTCGGGTCCTCACCATAGACATCATCACCAAGCTCAGCTTTGTAAATTGCTTCCCACATGGCTGGCGTGGGCTGGGTCACGGTATCGGATCTAAGATCTATCAGATTTGTGAAGAGCATCTAAAACCTCCTGCAGCTCGGGAGATAGAGGGGCAATAAAGGTGCGCGGCTCCGCTTCACCCGGCAGATGAATTTGCAGCCGATGAGCATGAAGGAAATGGCGATGTAAAGAAAGGCTCGGTTTACGATAACCATAAATTGTATCAGCGACAATCGGACAGCCAATGAAGGACATATGCAGTCGAATCTGGTGGGTGCGCCCGGTAACCGGGTGCACTTCAACCAGTGTATGCTGCGGAAAAGACTCCAGGGTCTTGTATTCGCTGATTGCTTCGCGACCTTTGGCTGCTGGAACCACAGCCATGCGCTTCCTCTGGTTGAGGTCGCGCCCGACAGGCGCATCTACAATGCCAGTGGGTGTGGGAGGATGACCATCCACAAGGGCGATATAAACTTTGTTAACCTTCCGCAGGCGAAACTGATCCTGCAAGAAGCGATGTGCGCGCTCATTCTTTGCAATCAGGATCAAGCCGGATGTATCCTTGTCCAGGCGGTGAATCACACCGGGACGCTGCTCACCCCCAATGCCTTCCAGCTCCGGTGCATGATAGAGAGCAGCATTAACCAACGTGCCCGAATCATGACCGGCAGCAGGATGCACCACCATACCCGCTGGCTTGTCGATTACCATCACATCATCATTCTCATAAATGATGACAAGCGGCAGGTTTTCAGCCAGCAGGCTCGAGGGCGTCGCAGCGGGAACACGCAGCTCTATCAGGGCTGCTTTATCAAGCAGATGACCAGCTTTAACTACCTGGCGGCCATTAACGCTGACCATACCATCCTTAATCAAACCTTGTAAACGCGAACGCGAAAACTCTGGAAGACACTCAACAATGAATTGATCGAGACGAATTGCACGCCCCCCCAAGAATTCCATTTGCTCCAGGCGATCACTCACCATTGCCTTCTTCTTGAACGGCATTGGATCCGCCAGCAGCAGGATCTGCTAAGGAAGGAGCAGCTGGATGAGCTTCACGACGCTCTTTCTGCCACATCCCCAGAATGAGGACAGCCACCCCAATTGTTATCGAGGCATCGGCGACATTCCAAACCGCAAAATTACCCACAGAGACAAAATCGGTCACTGCGCCATTAAATCTCAAACGGTCCATCAAATTACCCACGGCGCCGCCGAATTGCATCGCCAGGGCTAGGCGGATTAGCTTATCTTCTTTCGGGACGAGTGGGAAATAGTACAGTATCGCAATGGATACTACCACCGCCAGGACCCCAAACACCACAGAAAAGCCCTGGAACATGCCGAAGGCAGCGCCGGTGTTCTGCCAGTGGACAATGCGGGCAAAAGGCGCCAGCCAGGGCCAGGGTGACCAGATTTCAGAAGGAGCCAGGTTGCTCCGCACGAGATGTTTCGTCCACTGGTCAAGCACCAGGATAATTCCCGTTACAACGAACAGATATGTATAATCGCTAACTTTTCGTTTCAAGTTGACTCCTGAGAATGGTTTGCCAATTGTACCACTGCACGGGTGGTAAAATGACGGCATGGCACGTTACGTTGTTCCGGCGCGGATGATACGCGAAGAGACTATAGTGGTGAACTCACGGTTTATCGCTACACTGGCGCCGGTTTTGAGTGTAGATGAAGCCCGAGCTTTTATCAGCCAAATACGGAGCGAGTTTGCAGACGCCAGCCACAATGTGCCGGCTTACCTGGTGGGTTATGGCAGCTCGGTGATAGAGCACTGCTCTGACGATGGCGAACCAGCAGGTACGGCAGGTCGTCCAGCCCTGGCTGTGTTGAAAGGCAGCGGACTGGGTGATGCAGGGGTTGTAGTCACTCGCTACTTTGGAGGCACAAAGCTAGGTACGGGTGGATTGGTGCGCGCTTATTCTGATGCTGTGAGACTCGTTGTGGAAGCTGTGCCGCGTGCGGAGCGAATCCCCACCTGCACGGTGATGGTATCGCTGCCATACCGTTGGCTTGAGCGCCTGCGCCGGCTTGTCGAGGCGCATGGTGGGCGTGTGTTGGAAGAAGAATTCGCTGGTGATATTACGCTGAGTGCCAGTTTTCCGCTTGACCGCTATGATGGCTTCAGGGCATCACTCAAGCAAGGTTCAAACGACACGTTGCAAGCCCTGGTAGTCTCGACACAAGAAGAGCTAGTCCCAATTAAGCAGTAAACCGAATTTACAGGTTGTGTATTTTTACCAGGCGGTCGCGCCCCGCCAAGTCCTGGCATACCTCAACAATTGCTGTTGGAAAAGCTGTCTGCGCTAAGGCTGCAGCAGTTTTACCCTGGCTGGCTTCTATTTCCAGCAGCATGAGTGCACCCGAAGCAAGCATCGCAGGCGCTTGTTCCAACAAACGCCGGATGACAACCAGACCATCCGTCCCTCCGTCGAGCGCCAGGCGAGGCTCATACCTGGCGACGGTCAAGTCTTGCAAGAGACCAGAAGGAATATAAGGTAGATTCGCGATAATTAAATCGAATTTCCGGTCACGAGCAATAACAGGTTCCAGGAGATTGGATTGCAGAACAGTCAGCCGGTCGGATACAGTATGCTTCCGAGCGTTTGACTGCACCAGACGAACAGCCTGCGTAGATATATCGCAAGCCACGAGAATCAAGTCAGGGCAATGTACAGCCAGGCTTACCGCGATGCAGCCTGTGCCTGCACCAACATCAATCGCCCAGCGTGCGTTTGGATGTGCATCTAGCCAAATCAGAGCTTGTTCGACCAAGAGCTCGGTTTCAGGGCGCGGGATGAGCACCCCCGGATGAATTTCAAAATCTAAACCGTAAAACTCCCAATGCCCAAGGATGTATGGCAGCGGCTCTCCAGCAACCAGACGAGCGATAGCAAGATTAAAATCATCGCGCTGATCAGCAGATAGTAGCACCTCGGGATGAGCCAGCAACCAGGAACGGGATACAGCCAGCTGGTGTGCCAGCAGAACCTGTGCATCCAACAGAGCTGTATCGCTCACGGTATTCAATTGGCTGGCGGCAGTAGCAAGTAAATTGGCAACACTGAGAGAAGGAAATCTTGGGGTGATTTTCAGCCTCGATTTTGCATTTTTCAGTCTATACTTCATCATCCTCGCCCACTGCTGACAGGCGATCTGCCTCTGCTCGTGTGGCTAGCTCATCGATAAAGACATCGATGGCGCCTTCCATGACACCAGCCAGGTTGTAGGAAGAAACCCCAATACGGTGATCGGTCACGCGCGATTGGGGGTAATTGTATGTGCGAATTTTCTCTGCCCGTTCAGCACTGCCCACCTGTGAACGACGATCTTCGTCCTGTACCAAACGGCGTTTTTCTACCTCGATCTCGAATAAGCGAGCTTTGAGGATGCTCATTGCCCGCAAGCGGTTCTGTAATTGTGAGCGCTCATCCTGACAGGCGATCACAATACCAGTAGGAAAGTGAGTTATGCGCACGGCAGTAGAATTCTTCTGCACATTTTGCCCTCCCGCTCCGGCAGATTTATAGACATCGACACGGATGTCGCTATCAGGAATATCTATTGCCACATCATCTACTTCTGCGAGGACGGCTACCGTAGCGGTTGATGTGTGAATGCGACCCTGTGACTCGGTGGCAGGGATGCGTTGAACGCGGTGCACACCAGACTCGTATTTCAAGCGCGAATAGGCTCCCTTGCCCTTTAGGAGGAAGATAATTTCCTTTACTCCGCCAATACCGATCTCGCTCAATGACAGCACTTCAACTTTCCAATTACGTTGCTCAGCGTATCGGCTGTAGAGGCGAAAGAGATCTGCTGCAAAAAGCGCAGCTTCATCACCACCCGTACCGGCGCGTATTTCCACAATTACATTGCGGCTATCGCGCGGATCCGTGGGCAGTAAGAGGTTCTTCAGCTCTTGCTCCAGCCGGGTAATCTCTGGCTCGAGCTCGGTAATTTCAGCTTCCGCCAGCAGACGCATATCCTCATCATCACTGTCAGACAGCAACGAACGGGCATCCTCAAGCTGTTCTAACGTCTGGCGATACTGGCGAGCAACAGTGACCAGCGGCTCTAATTCAGCTCGCTCAATACTCAGCTCGGCGGCGCGCTGGTAATCCGTACCCACATCAATCAGCAGGCGGTTGATTTCATCGTAACGGTTTTCAATTCCGATTAACTTGTCTAACATAACGGTCACAAACCTTCAATACAGCGGGTTTAAAAATTGCACTATCTAAGGTAGATTAAGCGCACCAATTATACCACCCGGTATTTAAGCAGCAGCGGAGGGTTGGGCGTTATAATGGGAACCTGATGATGAAGCAATTCGTCTCATCTGCGAAGGAGGACAACATGATCAGAGGAAAACGAAATTATCAGTTTGTGTTGGCAATCAGCTCTTTGATAATTCTTGTGGTGCTGACCAGTTGCAACATGCCTGGACGAACAACACCAACCCCATCGGAGTTTGACCAAATTGGCACACAAGCGGCACAGACTGTGATGGCTAGGTTGACCGAAATCAGCCAACCGCCGACCGGAACCGCTGCGCCAGCCGGTCAAGCCACCCCGCCCGCAGCTTCGACACCAGGCGGAGGATCTACAACCACTGCACCCACTCAGCCAGCCGGCGGTGTCCAATTTCCGACTGCCCCAGCAAACGGCTGTGACCAGGCGCGTTTTATAAAGGATGTAACGATCCCGGATAACACCGTTCTGCAACCTAACGCCACCTTCACCAAAACCTGGAGGCTGGCAAATGCCGGCAACTGTACATGGAGCACTGCGTATGCCCTGGTGCTCACCGGTGGCGTCGGAATGGGTGCCCCGTCTGTTGTACCATTAGGCGTCAGTACAGCCCCGGGCGGTACGATTGATATCTCGGTGAACATGCAAGCCCCGGCTCAACCTGGCTCTTACCGCAGCGAGTGGATGCTGCGCAATGCCAATGGGCAGGTCTTTGGGACGGGCGAAACCGCCAAACCGATATGGGTGCAAATTCAGGTAGCCGGCGGAGGTGGTAGCGATACCAGTCCTACGAGTGGTCTAGATTTTGTCAGCAGCGCGGACCTGGCAACCTGGTACAGTGGAATTTATCCAACACTTCCAGGTGATTCGTTAACATTCGGCGGTCCTGCCACAGACCCCAAAGGCGCAGCGCGGATAGAGGACAATGTGCGCATGGAAAGCGGGCAGCTATCTGGCAAGCTGGTACTCACAGTGCCATTGAACCAACCAGAAGGGTACGTGTACGGCGTCTTCCCAGCCTACACCGTTCAAAGCGGGGACAGATTCAAGGCGCGCCTTGGCTTCATGCTGAATACAGACGGTAATTGCGGTGCCGGAAAGGTCATCTTTCAACTGGCATATATCGAAGGCTCGCAGATCAACGTGTTATATGAGCTTCCTGAGACCTGCAATGGGTCGATGACGCCTGTGGATGTCAGCCTGGCATCCCTGAACGGAAAATCGGTCCAATTTGTCCTGGCAGTCAAAGCAAACGGCTCGACAACCGATAATTGGGCGATCTGGAACTCGGCAAGAATTACACGCTAGCTCCAGACCGGGGAACAAAAACGGGGTGCGATGAGGTTGCACCCCGTTTTTGCTTTAATTATGAGCAACAAGAGACCGTAGATTATCTCAATAGCTGGATCAAGGCATCATAAGCCGGTTTTGGTAAATAATTTTCATCGAAGAGCAGGGGGGCATCTGGGTTACCGGTATAACCGGGAATCCATGAATGACCATCTGTCAATCCCCAGGTAAAAAAGGCGGTGCAACCTGGCGACTGCAGGCATACGGAAAACACCTGCCGATAGATATCTGCCTGTTCTGCCAGCCTTTGCTCCATCGGGGCATCACTCGCCTGGATGCGCACATCCATCTCCGTGATCTGGGTTTGCAAACCCAGATCAGCCAGACGCTGCAGGTTAGCAAAAAGCTCCTCTTCTGCTGGCGAAGCACCCAACCCAACATGCATCTGCAAGCCAACCCCGTCGATCGGCACGCCCTGCTCCTTCAGACCCTGAACCAACCGATAAATGCCATCAGACTTGGCATTCGATCCTTCTCCGCCGTTATCGTTGTAGAACAGGAGCGCATCAGGATCAGCCGCATGGGCAAACTCAAAAGCCAGCGGAATGTAATCAGGTCCAATCACCTGCAGCCAGAAATTATTGAACAGCGATCCATCCTCAGCTACAGCCTCATTAACAACATCCCAGGCATAAACCTGCCCGGTATATCGCCCAACGATAGTGGTGATGTGTTGGCGCAGGATCTCAATCCACTGCTCACGACTGTAATTGCCCTGTTTGACCCAATCGGGAAGCTGGTTGCCCCACACCAGGGTATGTCCGCGTACCTTCAGATCATTCTCTTTTGCAAACTCAACAATTGCATCCGCCTGGGAAAAATCATAGACATCCGGCTCAGGATGGATCACCTCCCATTTCATGGCATTCTCAGGCGTCACACCGTTGAAATTCTGGGTGAGCAGGCGCGCATATGCCGGTTCTGTCAACCAGCCTGGGGCGACAGATACACCGACAACCAATCCACGCGGGGCAACAAGCTGTTGTAATGAGAAAACTGGAGTGGGTGAAGCGGTGACAGTCGAAGCCGGTTGTCGTGTGAAAATTATTTGGGAGCTACTATCAGGTGATGAAGCCACTGCACGTGCAGCCGGGATTGAAGAGGCGCCAGCGTTTCTAGCTCGATTGTATGATATGGTGGCGAATACAAGCAGGCAGAGAATAAGGATCAGGGCAAAGAGGATAATTCGGGATGTGCGATCTAGACGTGGCATGACCGTATATGAATCAGAATTGATGCTTGCCTTGATGCCACAGGTCTTCACCAACCATCATCAAACCATTAAAACAACTTCAAAACTGCACGCGATGCCCAATCAAATAATGGTGAGGCGAAGATGCTTAATACAACGGTGCACACCGCGGTGATTACCGCAGAAGTGTAAATCCAGCGCTCGCGAGAAACAACAGGTTCGCCCGGTTGCATGTACATAATGACCACAACGCGCAGGTAGTAGTATGCAGAGACGAGTGATGTGAGAACGCCAATTACTGCCAGACCGATGTAACCGCCCTGGATGACAGTCTGGAAAAGATAGAATTTTCCGATGAAGCCCAAGGTGGGCGGCACGCCGATGAAAGAAAACATCGCTACCAGCATGGCAAAACCCAGCAGCGGATATTTTCGACCCAGTCCAGCATAATCATCCAGCATCAAGCCTTTACCTTCTGCCTGCTCGAGCATGATTACCACTGCCCAGGCGGTGAAGCTTGTAAAGGCATAGCCAACCAGGAAAACCAGGATAGATGCTACAGTGTTCGTGGCTACCGCAGGATTGCCGTAAGGTACCAGTGCCATTAGTATGTAGCCTGCCTGAGCAATGCTCGAATATGCTAACAGTCGCTTGATATTGGTTTGGGCGATAGCGACAAAATTCCCGAGCACCATTGTGATCACAGCAAGCGTCCAGAGCACCGGAACGAAGTCGGGAGAGAGGGAGGGAAAAGCGAGCAAAAAGACACGCAACAGAGCAGCAAAACCAGCGGCCTTAGCGCCCACCGCCATGAAGGCAGTAACGTTGGTTGGTGAACCCTGGTACACGTCCGGGGTCCACATATGGAAAGGTACTGCCGCTACCTTGAAGCCCAGGCCGATCAAAATCAAACCGGCTCCGCCAACCAGTAAGCCGAGGATGGCTGTGCCGTTTTCGACTGCAGCAACGATACCACTCAAGGCGGTATCGCCGGTAGCGCCAAAGACAAAAGCTATACCAAATACCAGGATACCGGTGGAGAATGAACCCAATAAGAAATATTTCATGGCGGCTTCACTCGAATCAGAACGAGGTACCGCCAACCCAGCCATTACATAGAGCGGGAAAGATAACAGCTCCAGAGCCAGGAAGACAATAATCAAATCGGATGCCATAGCCATCAGCATCATACCGGCAACAGAGAAGAGCAGAAGAGAATAAAACTCACCGCGCTGCAAATTCATTCGGCGGAGGTAGTCATGGGCAATCACAATTGAAATAAGGCCGCTGAACAGAAACAGAACCGATAAAAAGTTTGCAAAACCATCCACTGTGATCATGCCATTGAAGGCACTGGCTGACTCGCCAATCCGCAGGATGGTGATCACAATGGTTACAATCAATCCCAGGCTTGCCAAGATGGCTGTGACGCCTTTACGCTCCCTGGGGATGAATAGATCACCCAGTAAGAGCACACAGGCCCAGATAGTTAATACAACCATCGGTAAGATAGCATCCATTTGTGTATATAAATCATTCAAGGTCATGAAGCATCATCCCTTCGATAGCCCAACAGGCAGGGGAATGGGTCACGGATACTCTCGCTCATGGTAACCAGGCGATAGCTGCTGCCTGAAGGCCATTCGTTAGCTTTTCTACAGCAGGAGCCATCAGGTTGAAGAATGGCTGAGGGTATAAACCAATCCAGAAGATAAAGATTAGCACCACAGCTAAGATGGCAATTTCGCGCGCATTTATATCTTTTAAACCGCGATTTTCCTCATGTGTGACAGGTCCCAAGAACATCTTCTGGAACATATATAGCATATACACGGCTGCCAGAATAACTCCCAGCGCAGACAGGGCAGCATACCATACGCTGCCGTATGAGCCACTCGCCGAGCCAGCGCCCCACGCACCTAACAATATGGTGAATTCCCCGACAAAACCGTTTAGTCCGGGCAATCCCATCGAGGATAAAACCACAATCAAGGTCAGGGCGCCATAAACCGGCATAATCTTCCACAGACCGCCAAACTGGTCGAGCTCGCGAGTATGGCGGCGTTCATAGATCATTCCAACAATCAAGAACAATGCCCCGGTGCTGAGACCATGGTTAATCATCTGCAAGATGCCACCCTGAATACCCTGCGTATTGAGGGCAAACAATCCAAGCATCACAAAGCCCAGATGGCTGACGGAGGAATAAGCAACCAGTTTCTTTACATCCTTCTGGGCATAGGAGACCATGGCACCATAGAGAATGCCGATCACGAACAACACCCCGATATATGGGGCCAGCTTGACCGCTGCACTGGGGAACATACCCAGATTAAAACGCACAAAACCATACGTGCCCATTTTTAGCAGGATGCCTGCCAGGATAACAGAACCAGCTGTAGGAGCTTCCACATGAGCATCCGGCAGCCAGGAGTGCAGCGGCCAGACCGGAACTTTGATGGCAAAGGCGGCAGCAAATGCCAGGAACAGCCACACCTGTGTATTTGCCGGAATCTGCGGCGCACTGCCTAACAAGTCGGGGACATAGAAGGTCCCCTGATAGATTCCCAACCACAGGATAGCCAGCAACATCAGGATCGAGCCGGCCATGGTGTACAGGAAAAACTTAACCGCGGCATACATACGCCGGGCGCCACCCCAGATACCGATCAGGAAATACATGGGGACGAGGGTAAATTCCCAGAAGATATAGAATAAGAACAAATCCAGGGCAAGAAAAACGCCGACCATACCCACTTCTAGCAGCAGAAAGAAAATCATAAAATCCTTGACACGGTCCTCTACTGCGGTCCAGGTGGAGAGAATAGAGATCGGCATCAGAAAGGTGGTGAGCAAGACAAGCAAGATGCTAATACCGTCAATCCCCATGGCATAGGAGATGCTCCAATCAGCTACCTGGATCCAGGGCAGATTGATTACCATTTGAAGATCAGGGTTTTGAGGATTGAACTGCACAAGCACAACTAATGATATGGCAAAAGTAACCAGCGAAGTGATCAGGGCTACCCAACGCGCCAGGGTTTTCTGTTCCTGTTTAAGAAATAGCAGGATCAGCACACCCACTAACGGAGAAAATGTGACTAGAGTAAGGGGATGGAGGAGATAATTCATGGCAATTCCTCAGAGAATGATTTTGTAACCATTACTTAGCGGAGAACGAGGTAGCTCAGGATAATAACCATGCCCAGGAAGACAGCCAGGGCATAATTTCGCACGTAACCCGTTTGCAGGTTTCGCATTTTTGCACCCGACCATTGCGCCAGGCGACCTATACCGTTCGCAGTGGCATCGATAATGCCGAGATCGATGCGAACGGAGATCAGGCGGGTAAGCAGGTTGAAGCCTTTGAACAGTACAACGTCGTGAAACCAGTCGTGCCAAAAGCGCCAATCAATGACATCTGCCAGGAAGCGCGAGATGGCAATATAAGGATTGACGATCACCAGCCAGTACAACTCATCTACCCACCATTTATTCTTTAATGCCTTGAAAAGCGGACCTATCAGGTTTTGGAGTGGATCCTCATGCCGTTGAGCAGCAGGTAACTGTAACATCTGCGGATACCGGCGTCCATACAGATATATGCCGCCGAGAATACCCAGGAGAGCTAAGGCGACAGACATGCCTGCAATGGTGAAGCTAAAATTCGGCAAAAAACCGGTTTCGATAGTATGCTCTAATCCGTGCCCCAGAATTTCTTGTGCAGGACCCAGAAAACTCCATTTCGGCAGATTTAGTATCCCACCAACCAAGGATAAAGCAGCAAGAATGATTAACGGTATCGTCATCACCGCCGGACTCTCAACGGCATGTTCAGCGGCAAGGCTGCGCGGCTTACCAAAGAAGATCATGATGACCTGGCGGGTCATATAAAAAGCAGTCAGGAACGCAGTGATTGTCAACAATGTAAAGATCAACACTCGCATGTTCTCAGGCAACTGGCTGTTCAACGCGGCAGTCAAGATCTCATCTTTGGACCAGAAGCCAGCCAGGATAACTACGCCTGAAAGTGCTGCAGCACCGATAAGATAAACCCAAAAGGTTGTTTTCATCTGGGTGCGCATACCACCCATGTTACGCATGTCTTGCGGATCAAAATCATGCCCGCTGTGCTTGTGTGCCTTTTTTAAGTGCGGATCGTGGTCCACGTGGTGCTCGCCGCGCTCCACTCCCTGGATGACAGAGCCAGAAGCGAGGAATAACAGGCCTTTGAAGAAGGCGTGCGTGACCAGGTGAAACATGCCGGCAGTATACGCCCCCATTCCAACAGCAGCCACCATGAAACCAAGCTGGCTAACCGTCGAATAAGCCAGCACCTTTTTGATATCAAATTGACCAGCCGCAATTGTGGCGGCGAATATTGCAGTGGTCGCACCTACCAGAGTCGTTACCAACTGAGCGGTGGGGTTCAGAGAATACAACACATTGGAGCGCGTGATCAGGTAGACGCCTGCAGTGACCATGGTTGCGGCATGAATCAAAGCCGAGACGGGCGTTGGACCTGCCATCGCATCAGGCAACCAGACATATAGAGGGATCTGTGCAGATTTACCGGTGACGCCAATGAGCATGAAAAGTGTTATCGCCAGGATTATCCAAGGAGTGGCGGCGTTCACCTCAGGGGCTTTTTCGAACACCTCGTGAAAGTTAAAGCTACCAAATGCCCAGAACATGGTCATGGCTGCCAGGAGGAAACCAAAGTCACCAATGCGGTTGACGACAAATGCTTTTTTGGCTGCCAGTGCGTTGCCGATGCCGTCTTTACCTTTCTCATACCAAAAACCGATCAACAAGAAGGAACAAAGCCCCACGCCCTCCCAGCCGACAAAAAGCATCAGGTAATTATCACTGCCCACCAGGATCATCATCATGGCAATGAACAGGTTCAGGAAAACGAAGAAGCGCCGGAAACGTTTGGGATCACCGTTATGCCGTACATCTTCGTGCATATAGCCGATCGAGTATATGTGGATGAGCGTACCGACCCCTGATACCACCAGCATCATCACGGTTGACAGGCTGTCAACTTGAAAAGACCAGCTGACTTGCAGAGCCCCGATATGGATCCACTGCGCAACAGGCACGACTGCCCCTTCAGGATTGTTGGCAACCGAGTAAGCCAGCAGCACTGAGACAACGAAAGCCAGCCCAGATGCTGTGCTGGCGATTGTGCCGACTACCTTTTCCGGCAATCGCCCGCCGATGATCAGGTTGATCAACAGCCCAATCAGCGGGAATAATACAATCAACGGAGCAAGCGAGAAAAATTCTGGACCATGAGAGACCGCTTCACTAAAGAATGGCATGGTGAGCATCGCGGCTTATCCTTTCAAGGTGTTGATTTCATCCACATTGATGCTTTGCCTGGCTTGAAAGATTGCTACGATCAATGCCAGACCAACCGCAACTTCAGCAGCGGCGACAGCCATGATAAAAAAGACAATGATTTGACCTTCCAATGACTGGTACATGCGGGTGAAAGCAATGAAAGCCAGGTTGGCGGAGTTCAACATCAGCTCAATAGACATAAAGATGACAATTGCATTGCGCCGGATGAGCACTCCCAAGGCGCCGATGGTGAATAAGATTACTGAAAGAGCAATGTAGTAGGAAATTGGGACCATAATATGTTTCCTGGCTCAGGATTTGACCGGTCCTGGTGTGTTTTTACGGCGGAGTTGAGAAAGAACAATTGCCCCGATCATTGCTACCAGGAGCAGGATCGAAGTGATTTCAAATGGCAGGATATATTCATTGAATAAGACAATACCAATGGAGCTAGCGCTACCGAATCCTGCCGGTACAGAAGGGTAATCTGGGGTAGCCATCTGACGGAAAAAGAGCACGTAGACCGCCTCAACGATGAGGATGATCCCAAGCGCATAAGCTGCAGGGCGCTGCCAGGCTAAAACATCCTTTGGACGGTTGACCTCAACGCCTAGCAACATGATTACGAATAAAAATAACACCATGATGGCGCCGGCATATACCGTCACTTGCGCCAACGCAATAAAAGGCGCCTGAAGGATCAAATAGAAGACTGCCACAGTGCCAAAATTGATAATCAGGTTCAGAGCAGAATAGATCGCGTTTGCGCTGAATAACATTCCCAGAGCGGAAGCGATGGCTACTAGGGCAAGGACAATAAATAAGATTAAGTCAGGGATCATTGGCACCTCGAAACCTCAATCTTTTGGATTTTCCATGACCGGGATTGAGCGAGTGAAACGACCAGGCTCAGTCTTCTGCGGTGTCGGCTGAACATCTCCCATCACACCCTCTAAAAGCATCTCTTTAGTGTAAATTGCACTGCGCCGATCATGGAAAGAGAGCTCATAATTGTCACCCAGAACAATGGCTTCGGTCGGACAGGCATCCTCGCAATAACCGCAGAAAATACAGCGCAGCATATTGATCTCATAAGTACTGGCGTAGCGCTCACCAGGAGAGAAACGTTCTTCGTCACTATTTTCAGCAGCCTCGACGAAGATCGCATCAGCCGGGCAGGCAGCTGAGCAAAGTGAACAGCCAATACAGCGCTCGAGTCCGTTTTCATATCGGCGTAAGATATGCCGGCCGCGAAAACGGGTATGCACAGGGCGTTTCTCCTCAGGATACTGGATCGTGATTGGTTTTTCAAACCCAGATTTAAGTGTGGTAAGCATGCCTTTCAGAATCTCGGTAAACATCACAGTTACCTCCGCGTCAAACTTCTACCAACAATAAGCATGGAAACAGCTAACGCTATCAGGCTGAGTACCGGGATCAACCAGGTTTTTCCCAGGATGATCCCCACCGCGATAATCATCACATTGACCAATGAGAGCGGAAGCAGCAATTTCCATCCGAAAGCCATCAGACGATCATAGCGCAAGCGCGGCAGTGTGGCACGCACCCAAATCATAAAGAAAAGCAAGATTAGAACTTTGATCAGCAGGTAAATCGGACCCAGGAACGGGAAGCGATCGACGAACGGACCCAGATAACCCCCAAAGTAAAGCGTTGCGGCGATGACAGCGACAGCGATCATCTTGATATACTCTGCCATGAAAAACAGCGCAAACTTCATACCAGAATACTCTGTATGGTAGCCTGCTGTCAATTCCTGCTCTGCTTCAGGCATGTCAAAAGGTGCACGATTCACTTCTGCCAGTGTAGAGATCAGGAATATCATTCCCCCAAGTGGTTGCAGCACAAAAAACCAAACTAATACCTGCTGCTGGTGAACGATTTCAGCCAGGCTGAGCGAGCCAGCCATCAAGATAGGGCCGATGAATGAAAGTCCAAGAGCTAACTCATAACTGATCATTTGCGCAGTTGATCGTATGCCGCCTAAGGTGGCATATTTGTTATTCGAGGACCAACCAGCCAGCACGATGCCATAAACAGATATCGATGCAACAGCAGTGATAAAGAGCACACCGAGATTACTGTCACCTGAAACGGAAAGTGTTATTTCACGTCCAAAGAGTGAAATCGTCGGGCCGAATGGAACAACAGCCATGATGATCAGAGCTGGTACCACAGTAATTATTGGTGCAAGCACAAAAATCAATTTATCCGCTTCGGCAGGAATTAACTCTTCTTTGAAGATGAGCTTTATACCATCTGCCA
Source organism: uncultured Chloroflexia bacterium (assembly GCA_963774935.1). Taxonomy (GTDB): domain Bacteria; phylum Chloroflexota; class Anaerolineae; order Anaerolineales; family UBA4823; genus CAVZGO01. Next base: position 87,690 of record CAVZGO010000007.1, read on the forward strand.
CTGGCTGCAGCAGACCGAATGGGCCAGCTCGATTGGGGCCAACACGTACCTGCATACGCGCTAAAACTTTGCGCTCATACAGAGTCAGATAAGCAAAGCCTGTTACGCCGATGAGCAATAATATGATGGCTTTGATGATGTATTCCAGGAAGAATGTCCAATCCATAGTTTTTTCCTATCGGCAGGATAATGCTCCCATCTTAGCGGACAGCACGCTCCGCAAGTAATACTTCAACAGGTGTCGGTTTCTCAATCGCCAGCCCAAAGCTGCGCGGGACCAACAAGACATGTTCTGGAACAGATGCATCCAGACGCAGGGTTGCAATGATAGGGCTGCCATTTTCTGGGCTGACGCGCACCAGGGCACCACTGTTGAGGCGCAGGCGCTCGCTATCTAATGGATTCACCACGACAAATGGGGCAGGGATGCGCTTTTGTAAAAGCGAAGCACGCACCATTGTACCTCCCTGGTCGTATAAGGTACTGATCGGAACAGCCAATAAACCAAAACGGGGGTAATTGACATCTGGCAATGCTGGCCAACTCAGGGAGGCTCCGTGGCTGTCCAATGGAAGCTGAACTCCCAAACCATGGTGATTATCGTAAGTGGTGCCGCCATAATATAAATCACTGCGCCCGACAATAGGCCATTGTTCCTCTACCTCTGAGAGACGTTGGTAGGACAGACTGGAAAATACCGGCTCTTTTGCAGCCAATTGACTGAAGACTGTTTTCGCAGCCCGGCTTTCCAGCTTCAGCTCGAGGCGTTCAGCGATCAGTCCTGTGATCTTATAGTCAGGCAATGTTCCCGGAAGTTCAGGCACTGCTGGGGAATAACGCTGAACACGCCGTTCTCCGGAGGTTAAAGAACCCTCGCGCTCTGTCCATGCCTGGGCAGGCAGCACGACATCAGCCAGACGTGCAGTAGCGGTCAAGAACAAATCTTGTACTACGAGGAACCTGCCCGGAGAAAAATCTGCTGGCGTATCGGCGGCAGGATCTGAAGCGATAAGGTAAACAGCAGCAGCCTGCTGGATAGACTGGCTCAAATCGGACCTGGTACACCAGCCAAGCTCATATGCACCTTGCTCATTCGCACGCGGCCAAACTCCTACTAATCCGTTATTGGGCTTACCCACATGCCCGGTGGCGATGACCATATTGGCACATGCCTGAGCAACTGCCTGGCTGCCCTCTAAACCGATGCCATCACTGCCATAGAAGACTACCAGGTTCTCCGCCTCTGCTATAACTTTAGCAGCTGCCTTGAAATCAGCATTTTGCGCCAGGGTCTGCACAGCTTCGGGTAGATTGGGTCGTTTCGCTGACAGTAAATTCAACAACGCCATAACGGCAGCCGCTTCGCTTCCATTGGAATAGCGAAGGGAATAACGCGCACGAGAGTCCAGCTTGGTCGAGCGTGGATTTAATACAATCAGGTCAGCCCCACGCCGGGCAGCTTGATTGACCCGCAGCCACCACAGCGGGGCTTCCTCCTCAAGGTCGCAAGCGACCACCAGTATCGCTGAACCACGACCAAGATCGCCAAGATTGCTCCCTGATGATAGACCTACACTGCAGGTTAACTCACCGCCAGCCATGTGGGAATAAAGCGCAGTTTGACCGCCCAAAGCATGGGCAAGCTCAGCGAGATTAAACAAATCTTCATTCGAAAGACGACCACTCGCAACCGTGAGCAGATCTTTTCCAGCAGCTTTAAATCGCTCTGCCACCAATGCAAGGGCTTCATCCCAACTGGCTGGCATCAACTCTCCGTTCTTGCGAACCAGAGGCTCGGTCAGTCGTGCTGGATCCTGCGCGTACGAATAGCCAAAGCGACCTTTATCACACAGCCAGATTTCGTTGACGAATTCATTCTGTCGCGGCATGACCCGCTTGATGCGCTGGCTGCCGTTGGATGCGGCTTCCTGGCGGACATTTATCGTCGTATTGCAGCCAACGGGACAATGCATGCACAGGCTTGCAGCAGACTTCAACTCCCATGGGCGGGAGCGAAACCGGAAGTCGGCTGTCGTCAACGCACCTACCGGGCAGATATCCGTGGTGTTCCCAGACCAGTATGAATCAAACCCTGGCTCAGAAAATGTAGTGATTTCAATGCGCCTGCCACGGTTGAAAAAGCCAATCACAGGATCTTCAGCAATAAGTTCTTGAAAACGAACACAGCGCCCACATTGAATACATCGCTCTCGGTCCAGATAAATCAGCTCACCCAGGGGCACATGTTTGGCAAGGTGCATCTTTTCGGAAAACTCGAAACGGCTTTGCCCCGGTCCCCACGCCATTGTCAGGTTTTGAAGTGGGCACTCGCCGCCTTTATCGCATATTGGACAATCTAACGGATGCGAGGTGAGCAGAAACTCAATGATATCTCTGCGACCACGCTCAACCTTCTGGCTCAGACCGTCAACCACCATGCCTTCGCTCACAGGTGTGGTGCAGGCTGTTTCCAGTTTCGGACCAAATTGGAGCTTCGGAGAACCGTCCTCTTGCAATACAGGCTGACCGGTAGCGCGGTCTATAACAGGTCGTCCAATATCTACCAGGCACATCCGGCACATCCCTACCGGTTCCATTTTTGGATGGTAGCAAAATACTGGGATATCAATGCCGATCTTTTTCGCTGCATCAACGATCAGGGTGCCTTCTGGCACACTGAGATTTTTCCCTTCGATAATCAGGTTAACCATTTTTGGCATTTGCGTCTACAATGCTCCACTTGTGGCGCCAAAGAAATAAGCTCATGAAATCAAGCTGCCCATTTTACTTAGCCCAACACCTGGATTTGAAAATCCTGAGGGAAGCGATCAATGGCGGTCATGACAGCCTCAATCGAGAATTCACCCAGGGCACACAGGCATTTACCCTTGATCTGGGAAGCAACTTCATTCAGAAGCTCAACATCCTCTGGTGCGGCGTGATTCTGGTCAATGCGCTCAGTTAGATGACTCATCCAATAAGTGCCTTCCCGGCAAGGAGTACACTTACCACACGATTCGTGGCGAAAGAAGTGGACTGTTTTATTAATCAACCAGGTGATACTCACAGAGTCATCCACAACGATGACGGAGGCTGAGCCGAGCTGCGCGCCTACCTTGGGGACGCTTTCATAATCCATTGGTGTATCCAGGGCTTCCTCCGTGGCAACGATGAGCGAGGAGCTAGCGCCGGCAGGCATGATCGCCTTAACGCTTCGCCCCTCCTGGAGACCACCTCCATGCGTGAAAATAAGCTCACGGAAGGTAACACCCAGAGGCAGCTCATAGTTGCCTGGATTATTAACGCACCCCGAAAGAGAAAAAATCTTCGTTCCCGGACTCTTCTCGGTACCAACCTGGCGAAACCACTCAGCACCGTTAGCCATAATCAGCGGAACATTGGCCAGGGTTTCCACGTTGTTCACAATAGTGGGTTTGCCATAAAGACCAAAGGAGGGCGGGAAGGGTGGGCGCAAACGCGGCTGACCCAATTTTCCTTCAATCGATTCCAGCAAGGCGGTTTCTTCACCGCAGATGTACGCACCAGCGCCCAAATGGGTGTACAGGCGCAGGGAGTAATCTGTACCAAACAAATTATCACCGAGCAAGCCGGCAGATTCTAATTCTGCAATCTTACGATCCAAATGGCTTGCCAGATGCCAGAATTCACCCCTCAGGTATACGTAGGCGGCATTCGCCTGAACCGCAAAGGCACAGATTGCTAGCCCCTCCAGGAACTGGAAGGGGTTTTTCTCCATAATCTCGCGATCCTTGAAAGTGCCCGGCTCTGACTCGTCAGCGTTTGCCACGACGTAATGCGGCCAATTTTTACTATCTATGAATGCCCATTTCAAGCCCGTAGGGAAACCGGCACCACCACGCCCGCGCAAGCCAGAGGCTTTGACCTGATCAACCACCTGTGCCGGCTGCATCGATGTGACGACCTTGTAAAAAGCCTCAAATCCACCATTCTGGCGATAAACATCCAGGTGGTCAATCTCAGGAATATCACGATGGCGCAGCAAGCGAAGAGGGGAGTCTGATGTTGGTGAAGAGTCCATGATTTACCTTCGTTTCCCGGCAACTTCAGCTCGCAACAGCTCAATTAAAGCTAAAGCACTTTCAACCGTCTGGTTCTCATGATACGTCAATCCGTCGCCAGACTGGACCTGGAACATAGGCGCACGATCGCAGGCTGCCAGGCACATTACCGCTTCCACTGTAAACAACCCATCTGCTGTGGTTTCGCCTGGCTGGATATTAAGGCGTTTGCATAACGCTTCTAAAAACTGGTCGGCGCCGCGCAGCGCACAGGGCAAGTCGGTGCAAACCTGGATGCGGTATCGCCCGGCTGGATGATCATAATAGAGCGAGTAGAAACCAACAATCGAGCCTACTTCGGTCGTAGATATGTCAAGCAACCCTGCAATATCCGCCATCGCCGCTTCGTTGACAAATAAACGCCCTGTCTCGTGAACCACATCTCGTTGAGCCAGGTAAAGCAACGGCATGACGGCAGATCGCTTCTGTTCTGCCGGATATTTAGATAATATCGCCTGAACTTCGACCGGATATTTTTCCAACAGTTTACTCATCGATCGACGTCTCCTAAAACGATGTCCGTTGTGCCAATCAACGCCACCAGATCGGCAACCAGATGACCTTTAGAAAGCATCGGCAGCACCTGCATGTTATCGAAGCTCGGCGTACGCCAGTGAACCCGATACGGCTTAGCACTGCCATCACTCACCAGGTAAACACCCAACTCTCCACGCGGTGACTCAACTGCGGAATATACCGATCCGGCAGGGGGGCAAAAGCCTTCAGTCCACAGCTTGAAATGGTGGATGACGGCTTCCATGCTAACGCCCAACTCTGCACGCGGGGGCGGCACGTATTTTCGATTATCGCTCACTACGGGTCCAGAAGGCAGCTTGTTCAAAGCCTGCTCGACAATGCGTAATGACTGGCGCATTTCCTCCATTCGAACCAGGTAGCGTGCATAGGTGTCACCATCAGAATGGACAGGCACATCAAATTCATACTGCTCGTAGCCCATGTATGGTCGAGCTTTTCGCAAATCATGCGAGACACCACTGGCTCGCAGCATCGGTCCGGTAATCGCCCATGCCAGCGCATCTTCCCTGGTTAAAACCCCCAAGCCAACAGTACGCTCCATAAACAGAGGATTCTTGGTCAACAGATCTTCGTATTGTTTGATCCGTGCAGGGAAGATTTTGATGAATTCGCGCACTGCCTGCTCAAAGCCAGATGGCACATCCCGCCAGACCCCGCCGGGGCGAAAATAGGTGGTCATCATGCGCTGACCCGATACCATCTCCAGGATATCCAGGATCATTTCCCGCTCACGAAAGCAGTACAGGAAAACGGACATCGCTGCCAAATCCAGTGCAGACGTGCCCAGCCAGACCAGGTGGGAAGCGATACGCTGCAGCTCGGTCAGGATGACGCGAATCACCTGAGCGCGCGGCGGTACATCCAACTCCGCCAGCTTTTCGATCGCCATGACATAAGCCAGGACATTACCGACCGTGTTGAGATAGTCCAGCCGATCGGTCATGACTGCAGCCTTGATATAGGTCTTGGCTTCCATGTTCTTCTCAACACCTGTGTGCAGAAAGCCAATATCCGGAATAACCGAAATTACTTTCTCACCATCCAGCTCCAGCAGCAACCGCAAAACTCCGTGGGTGCTGGGATGCTGTGGACCCATGTTGAGTAAAAGAGTTTTTCCCTCCAGAGCCTGGTCAGATACCAGGTGTGTCATGCCATCCAACATGGCTTCAGAGGTTGGTAGAACAAGTTCTTCCATGTAATCAATACCTCATTAAGTACAGGCGGCTAATATTTCCATTGCCCGCAAATAATCTGGCCTTAGCCAGTTTATTCCTTTGGTTTCAACTTGCGAGCCTGGATCTGCTCAAAGTTGAAGGAGAACTGTGGTTCTTCATAACCCAAGGGGTAATCCTTACGCAAGGGATGACCTTCCCAGTCATGAGGCATTAAGATGCGACGCAGATCGGGATGCCCGGCACAACGGATACCGAATAAATCCCAGAGCTCGCGTTCGTAGTAGTCAGCGTTCGGATATACGCTAACCAGTGAGGGCACGACGGGCTCATTACCATCCAAGGGAACTTTCAGTGACAGGATCAAATTGCGAGTAATGGAACGAAGCTGGTACACCACATAAAAACGCGGTTTTTCCTGAGGCCAGAAATCCACCGCAGTTTCATCAATCAGCATCTCAAATTGCTCTTCATCGCGCAAAACCCGGCAGACCGGAATAATCTGCGCGGGTTTTATTATCAGTGTGGTATCGCCGCGAAACTGATCAAAACTGGCATCAAAGCGGCTAACCAGGCGCAGGACCAAATCTTCAATTGGATTGTTGGTTGCATCACTCATATAATGCAGCTCTCCTTAAGCCCAGGTCTTAAGCTTCTCGCCTTTGACTTTTTCATGCAAGGTAACAATCCCATGAATTAATGCTTCAGGTCGGGGTGGGCAGCCAGACACATAGACATCTACTGGAACCACCTCATCCACACCTTGAACGATGGCGTAATTGTTAAAGACACCCCCACAAGATGCACAATCACCCATAGCGATCACCCATTTCGGATCCGGCATCTGGTCATACAAGCGGCGTAGGACCGGAGCCATTTTTCGCGAGACACGACCGGCGACAATCATCAAGTCAGACTGGCGCGGGCTGGCGCGCATCAGCTCCATCCCAAACCGGCTCATGTCATAATTCGCCGCCTGGGCACCCATCATCTCAATGGCACAGCAAGCCAGACCAAACAGCATCGGCCACATCGCATTGGCGCGCGCCCAGTTAACCAAATCCTCCAGGCGGGCAGTCACCACGCCCATATTGCCAAGTTTCTGTTCTACTCCCATTCTAAAGCACCTACCTTCCAGGCATATATATAACCTACCAATAAAATACCGATAAAGATCAGCATCTCGATCAGCCCAAACATGCCTAATTGTTTAAACACCACAGCCCAGGGGAGGAAGAATACGACTTCGATATCGAACAGGATGAATAATACTGCTACCAGATAAAAATGAACAGGCATGCGCCGTGTACCAGGACCAAAAGGACGCATGCCCGATTCATAAGGGGCTGACTTTCGCTCTGTAGGGCGACGTGGGCCGAACAAATGCCCCAACGCCACCACCAGAATCGCCAAGCCGGTTGCCAAAACAACCAAGATAATGATGGGTATGTATTCGATCGGCATACACAACCTCACAGCAGAATCTAATTTATTCGGGGAAGTTTATCATAAGGGGTGACAGGTGTCAAATTTCACAAATTGGATAAAAAGAGGCGGATAATTTATTTACGCGCAGCAATTCGATTTAGGTGGTATTCAGATTCTTGATACCATTGCGTATGCTGGATAATGGTCAGATGGGAAGAGAGCTGCTTTGTGATAACGATCAATACCCGATTCAAGTACCTGAAAATGCCGGCTGACCAACAACCAGTCTATTGATAAAGGCTCATTTAACTGACCAAACTCATGAAAAGTACCCTCATCAAGCCCTGATCCATTAATTCCGCAGTGCATCTTGGAGTTGCGACTTTCCTGCTGAACGAAGTATCCGGTATGCAGGCGAATCTTTTGTGCAATTAAAGTCACCAGTCAGTATCACCGGCATATCCTCCCCCAGACCAGTCAGATAATCCCTCAGCTGGCGCGCAGATTTGCGGATGGCGGTCTTGCTGAAATGATCAAAGTGAGCGTTAACAAAGGTAAGGGTGTCCGCAGGTAATTCCCGGTTTTCTATGCGGACCCAGGTGACAGTGCGCGGCAGGACACTTCCCCAGCTCATGCTTCCGGGAATATCCGGTGTTTCGCTCAACCAGAAATAACCCCAATCGAGGATTTTGAATCGATCCCTTTTCACCAGGGTTGGCGCCATTTCAATGGATGCTTCCCCTAGACCACCTCGCTCGACACCGTACAGATCATATTCTGGCAGGCACCTTTTCAGATACTGTGCTTGATGGTCGTTGCGACATTCTTGCAGGCCAAGAATATCCGGCGAATAATGTTTGATCCGTTCTAAGACCAGTTTTCGCCGATAGCGCCAGGCATTTGGCCCGTCTTGAGCTGTTCCGTAACGGATATTAAAACTCATTATGCGGAGCAAGTAGTACTCCCCAGGAGGTCAATTGCCAACGGTCGCCATCAATCCCTGGATCAGGAGCTCCTTCTCCTGAGGGGTTAAACGAGCATCGGGATGGAGCGCAAGGTAATTTGCCAAAGGCATTCTGCCTTCTTGGATGACCTCACCGATTTCGTCTAATTCTCGATAACCACGATTCCACTCAGAGAAATTAAGAGCTTCACGACCCTCGTTTATATGATCTTGTAGCATCCAGGCAACAGGATTGAGATTACTATACCAGGGCCAAACAGTCTCGTTGCTGTGGCAGTCGAAGCAGGCTCGCTTTGCTAATTCCCGGGTCTGAGGACTATCCCAATTAGGTTCCTGAACAACGGGCGGATTGGTATGATCACGACCGATCGGCAAGAAAACGAAGATCACTAGCAATATTCCCAGAATAATGACCGCCATCCAGATTGTTTTCTTCATTTTATTTTTTCTCCTTAATGGATATTCTATGGTAATTCTATCACCAGCACCTGATGAGCAAGATCGAATTATGTTAGGATATGAATAATTCCCAGGTTATAACGCTAAAGCCTGCAGACAGGAATCCAACTTAATATCCGGTATAATCGAGCTATGTTTTCCACCTTGCGCGGGGTCTATGCTGCTGCTCTGACCCCACTAAGTAATGATTACAAAATCGACCTGGAAGCGCTGCCAACCTGGCTGGATTTCCTTGCCGCAAGGGGCTGCCATGGAGTCTTGCTGTTCGGCACAACCGGCGAGGGACCTTCTTTCGCTCCATCTGAGCGTAAATCTGTCTTACAGTCTGCCGAGGCCTGGCGAAAAAGCCATCCCGATTTCAAGGTTCTGGCTGGAACCGGCACCCCAAGTTTACAGGAAACTATCGAGCTGACCCAAACGGCATTTGAGACCGGAGTGGATGGCGTTGTTGTGCTGCCACCTTATTATTTCCGGAAGGTAAATGACGAAGGACTCTATCGCTGGTTCAGTGAGGTGCTGGTAAACGCCGTACCAGAAGGCAAGGCGTGTTTTGGCTATCACTTCCCATCTGTTTCGGGTGTACCACTTTCTTTGGAGCTGCTCACGCGCCTCAAAGAAGCCTTCCCCCAACGCCTGGCTGGGATCAAAGATTCATCGGGGGATGCAGGTTATGCGCGCCAATTAGGCGCTCTTTTTGGCGATGATCTCGTGGTATTAACCGGCAACGACGCCTTGTTCAGCCTGGCGCTTGATTCACATGCTGGCGGTTGTATCACCGCGATGGCTAATTTGTATTCCCCCGATTTACGTATAATTTGGGAGAATCACCAAAAGGGCGAACCCCAACAGAGCAAATTAATACAAGAGCGGCTGACAACCGCCCGTACAATTCTGGATCGATATTTACCTTTTCCACCCCTGCTCAAGGCACTGGTATCACGTCTGATGATGTTTCCCCGCTGGTCAGTTCGCCCACCGTTGCTCCCTCTGCGCCCTGAATTAGAGATGCAAGTTGAAATTGAGCTGCAAGACGCCCAAGTAGCGCCTCTCAGTATATTTGATCTGGCTGAGAATCACGTCGATGTGTCAAATCCAGGCTAAAGTCCAATGTCACAACCTCCAGAGGAAACCAAACGCCTGCAATCATTGCTCACAAGCCTGATTATCCTCTCCGTTGTGATCCTGGCTATGATTCTGGCTATTGCCGCCTACCCTACCATTATCCGACCTGCCATTGCTCCTGCCACTCCGGTATTACCTACCTTAGCATCGAGCAGAACCCCAACCCCTATACCTTCCATTACCCAAACCCCTACCCAAACCGGTACTTTACGCCCCACATTCACTCCGACAATCACGCTCACCCCGACAGAAACTTTACCACCAACCGGAACCCCCACACCGGCAGGGCCTGCAACGCTCACCCCTGCACGACCTGTACTCGGTGATCCGTACCGGTTGGCTGAATGGACTGCTGAACAGGCCGACTACGCAGCTCAACTGATGAACGACTACCCCAACACCCTTTCTGTAGCCGCACGCGGAGAGGACAGTTCTGCTTTCTATAAAGCGTTCTCTTACTCAACCATTGCTCTACGAGAGGCACTCATACGCTTTCCTGACGAGCCATACACTACCCGGTGGGAGGCACAACTGGCGTATAGCCTGGCGCGTATCAGCAGTCCGGATGCTGGTCAGGCTTATGCGGACCTGATTACGCGTGCGCTTAACCAGGAAGAAGCGAACCTCAACAATCTCCCAGAGTGGTTTGTGACGACTGAGCCAAGACTGCGCTTGAACATGACCCCTCTACAAGTTCCTGAGGGATATACCGGCAGCTACCTCGTAGAGATCCATGGTCCAGGCAGCGCATTCCTATGGCTGTTAGAAACCCCGAGCGGATATCAGGCTAAAGTCATCCAGAGTAATTTCGGTTTCACCGAAGGCGCTGATATGCGTTCAATTGTCAGCGATCTGAACAGGGATGGGTTCGACGATGTCGCAATTTATAACCTGAAACCTTCGGATACCGAGCTCGAGAAACCGAACATATTTGATCTGTCGACCGGGGAGATCCAGGAATTAAGCTTCCAACCCTCCGGGCCTGCACTCGATCTGGGTATGGAATATCGCAATTATTGGCGGGTGATCCAGGATGCTGCTGGCAATAATCAGCTCCAGTTAGAGCTGAGCCTGTTCCCGGTCTGTCCCGTCACCTTGCAACGCTCGTACAACTGGGACGGAGAATATTTCGAAGCAGTCTCAGAACGCGTCAATTCGCAACCTGCAGCAGATACGCTCTCCACCTGCCAGTTCATCGTCGAACATGCCATCAACCTGTGGGGACCCTCCGCAGCCGTGCAAATCATGGAGCCCATCTTGCCCGTGTGGCCTCCAGAGACAGATGAAAACGGCAAAGAATTTCCTGCAGATGCCAAAGACGAGTGGCGATACCGGCTTGGAATTTACCAGGCGTTGAGTGAAGATTATGATCGTGCTGTGGAGACGCTCAATGATCTTGTTTCTCACCCGACGATACCAACGAGCCAGTGGGTTAAACCCGCTAATGAATTCCTCCAGGCTTATCAAAAACCTGAACAGATTTACACAGCCTGTCTCCAATCTTCGATGTGTGATCCAAATCTGGCGCTGGGCAGCCTGCTTAACAAAATCCTGCCACCAGCACAGGATCCCGTTGAGTTCATGTGGCAATCCGGTGCTGCATTAAATTCGAACGGATATTTCGATTTCGACAATGATGGGCAATCGGAACGATGGTTTACGATCCAACATCGTCCATTAGAGCGGCTGAATTTATGGATATTAGCCAGCACCACCGAGGGGCTGAACGCCCTACACGTTGGTGCCCTTGAAGGAGGGCAGGTCAATCCTCAATATTTGGATGACAGTGAAACCTCGCCCCTGGTGTGGATTGAGGAAGGAACCTATTTCCACATGCAGCGTGACCCGCAGACGAGCACGCCTTATCTGGTATTCGCCTCACCTCGACTGACCTTTCCTGATCGTTTCAAAGAAGGAATGAATGCAGTGAGGGAGACATTATTAATTAAAGGTGATGCAACAGAAGCATTAAGATTGTTGGAAGAGCTCAAACTCTCGCCAGGGCTGCTTTGTAAAGCCACGTGGAGCTGCGATGAATACTATTACCTTTTGGGATTAGCCAATGAAATATCAGGAAATGATCGAGCAGCCATAGATGCTTATCTGCGCCTGTGGTGGGATTATTCTAAAAGCCCATTCACCATCCTGGCGCGCTTAAAATTAATCGGTACAATGATTCCACCAACCGCAACAGCTTCGACAACGCCAACGGTCACTCCAACAGGTTTCTTCGCTACAACGCCCGCCCCAACACAACCATACCCGATCACCACACCCACCGGATTCAACCCGTATCCTTACCCATACCCTACGGAGACTCCGTACAACCCATATCCGTAGATTGGTGATTGATGCTTCATGACTGATACCATCACAACACTTCCCCGCGCTGTTTGGCGACTGATCATTTCCCCGCCCGCCCGAGGTTCCTGGAATATGGCGCTGGATGAGGCTCTCCTGGAAGCGACTGCTGAGAGCCGGAGCCTGCCAACACTGAGATTGTATAGCTGGCAGCCCGCCTGTCTTTCGTTGGGGCATGCCCAGCCCTTCAGTGATGTTGATATGCAAGCCCTGGCAGCACATGGCTGGGATCTCGTTCGGCGCCCAACCGGAGGCCGCGCAATTTTACACACGGATGAGCTGACCTACGCTGTTACAGGTCCACAAGATGAACCACGCCTGTCCGGTAGTGTGCTGGAAAGCTACCGGGCACTTTCTTCAGCCCTACTGCAGGCGTTATTTACCCTTGGCATCCCTGCTCAGGCTTTCCCAAAGCACGAAGGTGATAAGAGCCCATCCGACGGGAATCTGAATCCGGTATGTTTTGAAGTACCATCGAACTATGAGATCACCTGGTCGGGGAAAAAACTCATTGGCAGCGCACAGGCACGCCGAAAAGGAGGTGTGCTCCAGCATGGATCTCTGCCACTGTTCGGGGATTTAAAACGCATCACCCAGGTCCTGGTTTTCGAAGATGAAGAAGCCCGGAAAATAGCTGGAAGCCGCCTGGTTGAACGTGCGGTCACTGCTGAGCAAGCAACCGGTAAAGCTCCCAGCTGGCAAGATACCACCCAGGCATTTATCAGTGCATTTGAGGAAACTTTGAATTTGCAATTAGACCAACAGGAGCCCATTGAAGCAGAAATTCAAAGAGCCAGGGAGCTGGAGAACGAGAAATACGCTCACCCTTCCTGGACAAAGCGAATTTAAGCTCGCAGAAACTGACCATGTCTATTGGCATTCTAACTCTCGACCTCCATCTGCCTGGCTGCACATCACTCAAAGAAAAACGCAGCCGGTTATCCCCACTCATCGCCAGGCTTAGACGGGAATTTAACATCTCGGTTGCGGAGGTCGACCGGCTTGACGCCTGGCAGGAGGCGGTTATTGTCTGTGCTCTGGTGAGCAATAGCCCTGCACACACTCAACGATCATTACAGGCAATCATTGATTGGATTGAAAAAAACTGGCCAGATATCGATTTAACCAACGATCAACTAGAAATTCTATAAAAGGATTAAAATCATGGACTTAAAACTGAAAGATTTACGTGTACTGGTAACCGGCGCGAGCCGGGGTTTGGGTTATGCCACTGCCCGTGGACTGGCATTGGAAGGCGCTCGGGTAGCCATCAACAGCCGCGATGCCGACAAGCTCCAACTGGCTGCGCAGAAGATGGAGAGCGAAACAGGAGCAGCTGTGCTAGCTCTTGCTGGAGACATCTCCGATGCGGCAGTTCCTGAGCAGCTGGTCAACCAGGCAGTTGAGGCGTTCGGTGGGCTTGACTTACTGGTAACGAACGCGGGTGGTCCGCCTTCGGGGAAATTTGACAGCTTTGATGACAACATATGGCAAAAGGCAGTCGAGCTGAGCCTGATGAGCCATGTCCGGTTGATCCGCGCCGCACTACCTGCACTCCGCCAATCAACGCATGCCAGTGTCCTGACCATCACTTCCTACTCGGTCAAGCAACCCATCCCCAACCTGGTGTTATCCAACAGCATCCGGGCAGCAACCGTCGGTCTGACGAAATCGCTGGCTCTCGAATTAGGCGCGGAGGGCATCCGATTCAACTCTATCCTTCCTGCCTGGACAGAAACGGAACGCGTTTATGACCTGATGGCTTATCGCGCCAAGGTCAACGGGACAAAGGTTGAGGATGAGATTCGAAACCAATCCAAAGACAGTGTCATGGGTCGCATGGGCACTCCGGAGGAGTTTGCTAATGCAGCGGTTTTCCTGCTCTCTCCAGCAGCATCGTATATCACCGGTGTCATGCTTACTGTAGACGGCGGCATGTACAAAGGCACATTGTGAGACAAAAAGAAACCAATGGCTAGAGTTCTCATTGTTGCATCGAAGAATCCTGTCAAAGTTGAGGCTACGCGTCTGGGCTTTCAGCAGATGTTTCCCGATATGGCTCTGGAGGTAAAAACTGTCTCCGTTCCGTCAGGGGTAAAAGATCAACCCAACAGCAGCGAGGAAACTCTTCAGGGGGCTCTTAACCGGGCACGTGCCGCAGCCCGCCTGATGCCAGAGGGTGATTATTGGATTGGAATTGAAGGCGGCATAGAGGATCTAGGGCATGAAATGGCAGCCTTCGCCTGGGTGGTTATTTACACCCACGAGCTGACTGGTAAAGGTCGCACAGGCACCTTTTTCTTGCCGCCAGAAATTGTGACCCTTATTCGCCAGGGCAAGGAATTGGGCGAGGCAGATGATATCGTTTTTCAAACCAATAATTCCAAGCAGGCTAACGGCGCAATCGGTATACTAACCGGCAACGTCATTGACCGTACCAGCCTCTACCAGCATGCAGTGATCCTGGCTCTGGCGCCTTTTAAGAATAGACGGCTCTATTTGCCAGGTTCACTGCAGGCGGAGTAGAACTTTCGCCCGACCCCACAATTCTTCTAGACGGTAATAACTTCTGCGGTCCGGAGAGAAAAGGTGGACGATTACGTCCCCTAGATCAATTAATAGCCAACCTTCCTGAGGTTTTCCTTCAAGGCGGGCTCGTACCGAATAACTTTTCTTGACCTTCTCTACCACGCCGTCGGCTAGCGCCTGAAGCATGCGGTCGCTGGTGCCAGAACAAACTACAAAATAATCTGCGAAATCGGCTAACTCGTGGACATCCATTAGCACGATATCTTCCCCCTTTTTATCTTCCAAAGCATCAACTACTGTACGAGCAATATTCAAAGTCTCCAGATTTCACCTCTCACAGGATAAGTTTAGAAGTCCCACTACCCACGTAGTGGGGCAGAATAAAGACAATGATAAATAGCGCCATCAGGATTGAGGTCGCTGCGATAAAAATGAACTGCTTGAGGCCGCGTGACGCCTAAAGTATTAACCTTCGTTATCTGGAGCGCTTCGCCGATGCGGTGAGTCTCATTGGGTGTAGCATTTCGCGAGACCCTACCCAGGGTGAGGTGAGGTGAAAAGCCTCGCTCTTCACTTTGGTAGCCCAAGCGGGCGGTCTCAGTATCAATATTATGCTGCAGGGCAGTCAACTCCGCCGGAGCCTGAACACCAACCCAAATTACCCTCGGCCGGTTGAGGTTTGGGAAAGCGCCCAATCCAGCTACGAAAACCTCAAAAGTGGGGTGCTTGATCGCCTCGTTTTCTAAAATTTTATATAAAACGGGCAGATTTGCCTCAGAGACATCGCCCAAAAATTTGAGTGTCAGGTGGATATTTTTCGCTTGCACCCATCGAACTGGTACACCGTCCAGGGATTGCTTCAACTGCCTGATTATCGTATCCAGGCGGTGTAAAACCTCCTGCTCCAAATCCAGGGCGATAAAGGCACGAATTACACCCATTTAAATGAACTCCATACCCAATTTGCCATTCTAATCAAAATAGCATAAGTAGGGAAAACTAGCAAGAGGCAAAATGAGATCACTCAATCCCCAATTTGGGTAACTGGCGGCGATAATCCTCCGGCGTATCGATGTCCGACAGAACTGAGGGTGTATCAACCGGTAAATACCTGATCTGGCGGGCATGAATACTGAGAAAATCGCGCAAAGTCGAAGGGGATTTCAGCTGCAAGATAATCGACCAAAGACACCGGTCGATTAACCAAGGATGGCCTCGCCGCATCTGGTAGCTGGGAACAATTATCTCAGGGTGCTCTGACCGGTAAACGGACAAAATCTGCTGGACTACACCTACTTCAATCGCCGGCTGATCACCCAGCACCACCAGTACGGCAGAGATGTTTTCACCGAGTGAAGCCAGACCTGTCTGAAAGGATTCCAACATCTCACCTGTGTTGAAGTTGGGGTTGAGAACTATCCTGACCGGAATGTCTCTCAGGCTGTGTTCCACTAGCTCACTGGCTCCCCCCGTTACGACCACTATTTGTGCCAGTTGCGCCTGGAGAAGGACATCCACCACCTGACCGATCACGGTGGTTTCATGCCAGGGCATCACAAGCTTGGGCTGTCCCATCCTGCGAGACATTCCCGCAGCCAGAACTACTGCACCAACACCAAGTTGCTCGCTCATGCGACCGGAAGCTCCAGCAGAGCCTGGTAATCTTCAGGCTGATCGATATCTAATAACAGGCTTGCATCATGCCAGGGCAGCCAGGTAACTGGAAACCGCGAGAACACAGCGCGCCCCCCCATATCACCCTCAACTTTTGATAACGCGGGAAACGTATTTCGGTCAAACAAAACCGGATTACAGCGCTGACCATCTACGATCGGAGCGATAATCGGAGCCAATGTCCGGCTATGATAGGCTGCCAATTCTCGCACCAGGTCCGCTGGCACTTGAGGTTGGTCTGCGAGCATGAAAACCACCGCCCCTGCATCTGGCGGTAATGCCGACAAACCTGCAAGCATAGATGTACTCTGCCCAGCCTGCCAGTTTGGATTATGCACCAGCAGCACAGGAAGATCATTGAGAACATTATTCACTCTATCTCCGTATGCACCTGTGACCACAAAAACTGGAGATAATCCTGCCTGTAGAGCTGCCTGAGCAGCATGCCTGACCAGCGGTTCACCCTTCCAGAGCAGCAGCTGCTTGGGTTCACCCAGACGCGAAGCACCACCGGCTGCCAGCACCACTCCAGCGACCGGTTCAAATACTGCGTGAACTCCCTGGGGAACCGGGTCATCCGAAGACTCCGGAGACGTCAAGGCAGCCACAAGCACAGACGAATACTCCCCGAGCAGGCTGCGAGCAAGCTGCCCGCCCTGCGATTGGAGCATTGGATTGTCCGCCTGGTTTAGCAGCGCCACCCGACGCGCGGCACGGGGGATGCCTTTCAATCCGCCCTCAGGATGTGCCAGAACACGCTGCAACGCCTGCGGGGAAATAAGGTCACCTTGCTGCAGACCACTCAAAAGAGCAAAAGCTTCGGGCCGGTGCACCCAGCCCGACTCTAATGGCTGGTTGAGCCCGGATAGTCCTGCCACAACAACCACCTGTTCAATCCAATCCGGCAGGACAGGTTCGTGTGGCGCGGGAGCTTTCAACGGTAAACGACGAGAACCATCTGCTTCGATCAGCAAGGGCAGTTGCTTTTCTTGTGCGAGATTTTTGAGGATTTCCAGCGTCGGTAAATCTAAACCGGCAACCCGTCCATCGTCTCCTGCTGATCCAGTTAACAGCACAACACCGGCCGGCAAATCAATCCCAATTTTCTCTATATCACCCAGGTTTTTAACCACTTTGGAATGATCTGCCAGGCTCGTCTGCTCACTCGCCAGGTGCGTCGTCGTGCTGACTAAAACGGTTTGCCCCATCGCTTCAAGAGATAATAACTCTCGCGCAAGCTGGAACAAAGCGGTTGTCTTCCCACCTGATCCAACCAGCGCCAGTCTCGGCGACGATCCAAGACGTAAGGCATCAGTTAGCCGCATCTCGCTTCCACAACTCCTTGCGAATTTCAGCTTGTGTCAACACTGCCTCAAGTACACCTCCACCTATTGCCAGGGCTTTATCGGACACCAGGTAGCAATAACGCGGATCATCCCTGGGGTCCACATCTCCAATTTTCATTCCCGATGTTACCTTCAGCCCAGAATGAAGTAAACCACGCAATATACCGTTGAAAGGAGCAGTCACAAGCTGATCAGAGACCTCAGCAATCGGTTGGCCTTCCTTTACATGACCACCAATGTTTGCGAGAGCGTGCATTGAACCAGATGCCGGGGCGCGAAGTACACGATCAGCGCTATGGGCCGCAACATTTTCCGGAATACCCGTATCTGCCTCAGCAGATCCTTGCCAGATCACGCTCCCCAGCCGGTGACCACGGCGAGTTTCGATCACGGCGTGGCAATTCTCACCAGCAATAAAACCCGGACCCAGACCGATATTGAGCAGCGCTGCCCATAAATCCGTTTCGGGTGGATGTTTCAGCATCCGCCCATCCACCAGGACTGCCGGGCGTAAAATCTCCAGGCACTTTGCTTGGGTATCCACAACCACAGGGATGGCACCCGATGCTAACACTGCCTCAATCTCTGAGATTTGACTCACCAGCCGGGCGTGCACATCCTCAACCTGCATTTCTCCCTGGTACACAGCCTGGGCAAACGATACCAGGCGCCTGACAGCCAGTGGCTCCGGTAATTCAGCAATGACCACCTGCATACCTGACCGATGCAGACGCAGCGCTACACCACTTGCCAGATCGCCACCACCACGAACGAAAACCAATCCGCCACTCAATCCATTCATCCTGTATTTCGCAACCCAGCCGCGATACCATTGATCGTCAAGTTGATCACTTCGCGTATTTCATCTGCTTCGGATCCGTCGGGGTCTGAAAGGTTACGCAAGCGGCGCAGCATTTCGACCTGGACGAAATTTAAGGGGTCAACATAAGGGTTTCTGAGCTTAACCGAGCGCTGCACAATCGGCTCGCTCTCCATCAATCCCTGATGACCACTTACTTCCAGGATTATTTCTCGCGTTCGTTCAAATTCCTCAACAATTCGGGGGAAGATCTCACCGGCAAGATGTCGGTCCGGAACCAGGGTTGAATACAACGCAGCTATTTGCATATCCGCCTTCAGCATGGACATTTCGGCATTATCAAGCAGTGCACGGAAGAACGGCCAACTCTGGTACATCTCCTGGAGCAAACCAATTTCGCCGCGTTTTGACTGCACGCCACTGCCTAAACCAAACCAGCCCGGAATGTTGAACCGGCTCTGCATCCAGGAAAAGACCCATGGGATTGCACGGATTTTTCGAACATCATCACCTGAAGCGTGGCGCGCTGCCGGGCGGGAGCCAATATGCAGACGTTTGATCTCATCGAGCGGTGTGGCAAAACGCCAGTAATCCTGGAAACCTGGCGTCTCATAAATCAGGTGCCGGTATGCCTGCTGAGATCTGGCAACCATCTCGGAGATTACCAACCGCCAGGATTCTTTCAAGTTTGATGATTCACCAACCAAGGGCGAAGATGATAACAGTACTGCATGGACAATCTGTTCCAGGTGTCGCCGGGCAATCAGGGGGTTGGAATATCTCGCCGCGATGATCTCACCTTGCTCGGTCAGCCGAAAACGTCCATCTACCGTCCCAGGCGGCTGGGCGCGAATGGCACGGTTGGCTGGCCCGCCGCCACGCGCCACAGTACCACCACGCCCATGGAACAATGTAAAGGCAATCTCATGTTCTCGACACACTTCGCTAATCTGCTCTTGAGCCTGATAGAGCGCCCAGTTTGCTGCCAGATATCCACCGTCTTTGTTGCTGTCAGAGTAACCAATCATCACCATTTGTTCATTACAGCATTCTGCCAGATGCTGGCGATAAACTGGTAGAGTAAGCAATTCAGCCAGAACTTGAGGCGCGGACCGCAGATCTTGAATCGTCTCAAAAAGGGGAACAATTTGTAAGCCCTGTGCACATCCTGACCAGCGTGCCATCAGCAGCACTGCCAGGATATCCGCCGGACATTGTGTCATCGAGATGATAAATGGGCCTAACAAATCTGGCCCATACAACTGGCGAGTGCGTCCGATTAATTTAAATAAAGCCCAGGTTTCGGATGTAGATTGTGTTACACCGGGATCCAGTGATAAAGACGGGCGAGGAAGCTCCAATAAATTAACCAGCCTTCTGGTGCGTTCTGCGTCGCCAGCAGTTTCAAACGGAGGATCTTCGTCCAGTCCGAGCGCACGTAAAATTTCCGCCAACGCTGAGTTTAAGCGTGATGAATCTTCACGAATATCCAGGCGCGCAGCATGCAGTCCAAATATTGATAACTGGCGTTGTACAAGCGATAAAAGCCCTGACCGGAGCTGGATTGGGATTGCGTGTTGAATGATATCTAGCGTGCGCGTCAAATTATCTAAGTTCAGACGACCTTGAATAGGATTGCTGGAAAGCAGGTGACCTTTCATGTCTTCTTTAGAAGCCTCAGCAAGGTCATTCGCCAGTAGTGAGATGCTAAGGCGGTAAGGCTCATTCGAATAGCGCTGCTCGAGAAAATCAACATGATCTGGGAGCGGGCGGCGGCTCTCAATCCAGGCTTGCAGATCAGTCGATGGTGGAACGCGCCGCGCGCTCAAGCTCAGCCAGCGACTCAGCTCTTGTATATTCGTGCGATGCTTCTCAACCGCCAGCCCCCGATGCAGGCGCAAGGTCTCAGCAGTCACGGAGCTGGTCACATTAGGATTTCCGTCTCGATCTCCTCCAATCCACGAAGCCAAACGAAGCCAGGGATGATCTACCTCCATTCCCGGGTAGTGGTTTTCCAGAGCCGAATCCAATTCTGCATACATTTGCGGTAAGACCTGCCAGAATACCTGGTCAACAAAGAACAGGCCGGTGCGTACTTCATCGGTAACTGTTAAGCGTGAAGCTCGAATCCGATCAGTGAGCCAGAAATTCGTTATCTCGGTATGGAGACCTGCTTTAACGTCCTGTAACTCACGGCTTAATAAACCGGGACGGTTAAGCTCCAGTAAGTATCTGGCTATGCGATTAAGCTTGGAGAGGATTGTGCGACGTTTTGCTTCGGTCGGGTGGGCTGTCAGAACCAATTCGATTTGCAGCTTGCCAAGCAAATCAGCCATTTGTGTGGCTGTCACACCCTGTGCCTTAAGCTCTGCAATTGCTTCACCAATCGATTCACGCAAAGGTCGGGGATATAAATCATGTTCCTGCTGGTGGAGGACAAACACACGGTAATTTTCTTCTGCCAGGTTAACAAGGTCGAAGTACAGACTGAATGCTGAAGCCACAACCCGGGCTTGTTGGCTGGTTAATTGGGCAACAGTGTCTGTCAGCAATTCAGCGCTGGCAGGATCGCCTGCACGCCGGGCTTTGGCAGCATGGCGAATTCGCTCTTCCAGCTCAAAATCCGCCTGAGCTTCCTGCTCCTTGAGCACTTGACCCAGAATTTCACCAAGGAAATGGATGGTGGTTGATAGATCCATTGGATTACCAGCAATGATGGTAACAAGACATGAATACTCAGATTATACCCGCGCTCCCCCGCCTTGCCGTGTATTGCGATTAATCGGCAACGATTGGCTGCTCTTGTGTTGAAGCCCGACCTTCACTCACTCGCAAGATTACGACCCCACTGATAATTAAGCAGCTTCCCAAAATTTGTGGGTAAGTCAAGCGTTCACCCAGGAACAAGTATGCCAGCATTGCTGTAATAGCAGGTTCCAGGGTCGCAATGAGGTTCGCGACACTGGCAGGGAGATAGGTTAGGCTTACTGTGTACAAGCCATAACCGCCGATGGTAGGCCCAACTGCCAGAGCGATCAATACCAACCAGCCAACTGGTTCGTTGCCAAGCCACATCAGGTTGGCAGACTGACCAAACAAGCCAAGCCTGCCAAGTATTTGATCGTAAGCAAACAAAAATATTGCCGCGAATCCGAATGTGTAGAACAGCGTCGTCCACGGATTAATTCCACGCTGCGATGCAGCTTTACCCATCAGACTATAGGAAGCAAAAGCGATGCCTGAAAGTAAGCCCGTAATAATTCCCAGACCATTCAAGCTCCATTCTTGCACGCTATATGCGCCCGAAACAAAAACACAACCTATCAGACTTAACACAACAGCCAGAATTTTTAGCGGACCCAATTTTTCTTTGAATATTTGCCATGCCAGCACAGCGGTGAAGGCAGCCGAGCTGTACGCCAGGACAGTTGAAACAGCCGCACCGTTCAACGCAACAGAGACGGTCCACAGCGAGTTAAATATCGACAGGACAAAACCGTAAATAAACAAGAACCCCCAGTGCGATCCTTGTAGTTTCAGGCGAGAACGATTAAATAATAGGTAGACTAAGCCGAGCGTTAAAAACACAAACAAGTCACGCCAGAAGGCGAGCACCAATGCTGGGAGCTGATAATTCTCCGTCAAATAGCGGATGAAAATGGCAGTGAAAGCCCAGATCAGTGTGCCTACCAGGCAAATAATATATCCCTGGCTCGTATGGGTAAGGGAGTTGAACTTATTTGTGCGCAATATGTGCCTCATTTCACAAATATCGAAAATCATTATACCCTTTTCAGGAAGGTATACTACGACTTTCTCTTGAGCCAGGATGGTTAATCCATGTTGGATGGGACGGTTTGATTTTCAAGCACCTGTGATTTCCTCTGCACGAGGTAGACACCCATCAAAATTAATCCCCCTCCGAGCATCGAGAAGAATAACAATGGTTCCTCCAGCACCAGGGCAGCTACAACGACAGTAACAAAAGGTTCCAGGTAAATGAATGCCCCTGCCTGAGCCATAGGCAATGCCTGTAATCCGTCATACCAGAAAATGTAGGCGATGCCGGAACAGAACACCCCTAAGAAAATGATGCTCCACCAACCAGTGGTCGATAGGTGAGATATTTCACTCAGCCCCGGACCTATCACTAGTAATATCGTGTTAAACAGCCAGCCGAATGCCATTACATAAAAAACCATCCGTATTGCGGGATGGTTTTTTAATCCCCAGCGTGAAAGCACCGAGAAAACTGCCCAGTTAGGCGCACTCAGCAAGACTAAAACATCGCCTGGAGCGCCAATAACCCCGTTGCTCAAAGACTCAAAGTCTCCTTGAGTGACTACAAAAAACACCCCCAAAGCAGCTAGTCCGATGCCCATCACTTGAATGCTGCCAAGTTTTTCGTGCAGGAACGTCCAGCCCAACAAAGCCATGAAAATGGGTATGGTAGCAACAATCCAGGCGGTGGTCGTAGCCTGCGATGTCTTCATCCCCGTAGATTGCAGCCATTGATGGAAAGTAATCCCAATGAAACCTAACAGCGCAAAATAAGCTAACTCTCGTCGTGTGGGTATGGTGAATTGATGTCGAACTACCACTACCAGACACAGCATTACCAATCCGATGGAAAAACGCAGCCACACTACAGTAATCGGCGACACCTCGCGCAGGGCAACTTTTGTGGCAACAAAAGAACCACCCCAAACAATGACCGCAAAGGTCAGCTTTAGATAAGAGAGCCACTGCTTATTCAACGGCGGAGATTATAACGCGAAAGATGATTATTGAAATTTAAGCTGCGAGCGATGCCAATGGCCTGGCACGACATCTGCACCAGAGAGTAGATAAGGTAAAATATATGAATGATCTGAGCGGTGGAAATAAGGAGCGTTCTATGCAAATTATGCTAATCTTTTCCTTAATTGTGGCGATAATCGCCGTGATCTTCGCGGTACAGAACGCAGACACGACGAACATCCAATTCCTGTTTTGGGAGAAAGAAGTGCCAATTGCAGCAGCTCTTCTGGCAGCTGTGCTGTTAGGTGTACTGATGAGCGTATTGGCTTCCAGCCCATCCTCGATACGGCGAAAATTGACCATTCGCAATCAGCGTAAACAGATTGCCGAGCTGGAAACCAGCCTGGCAAATCAAAATTTGAAGCTGGCAGAAGCAAACCAGAAAGCCACTGACCTGGAGAAGCAATTTTCGGATAAGGCTGCTGAGAAACCGGTGGAAAAAACAGCCGAGGCAACGCAAGCAGAGCAAAAGTCTGTTCTGAAATAAGCTTTAAGTTTACACCTTCATTGATTGATTAAATAAATATCTGTACATATACAAGAGCAATTGGGCAAGGCTCTTGTATATGCACAGATGTTATTTAAATACCTGGATTATTTCAGCGCGGCGATCTTTACGGAATGGATATCGAAAAAATGCGCAGCAGCGGCCTCCACCAGGGTATGGCAACGACCAGAAGAATAAACATAATTGCGAATGGGATAGCAGCCCGCTGGAACTTTGCCAATGAAGTAGATGCCTTTCGGGGCAATATGGTGCCGAGGTGAGCAAATACCACTGCCAATAGCATGAGAGCGAAATGCTCAAGACCAAAGAAGCGGAAATCGCGATTCGCACTGACGAATTCCATTCCCTGAGAAAGGCCTTTAATTCCGAATGGGCTTAAAACAACGTATAAAATCAACCCAAGCAAGAATTGAATATCCATTGCCATGGCAGTAAAAGAGCCGATCTTGCGATCACGCTCGCCCCACTCGCGCTTCCCAAACCAACCGGCAAAAGCCATTACCGTAGCCATAATAGCCAGGACTAATGTCACCCAACGTAAAATATTGTGTAAGGTCAAAAACAAAGTGTATAACCAATCCATATCGATGTGATCTCCTTTGCAGTGCAATATACCAAAACCCTAAGATAAAGTCAACAACGGTCATCCAATAATTGTTACATTTTCAGGGATGTAAAATGTTAACCAAGTAACATACCTTTTTGTATAGCCTCACAAATCCCTTATTTGATTTAGAATAAAGAAAATCGATAGCGAGGTGCTATGTACGAAATTTCCGATTCCGAAATTATCCCCCTTTCACTGGAACACGGATTCTGGACCTGGTCCGCGCAGGGGAAAGTTGCACCGATTCCGGTAAAGACTGCAAAAGGTGTTTACTTCTGGGATGTAGATGGTAAGCGCTACCTGGATTTCAACTCAATGACGATGTGTGTAAACATCGGGCATGGTGATGAGCGGGTGATCGAGGCGATCGTCCAACAGGCGCGTACCCTGCCATATGCTGGACCTCCAATGGCGACGATACCTCGCGCAATCTTAGGCAAGCTGTTGGCAGAGATCACCCCTGGGAATTTGGATCATTTTCTATTTACATTAGGTGGAGCTGATGCGAATGAGAATGCCATACGGTTGGCGCGAGCCTACACCGGCAGGCACAAAATATTAGCTCGCTATCGCTCCTATCATGGATCAACAGCTGGAGCCATGGCTGCCACCGGTGATCCAAGACGCCTCGCCTGGGAGCCACTGCTGATGCCAGGCATCGTACACTTCCTCGATCCTTATCGCTATCGCTCTACCTTCCACCGCACCAACCCCGAAATTTCAGAAATAGAATTTAGCATGGACTACCTGAACCACCTTGAAGAAATTATCACCTTTGAAGGTCCAGAAACGATTGCAGCTATTCTGATCGAGACCGTAACAGGTACCAACGGCATTATTATTCCGCCCGAGGGGTACTTGCAAGGGGTACGAGCTCTGTGTGATCGGTATGGCATTTTGCTGATTTGTGATGAGGTGATGAGTGGATTTGGACGCACCGGCAAATGGTTCGCTGTTGACCACTGGGATGTCGTACCTGACTTGATGACAATGGCTAAAGGTCTGACATCTGCTTACGCACCTCTCGGGGCAGTGGCGATGAAAGGGATAATCGCAGAATTTTTCGAGGAGCGTGTGTACCAGTCCGGGCTGACCTACAATTCCCATCCAATCTCGCTGGCTGCAGCCATCGCCAACATCCAGGTGATGCAACAGGATAATATCGTCGAGAATGCTGCCACAATGGGACCTGTTTTACACCATCTCCTAACCGACCTTGGAGAGCAGCACCCTTCGATTGGCGAAGTCCGATCGATTGGCCTGTTCGGCGTGATCGAGCTCGTTCGCGATAGAAAAACTAAAGAGCCCTTTGCTCCTTACAATGGAAGCAGCCCAGAGATGATGGCTGTGCGGAAATTTTGCCTGGATCATGGCTTATATGTATACACTCACTGGCACACAATACTCATTATTCCACCACTAATCATCACAGAAGAGCAATTGAATGAGGGCTTTTCTGTGTTGGATCAAGCGCTCGAGATCATCGATAAGGCAGTAAACTAAACAAGCTTTGAACCATTCACAAGGTTCAATTGGGTCAATGGTCGCAAATTCCGCCTGAATTTCTTAAAAAGTTTGCATCTATTGCTCGAGGATGAGTTTACAGACTTCTCAATAAGCCTGGGAAAACCGCCCGCCAGTGGGATTCGACTGAATACCTTAAAGCTGCACGATTCCTCACTATTTATCTCAAAACGAAATCGCTGATTGTAAAAATCAAGTACCCTGGTGCCCGGCAGGATTCATTCTGGGAGATAATGAACAACCTGGAAAACATCCCTATCATGCGGCGGGTTTATATTATCTGCAAGAACCTTCCGCAATGGCAGTAGCTGAGATCCTGGCGCCTCAGCCTGGGGAGCGGGTGTTAGATATCTCAGCAGCGCCGGGAGGAAAAACAACCCATATCGCTGCGTTGATGAATAATCAAGGATTATTGGTGAGCAATGAAATCCATCCCCAACGGGTCTGGGAGCTTGCAGGTAATATCGAAAGATGGGGGGCCAGGCATACGGTGATCACCCAGGAGTCGCCGGAACGCCTGGCCAGTCATTGGGGTGCTTCCTTCGACCGCGTTTTGGTTGACGCGCCCTGTTCTGGTGAAGGCATGTTCCGCAAAAGCCCAGCCGCCCGGCGAGACTGGACACCAGAGCTGGTACAGGGCTGCGCACTGCGCCAGAGCGAGATACTCAACCAGGCAAGCCGTCTGGTACGTGCGGGCGGCTGGCTGGTTTACTCAACCTGCACATTTAATCCGGATGAAAATGAGGCTGTGATCGCGCGTTTTATCTCTACACATCCCGATTTTGAGATATGCACAATTCCAACACTGCCAGGTTTTTCACCAGGCAGGGCTGAGTGGATTACTAACATTGACCCAGCACCAACCTTGCAGCATACAGTTCGGATTTGGCCACACCACACACACGCAGATGGTCATTTCATCGCCTTATTGCAAAGGACAAGTGACGAGAATTTACCAGGTCGCGCTGCCTGGCGAATTCCAACGATTGACCGGCAATCCATGCGATTATTTGAGAAATTTCAACATGACTTCGTCGCTTCTGACTGGAGCCAGACCGAGGGAAAATATTATCAAACCGGCAGTTATCTGTACCTGGTCCCTGAAAATGTTCCTGACCCCGGTGTGTTGAAATTACTGCACCCTGGCTGGTGGCTGGGTACAATGAAGAAAGACCGCTTCGAACCTTCCCATGCCCTGGCCTTGGGTTTACGTCCTGAGCAATCAATGAACCATCTAAATTTATCGGCTAGCGGAGCAGAAATCCAGGCTTATTTCCGTGGGGAGACCCTGACAGCACCCGGAGAGGATGGTTGGGTGCTGATTTGTGTGGATGGCTTTTCAGTAGGGTGGGGAAAACGAAAGTTCGGTGTAGTGAAAAATGCTTACCCGCGTGGCTTGAGAAAGAATAAATAATTGGAAGCAGCAGCGCTACGATAAGCGGTCTTTTTCTTGATCAAGAATTCGCTGTATGACAGCCAGGCTGGAAGCATAAGTGGAGTCCATGCCATAATAGGACAGGCTGCCGGCGCCCAGATTGCGGCCCTTATTCATCGGCGCATCTGAAGCATAGTGTAAGATCCCCAGGTCAAATGATAAACCATATAAATTCACAATCTCATTGACCGGGTGGCGCTGCGGGCGGAACATTTCATAGATAGCAGAGAGGTATGGTCCTGCCTCCATCTCAATATCGGTATAACCTTCTCGATAAAACACATCCATGTAGCGCGTGTTCTGTAAAAAGGTACCTTGCACGGTTACGGCTTTCTGGTTATCCAAAACCGTACCATACACCAGGTAAGGAGCTACATCGGCTGCGCGGAGACAGTTCGGAAACAGGTAAGTGTTTTGGGAATGCTCATCATGGACAACATTTGAGATCATCACATCACCCACAACGGCGTTCAACGAAGCCGCCTTACCCATCACATACACCCCGAGGACGGAGCCGACATGTTCAGAAACTTCCGAGAGGATGTTATATGCCGCCATCCCAAGGGGATAGTCGATGTTCAAAATCAATGCATCGCTGCGCGGTAATAGCGTTTCCAATCCAGACGAGCGCAGGCGCGGGTCCAACTGATTGATGTCAAATCGAGACAAATCATATATTTGCGCTTCAACATCAAACGAACGCAGGCTAGGGACGAGTACAATACCCGATTTTTGTAATAGTGCTCTCTGAGCAGCAGCCATCTCGGCCCCGCGAGGTGAATTTAATAACTTCTTCGAGACATAATAATAAAAGTTTTGCAGATTGGATGGCACACGACCAGCCTGAATATCATTCCATTCATTGAGTAAACCAGAGTTTCCAGGTTCCTTCAAATACTCCAGGATTTCATACTCGTGTTGAAGAGGAAATCCCGAGATGATGTTCAAAATACTATGCACATTACTGGAGACAAAATAGACCGGACGCTGGCGGATTTCTGGCATTTTCTCTTCGATCAAATCCCACCAATGATGCGTTGCACGCCGGTATTCGCTGAGCGAGCCACTGAGCATTTGGACACGCAGATTACACGGTTTGGAGGCAATTTGCTGCAGCCGAGTGCCAAACTCATCGCCCAGTATGGCGTACAGACGATCCAGGTCTTCCACAGGCGCTTCCAGGAAATCTGCCAGGGCATAATAATCATCCATATCAGCGGTGATATTTGCCAGATCAATTGAGCCGGGCGCCCGCCCGAGACGCTGATGCAGCTTATTCCATTCAATTTGAAGCGTGGTGAGCAGGGGAATCAAATCATCAATATCAGACCGACTGGCGATGATGCTCGCCAGGGTCGCACTCCCATCAAAATAAGAGCGGCGTCGCCGCGCCTGGGCATAAACTTCTTCCCATTGTGAGAAATCACTAAAGCCTGCCCGTGTGAAAACATCGGTGCTTTGACCCATTACCACCAGCGACACCTGAAAGATTACATCAGGCAGGCGCAGCAGGGAATAAATCAACGCCGACATATCCAGATAAGGCTCGCGTGCAGCCGGATGGAGCACCGAATTCATCCCCGCGTGAACTTCTTCCAGGGTGCGAATGCGCACTTCTGCACTTGAACGAAGCAAGGAAAAATAGGTGCGCTGGTAGAGCTCGATTTCTTCAGATTCGGTAGTGGGTACAGTTCGTTCCATATTAAGGTTTTACACCATTTCTGCAGCCTGCTCGATTGCTTCAACAATCTTATAGTAACCAGTGCAGCGGCACAAGTTACCGGTTATTGCTTGTTGGATTTCATTCCGGTCAGGGTGAGGGTGCTCCTCGAGCAGCTTTACCGCCGACATAACAAATCCAGGTGTGCAATATCCGCACTGAACGGCACCTGCCTGCACAAAAGCCTGCTGGACGGGATGCAATACTCCCTCTGAGGCGACGCCTTCAATCGTGACAATTTCAGCACCATGAGCGCGCGGCGCTGGAACCAGACAGCTCATCACCGCCATGCCGTCGAGGAATACCGTACATGCACCACACTCTCCCTCTGCGCAGCCTTCTTTGGTGCCCGTCAAGCCAGCATCTTCACGCAGCAAGCGCAACAAAGTTTTATTATGCCCGCTGGTAAAAATGAATTGGCGCCCGTTGATAGATGTAATAATTGGTGAAGCTCCCTGGTTGTGATCGCTTGTCGACACATCACGGCTGGCAAAAGAACCAGCTTGCCCTCCCAGCAAAACAGGATTAGCCGGAAAATCGTTACGCTCATCACCAACTGCCAACCGGCGCAGGGCGCGCGCTGCGCAAACCCGCGTCATTTCCCGCCGGTATTCAGCAGAACCACGAATGTCATCGATCGGGCGAGAAGCCTGCATAACCAGGCTTGCCGCCTGTTCAATCGTTGCTTTATCCAGGGTGCGGTCGTGCAGAAAAGCTTCCGCTGCCTCAGCATGAATGATGACCGGGGCTACCGCGCCAAGGGTGATGGTCGCAATTTCGATATGCGGAGGCTTCTCCGATCCGGGAAGAGGGTTGTCGAAGGTAACCAGAACACACACATTGACTAATGAAATCGCCTGTGCGCGGCGCAAGCCCAGCTTGATAAATGTACCATGCTGGTACGGTTTCATCGCCAGGAAAGCAATGTCAACGAGCATTTCATCCGGCTGCATCACAATCCGCCGCACCCCGCTATAAAAACGATCCAGTGGCACCCAGCGCGATCCATTTACAGACGCTAACAAAACCCTGGCGCCTAATGCCATAAGGGGTGTGATGGTATCGTTAGCTGGAGAAGCAGTAATCAAATTACCCGCTACGGTGCCGCGGTTACGGATTTGAGGAGCACCAACCTGCCAGGCTGCCTGGGCGAGAGGGAATGCATAATCTACGATCAGGCGAGATTCAACGCAGTGGTTATGCGTCACCAGCGGACCCAGGTGAATATAGCCATCTTCATCCAGCACGATTTGATCCAGTCCTGGGATACGAGAGATGTCTATTAGTGTGTGGATGCCTCTGCGAACACCTCGTTCCATTTCCAGGATCAGGTCTGTTCCGCCGGCAATAATGCGAGCCTGCCCAGCGCGTTCAGCCAGGATTTGCTGGGCTTCTTGAAGAGTGGTTACGTTGAAATATTCTTGCCACATATGTTGCACCGCCTGATTATCCTGAGTTGAGCTTCATCGGTTGACCATCCGCAGCGTTTCGCACCATTAATATCTCAGCCATGATGCTGACTGCGATCTCTTCGGGGGTTTCAGCATTTAGCTCCAGCCCGATTGGGGAGTGCACCCTGTCAAGCGTTTCATTGGGGACTCCCGCTTCGAGCAGTTGTTTACGCGCAGTGGTCCAGCGGCGCTGGGAACCAATAACGCCAATATAGGCTGCCGGCGTTCCCAACAGCACTGGCAGTCCAAGGACATCGACATTCACACCCCGGGTTGTCAATACAAGGTAAGTCCATTGGGTAATCTCGAGCTTCTCATGAAGTTGAGACATGGAGCATGGGATATACTGATCTGCATCGGGCACCGCTTCCGGGGTGCAAAACTCGGCTCGATCGTCATTGACGACAACATAGAATCCCAGCCAATGTGCCAGGTGAGCAACAGCTTTACCAACGTGCCCGGCGCCAATCACAACTAAAGTTGGTCGAGGAATCACAGGTTCCACGTATACCTCCACCTGTCCACCACAAACTCCTGGATCGCCTCGCTCGGGATCAGCCATCGAATATTCGAGGATACGAGCCTGACCATCCGCTATTGCATCCAAAGATTCCTGGATCACTCGGTTTTCCAACTCACCGCCACCAACCGTACCAACTATAGAGCCATCTGGATAGACAAGCATTTTACTACCGGTGTGGCGAGGTGTGGAGCCGCGACTGCGGACGACCAGGCAATACGCACCAGCCTGGTTCTGCAGCTCTAATTCCGCCAAAGCCTGGAAAACCGATTTTTGTTCGCTCACAGCTATGCCTCTAAAAGCCCTAAAATGACTGGTAATAACTGCTTCTTACGGGAAACAACCCCATCTGCCAGACGAGTACCATCAGACTGCTTGGGGTAGGGAAGATCGGCCAGGACAGGCGGCTCATTAACCAGGATCAAGCGGCTGGTGTTTTTAACTACATCGGTAACCATGAGCAACACAAAATCCAAGTTGCGTTGTACTCGTAAATCTTCCAGTGCCTTATTGAGTCCTGCCAGGTGCTCGTCAAGCTGCATCAAATTCGTAACTTCGACCTGAGATGCAGCAAAGGAGAAACCTCCAGCCTCGTAGACTTTCATATCGCCATTAACAATATCCACAGGATCACGAGTTTCCAGGCCTGTGCCAGAGCGCAGGATCTGCTGACCATAGGAATCGATGGTTTCTCCCGAGAGAGGGCTGTTTTTAACAAATGCCCAACGCGCCAGGCGTTCAGCCGCACGCCGGTCGCGTCCTGTGGTTGTTGGTGAGGTTAGGATCAATGTGTCTGACAGCAGCCCAGCCAGAAGCATCGCCGCAATTTGGGGCAGGGCGCTTAAACCAGCATCTTCAATTCGTTCGGTAACCAGCGTACTGGTGCTGCCGACTATGTCGACTGTGAAACGGATTGGTATATGGGTTGAGAGATTGCCCAGGCGGTGGTGATCCAGGATCTCTAACAACTCGGCCTCTTCGAGTGAACCCAACGCCTGACCGGGCTCATTGTGATCGACCAGGACTACTTTCAAGCGCGGCGGATTAAGTACATCCCGCTGGCGAGAAACCCCAACATAATGCCCATTTTCATCGACGATCAAGAAGTCATTATGCTCTTCACGTAAAATGCGATTGATTACATCCCGAATGCGAAAATGAGCCTGAAAGCGGGGGACACTGGTATCCATTGCCTCCCGGCAGGGCGCTTCAAGAATCTCTGCAATGCGCGTTTCCTGATATTGGAGCTGTGGGCCTAATATTTTCCCAAAGAAAGTAAAGAGACTCACACCCGTAATCATACCGACCGGCACACCTTCATCCGAATCCACAACCGGGGCTACGCCACCCGTACGATTAATGATTGACCAGGCTTCACTTAGCGGATTATCCGGAGCGACGGTGTCCAGACGGCGTGTGACTGCTTCAAAGCGTGGGGACGCATCGTTGAGCAATAAAGGTGGCTCCAATCCAAGGCGTTTGAGCACCCAGCTCGTTTGGGGATTGATTGCACCCGCGCGGGCAGCAATTGCATCCACATTGTCACGCTCGCGCAGCAACCATGCATATCCTATGGCAGATGCAATCGAATCGGTATCGGGATTTACGTGACCAATGACATAAATTTTATCCATTCACATGTCCTCAACACGCACATGATTTCAGGTATTTTTTATTATTTACCTTTAAGAGCTCTCCAGATCTTTTCTGGCAAGACTGGATTAACGTCGATATCAATACCACAGGCATCCCGCACAGCATTCCCCACGGCTGGCGCGACACCATCCAGCGGAATTTCCGCCACTGCCTTAACACCAAAGGGGTGTGAAGGCTCAAAGGTTTCCACAAAAATGGTGTGCAGCTCTGGCATCTCGTGAGCATTGAAGATATGGTAATCCCGCAAGTCACGCTCAATCGACCGCCCGGCTTCATCATACCGCATTTCTTCACAAACCGCATAACCCAACGCCTGCGTCATGCCTCCCTCGATTTGACCCGAGGCTGTGATCGGGTTGACAATAACCCCTGAGTCGACAGCCATCACCAATTTGTCCACTACCAGCCCGCCTGTTTCCAGATCTACCGTAACTTCGGCAAACTGAGCGGCAAATGGCGGGGGCGATACGGGGGACTTATAAGAGGCTACTGCCATGATTTGTTCCTGATCCTCATGATGCAGTGCATTATGGGCGACTGCTGCCAGACTTATCGACCGCCCATCCGGGGCGATCGCCATCCGGTCTGCTAGTCGGATATCCCTGTCAGAGACTGCAGGGTAGGTTATGCCATCAACCTGGATGTTCAGCATGCGTGCTGCGCGGATGCAGATGCGCTGTGCAACCTGTTCAGCAGCCTGTGCTACTGCGGCGCCTGAGATATAGGTGGTGCTGGATGCATAAGCCCCTTTATCAAATGGGGTAAAGTCGGTATCCGAAGAATAGACGATGATATCCTCCAGCGGCACCCCCAAGATTTCCGCCGCCATCTGGCCTAAGACCGTATCGGAGCCGGTACCCAGGTCTGTTGCACCAACCAGTAGATTGAACGATCCATCGTCATTCATCTTGATACTGGCGCCCCCCATGTCAAGATAAGGTATGGCAGTGCCTTGCATCACCAGTGCTACTCCGATGCCCTTGCGTAAATGAGGCTTTCCTGCAGTTTGACGCCAGGCGTCATTTCCATACTTTTGATCCCAACCAATCACGACCTTACCCTGGCGGACACAGTCTTCCAGGCCGCAAGTTTCGATTGTTTCCGGTCGCGGCTCCCGGCCTTCGCTCCAGGCAGTGCTGAAGGGGTGCAGCTCACCGGCGCGCAACGCATTCTTCAATCGGAACTCCAATGGATCCAGTCCTAACTCACGCGCAATCTTCTCCATCTGGCGTTCGACTGGCCAGTAACCCTGCGGTACTCCGTATCCACGGTATGCACCCGCTGGCGGGTGGTTGGTGTAAACGATATCAGCGTAAAAACGGATGTTGGGAGATTTCCGGTATTGACCATCTCCAACGTAGAGCGGCATCGATTTATGACCTGTGTTGCCGGTCACTGTCAAAGCATGGCAGCCATATGCGCCGGTGTCACTCAAGGCATACATTGCATTGGCGGTCAATGTGCCATCACGCTTCACCCCCGTTTTCATGCGAATGCGCATCGGATGGCGAGAGCGCGCAGCAATAAATTCTTCTTCACGGGTGTATTCATAAATTACAGGACGCCCGGTGGCAATAGTCAGGTGGGCTGCGACATCCTCAATCAGCACTTCCTGCTTCCCACCAAAGCCGCCCCCGATGCGCGGCTTGATTACACGGATGCGCTTAACCGGCAACCCTAACACTGGCGCGAGAATTCTGCGCACATGGAAGGGTACCTGCGTGCTGGTGCGAATGACTAGGCGGTCATCCTCATCCCAGTAGGTGATAACCACATGCGGTTCGATATGTGCTTGCTGGACTTTAGGAACTTCATAATCGTGCTCAAAAATGTAATCCGCTTCCTGAAAACCTTTTTCAACATCTCCGATATCAATTCGGATTTCAGCAGCCAGGTTGCGTGACGCATCTGAACCGGCAAAATTTACATATTCCGGTTCATCATGTAACCGCGGTGCATTTGCGGTCATCGCCTGGGCTGGATCCAACAACATTGGCAGCAGCTCATACTCAACCTCAATCAGCTCCAATGCCTGTTCAGCGATCTCAGCCGTCTCAGCAGCAACAAATGCCACCCGATCACCGACAAATCGGACTTTAGAATCCAGCGAGAAAGTATCCAATGGCCCCGGGATAGGATCGGACTGTCCGGCAGTGGAATACACCACGCGGGGCAGATCCTGCCAGGTGAGCACGGCTGCCACACCTTCGAGCTGGCGCGCTCGATCTACGTTAATGCTACGTATTCGGGCATGCGCGTACGGGCTGTGAAGCACTTTAGCGACCAGCAAGCCTCGCTTGTCAAAGTCCGCAGCAAAAGCGGGTTTCCCTTGCACTAATTTAACCGCATCGACTTTGATGTCCGGTTTACCAACCCGCTGCCAGAGGCGCGATTCCGGCGTGACAAATACACGGGGCATCAGACGCACCTGGGTATTCATCGGCTCACTACCGGCAGGTGAGAAGGGAGGCTCATTAAGCTCTTCCCCGCCAGATACTACATTTGGTTCAAACTGCGCTGGTATACCAGGCTCGTGCAGGTGTTCCGGTTTTTCTCCTCGAAGAATTGCCGCAGCCAGTAACACCGCCTGAACTGGCTTTAAATAACCGGTGCAGCGGCACAATACTCCGGAGAGCGCATCGCGCACCTCCGCTTCGGTGGGGCTGGGATTACTCTCCAGGAGCTGTTTCGCTGCCAGTACCTGGGCTGGAGTGCAGTAGCCACATTGGATGGCGCCGCTTTCGACGAAAGCCTGCTGAATGACATGCAACCCTGCTGTGGTCCGCCAGCCCTGCTCGGGGTGCTCACCGACAGATTCTATCGTCTGTATCGCATGCCCCTCCGCCTGGGAGGCGAGATACAGGCAAGAATTGACCGGCCGGTTATCGATCAAAACGGCGCAAGCGCCGCATTCGCCCGACTCGCAGCCATGCTTCGCGCCATAATAACCCAACCCACGCAGCACTTTTAAGAGATGATCCCCCGGATTAACATCAACTTCGTGCCGGGTCTGATTAATTGTCAGGTTTAATTTCATGTTGCACTCCTCGAGCTACCAGCGGTTCGGTGTAGCCATCCGTCCCAAGCACATAGAAAACTCAGAGAACCTTCTGAATATTTAGCCAGGGCTGATCGCCAGCATTCGCCTGGCTTACTGCCTGATCAGAGCCGATTACGACAACCTTTGCAGCTCTTTGTAAGCGATCTAAAATCTCACCAAAGGCGTGGAAATGATCCAGGCGGGTTGAAAAAATTTGATCACGCCGTTTCTGGCGCTCGGAGTCAGTCTCCTTAGCCAGGTAACGGGACATAGATGTAAAGCCCTTGGCATCCGGCAGTTGATATGCATCGATGTCACCGATGGTGCCGATGATTGTTTTCGTCAGCTCCTGTGCGGTCAGGCGAGTTGAGTCCAGCTGGCGTAAATATTGACCGGATTTATCATAGATTGCCAGAGTATCCAGCAGGTTGGGATCGCGATAAGAAAGGTAGGAATAAGTCCCTGAACGGTAATCAAACAAGCAGAAACCCCCATAAGCTCCCCCCTGGACGCGCACCTTTTCCCACAACCAGGTAGTTCGCAAATAATTATTGATCACCGAAACCGAACCATCCATCTCATAACCCAGATCGTACAGGTTGCCGCCTTTGCCAACATAATTGACCTGCGCAGGGATGGTGAATCCTTCGTGGCGTGGCAGGAGATCGCGCTGCCAGGTGACTGGATGGAAGGGCATTACCGGCAGGTGCTCAAGGAATTCAGCAAGCTGCGGTTCAAAGACCTGCCAGCTTGCCTGATCCATGGTAATGTTCGCCAGCATGGCATTGCGGTTCAGTAGCGTCGCACGGATAGCTTGCAAGTGAGCAAGCACCCCTGGCCAATCCGAGTCTACCTGCTCAGCCAGCTTACGCAAAAAGAACAGGTAACTTATTCCACCCATTTGCTCGTCCAACCAACCCGCTTCGCTGAAGAAGGCGCGCAGGCGTGTATTAGCAATCCGGTGACCTGCCGGAACGAGTATCGCTTCCATATCGGCTTTTTCTTCCAGCACAATCTGGCGAAAACGCGCCGGATTATCTAAACACGGGTCCAACAATACATCCTTCAAGATCGACAGGAGATCAACGCCATGTTCTAAAGTGGCTTTGCTTCGCAGGAAAAACCAGGCAGCAGCCTCTTTTTGACCAACGACGGATGATGTATATACAGCAGGCCGGATACCGCCCGTGCTACGCCCGATACGTTGGGAGAGGCGGACAAAGTCCACTCCACCAGCGCCCATCTCCAGCAGGGCACGCCCAAACAACGAAAGGTAAGGCAGATCATCTTGATTTAGACCATGCAGGTTGAAGCCCAAGTCCAGATAGACGATGCCGTTAGTGAATAAATCGTGGTAAAGAGCTTCAGCACCACAAATATTCGAGACCTCGAGAGGGATGGATTTATTTTGACGATCCAAATCTTCAAGCTTCAAGCTCGGGATAGTGGCAAGCGCCTCTGGAGAATCCGGGGTTTCCTGGCGCATCTTGAGCTGCCGGGTATTTTGGAAGATGGCATCCAGATCGGTCTCATTCATCGAGGCGCGGATGGCAGCCTAGCTTTTCTTGTTCTTCAGCTTCTTTCTGATCGCTCAAGCCTTCCGCAGGGCGGAGGACAACTACACTGCGGTGCAAATTCTCTATCAAATACTGACGGATCAGATCCTCAAAGACAGGTTCACCCGCGACAATACGCGCTTTTAATGCTGCAAGAGGCGCATCAAAGGAGAGCGGCGACAGAGGGTCACCATCATACAACCAGGTGGTTAAAGCACGCAGCATCAGCAGCAAACCGCGCGGGAATGAACCTGTATTGTTTTCCCGCAGACGAAACTCGATGGTATTCAAGGCGGCAGCAACGGTTTCAGGATCAATCCCGTTTTCTGCCAGCTCTGACAGCGTTGAATGGATTAAATTCTCCAGGCGCTCAAAATTGGCGTGCTCGGCACCCGAGCCATCTGCCACGCCTTTCATTCCAGTAGAGAAATACCACTGGCGCAGGTCGCCTTCTACACCTACTCCCGCCAGGTCCTCACCCAACCCCGAATCAATTAACGTTTTTCGCAGCGGTGACGCCGACGTCCCAACCAGGACGTAGCCAAGGATGCTCAGTGCCAGGCGGGATTCGGCAGTTTGCGGCTCGTCCAGCAGCCAGTTGACAACCAGCATGCCTTTCCTTCCATTCGCATCCTTTCCTGCATCGTATGCTACCGTCATGGTAATGCGGTTCTTTAAAGCGGGGTTGGGGTTGAATGCTGGAGTCGACGGAGGTAGCATCAAAAGCACGAAGATATTCATCCAGTATACGCAGTCTTTGTTCGGGATCGTCGTCGCCATAAAAATAGATATAGGCATTAGATGGGTGATAATAATCGGAATGAAAGGCTTTGAACTGGGCATACGTCAGGTTGGGGATAGACTGCGGATCACCACCGGAGTCAACCCCATAGGTGTTATCGGGGAAAAGAGATTGTTGCGCACATCGCGCCAGCAGGCTATCAGGTGATGAATAAGCGCCTTTCATTTCGTTGAAGACCACACCCTTGTAATTCAGGGGAGCCTCCAGGCTCTCTAATTCATAATGCCAGCCTTCCTGATGCAAGGTCTGTTCGGTAATCAGGGGGTAGAAAACTGCATCCAGGTAGACATCCACCAGATTATAAAAATCGCGCAGGTTCTGGCTGGCAACCGGATAGCAGGTCTTGTCCGGGAATGTCATCGCATTCAAAAACGTGTTCAGCGAGCCCTTTACCAGTTCAACAAATGGCTCTTTGACCGGGTATTTTCGCGAGCCGCACAAAACGGCATGTTCCATGATATGCGCCACGCCGCTGGAGTCGCCAGGCGGTGTGCGGAAATTAATCCCAAAAACCTTGTTCTCGTCCTGGTTTTCGAGTGAGAGCAGTCTCGCTCCCGTGCGAGTATGGCGCAATAATCGGGCGTGTGTATTTAACTCAGGGATATCTCGTTCGTCTACCAACTCAAATCCAAATTGCATTACCGACTCCTATAACAGACTCTTATGAAAGACTTGCCAGGCATCGCCTGGCGAGAACACCAGCCATTTCTTCACGATAATCGGCTGAACCCCATACGTCACCTGCCTGGCTGTATGCGCTACGGGCAGCCATCTCGATGCCACCCGGTTCGGTGCCATCAAAAGCCAGTGTAGGAGCAGCGCCAAAACCGCCTAACGCCAGACGGGTCCGCCCAGAAGGCCAGACTGCTAAAGCAGCACAAACAATAGGCTGGTCTGCAGGAGTACGGGCGACATATTCATACGCAAATCGCAGGTTGACTGGCAGGTTGATCTGGGTTACCAGCTTGCTGCGCAATCGCTCCTTCCGGAAAGGCAGCAGGTCACCCAATGAAATCGTTTCATTTCCGGGCTGCAACACCAGCGCTACATCCAATGCTAACAGTGCAGTGGTCAATGGAGAGCGCCCATCTGCCGCAAGCACAGTCCCAGCGCATGTAGCGACCTGGCGCAGGTTGTAGGTGGCTTCGAGTAAAATTGCAGCATTTAGCTGCTCCACCTCGCCGCTTTCCAGCAGGCTCTGCAATGTGACCATAGCGCCAATCTGTACGCTGGACCCTTTGCGAGTGATCTGATCTAATCCAAGCGCTTGCAGATCCACAACGGCGAGGTCACTCAAATCGTGATGTCCCAGCGCTGTACCACCAGCCAAAGGTATGGTGAACGGTGCAGGACGAGATAACAAAGCCAGCGCCTCATCCAAGGTGTGTGGACGGTGATACTCTTTGATCATTTGACACACTCCACGTAACCTATCAATTATCAATAAATCCCCAGGCTTACATCCCAGGAGCCGGAGCAGCTGGCGTCCCGATCTGATCTTCGGGGTAAATACGCCAGCCAACTGATTCCAGATTGACATCTTGCATTATGCGGTCAGGGACATCTACAAGTACCGCAGTCGCATCTGCCAGCAATTCGCCATCCATGTTATAGATTGCTGCCTTTGCCTCAGCCATACGGCCTTTACTCTCTCCGGCTGTACCCACCACACGTAGAGGCGTCTCAGTCGGCACATTTTTCCGATATCGCACATCGAGCCTGGCTGTGAACATAAAACGGGGCTGGTCTGAACTCCCCATATGCACGCGTCCAGCCACCTCATCCAGCATGGCAGCAATAATTCCACCATGAACGATGCCTGGATAACCCTGATATTGTTCAGGGAGTATGACTTCCACGGTTATTTCTCCGGGGGCAGTCTGATTGAAATGCAGGTGTAGACCAATAGGATTAGAAACCCCACATACAAAACAGTAGCGTGAGTTTGGTTGGCGTGTATCCAAATTGACGATCTCCTGGTTGGAATAAATAAAGCATGGCCGTTATCTTGTATTATTATACTATCCACAGCAGAGCAAAGGTCAGGGGAGGAGATTATTCTGAATCATTCATTTTTCCGATAGGTGATGAGATCAAAGTGCCGAAGTTATTGAAGAATAACAAAAATAAGGGTATAAATAAATAAGTTACCAGGAGGTTTTTCTCAATGACAACCCGCGCACAAATTGATGAATTTTGGTCGCTGAAACGGCTGGCGATCGCTGGCGTATCCCACAATCCGCAAGACTTTTCCCGAACAGTCATGAGCGAGCTGCAAAAGCGTGGCTATCAAGTCTACCCGGTGAACCCTAACCTGAAAGACGTGGACGGCAAACCTTGTTACGCACAGGTTCAGGATATCCAACCCGCGGTGGATGGCGTGATCATCTTAACCCAACCTGATGCCACTGAGCAAATCGTAGTCGATTGCGCAGCAGCTGGAGTGCCGAGAGTCTGGATGCACCAGGGTGGCGGGCCAGGCGCGGTCAGCCAGAATGCAATCAAGTATTGCCAGGATCATGGGGTGCAGGTCATTGCAGGTTACTGCCCATTCATGTTCCTGCCCGGCACACCATTCTTCCATCGCTTTCATGCCTGGACACTCAAGCTATCCGGCCGGTATCCGAATTAAGCCCGACAAGAAATTCCGAGTGTACCGGGTTTTCAGAGAGAGCCAGGCAGTAACTCCTACTGGTAATTGTAATAGTAGCATGCACGCTCTGCGTAATTATTCTGCGTTATAATTCACTTCGCTCATTTCCTTGAGAATGGAGGTGCAGGCAATCAATTGAAATTGTCATCCATGGGAAAGACAGCGCATGGACTGGGAGCCAGCTAGCCAGGCTCTCCCAGTTGACGAGGATGAGGGTTCCTGGTCGCAGGACCAGGTCAGTCGAGCAACTCAGTAACGTTGGAAGCCTCGATAAAATCGACAGATCAGCGGAAGCCCTCCGGGTGAGCCGCCACCCGCCTTCTTTCCCTCCAGCAGCAATCCGTTGTCAACACTGCCGGGCGACCGAGCGGACAAAACCGACGGAGGCGGTCATTTCTGGTTATGATTTCTGTGCAGTGCACTTAAGTCATAATAAATCTATCTAGACGGAGGGATTCCGAATATGTGTGGAATAGTGGGCTATATTGGCTCGCGCGATGCCACGCCGATCATCCTCAACGGGTTGAAGCGGCTGGAATATCGCGGCTATGACTCTGCTGGTCTGGCAATATTGCAGGATGGTCGCATTGTGATACGCCGGGACGCCGGAAAGCTATCGCGGCTGGCTTCACTGGTTGACGATCAGCCAGTTCACGGGCAGGTAGGAATTGGACATACTCGCTGGGCTACCCATGGTGAACCAAATGCACGAAATGCGCACCCTCACATGGGAATGACAGGCAACGTTGTGCTGGTACATAACGGTATCGTCGAAAATTTTCTGGAACTACGGGAAGAATTACGCGCTGAAGGGGTGGTGTTCAATTCCGACACCAACTCGGAGGTGATCGTACATCTGGTAGAACGCTATCTTTCGACAGATACAAGTTTACCCGAAGCAGTAAGACAGGCGCTGCAACACCTCAAAGGTGCCCATGGCATCGTCGTGTTTTCTTCCAAAGAACCTGACAAAATCGTTGCAGCCCGGATCGGCAATGCAGGTGGCGTGGTTATCGGCCTGGGACAGGGAGAGACGTTCATCGCATCTGACCTGCCCGCAATCCTTGACCATACCCGTCACATGGTTTTCCTTGACTCGCACCAGATGGCGGTGGTCACGCGCAAGGGAGTCGATGTGCAGACCTTGCGCGGCGAGCGGGTAGATTATGAAATCCATAATGTCGCCTGGGATCCGGTAGCAGCCGAGAAAGGTGAGTACCGCCATTTCATGGAAAAAGAAATCCATGAGCAGGTTCGCTCCCTGACGGATACCATCGCCGGGCGAGTAGATTTCGAGAATGGACATGGTGTCCGCTTACCTGAGCTGAACCTGACGCATGAGTTAGCTCGCCGAATACAAAAAATCTTCATCACCGCATGTGGGACCGCCGGACATGCCGGGCTGGTCGGTAAAGTACTGATTGAACACATCGCCCGCATTCCGGTTGAGGTGGATATCGCCTCAGAGTTCCGCTATCGCGACCCGATTGTGGATAGCAATACTGTAGTGCTGGCGATCAGCCAGTCGGGTGAAACCGCCGATACGTTGGCAGCGATGGAAGAGGCGCGCAGCAAAGGCGCAGTGGTCTGGTCAATTGTAAATGCTATCGGCTCGCAAGCCATGCGCATCGCCGATGGGTATATTTCTATGCAAAGCGGCCCAGAAATTGGGGTAGCCTCGACCAAAGCCTATACCGCGCCATTGGTCGATTTATACATGCTGGCAATCCTGCTGGGTGACTTGCGCGGTACGCTTGACCGCGCCACACGCCGTAAGCTGGTAGCGGATCTGCGTCTCATACCCGATCTGGCAGGGCGCTGCCTGGATCGGGACGGTGATGTTGAAAAAGTCGCCCAGGCGCTTGCCCACACCAGCCACTGCCTGTATCTGGGCCGCGGGATTAATATGCCCACCGCTTACGAAGGCGCACTCAAGCTGAAAGAAATCTCTTATATTCACGCTGAAGGCTATCCGGCAGGTGAGATGAAACACGGTCCGATTGCATTAATCGACCGCGATATGCCGGTAGTAGTGATCGCTCCCCGTGATCCATGGTACGAAAAAATGCTCAGCCAGATCGAGCAAGCTAAAGCGCGCGGTGGAACTGTAATTGCCGTCGCCACAGATGGAGATCAGGTAATCACTGACCTGGCAGACCATGTCTTATGGGTGCCAGAGACACCCTGGCTGCTCAGCCCGGCAATCACGGTCATACCGCTCCAGCTCCTGGCGTATCACATTGCCGCAAAGCGAGGACTGGATGTCGATCAGCCCAGAAACCTGGCAAAATCAGTGACTGTGGAATAGTAGTGGTAGTTTTCTAATATTTGCTCGAACAGGTTAGAAAACTCGATCGTCGTAAAATGACCGGATGGTCGCCCTCGTACCATGTCGAGAGGAAGCAAGCCATCCCAAGAGTAGGCTAATTGCGGAAATGCGCCCCGCCCCAGACTGCGAATAGCGGTCACTCCGCGCCTTGCGCAGGCGGTAGCAAACTCAAGTAAGCGCTGATCAAAGCCCTGACCCGGCTTACCCGCAGCCAGGCTGAGCGACTGCAAATTGGCAGGCGGCAGGCAGCTCAAGTATTTTTCGGGAATTTCCATCCAGTCAGCTACCGGGCGGACAATGATCACCCTGCCAAGGCAGGCGTTAACCAGGCTTATCAAGGCGCCCTGGGAAAGAGGCCGTTCATCCAGAGCGACCACATAAGGATCATCATATCCGGAAAGCACCTTTACCTGTCCAGTAGGCTCCAGCAGCTTCAAACGGTCAAAATTATCTTGTAGCTGCTGTCTGGGCCAGGCACCGCGCGGCAAAGAGTTAGCCAATGATCGTAATTGCAATTCAAGGCGGATCGCATATTCCAAGGGTGATAAGCCTCCCCCACTTTCAACAAAATGAAAACGTGCCGAGAGGCAGCCGTACTGGTCCCACATCACCGAATCCAGGGCTCCCAGGAACGAGATAATATCAATCAGAGGCAGTCCGCTCGCTGGATCCGTCAATTCTGGATCGAGCACATCCCTGGTAATCGCGGCAAATGAAAACTTATGTCCATGAGCATGATAACGCGGCGGGAGAGAATGGTGTAATTGCGCAATTTGATTTCGAACCTGCGCAATGGTCTCATCACCCGCCGCGATCATCACCAGATCAGGGTGAGAGAGAAGCACCGCATTGACGCTCAGGTCCTGGTAATCCCATACCAAGACAGCAGTAGATGCAAGCAAATCAGGATCAACTGATTCGATCGCACTGAGTACCATTGGAGAAAAAATAGGCTCCCGGCGCGAGTTCTTAACCAACACCGCCGGAGCGGAGCCACCCGCCAGCGTGGTTGAGAGCGCCTGGAGGACAATCTGCAGGGCGGTGCCTGGGACATTGCCAGCGCCGAATCCAATGATCAGGTTTGAC
Source organism: uncultured Chloroflexia bacterium (assembly GCA_963774935.1). Taxonomy (GTDB): domain Bacteria; phylum Chloroflexota; class Anaerolineae; order Anaerolineales; family UBA4823; genus CAVZGO01. The sequence goes on from CAVZGO010000007.1 coordinate 131,889, forward strand.
AGTTCTTCGGGACCAAAGAGCGGTTTATTTTTACGCCCGGGCAGGCTTGCTGCCAGCCTGTCCACTGCGCTCGAGGGGAAGAAGCGCAGCCTGCCGCTTAAGCCAGGCATTTCCTGCCAATCCTGGGCTGCACTCCAGGTTGGCAGGTGAGAATACGCAGCTACATACTGCTGCAGGTCAAATAATGCCTGGCTGCTGAGAGCGATGCGCAGCATCGTAGGAGAGAAGCCTGTGTAGCCTGGTAATGCGGAGATTGCACGAACGACCTGTTCATCAGTAGGTTCAGAAAGAAGCCGCCCTGCTGCGACCAAGGCATTCTGCAACCGCAGCCAGAACTGCTCCCCATGAGGCACTCGTCTCCGTTCAGCCTGCAGGGCAGCCAGTAAATCAGCCCAACCTTCGGCTGGCAAGATTGGCCAGCGAGAGGAAACAACTCCAGGAGCGTCTGATGTGCTCTCCCTGCCTGCAACAGAAGAAAAAACAGAGTAACTCGTACTGGTAGATATGAACTGGCTGCGCAACCTTTCTGGCAGCCAGAATCCGTCCAGGGGCTGGATCATCTCATCTCGCCTTATTAAATCTGAGCCGCACAACCAGCTTCGTCCAGCAAGTCGACACGCTGGATCGATTCACGTTGAATGTATGCACCTGCATCACCGCAGGAGCAGTCAAGGTTTGGATCATACTCTGCCCCATTGATCAGGCGAACCCGGTCTGCAGTGCGAAAGAAAGCCGGAAAGAGGTAACCACCACCGAATGGGTCGAAAAACGCCAGCATTCCGGTAGAATCAGCACTTATTTGCGGCTGGTTGTCCTGGTCAAGGGTTATGACATACACCCAGGGCGGCAGATGATAATTTCCCTGTGCGCATTGCATGGCAGCCCAGTTCCCCTCAGCCATGCCATATACATCCCGGACAGGAAGCGGGTCACCTGTGCTCAAGACGAGAGTGCGGGCGAGGTCCAGTCGGATTTGAGCCGGTGTGAACGGATAGTGCTCTTTCATCCCCCCACCACTGCCAATCAAGCTGCCCACAGGCAAGCGCAATAGGCGACCCTGCTGCGCCAGGGTAAGCGATACGGCATGCAAGTGCGACCAACCGCCAAAGAGAAGCAGCTTCTCACCGTTATCCGCCGCAAGTTGAGCCAGCTCCAGCGTCCGCCGCACTGCCAGCCCATTAACGTAGTGGTCATTCATCCAATTCATAAAGGGAAACATCAGTTTACGCTCGACCATCCCCGACCAGCCCGGACGGAATATACGACCAGATCGCACCCTCACCTGGTCTGGCAGGGCTGGAAACGGGATGGTGAAATGAAACCGGTCGGGCTTGTCCCAGACACGCAGAACGCTAAAACTTGCCATGCGCACCATAGCAATGCGCGTTTTTCGGGGCATGATGAATACTGCCCGGTGATCGGCTTGCATGCCGAGGTAGCGCTGAAATGATAGATAAAAACTCTCTACGGTACGATCAGTCCCAGCCCGGTCACGTACCATAATGGTCGAACGCCCAGAGGTGCCGCTGGAGGTGGAAAATTCAAACGAATAATCGCTGTAAACACGCTCGATGGCTGATAAAAATGTTTCCAGGGATGAATACTGATCCCTGAATTGTTCCTGGCGATCCAAAGGGAGTTCGATGGACAGTTGGTCTGCCAGCCAATGGAGAAAAGCCTCCGGGCGGTCCTGAGGAAAAGGGGTACCCAAGGTATCGATATAGGATTTAAAAGTTTGAGCAGTCGGTCGCAGCAGTCGAGACAAGTCAGCTTGATTGACTTGTGCACCGATACCCCGGGCGGCAACTGTGGTTCGATAAGCACGATTGCGCTCATAATGCCAGGCGTGGGCATCTAAAATCGATTGGAGCAAGACCTCCCGTCGTTGGATGGGGTCCAGGTGCCAGAACAGCTCCAATGGCGGGTCCTGCCACCTTTTCTGCTGGCTAGCAGTGAGTAGAGGCTCAACCTCGGGCGCGAATGTTTTTACCCGCATATCACCAAAAGCAGACTCCATCTGCTGACTCCTAAATTGCAGGTAAAGCCTCACCCTGATAAGCCAGGTCAAGCAGCTCGAGGGTGTGCAGCACCTGGACCGGCGCCCCTAGTGCTTGCAGGTGATTGCGAACCTGGATCATACAGCCTATGTTTCCCATTGCAACAACCTGGGCGCCAGATTCCAGAATGCTCTCCGCCTTCCGGCGCCCCAACTCACCTGCCAGCGCTGGCTGTTGTAAATTATAAGTGCCAGCAGAGCCACAGCACATGTCCGATTCAACAATCTCCACCAATTCCAGGTTCGGAATCGCTCTCAAAATGGAACGCGGCTGATCAGATATGCCCTGTCCATGCAGCAGATGGCAGGCATCGTGATACGCCACCCGTTGTGCGAGTGGCAAGGCTGGTGTTTCAACAAGACCAATCTGGATTAAAAATTCACTTACATCCTGGGCACGCGCAGCGAAGTTGACAGCAGCCCGTTCATCATCTTCCCCTACGAACCATAATGGATATTCATGCATGCCAGAACCACAGCCGGCGGCATTGGTAAGGACTGCGTCCACATCCGCAGGAAAAAGGCGCAAGTTGTGGCGTGCTGCGCGGCGGGCGCCTGGCAGGTCACCCAGGTGCGCCAGAATTGCGCCGCAACAGCCCTGGTTTGGCGGGACAACTACTTCAACTCCATTACGCGCCAGGACTCGCAGGGTCGCCAGGTTGATTTGCGGAGCCAATGCCTGCTGCACACAACCCGCCAGCAATGCCACTCTGGCGCGGCGGTGACCGATTGCCGGAGTCAGTGCAGGTAAATTTGCAGCAGATGGCAAATGCGGTGGAAGCATCGCCATCAAGTTCGCCAACTCATCAGGCAAGTGCGACTGTATCGGGCGCGCCAGGTTGCCAAATTTGGCTGCCAGGCGGAAGCGATCCGGGTGAGGCAGCGTGGTTTTGATTAATATCTGTTGCAGCTCCGCAAACACCGAACGAGGCTGCCCAGGTGGGGCATGGGCACGGTAAATGCCTACAAGATCACCGTAATGCACTCCAGAAGGGCAGGCGGTTGCACAGGCAAGGCAGCCGAGGCAGCGATTTATATATGGCTGCACTTCTTCCGCCAAGAGCTCCCCTTCCAGTGCAGATTTCATCAGCAGAATCCTGCCGCGGGGCGAATCCATCTCCTGACCTAACAGTTGATAGGTGGGGCACACAGACAGGCAAAAACCGCAGTGCACACAGGCTTCAATTGCGCGCACCACAGCAAAGGCCTGTGGCCCCAGTCGTTCAGCCAGGCTTGACGGAGGTATCGAGTGCTGCATATTCAGGAAGTGTTTATTGGTACATCAAGCTATTTTTGAGCAAATGTATCGATCAAAAGGCGCACATCTCCGCCGACCGGATAAAGTATGGGGCAGGTGCAGCCATGCTTGCGATATTCATCTACTTTGGCACGCGCTTCCTGAGGTGTTCCAGATGCGGTGATCCGCAAGATCAATTCCTCCGGCACCAGATGCTTGGCAAGCTGAATTTGCTCCTTGGTTGCCGGCCAACCCAGGATCGATTGGATCTCTGTTACCACTTCTGGAGAGACACCTGAAGCTTTTGCGATGTGTGGCTGCTGGGCAAGGTACTGGGTGAGCAGCTCACGCGTGGTGTCAATCGCCCGGTCGTGATCAAAATCGACCGAGCACACTACCAATTGGGGATAATCCAGGTCTTCCATCTTTCGCCCGGCTTTGCGAACTCCAACCTGGAGGTATTCCATCGCGTTATCGTTGTAATCAGGGGGTACACAGTAATTCAAGACGACCCCATCCGCGATCTCACCGGTCAGCTCCATCATTTTGTCACCGGTCGCGCCAATCATGATCGGTACGTTGCGCGGCTCTCGGCGCCCATGCACGACATCTAATTCAATCCCATCTACATAAACAAACTCGCCGTGGAATGTGACATGCTCCATATTTAGCAGGCGGCGGAGAGTCTCGACAGTCTCGCGCATGGCGGTCAACGGCTTACGCCGCTCTATACCCACATTGCGCGCCAGCGGATCCCACCAGGCGCCAATGCCGCAGATGATGCGCCCTGGAGCCAGGTCGTCGAGCGTGAGGAAAGTCGCTGCTAATAGACCGATGTTGCGAGTCCAGTTATTAATCACCCCTGAACCGACTTTTAAATGATCGGTTACCGCAGCATAAGCAGCCATCGGGACAATGGCATCTCTGACGAGACGGGATTCTGCTTGCCAGACGGCTTCAAAACCATGCTGCTCAGCATAGCGGACGTAATCCAGCCCATCCCGCAGGTCGTGGGCATCTTGCAGATACAATGCAACACGTTCGGTCATTTTCACTCCTTTAATGGCATAAGTCTAGAGGTTAATGGTCCGTGATTCAATGCTCTCTTCGTCAGATCAGATTACAGGTCAATGTCCATCCCAGCCTGACTGATCTGAGAAGGATAGTAGATATGCTCAAACTGCTCGCTGACTTTATCCAGATCCTCAGGTAGATCCATATCCAGTGCCAGGGAAGGCAAGTCAACCACCTCAAGGCGCGCACCAACTGCAATTGCCTGGGAACAATGCCTCTGGAATGAATTAGGACCAAAATCATACTGGATCAAACCCACCGGACAGATCAGCATAGCATTCGTCCCTTGATGGTGGCGATCAGGAGCTACCACAACGACCGGCGGGTCCTGCACGTGCTCCAATATGACCCGCACATCCTGGACCGAAAGAAGCGGCAGGTCGGCTGGCACCACCAAAACGCCGCGCACATTGTAATTTTTAACTACTACTGTGGCACGCGCCAAAGCCAGATTTAACTTTGGTGCACCATTTTCCTGGACTGTGCGCGCACCATGCTCACGTGCAACCGACAAAGCTGCCGGGTCGCGGCTGATCACCAACACATGTTCAATATCAGGTACCGCCGTCAGGGTCTCCAGGGTATGAACCAGCAGACGACGGTTTAAATCGGCGCGCTCATCCTGAGTGAGCACTCCTGCCAGGCGTGACTTCCCAAATCGCAGGGGTTTGACCGGGACAATCGCCCACAATGTCATGACTTTTCCTGCCTTTCCATAAGTAGAGTTGGTCGGAACGGTTGTTAATAGCCTTCCGCATGCCTGGACGATTTCTCAAGTTTTTCTCCAAAAGCCAGCACCTCGCTGGCCAGCCGCCAACGATCGGCGGGGGTTTTCATTAGCGTATCGGTCACCAAGGGAATGATCCCCAGGTCTGCCACAGCTTCAGCCTGGGAGCGATCTTGCTCATCCAGGATAAAACCGGTCAGCAGATTGCCGTACTGGTTGGCGACGGCCAGTGCGGACGGCTGGATACCCAGCTCTACGAACATCTTGGCGGCTGGGCCCTTGACCGCCTGCCCTCCGATGATAGGCGAGACAGCCAACACTCGCTGATCAACCAGGGCAGACTGGATGCCCGGCACTGCCAGGATGGGACCAATACTTACCCATGGGTTAGATGGGCAAAAAACCACCAGATCTGCACCATCAATAGCTTCAAGCAGCCCTGGCGTGGGGCGCGCCGAAGCGGCATTTTGATAGCGAAATCCGGTCACTTGCGGTTGACATCCTCGTTGCACGAAGTATTCCTGAAATGGTAATTCACCCTCATCTCTAGTATACACCGTAGTAGGTACCGCATCATCACTCATTGGGAGTATTGTAGGGCCAATTCCCCAGGCTTGACAGACTCTGCGGGTAATCTGACTGAGGCTTTCTCCCTGGCGCAAACGCCGAGTCCTTTCCAGGTGAAGCCCGAGGTCGCTGTCACCCAGGCGAAACCAACCTGGACCACCCAGATCGATCACGGTTTGGAGTGCTTTCCAGGTTTCATTCGCCTGTCCCCAACCCGTCTCAGGATTGGCTAATCCCGCCAGGGTATAACACACCGTGTCCAGATCCGGACAAATAGTCAGGCCCAGGTGCTCAAAATCATCGCCAGTATTGACGATAATAGTTAACTCGTGAGCTGCCAGACACCGGGCAAGTCCGTCTGCCAGTTTTGCGCCGCCAACCCCACCTGCCAATGCAACTACATTCATCGCGCCAGACTTCCGTTCAAGATTAGTATCCTGTCATCCCTTAACGAAACATATCTTGAGCTTTGGGACGTAAGATCTCATCCAACTTACCATCTGTCAAAGGGTAGGGAAAACCGCGCACATGAACCACCGGTGTCCCCTCAGCCGCCTGGCCCATCACCAACGATGCTGCGGCAGCCAATTCATCTGCTGCACCCACCTGTGTGATGCGCAGGTGGAAACCAAACAGATCGGCGTTACCGCGTAGATCCACCACCCCCGGCATTCCCGATAAACCGATTGAGGTGCCGACCACCCCGATGCGCCAGGCACGTCCATGCGAGTCGATAATCAACACACCCAACCGCACGCCGAATTTATTCTCGAGGCTTTCTCGCAGGCTTCTGGCAGAGACGTCGGGATCAACAGGCAACAGCAGCATCCAATCTTCGGCTGCACAAGGCAGAGCTTCATCGGTATTGATTGCTGGGCTGACATTGGAATGATCTATTCCAGCATTGGCACACACAAAGCCCAGTCGGTGCTCTACGATGATTGTGCCAGGCCGGATCCGCAGAATCTCTTTGCTCTCACTGAGAATGAGCTCAACCAGACGGGGATCTTTTTCGCATTGAGTAGCCAGTGTCATCGCCTGGGTGGACGGGATAATATTTGACAGATTCACCAATCGCCCTTCTGCCTTGGACACAATTTTCTGAGCCAGGACGAGGATGTCGCCATCTTGCAGGCGAAGCGGAACTCGCTCCAGGGATAGGGAGATCAGAGCTGCTAAGTCATCCCCTGGCTGAACCAGCGGAATCCCAGGCAAGGGGGTCAGCACCAGAGTCATTCGCCCCCAGGCAATCCTGCAATTTGAACTGTAGCAGTTTTTACAGAATAGCGCTTGTTAATGCTGATCAATAGAGATGTAATGCCCTCAACTACCAGAGCGTTATCTAAATTTCCAGCATAAAAGGCGCGCATCCCCCCCGCCCTGGCAAGGTCGATTACCATTTCTGCAGCCTGGAGATCATCTGCACACACTAAAACGTCTGTCTCCAATGGAGCATCCAGATCCTTTTTTAGCGCATGGGCGGGTACATTCTGGAACGCTGCCACCACGCGCACCCCAGGACCGAGGACGTTTTGAGCCTGGCGCGCTGCAGAGGGTGGGTCGGGAGGCTTTGGATCACGGAAATCGACGCGTGCTGTTGCGTCTACCAGAACCTTGCCCTGAAGGTCATCTTTGAGGGTATGAAGAGCTTCCTCATGAGCCGCTTGCACAACAGTGAGAACACAAATGTCGGCAAGTCGGGCTGCGTCTGCATTACTTAAGCCGCGCACCAGGTTTGAACCAAACTTAGAATTGAGCTCTGCGGCAGTTGCTTGGGCTTTCTCCGCCTGGCGTGAGCCGATGATCACAGAATAACCGGCATGCACCCAGCGCATTGCCAGGCCTGGACCTTCCTTACCGGTACCACCCAGGATTGCTATGGTTGGTTTCGTCGGTTTATCGGGCATAAAATCTCCAGTAATCACAAGTTCGTTATGAATTGATCCACGATGTAAAGTACAGCTTATCCACAACTACAGATGCATTCTATGATGCAGGCACAAAAGTATTATAACGCTCCCAAACCGCGGGTGCCAGACGACGCGCTTCTGCAGTGATGGCATCTACATCTAGTGTGAGGATCTGTCGATCGCGCATTAAGACCCGTCCGGCAACCATGGTCGTGGTGACCATGCTTTCGTGGAATCCGAAGATAATTTGCCAGGGCAGGTTCCCGGCAGTCAATGGGGTATGGGGGTGATAATCCACGAGGATAATATCAGCATACGCTCCCGGCGATAACACACCCAGCGGCGACTGAGGAAAAAAGGAGCCAGCCAAACGGGCGTTGTTATAAATCGCCATGCGGGCTACCTCGCCACCGGGCATCCGGCGAGGATCACGGTTCCATACTTTCTGCAGCAAGTAGGTGAACTTCCATTCCACCCACATGGTAGATGAAAACCCATCCGTCCCAAGACATACCGGCACTCCGGCACGCAGCATACTCTCCAATTGAGAAACACCGACCCCGTTATTCATGTTCGAGCGTGGTTGGTGGGTCACCCAGGAGCCTGTTTCTGCCAGCAACTCGATCTCACGTGCATCGACATGCACAGCATGCACGATGATCGACTGAGGTCCTAACAAGTCATGCTTATGCAGGCGATCCACTACCCGCATTCCTGACTTCGCCAGGCTATCATACTCATCCACGTCGTGTTCCGCCACGTGCAGATGAAACCCAACCCCAGCAGGAACAGCCTGGCGGCAAGCATCCAGGGTCGCGTCCGATAAGGTCAGGCTGGCATGCATACCGAATGTTGCCGCAACGCGACCGCCAGCCACAGTCTCCCGGCGAGTGCGCTCCAGAAAGCGAATATTTTCGGCAATCCCACCCTGGCTACGAGCTTCACCATCGCGATCGGTGACTTCGTAACATAGCACAGCGCGCAGACCAGATTGATCTACTGCATCTGCAATGATATCTAATGAACCCGCAATGGCATTCGGAGAAGCATGATGATCAATTAATGTGGTTGTGCCATGCTGTATGGCGTCAATCAGCATCACCAGAGCCGAGGCGCGCACATCAGGTGGGGTTAAAGCCTTGTCCAAAGGCCACCATAGCTTGCCTAAAATTTCAGGGAAATCTTTCGCAGGTGAGCCCGGGATCGGCATGCCGCGCGCAAAGGCTCCATAAAAATGAGTGTGAGCGCAAATATTCCCAGGCATGACATATTGACCATGCGCATCCAACCGTTCGTCCTCTGGAAATTGTTCCAGTAGCTCGGACTGCGGCCCCATTGCGCTGATTTTATCCCCATCAATTTTTACCGCCCAGCCTTCCAGAATCCGGTTCGGTTCTTCCCAGGTGATTAAGATTCCATTGGTTATCAACATTTCGGTCTCCTCCTAGAAACTCTACACCAGTACGTTCGTTACATTGCCTACCGCATCAAGGGATCAATCAAAGAAGGTTGGCAGATCCGGATTTGCACGAGCTTTAAAAGCGTCCAGAATATGCCTGGGGCGAGTGCGCTCACCGGATAAATGCTCTGGTATTTCATCTAAACTAAAGAATGCCACCTCGCTGGTTTCACTGCTGGGGCGCGGCTCGCCGCTTAAAAGGTCGCACAGGAAAACCAGTTTATAAGCATGAAAAATTTCCAGCGGTCCGGTGCGGTTGGCATCGTACACACCAATCAGCTTTCGAGCTTTGACCCGGTAACCCGCTTCTTCCCAGGCTTCACGTTCGGCGGCCTGCGACGGCATATCACCGACATCCGCCCACCCGCCGGGCAGTGTCCAGCCTCCATCCATGCGCTCCCGCACCAGCAATAAGCGACTATCCTGAAATATCGCTGCGCGTGCATCTACCCGCGGGGTTGCGTAGCCAGCCTGGTGATCAAACACATCCTGCAGTCTGTCGGGGTTAAGATTGGTGTGCTGGCTGATGATCTCAACAGCAATCTCGCTAAGCCGATGATAACGCTGCCGGTGATACTCATCCTCGGAATAATGATAACCCGTCTGAGCGAGAGCCTGGATCTCTCTTGCCCAGTCCAACCAGCGCGGCGCAATCGTATCGCTCACTTTGTAACCTGTCACAGCCTCACCTCAAATATTTTGGGTAAGATTGAGACTATCCATACAGATGCCGGACAATCTCAGCCTGATCAACTGGCAGGTGGTCCACCCGGTACCCAACCGCATTATAGATCGCATTGGTGATCGCCGGTGTGGTCGGAATGCTGACAATTTCACCCACGCCCTTGGCGCCGTAAGGACCTGCTTCTACAGGATGCTCAACCACGATAGGAATTATTTCGGGGGTTAGAGCAATGGATGGCACGCGGTATCGCGCCAGCCTGTCAGTAAACACTTTACCTTCTTCGACAATAAAATCCTCGGTCAAGGCATTGCCCAGCCCCATCATCACTCCACCCTCAATCTGACCTTTCAATCCTAACGGATTCAACGCCCTGCCAACATCGTTGGCAGAAATGACTCGCAAGACACGCACCTCCCCTGATAGCGTATTCACCTCAACCTCGGCAGCCTGGGCGGCAAAAGAAAAAACAAAATGCATATTGCCCCCCTTCCCCAACGGACGGGTTACCGGCGCCCAATACTCATATAAGGCGCGCGGCTCACGTCCTTCATCCTTCATAAGAGCTACCACATCACCTAGCTGTATCGTCTGACCGTTGACTTGCGCCAGCCCTTCAAGAAAGCGCACCTGCTCCGGCGGGCAGTCATACTTCTCAGCCAGGGTGGATGCGAGCGCCTGCCGCAAAGTCTGCGCGGCATGCAAAGCCGCATTGCCGGTGACGAAAGTCTGGCGCGAAGCGGTGGTCGGCCCGCCGTCTGGGGTCAAATCAGTATCCATGACCAGTACCTTAACTCGCTCAGCAGGCAGGTCAAATTCCTGCGCTACGATCATCTGCAAGACGGTAACCAATCCCTGCCCCAATTCAGCCGATGATGTACGGACCTCCAGAGTGCCATCTGTGAATAACTCGACTTCAGCACCTGCCTTGTCAGGTGCACCACCGCCCAGCCCAGTATTTTTGAAGGCTACAGCAAAACCCCAGGCGCGGCGCAAGTGCGGCGCACCGGGCACTGCCTGTGATGAAAAAGGCAGCGCACCAGCCAATTTCTTCATTTCCTTTTCAACACGATCAATACACTCCAACAATCCCACACTTTCCTGTAGCACCTGACCGGTATTGGTAATGCTGCCGACGCGCAGCGCATTAACCCGGCGCAGCTCCACCGGGTCCATATCCAGGTGGGCAGCCAGGATATCCATCATGCTCTCAACAGCAAATGCTGATTGGGTTACACCAAACCCCCGGAATGCGCCTGCCGGTGGATTATTGGTGTACATGGCATAACAATCAGCGCGTGCATGCGGAACCTCATAAGGCCCGGAAGAATGCGTGGTCGCGCGGGTCAAAACTTTTTCCCCCAATGAAGCATACGCGCCTGTGTCACCAAACAATTCGGTCTCAATCGCAGTGAGACGACCATCCTGCCGGGCACCCAGCTTTACCCGAATCTGTGTAGCATGTCGTTTGGGATGCACAAGCAGGCTCTCGTGACGGTCAAAAAGCAGCTTTACCGGTCGCCCGGTCTTGTGCGCCAGCATGGCGGTATGGATTTGACCCATAATATCTTCCTTCCCGCCAAAGCCGCCACCGACCAGTTGACCGATGATACGCACCCGTTCCTCGGACCATCCAAGCGATCTAGCTACCTGGCTGCGGTCTGCATACGGGATTTGAGAACCAACATACACCTCAATACGATCATCGTCTGTGAGCCGGGCAACACAACACTCAGGCTCTAAAAAGGCGTGGTCTGTCATTTGGGTTTTGAAAGTCCGCTCTAAAATAATATCTGCATCCTCAAACCCTTGTTGAACGTCGCCTTTGCGCACTTTGATGTGTTTGAGTAAATTACCAGAGGCATGTAAAACAGGCGCATCAGGCTGGCGCGCCTGGACCGGATCACTGACGACCGGCTGCAGATCATACTCTGCCTGGATCAACTCCAATGCCTGAGAGGCAATCTCCCGGCTCTCTGCCGCGACGATCGCTACTGCATCCCCTACATAGCGAATTCGTTCTCCCAGCCCCACCATCACCGGCCAATCATAAATTACCAGGCCATGGTTATGCTCTCCGGGAATATCTTCTGCCGTCAGCACAGCTACTACGCCAGGCAACTGGCGTGCTGCATCCACATTGAGGCTGCGCAAAGTGGCATGCGGGATGCCGGCGCGCTTGACCCGCGCATGCAACATGCCGTCGAATTGCAAGTCGTCCGTATAAACTGCCTGCCCGGTTACTTTTGAGACTGCATCAGGTCGCGGTACCTGCGTGCCAATCATCGAGAAATCCTTCGAGCTTATCGGAAGAACTGGTGCAGGAATCGGCTGACCTGTTCGAAATGCATACGCTGCAGCCTGGATTGCCGCGATGATGGTTGGGTAACCAGCGCAGCGACACAGAGTGTCTTTTAATGCGTGGCGAATATCTGCTTCGGAGGGATCAGGATTCTTCTGCAATAACGCATACGCCGTAACAAGTTGTCCGGGAATGCAAAAACCGCACTGCACTGCGCCGTAGTCGATGAAAGCTTGCTGCAGTGGGTGGAGACTGAAACTATCACCATCGCCAGGGTCAGCTAACCCTTCGATAGTGATCACGCGCCGACCTGCAGCCCGAGCAGCGGGATAAGTGCATGACAGCACCGGCTTTCCGTCTACCAGAACCGTGCAGGCGCCGCATTCTGATTCATTACATCCGATTTTTGTGCCAATCAGATGCAGCCGCTCACGTAACAAGTCGGCAAGCATTTCCCCTGGCAGGGGATCAACCGTGTAATTATGACCATTTACCGATAATTCCATCATTTACCAACCTATTCATCGTCCCTGTTTGCACGGTTCCAGGCAACCTCTAAGGTCTCGCGCAGTAGAACCCCAGCCATATGCCGGCGATAAGTTTCGGTTGCGCGATGGGGGCTGGTGCGGAACCGTGCTTCAACCAACAAAGCATTCAATGCAATTTCCACGTGCTCGGTGTTATAAACCTGGCCGCGTAAACATTCTTCTGTTTTCTTTGCCCGATATGGAATTGGACTAGCAGGACCAATGGCAATACGAATATCCACAATCTCGTCATTCTTCCGCAGCAGCCAGACCGCCATATTTAAGATTGCGATAGCGACACCCTGTGGTCGCATGATTCGCCGGTGGGCAGATGCCTGACCCGCCTGCCTCAAAGGCAATGAAAAGCCTACTAACAGCTCATGCTTTTCTTGTAAAGCGGATCGACCTGGTCCCAGGAACAATTGATCAACCGGCACCTGGCGCTCACCGTTCATCCCAGCAACGATGGCTTGAGCATCCAAGGCAAGCAACGCAATTGTGCCGTCTGCAGCCGGCAGCGCATGAGCAACATTTCCCCCAAGAGTGGCTGTATTCCGCACCTGAGGCCCTCCAATCAGACTGCAGGCTTCGTAAATTGCCAGGGCATGATCCTTCACCAGGGGCGATTCAATTACCTGGTTGAGTGGTACTGCTGCACCGATGTAAAGCCGCTCCTGGAAAATATCCAGGAGCGCCATCTCAGGAATATTGGTTATATCAATTAAGGATTCCAGTGGATTTTGGCGGCCTTGCTGCAAATCCAGCAACAAATCTGTTCCGCCTGCGATGAAACGGGTTGAATCAGGAGCTGCTGACATCATAGCCAGCGCATCAGCGATCGTTTTTGGTTGGTAGTAATTCTCCCAGAGTCTCATGGATCGGCGGAACCTCAAACTGAAGTATCGTCTGATTGGCGGCACTTTTCGACGGGGAGCTCCCCCGACGCCGCCGCAGGAAAGACCTGCGACGACCACCGATCCGGCAAATCCTATTTTAACATGGAACATCAAGCGATACTTTAAAAATCGCATATAATCTACTCACCCAATCCACTCAACCGGAGGAAAACCATGTTCCAAGGTAAGCTTGTTTCAATTCACCTGACCACTGAGTCAGGTCAACCAATGAAGAGCATTGAAAAAGCTCGCCTGGTTCCAGGGCGAGGAATGGAGGGCGACCGTTATTATGCCCAGACCGGCACTTACTCGAACGAGTCCGGCCCTGACCGAGAATTAACCCTGATAGAGATCGAAGCCCTGGAGGCACTCTCACACGAAGAGGGTATCGAGCTTATTACCGGAGAAACACGCCGCAACCTGATCACTCGTGGAGTTCCCCTCAATCACCTTGTCGGTCAAGAATTCATGGTCGGTGAAGTCAAATTAAAGGGAGTCCGGTTATGCGAGCCATGCAACCACCTGGTTAAGCTGACCGGGAAGCCAGGAGTATTACCGGGATTAATCCATCGCGGAGGATTGCGCGCCCAGGTGCTCTCCGAAGGTACGATCTACATCGATGATTCGATTACTGTAACGAGCTGATCGTCTCATTGATTAACAAATGAAGCTTCATTAAATACAGGAGAAATTATGACCCACTTACTAGAACAAGCTCTACAACATGGAAAAGAAAATCGCCAGCGCTTCCTGGACGAGCTGATTGAATTTGTCAGCATCCCGTCCGTATCCACCGACCCTGCAGCGGTACCGGCGATCCAACAAGCCGCGCAATGGGTAGCCGGACAACTGCGCGATCTTGGCTTCCAAAAGGTTACGATCTATCCCACAGCCAAACACCCGGTTGTCTACGGTGAGAACCTGGCAGCAGGCCCCAAAAAACCCACGGTACTGATATACGGGCACTATGATGTCCAGCCGCCTGAGCCGCTAGAATTGTGGGAATCCCCACCTTTTGAGCCAACGCAGCGCGGCGAGAATCTGTATGGACGCGGGGCATCCGACATGAAAGGTCAGGTGATGGCCAGTTTGAAAGCAGTTGAAGGGCTGACAGCCAATGGGGGCTTGCCCGTTAATATCAAATACTTAGTCGAAGGCGAGGAAGAGATTGGATCGCCCAGCCTGGATGCATTCATAATCGAACATCAGGACCTGTTAGCGTGCGATTACGCCATCAATCCCGACACCGGGATGATCGGTGAAGATATCCCAACGATTACGTTTGGATTGCGCGGGCTGGCATATTTTGAGCTTCGATTGACCGGACCCGATCGCGACCTGCACTCAGGCATCTTTGGGGGAGCCGTGCACAACCCCGCCCAGGTCCTGTGTGAGCTGATTGCTGGCATGCATGACAGCCAGGGACGGATTACGCTGCCCGGTTATTATGACAGCGTACGGCCTATGGATAACGAGGAGCGTGAAGAGCTAGCCCGGCTGCCAATGGGGGAAGATTTTTACCTGAAACAGACCGGGGCGCCAGCATTATACGGTGAGGCAGGGTTTTCTCCCGTCGAGCGAACCGGTGGACGACCGACGCTTGAAGTGAACGGATTGCTTTCTGGTTTTACCGGTGAGGGATCAAAAACCGTGCTGCCTTCAAAAGCAATGGCGAAAATATCAATGCGCCTGGTACCCGACCAGGATCCAGACCAGGTGCACCAACAGCTCATCCAGTATTTACAGGAGAACGCGCCCAATTCCGTCAAGTGGGAAGTAATCAAGATGGCAGGCGGAGCAGCATCCATCACAGACCGCCACATGCCGGCTGTGAGTGCCCTCAGCCAGGCCCTGGAAGATACCTGGGGTAAACGGCCTGTCTTTAAGCGCGAAGGGGGCAGCGTGCCGGTTGTCTCACAAATGCGCAAGATCCTTGGGATCGAGTCGGTGCTGACAGGGTTTGGATTGCCTGATGATAATCTCCATGCCCCCAACGAAAAAGTCCATATCCCCACATACTACCGAGGGATCGAAGCGTTTACCCGCTTCTTGTACTTGTTAGGTGAATAACCGAGTTTCATAAGACAAAACACGAATGGGTGGAGCACAGGCACTAGGCTCCACCCATTCGTGTTAAATATAATAACTCTATCAGAGAATGCCCGGCGGGGTTGACGGGTGACCTACAAACCTATACAATCGGAGCTATGAATGAAAGAATGCCCAGTTATGGTGGTCAAGCAGTGATCGAAGGGGTGATGATGCGCGGCTCGCAGAATGTAGCAATTGCGATGCGCGCTCCAAACCAGGAAATTGTGGTTCACACCGAACCCTTATCCAACATATACAAGTCACGCATTACAAAAATACCATTTCTCCGTGGCTTGATCGGTTTATGGGATGCGCTCGGATTAGGGATGCGCGCCCTGACAGTATCAGCCAACACTCAAACCGGCGAGGATGAAAAGCTCGAAGGCGTACAACTCTACCTTACCCTCGGCGTATCGCTGACGATTGGGATTGGCTTTTTCTTCCTGTTACCAGCCGGGATTGGTCAAGCCAGCGAATATTTTTTCGGATTGAATTCCTGGTGGAGTAATGTGCTGGAAGGTCTGACTCGCCTGGCTTTGCTCATCCTCTATATCTGGGGAATCGGAAAGCTACCCGATATCCGCAGGGTATTTGCTTATCATGGCGCTGAGCACAAGACAATTAACACGTACGAGGCTGGTGATGAGCTGACCCCGGAAAATGTCGAAAAGCACTCGCTAGAACACCCTCGCTGCGGAACCTCTTTCTTGCTGACATTGGTTCTATTTTCTGTGCTCCTGTTCAGCCTGCTCGGGCCACTGCCATTGGGCTTGCGTCTCGCCAGCCGCATCCTGCTCCTGCCCGTGCTGGCAATGGTCTCGTACGAATATATCCGCTGGACAGCACACCATCTGCAATGGGCTGTCGTCCGCTGGATGATCAAACCCGGCCTGGCATTACAAAGACTCACCACCCGAGAACCGACCCAGGAAATGCTTGAGGTGGCAATCGCAGCTTTTAATGCCATGAAGGCCAAAGAGAGCCTGATTAACCTTTGATTTAAGAAGGTGCAGTCCAGGCTGAAATGGAAGTCACGCCGGATGGCTGACAAAACCCGAAATGCATCAGCCGCTGCTATTCTTCGAATGGGGTTTTTGGCTCTCCTTCTGTTTCTTGCGGCATGTGCCGGTGCTGCTTCCAATCTTTCCCCGACTGTGACCCTCGAAACGACCCCAACCAGCCAAAGCCTGCCGGATTTGGTAGTCCTTTCAGCAACCCTGGAAAGCCTGTCAGTAATATCCTGCAGCGATCCAGAATCTCATCTGGGAATCTCTGTACTGGTCGGCAACCAGGGGTTGGTGGAAGCAGGCAGCTTTTCGGTTGATGTTAACGGAGATCATCAGATGGTCGACGCAGGACTTGCACCCGGTGCAGAAATCAGATTGGGTTTTCCGGAATTTTCAGAAAAAGTCGTAGTGACAGTTGACTGGAATAGTCAGGTGGCAGAGATCAACGAACAAAATAACCGGTTTGAGGTACTTTTACAATCTCCCACACTGCCTGCTGAATGTCTGCCAACCCCAACCCCAGTTATCTCTTTACAAAACCCGGTAGCACAATTAAATGGGCATACAGGCAAGGTGCTCAGCATCGCTTTCTCGCCTGATGGCGGGCTGCTGGCATCGGGCTCGGTGGACAACACTTTACGACTTTGGCGGGTCGAAGATTGGTCGCTGCTGCGAACCATGCCCGGGCATGCTTTCCCGGTTCTGGAGCTTAGCTTCTCACCGAGCGGCGCGATCTTAGCTACTGGTTCCACTGACGGCTTGTTGCGTATCTGGCAGGTTTCAAATGGCTCACTATATAAGACGCTCTCAGGACATGCGGGGTGGATTACAGCACTGGCGTATTCACCCAACAGCCGCTACCTGGCTTCTGCGGCAGACGATTTCACTATCCGTCTATGGCGGCTATCTGATTACCGCCAGGCTCTGGTGATCGATGAGGGCATGTCCGGCATCAACGACCTGGCATACTCTTCGGATGGCGAACAATTAGCCTGGGCGGAAGAAAATGGTACTGTGCGCGTCTGGAGTATCTCTCGCACAGCCTGGGATAAACTCCTGACCGGCCCAAATCAGCCTGCGAGAACCGTTAATTTCTTAACGAATAACAACTGGCTGGCAGCCGGGTATGATGATGGGCATATTCGCATATGGTCCCTGGATGATGGCAACTTATTGTTGGATGTGGCTGCGCACATAGGTGCGATCAATGCCGTGGCGACTTCTCTGGATGGGCGCTGGCTGGTTAGCGCCTCCCGCGATGAACCACTCAAGCTTTGGCGGATCGAAAATACAGCGGCGTCAAGTGAGACCTCGTCTCAAGATCCCCTGGTGCAACTGAACCTGAACAGCATCCTATCGGGCTCCAACGGCCTGATTAATGACCTTGCGTTTTCCATGGATAACCGCTGGATTGCCTCAGCAGCTAACGATAATACAATTTTGATCTGGCAGGTACCAGAGCCATAACCTTATGCAACAGGACAAGAAGAGATCCTTAGGCCGGAAGATTGCAGTACCGGGCATTTTATTAACGGTGCTTTGCCTGGGTGGGGTGATCATCCTGGCAGGTTTGATCTGGTTTAAAGCCGGACTTCGACCCCAACCTCAAGAAGTAAATCGTGGCATTTTCCAGGGAGTAACTTATATACGCGACACACGCCAGGAACCACGACCCATGGTGATCCACATCATCAAAATCGACCTGCGGCAGGCTGGAATATCTTTCCTCGTCACCCCAGGCGATCCTGAAGCAGACCTTCCTCTTCAAGCGCGCACCACTTCCCAATTTCTAAAAGAATTCTCCTGCCAGCTAGCCATTAATGGGGATGGTTTCACCCCCTGGTATTCGCGCAGCTTGCTGTCTTATTACCCGCACAGCGGCGATCCGGTTGCTCCGCTAGGAATGGCTGCCTCGCGAGGGACGATTTACTCAGGCAATGAAGTAAATCATCCTGTGCTTTACATATCACAGACCAACCAGGCTCGGATTAACACACCAGCGGGAAAGATCTACAACGCTATCTCTGGGACGCCGATGGTCGTCAATCGCGGCCAGCCATATACCGACCGGACAAATGCTGCCGACCCTGCTACAGGAGAGCTGCCTGCCGACCGCGACACTCCCCAGCCGCGCACCGCCGTCGGCCTGGATAAACGCAGTCGTACATTGATTCTGGTAGTTGTAGATGGACGCCAACCGGGTTTCAGTCAAGGTGCAACCCTGGCTGAACTGGCTGATATATTAATTGAGCACGGCGCATACACCGCTATGAATTTGGATGGGGGTGGATCGTCAACCCTGGTTGTTGAAAACACTATTGGCGGTGCTTCCGTGCTGAATTCGCCGATTGACCAGGGCATCCCTGGTCGCCAGAGGCCAGTAGGCAACCACCTGTGCGTCTTTGCGCCTCCACTTGGAGATGAATAATCATCGCGAGGGTTAATCCCCGATCAGTTGCAGCACCAGCTCCCTGCTGCGCGGCCTGTTATCGAAATCTACATAGATGATTTGCTGCCAGGTACCCAGGGTTAAGCTGGCATTGGTGAAAGGCACGGTCAGAGAAGCGCCCAGCAACGCAGCGCGGAGATGGGAGTGACCGTTTCCATCATGCCAGCGTTGGTTGTGCTGGTATTCCTGGTTAACCGGTGCAATCTGCTCAAACAGTCGTTTTAAATCGCTCAACGCGCCAGGTTCGTACTCGATGGTGGTCAAACCACTGGTCGATGACGGACAAAAAATTGTAACAATCCCGTCCTGCAGACCTGTCTCAACCACGATCGAGGCTACCTGATCGGTGATATCGATCATATCCGCATTCCCACGCGTAGCGAGAGACATATTTCGGGTTTTTACAGTCATGGTTGTGTCAACTCTTTTAGGCAGCAAATTATTTTCAAAGATCCCAGTTGCTTTTCCATGCCCACAGCATAAAGGCAAAAGCAGTATAGCACAGGCTTATGGATCGATCATTAATCTCACAGCCCGATTCTATCCAGAGTTGAAATTGCCAAGTACAATTATTGCTTATAGAAGTCGACCAGGATCTCTTCCCCCGATTAGCATGCATGTACAACCAGCAAGCCTGCCACCCGGATTTATTTATGGGAACCATCAGAAAAGCTTTATGGTGTAGCCAAAGCAAGGCAAGACGAGAATGACCGTAAAATTACTCTTTCGCAATCAAGAAATACATGTGAAACCGGGGCTTTCTCTTAGAAAACAGCCTGAATAATGCCGGTATTCCACCTGGATCAGTTCTGGCTATCCGTGATGGCGATCTGCTTACGGAGGACGAAATATTGCGTGATGGCGAAGTGATCCGGCTGGTGGCAGTCATTTCAGGAGGCAGCCAATGAAGTGCCGAAAATGTGGTCAACGCGCATCTTTTAATATGCGCCACCACAAGCTGGCTTTATGTAAGTCACATTACCTGGAATGGCTGCCGGAACAGACGGAAAGGGTTATTAAAAAATATCGTATGTTCCATCGAAATGACCGGGTGTTGGTGGCTGTTTCTGGTGGAAAAGATTCACTCGCGTTATGGGATATTCTTTGGCGTCTGGGCTGTACTGCAGACGGGATATATATCAACCTGGGTATCGATGGGGGATCCTCATATTCAGAAGAATCACAACACAAGTGTGAAAACTTCGCCCGGGAACGTAACTTGAATCTGATCATAGAAAACATTCAAGAACAATACGAAAAGAATATACCTGATCTGGCTGGCTTATCTCGAAGAGGCCATCAAAAACCCTGTGCAATTTGCGGGATGGTAAAACGGCATGTGATGAACCGTGTCGCTCATGATGGCAGCTATGATGTGCTGGTCACCGGGCATAACCTGGACGATGAAGCTGCCACTTTATTAAGCAACACCATGAACTGGATCCCAGAATACCTGGTCCGCCAGGGTCCTGTCCTGGAAGCCAGGCAACCCGGTCTGGTGCGCAAAGCGAAGCCCTTGTTCCGCTTTTATGAACGCGAGACGGCTGCCTATGCACTGCTGCGTGGCATTGATTACATCATGGACGAATGCCCTTTTGCTGAAGGGACGAAGTCGATTCTTTACAAGCAAATTTTGAATCAAATGGAAGCTGATCGACCGGGAATTAAGTTGAATTTTTATCTTTCGTATCTGATGGCAAAAGAGAATGGATTATTTTCTCCCCAGGCAGACCAGGGGGCTGAAATGCTGCACGCCTGCCAGGTGTGTGGGCAGCCAACCAGCACACCGGGTGAATGCTCCTTCTGTCGAATGATGCAGAAAGTGGTTGCTGCATGAAACAGACGGTATCGCGCGCGGCTGTGATCATCGTCGCATCTTATATCGCTGCCCAAATGTTGTCGGATATTGCCAGCTTGAAGATTGGTGTCGTGTTTGGTCTGGCGGTCGATATGGGTACCTTTATCTACCCCATCACCTTTACGCTGCGAGACCTGGCACACAAGCTGCTTGGCAAGCGCAATGCCCAGACACTGGTGATCTCTGCCGGGGTGATCAATCTGCTGATGGCAGGATATCTATGGTGGGTTGCCAGTGTACCCAGTGATCCAAGCTGGGGGTTGGGTCAAGAGTTTTCAGCCATTCTGGCGCCGGTCTGGCGTATCGTCCTGGCTTCGATTGCAGCGGAAGTGATCAGCGAGCTGGTGGATACCGAAATTTATCACTGGTTTGTCACCCGTGTAACAACCCGCTACCAATGGCTGCGTGTCCTATTATCGAATGGAGTCAGCATCCCGATCGACAGCCTGATCTTTTCTGTTGGCGCCTTTGGAGGATTGTTACCCTGGGCGGTCGTGTGGCAAATCTTCGCATTCAATATGCTGATCAAATTCGCGATGACATTAGTGAGCCTGCCCATGATTTATTTGATACCCGACCGTTCCTCATCGGCGGAGCAGTAAAGTAAATAAACGGGTTGCGCTTAAAGCACACACAGGCAGGGGATATCACACTGCCTGTGTGTTTGCTTGCTTGAGTAAGTCTAAGCGAGTTCCAGGTAGCGTTCGACTTCCCAATCCGTTACTTTCATGCGATATTCTTCTACCTCCGACCACTTAGCGCGTTGGAATGCTTCGTAGATATCTTGACCAAGGGCGGCTTGAAGAATTGAATCTTTTTCCAATTCCCGTAATGCATCCGCCAGGGATGCAGGCAGCTCAGGGATATTCATTTCGCGGCGTTCTTCAGGCGTAAGATGATAGACATTTACATTATTCAATGGTTCAGGACATACCAGGTCATTATCAATACCATCCAATGCAGCAGCCAGCATCACGGTAAACGCCAGGTAAGGATTGGCAGAAGGATCAGGGAAGCGAAGCTCGGCGCGCATTGCCTTGTGCTGTCCTGCCGTGTAGCGTGGAATGCGGATCAGCGCAGATCGATTAATTTGCGCCCAACCGACATAAACAGGAGCTTCATAACCTGGCACCAGGCGCTTGTAAGAGTTCACGGTCGGCGCAACTACAGCAGCCAGAGACTGGGCATGCTTTAATTGCCCGGCAATGAATCCGTAGGCCAATTTTGAGAGGTGATAATCATCATTGGCATCAAAGAATAGGTTTTCACCTTTTTGATCGAACAGGGATTGGTGACAATGCATTCCCGAGCCATTAATACCGAAGATCGGTTTCGGCATAAAGGAGGCAATCAAATCATGCTGGGCTGCAATCGCCTTGACGGTGTATTTCATCGTCAGAACATTGTCTGCAGTTTGCAGCGCCTCGCCAAAGCGGAAATCAATCTCATGCTGACCCAGGGCTACCTCGTGATGCCCGGTTTCTACTTCCAGCCCCATCTCCTGGAGGGCATCCATGAGCTCCGCACGCACCCGAACAGCTTCGTCGTTGGCAGAAAAATCAAAATAGCCACCGACATCGTGTGGAACCGGATGAATACTGGTGGGTCCATTGCGTTTGAACAAGAAGAATTCTGGTTCAGGTCCAACGTTATAGACCCAGCCACGCTCGCTCACCATATCCAGCAGCCGTTTCAGTGTCCCCCGAGGATCTCCTGGGAACGGGGTGCCATCGGGCTGGTAAATATAGCAAAAGACACGCGCTCGTCGGGAATCCTGCGGTGTCCAGGGCAGGACGGCGTAGGTCTTCGGATCAATCACCAGGAGCATATCGCTCTCTTGAATGCGAGCGAAACCTTCCACGGATGAGCCGTCAAACCATACCCCATCTTCCAGGGCAGAGGGGATACGGTGGATCGGAATGTCGACACTTTTTACTGTGCCTGTAACATCGGTAAACTGTAAAGAAAGATACTTGACGCGGTCTTCTTTAACACGCGCCAACACGTCATTGGCGTTCATCATAAAAACTCCTTAAAATTATTCCCTATCCAGGTAGGTCGAGGTGCAGATCACCGCCATTTCACACAAGGTTATCTGGCACGACAGGACATTGTAACACTTTATTTTGTTGAGATGGTGGTATATTAGCGGGATATACGCGGTTTTCATAGGTGGCGCATTTACAGGTTAGCAATCAAATGACCAAAGGGAAAGATTTTAAGCGCGGCAGCAGAGCCCTTTATGATTGGGAAATTGAAGAGGCCCGGCGAGTATTTGGCAGCAGCTTGCGCTATGAACGGGTCCGGGTACACGAAAATGTCTTATGGACCAATACAATCGACCGCATCGGGCACTGGTTTAAAAAGATGCCTTACCAGCCAGTGGACAACGCAGTAACCATCGGCTACCACTGTTATTTCCCGGTTCGATTACCCGCGCAGGCAGTACCCCCAGGTCACCCCGAGCAATATAAAGTTGGATGGCTGATCCATGAGCTAACGCATACCTGGCAGTACCAGCGTTTGGGATGGCGCTACCTATGGCAGGCGATCTCGACGCATTTAAAGTTCAAACAGACCGCATACGATTTTGGTGGAGAAAGCGGACTGAAATCTCTCCCTCAGGAGCTATCTCTGTTAAACAAATTCAATCTCGAACAACAGGGGGATATTGCACGTTCGTATTACAATCGTCTGATGACGGGCAAAGATGTAACCGCCTGGCAGCCTTACATTAATGAATTCAAAGAGAAAATTTAATTGTGCCTTGTGAAAAAATCTCCTCTAGGGTAAGCTTAAGCGTTATGGGAGTGGTTGGGTCCCGGTGGGCTCCCCGGTCTTCAAAACCGGTGGCAGGTCGCGTTGCGGGCTGCGGTGGGTTCGACTCCCATCCACTCCCGCCTGACTATACTCAGTCTATTTATTTCATGGTTAAGTGAAAGATTTGGTTGGTATTTTAAATGTTACCTGATACTGTTTTCGATCGTTACACTCCGATTGTCGGTAAATATTTATGGATTGATGACGTCACAACCGGGCAGGAAAAGGATCATTACCTGGTACGTTACCGCGGCAAACTCAAGACGGAATCCTCTCAAGCCTATGACAATCTGGCTGCGGAGCTGAAAGCCGAGAATCTCACCCCCTTATTCCGCAAAGAACAGGACCGGGCAGCGATATTCCTGGTTTCCGGTGTGGTCAATGCTCGTCCCTCAAATCCCTGGGTCAACCTGATCTTATTTTTCCTGACCCTGTTTAGCATGATGTTCGCCGGTACGCTGTTCTACTTACGACGGACCCATGCAGCCGGGGCTGCTGGGGACGATCCAAACGGTCCTGGAGAATATTTGGGTCGGACTGCCGTTTGCTGTTGCCCTGTTAGCAATTTTGGTGGCGCATGAGTTTGGTCATTACCTCGCTGGTAGATATCATCGCACACACGTCACCCTACCGTATTTCATACCTTTCCCACTGAGCCCATTTGGCACGATGGGGGCATTCATTCGTTTAAAAGAGCCGCCGCGAAACAAGCGCATCCTGCTGGATATTGGAATTGCCGGCCCGATTGCTGGGATGGTGATCGCCATTCCGGTCTTGCTTTATGGGTTATCGCTCTCACACATTGAACCCGTTCTGCCGGCTGCCGGCCAGGCCTTTCAGCTCGAGGGGAATTCAATTATATATTTGCTATCCAAATACATCATTTTCGGTCAACTGCTCCCCGCACCCAGCAGTTACAGCAACCTCAGCCCGGTGCTGTACTGGATCCGATATTTCTTCACGGGTACACCACTTCCGATCGGTGGAGTCGATATCATCATTCATCCAATTGCCTGGGCAGGCTGGGCAGGTTTGTTGGTCACTGCTCTAAATCTCATCCCCGCCGGGCAATTAGATGGCGGGCATGTCATATATACACTGTTTGGCAAACGCGCAAAATGGCTGAGACCGGTAATCCTTGTGATTTTGATCCTGCTTGGTTTCGTGTGGTCCGGCTGGTGGTTATGGGCTTTCCTGGTACTCGCACTGGGAGGCGTTTACGCGGAGCCCCTTGACCAGATTACAGAGCTGGATTTCCGTCGGAAGGCAGTCGCAGTTATCGGAATCATCTTGTTTGTGTTGGTTTTCACACCAGTTCCGTTGATCCAATTCATGGGATGATTTAAATTACTCACAATGACTTTTCTAATAAAATGCAAACGGAACTCTTACAAGAATTTACTTGCAAAGCACTCGCGTGCGCGCTATAATCACAAGTTGCAAGGGAGCGATATCGGGTTCCCTAGAGGTGTTTTGTGCCAATTTATACTTACCGGTGTGAAAACTGTGGTGTACAGTTCGAGCGCCAACAAACTTTTAGTGAAGCACCATTAACGCGCTGCCCAGAGTGCTCAAAAAAGACCCTCCGCAAGGTATATACGCCGGTGGGGATCGTGTTCAAGGGCTCTGGTTTCTACGCGACTGACCATCGCTCGCCTTCGGGCGCGGGACGCGCTGCCACTGCTGCTAAGGCTTCGGAAGGTGAGAATAAATCATCATCTAACAGCGAAACTACCAGCTCAAGCAGCAGCGAGAGCTCGAGTAGTAGCAGCCCAGGTGATAGCACAAGCAGCTCCTCCAGCTCAAACTCAAAAGAGTAATATTATTTATAAAAAGCTAGTTGTCCAAAGATCATCTCAGGACAACTAGCTTTTTTAACAGCCAAATGATATTTTGGCAGTAGATTTCTTTCAAAGTTGTAAAACAAGCACTATAATATACAGATTACCGTCTTCCTCAGGCAGTCATTTCGTATCGCATCCCGTGATGTCCGAGGAAATGGAAGGAGGTAGATATTGGCAATATATTGTCCAATCTTTCACCCAAAGAAATCGCCGCAAAATTAGCCAAACCATTTGAGAGGAGAATTTGAAGATGAAACGTTCTAGCATCGTGATGATTATTATCCTGGCAGCGGCAATGCTCCTGTCTGCCTGCTCATCACAATCCCAAAAACTTGTTATAGGTACGTCTGCCGATTACCCGCCTTACGAGTCAATCGATGAAGCCGGCAGTTTCGTTGGTTTCGACATGGATTTGATCCGTGAGGTCGGCAAACGCATCGACATGGAAATCGAGATCAAGGACATGCCTTTTGACTCACTGATCGCCGCCGTCCAAGAAGGCAAGATCGATGGGGTCATTGCCGCTATGCAGACCTCACCCGAACGCCTGGAGAAGGTGGATTTCTCAACAGGCTATCACACACAGAAAGACGCTTTCCTTGTTGCAGGCGACTCAACTCTCGTGCTCAACACCCCTCAGGATGCAGCAGGTTATTCGATCGGCGTCCAGACCGGCACGCTGCAGGAAAAATGGGCTGTAGACAACCTGATCCCACTAGGCACCACCGAAGACCAGATCTTCCGCTACGAACGTGTGGAGCAAGGAGCACTGGATGTTAAGAACGGGCGCATTGAAATGCTCTTCATTAATGCTGATCCCGCGGCTGCCCTGGCTGAACAAGAAGGCTTGAAGGTTGCCCTGGTATCGGGAGAGACGGTTACCGGTGCGCAGGCAATTGCAGTTCAGAAAGGTAACACGGAGCTGCTCGACAAAATTAACCAAGCCCTGGCAGATTTGGAAAAGGAAGGATTCATCCAACAGCTACAGGACAAATGGGGTATCCCGTAACCGACTAACCTAGATCATAAGATGGGCAGGCAATCGCCTGCCCATCTTGCTAAAATCAAACAATGGAATTTATACAGAATTTATTGCTGTTACTGAAATACCTGTTGGCAGGTACCGGGGTAACGCTGGGGGTCTCAGTGATAGCCTTGACCACCGGTTTCATCTTGGGAGTGCTGCTGGCAATATTTCGGGTGTACGGTGGAAAATTCCTGTCTACTTTTTCAGCTATCTACAGCACTGTCATTCGCGGAATTCCGGTAGTTGTTGTCATTTTTATCCTTTATTTTGTCATCGCCAGGTTTGTTGATCTTTCACCATTCTTAGCCGGAGCCTTTTCGCTGGGATTTGCCAGTGCTGCTTACCAGTCTGAGGTTTTTCGGGGCTCCTTTCGTTCAGTTCCAGGTGGCCAAATGATGGCCGCGCGCGCCTTAGGGATGAGCAGAGTCGAGGCCATTCGCTCGATCATCCTCCCTCAGGCGATTCGTTTAGCCATCCCCCCCTGGTCGAACGAAGCTGCGATCGTCCTTAAAGACTCTTCTTTGGTTTTCGTGTTGGGCGTCCCGGAAATTTTACGCCGGGCAGAATATGTCAGCGCCCGTACATTACAGCCGTTCCTGGCATTTGGGGCAGCAGCATTGATCTACTTTGTCCTGACCTTCCTGACCAACCGCGGCCTGGATTGGCTGGAACGCCGCTATAAAATTTTGATGTAAGGCAGTATTTTATGAGTGACAAACTCCCCATTGTCCGTGTGGAAGACCTGTACAAAGCCTACCAGGGAACAGAAGTCCTGAAGGGCGTTTCAATGGCTGTGCAAGAAAAGGAAGTGGTGGTCATTATCGGACCCAGCGGCACCGGTAAGAGTACACTACTTCGGTGCATTAACCTGCTCACCGTGCCAGATAAAGGGCGCATCTGGTTGGATGAGCAGGAGGTAACTGCCAAGCGCGTTAACATTGATAAAATCCGCCAGCGCATTGGAATGGTTTTTCAGGATTTTAATTTATTTAACCACCTGACTGCATTGCAAAACGTGACCGTCGGCATGACCAAAGTTTTGAAGATGAAGCCCAAGGAAGCCAACGAGAAAGCCATGTGGGAGCTGGAACGTGTCGGACTGGAAGAGAAAGCTTCCCTGTTCCCTGCCCAATTATCTGGTGGGCAGAAACAGCGCGTGGCAATTGCTCGCGCCCTGGGCATGAACCCCGAGGTGATGCTATTTGATGAACCCACCTCAGCGCTAGACCCTGAGTTAATCGGCGAGGTCCTGATGGTGATGCAGAAGCTTGCAAACGAAGGGATGACCATGTTGGTGGTCACTCACGAAATGGGTTTTGCACGCGAGGTGTCAGACAGGATTATATTTATGGAAAACGGCGTCATTCTGGAAGAAGGCACGCCCAACCAGTTGTTCTACACGCCTAAGTATGAGCGAACCCGCGAGTTCCTGTGGAAAATCACTGAGTTATACGGCAGTCAAGATCAGACCGAAGACAAAGCCTGATGGACGGATTAATTACACATATTCAAAGGGTTGGGCCAGACCTGGCGGAGGGAGTTGTCACCACGCTCTATCTGACCATTGTTGCATTGGCAGTCGGCGTATTGCTTGGTTTGCCCGCTGCACTGGCACGGGTCTATGGTCCTCCATGGCTGCGAAAGCTGGCAGTTGCTTATATCGAATTATTTCGCGGCACGCCCCTGCTTGTGCAGTTGTTCATCATTTACTATGGATTGCCTGAACTGGGACTTACTTTCGACCGCCTGCCGGCAGCGTTTATTGCCCTGGGCATGAACAGCGGCGCTTACCAGGCAGAATATTTTCGCGGCGCCATCCAATCCGTAGGCAGCGGACAAATGACTGCTGCGAGGGCATTGGGGATGAGCAAGATAAACGCTATCTTATATATAATCCTCCCGCAGGCAATCCGGCTGGCGATACCAGCCTGGTCAAATGAAGCGGTGTCCATGATTAAGTACACCGCAGTGGTATTCCTGATAGCGGTTCCCGATCTCATGGGAAAAGCGAAAATCTTAATTGGTCGTTACTTCAATCCAATTGAAATGTACCTTACGGTCGGGTTAATCTACCTGATCCTGGTAGGCATCGCCACCTGGTTGGTTCGTAAGGTAGAAAATAAACTTGAGCTTCCCAGCGTCCAGATGGAAGTCGCCAAGCACTAAAAGGAGCTAATAAAAATGTCCCCTAAATATGAATTCCAAAAACCTGAAACCTGGGTCAACGATGTGCTGATGCCAAGCTTTGCGGGCGACTGGCCGCTACTGCCGGTCACGCATGCCGAAGGAGCATATCTTTACACATCCGATGGCAAGCGTTACCTGGATTTTACCTCGGGCATCGCGGTGACTAACGTTGGCCATGGTCATCCGCGTGTGCTTACACGCAGCGCGCGAACAAATGGAAAAGTTTTCGCATAGCGCGGTAGGAATCACACTCCATGAACCTCTGCTAAGGCTGTCAGAAGCGCTTATAGATGTCCTGCCGGCTGGGATGAACATGTTTTATTACGGCAACAGTGGCGCTGAAGCGGTAGAAGGCGCATTGAAACTAGCCCGCTATGTGACCAACCGAAAAGGCATTATCGCTTTTGATGGGGGATTCCACGGGCGCACCTACGGCGCTGCCAGTGTCACTACCGCCAAAGCGAAATATCGAAAGCATTATGAGCCTTTCGTGCCGGGGGTGTATTTTGCACCCTATCCAAATCGTTACCGGTGCCCTTTCGGAGAAACTAGCGCAGCAGCGGTGCGCTGGAGCCTGGACGGCATCCAACGCATCTTTGAGCGGCAGATCCTGCCGGAAGAAGTTGCTGCGTTCCTGGTTGAGCCGATGCAGGGCGAGGGTGGATATATCGTGCCTCCCGCAGAATTCTTCGCCGAGTTACGCAGAATCTGCGATGAGCATGGCATCTTGCTGATCATGGATGAAGTTCAAACGGGTTTTGGACGCACCGGACGCTGGTTTGCTTCCCAGACTTTCGCTGTCCAACCGGATATCATGGCAATCGCCAAAGCGATCGCCAACGGTTTCCCACTGAGTGCTACAGTAGCCAGCAGAGAATTGATGAGCAAGTGGCCCGCTGGAGCGCACGGCACTACCTTTCGGAGGCAACCCAATAGCCTGTGCGGCAGGGCTTGCTGTATTAGATGTTATTCGAGATGAGAATTTACTGGAAAATTGCCAGAAAATGGGCGCCCACCTGCTGCAAGGTTTCAGCAGCCTGAAAGAAAAGTACCCCATGATTGGCGATGTGCGCGGGATAGGCTTAATGGTGGCGATGGAGCTTATCGTACCGGAGTCGGATAAGCAGCCTGATGGAAAAGCAGCTCAGGCTGTGCTTGATCAGTGCCTGGAACGCGGTTTGCTCGGTTATATGGCAGGATTGCAAGGTCAGGTAATCCGGCTGATCCCGCCGTTGAACATCACCCTTGAGCAGGCTGATGAAGCACTGCAGATACTTGATAGCAGCCTTGCTGTAGTTAGCAAAGTTTAAAACATAAGTACCACCCTACTTCACGGGAAAACCGGCAGCTTTCCAGGCAAACACCCCTCCCTGCAAGCTGTAGGCTTCATATCCATGCGCCCGCAGCCAGCGCGTGGCAGGGCGACTGCGATGTCCGCTCAGGCACAATACGATCACGGGCTTCGCCGGATCAAGCACAATTTGCTGCATACACTCTGGCATTGCCGTCACAGGTGCATGCTGTGCCTTTGCAATGGTTCCCGATCGATATTCTGGCTCGCTGCGGGCATCGATGACCTGGATTGGACGGCCTTCTGCCAGCCACTGGTTAAATTCATGCGGGCTAAGCTCATCCACCTTGCCGACTGGCAGCCACCAAAACCGCTTTAACATATAGCAACGCTATACGATCAGGATTTAACCACCTGAGAGGACTCGTAGACGCCAGATTTAACTAATAGGCGCTGGCCTTCACCCAGGTCTTCAAAAATCTGGTAATGCAGCTCGATCGGCATCACCTTACCCAGCATCGCCTGAGCAGGGCAGTATGCTTCTGCAGAAAGCTCTATCGCTCGCAGCACCGCGTTCTCATCAACTTGATGACCGGTTATTAGATAGTTAATCACAGCGCGAGTCATCACCTTCGGATGCGTCTCTGCTCGATCAGCATGCAATTGAACATCGAATGCAGTCACATCCTGGCGCTTCTTCATCAGGATCGAGATGACATCCATTGCCGTGCAGCCACCCAAACCAACCAGGACCATCTCCATCGGTCGAAATCCGGCATCGTCTCCGCCCACCGAGGGGTCGGCATCCAGGGGTAACGAAAATCCGCTATCAGCAGTTGCCGTAAACGACATACGACCTTGCCAGCTAATTTGAGCCTTCATATTATTCCTCCAATAAAGGTGTGACGTACTGTTCCAGAACCTGGCGACTGATTGCCCCAGTCCAGGTTAATACCACCTGCCCATCTCGGTCAACCAACCATGAGGTAGGCAGAGAGATATTGTGAAAAGCATCGTATAGCTTCTGCTCTGGATCTGGCCATACCGGGAAGGTTAACCCCATCTGGCGAGTGAATTCTGCCACTTGCTCGACAGGCTCGCCTGCTTCTACCGCGATGACACTGAAACCGCTTTCCCGGTGCTCCTCATAATAAGCCTGTAAAGTCGGCATCTCTGCCTTACAGGGCGGACACCAGGTTGCCCAGTTGTTTAGCAACACAACTTGACCGAGATAATCATCCAGGGTAACTGGCTTACCTTGCAAATCGGTCAGGTGTATTGCTGGAGCAGGAAAATCGACCACTACCGGAATTGCAGAATCTTGCTCAGCGGATGGATTATTCGTGGCTGCAGACGTTTTTGAATTGGTCAGGATGAAGAACGCTACTGAAGCCAGGATCACCAGGCCTACGCCTACCAACACCAGCGGGATTATCAGTGATAGCTTTGATGATCGTTGCAATTTGCTACACCAATACTAATGGCTATGATTGCCGACGGAATGCAGTATCTCTTCTAGAAGATCACTTTCTGGCACCGCACCAATTACAGTACCAGCTCCAAGGTTAATCGTGGTTTGGGGCACTCCACTGACCTCAAACTGGTCCGAGAGATCGGGGAACTCTGTCGCTTCAATCATCTCCGCCTGGATCAACGGGCTTTCCAAAGCCAGCTGGTATGCGAGCAGCACGGCTCGCGGGCAATGCGGTCAGGTAGGGGTGGTAAACACCAGGAGGTTGACCTGGTTTTTCAAATCACCGAGCGCCTTGCGTGTCTTCGGCGCTAAACCCGAGTCGCGCCCGGATACCAATATCAGGCTCTGGATAAACGTACCAAACTCGTATCCGGAGGGGATACCCGCCATGCGGATGCCATAGTCCAGGATCAAATCGCCATCACGCCCGGCAATCACCAAGCCGGGCGCTTTATCCAGGTTATATTTATTCGCCAGCTCCCGGTCGTTCTCCAGGTCATGAACAGAAAGGTCGAGCTTATCGGACAACTGCACCACCTCTTCGACCAGCTGGCGGGTATCATCACAATAATCGCAGTCTTTCTCAGTGCCGAAATAGATTACCTGTACATCTCCGGTTAGCTGTTTATCAAAAGCTTCTCGCACTTGCTTGGTTACACTATCATTCAACAGTCGCTCTGCCAATTGTTACTCCTATGCACCCCAACGGGGTATGGTTTGAGGTTATCAGCTAAAACAGCCGCCCAGAGAAAAGCCACAGCGGGTGCAGGCTAAGTTCAACAACCCGTCATAATCCAGCTGCTCGACTTGACATATCGGACACGTGTCTCCGGCGCGCAGCCTTCCGAATTTTGGCTGATCCATCTGATCGACCAGCACTTGCGGCTGACAGGCATCTTGCTCAACTCTGATTTGTGCGTCCATCAGGGAATTAGATGCAAAACAATGGGAAAGGTTACAGGCTGTCCTTACGCTGAACGAACTCTTCCAATCCCAGGCACAGGTAAAGACGCTCTCGAACATCCTCTGGCACATCGGGACGCGGCGTGGTGGTGTGATATAACTCTACGGTCTTCTTTAAGGTATTGATAACTATCCGGCAGTTTTCACAATTCTGCAGATGGCGTTCAATCTCCAGACACATATCAGCACTCAGGTCATGATCCACATACTCCGAAAGTGAATCTAGCAAATCGTGGCAGTTGTGGTGTTCCATTTACGCACCTTCTCCTTCATCCATCCGCCGGCGCACTCGCTCCCCATAATATTCGGAAAGCATCTCTCGCAGGCGTAAGCGGGCGCGGGATAAACGTGTCTTCACTGCGGTCTCGCTCAAGGATAGCACCTGCCCGGTTTCCTCGGTTGACAAGCCTTCAATTTCCCTTAGCAAGAATACCAACCGCAAACTTTCTGGCAATTGCTTCACGCTCTGATCCAGCACCTGGCGAGCCTCTCCCGAGATCAGCTCCTGCTCAGGCAAGCAGCACCAGTCAACGATTTGCATTGGCTCGGAAGCCTCAGATGAGTCATCGGGTTGTTCTATCGATGTAAAAGTATACTTATTTTTCCGAAGATGCATCAAGGCTTCATTCGTTGCGATCCGGTATAACCACGTAGAAATACTCGAGCGACCATCGAAATTAGCCAGACCCCGAAAGGCTTTAATAAAGGTCTCCTGTAAAACATCCTCAGCATCCTGTGGATTCTCCAGCATCCTGAGCGCCAGGCGATAAATCACGCCTGAATACGTCTCCACCAGTCGGCTGAATTCTGACCGGTCACCAGCGCGTAGCGCATCAAGGGAGAATTCCTCGACAAATCGTTGAGTGCTATCCATTAGATGCATCCTAGAAAAAAGAGTTGCAAATTCCTGATGAGGATTTTATCATAGCCACTTTCCAACATCCATGCATTGACGACCTGTTTTGGACATGCTATATTGATAGCGATATTCCAGGAGGCGCTTATTGTCCATCATAACCTTAATGACCGATTTTGGGCTGAAGGATGGCAATGTGGGTGTGATGAAAGGTGTAATAAATACCATCTCTCCCTCAACACACATCATTGACATAAGCCACCTCATCAGCCCACAGAATATTGCCGAAGCAGCCCTGATTCTTGCGCGCTCTGCACCATTCTTTGCGGCAGGGACGATCCACGTTGTGATTGTCGATCCTGGAGTCGGCACAAATCGCCGTCCTATGGCTGCACGCGTGGGAAACCAGTTCTATGTCGGCCCAGATAATGGCACATTGACCCTATGGCTGGAGCAAGTTGAACGGACAAACCAGGATGGTGCTTTCTTCCAACTGGATCGACCTCAATATTGGCTTCCTGAAATCAGCCAGGTCTTCCATGGGCGAGATATTTTCGCTCCGGTGGCTGCACACCTTGCTAACGGTGTGAGCCTGGAACAACTGGGAACTCCTTTATTCGACCCGGTTCGATTAAACCTGCCGCAACCGGAGCGAACGCCTGCCGGCTGGCGCGGTCAGGTCATTCATATCGACCATTTTGGCAACCTTTCTACGAATATTCGCCGGGAAGAATTGGAGCCAGCCAGCCTGGTGGAAGTCTACATACGCGGAATCGCCATTAATGAAATAGTCAGCACGTTTGGCAACAGCACGCCGGGGACCCTGGTAGCACTGTTGGGCAGCACTGGCAACTTGATTATCTCTGTTGTCAACGGCAGCGCAGCAGAACAGCTTGGCGCTCAAATCGGAGATGCAGTAGAAGCGAAATTGCAATGATTACCCTCAACAATGCCTTCTACAACTATACACTGGATACCGAAAAGTGGAGCTGGAGCCTGAGCAGCACCAGAGCCGGACAAGCCGGAATTGAAAATGCGCGGATTGGAATCCGCTATAGCATCGGGTATAGAGCTATATCTACACTGAAGAGGGCAAATAATCCCAAACTGACCATTCAAGACAAGGTGCTTTCAGCATCAGGGACCGATCATTGTCTCGAACTAAAAAGCGAGCCTGATGCAAATGGACTGTCGGTAACCGCCCGGTTTGAGCTGCCAGAAAACCAGCCTTTCTTGCTGTGGCAGCTCGCTATCCAAAACCAGTCCGATGCAGCAGTGCGAATAATTTCACTCGAACTGCTCAACTGTACACCCCGAGTCGTCTCAAAATCCAGCGAATGGTGCAATATCCAGGATCAGCGACATATCCTCCTGAACTAGCCTTTTATGCCAATGGCTGGCAATCCTGGTCTCACGCCGGCGTAATGTCGGTTCATGATCGCCAGCCGCACACGCGCTTATCCTTCTTACGCCGTCCAGCAGAGGATGCATGGCTGGGAGGCTCGCGCAAGTCAGGAGAATTCACTTCCCATATGTTTGGCGTCTTAGGCAGCCGCACGACTCGGCAGGGCATACTGGCTGGTTTTCTGACCCAACACAATCAATTTGGTATCCTTCAGGCTGACCTGCGCGGTGCTGAGCCCGGCTTGCGCCTCTATGCCAGCGGAGACAACGCCCGCCTGGATCCAGGTGAAATAATGCAAACAGATTGGGCAGTGGTGCAGCTCCTGGATTTAGACCAGGCTGATCCATTGGGTGCTTATCTTGAGGCTGTCGCTCGAGCGAACCACGTGAATGAGTTGGCTAGCCGGCGTATTCCGACAGGCTGGTGTTCCTGGTACCAATATTCCACCTCCAGCTACACCGGAGATGTTACCGCCGTAAATATTCGCAGCAATCTGGAAATGATCTCCGACCACCAGAAAGTGTTACCTCTGGAGATCGTCCAGATTGATGATGGTTTTGAGGAACAGGTAGGCGACTGGTTCAGCTTCCGAGCTGGCTTTCCCGACGGTGTAGCCCCACTTGCCAAAGAAATCCAAACTGCAGGGTTGATCCCAGGACTTTGGCTGGCTCCCTTTATTGTTGATCAGCGCTCACGCCTGGCGCGTGAGCACCCGGATTGGTTACTACAAAGCCGTACCGTTGGATATGCTAATGCAGGATTCCAGTGGGAACGTTTTGCAGTAGCACTCGACCTGACCGTACCCGATGCATTGGACTACGCGAGCGAAGTCGTGCGCCGCGCTGCCATGGATTGGGGATTCCCTTACCTGAAGCTGGATTTCCTTTATGCGGCAGGATTACCCGGCCGATTTCGGGATGACCGGTTAACGGGCGCCCAGGTGCTGAGAAGAGGTCTGGAAGAGCTGCGCAAGGCTGCCGGACCAGAAACTTTTCTCCTGGGTTGTGGCTGCCCGCTTGGTCCAGCAATTGGACTGATGGATGGTATGCGCATCGGCGCAGATGTCAGCACCCGCTGGTATCCGCACTATATGGGCATCGAAACGTTTTTTAAGGACGAGCCAACCTTCCCATCCTATCGGAATGCGCTACTTAACACCCTGACGCGCGCTTCACTCCACCACCGCTGGTGGATCAACGATCCAGATTGCATTCTTTTACGCAACACGACACGCTTGAGTCTTGCAGAGATACAGGCACAAGCGACTGCTATTGCTCTCACAGGCGGGTCAATGATCCTTTCTGATGATCTGGGGCAGGTATCGCTAGAACGTTTGAGAATAGCTCAGGTACTGCTGCCACCCATCGACCAGCAGCCTCAGATCTTGGATTGGTTTGATTCAACCCGACCTGAGTGCTTGCGCCTGGATTTACACAATTCCTGTGGCGAGTGGCATCTGCTTGCGTACTTCAACTGGTCAGACCAATCGGTTGATCTCAATCTTGATTTAAGCACCTTTGGTCTGGATACAACCGGCGTTATCTGGTGTTGCGAGTTTTGGAGTAGTCATTATCGTTTCATTCGCGATGGACACTGGAAACAGCCAGGGGTTCAACCGCATGGTACCGTGTTGCTGGCTGCTCGATCGATCACGGATAGCTCAGCGCAGTACCTAGGTAGCTCACTTCATATTTCTCAAGGAATGGAAGTCAGCCAGTGGTCACTGGGTATGGGGACGCTTGAATTTAAACTTGAGCGACCAGGGAAAACACAGGGCGAATTCATTTTACGGCTCTCTTCAGAGCCAATCTCAGCCCACGGAAATGGGAAACCGCTGGCATGGAAGGCTGGTAGTACACCGGATGTCTACCATTTCCAGGTGGAGATCGATCGCAAATGCACTGTTGAGGTCCTGTATTTGATACCATACACTTTTATATTCACGAATAATAAGGTAAAGAATGAACTTAACCTCGCTCGATCCCTTTTTTTCGCCGCGCGGCATAGCCGTAATCGGGGCATCTCAAGACCCCACCAAGCTAGGCTACGGGTTGGCGCGCAACCTGGTTGAATCCCAATATCAAGGTGCAATCCACCTCATTAACCCGCGCGGGGGGCAATTATTCAACCGTCAAGTTTATACCTCAATCATGGAAGTCCCCGATCCAGTAGATCTGGCAGTATTGCTGATACCAGCAAATGTAGTAGCTGAATCTTTAATCGAATGCGGTCAGCGCGGGATAAAAGCGGCAGTCATTGGCGCTGGTGGCTTCAAAGAGGTCGGACCACAAGGCGCAGTTTTAGAGCAAGAATGCCTGCAAATTGCAAGAGAGTACGGCATGCGATTGATTGGGCCTAACACAATTGGTCTCTTAGATACGAATTTACCAGTCAATGCAACCTTTCTGCCGCCGCCAATGCCATTACCAGGCGAAATTGCTTTCATCTCGCAATCAGGCGCCATTTGTGCGTCTGCAATTGAGTGGGCACGCGGACTGAGCTTTGGGCTCTCGCGTCTGATCAGTTTGGGGAACCAGGCAGATGTTACCGAGACCGACGTCCTGGCACCGGTAGCCGCCGACCCGCATACACGCGTGCTGGCTCTCTACCTGGAGGGTGTAAAAGATGGACGGCGATTTATTACTGAAGCCAGCCAGGTGAGCCTGCATAAACCGATACTTGCTTTGAAGGTAGGACGTTTCCAGGGAAGCCAACGAGCTGCTGCATCCCATACGGGGGCATTGACGGGTTCTGAGGATGCCTACACTGAAGCGTTCCGGCGAGCTGGTGTAATGCGCGCCGAAACTACTGAAGAATTATTTGATTGGGCACGCACACTGGCCTGGTGCCCAATGCCAGGTGGACGCAGGGTGGCTATATTAACCAATGCAGGCGGCCCAGGTGTAGCAGCAGCTGATGCATTAGAAGCGCGTGGATTACAGCTTGCGAATTTGAGCAGTCAGACCAGTAAAACGCTTCAATCACTGCTGCCTCCAGCTGCTAACGTCCACAACCCGGTAGATATGCTTGCTTCGGCATCACCCGATCAATATAGCGCGTGCTTGCGCATTTTACTTGACGACCCGCAGGTAGAGAATGTGATGGTTATTATGCCACCGCCCCCGATGTACAAAGCCGGAGATGTCGCAAAAGCATTAATCCCTGTCATCCATGCTGGTAATAAACCTGTTGTTATGGTCTTGATGGGCGAAAAATTAATCCAGGAAGCAGCAGAGCGTTTCCGAGCCGCTCACGTGCCGGAATATCGTTTTCCAGAAAGGGCTGCCTCCGCACTCGCAATCTTATCGGAACGTGCGGAATACTTATCACGTTCGAGGTCCAAGACAGGTATGAGTAAGCCAGAAATCAAGCCTACAGAGGGAGCGCCCCTTCAAATTCAACGAGGTAAACAGCAAAGAGAGCAGGAAGGCAGAGACGAAACCACGAACCTGGTTGAGCAGCTATTACAAGATTATGGCATCCCTGTCCCTCTAACGCGCCTGGCACGTTCCGCAACCGAGGCGAGACAGATTGCTGCTCTCCTGCATGAGCCAATGGTGTTGAAAATTGCATCACCAGACATCCTGCACAAATCTGATGTTAACGGGGTGCTGCTCAACATCCAAAGCCCTGAAGAAGCGGCGCGTGGGTATACCCAAATCATCAAAAATACTTTATCCACGCAACCGGATGCACAAATTCTAGGCGTGACGATCCAATCCATGGCACCGCAAGGGCAAGATGTCATCATCGGTGCAGTGCAAGACGATCAATTTGGCGCTCTGGTAATGTTCGGATCAGGGGGCATCGAGGTAGAAGGGCTGCACGATATTTCCTTTGGGCTAGCACCCTTGCAGCCCGAAGATGCAGAGCGAATGATCGATCAGACCTGGGCAGGGCGGAAACTGAGCGGTTTCCGCAGCATTCCGCCGGTCGATCGCCCGGCGGTGGTCCAGGCGCTGCAAAACCTGGCGAGACTTGCTGATGAAAATCCAGACCTGGTCGAAATCGAAATCAATCCCTTAAGAGTACTGCCTGGAAGTAATGGGGTGGTGGCTTTAGATATCCGGGCAAAATGGAAAGTCTCCCCCTGACCTCACTCCCAGCATGCAGCCAACTTTCCCTATCCTCAATGGTTATATTTTATAGCTCCCCTCAACCAGGTGAACCAGTTGGTCCAAACCCGTGCTCAAAGGATCGATATTAATATATTCCTGAACGGTATGGGCACCCTGCCCTGTGGAAAGACCTATGCAAACTGCTGGAATCCCAAGGCTGAGCGGTATATTGGCATCTGTCGAGCCAATGCTCAGGTGTGGCTGGAGCCCTTCATTTTGCAAGCAACGGCAGGCAAGTGTCACGAGCGGATGGTCTGAAGGAATTTTTCCAGCCGGTCTCTGGCCTATCAGATCTACAGCGACCTGCACTTCCTGAGTTCGAAAGGAAGCAGCCAGGTGGTCAATCCGGCTAACCAGGTTTGATAACACCCGCGAGCTTTCGGAGCGCAGGTCTAACTCCAGATGAGCCTCCGGAGCAATCGTATTAATGGATGTTCCGCCAGAAATTACTCCAACATTTAATGAAGTACGCGGGGTGCTGGGAATGCGAATATGAGTCAGTCCGGTTACCAGGGCAGCCAACTGATGAATCGCCGATGGCTTTCCATAATCCACCCACGAATGACCCCCGGATGTGGTTATTGTGATTCGATAACGTTGCACGCCAAGTCCCCGATGATAGACTTGACCCAGCGCCATTCCCTCTAAAATTATATACGCGGATACTTTGTTACCAAAGCGCTCGACAACTGCTCTCATTCCAATCAGGTTGCCCAGGCCTTCCTCGCCAACGTTGGCAACCAACCACAAGTCACCAGGCAGTTTTATTTCTTTACCTTGTAACGCCCAAAACAAACCAAACAATCCCGCCACACCTAAAGAGTTGTCCCCAATCCCAGGCCCATAAATGCGCCCAAATTCCTTTTTTATGCGTAAGTCCGT
Organism: uncultured Chloroflexia bacterium; assembly: GCA_963774935.1. Lineage (GTDB taxonomy): Bacteria > Chloroflexota > Anaerolineae > Anaerolineales > UBA4823 > CAVZGO01. The sequence continues at coordinate 171,598 of CAVZGO010000007.1, forward strand.
ACCAGGCGGAAATACAGTATCCAGATGAGCTGACACGATCAAAGGAAGGTTATTGCCCTGACCCGGCACCCGGCCAAAGACATTACCCAGGGAATCCATTGAAACGTCCAATAAACCCATTAGTTGAAATTGGTCGTATAGATAAGCAGATCGCTGCAATTCATGGGAAGTAGGGGCAGGAATCTGCTGGATGGCAATCGCCAGGTCTAATGTTTTAGCCAGCAAGGTGTGGTCCAATGAGCTATACCTTTCTCACAGTGTATTGGAGCGAATCAAGACGAGCCTGAGGTAACCCTGGAAGTACGTCTAACGCGTAGGCTGGATCATCTCCCTCTACCACCAGAGAGGCTGAAATGTTACCGTGCAGGGCTGCTTGCAAGGGATCATAAGTCCGGCGGTAACCAGCCAGGAATCCACCACAAAAAGCATCGCCAGCGCCAATTGGGTTTACGATGCGAGAAGGATAAGGCGGGATTTCCCAACGTGTTTTTTGGGCGCCATCATAAAGGCACTGCCCATTTTCGCCACGTTTGATGACCACCATGTCACAACCATATGCGGCAAGCCCTTCTGCCATCTCCCATAAATCATTGCTGCGTCCCTGAAAAAGGTTTCTCACTTCCTCTTCCGAAGGCATAAAGGCGGTCAGGCCGGTTAACAATGCTGGGACATCATCCCAAAATGTCGAATTCATATATCGGGGCGAAGGATCGAGGGTTATTGTAGTGAACTGACGCTGGCGCAGCATGGTTGGCAGAATGCTGTGGGTGAGATAGTCCAGAGGGCATATATGAGCTGCATTAGCATCCATGAAATCTACCGGGATATCTCCCTGGCGCAGCGACGTGGGCTGTAATTTCGTCCTGCTGTCCACCAAATCTTTCGGGCTACGATAGCCCAATAAATCTTTGGGGAAGGGGAGACCAAAGCGGGCGAAATGGGAAACCGGGTCTTCGCTCGTCCGATGCGCAAAGTCAATAAAGGCTGTAAACGAACGGATGTCTACCAGCTCATCCAGCCTGCGAACGCCGCGCATATCCAGCTTCAACCGGTGGTAACGGTCAATCCACTCCTGGGAATAATCCTTACCTACCCGGGCAATTACCCCGACAGGCGGCTCTGGTTCCCAAATGGCCAGTCCTGCAGCTGCATATAATGCATTTCCCCCCGGAACGTTCAATAAAAACCGACCATCTGGGAACAGGATATAATCGTTCGTCAATTGACCAGCGATCAAATATCTCGGCGAGGTCGGATCCATATCCTAATTATATCAATCCCGCGCAGCCAGAGCTAAAAAGATATCCTCGAGCGTGGGTTCCAGCGGCTTCAATCTTTACAGATCCGATTCCTTCCTGTTCAAGGTTTCCCTGTAAGGTTTCCAGACTTACATCCTTTGGCGTGATCGCCCGGAGATGGTCACTGACCAGTCCTGCACGCAGCACACAAGGGCAGTTTTGAAGTGCGCTAAGTGCAGGCAGCAGCAGACCGGAATATCGGCTCTTGCTCCGCAGACTGATCGACATAAATATCCCAGGACCGACCAGGCAGCGCATCTCTTCGCAGTGCTGAAGGACTATCTAAGGCCATCAGACGACCATCACGCATGATGCCGACCCGCCCACAATATTCAGCCTCATCCATGTAATGGGTCGTTACCAGAGCAGTCACACCTTGTTCCACAAGCTGATAAATCAGATCCCAAAAGGATCGACGTGCCAGTGGGTCCACTCCACTGGTCGGCTCATCGAGAAAGAGCAGCCTGGGTTGGTGAACAATGGCAATACCTAATGCCAAGCGCTGGCGCCAACCGGTTGAGAGCTGCCCAACACGCAAGCGCTCCATTTTCCCCAATCCAATCAGATCCAACACCTGATCCCGGCGAGCGCGATCTGTAACGCCGTACACGCCAGCATAAAACGCCAGATTTTCTCCAACCGTGAGATCTGAATATAAGGAAAACTTTTGCGACATGTAACCTACACGGGCGCGAACTTGCTCCGATTGGCTGTCGGCATCGAATCCCAGCACTCGTGCTGAGCCTTCCGTTGGACGGAGCAACCCCAGCAGCATCCGCATGGTAGTAGTCTTACCAGATCCATTTGGCCCCAGATACCCTACGACTTCACCTGCAAAGACTTGAAAACTGACATGGTCCACAGCCAGGAAATCACCGAAACGGCGTGTTAAACCCTGCGTTTCAATCACCGTAGCCGAATTGACCGGCAGTGAGGCTCCTGGCTCATTGCTCATATTGATTCTCCATTCGACTGCAATAGATCCATGAAAACATCTTCCAATCCAGGAGGGACCATACGGATGCTAACCACTTGCCCTCCCTGGCTGGTAATTGCACCACTCAATCGCTCAAGCACAATCTCGGTTTGATCTGGCTGGGTATGGATATGCAGACGATCACCGAACATTTGAACCATCCGCACATCCGTATCTTCCTGCGCAATTCGGCGGATAAGCATCAGCGGCATGCCCACCAACTCGATGATCCTCCCATCCAACCGAGAACGCAGAGCTGCGGGAGTGCCCTCAAGGATCATACGACCATGCTGCATAAAACCAATCCTGGAGCACCGTGCCGCCTCATCCATATAAGGCGTGCTGATGAATACGACAGTGCGCTTTCCATCTGACCTGGTCTCGCCCACCAGACGAATGATCAACTGCCAGAAATCCTGACGTGTCACTGGATCTACACCAGTCGTCGGCTCATCCAAAAGTAGCACTCGCGGCTGATGAACCAGGGCGGCTGCCAAGCCAAGCTTTTGCTTCATTCCTCCTGATAGCTGTCCGGCGCGCCGATCCTGGAATGAAGCCAGGCCAACAAACTCAAGGATCGCTAAGCAGCGCGGTCGCCACTCAGCAGCCTGTAAACCACGCATCTCAGCAAAGAAACGTATATTTTCGAGAACGGTCAGTTCCTCATACAACGAGAAGCGTTGTGCCAGATAACCGATTTGCGAGCGCGCTTGCTCGGGCTGGTGTTCGAGATCGTATCCGGCGATCCTGATCAATGGCTTACCATCAGACACACCCGATCGTACCGAATCAGGGGTCAACCCGCCGCATAGCAAACGCATGGTCGTTGTCTTCCCAGCTCCATCTGGTCCGATCAGCCCATATATTTCCCCCTCAGCGATCTGAAGCTGCAGGTCATCCACCGCAAGTAATGAGCCAAACGATTTTCTTACGTGGCGAGCTTCGATCAATACTTCCATACCATCTCGTTATTGACGAAAGCTAACATCCACTGGCATCCCGGGCTTGAGGTTGCCTTCGGGATCTTCAACGGCAAGCTTGATTGCAAATACAGTTGTCCGCCGTCCTTCCGCGGTCTGGACATTACGCGGCGTGAATTCGGCACGATCCGCAATGTCGATGACAGTGGCTTTAAATATCTTCCCTGGGAACGAATCGGAAGTAAGTTGAGCATTCTGATTCAGGTTTATCTGACCATAGCTATCTTCGGGGATATAAACCGTGACAGTCAGATCATCCAGGCGTGCGAGGGTGAACAGCACAGCACCAGGCATCAATCAAGCTCGCCGGGTTCAATGGCGCGCGTCAGGATAGTCCCATCTGATGGAGCATGTACAACCAGCTTATCCACCTGCGCCTGTATCACAGCTAAGGCAGCCTGGGCTGCCTGAACTTGAGCCTGGGCTACATCAAGTTGCTCCTGAGTCGGCTCAGCAAGAGCAGCCACCAGGCTGGCTTCAGCCAGTTTAACTTGTGCTTCAGCCAGGGCACGCTTATCCGGGTTGGGACCATTTTTTACAAGCTCAAATTGTCGACGAGCCTCGTCCAGTTGGGCCTGTGCCAATCCCTGATTTGCAGTTGCAAGCGCCTGTTCAAAGCGATTAGCCCTGCCCAACAGATTGTTAAGCCGGGTCACGGCAGCGTCATATTCCTTTTGGGCGGCTGCCAGCTTAGCCTGGAACATGGCACGCGTAACATTGTCCTCAGGTTTTTTCTCATAAGGTTTGAAATCTTCACGAGCACGATCCAGGCGGTCTTTCGCCAGGGTCGCAGAAGCACGAGCAGCGTTCGATATCTGCCGGATCTGCTTCACCTCGAACCGAATCGAGGCGCTGGGTGGCAAGGTCGAGTGCTTTGTCAGCCGCCGCAACAGCCTGGTCAGCTTGCGCGCGAGCTAATCCGGAAGTATCACTCAAATTATCCAGCGCTTGCTGAGCCTGCATCAGCTCAAGCTCTGCAGCTGCGATGGCAAGCTGGCGCTGTGCCTCCGGGACGCCAGCAGCAACCAGGTCAGCGTTTGCCTTGGCTACCGTCAGGGCAGCCTCAGCCTGATCTAGCTGGGCTTGCAACAGCCGATCCTCAATGCGCGCCAGTTCCTGCCCTTGCGACACGATCATCTCCCTCGTTGACGAGCACCTCAATGACCTTTCCGGCAAATTCAGGTGAAATCTGAACTTGCGTGGCTTCGATAGTTCCTGAAGCGGCCAAATCACCAGCCTGAGCACCATTTCCCGGTGTACGGATCAGCCACCAGGCCAAAATGCTCAATCCTATGATCACAACAACTGGAATAATACGCTTGGGATTCGGATGCATGACTCCTCCTTACTCAGATCTATCACCAGTATGAAAGGCTCCACAAGCCTTTCTAAATATCATCCTAGTCGAGCCGCTTGCGAAAACGCAGAGAAGCCGCGCTCATTAAAGCTACGCCAAAAATGGCCAGATGCGATCACATCTTCCCGAATAGCCATCAAACCAACATCCTTTAACGTTAAGGAGCGGATAATCACCAGATAGTAGCGTAAAGGCATGAAATAAGAGATCCATCGCAAGAACTGCGGCATTGCATCCAGCGGGAAGAAAAAGCCGGAAAGGAAGATCGCCGGTAATAGAGTCATCCAGACAATGAGCATAGCTTCTTGCTGGGTGTTGGCAAAAGTTGAAGCCAGCAAACCAATCCCCAGGCTGGATAACAAGAATAAACCCGAAAGAACCAGGATCAAGCCTAAGTCACCCCGCACAGGCACACCAAACCAGAAATGTCCTATCGCAAGAACTTCAATCGTGTTTAAAAATGCCAGGATCGTGTAGGGGAAAATTTTTCCAACCACCAATTCCCATGGACGAATGGGGGTCACAATGAGCTGCTCAATGGTGCCGCGTTCACGTTCGCGCACGATCGCTGTCGCTGTCAGAATCGAAGTGAGGGCAAACAAGATCATGCCGATCACACCGGGGATCATAAAATATGCACTGATAAGATCGGGATTGTACCAGACCGTGGTGCTGACTTCGACTGGCAACTGATAGGCAACTGCTTGACCGCTGCGCTGCAGGCGCGCCCGAAGTACTTCAGTTGCATACTCCTGTCCGATCAACCTCGCCGCTGAAAAGGCAGTAGAGGCGATAGTTGGGTCGCTGCCATCCAGGATAAAAGCGACTTGAGCCGGTTTATGACTCTGCAACTGGGCACTGTAATCCGGAGGAATAATAAGCCCTACGCGTGCATCGCCTCGATCAATCAGCTCTTGTAATTCTTCAAGGGAGGAAACATCATAAGCCAGATGAAAATAATCCGCCGAACGATACGCATCGAGCAGAGCACGCGCCTCAGGACCACGATCCTGGTCATAAACCACCAGGGCTACATTGCGAACATCATTCGTAGCGGCGTAGCCTAACAAAAAAAGCTGCATGATGGGGATTACCAGTACCAGTACCAGTGTGCGCGGATCGCGCAATATTTGGATAAATTCTTTGCGAATAATTGAGATCAGTCGGGTGCTCATGCTGGGGTAACCTCGGATTGATCTGACAAAATGCCCCTCAGATAAATGTCAACGAAATAATCCAAGGATTTGTAGGTAAACTCATTTGGAGCATCATTCGGGATGATACGGCTAGTAAAATAATAACCAATGAATGTACCTAACAGAGTGCGGATTAACATTTGCGGCGGTATGGGACGCAGGTGCCTACCTGGCATAGACGCGAGATGAGAAACAATCTCTAATGCCTGCGGAATGATATGCTCGAACAACTCGTTCATATGTGCGCTATTAAATTCGACAATTTCAATAAACATCAAATTCATGAATTCCGGACGATCATCTAGCGTACTGGCTATCAGTCGCGCGCCATCACGCACAAAGCCCTCGATTGAATCCCCCTGCGCGTTCCTCAATACGGGCAGAACAGTATGATAAGGATGAAATTCGAAGAAGACATTCCGGAAGACGCCTTCCTTGCTCTGAAAGTAGTTGTACAGGCTACTTAATCCGATTCCAGCTGCCTCCGCAATCTGGCGCATGGAAGTACCATGATATCCCTGCTGGACGAAAAGCTGGTGGGCAGCGTTCAGGATAGCCTGGCGGGTAATCAAGCCACGGGGAACAGGTTCCTCAGCCATACAGCCTCCTAGAAACGAACGAACGTTCGTTATTATTAAATACCAAAACTGGTGATTGTCAAGCGGTAATAAGGTGTTAAATGATTGGACCGCCTGCTCCCCAACAGGCGGTCCAATAACCATTACCTAGCTGCTAAACATGAGATGGTGCATCAATCAAGAATACTCCAGGTGAAATCTGTGTAGAACTGCTCATTTGCGCATTCTGGTATAAGCTCATCGCCGCCAGAATATCGATTTCTCCGCTACTAATGCGTGATAGCAACTCAGCGGTTAATAAATGTTGGAGATCAAAACTATTGACTCCCGTGTACCCTTCCAATATTCCAAGCACTTGCTTCGTACCTTCTGCCTTCAGACGAGCGTTCAATATTTGCTCATTTGGAGCCACCAGTACCTGGACGTCGTCGAGCTGAAAAGCCAGTTTACGCTCTAGAGCTTGAAGCTCATTCCATAACTTCCTCTCAAACCTGGACCGCCCAGCTTCTGAAACCAGGTCTTTCGGCTGATTATTGTCCAGGCTCAGCTTCCGTATAATGTAGTCAGCTTTGACCTTGATGGTCTCACCTAACTCAGTGTAATTGGGCAGTAATTTCTCCAGCTCCCTCTTTTTCACATTGTTAGGATTTCGAGTATAGACAATCAACAAGGATGCCTCTATGGCCAGAAGATCTTGCGTGATTATCTTGGCGACCGGGAGCTGAACACTTTCTTGTGTCAGATCTAATTCAATGGATTTCTCTAGGATTGGAGTCCGCCAAACTGATCCGGGCCCTATTTTGACCTTCTTCACCCTACCGGTCTTACGGTCCAGCACAATGAGCCCTTTCTGGGTTTTGACCGTACGCACACTCAAACTGAGAATGAGTATTGTCAATAACACCGCACCGACAAGCATTGCCACTATAGTTATCATTGTATTAGTCATCGCCTACCCCTCCCGCAACCCTAATATTTGACCAGTTTAGTTGTGTGGCTGTTTAGCTGTATGTACAGGTTGATGTTATTATATAAAAGTATTCTGGGATTGTCAAGAGCAAAAATACCCCTTTACAAAACATATTTTCTGGTTATAATCTAATTGTACATACAGCTATACAACATACCCTGATACCGTACAGCTTAATAATCAAAGGAAGTTTTGATAATAAAAGCTATTATTGAAGGATTAAACGGTGACCAATGTCCCCAGGACCCAGCGTTAAATATTATGAAGTGCTACTAAATATTGTTGATAAAATCAATCGTGGTGAGTACCCCCGCAACAGTTTGCTCCCCTCTGAGCCACAACTTGCCCAAATTTATAAAGTAAGCCGCGGCACAATCCGCCAGGCTCTTGATTCATTAGAGCGGCAAGGAATGATCGCACGGATTTCAGGAAAAGGAACTCTTATCGTTGGCAGTACAACGAAAGAACCCACTATCCTGTCATTCACAGAGCAAGTTCGCCGGAAAGGGAAAATCCCTTCCACACAAGTACTAGCTACCGCAATCATCTCTGCAGCAGACGCCGGGGGACGTGTACAAGAAGCATTTTTGCTTGATGAACAGAAGGCATCATCAACTTCGATTTATTTTATAGACCGCCTGCGTTGCGCCGACAATCTGCCTGTAGCGCATCAGAAAATCTATCTACTTGCGAGTGATTTCAGTCCAGGCTTATTGAATGAATTTGATTTTTCAGGCAGCATTTTCAATCTTTACAATCGTTTCTACCGCCACGCAGCCTGGGCGGATGAATTCATCCAAGCCCGCCAGGCTAACCCTGACGAGGTCGAACTGTTCCAAATGGTCGACCTCCCCATTGCTCAACGCCTTGTTTACGAACGCGATCGTATCACTTACGATGATCACAATTTGGCATTGGAAGTGTTAAAATCCATTGAAAGAAGCGATTTTTTCGTATCCTATCGGTATCACATTCTCACCAGGCAATAAATTGAAGTTTTTGTTAATTGGGATATCCCACCATGAATGATAATAATCCAACCAACTATACGGATCTTATAGAGCGGCTAGACAGCAATGACCCAAGTGTTCGTCTGCAGGCAACAACAGAGCTCACCCGGTTGACTTTGCGGCAAATTGCTACACAAACTAACCAACCAGAAGGGCTGCCTGGAGTTCCCCGGCGAATTGCAGTTCAAATTGCCCACCGGCTAGACGAAGAAACCTATACCGACATACGCCGCGAGCTAGCATATGCCCTGGGAGTATTGTCCAACGGGGACAACACCATTGAAGACAAGATGATTATTGAGGAAAAATTGATTGCCAGTGCGGTTCAAGATAATGACCCACACACGCGCGAAAATGCTATCGAGGCATTGATGAAGAGCAAGCCTTTGGTCGCTGTTGGTCCGTTCATCCAAATTGCAACACAAGACTCGGATGAAGATGTACGCGCCCGAGCTCTCTACGCACTGGCTGACTACCTGGAAGATCCAAATCTTCCCAAACAATACTTTGATCAAGTGCTGGATTGCTTACGCCATGTACGCGATCAAAATGATTCGCCCTATCTACAACGCCTGGCACGTGGAGTTATTACCCTCCATGAAGTAAAATAGACAGATCAATAACTTCGGGATACTATAAAAATAATTTAGGTAATTCAGGGGCCTTCATGACGGAACCATGCTCGGTGATCCGCCACATCGAAAGCTGGTGCGCTAACAGCCGCAATCACGAAGAAATAAAACGTTTACTTACTTTACTTATTTCCATGGCTGATCCGGGGCTTCAAGATGGTGTCCGCAACAGCCTGGAGAATTCATTGACTGAGCTTGAGGAATTACGACCCTGGCTAGTTGACCTTCTACAGCCACATGAATTCATTCGAAAAATCCACCTGGCAATCGACTGTTTTAACCCAAGCGAGCTTTCCCCATTATTCAACACCTGGCTTTCACGTTTATGCCGCGATGCATTTACCTTGCTTGATCAACCCATAAGAGTTTTGTGCGCCTACAGCCTTGTTGAAGACCATGTCCGCCCTCTCGACCAAAAAGAACTTAACCAGTTTATGCAATGGTCCGCCAGTCAGCTTGGTTATGATGATAGCCAATTGATTTGGAAAACCCATTCGGTAGAACGAGATCACAAACACTGCCACTCCCTTGTAGAAACCGTTGCCATCTTAAATAATCCGCCCAACCACCAAAAATACTATCTTGACTCCCCAGAATTAATTAAATTGCTCAGTGATTATTTCACCAATCCAAGTACACAGATCATGCTGGGTGGGTCATCCGCCATTCAGGCGAAAACACTAAGCCACTTACCAAACTTATCTGTAGATGCTTCCTTTTACTACACACCTCATCTCTCACCCGAACTTACCGATGAGCTCTCGGGCGTAAAGATAGCATTTCCGAAGGATACGCAATGGCAGCGCCAGGACGCATCTCGAATAGATGGGGATAGACAACCAAAGCGCTGTGGATATATATTTGACATCGATGACGAGGTAAACAGCAACAGCCCGCATCATTGGAAACAAAAAGAACGCCTGATTTTTCGTACCCGCCATTACAACCACCCCATCCACCGATGCGCAAAGCTGGAAATTTGGCGCGATGGACGGCGATTACATGAATGGATCCCATCAGAAACCTATCAGAATGGCGACTGGCCATCAATCCCATTATTTGCGTCGCAATCATGGAATGCGCAGGAAGATATTCTCCAATTTCATGTTGCCTGTGATTCCAGCCTGGAACAGATAGCCAACTCTTACGATATCATCTTGTTGGATGGGTTAAATGCTCTGGCAGACATTGATTTGGATGATAAGTTCAGGTATTTATTGATTGAAATTCTCAAAGATCAAATAATCTGCCTCAAAAAGCAGAACCCACACATTCACATCCATATTGAATTAAGCATACCAGATGCCCGCGCTGTCGATATCATTCAAGAAGTCATCAAGGCTGGGATCGACTCAGCTGGCGTGAACCCAGAAGAACTCTTGGACATAACCAGCAATCCGCATAGCCCCTTAAATGTTTGGCCACGACCCAGTCGACCCGAGTCTATTTACGAGCGTTACCACCGTGGAAGTCGTCTGCTCGATCAACTTGAACACTTAAAGTGGTTATACATTCACGGCAACGAAATTGATCTGTCAATTTACCGCCACGCCAGTCCCGCCCAATTAGAAAAGAACGTTAACGCGATCCTGTTCGCTAAAGCGCTGGTAATTTCCGAAATCCTCGAGCGCAGCAAGATAAACAATGATGAAATCAATCAAATACCAGCATTACAGGCAGCAAAAGGTTACCTGGCACTTCTTGACTTTGCATACGACTTAGCCCGCCTGCACTGCCAAGATAAAAGCCAGGAAGAGGTAAAACACGTGACAAAAGAGCTTGCCCGGCGCGGATATTGGATAGGCGATGGACATTATCCTGTGGCAGCTGTACCGGTAATATGGCCTGGGATTACACATCGTGCGATAACTACTGGCGCTGGTGATATCACATCAGGGATAATGGCAGTTCTGTCTTACCGAACGGGAGATTAACATGCCCAATAACGTCGAAGAACTGATGGAAAACCTTTTGCAAAAATATGCCGGCGGAAGACTTCCTCCCCTAGTGAACTCAAATAATGCAGGCTCAGGTTTAATCGATACAAATTTACTTCAAATCTACCACAGCGGCCTACTGAGTCTACATGCGATTCGATTGGGTTTCATATTATCGGACACAAACTCGAGAGATCAGAACAAGCGTTGGGAGAATGGTGATTTTTCATTAAATGACATATTAGCAAAACCTAGCTGGGGGAATTATTGCATCTCATTACGCAATAATCTGGCAGGGGACTATGCTTGCCAACAATGCGACCGGCGTTGGGCTGCCCGCGCCGAAGCCCAAGGAGCCACGATTGCATATATTTGTGACGGGGGTCTGATCGATTTTGCATCCCCGGTTAAGGTAATGGATCAGGTTGTGGCTGTCCTATTTTGTGGCCAACACAAACCTCTATCCGGTACCATATGGCACCCTGAGTTTACCTATCCTAACGGCCAATTTAGAGCATTAGCTGAAGGTCAGATTGGCGTGGATGCGTGGCAAGAAAGCCAGAAACGCATCCGCCAAAGTGAGGCACTGGCCGGTTATGAGCACGGAGATTTAGAAGGCAAACTATTAGAGGAAGTACAAACACGACCAGCCACTGAAATTTCGCCACAGCACGTACAAGAAATCATCGACTTGATGAATGCTATCGGAGAACAATTATCAGCTCTTGCAACTTCTACCTTCGAATTAGAAAAAAACCGTTTAGTGGGATGGATCCGCGGCCACATTGCTCGCTCCCTGGCACCGCTCAGCCTGACCCGTCCCGAGACTTCTTCGGTTTGGCTGGCGCTATCTGCTACACTCCGCCTGATCAGCCGCTACTTTGGATTGGATTACGCCTTCATTTTTTCCTGCGGTCGTGGATCGCTTAACAATCTGGAATTAAAGTGCCAGTTTGGATTGCCCGATCAGGACTTTCCCACAGGTCCTTTCAAATCAAATAGCCCGAAAAGTATGTTGGCACTGGCATCAATGGTATGCTCTCGTAAAGAACGCACCCAGATTGTTCTAAAAGAGTTCAAAGAGGACAACCTCTTTAATTGGCTAAACCAACAGCACTCGCGCAAACATAGCTCGCGAGCGATGGCGTTCCCCCTCACCCCACCGCATGAGTCAACAGACTTCCCACCGCCGGTTTTATTCCTGGGTCGTTTTGATCGCGACCTGGATATAAATGCTTATCTGCCCAATGATCGCCAGGCATTAGACATCATAATAAAGGATATTTCTCTCGTCAGTGAGGTTGTTATGCTTGTAGAACAGCTCGAAGAAAAGGCACGACAACAGTCTGCCTTTCTAGAAGATGTGGCTCACGACATCCGAAATCCTATACAGATCATCATTAACCAGGCAGAAGTAATGGCAGCCGGGCTGGTATCGACTGGATCAGCACCGCGTCTGGCCCAAAAATTGGCTACCCAGGCTCGCAGACTGCATCTAATGAGTCAACGCGTCTGGACATTAGGTGAAATTGATCGTGGTCACCTTTTAGCAAGTGATGTCGAAAAAGTATCTGCTTACGAGGTAATCGCTGAATGCCGCAAAACATTGAATGACCTCGCCGAACAACGCGAGATAAAAATCATCCTGGATCCCTTATTAAAGAATTGGCCTCCGCTTTGGGTGAATAAAGCCTTATTTCATCAGACCGTCCTTAACCTTGTAGATAACGCAATAAAATATTCGCGCGATAATACAGAAATCCGTATAGATGGCAAAAGATCGACAGAAGGTTACACACTTTACTTTGTCAACCGGGGTATTCTCATCCGAGAGGACGACAAAAATCAGATTTTTTCAAGGTATTTCCGCACAAATGAGGCTAAATCTTACCGCCAACAAGGTACTGGGATTGGTCTTTATATCGTCAAAGTATTTGCCGATAAATATGGTGATATTAAAGTAAAGAGCCTGCCAATACCCGGCTCGCGCGATTTTGTGACTACATTTGAATTATTCATCCGAGAAAGGGAGCATTAGCAATGATTACAGTCCTATACCTCGAAGATGAGCCTGACCAGGTTGAAGCATTAAGTATCTTACTCAATGCTCGTGGTTTTAATGTGATAGGCAAAACCGATATATCTGAAGCTCTGCATGTAGTAGCCAATCAAGAATTGAATGTAGTCTTGATGGATATGATGATGCCGCCTTCTGATGACATAGACCCAGAATTGGTGGAATACGGGCGAGAGACTGGGATTGAGGTAGCAAGGCGAATCAAAGCACTTAAACCTGAACTTCCAATCGTCGCGCTAACGGTGGTAGGCGATACTTCTATCAGGGCGAAAATGCTCAAAGCTGGCATAATTGCTATCATAAACAAACCAAGTGATGTTGGGCCAATCGTGGATCAATTAAACGCGGTTGCCAGGCATATTGGACACTAGGATTCCTAAAAGATAATATGATGTCAAGCCTCGGCATACAGATTAGTCAATTCATGCGCAGCACCAACCCGGATGAAAGGTTGAAATTGCTGCGCTACATTGGGCAGGAAGCCAGCCTGTTACGGTTGAAAATCCTGGAAGAGCTTGTGGTATCTGCGATTAAAGATGATGATCCACGCTTGCGGGGGGAAATATGTTATGCATTAGGCGAGGCGGGAATACCGGAGTTTATTCCGGTGCTAGAGATAGCTCGCGCAGATTCTAATCACTGGGTTTCCAGCCAGGCTACATCGGCGATCCAAAAACTAGCAGGCATACCCCCTACCACCAGCGAGATGTCGAAGGAAAATTTGGGCTCGGCAGCAAAGGTCCTTGATGAACTATTCCGCTCCATCTTATCAACCCCCAAAAATAACTGGACTTCCTACGTTCTAGAAGTAAATGCAGAATTTGAGCAGAACCACCGAGCATTTGAGAGAGACCAGCCCAAGTTATTGAAAGAACACAAGGGTGAAGTTGCAGTGTATTGCGATGGGCGGCTTATCTTCCTGGATGTGAATGAAGCTCAAGCCATACAAGATGCCGTCCGATTACAACCAAACCGTCGATTATACGTACGAAAAGTCGGAGAAGAACTGCCCACGCTCGGTATCAACACTCTCCGCGGTAGCCAGGAGTCGCTTTGACAGCGGTGCAGCATCCAAAGCCAGGTTCGATTCCGCTGATCTCGATTAAAGATTGTCGCCCAGCAGGAGAATGTGCACCCGCGCCAATCATGTCAGTCTGCCTTCGCCTTCCCGGGCGAAAATCGTTCACAGTCATAACTGCATTTCTGGACACGGGGGCTGATATCACTTGTCTGTCCCCGTGTGGTTTCTATTGGCTAGAAAACACACTGGGCTTTACTGCTCAGCATCCATTCCAGGATGCATATGGTCAGGTTACTGGCTGGTCGATCGCACTGGAGGTGAGCTTTGATTTTGGCAGAACCTGGTACAAACCCGCAACAAAATACAATCCATTAGGAGTCGTTGTGCCCCCAGAATGGCACTGGCCAATTACGACAGGCGATCTTTTAATCGGCCGAGATATTTTATGCTACTTTACCTTTTTTTGTGACGGGCCGAACACCAGCTTCTCGCTAGAAGAGCCATGACACCACATTGTCCAAACCAGGTACAGTGATGTGCATTAATCCTGAGGAAGTGCGCACCACAATCACAAAAAATCAAAGCCTCAGTTATGGATTAACCCTGGTAGCTGGTTTACCCCTACCAACACAACTCAGCCGCAAAATTCAACAGGTACAGGCACATCTAGAGAATAGCCTTGAAGGACGTTTCAATTGGTATCAGCCAACACAAATGCACGTTACTTTATCTGCGCTGTTGCGTGGGCGATACCGACAATTCCCACCTCTTGAAAGAAACGATTTACCATCCAACATCGACACTTTTTTCAAGGAGTTCCAAGATTTCCTGGTCACACAGGCGCCTCTGCAAATCCAGTGGCATGAATTTAATCTGATGCCGAATGGACTATTGATATGTCGTGCACAATGTGGCGAGGGATTTACTGACCGCTTGATTGATTTACTCTGGAAATATCCTACCTTTAACCTACATCAAAAACACCCGTATGACCTGCACCTGACAATTGGCTACCTTACTACCCCTGAACCATTCTTAAATGCTAAGGAAGGATATCTCTTTAAAAAGACACTATTAAACTTGCAGGAAGATGAAATGGAAACTTACCAGGTAGATCGAGTTTGGTTAATTCACTATGCTAACCGTACATTGAACTCAATATTAGGGAAGATTTCTTTTATTCTCGGAAAACAAGCGCCGATGAAGAGCGAGCACATTCTCCACCTACTCCAGATTAAATAACCTGACGAATATTTCAATCCTCCCACAAATTCGCAATGCTGCGCACCACACCAAATAATAATACGCCGATTTTCATGCCTTCGCGGGTTGAGAACTCCGGTCGATTCCCCGTCCGTTCGGAATTTTTCACCAGCAGGAAGGCGGCTAGCAAACCAACAGACGCTCCCAGCACTCCACCTAACGCCAGGGTCTTCGCCTGCCAGTTGGTGCTAACTTCATCTTGTTTCACCTGGATTTCTTTTTGTGCCATAGCCAACTCCTGAACCAGAGTAATTTTTGGTTAGAACCGTAAAACTTGCCTCAAACTGCGCCGGAGTGCACGTGCCGAAGCATTATATTCTTTGGTACGTATCAGTGGTTTGACCAGAGAATTATCGATGCGTGTAACGCGTAGCTGCACATTTAGCAGAAAATAATGGACTCGTAACATAAGTCCTGGCAAGGCGTGAATTAATTTCAACACACCATAAACCGTAAAGCCCATCAGCACGAGGGTGATCAATCCAAAGAACAACATTGGCACAATCAAAGTGATCAATGATGCATCTGCCATCTGGCTTGCTGTGCCAGAAGATACCGTGGCAGTGAGACCAGCCAGCGTTAAGACGATTAACCCAGCGACGATGACAGGGATTGTAATTTGCCAGAGAACTTCGTGACGGTGTTTCTGGTAGGTAACGGGATTGCGGTCAGAACCGGTGGAAACAGGATTTTGCGCCATTCCTCTACTATTTTAACACGGATTGATAAACTGCTTTGATTAAGAAAACACAGCAGGATCAGGCAGGCAGGGGAGTATAATGGGCGCATATTTTTTCTCGAGGTTAATCATGCCAAACTCCATCGTGGAATGCATCGCCAATTTTTCTGATGCCCGGCGCCCGCAAGTGATCGAGCAGATTATTTCTGCTATCCAATCGGTTAATGGTGTCAACCTGCTGGATCGCCACTCGGACCTGGACCACAACCGGACTGTGCTGACATTCGTTGGCGCGCCCGACGAGGTCGAGGAAGCAGCATTTCGCGCAATTGCCCGCGCCGCCGAGTTAATCAACCTGGATCAACACACTGGCGAGCACCCTCGTATTGGCGCGACCGATGTGGTGCCATTTGTACCTATCTCGGGAGTAGAGATGGCTGATTGCATTTTAATGGCACGCCGACTTGGTCAGCGCGTCGGAAACGAGCTGAGCATTCCGGTTTATCTCTACGAAGCCGCCGCATCCCGCCCTGAACGCCAAAACCTGGAAAACATTCGCCGTGGTGAATATGAAGCGCTTAAAGGAGAAATCGCCACACAGCCAGATCGTGCTCCCGATTTTGGCCCAGCTCGACTCGGGACAGCCGGCGCGACGGTAATCGGGGCTCGCCAGCCGCTGATCGCTTTTAACGTCTATCTCACTTCAAGTGATGTTAGTATCGCGAAGAAAATAGCCCGCACGATCCGACATTCTTCCGGGGGCTTGCGCTATGTGAAAGGCTTGGGGCTGCTGGTAGAAGGACAGGCACAGGTTTCAATGAACCTGACTAACTTCCACGACACTCCACTGGCACAGGTAGTCGAAATGATCCGCCGTGAAGCAGCCCGTTACGGCTGCGCCATCCATCATTGCGAGCTGGTGGGGTTAATTCCGCAAGAAGCGCTTACAAACGCCGCACAATGGTATTTGCAGCTTGACGATTTCGAACCGGAGCAAATCCTGGAACACCGACTGGCGGCAGCCGGTACCGAGCAAACCGCTCAATCAGAAACAACTTTCCTGGATGAGCTAGCCGCAGGAACACCAGCCCCTGGTGGGGGTTCAGCAGCCGCCTACAGCGGGGCAGCCGGTGCTGCGCTGGTTTCAATGGTCGCCCGATTGACCATCGGCAAGAAAAAATATGCCTCGGTCGAAGCACAAATGTTGACTCTTCTGGAGAGCGCAGAAACATTGCGAAAAGAGCTTACCGAGGCTATCCAGCGCGACGCTGCAGCATTTCAAGGAGTGATGGCAGCATTCAAATTACCTAAAGATACACCCGAAGAACAAGTCATCCGCAACCAGGCAGTGGAAGCAGCCACCCTGACCGCCATTCAGGTGCCTCTGGAAGTAGCTGAAAAAGCCGTCAATGTGCTGACATTGGCTGCCCAGGTGGTCGGCGATGGCAATTTGAATGCAATCAGCGATGGCGCCAGCGGGGCAGCACTGGCACGAGCAGCGTTAACCAGCGCAGGTTATAACGTGCGCATTAACGCTGCCAGCCTCCAAAACCTGGCATTGGGAGAAACCGCGTTGAGACGAGTGAGTGAGCTGGAAGAACAAGCCGATGGTCTGGAAGCACAGATTCGAGCAGACCTGGCTAAACGAGGAGGCTTTTCTTTCTAATGCACATTCCTCGATCCTTACAAAACAATGCAAGTTCGTTAGTTATTGTTGTCGTCATTATAAATATTCTGATTTCGGGCTGCTCAGGGGCTGGCACCAACCCTGGCGTCCAGGCAGAGCCACAAGCTGGAGGTGCACCTACATCCGCCGAGATAAGACAGGCTACTGGTGCCCAGATTACGAATCCGATTGGTACCAGCGCTACCCCCTTCCAACCGGTTGCGAACACAGCCACGACAGCGCCCACCTCTACTCCAGTTCCAAGCCCCACATCTGCAGTGCCAACCACATGGCTGGCTCCTTACCTGCCGGAGGCAGTCAGGGTTGCGCTACCTGCCGGGCTGCAGACAGTTGACAATGCCGAAGGGGTAGACCTGCGTGTGGAGGTCAGCCAGGACCAGCCGCTGGCAGAGTGGGTCTACGCGGTCGTTGCGCCGTTTCCTACCATCACAGATGGCGTATCGCAGGATGAATTACAAAATGCCTGGCGAGGCCAGGGCGAAGGTGATTTTGCCGGTGTGCCACTGCTGGTAGACGAGCAGACCCTGGGTGTTTTTACAGCCCTGTGGGGCGCACCTGGCAGTACCAGTGTCCAGGTCGTGCCTTCCGAGCAAATGCTCGACTACGCCTGGGGTCACCAGCCAAGCTGGGCAATTGTCCCTTTCGAAGAGCTACAGCCGCGTTGGAAAGTCCTGCAAGTGGATGGGCAATCGCCGCTGTGGAAAGAATTTGATCCAGCGGTGTATCCTCTGACCGTTCAATTCGGATTTACCGGTACACCTGAAGCCCTGGCTCGCATACAACTCCCCAGCCCGGTGCTCTCCAATCGCGATGCACAAAAAATGGCTACTGTGATCTTAACCGGGGTCACAGCGCTGGTGCGCGCCACCGCCGAGACGATGCGCCGGCGCGGGCTGACTTATCCTGCAAAGGATATCGGCACTATCATGCGTGCAGCAGACATCGCACACGTCAGCAATGAAATCCCCTTCGACCCCAATTGCCCGCAGCCAGATCCCTACCAGCAGACGCTGGTCTTCTGCAGCCGTCCAGAGTACATTCAGCTCCTGGAAGAAATCGGCACCGATGTGGTGGAGCTGACCGGCGATCATTTTGCCGATTTTGGCTCGGACGCCATGCGCTATACCCTGGCGATGTATCAGGAGCGGAACTGGCCATATTATGGGGGAGGAGCTAACCGGGAGGAGGCACGTCAAGCCACAACCTTCGATGTCAATGGGAATAAGATTGCCTTTATCGGCTGCAATGGCAAAGGTAAGCCTTATGCAACAGCTAGCGAAACCCAGCCCGGCGCAGTCATTTGCGACTTTGACTGGCTGAGCGGTGAAATTGCCCGGTTGCGCCAGGAAGGCTATAATGTCATCTTCACCTCCCAGCACTTCGAGTATTACACCTATAAAGCACAGCCACCGCTGATCAAGGATTTCAGGGCGATGGCAGATGCCGGTGCGACGATTGTCAGTGGCAGCCAGGCTCACCAGCCGCATGGGATGGAGTTTTACGGCAACACGTTCATCCACTATGGTCTGGGTAACCTGTTCTTTGACCAGCATTTCATGGGATTGCCAACCAGCCAGGGCTTTCTGGATCGTTACGTCTTTTACGATAACCGGTTGATCAGCGTCGAACCAATCGGAATTTACTTTGTTGACCTGGCCAGGCCACGGCTAATGACCGCTGAAGAGCGCGCCGATCTGCTGCGAACGATATTCAATGCCAGTGGTTGGTAGTGTTTTTACGAATTTAGAACAATAATTAACAAGGAGATAATATGGGAATTAAACCGGATCGCTGGATTCGCAAGATGGCGCGTGAGCATCACATGATCGAACCTTTCGCAGACAGCCAGGTGCGCAATGGTGTGATCTCTTATGGTGTATCTTCTTATGGGTATGACATCCGTGTAGCGGATGAGTTTAAAATTTTTACCAATGTCTATTCAGCAATTGTCGACCCGAAGAACTTCGATCCGAAATCGATGGTAGATTATATAGGTGAGGTATGCATCATCCCGCCTAATTCATTTGCACTGGCACGCACGGTGGAATATTTTCACATCCCGCGCAGTGTGCTAACCATTTGTGTAGGGAAGAGCACTTACGCACGCTGCGGTATCATCGTCAATGTCACGCCATTCGAGCCCGAGTGGGAGGGTTTTGTTACCCTGGAAATATCTAACACCACCCCTCTGCCAGCAAAAATCTATGCCAATGAAGGCATTGCCCAGGTGCTATTCTTCCAGGCTGAGGAAGAATGTGAAATTTCTTACGCTGACAAGAAGGGCAAGTATCAAAAACAGCAATCGATTGAGCTGCCCAAATTATAGGTGATATCGGAATAAGCCTGGCAATCAGCAGGAGCTTATTCCGATATTAATTTTAACGCCCCGGCTATTCGCTCAACTGCACTGAGCAGGTTTTTCATAGAATTGGCAAAACACAGGCGCAGGTAACCTTCACCATATCGCCCAAACGAGGTACCCGGTAGGACCGCAACACTGGCTTCTTCCAACAAGTAATCTGCCAGCCAATCTGAGGTGCGACCGTAAGCGGTAATATTGGGGAATACGTAAAAGGCACCCTGGGGCAACAGGCAGCGCATGCCTGGAATCTGGTTCAATCCAGCCACCAGAGCGTCCCGGCGACGACGGTATTCTGCCACCACCAACTCTACCTGCTGTTGATCTCCGTGCAGCGCCTCGATTCCCGCCAGTTGGGTGAAATGGGCGGTACAGCCAACCGAATGGGTGATCAACAGCTCGACGCGCTCGGCTAACTCCGCCGGCATGATGCCGTATCCCAATCTCCAACCAGTCATGGCATAAGTCTTGGAAAAGCCATCGCAGATAATCGTACGTCCCTGCATTCCGGGCAGGCTGACAATGCTGGGCGCCGGTTCTTCGTACGACAGGCGCGAGTATATTTCATCCGAAAGCACCCACAGGTCGTGGCGCATAGCAGCTTCAGCGATGTGCTGCAGGGCTGACAAAGGCAGCACCCCGCCAGTAGGATTGCTGGGTGAATTTATGACCACCATGCGCGTGCGTGGGCTGAGCAAGCGGTCGAAAGCCTGCAGATCGAAGGAAAAACCGTCCTCTTCACTGAGCGGCACCGGCACAGGAATACCGCCGGCCACCTCGATCATAGATTTATACGTAGGAAAACCCGGATCAGGATATAGAACTTCGTCGCCTGGTCGTACCAGCGCCAGGGTAGGGAAGAACAGAGCCGGCTTGGCGCCGGGACCTACTACTACCTGGTCCGGCTGGAAAGTCAAACCAAGGCGAGCGCTAGCATCAGCAGCAATAGCCTGGCGCAGAGCAGGCATGCCCGCTGAAGGCGTATAGCGTGTCTTACCTTCCTGGATAGCCTGGATGCCAGCCTGCACGACGTTAGGAAACGTGGTGATATCCGGTTGACCGAGCTCAAGGTGGATGATATTACGCCCGGCGGCTTCCATGGCTTGGGCGCGCGCCAGCATGTGGTAGGCGCCTTCGGGGGCTAAACCGAGCACACGATCGGCAAAATTGGTAGTAGGGGACATTGGATACTCCGATTATGATAATGAAGTTGAGAAATTCAACAACCAAATGATGGATAATTATACCTGGCAGGAGTTGCGTCATTGGCTACGATGGACAAACCCGGTAATTATCAATAATCATTAAACGCAAATACCGAGGGACTGGATTAGCTCGCCAGGCGATTGGTGTTAGGGAGTCTTAAAGGTAAACCGCCAGACATCAGCCTGGGGTTTTTCCACCTGCGATGCCAGACCCATCATCACATACCAGGTGCTGCCGGGCTTGTAAGGAAATGGTGTCCCATCCTCATATGTCAGGTAGATCACGCTGTCACCTGCCGGACGGTTCCACAACACCTGAAAAACCTGACCATCTCGAACGGCATAGGCTGTCCCGCTGCCTGAGACCTGGATATCCACCATAGCCTTGCCAGTCTCTGGCTTGACCATGTCGTGCGGTGCTAGAAGCATCACAACATTATCCGCTGCGACCTGCTCACCGGTCAAGCCATCCATCAGCGCGGCATATCCCTCTCCTTGCCCGCTATCATCCTCCTGTGTATCTTGATAGCGCAGGTAGCGCTCGGTCTGCGGGTCGTAATCCCAGCGAGTGTAAGCGCTAATCGAATAACGATTGAAAATCCTTTGGGCAGGTTGCCCACCGGCAGGAATCCTTGCATCGAACAGCATCCCATCCAGGTTCTGAGGGGAGGTATCAACACCCAGGCTGGACGCATACTGCTCCAGCTCACTGGTGTTAGTGAAGAGGTAGTTGAAGCCGTTGGGATCCACCCGGCACATTGGCGGGCAGTGATTCGCGCCTTCCAGAATCAGCTGGTCGGAAAAATAGGCATTAAACAACTGTTCCAGGATGCGCCGGTCGGCGCCGCCAAAGGCAAAAATTGGCTTATACATTTGCATGATCTGCCCATCGAACAGGCGCGCTGAACGAATGGGGCCAACCTGATCAGCATCTTTGCTTAGAAAGATGGCATTCAGGCGCGTCAGACCGTCATTTTGAAGGAAATCAAACACGATATCTGCCTTTGAGACCCCCCACGGTGGACGCTGCGTGCGCGGATAAAGTTGAATCTTTACCGCCAGCGGGCGCCGCTGCAGCAGAGCCGGGTCTTCCGCTGGCTGACCGGTCAGCGGGCTGATATCCACGGGAAAGTTCACCGGCCCGAATACTGCAGGAGTGGGTGTTACAACCCGAGTTGGCGTGACCACCTCAGTTGGTTCAACTGTCGGTGTTTGGATTACTCTGGTTGCTGTGGCTGTCGCCAATGTATCGCTTGTAGTGACAACCTGGGGCGCCGGAATGGTTGGCGATGGTGCAGGCAAGCTCCTGCTGCATGCTGCAAGCCCAGCCAACGCCAGCCCGAGACAGCCAAGGATCTGGAAAATACGGATTTGTGCTCTCATAGGCATAATCATACCAAAATTAGCCGCTTGTGTGGACATTCCTGGTTGGCAGATACCCAAAAACCCTCTATAATTCTTAAGCTATCATGAAGGAATCCACTTATTCATCCCGCCTGTCACTGCTGAAATGGGTGATTGTCTTGCTCGCTGCCGCGCTGCTCATTGGTTGGCTGCTGAAGACACCACCCGGGCTGCTTGGAAAAGCAGATGCGGTTGGTTACGCAGTTTGCCACCGCATCGATTTGCGGTCTTTTCACATCGGCGAACGACCACTGCCACTGTGTGCACGCTGCTCCGGTATGTACCTGGGAGCTCTGCTTGGGCTGACCTATCAGGCTATCATCAGCCGCCGGCGTGGTGGATTGCCACCTCGCTGGCTGGCTTGGCTGTTTGCCGGCTTGGCGCTGGCATTTGTAATTGATGGATTGAACTCATTTCTATCCTTCTTCCCAGAGGCACCGCAGCTTTACACGCCGCAAAACTGGTCCCGCCTGCTGACCGGCACCGGCATGGGACTTGCGATCGCTGCCTACCTGTACCCTGCATTTAACCAATCCGTCTGGCGTCGCTGGGACCCGCGCCCGGCATTGCAATACCCCCGCCAGTTTATTATCCTGGTTCTGCTTGCGCTGGTATTAGATGCGCTGCTGCTTTCTGAGATCACGGCGATCCTCTACCTGCTTGCGCTGCTCAGCGCGCTGGGGGTGCTGGCCATTTTAACCATGACCTATACGGTTTTAGGCTTAATGCTGCTGCGCAGAGAGAATCGCATCGAAAATGTTGTACAATTAGTCATTCCACTCACAGGTGGCTTTTGCCTGGCGATCGGGCAGATCATTCTGCTGGATATTCTGCGCTTCTGGTTGACGGGCACTTGGGATGGTTTTCATCTCGGTTAGGAGGAGAGAGAAAAATGGAAGTATTGAGTGGCGTATTTTCCGCCTTCGGGCTTTCAGCCAGCGCTGGCCTGAATGCCTACATCCCGCTTTTGACGATTTCGTTGCTGGCAAAATTTACAGACTTAATCACTCTGGAGAAACCTTGGGATGCATTGACAAGCTGGTGGATCATCGGGTTGCTTATAGTCTTGCTTTTGGTCGAAATTGTTGCCGATAAGGTGCCAGCCGTCAACCATGTCAACGATGCCATCCAGACCTTCGTTCGGCCTGCCGCTGGTGCGATCGCTTTTGCCGCCAGCGCAAAAGTGCTTAGCGACGTCCACCCCATCCTTGCGATGGCTACTGGGATCCTGGTCGCCGGCAGCGTCCACGCAGTCAAATCCGGCGCCATCCGTCCGGCAGTTACCGCCACCACAGGTGGAGTAGGAAATGTCCCGGTCAGCATCCTGGAGGATATCCTTTCAACGATCACATCAATCCTGGCGATCGTTATCCCAATTCTCATCGGATTTCTGGTAATTCTGCTGTTGATCCTAATCATCTATTGGCTATGGAAACGCTCGCAGCGCACCCAACCTATAAGCTAATCTACATTTCACGAAGGCATTCATATAGCACCCTGTCAGAACAAGTAGAGGAAATCAACTCAGGATACAATAATGGAAGACTTACCTAACACTCAACCTGATCCAGCTCAACCGGTAGAACCTGTACCACCGGTTGAGCCCATTGAAACCATCGAAGGCGAAATCGTCAACCCTCCACAAGCCTCAGCCGCGGACTGGCAACCAGAACAGCCTTCAACGATTGATATAGAATCACCACTGGAGCCTGAAATCAGTCCAGCGTCTGACGAGATCATCGATATCATCCCACAACCTGTGGAAGAATCTGAACCAGTTGACCGGGTTGATCCTTCCCAGGTGACAATCCTCGAGCACTCTGAGAGAGACAATAAGCAACCACCCACAAGCGAAACTCCACCCAAGAAAGATAACAATGTTTGGATCATTGTCATTATTTCTCTGGTGATACTTTGTTGCTGCTGTGTGGTCATCCTGATCCCACTTTGGTTCCTTGGTGATCTCTTGATCTCCGCCCTGGGATGGATCTACAATCTTGTGATTGGCATATTGAACGCCATCTTTGGTGGCATGATCCAATTTCAATAATTTGCACCAATGGAATAGATAATCTCTCTAAAAAACAATCGGGCGCGACGACTTCGCACCCGATTGTTTTTTACACTCAATGAAAATTTACCTTTTCTGGATCCGTCCGCTGATACCCCGGATTATTACACAATCCTCAGCTTAACTTATCATGGAATATAGCCTGCAGCTCCTGCAATGCCAGCCGTGCCTGGTTGCGCACCTCATCCTCAATTTCAAGCTCGGCGAACTCGTCTTCATCTAACACCACCTGCCGTCCATCCGGAAATACCAGCAGATCCAGGCTAAGATCGATATAGGAGAGCACGTCGCCATCCACTTCTGCCGGGCGGGCTATGTTGCAGTACCAACCGCTCAGTTTACCATTTCCGAAGGTATGGATCTCAAAAATGTTATACCAGCGATTGGTGTAATAAGTCTCCAGAAAGTAATCGCCCTTATTTAACTTCAAACCATGCAGGTTCATATCTTCCCGGTCAAAATATGCTTCGAGAATCAAGCTGTCTTCCAGACGTTCGATCAATTGTCCAGAATATCGCCACGTCTCCTTGCCATGCACATTGCGTTTGATAACCGTGATTACTGGCCTGTCTTGCAAGGGAAGATTAGAAGAATTGTTCATAGCACTCCACGCTCACGGTGCTCCTCTGGAAAAATTTGTGTTATTTTATCGCAAATATCAGGTGCCATAAATTTGCAGTGCCATGCGAGGTGAAAAACGCAGCCTGATTTGTTCCCCAATTTTTGGCAGGCGTGTCTGGCTCGAAAACTCCCCCACCAGCAATGTCTCGCCGATAGCAAAGCTGGCACGCACCATGCTACCCCGGAAAGTGACCTCAGCCACACGCGCCTGTAATTGCACCGTCTCATCGGCATCCGAATGGTCGACACCGAGTTTCAATGCATCCGGTCGCAACAGCACAATGACTCTTTGTTCCTGCAACAGGCTTTCTACCCCGCCCACCCCATCCAGCGACAGCAAGCCGAGCGCAGTAGCTACCTGCCACTTGCCGTCATCTCCTGTTTGCACAGTACCCGCCAGCAAATTCTCCATCCCTAGAAAGCGTGCCACAAAAGCTGAAACCGGATGAGTGTAAATTTCTTGTGGAGTGCCCAATTGTTCTACTTTACCCGCGTTCATCACTACTACACGATCAGCCAGGGTGAAAGCTTCTTCCTGATCGTGGGTAACGTAGACAGCAGTCTGGTGACTGCTGTGCAGGATAGAACGCAGATCGAGCACCAGACGCTCGCGCAGGGCACGGTCAAGCGCACCGAGTGGCTCATCCAGCATCAGGAGCCGCGGCTTGGGTGCCAGTGAACGCGCCAGGGCAACTCGCTGCTGCTCTCCACCTGAAAGCGTGTTGACATCACGCCGCTCGAAGCCCGGCAGCCCGGCCAGCTCTAACGCCTGTTTTACTCCTTCCTGAACCTGTTCCTCAGACTGCTTCGCCATGCGCAAACCAAAAGCTACGTTTTCAAAAACATTTAAATGAGGAAAAAGCGCAAAATCCTGGAACATCAGGCCAAAGCCACGCTGGTGGGCTGGTTTACCCACCAGAGAAACACCTTCCCAGCTTACTGAGCCCTGATCAGGCGCCTCCAGCCCGGCAATTATTCCCAGCAGGGTTGATTTTCCACAACCGCTGGGACCCAACACTGCCACAATCTCTTGCTGGTAGACATAAAATGACACGCCAGCCAGTGCACGCTTCTCGCCGAAGGATTTCCATAGATCCTGAATTTCGAGACCGCTCATGCCTGTTAAAACTCCCCTACATCGGCAATACGCACCCGTTCGATTACCAGCATCCCCGTTGTAGTGATGACCATCAGAATCGTACTGAGCGCCAGCGCCTGGCCATAGTTCACCGCCCCCGGTTGCGAAAGCAGGCGGTAAATTGCTACCGGCACCGTCGGATAGTCAGGGCGCGCCAACAGTGCCGTGGCGCCAAATTCGCCCAGTGAAATTGTGAACGCAAAAGTCGCCGCTGCCAGGACCGCCCGCCCAGCCATCGGCAGATCAATCGCCCGGAAAATTTGTACCGGAGTGGCTCCCATTACCGCCGCAGCATGATGCAGGCGGGGGCGGATGCTGCGTAGCGATGGCACAAGGGATCGTACTACAAACGGGAAGGCAACCAGGGTGTGTGCCAGTGGCACAAGCCAGGGAGATGAGATCATATTCAACGGAGGGTGGCTGAGGGCGATGATAAAACCTAACCCGAGTGTAACTGCCGATGTACCCAGCGGGAGCATCAGGACTGGTTCCAGAGCCCGGTTGATCCAGGAATCCTGACGCCGAGCCAGAGCCCAGGCTGCCGGCAGTCCCAATGCCAACGACAGCAGCACCGTCGCCGCAGCGTATACCAGAGATATACCAATTGACGCTGCCGGTGGTGTGTAGAACAGTGACTGCCGGCGGTTAATATTCAGCTCTCGATAATAATCCAAAGTAAAGCCCGGACCACCCATTCCAATCTGTTCCTGCCCAGGGGGCCGGCGCATTCCGGTATCGACCCGCGTCACTGAGCGTGCCACCAGCGCTACCAGAGGCGCTACCATCAGCGTTACCAATAAAGCGATCAAGCCAAATGCCAGTACCCGCTCCCGCCAGGTATTCAATTTGCGCAAGGTGTAAGCCTGCGGGCGCAGTGATAACGGGCGGGAGATACGCCCCGCCAGGCGGGTATAGGCAACCGTAAGAGCCAAGGTACAGGTCAGTTGAATCAGTGCCAGCGTAGCTGCCATAGGCAGGTTGAATAACCCTACCGTCTGGTTGTAAATCTCTACTTCCAGTGTAGTGAAGCGCGGTCCACCAAGAATCAGGATTACCCCAAACGAAGTGAAATCAAATATGAACACCAGCAGCGCTGCAGTGGCAATCGCGGGCAGCAGCAGCGGTAGCGTCACTTTTCGCAACGCCTGCCAGGGATTAGCACCCAACATGCCAGCAGCCTGCGCCAGGCGTGGATCCAGGTGCGACCAAAAGTCGCCAACCGTACGCAACACAATGGTCGTATTGTAGAATACATGCGCCAGCAAGATTGCCCCAAGCGAATACATGAATTGCACGGGTGGTTTCTCTAAGTTAAAGACCGACATTAAACCGAGGTTCACCCAGCCCTGCGAGCCAAGCAAGGCGTTAAAAGCTGCCGCGACCACCAGCGTTGGCAGCACAAATGGCACCCCTGTCAGCGCTCGTAGCAGTGACTTACCCGGGAATTCGTAGCGTGCCAGCAGATAGGCGCCTGGGATACCCACCATCAAGGTCAGCAAAGTGGAAAGGATTGCCTGGTAAAAGGTGAAACCAATTACCTTCAGCAGATAAGAAGAATTGGCAAGCTGGGCAAGAGGCGCCAGCCAACCGCCCGCGCTGCGGGAAAAGCTGGCGCCCAGGATGGCTGATAGTGGGTAGAAGTAGAAAATTAGCAAATAGACCAGCGGCGCAAACCACAGCAGCACCGCCAGCCATGTCTCGTTAAATCTGGCTTTTACCCGCGCGGTATTAACACCGATACTCAACGCAGCACAGCCTCCGTCCAGGCCTGGATCCATGCCTCGCGCCTGGCGGCAATATCCTCCGGACTGACTTCAGCAGTCTGCTCAGGAGTATCCAGGTGTTCGGTGAAAACCGCGTCCAGTTGAGCATCCGGGTTGACCGGAAAGACATACATCTGCATTGGCATATCTTCCTGGAATTCTTTCGAGAGCATGAAGTCAACCCATTTCTCTGCCAGGTCACGATTGGGAGTGCCCTTCAAAATGCCCACGAACTCCACCTGCCGAAAACAGCTCCCTGCACTGGTCACTGCGGCGGTAGGGGGTTCGGTTGGTGCCGGCGTGCCTGCCCCAGGCTGTGCATAAATCAGCTCAAAAGCCGGGCTGGAGCTGTAGGAGACCACGATCGGGCGCGTTCCACCCGCACGAGTGAACTCGGTATAGTAGGCTGTGTTCCAGTCATTAACAACCAATACATCGTTATCGCGCAATGCCTGCCAGAAATTCAGGTAGCCATCTTCTCCGAAATGACCAACCGTTGCCAGCAGGAAAGCCAGCCCAGGTGACGAGGTAGCAGGATTCTGCACCGCCAGCAAGCTCTTATACTCCGGCTTGAGCAGGTCTTCCAGGCTGCCCGGTGGGGCGATTCCCTGGCTTTCAAAATAAGCCTTGTCATAGTTCAGGCACACATCGCCGTAATCCACTGGTAAAGCCCGCTGCTGCGGATCAAGCTTAAACTCCTCCGGTATCTGTGCCAGCGCAGGGGACGCATAAGCATCAAAGATACCTTCATCCAGTGCCCGGCTCAAGAAGGTATTATCCACTCCATAGAACACGTCCGCCAGCGGGTTCTCCTTAGAAAGGATTGCCTTATTGAGAGCGCTGCCGGTGTCTCCACTTTGCAGGAAAGAGAGCTTAACATTGTTAGCCTTCTCAAATGCCTCTGCCACCGGCT
This sequence comes from uncultured Chloroflexia bacterium, assembly GCA_963774935.1. Lineage (GTDB taxonomy): Bacteria > Chloroflexota > Anaerolineae > Anaerolineales > UBA4823 > CAVZGO01. The sequence goes on from CAVZGO010000007.1 coordinate 200,733, forward strand.
GGGATACCGCAAAGGAATCGTGCGTCATGATCGTCAAGCTACGCGGCTCCTCGACCCCCACCATTGGTGCAGGTACTGCCTCTTCTTGCTTGGCGCATCCAGCCAGAAGCGAAACCAGTACCAGCAAACCTATCCACCAGATATAGGTCGCTTTTTTAGATTTCACGGTATTCATCAGACCTCCTCAAAACAAAACACGAACGGTATCATCCGCGTGGAGATTCAACTCCAGATCGGTTTATTCTTATGCAGTGATGTGAATCACCACACACAACACTAATCCTTGCTCCAGCCAGATCAATGCCTGGATGCCCAGCAGCTCATTGCTGATGCCGCGGGTGCTGCCAAAAATCAGGCTCTCTGCATGCAAGGGATACGACAACCCTTGGGTGGTCACCCCATGCGCATCGCCTTTTAAGGGGATCAGGGAAACAGTATCACCTGGCTGACCAAGCACCTCCATACATTCACCACCGCGCAGAAAAGACATCTCCTGTGCACCATCGATCAAGCGGATTTTTGTACAGCACAGCTCTTCTGCGGCGGGCAGGAGCAAATTAGCCAGGGTCTGATCCCAGCGCCCTCCCAGGGCAGCCAAAACCAGGATTTCTGTCGCGCCTCTCTGGCGGGCATGTTGTAGCGCCAGCTCAAGGTCGGTGAAATCCTTGTTCCGGGCGTAACGCACCACCTGACTGCCGGCTGCCTGCAGCTCAGCCAGCTCAGTTTCATCCAGTGAATCGAAATCACCCACCACCAGGTGCGGAGTCAGCCCAAGGGACCGGCAGTGGCGTGCCCCACCATCCGCAGCGATGATCAGGTCATCGGGATACAATTCCGGCGGTTCAGTGAAACCACCATTAGCGAAAATGATCACACGCAAAACGCCCTCCTGTGTCCGGGGAGGGCGTTGGGCTTTCGGGCTGCGTTTCCTCCGCCGGCATTATCCGGATCAGGTTCGCGGGTCGAGGGCTTGGTGCCCTCCTCTCAGCCCGGCATAACCGAGCTCCCCGTGCAATAACTGGTTTTCAGGAGCGACTGAACTCCAGAAATGAGTATATCCACATTGGCTGCTTCTGTCAAGAAATCCCGCTTAGCCAACCGGTTCTCCTTGACAATTCATTTAGCATGCGGATATAATTCGCAAGCTTTAAAACATTCCTCGTTAGCTCAATTGGCAGAGCGGGCGGCTGTTAACCGCTAGGTTCGAGGTTCGAGTCCTCGACGAGGAGCCAGTATAAGCAATGACGGATACTCACAAGCGGGTATCCGTTTGTTATTAAGTGCAAACCTCCAAATCGGGGTAAAATCCGGTTTACTTCTGAGTCCTCTTAAATTGGAAAGGGAATTTCTATGAAAATAGTTGTCACAGGCGGCAGCGGTCACACCGGCCGCGCAGTTGTTGAACACCTGCTTGAAGTTGGTCACCAGGTGCTGGTCGCAGATAGGCAACCACCTCGCCAGATGAAGCACCCATATAAGCTGGTCGATCTGGAGGATTTCGGGCAGACTGTGGATGTGCTGCAGCAGGCTGATGCAGTCGTGCACCTGGCAGCCATCCCGCGCCCGATCTATCACGCTCGCAGCACTGTCTTTCGCACTAATGTCCTCGCCTGCTATAACGTTTTCGAAGCTGCCGCGGTGTTGAAAATTCCACGTCTGGTTTATGCCTCCAGCATTTCGGTGACAGGTTACCCGTTCTACGAACGCTTCATTGAGCCCAGCTACCTGCCGATTGACGAGCAACACCCGCTCGTTCCTCAGGATCCCTACGGCTTGTCCAAATTGATTGGCGAACAGATCGCCGACTCGTTTGTCCGCCGGACTGATATGACCGTGGTCAGCCTGCGCATGCCCTGGATCCATACTCCCGAAACTTTCTTACAAGAGATAGCTCCCAATCGCCAGGATCCCACCTTCGGCGCTTCGAACCTGTGGCTGTATGTGGATGCCCGCGATGTCGCTCAAGCCTGCCGCTTGAGCCTGACTGCCAATCTGACTGGACATCAGGCTTTCTTTATCGCTGCACCTGACACCTTCATGCAAACCCCCAGCCAGGAACTGGCACGAGCATTCTACCCGCATTCTCAAATCAAACCCGAGCTGGTAGGCACGGCATCGTTAGTCAGCAGTTGCAAAGCAGAACAAGTACTCGGATACAAAGCCCAATATACCTGGGAGAGCTATAGACGCTGAGCAGGCTTTAGCGATTATCCAAAAAGCTGAATTTAAATTTATAAGCTGCTGAAGGGGAAGAGCGAGACAGTCTCTGCTCTTTTAAATTCAACAAATTCCTTAATTCCCAGATCGAAATCCATAATCTAATCGTATACCCACGACAAAATGCTTCTCGAGGTGTATAATATCGCCTATTCCGATAATAATAATCTTGATCGGAAAATTAGTGATCACGAGGCGACCGAGAGAAGAATAGAAGGTATTCATCCAGGAAGGGTCTTAAGCAACAATGAAAATGATGAAATTCACTTCTATATTGATCATGTTGACTATCCTGACTGCCTGCGGCAGTCCGCCATCTGCTCCGACCCCCGATCCAACCCAGGTCATCCTCTCACTGGCAGGAACATACACGGTACAGCTCACTTCAGACGACCTTCAGAAATCTGACCTGAACGAATCAGGTCTGGAATCAAATCTGGGCACCTGGCTGATCCAGATCAAACCAGATGGTAATTTCGAAGCCAACCGAAATGGTCAATTCATCGCCTCCGGAAACTTGGGCGCGAATGGAGCTGAGTTGAATATCCAGGTATTAAACGTATGCGAATCTTGTTCATGTGCAGGGAATATTGGACGGTATACCTGGTCTGTAGATCCATCAGAGCTGGTCTTTAATAAAATTTATGACCTCTGCGATGCAATGGCGTTCCTATTAACTTCCAAACCGCTACAACGGGTACGATAAAGGATCAATGACTGCTGTTCAGCTACGTGTGTCAGGCAGCTTGAAGAGAATGCACAAAGTTACAAATATAACCACTAAGGCTAATGGCTGGTGCTGTAATTCAAAGGCTAGAACTCATGACTAATGCTATTCCTAAAGAATCTCGCTTAAACGGCTCTCCCGATGCAGGGGAATATTTCCGCTACATGTCTGCCTTCGTTGGATTCGGTGAGCAAGAGGCAGCTGCTATCCGTGAGACGCGCTTCATTGTGGAAAAATATCTCCCTACCATCATCGGTGAGTTCTACGCCCACCTGCTGCGCTACCCACCCACACGCAGGTTCTTCCAAAAAGCTGATGGCACGATCGATCAGCAGTATCTCGAATTGCGGATGCACCACCAGGCGAATTTCTGGCGTCGCAGCGCTAGTGGAGAATATGATGACGACTTTGCCCGATTTGTCGACTATGTCGGGCGGGCGCACACATCCAATGGCGCAGATCCGCGCATCTATATCTCCGAACGCTATGTGATCGGTATGGTGGGTTTTGTCCAGCACGCCATCAGCGAGGCGATTGAGAAAGAGCTGCACGAGCTCGATCCCGAGCTGGAGGGACGTGCCTCGCGGGCGTGGAATCTGCTGGTAATGGTGCTGCTGGAAATCCTCGCGCGTGCTTATGGCAACGAGCGGCAACCGGAAACCTACCAAGAACCACAGGATGTAAACAAAGAGGCAATCATGCAGCTCGCCGTCGAAACGTATGAGCGCGGGCTGGGCATGGCACGCTCAATTGAATATTTGGATGTTCTTGTAGGTCCGGTGGAGGAGATTCCTGATGGGGAGCGGAAAATCATCCAGGTAGATGATCTCTCCATTGGTGTCTTTCACCATCACGGACAGTGGTATGCCCTGCAGAATCGCTGTCTGCATCGCGCCGGGCCGGTCTGCACCGGTACTCTAGATGGCGATACCCTGATTTGCCCCTGGCACGGTTACCCTTATAACATTACTACAGGACGGCTTATCCTGGATCACACCGCCCGTCTGGAGTCTTATCCTGTGGAAGATCGCCAGGGTATGTTATACCTGCGAGTTCCACGGCGCTTTCGTGACGAGGTGAATATTGAGCTCGATGCTCTTCCAGTATCTATGCACGAAAGTGAAGAACTCACGGATGATCCTATCGAACGAAAACTGGACGAGAATGAATTCCACATCAGTGAGATCCCCCCTGGCAAGTTGAAATTAGTGTCCTTGAACGGCCAAGCTGTTTGTGTATATAATGTAGATGGTTCTTTCTATGCCACCCAGGATGAATGTACTCATATCGGCGGCCCAATGAGCGAGGGCGAGCTGGATGGTTGCATCATCTCTTGTCCCTGGCATTTCTCCCGCTTCGATGTAACCAATGGACAGGTCGTTGAAGGACCTGCCAAACAGCCTTTAAAAACCTACGCTGTTGTGATCACTGGAGAAATAGGTAAGGTAATTGAATAACTTTTCTAAAGTGAGTGATTAGTGTATGGCGTATAACCTGGATTTGGCAGCTCGGATTCGACAATCTTTAGAGGGGTTCCCCTTCCTGCCAAGAGAAGAAAATGTTTGGGGGAATAGGCTTTATCTTGAACGGAAATATGGCGTGTGGGATTCTGGATGATCGCCTGATCGTTCGGGTGGGCACAGAGAATTATGCCACCGCTCTTTCCCAACCATACACCCGACCATTTGACGCATACAACAAGCCTATGTCCGGCTGGATTATGGTAAATTCGACGGGAACAGACAATGATGCCGAACTTAAGGATTGGATCAGGCAGGGCGTCGAATACGCCAGCACATTACCGCCCAAGTGAGTTACCAGTTCTCACAGATATCTACCTCTAGAACCCGCCGGAGCAAAGCTGCTCAGCCTTTACTTTCTAAATAAACTCACCACGATTAAGAATATCTGCCGAGTCCCAGCGCAGCTTAAGACTGCGCATCAACGCATGTGAAGGGCAAGGTGGTCCCCAGGCATCCATTATTTGCAACCAGCTACGTTGTCCAACTGCTAAGATCGCATACCCGGCAACCGGCTGCAGCACTCCTCTCAAGTTCGCTAACAGGTCTCCAATCCGTTCTGTCTCCGGTTCATTCGAGGAAATATATACCAAGCCATTTGCCAAATCTGCAGTCCAGTTCATATCAGGAACTGCTGCGGTGAGCATGGGGAGAACATCAGCAAGTCTGCCAGGCGATATGCCCAATCGCAGTACTCTCTCTTGGGTACGTAATAATTGCTGCCACATCTGCGTTGGCTCGAGCTGGTCATCCAGAATCTCAAACGTCCCGCACTGTCCAAATAGCTGTTTTGCCTTAACCAGCTCTGCCTTTATATCCATCGGGTGACCTTCCAGACCAAACACCAGGCTGTAGCCGCCAGGTTTATTATTCTTAGGATTACCTGGAACCAGAAGCATTCCGCTGCAGCAGGCGCAGTGGCGCAACGCTGCCAAGCCCAAGCTTGCCAAACTCGCAAGGTCTTCGGTCTGCACCAAGAGACTGGTTTGAGCGCGAGCGAATGGAATAATTTTGAGGGTCACCTCGCAGATCAAGCCCAGACTGCCAAAAGCCCCGTTGAACAAGGCTTTCATCGAATAACCCGCAACATCTTTGACCAGCGGTCTGCCAAAACGCAGCAGACGTCCATCTGCCAACGCCACCTGAAGCGCAAGCACCTGGTCGCGCACAGCGCCATGACGCACCCGCAATGGAGCATTGCTGTTGGTCGAGATCAACCCGCCCAGACTGCCATTGGACCAGGGACTGACAAATGCAGCACGGAAACCTGCCTCAACCAGCAGCGCTCTGTAATTCGCCAATCGACGTTCCCGCTCGTACAGTCACAAACAAATCATCTGTAGAGAGCTCGCTCACCCCACGTAATCCACTTGTCTCCAGCCTCACCTCGTGCGGAGCTTCGCCACGCCAGTGAGTCCGCGCACCTGCCAGGCTGACAGACTGCCCGGATGCCTGTAGACTGCGCAGAACTTCAGATGCCTCTTCCGGGCTGCAAGGGGTATAAACACGCTCCTGCCTGCTGGTTGTTGGTTTTCCTCCCAGCTCTGAGTTGTTAATTCTGAACGTATTCACCGGTAATGCAGCAGCGTGCTCTTCGTCGGTGTGCGAGCAGGGTTTCGTTGTATGAGGCAACCCACCATAGGTGAAGTTAGGAGGAAATATCTTGCCCGGGTTGAGCAGGCGATCTGGATCAAAAACCTGTTTCACCTCCAGCATGGCTGCGATCTCACCCGGACCGTACATTACCGGAAGAAAATCTCGCTTCTCAATTCCAATGCCGTGTTCGGCTCCCACAGAGCCTCCCAACCGTGCACAACAAACCAACACATCCTTGGCAGCCTGTTCTGCTCGTTCCTGCTCCCCAGCCTTTGAGAAATCACACAACAGGGAAGGGTGCAGATTTCCATCGCCTGCGTGCGCCAGATACGTGACCCTCAGACCATGCAATGCTGCAACTGCATTGATCTCTTCGAAAGCCTGCGCCAGGCAATGGCGCGGCACGCTGACATCCAACGGGTATTCATTTGGACTGATGCGAGAAATTGCTGCCCCTGCACTGTAGCGCCCGCGCCACAACAATTCGCGCTGCTGCGGTGTGCGAGCAACTTGCAATTCCAACGGGTTAAAACGCTCCAAAACAGCCGCTATATCATCCAGTTGTGCGTCCAGTCCATCCGGCTCACCATCCACATCCAGAATTAACAGAGCGCCCGCCTGGCGCGGCAGACCGATCTGCAGGTAATCCTCCACGATCTGGATCATGCTGCCATCCATCAGCTCGATGGTAGCAGGCAGCAGCCCAGCAGCGATCACTGCAGAGACCGCATGACCTGCCACTGCTGTGCTGGTAAAGGCAGCAGTTAGAGTTTTCACCCCTGAGGGCAGATGGCGCACACCTAACACCGCCTGGGTCACTACCGCCAGGGTGCCTTCAGAGCCGGTAATTAAGCTGGCATAATCATACTCGGGTGGATCCAACACCCGACCACCCAGCCACAGGCATTGACCATCTGCCAGTACTACCTCTAATCCCAGCACATAGTTCGCCGTCACGCCATATTTCAAGCAGCGTGGTCCACCGGCGTTCTCGGCAATGTTGCCGCCAATCGTGCACACCGATTGGCTGGCAGGATCGGGAGGGTAGGAGAGATCGTGGTCCACCAGCCGCTTCTGCAGGGTCTGTGTAACCACTCCAGGCTGCACAACCACCTGACGGCTCTCTGGATCAATTTCCACGACCTGATGTAGCCGCGCCAATCCAAGGATAATCCCACCCTGGGCTGCCACGGCGCCACCTGTTAAGCCCGTGCCGGCGCCTCGGGCGATCACGGGTACACAAAATTTAGCAGCCCAGGCGAGCAAACGCTGGATATCTGCAGCATTTTCAACCAGCAGTACAGCATCCGGATCACCAGAGATTACCCCAGCATCAATGCGATGAGCCAGCAGGCTGGCCCGATCGACGAATAATTGAGTGGGAGGAAACAAATCCATTAATGCAGTCAATGCAGCCGGAATCAACATCAAGTCACCATGATCTTCTCGTTACAAAAATCCTCACGCAAAAGGTGCATCTCAGCTCAAAGCCGGTTCGAACACTGGCAGAACAAAGCCGGCTTGTGGCACCACCACAACACACCCATCTCGTTCTTCAGGAAGCAGCCGCATCACCGCATCCATGACCGCATCATCCACAGATTCAGCCCATCCGATTCCCATTCTGGCAGCCTGGCGAGCGGTCAGACCTTCGGATACAAGCCAAATCTGCAGCCTGTGCTTCATCCTCCCAATCTGCAGCGCAGTGGCTGCCGATTTGGGGTCGACACTACCGTCCGAGACCAGGAGACGCTGCAGCTCGGCAGGACTTTTTCCCATAGCATCGATCAGATGCGGATAACTGCCATGCCCCTCCAGAGCGCTGGTTACCCATATCAGGGTGCCTCCATCACGAGTCAGCAAATCACCGCACCAAAGGCCTTTAGCGCTCTGCCACAAATCAAAATCATAAGGACTGGAATTTGCCACCACGACAGGGTATCGCTCATCTGCCAGAGCTCCAAAGCTCTGACGTGCAAAGGCTGCGCCCTGGCGCTGCGCCAGCACCATGTCGCCTGCCACGCAGCGAAAAATCTCTCCATGAGGCGTCAACACAAAATTGAAAATATAATGGAGTGGCACCTGTTCCGCAACAAAACTCTCCAACTCCAGACGTAAAGGCGCCTGGGGATTGCCCAAAGGATTATCAGGATAATTGACGGAGCGAGTATGGAAGGCGTCCACGCTTGCTGGACCACACACCCCCGGCAGCACGATCTTCGCGCCGCCGGAAAAGCCAGCATCCATATGGGGAGTGACCATTCCAACCCCAATTCGCAGATCTGCTTCCACCACATCACGAACTACCCAGGCAGGAATTCCCCCGCTGGAACGCCCAATAAAGAAGAAATCTTCTTCAGGTAAGGCTGCCGGGTTCACCACCCGAAATTGATCCATTGCAGAACCTAATTTAAATCGCAGCTCGCCAGCAGTCATCGCCCGGTGACTGCCCGAGGCTATCACAAGGCAGATATCATCCGGTTGTATACCAGCGCCAAGCAGGCGATCCAACAGCAGTGGTAGCACAATTGTAGCCGGAGTCAACCGGGTGTAGTCGTCTACCAGAAGCGCCACTCGTTGGCCTGGCCTCACCAGTTCATGTAAGGGAGGGCAACCGATTGGGGAGTCCAAGGCTTTGAGCGCGGCTGTTAGCAGATAATCCACGGGAAGCACCCCGGTTGGCCGCAAGACATCCCCCAACCAGTTTGTGGGCAGCCTTAGCGTGCGCGGCTTGCCTCGTGAAGGCAGGTCTACCAGGCTGACAGATTGATCTAGGTTCATAACAGAGGAGAAAGCCTATTTAAATACTAACCGGGCTTATTGCCCAGGTTTACGTTTTAGGACCATCAAGACAATATCATCAGCTAACAGCCCAAGGCCAGCAAAGGATTCCAGATCGGCCAGGATTGCTTTCACCAGAGTCTGCGCGGAGGCATTCAGGTTCGCGCGCGTTACACGGAGTAAGCGCGCGTCGGTGTAATACTCTCCATAGCGGTTCTGCGTGTCGAGCAGCCCATCCGTGTAGAGCAATAAAACATCCCCGGGCACAAACCGCACCAGCTTTTGCCCCCAATTTGTGTCCTGCAACACCCCTAATGCCATACCGGTCCGCGTGAGGTAATCTACCGACTTGCTCTTTTGAGCGCTGACCATGATGGGAGGAACGTGTCCAGCATTGACAAAGCGAAGACGACCCGTGTGAGGCTCGAGAATGCCTAAGAAGGCAGTTACAAAGCTGCTGCCGCCAGAATCACTCAAGATGCGCTCGTTCACCAGGCTCATCGTCAAGCCGGGCACAGAGTGGTGCTGGTTAGCGTAGGTTCGAAACAAGGTGCTGCTCAGCGCCATTACCAGCGCTGCGCCGAGGCCTTTATCGGACACATCTGCAATCAGTATGCCCAGGCGGCCATTCGGTAACGCCAGGAAATCATAGAAATCGCCTGAAGTTTCGCGTGCTGGTAACAGCCGTACCGCAATCTCCCATCCCGGGATAGATGGTGGCTCAGCAGGCAGCAGGCTGGTCTGGATGCGTGCTGCCTCGCTCAATTCATTCGTCCGCATCACTGCAGCTTGTTCGCGCTCGCGTTCAGCCTGGTTTTGAGCAGCCGAAGCTGCCGGTGACCCAGCTCCTATCCCTGCGGTCCGCCGACCATGGACAACATGCGAAATTGCCGCTGCCACAGAGGCGGGATCCGAGTCGGGCGCCAGGTAACCCGCTGCGCCGGCTTCCAATGCCTCCACCAGCTGCTCGTGTGAGCTGCTCCCTGAAAGCACCATGATGGTCATGCCTGGCCAGCGCTTATTAATCTCAGCTATTACTGCAGGCCCATCCAAACCCTCCGATTCCAGGTTTACCAGCACCACATCTGGCGCTGTCAGCTGGCATAGCTGCAGAGCGTCCTCGCCGTCCACGGCCTGACCAACCAACCGAAGCAATCCAGATTCTGCCAAAGCACTGGCCAGGCTACCTGGAACAGCGTTTTGTCGATCTACCAAGATTAATCGGATCTGCTGGGAAGAGTCCTTCATATCTAAAGCTCGCTATTCATTTTATCAGAAATCCATTTCACTCGCATTGCAGGTGACGCTCTTTTGAAAAGGTATAATATGGCCACCATTTATTACCGAGAAAACATTCATAAAGCCTGGAGCAACCATCATGAAGAAATTGCTCTCTTTCAGCCGCAATATCATTATTCTTCCCGTCATCGCTTCATTCATTGCCTCCCTTTATCTGATCGTTTTTGCAGGCGTGAAAGAAACCATGATTGTTTGGGATACACTGCGACACGCTGAAACATATGCGCAAGACATCAAATACCTTGCGGTGGCTCTGGTGGAAATTGTGGAGCTTTTCCTGCTCGCCACAGGCTTTTACCTGATTGCCCTGGGATTTTATGAGCTTTTTATCAGTGACGACCTGGATCTGCCCACCTGGCTGTCCTTCCATGATTTTGATGACCTGAAAGGAGCTTTGGTAAGTATTATTATTGTGATCCTGGGGGCATCTTTCCTCTCTCAAGCTGTAAAATGGGGCGGTCAGATCGAATAATTATGGTACGGCCTGGCAGTTGGAGCCGTTATCATTGCCTTGAGCTATTTTTTAAGCGTGAAGGAGAAAAAAGGTAAATAATCAGGTGAATAACACAAAACAAACTGCAGAAGGAAAGACGATGGGACTGCGCCAATATTTAGAACAACTCGCAAATAGCCAGGAACTGATCGAAATCTCACGACCGGTTTCGAAACATCTTGAAATGGCAGGAGTGCTGAAAAAACTAGAGCCGCAGCCCGCACTTTTCAGGCAGGTCAAGGAATCGAAATTCACAACTGCAGGAAACCTGTTCGCCAGTAAAGCAGCTTTTGCCAGCTATTTTGGCATCGAGCAGCGTGAGATGATCCCTTTCCTCGCCAGAGCAGTTGAGCACCGTTCGCCAGCCCAGACCGTCACCCAGGCTGCCTGTCAGGAGGTAGTGCACCTGCAGCCTGACTTGGATGATCTTCCCATCTTGTTCCACCTGCCAGGAGATGGCGGGAACTATATCACCTCGGGTGTATTCGTCGCCCGCCACCCGCAATATGGTCAGAACCTGGATTTCCACCGCTGTATGCAATTTTCCAAAACTGAGATGGCTGTACGGGTGGTTAAGTCACGCCATTTCGACACCTTCCTTTCCGAGTTAGGCCAGATAGATGTCGCAATTTGTGTAGGTCTGCCACCGAACATTCTGGCTGCAGCTGCCACATCTGTCGAGCTGGGCGTTGATGAAATGGAAATTGCCAATGCCATGCAGCCCGTTCAAGTGGTTCAAGCGAAGATGGTCGATCTGCTTGTGCCGGCAGAGGCTGAGTTCGTCATTGAAGGTACGGTCTATGCAAATCGCCGCCACGCTGAAGGACCCTTTGTCGATCTGACCGAAACGCAGGACGTCATCCGCCAGGAGCCTGTGCTGGTTGTCAAAGCCATCACTCGCCGCCGCGATGCCATCTGGCATGCCCTCTTGCCCGGTGGACTCGAGCACAAGCTGCTGATGGGCATGCCGCGCGAACCAACCATCTTTCGTAAGGTGAATGATGTTGTGCGCTGCCTGGATGTCAATGTAAATCCAGGTGGCTGTTCATGGCTGCATGCCATCGTGCAAATCGATAAGCAAGATGAGCCTGACGGCAAACGCGCTATCCAGGCTGCCTTTGCCGGACACCGCTCGTGCAAACACGTTTATATCGTTGACCAGGATATCGATATCTACAACCCCCTGGAGGTGGAGTGGGCGATGGCAACTCGTTTCCAGGCTGACCAGGATATGATAGTGCTGGAGCGTCAACCCGGTTCCAGTCTTGACCCCAGCTCTGAGCCGGGCAGCCACAACACTACTCGAGTGGGCTTCGATCTTGACCAAACCGCTGACCACGCATGGCAAAGCTTATGACAAAGTGCCATTTCCAGAGGTAGATCTGTCTGATTACCTTCCGGTAGAGTCCAAATCTCTTTCAGCTGATCCGTCCTAAAGCTCTAATCGCCAGAAGAATCATCGTTTTGATATAAAATGCAGCTCTCCACTGAACAAGACGCAATGCTCACCGGCAAATATGGCCGGGCAACCCAAAAAGCAATGGAGATCCTGCTTGCCCTAGGAACGATTTATGGAGCTGAGCGAATGATTCCGGTCAGCTCGGTGCAGATTTCAGGGGTTAGCTACGATAATCTAGGAGAGGCAGGACTGCATTTCCTGGCTGAGATGGCTGATGGGGGTGGGATTGCCCGAGTCTTGACCACGCTCAATCCCGCCGGAATGGATATCGAAAACTGGCAGTCGCTCGGAATCCCGGGAGACTTCGCCCGTGACCAGCAGCGTGTCATCGATGCATTTGCACGAATGGGGGTGATTACCACCTGCACCTGCACACCTTACCTGGCTGGCAACCTGCCGCATTATGGAGAACATATCGCCTGGGCGGAAAGCAGTGCTGTTTGTTTTGCCAATTCTGTTATCGGGGCGCGTACCAACCGCGAGGGAGGTCCATCCGCTCTGGCTGCAGCGCTGACTGGTTTTACCCCTGCCTATGGCCTGCACCTTAAGAGTGAACGCCAACCATCAATCACCTTTGACCTGTCACAGCTATCGCTTGGCATGGATCACGGCAGCGATACCCACATCTTTGGCGCATTGGGAAAGGTAATTGGCGATCGTTTACAGACACTAGTAGGCAAGCGTGTACCTTATTTAACCGGAATTCCGAACACTCCACTAGAAACGCTCAAGTCCTTCTGCGCCAGCATTGCGACTTATGGCGGTGTCGCACTTTTCCATATCGAAGGGATTACACCAGAAAGCGCGCTTTTTAAACCACCTGCCCCGACAATCACCGTAGAGCCAGATGAGCTGGTACAGGCTATCCAATCCTTGAGCGATGCCGAATCATCCGAAGTAGATTTCGTCAGCCTTGGTTGCCCGCACCTGTCAATCCAGGAAATCGCCCGCGTTGCCGCGCTGCTGAAAGGCAAGCGCGTGATCAAGGAATTCTGGATCACCACCTCCCGCCCCGCAAAGCAAATCGCCGACCAGATGGGGTATACAAGAACCATCGAGCAATCCGGCGCCAAATTTGCGGTTGACACTTGTTGTGTGGTTGCACCAATTCGCGGTCGCTTTACCGCCCTGGCAACAGACAGCGCCAAAGCATGCTATTACGCATTTCCTAAGAACCGCATGAAAACTCTATTTAAACCCTTTGACCAGGTAGTCCAGGAAGCTCTCGGTGAGGGATAAATAATGTCGTTACAGGCTCGAATGCTAAATGCCGTCCCTTCAGGAGAGTTGAAATTGTGATTCTTCATGGGCGCAGGATTTTTGGTGGTAAGGCTCAGGGGGAGGCACTGGTGAGCCGCATGGGCATCTCATTTTTCGGCGGCGTTGATCCGGATACAGGCGTGGTAGTCGAGCGCGGCCATGACCTGGAAGGTTGCTCCATCAGCGGTAAAATCCTGGTGTTCCCCACTGGTAAAGGCTCTACAGTCGGGTCCTACACCCTATACCGCTTAAAAATGGCAGATTTAGCCCCAATGGCGATAATAAATGCCGCCTGCGAAACCATTACTGCGGTAGGCTGCATCATCGCAGAAATTCCCTGCCTCGACCAGGTCGACCTGGAATCCTTACACACCGGTCAGACCCTTTGCGTCGATGCCGAAAACGGACAGATCGAGCTGGCTAATTCGGTGTAAAATCGGGTGGCCAAACCTACAGGCATTCACGAATTGCACATTACCTCTGTTGGGCAGGAGCAAGAATGAGTCTCCCAGAACCTTTTCGCGGCTGCGAACCCGGTTCTTTTGCTGAATTTACTGTCACCGTTCGTCTGAAACGCATCGCTCGCCAGGTGCTGGCTGATAATGATCTGCCACCAGAACGAGCAGAGATGCTGCACTCCCTGATCACAGAAATGCCAGAGGGGACGTTGCGTCCAATTCAAGATGAGCTGGCTCCGGACCTGGAAGATTGGCGCACAGCGCTAACCCCGTATGCTGGGCAAAACTGGCTGCAAACTCCCTGGATACTGTGTGAGTTTTATTTCTTCCGGCGCATTTTGGAAGGGACCGGCTACTTTCAGCCTGGGCCAGGTTTTAGCATGGATCCTTACCGCCGCCAAAAGGAGCTGGGGCTGCGTGAGGCTGGTAATACCTTGCAGTCCCTGGCGATCTGGCTGGAACGGCATTCTCCACTGCCATCAGCCCAGCCTGGAGAACTCTCCGCGCAACTGGCAGCGCTATTGCGTAAAAATTTATGGGGCAACCAGGCTGACTTGAGCATGTGGCCGGCAGGCTCCACCCAGCCAGGTGAACCAGAGTCGAAACACCTGAGCTCGACGATCCTTGTAGATCACTCTGACCAGGTTGCATCCATCCTTTTCGATAATGCAAAAGCACCACAGCGAGTGGCTTTCATCCTGGATAATACGGCTGTCGAGCTGGTTTACGATTTTGCTCTGGCTGACTTCATGATTGCCAGTCAGTCTGTGGGAGTAGTCGATTTTCACTGCAAAGCGTACCCCACTTATGTATCGGACGTCACCATCTCGGATATCGGGCAAACGCTCGATTTCCTCTCCGCCCAGCCCCAACAAGCCATCCGAGAGTTAGCAAGCCGTCTTCATGCCTACCTGCAGGATCGCCGCCTGACACTCTCTGCTGACCCGTTCTGGAACGCCCCTTTTACATATTTAGAAGCACCTGCCAGACTACATCAAGTATTGGCTGCACCCGCAGGAATAGCCCCTGCAATGGTGATCAGCAAAGGTGACGCGAATTACCGCCGCTTCCTGGGTGATCGTCACTGGCCAATTGACCTGCCGCTCAAAAAGGCACTGCCCGCGCTTCACAGCCCGCTTGCACTGGTGCGGGTGTTAAAAAGCGAGATCAGCGCAGGATTACCAGCAGATCGCGTCCAGCAGCTTGAAGCAACAGATCCAAAGTGGATGATTTCTGGGAAATATGGAATTATCCAATTAGTACATAATATAAACGAGCCCGATGTTCATATGGCTGGTTAATTGCATCTTCTAGGAATAAGCAATTCATCCACCGGTTTTCATCTGAACAAATTACAAACCTTTGAGCAAATAATAGGAGTGAATTATGGCGATTATCCTGGATGGTTCTGGTCTCACGATTGAAAAGCTGGTGCGCATCGCCCGGGAGGGCGAGCCAGTAGAGCTGGCTCCGGCTGCAGTTGAGCGAATCATCACCTGCCGGTCAATGCTGGAAGAAAAAATTCGTGCCCGTGAAATCATGTATGGCACCAATACTGGCATCGGTGAATTTTCCGAAATCGTCCTCAGTGATGAACAGGTACAGCAGTTTCAGCGCTACTTGATCTACAATCATGCCGCAGGAATCGGGGATCCAGTGCCCATCGAACAGGTGCGCGCCGCTATGGTTGGGCGTATCAATGTGCATGCGCACGGTAACTCCGGCTGCCGGCTGGAAATCACGCAGACCCTGGTGGAAATGCTGAACCGCGGTCTGACCCCGGTGGTTTGCCAGAAAGGCTCCGTAGGCGCCTGTGGCGACCTGGCTCCGATGGCGCAGCTGGCGCTCTTGCTCATGGGCGAAGGCGAGGCTTTCTACCAGGGCGAGCGGCTGCCCGGGAATGTTGCTATGCAGCGCGCGGGTATTCCGGTGCCAGACCTGATGGCGCGCGATGGACTGGCTGCCATCAACGGTTCCAACCTGCTCACCGCCATGAGCGCTTTGCAGATATACGATATGAATCGCTGGCTGAAACAGGCCGAAATCGCCTGCGCCATGAGCCTGGAAGCCCTGCTTGCGAATATGAAGCCCTATGATATCCGCCTGCACCAGCTGCGTGGTTTTGCAGGCGCCATGCGCAGCGCCAAGGCAATTATGAAAATCGTCGCTGGCAGCGACCTGGTCACCGGTAAGCTAAAAACCAAGGTGCAGGATGCCTACTCAATGCGCTCCTCTCCACAGGTGATCGGCGCCGCGCACGACGCCCTGGCTTATGCCCGCCAGCAAGTGGAAATTGAGCTTAACGGTGTCGGCGACAACCCCATCTTTCTGCCAGAGTACCGCCTGACCCTGACCGGCGCAAACTTTCAGGGCAGCCCGGTATCGCTGCCAATGGACATGGTTGGAGCAGCCATCACGATGGTGTGCGTGCTTTCCGAACGGCGGCTGAACCGCCTGACCAACCCCGCCTTGAGCGTTGGACTGCCCGCCTTCCTGACAAAGGGCGCAGGGATGTTCTCCGGGCTGATGCTCAGCCAATATACCGCGGATATGCTGATCGTCGAACAGCGAATCCTATCGATGCCTGCCAGCATCCAGTCCATCCCGGCGGCGGCTGATCAGGAGGATTTTGTCTCGATGGGCATGAACACGGCTCTGAAGAACGATCAAATCCTGGACAACGCCTATGGAATTTTAGGCATCGAGTTCATGGCAGCCGCCCAGGCTTTGGACTTCCGCGAATTTACCCCTGGTCACGGCACTCAGACCGCCCGTTCCGTCATTCGTAGATATGTCGAACACTTAGATGAAGACCGCCCGCTCTACCCGGATCACAATGTTATGAAAGCCCTGGTTAAATCCGGTGAGATCCTGGATGAGTTGGAAAGAGAAATCGGCAGCTTGCAAGAATAGGTTATTTTGATTCTCAGAGCATTATGATCAAAAAAATCGCCCCGAAGGAACTCGGGGCGATTTTTCGATTCACAGGTAAATCAGTGGCCTTCTTTTTCGTATGGTACACCGTCTGCCGCCGGCGGTGTGCTGCGCCCAACCACTCCTGCCAGGACGACAATCGTAATTACATACGGCAGCATCAACAGGAACTGCGATGGAATCTGGATACCCAGGATCGCAAGCTTAGAAGCCATGGAGTCAAAGAAGCCGAACAGCAGGCCAGCGCCAAATGAGCCAAACGGCATCCAGTTGCCGAAGATCATCGCCGCCAGGGCAATAAAGCCACGCCCGGCTGTCATCCCTTCGTCGAAGCGCCCTACCGAGCCCAGGGTGAAATAGCTGCCAGCAAACCCGGCCATCGCTGCGCCGAGCAGCACCGCTACCCAGCGCGTCCGGATGACGTTGATGCCAAGGGTATCCGCGGCGCGCGGATGTTCGCCTACCGAGCGATGTCGCAGACCCCAACGGGTGTAGAACAGGGCAAACTGGATCAGGAATAAGAACAAAAACATCGCATAGATGTAGATATTGTTATTGAATAACAATGGGCCAAAGAAGGGTATCTTCGCCAGTACCGGCAGATTAATCGGCGGAAAGATACCAGGATTATTCAAACCTTCATTAACCTGCAGGTATTTAGAAGAAAAGTAGGAAGTTAATCCCGCCGCCAGAATATTAATCACTGTGCCGGAAACGATCTGGTTTGACTTATAGGTGATGCTCAAGACGGCATGCACCACACCGAGGATCAAGCCAGCCGCGACTCCAGCCGCCATGCCAACCCACATGTTTTGCGTTACGCTGCCGATAAACGCGGCGGTGAATGCACCCATCAGCATCATGCCTTCGATAGCGATATTCACTACACCGGCTCGCTCACATAAGATTCCCGCCAGAGCACCAAGCGTGAGCGGCACGGCTTTAACCAGCGAGGTTTTCATCAGACCGCCCATATTCATTGATTTTCCGGCTGCACCCCAGGTCAGGAAGGCGAACACGAACATGCCGGCGACAAGGAACAATATCAGGTTGGTCCGGGAGCGAAAACCGCCTTTTAGCACGGCTTGTAACACCGCCACGATCAGGGGGATCACGACCAGGATGTACAAAGTGAGGCGGGTGGGCAGAATCAAATCCGGAAAAGAAGTTTCAGAGCCGCTGGGTGTCATCACAAACTTGGTGGTCACGTCAGCGGCCACGGTGCGGGCAAACAGCCACCAGATAAGCGCGCCTAACCCGCCAAAGATCACCGCCATTGTGTATTGGCGAACTGGTGAGACGTAATCAACATGCTGCCGCAAGGCTGTCGTTGGAGTAGTTGTACTAGTGGCCATTGGTTATTTGCCTCCCCAACCACCGGCTAAGGTGACGCCCTTTGCTCCTTCAGCCCCCTTCAGCCGGTAAATTGTGCGGATAATCGCTGGAGCTGCGACAAATGCCAGGATGAGCGCTTGCAGGATCGAGACGATATCAATCGGGATGCCCGTTGCCAGCATCATGCTAGTCGCACCGCTGCGCATAAAGCCGAACAGCAAAGCCGCCAACACCACTCCAAAGGGGTGGGTTCCACCTAACAGTGCAATGGCGATGCTGTCAAAGCCATAGCCGGAAGAAAAACCCGGAGTAAGGGTGTAGTTCACACCAAGCACTTCGTTTCCACCTGCCATGCCGGCTAATGCGCCCGCAAATGCCATCGAGAGCGTCATCACCACCGACACTTTCATACCCGCGTAGCGTGAGGCATGCGGATTGGAGCCCACCGCCCGAAAATCAAAGCCCCACTTGGTCTTCCATAAGAACCAGTAGACCAGATAGGCCATTCCCAGCGCTACAAAAAAGCCCCAGTGCAAACGCAAGGGGTCTTCAAACAAACGTGGCAGCTTGGCTGATTCCTCCATGAATGGGCTGATCGGATTGGTCGATCCAGGGCGCTTCATCGGGCCATTGAGCAGCCATTCGCTCAAACGAAAGGCCGTGTAATTCAGCATGATTGTAGTAATCACCTCATGCGCGCCGGTCCGCGCCTTCAAGAAGCCGGGGATGAAACCCCACAGAAAGCCGCCCAAAGCGCTTGCCAGGAATGCAAGGGGAATGTGTATGAACCAGGGCAGTCCAGTGATCGCGTAGCCGATATAAGCTGCGAAGACCGCACCCAGAAAGATCTGGCCTTCCGCACCAATATTGAACATACCGGCGCGAAAAGCCAGCGCAACCGACAACCCGCCAAAAATATAAGGCACCGAAGTCGTCAGCCCTTCAGCAATTGGGTAGAAAAACAGTCGCAGATAGGTAATATCACCAGTCTCAAAATATTTAGCCAGATTTGCCGGATCGCCAAGCGCTCCTTTCAGCCAGGCGCCATACGTGGAAACAACAATGTCTACGGCTGTTTTTAGCCCTTCCCACAAAGAGACCTTCAAGGCTGCGTAAAATTCAGCGCTGGTTAAAACGATAAAGATTGCGCCTAAGATCAAACCAGTTAAGATAGCCAACAAAGGAATGAGAATGGTTTGGAAGATCCGCCGGCGGCGCGGAGCCGCCGATAAATCGGGCGCTAATTCCTGCATCAGTACCTGACCAGCATCCTTTTTCTCCTTCTGCGGAGCAGGCAGCGGAGCTGGCTGATCTGGGGCAGGTTGCTCAGGCGGGTTATTCACAGGAGAATTCTGTTCATCGCTCATGCGCGTATCACCTCTTGGTTAAGTCCGCTAGAAATTCACCCATTTCAGGCAGTTTCTGGATGGATACCTGCCATCAGCAGACCCACGCCCTCTTTGGTAGCCCCTTGAGCCGGTAGGATGGCAATAATTTTGCCGCGATACATAACCGCAATCCGGTCCGCCAGGCCCATGACTTCGTCCAGCTCTGTTGAGACGAGTAGCACTGCACAGCCCTCGTCCCGTTTTTCAACAATGCGTCGATGGATATACTCAATCGAGCCGACATCCAGTCCACGCGTCGGTTGGGAGGCTACCAAAAATTTTATCGGTCGCGAGAACTCACGGGCAATAATCACCTTTTGCTGATTGCCGCCGGATAGAGAACCTGCTTCCACACTGGCATTGGGGGTGCGAATGTCGAATTCGTTGATCAGCCGGTTGGCAGTTTCCTGGATTACCTTTTGCTGCAGCACCGGGCCTTTCGAGAAAGGCGCCTGGTAATAGGTGTTCATCACCAGGTTATCTGCAACCGAGAAAGCCAGCAGCAAACCATCCTGCTGCCGGTCCTCGGGTACATGCGCCGAGCCCAGCTCCGTAATCCGTCGCGGGGAGGCGCGGGTGATCTCATTGCCTAGTAGGCTGATTTTCCCAGACTGTGCCGTTCGCAGCCCGGTTAAAGCCTCGACCAGCTCCGTCTGCCCGTTTCCTTGCACACCAGCCACACCCAGGATCTCACCGCTGTGAACCTCAAATGAAATATCTTCTATAGCGATATTGTATAAATCATCCAAAACAGTCAGGTGATCAACTTGCAGAACCGAATCGCCTGGCTTTGCATCTGTCTTTTCTACATCCAGGCGAACGGCGCGCCCAACCATCATCTCAGCTAGCTTCAGCTCATCGGCTTCCTCTGGTGTGGTCGAGCCGATCACTTTGCCGCGCCGAATTACCGTAATCCGATCCGCAATCTGAGTGACTTCTTTTAGCTTATGGGTGATGAAGATGATCGATTTACCCCGTTCCACCAGGGCGCGCATGATGCGGAACAGACCTTCAATTTCCTGCGGCGTGAGCACCGCGGTGGGTTCATCGAGGATCAGAATATCGGCTTCACGATACAATAACTTAATAATTTCGACGCGCTGCTGGACACCAACCGGTAAGTCTCTAATATACGCGTTCGGGTTGACTTCGAGACTATATTGTTCGGAGAGATGGTTAATTTTCGCCGACGCGCCGCGCCGGTCCAACACCTCTCCGTAGCGTACCGCTTCATCTCCAAGCATGACATTCTCGGTGACCGTAAAGACCGGCACCAGCATGAAATGCTGGTGAACCATACCCACACCAGCCGCAATAGAATCACGGGAAGAATGGACGATGATCGGCTTTCCCTTCACGATGATTTCGCCTTCATCGGGCTGGTACAAGCCATATAATATATTCATCAGGGTGGTTTTGCCGGCTCCATTTTCCCCCAACAGGGCGTGTATCTCACCCTGCTCAACAGTCAGATCAATATGGTCATTGGCCAGCACGCCAGGAAAACTTTTCGTAATTCCGCGGAGTTCAAGTACAGGTGTCATAGCTCTCTTTCCTTGGAAAATATTAGCAGATGGAGCTGGCAGTTAGCCAGCTCCATCCATCGTACGGTTGTTCGGTTTTATGGCATTGTCTGGACTGTGCCAGCAATGATGTCCTTGGTTAGCTGGTCAATCTCAGTCATGAGTTCAGCCGGAATCTTATCTTTCCAGGCCGAGCTGATGCCGAGACCTACACCACCGTTCTTCAGCGTGCCGAGGTAGTTCTCGCCAAAAAACTTGCCCTCGATCTCTGCACGGTAGGTGGCTTGCACAAAGGCATCCATGTTCTTTAAGACGCTGGACAGGATAAAGTCAGCCGAATCCGGATACTTGACTGCCCAATCAGTGTCGACACCGATCAGCAAACCAGTGCCGCGCTCCTTCAGGACTGCCAAGGTGCCTTCGCCCACCGGGCCAGCAACCGGCATGATGATATCGGCGCCTTCGTCCAACAGGCTCTCGCCCAGGCGGCGACCATCATCGGTGCTGTCAAAGTTGCCGGCGAACAGGCCGGTCTGCGTTTCCGGATCCCAGCCCAACACTTGCACAGTCGTGCCGTGCTTGTCGTTGTAGGCTTTCACGCCCATGGCGAAGCCATCCATGAAGGCGGTCACAGCGGGGAACTGAATGCCGCCGTAGGTGCCAACGATGCCAGTCTTGGTCATTCCCGCAGACAGGTAGCCATTCAGGAAGCCTGACTCGTTGACAGCATAGGCTGCTGCCGCGCACGTTCGGGATAACCGGGTCATAGGTCTGATCAACAATGGCGAAATGCTGCGTAGGATTGGCTTCTGCCGCAGCCTTGGTGGCGTCTGCCAACAGGAAACCAACCGGAACGATGAGATTGCAGCCTTCCTGGATGAAGGCATTCAGGTTCTTCTCGTAATCGGTTTGCGCCTGGGATTCGAGATACTTGATCTCGCCGCCATACAGCGCTTGCGCATCCAGGAAGCCCTGCCAAGCGGTGGCGTTGAAGGACTTGTCATCGATACCGCCGGTATCAGTTACCTGGCAGCCTTTGAATCCTTCGGGCGCGGTAATCTTGGTCGGCGCTGAGGACAGCTTACCGGAGATGATGTCGTTCTTCAGCTGGTCCAGCTCGGCTAACATCTCGGCCGGGATTTTGTCTGCCCAGGCTGAGCTGATGCCGATTCCCACGCCATCGTTCTCCAGCGTGCCCAGGTAGTTCTCACCCTGGAAAGTGCCATCCATGGCTTTCTGGATTGTATCCTTGACAAACACATCCATGTTCTTCAGAACGCTGGACAGGATGAACTCAGCCGAATCGGGATACTTGACTGCCCAATCAGTGTCCACACCGATCAGCAAACCAGTGCCGCGCTCCTTCAGGACTGCCAGGGTGCCTTCGCCCACCGGCCCAGCCACTGGCATGATTACGTCCGCGCCTTCGTCCAGCAGGCTCTCGCCCAGGCGGCGGCCATCATCGGTGCTGTCAAAGTTGCCCGCGAACAAGCCGGTCTGGCTGGTCGGATCCCAGCCCAACACTTGCACATCCGTGCCCTTCACCTGGTTGTAATGCTGTACGCCAGCATAGAAGCCATCCATGAAAGCGGTCACAGCGGGGAACTGAATGCCGCCGTAGGTGCCAACGATGCCAGTCTTGGACTCTGATGCAGCCAGGTAGCCATTCAGGAAACCAGACTGGTCGACGGCATAAGCGCTGCCGCGCACATTGGCGAGAGCAGGGTCATAGGTCTGGTCAACGATTGCAAACATTTGGTCCGGATTGGCTTCAGCCGCTGCCTTGGTGGCGTCTGCCAGCAAGAAACCGACTGGAATGATGATATCGCAGCCTTCTTGTACGAAGGCGTTGAGGTTCTTCTCATAATCGGTTTGAGCCTGCGATTCGAGGTATTTTCCATCGATGCCAAACTCGGCAACCGCATCCTGAACGCCCTTCCAGGCGGTGGCGTTGAAGGACTTGTCATCGATACCGCCAGTGTCCGTCACCTGGCAGGCCTTAAAAGTAACTTCAGGAGCTACTTCTTCGGTGGCAACCGGAGCCGCTGGCTCTTCGGTTGCCTCAACCACCGGAGCTGCTTCTTCAGTTACCTCTGCCGTCGGTGTCGCTGTCTGCCCGCAGGCTGCTAACAACATCGAAAAGACTAAAATTAAGGATAGAAAGGTAAAAATTTTCTTAGACATTTTGGGTTTCTCCTCCTGAGAGAGTAAATTGGGGTGAATATCAATCGAATTTAAGCGATTTGGTTTGGGACGTCTTTTGATAACGGTTCTCCTCCTTTCACATCTGTAACCGTGGTTAGGTTAGTTTAGCACGAAATTAATCAGCCTACAATATGTCAAATGGCACTTTTAAGACATTTATTTCCATTTTATGCTAGCGGCGTTCCCCACTGTTCGGATCCACACCGGTATCAATCAGACCGTCTGCCAGGTCCTGGCGCGTCTGTTCAGCCAGACGCTGACGACCCTGGCTGAGTAATTCTTCATTTACATTAGTAATCACAAGTGCTGAACTGACCGGTACAGTCTTGCTACCTTGCAACATCATATTCAGGGATTCGACAACACTTGCCTGCCAGTCTTCGCTAACTGTGGCGATCCAGCTCCCTTCCAGACCTGCTGGCGGCTCCGTTCCTCCAATCAGGTACAGGCCTGCCTGTGCCAGATAGTTCAACAGCCAATCATCGCCAGCTCCGGGGTAGACGTATGCTGTCTGAACACCCTGGGCGATCAACGCATCAGCGGCTGCCTGTTGCTCAGCCTGACCTGCACCGGGAGGGATTTCAACCGCAATCGGATACTGAACATAAGGCGGATAGGCTGGACGGCACAGACCACAGAAGAACACCACCCCGTTTTGGAAGCCGTTCAGCGCAGCCTTTCCGTCCGTGCTGCCTGCCGGAGTGATTACACCTACACGCCAATCCACCGTCACCAGGGCTGCGATGTAGCCTGCCAGAAATCCCTGCTGATCCGCTCTACCTCCCATACTTTCCAGCACAGTCAGGTTTTCGCTGGCTGCCAATCCAGGAATGCCCACCGCCAAAAAGTCTGTCGCTGGAGCAGATGCAGCCAGCTCTGCCAGTCCTGGATCGGGCGGCAAAGCCACCACCGCGCGCACATCCGGAGTCAGCCCATCTTGATTAAGCGCCTCGACCTGCTCGAATGCCAGACCATTTTGCTCTGCCACGCCAGACACCAGGTCCTGCAGCGCAGCAACCTTTTCAGCATCGGAGCCGGCAGGCGCAAACAGCACCAGACGCGCCTGGGGTGTAGGAGTCGGAACGCTGGTAGGTGTGGCAGCAACAGAAGCCACCGGTGATGTACCTGTCCCGGCTGGTGAGGGGCTGGCTGTTTGTCGATTCCCACAACCTGCGATGGCAAGTATGATAATTGCAACCATACCGGTTAGCAGGAGAATTATGAACCTTTTCATTTTCACGGAAGAAGCCTCCCAATAAAGTGGTCATATTTTACTAGAGAAGGGGTTTTCTTGTATAATTACCGCATGATCGAATTGAATATCCCCGGACGTGGTATTTTACAATTAGAACACCTGGTAAGCGATGTCAATGGCACGCTGGCGATCGATGGTCAGCTGGTAGAGAACCTGCCCCGGTTGATTCGAGCGCTGCGCGACCGGCTCGAGATTCATCTGCTTACTGCTGACACGCATGGGCGCCAGGTGCATATCGATCAGCAGCTCGGCATCGAAGCGGTGCGCATCCAACCCGGCAATGAGGCGGAACAGAAAGCGGCGTATGTTCGCCGCCTGGGCGCGGATCGAGTGGCTGCCATCGGTCAGGGCGCTAATGATGCTGCGATGTTAAAAGAGGCTGGGCTGGGGATTTGCATTCTTTCGGCTGAAGGAACTGCTGTTGAAGCACTGCTCGCCAGCGACCTGGTCGTGCCGGATATCTACGCAGCCCTGGAATTATTTGAAAAACCATTGCGAATTGTCGCTACTTTACGTAAATGAACCTGACCCAAACCGAACAAACCCCCGACGATCCTGAACGCCTGCCCCCTGCACGCCGGCGTCGCGCCCGCCGCCTGCTGGCGCCGCTCAATGCTGACGAACGTGCCGCCTTTCTGGATCACCTCGCCCACCGGGCTTCACCATCCTTCGATTTCTTCCTACTATCCCTCATCGCAGGCCTGGTTTTTAGCGTTGGCTTGCTGGTAGATTCACCGGCGGTATTGGTCCTGGGTGCAATCCTGGCGCCGCTCATGTCCCCAGCCGTGGGTATTGCCCTGGGTACGATCATCGGATCCTACCGCTACTTCTTGCGCAGCCTGTTTGGCATGTTGTTGGGCGGTGGATTGGTATTTCTAACCGGCTGGCTGGTTGGCATGGTTGCCAAAGCCTGGTACATGCCTGAGGTCAATTTTGTCATGGCTCACCTGCATGCCCAGCTCTCCTGGCCCGATTTCATCGTTCTTGCGATCGCGGCAGTGCTCACCAGCGCTGCCATGACCCATAGCGATGACATCCGGATTCCAATGGGCAGCAGCCTGCGCGGCGGGGTCATTCCCAGTGCCGCCCTGCCCAGCATGGCGCTGGCATACGAGCTTTTACTTCCCCTGGCGGCTGCTGGATTTGGCCTGGGCAGCGGCATCCCTGATCTATTCCCGGATGGCTTACTGGTGTTTGCACTGCATCTCACCTGGGCGGTTTTCCTGGGCGCCCTGACGCTGGCAATTATCGGCTTTCGCCCGCTGACCCTGTTTGGCTACACACTGAGCGGTGCGGTAACTCTGCTGGCAGCCATTCTTATGACGGGTATCATTGGCGCCAGCACCGTTTCAGTCACCAAAATGGCGTTGCCCACGCCTATCCCAAGCGCCACACCTACTGTCACTCTGACACCAACCTCTACATCAACGCCGGTGCCCCCAACAGCCACTCTTACACCAACCCTGACCCCCACGTTTACATTAACCCCTACTCCTACCCTGACCCCCACCCCCACGCCAGTCTACGCTATTGTCCAGGCTGGTGATGCCGGCGGCGCCTTCGTGCGCGATGCCCCGGCTGGAAATACCATCAGCCTGTTAAATAACGGCACACGCGTTCAGGTCCTGCCCGAACGCGTTGAAGCAGATGGCGAAATCTGGATTAATGTGATCACCCCAGATGGACAGCAGGGCTGGATTCTGGAATCCCTGCTCAATTTTGGAAGCGCTTCCCCCTGACCTCGATCAATAACGACCGCTACTTAGAAGGTACCAGGTTATCCGGGAGAAACGCGTCAGGCAACAATTCGGACACCGTCGTATCCAGCGTTACCTGCCCTTCCAAATTAGCGATCAGCACGCGCATATGCAAGCCAAACTCAGCCATTACCTGGCGGCAAGCGCCACAAGGTGAGCCGCCATTGGCAGTCACCACTGCAATGGCAACAAATTCTCGCTCTCCCTCTGAGATGGCTCGGTGAATCGCAGCGCGCTCACCGCAAATTCCCAATGGGTAAGACGCATTCTCTACATTCACACCAGTATAAATACGCCCCAACTCGGCCAGCAATGCTGCCCCAACCGGGTAATTTGAATATGGAGCATACGCCCATTGGCGGACCTCTTTAGCCAGCCGGATCAGTTCTTGCTGCATTTCATCCGTCAACATGTTTTTCCTCATCAACCTCTATTTCTATTGGTGCCCAACGGGCACGCACTTTACGAATACGCCGGGCAGTGACCAGCTCTACAATCAATACCAGGTTGTCAGCGTAGACGGTTTCTCCCACCACCGGTACATGCCCAAGCCGGGAGTAGATATACCCACCCAGTGTTTCCGCTTCTTCTTTTGAAAGGGTGCTGCCCATTACCTCGTTGAAGTCATCCAGGTCTACTCGCCCAAGAAATATATATTCACCGTTTGACAATGCCTGATAGGGCATTTCTTCAGCGTGATCATACTCATCCATGATCTCGCCCAGGACTTCTTCGATAATGTCTTCCAATGTCACCAGACCCGCGACGCCGCCATATTCGTCTACCACAATCGCCATGTGGATGCGCTGGCTCTGCATTTCAGCCAAGAGCTTATCGACTTTCTTTGCCTCCGGAATAAAATAAGCTGGTCGCAGCAGAGACTGCAGGGAGTCTAATTGGCTGCCTTCCCGCCAGACACGCAGTAAATCCTTGGCATACAGCAGACCCTTCATATTGTCTACCGTCTCTTCGTACACCGGCACACGCGAGTGACCCGAGCTCAATAAGGCATCCGCTGCAAGCCCCAGCGGAGTGTTTACTTCAAGGGTGAGCATATCGATGCGCGGCACCATGATTTCGCGCGCCAGGGTATCCCCTAAATCGATGATCGAATAGATCATTCTGCGCTCGCCCTGCTCAATCACACCCTCCTCTTGCCCAGCATCCACCAATGTCCTAAACTCACTTTCGGTGACTGAGCTGGTGTGCTCCACTTCGCCGCGTGGCTCGTGAGAAATAGCAAGCGACAGGCTGACCAGTGGCGAAAAAATCCACATGTAGAGTTTTAGCAGTGGTACAAACCGCATCAGACTTTTTTCCGCATCGTGCTCCGCACTCGACTGCACCCACCATTCAATAATAAACAGCAACAGAGCGCTACCCAGCAAGGCGAGCACCGGGATATACCAGGCGGCGTCTGGCAGTTTCATCGAAATTACTGAGATCACCCACGCTGCTAATCCGAAGCGCGTTAAAACCAGCACCAGGTTAACGCTGGCTTTGCCACGCGGCAGTCTGGAATGCAGCTCTAAAGCTCGATTGACGCGGGTTTCCTGGCCTTCTTTTATGGTTATCAGCCTGGCATAGCTGGACTCCATCAGGGCAGCCCGCGCTGCAATGCTGACTAGATCAAGCGCTACCAGGGCTGCAATGAGCAGCAGAAGTAAAACATCTTCAATCATGTTCTCTCAGCTTACGGATCGCACGCGCAGGCATGCCGACAACCAGCGTGCCGGGAGCCACATCTTTTGTCACCACCGCACCAGCTCCGGTTTGCGCATGATCGCCAACCTTCACCGGAGCTACGAGCATCGTATCACTGCCGATAAAAGCACCATCACCGATCTCCGTCGGGTTTTTTCGCACCCCGTCGTAATTGCACGTGACCGTTCCAGCACCGATATTGACGTCTGCACCAATCTTGGTATCACCTATATATGAAAAATGCCCCATTTTCGACCTGGGGCCGATGTAAGATTCCTTCACCTCACCAAAATTCCCCAGGTGCACCCCTTGCGCCAGGTGTGCGCCTTTGCGCAGATGCGAGTACGGCCCAATTTCCACTTCGTCTTCCAGCACTGCCCCCTCTAAAACAGAAGCAACGATCTTGCAGCCATCGCCAATCTGGCAGTCTCTCACGATAGCGTCCGGTCCAACGATGCAATCTTCGCCAATTCGGGTGACTCCATGCAGATATGTATTTGGCCAGATGATGGTATCCCGGCCGATTTGAACCCCTGGTTCGATATAAGTAGCTGACGGATCAACCATCGAGACGCCCTGTTCCATCCAGGCACGATTGATGCGCTGGCGCATGATTCCTTCAGCCTCTGCCAGGTGCACACGCGTGTTGATGCCGATCGTCTCTTGGGCATCCTCTACAACAATCGCTTCGACCGCCAGCCCATCTCCAACCGCTAATCCGACCAGATCGGTTAAGTAATATTCACCCTTTGGAGAGAGCGGGATGCGCGGCAGTGCTTCCCACAGCCAGGTGGCATTAAAGCAATAGGCGCTTGCATTCAGCTCATGAATGGCTAACTGTTCTGGGGTAGCCTGCGCTTCTTCGACAATCGCCGCTACCCGGCCACCGGCGTCCCGTACGATGCGACCAAAACCGCGTGCATCTGGAGCGATTAATGTCAGCATGGTGATCGGACCGGGATTGACGGACTGTACTTCGAGCAGGCGCCGCAGCGTTTCTGTGCGCATCAGCGGCATATCAGCAGTGGTCACCAGAACCTGGTCTGCCCGCCCCTGCAGCAGCCCCTGTGCCTGCTGTACGGCATGCCCGGTGCCCAATTGAGGCTGTTGCAAAACCCATTCGACCTGCTCCCCAATCGATTGGCGGATCAGCTCTGCCCCATGCCCAATCACGACGACTGGTTTGCTGCCGGTCGCCTGCTGCAGGCTCTCTATGGCATACAGGATCATCGGCCGCCCCAGGATGGGGTGCAGGACTTTCGGCAGCTTTGATTTCATGCGCGTGCCCTGACCCGCCGCTAACAACAACCCTGCAGTTTCCATTCGCAACTCCTAATAAAAACGAGCCTTACACTGGCGTGATCGGCCATGCAACGCTCGAAGATGCATCGTCCAAGTCAACCCAACATAAAATCGCGGAAACTTTCAATCTTTGCAATTCTCGGACTGACAAATCAGGCTGGGGCGCTCGGATTCGAACCAAGATATACGGATCCAAAGTCCGCTGTGCTACCGTTGCACCACGCCCCAATTTCGCTTGCTGCCGGAAGGGCGGCAGGCGAAATTGTATCACAATTATTATCTTTATGGTTTTTAGGCGGCTGTCGCTGCACAAACCGTATAAAATAGTTAATCGGTGCGCAGGTGCGGGTTCAATATGCGCTCCAGGGCGAAACCCACCATCAAAAACGCCAGGCTGGTCAGCATCATCAGCCCAATCGGCTCGAGAAACCAGTAGGAATAATTCATAAAGTTGGCGCTGGAAAGTGCATCATAAATCGTCTTACCCCAGGTCGGCAGGTATGGGTCGCTCACCCCAAGGTAAGCCAGGGTAGCCTCGTAAAAAACAAACACCGGCGCCATCAGCACTAGCTGCGGAACCAACACCGGCAGGATGCGCGGCACAAGGTAGTTCAGGATCATACGACTGTCGGAAGCGCCATAGGCTTGAGCTGCTTCCATATATGGAGCCTGCTTGACCTGCAAGAAGACCGAGCGGTAGGTTTTAATGGCGCTGCCGAAAATACTCAGCAATACCAACACTCCCAGGATTGTCCAGATGCTTTTCGAAAATAGCAAATAGACCATGATGGCAATTGGCAAAGCTGGAAGGATCATATTGACTTCCGTGATACGCTGGATCAGCTCATCTAGCCAGCCGTCGTGCCAGACGCCCACGGCGGCGATGATCATCGCCAGCAGGCTGGTGAATATTGCCCCCAGAAGACCAAAGGCCAGCGCCACCACGGTTCCCCATAACAATGGAATCAACAGATCTCGGCGTTGGTTATCCGTCCCTGCCAGGCCGTAGACCTGTCCATACAAGACCATCTCGGCGCGCAGGTCAGAATTTGGCTCGAAAGTCGCCCCGGTTACTTTAAGATGGTATTGCCCTGACAGGGGCGTTGCCTGGTTTGTCCTCGGGTCGCCAAACAGCCCAGCCAATGGCGCTGCCGATTGGAGCTTACGGTTTAATTTATCATCCCGGGACAGGTAGTAGCCATACGGTCCCTTGACCGCCTGTCCTCCCAGGTCGATATCCCGCCCATCCGGCGTCACCCATACCAGGGCGGCAAATGGCGCTTTTTCTAAATAGACGCCATCCAGAAACAGCACCAGGTCCTGGGGAAACCGGTTATAGGGAAAATCAAAAGTGAAATCGATCGCTATCGTGCTCGAACCACTCTCATTCTGCTGAACCGTCTTAACTGCGCTGCCGTCCTCGCTGTTCAGCAGGATGGTTTCGGGTAACTTGTCCCGACGAAAAGCGTTTACCCAGGTTGGCAGTGCATTTTGCGGGGAGGCATACCAGGTGTTGCGGTAGAAATCCCCGCCCTGGGCGCGCCATAACTTCACCACCTGATCGTAGGGATAAGCCACCATCGTGTAGACCGCCAGGACTACCAGCGCCAGGATAAAGATGACGCCGAACACCGCCGAGGGATAACGCCTAAATTCCCTCAGATCAGCCCGCAAGCCCGCCATCCCCTTCCACCAGGTGTGTATCGTCGGTTTCACGGCTGGCTGGGGAGGAATAACCGGCCTATCCGTGCCTGGAATAGCAGGTGTTTCCTTGTTGTGCCCCGGCGCGGCTCTGTACCGGCGAAAGGGGCTGCGACGTTTCGGGGTTACTGTTCGCACAGCCTGGTTTTCTCCGCCTATCCGCACCCGTGGGTCCACCAGGGCGTAGACGATATCCAGGATGAAAACTGTGATCGCCAGCATATAGGCAAAGATCACCACCACGCCCAGGGTCAGGGGGGTATTCATCGAGCGCACCGCAGTGATAAACAGCGCACCTACACCAGGCCAGCGGAAGAGCAACTCCAGGGCGATGGCGCCCTGCCACAAGGTGAGCATCATCACCGCGAAGCTGGTAATCACGTACGGCAAGACCGGACGGAGGATATACTGCCGCTCGATGATGCGGTTGGGGAGTCCTTTTGCACGTGCGATCTCCACGTAATCTTCATTTGAATATATTAAGAAGAATGTCCGCCAGGAATAAACGCCAACAAAAAATGTGCCCAGGAAGATCGCCAGGACCGGCAGGATCATCTGGCGCGCTAAAAACTTCAAGTAATCGTACGACATGACCATCTCGTTGATATCGAACGTTTTCGGCGGGGACAGTAAGTGCAACTGGTTGACCAGGATTACAATTAATAGCACACCAAAAATCCAGCTCGGCGTGGTCGACAACGGAGAAAGGAACATCATCAGCCGGTCGGCGCGGCTGCCGGGTTTACGCGAGAGGACCAGGGCTACAGTGATACTGGCAAAAAATACCAGGATGTTAGCTATCCCAACCAGCACCAGGGTATAGGGTAGATGCTTGAGCACGATCGATTCGACTTCGCCCGTATCAAAAGAAAAGAAGTATTGCGCCCGTGCTGGCCCCAGGTTCAGCGTCAGCCCGTTCCACAGCCAGCGCAAGCTACGCAGCATATAGGGCTGGTCCAGTCCCATGGCATGCTGCATCCCCAGGCGGGTTTGCTCGATCGTCGCACTGCGCTCTGGCTCAGGGACTTCCTTCAGCCAGCCGCCCTGGATCATCGCCCCGATCGTCTCGTCGATATTAGCGGCGAAAATTCGATCCACATATCCCCCCAGGTTGAGCACGGTGATGGTAAGGTATAACCCGATCGCCACCGTCAGGAAGAGGGTGATCGCCTTGATCAGGGCGTACTTGAAAATGCGGGAAAACCCGCTTAGAAGGGGGGGTGCCGGGAGGGCGGCGGTAAATCAGGCTGGACTTCTTCCAGAGTGTTCATTTCTCAATTTTACAAAGATGGGGCGATTGTTGCCCCATCTTTGTAAAACGCTTATTCGCGCCGCCGACGGTAGACAGCTATACCGATGAAGCCCACGAACAGGCCAACTACGGATGAGATATAAGCCAGGAAGTTTAAAAAGAACGTCGATTCAATGATCTGGGCCATCATCAGAAAGGGAATCATGAAGCCCAACACCAGCAGGAAGACTGCCACGACCAGGAGGTATTTAGGATGCCATCTGGACATCTTTAAACAACCAGCACTTTGTCAAATGCCGCGGTTCAACTTCGAAATCGGGCGGTTCTTCAACCTCGCACAAACCCTTAATCGCCTTCGGGCAGCGCGGGTGGAAACGGCAGCCAGATGGTGGGTTGACCAGGCTGGGCGGTTCGCCAACCGGGATCTCCTTGTACGTCAGGGCATTCTGCGCGTCCGGTTCCGGCGTGGCGTCTAATAAGGCAAGGGTATAGGGGTGCAGCGGTCTGTTGAGGATATCATCTACTTTCCCTTTTTCGACTACCTTCCCGGCATACATCACGAAGATACGTTCCGAGAAGTAGCGTACGGTGGAGAGGTCGTGGGTGATATAGATGACCGCCAGGTGATATGATTCCTGCAGGCCGCGCAACAGCTTGAGGATCTCAACCCGCACGGAAGCATCCAGCATGGATACTGGCTCATCCGCCACGATCAAACGCGGCTCGAGGATCATCGCTCGGGCAATCACCACTCGTTGTTGCTGCCCACCGCTTAACTGGTGGGGAAACTTGGTCAAGAAGTCTTCAACCGGGAACATCTTGACCTCTTTCATCACCTTGTGGATGCGGCGCAAGCGTTCGTCGCGATCCTTGACGCCACTGATGATCAGCGGTTCGCTCAAGATGCGCTCAACGCTCATGAAGGGCGGCAACGCCCCATAGGGGTCTTGCTGGACATAACCGACATTGGAACGGTACCAGTGCATGCCGCGCCTATCCAGCTCAGCGATATTCTTTCCATCGAATGAAACTTTTCCACGGATCGGTCGATAAAGACCCAGGATGGTCTTCATTAAACTGGATTTTCCGCAACCGCTTTCTCCGACAATAGCGATCGCTTCGTTGTAGCCCAGGTTGAAATTAACCCCATCCACGGCTTTAACATAACCGGCATGGCTAAAGCCCCATTT
Organism: uncultured Chloroflexia bacterium; assembly: GCA_963774935.1. Lineage (GTDB taxonomy): Bacteria > Chloroflexota > Anaerolineae > Anaerolineales > UBA4823 > CAVZGO01. The sequence goes on from CAVZGO010000007.1 coordinate 234,089, forward strand.
GCGCAACTCAAACCAGACATGTAAATCATCGATGGAAAGCAGGTTCCCATTCCGTTTGCCTGCGCCACCTGCCTGGGTGTCTTTGATACCATTCATTTCCACTTCTCTTGGATTCTCAGCAACCATACCTGTACTCCTGCGCCTAGGCAAATAGCCAGCATTTAACTTTGATGCCGTTGCGGTCGAAGGTCGGCGGTTCTTCAGCACATTTTTCAAAACGCAACGAACAGCGATCTGCAAAACGACAGCCAGTGGGAGGATTGAGCAGGCTGGGTGGCTGACCGGTAATGAATTCCAGCTCCTGCGTACCGCGCAAGCGCGGCACACTGGCCATTAACTTGCGCGAATAGGGATGCAGTGGTTCCTTGAAGAAGCGGAAGGCATCGCTCACTTCGACAATCTGGCCGGCATACATCACCGCCACGTTATCCGCCAGCTCGCTGGAGGTGGCAATATCGTGCGTAATTAAGATAAAGCTGATTTCCAGCTCGTGTTTCAGGCGTTTGAGCACGTTCATGATATTCGCCTGGGTGAGCACATCCAGAGCGGAAGTCGGCTCGTCCAGGAAGATCAACTGCGGCGCAGCCACCAGCGCCATGGCAATTGCCACCCGCTGACGCATCCCACCGCTCAACTCGAAGGCATAGCGATGCATGAAATCTGTCGGAACACCCACATGTTCAAACATCTTCTGCGCCGAAAGCCAGGCCGACTTTTTATCAGTTCCACCGTGGATGATTAATGGTTCGGCGACCTGGTCGCCAACCTTGAGCACAGGGTTCAAGGAGTTCATCGCTGCCTGCGGCACCATCGACATCTTCACCCAGCGCACATTTTGGCGATATTCTTCATCTTCCATCGCCATCAGCTCAAGCCCATCCAGGTGGATCTTCCCCGAGTAAGTAGCCACGTTGCGCGGCAACAGGCGCATCACCGCTTTAGCCAGCGAAGTCTTGCCACAGCCGGATTCACCTAACACCACGATGGCTTGTTTATATGCCAGGTCGAAGGAGACCCCATCCACCGCCTGCACCACCCCTTTGGTCGTGCGGAAGTGGAGCAATAAGTCCTCAATGCGAAGCAACGGTTCTTGTGCTATCATCCTACATGCCTCTCAACCTGGGATTGAAAATGCGATCCAATGCAAATCCTAACAAAGCAAAAGCCAGCCCGGTGAGCATCAACATTGCCGCTGGCTCCAATACCCAATAATAATAACCCATATACAGGGCGCCATTGGATTGGGCATCCTGGATCACCTTGCCCCAGGTCGGGAGCACCGGGTCGCCCAACCCCAGCACCGCCAGGGAGGCTTCCAGGAAGACATAGGTCGGAATAGCGAGCACCAGGCCCGGGATAATCAAGGGGATAATGCGAGGGATCAGGTAACTGAAGACCAGCCGTGGCGAGCTGGCGCCATATGCCTTGGCGGCTTCGATGTAAGACGACTCCTTGATCTGCATGAAATTAGCCCGGTAGGTCTTGATCGCGGCACCGAAGATGCTCAACAGGATGGTAACGCTCAGGATCACCCAGATGCTGCGTGAATAGAAGGTACCCACCATGATCAAGATCGGTAAGAAGGGCAAGACCAGATTTACCTCGGTAATGCGTTGTATCAGCTCGTCAAACCAGCCACCAAACCACACGCCCGTGGCGGCAATGATCATGGTTAAGATCGTTGTGCCCAGGGCAGCCAGCAAGCCAAACGCCAGCGCCACCGGCATGCCCCACTGCATTGCTACCATCAGGTCGCGGCGCAGATGATCGGTGCCAGCCAGACCATATACTTTCCCATATATTACGAATTCACCCTGCACGTCAGCGCCTTGCTCAAAGGTGTTCACTTCCATCGTCATGGTATAGGTGCCCTTTAAGGGTACCGGCGGATCCGACCCCGGCACCATCAGCAGACCGGTCACCGGTGGGACGCCGCCCAGGCGGCGCTGCAGCTTTACATCCTGGGCTACGCGATAAGTGGTATTCGCCGAAACAGAAAAATCAGACATCCGAATGTCGCGACCATCCGGTGTTTGCCAGGACAGGGAGACAAATGGCGGTTTTTCCTGGAAGCTTGGCTGCAAGAACAGGTTCATCTCAGTCGGGAAGCTGTCATAGTTAAAATCAAATGTGAACTGGTAAGTAATTGCCTCCCCGCTGTTGGTCTGCTCAACCGTTCTGGGCATATCCTCATCGGTTGTGTTCATAATGACCGTATCAGGCAGCTTTTCGCGGCGGAAGATGTTTGTCCAGGACGGCGGGGCGTTCTTTGGCAGGTTGTACCAAACTGCCTCGCCACCGCGCCACAGGCGAATAGCTTCGGAATAGGGGATGGTGATCAAGGTGTAGATGGAAGCCAGGATCATTATCAGGATAATTACCAGACCTGCCACTGCCGATGGATAACGCACCAGCTCGGCAAGGTTTCTTTTCAAACCGCTCATGCCGGCCTCCCCCCTCCGCCTCCGATTTTGACGCGTGGATCGACGATAACATACACAAAATCCAGGATAAAGACGGTAACCGCCAGCAGGTAGGCATACACAACGGTCGAGGCGACGATCACCGGGGTGTCGAACAGGCCAATCGCCTGGTAGAGCGTCCGACCTAACCCTGGCCAGTTGAACACCGCCTCAAAGATTGGCGCCCCGGTCCACAGGGCGATCAACAGCAAGGCAAAGCTGGTGATGATCACCGGCAGGGTGGGGCGCAGAATATAGCGCCGCTCGAGCTCGCGCGAGCTCAGACCTTTTGCCTTAGCCATATCAACATAATCTTCGCTGGAATAGATCAGGAAGAAAGTTCGCCAGTTATAAATGCTGATGAAGATCGAGCTGATCAGGATGGCTGACACGGGTAAGATCATGTGCTGGAGCAGACTGAGGATGTAATCAATCCGATTTTCGGGCGGCGGCGCAGACACCATCCCGCCGAAGGGCAGCACGCGCAGCAAGGCGCCAAAAATTAAGATCAGGAAGATGCCATAAAACCAATAAGGCGCAGCCGATATGGGCGCCATAGCGATCACCGCCTTATCTAACAACGAACCATAGCGGCGCGACAATCCCAGGGCAATAAAAACAGCGGAGAAAAATAAAATCAAATCCGCCGTGGCGAACAATACCAGTGTAGGTGGCAGGCGCTCCAGGATGATCAGGCGCACCTGGCGCGAGCCGCTGTCGCTGGACATGTTTTGCGAGCGACCCAGGTTCAAAGTGAGTGCACCGCTCAAATAGCGCACGCTGCGTATGAAGAAGGGTTGGTTCAAGCCCAGGCGCTCTTCTTCCAGGCGAATCATGCTATCAATTTGTGCATTGCGCGCTTCCAGCGACAGGTTTCTAAGCGCAGGATCAGATAAAACCCGCAGACCGACTGCCTCACGGATTTCACCCTTGCGGATCTTGTCCACATAGCCGCCCATGTTGGCGATCAAAATGGTTAAGTAGACGCCAATCACCACGGTGATGAAAAGCATAACCAGGCGCACAACGGTATAGCGAGCAATGCGGGCGAATGAGCTTGCCGCGGCCTTGGCTTCTGCAGAAGCGCCTGCTTTTTCCGGAGCGAGGGTAGTTTCTGTGTTCAACCTCCACCTCCTACTGATAACCTATTTATCGTTATATGGGCGGCGCAAGCCGCCCATATAACAAACCAAATTATTTATTTGGAGCGAGAAGTGCTCCTCTCGCTCCAATCACACATCTGTATCTTATTACGGGACGATGAACTCCAGGCTGGCGAAGCCAGGCAGGCTGACCGGTTTGACAACCACCGCCACTTCCAGCTTGTAACCACCGGAAGTGAACGCGCCGGTCACATCCGTGCCGAGGGTGACCTGGTACTGGCCATCCGCCACGGATGCTGCATCCCCCTGGGTAACCAGGTTGCCACTGGCATCGAAGACCAGGTATTTGACGCTGGCAACTTCATCGGCCGGGTAAGGCTCGTCCTTGAAGGTCACGAAGACATCGAAGACTGCTTCGCTGCCAGCATCAACCTGTCCTGGGCCATCCAGCTCGACCGTGGCAATCTTGGGCTCGCCAAAGTTGGACCATTTGTCAGCCTTGTCGGGGAAGTCGGCATTGCGCTGCAGGGTGACGGTCTGCTCGACGGGGAAGACCCGGTACAGGTAGAACGGACCGGTGCCCAGCCAGAAGTTGCCGCGCTCTTCGTACCATGTCGCCAGGTTGGCGTAGCGCGCCGCGGCTTCTTCAGCAGTGACGTACTCGCCCAGCGTGGGAGCATAGGGGATGTAGGGCTCGGTCAGGCTGGCATCCAGGTAGACCCTTGAGGATTTCCAGGCTTGGACCAGCGACGTAGCCCATCCACTCAACCTTGTTCGTATCCGCTTTGGCAGCCGAGAAAGCCAGCTTCTTATCAGCATCCGCCTGAACACCGAGAGCGTTGGTGTGCCAGGAGAGCGGACCGTAGGTATAGTTTGGCCACCAGGTTGTTGTATCGTTAACATTGTTCTCAGCGTCTAACGCAAACAGATCGTCATAAGTTTCGATGACCAGCGGGTCAGTTGAGACAACCTTGACGCCCTTGAAATGCGACATGAAAGCGTTCAACGTTTCGCCCAGGGCTTCATCGTAAATCGCCGATTCCGGTTTACCAGGATCGAAGGTCATGATCATGCCGTTGACGAAGTCGCCCATGGTCAATGGGCTGCCATCGTGCCATTTAATGGTTTCGAACAGGTCTGCCGGGTAGGTCACGGTAACTTTTACATTTGAAGTCTGCGTGGTGGTGTAGGCTTCAGCCGCGGTGATGAATTTCTGGTTGGTGGCATCCCAGTCAACCCAGGCATCACCGGGTACTTCGATGGACGGAGCAAACTGCAGGTCAACCCAATCCAGGGTCTTGCCGATCGGCAAGCCTTCCTTGGCAACCACCGAGGCGGATTCGATACGCTGCGGCAGGCGCAATCCGGTGAAGGGATCGATTTGGACGCCCCAGTCCATAGTGGCGCGGATCGGCATCATGTCGTAAATCCAGTTGGAACCACCAATCGGATTCCACGGATCCACCAGGATACCGGGCTGAGCCATGCGCATGACGCCGCCTTCCAGTCCTTTGAAGCGCACGGTCGCGGGCCACATGCGGGCGCCGGCGACGCCGCCGGACAGGTCAGCGGTCACCTCAACATCTGACGTCTGCGGGCTGAAAGCCAGACCGTCGTCGATCCAAACTCGCACCGAGCCGGAGCCTGAGTCTTCCAGGGAGAGTGCCATCGCCTTGGCAAACAGCTCATCGCGCTCTTCCAGGGTGGCGAAGTCGTTGTTGCGCAGCTTCAGCGCGATCTCGTCGAATTCGGGCGAGGGCGTGTAGGCCTGGAACAGCGGGATCGGGTAATCGTTGGCGGTGTTGTAGAAGCTGAAGTTACTGCCTTCGTCGCGGACGACCTCGGTGGTTATCCAGCCGCCGGTGTAGTAGCCGAACAGGCAGTCGGTTGGGTTGCCCTGCACCCAGATCGGGGAGGCTTCGCTGCGGGTCTTGAACTGGCGGTCAACGGTGAAACCAACCGATTCGAGCTGCGTGGCAACGTAGTCGCCGATCAGCTTGCGATCGTCTTCGGTGCGGATCAAGCCCATGACAACCACCGGAGCGCCCTGATACTGCCACTTGCCATCTGCGCCGAGGGTGGCGCCCATGGCTTCCATCTCAGCGGCGATCTCAGCCTTAGCGGCTTCGGGGTTGTAGGCATACTTGCCTTCCAGCGCGCGCGCTGTGGCAATATACTTGGCATAATCCGCGAATGCGGTCACCATCGGGAAGAACTTGGGCACACCCAAGCCGCCCTGGATTTCCTGGTTGATGTAGTTGCGGTCATACAGCTTGTTGGTGGCTGTGCGGATCTTGGCATTCGAGAACGGGTTCAGCTTGGTCGTGTCGGTGCAGACCGCCGGGTTGTAGCTGATTTCATCCGAGGAACCGTAAACGGTGCTGTAGACAAGGCCCGGATCAGCCTGGACAGTCTTGTACAGCTCAGCATCACCGACGGAGTAAGCATAGGCGTCCAGCTCGCCGGCCTGGAGTTGGCTGACGGCTGAGTTGGCATCATCGATGCTGGTGAAGACCACCTGGTCCACCCAGGCACCCGTGCGGGTCGACGGTACTGGGGTTGGGACGACTTCGACGATCTTCTCAACCTCAACGGTCGTGACGACCTCGACGGTCTCGACGATCGTGGTGGTCTCGCCTTCGACGATAACAGTCTCGACTACTGTTTCAGGTTCAGCAGTCGTCTGTGCGCATGCTGCGAGCACCATGCTCAGGACGATCAGGATGCTCAGGACAGCAAACAATCTAGTTTTCATGTTCTCCTCCTAAAGAGATTTGGACAGAATTGGATATTGGGTTACATTGGATATTCCGATACATTTTGCTCATCATTCCTTTTGATCAACCACCTCCTTTCATGATCTCTTAAACCAAAAAAATTCTTCTTTCAAGACTCTTGTTTATTTCGATATTAACTAAACCTGAGCATGTCGTTAAATATTACCATAAAATGAACATCGGTCAACCACCAGACCTGAAGTGGAGTTATGAGGCAAAAATCGTCATGAGTCACACTCCGCCTTTATTTTAATACTCTCAACCCCCCACAACATGTTCAATCCAGGTGAAACTGCTGCCAGACCACACAGGTCCGACCGGGCAGCCAGCCAGGCAGAACGAGAATAGATCGGCAATACGGGGATTTCTTCAGCGTATATCGCCTGTGCCTGGTAATGGGCGGCCATGTTTTCCGGGGTGCCCGGCAAGGATCCTAACCCTGTCTGGCAGGCTAAATCATACTGCGGGTTGCTGTAACCGCTGAGGTTGGCGCCGCCCCAGCCTTTGGGATACTGAGTTGAGCTGGGTCCGGGGATTTCCTGACTGGTGTAGAGCCAGCACGGCGGTTGAGGCCAGGCTGCACCTGCTGAAGCCCAGGCAAACTGCACCAGCTCAAACTGCCGACCAAACACCACGCCATCTGGACCCGCAGCATACAGGCTTTCTGCGGGCATTCCCTGCGCCTGCACCTGGATGCCGCACTGCGCCAAACTCTCCTGGATGAGTTGGGCGCTTTGCGCCTGGGCAGGATCTTCGAAATGCAGCGTCAAGATAAGCGGCGTGCCATCAAATACTCCGCCGACTCCCACCGAGGTACGCGGCGTGGCAGGATCACCATCCAGGTCCCTCCAGCCAGCAGATTCTAACAATGCCACCCCCGCGGCTGGATCGTAAGCATACTTTCGCGCGCTGGAATTGTACAAAGGATGGTCGGCAGGCAAGTAGCTATCCATCACAGTTTCTTCCCCGGACGCCTGCGCCAGCTTGATCCGATCCAGGCACAGCGCGACAGCCTGGCGGATTTCTTTGGATTGAAGCAAAACTGGCTGATTGAGCTCCGGTTGAAACGGTGCGATCCCAAAATCCAGGTGTTCCCAGGCGACGCCCGTGACCTGCAACGCCTGCAGCTTGCCTGCTGTAGCCAGCTCCTTCAGTTGTGTAGGGTCGAGATCATAGGTGTCATCGAGCAGGTCGCATTCGCCCTGCTGCAGGGCTGCCAATGCCTGGTCGGCATCCGGGATAAAGCGGTAAACCAGGCGGTCAAATGCCGGCAAGCCTTCGTCCTGGCGGAAATACTGCGGGTTGGCAGTCAAAGTAATTCGATCTCCAGGCAGCCATTCCTGGACGACATACGCACCCCAGCCCAACGGCGCCTGGCTGGAGAGTGGATCGGTCATCAAAGCCGAAGCCTCCAGACTGCCCCAGGCATGGCGCGGCAGGGGTGAAAAGAAATACCTGAGATAGCTGGAATCCACCAGCCCCGGGATGCCGCGCCACTCAACGGTCTTATCATCGAGCACCTGGTAAGAATGCGTTCGCTGCAGCAGATCTGCCATGGCTGGCAGATTGAGCTTGCGCGCTACTTCATAGGAGTACAGCGAATCACCGGCAGTCAGCGCCGTGCCATCCGACCAGGTCAGCCCATCTTTTAAGGTGAACCGTACCACCATCTGGTCCAGGCTGGCTGCCTCTGTTCCCGAGTAAACCTGTGCGCAAGATGCGTCCCGGCAGCCAGCCGGGAAATAGGAGACGCCTTCTGCCAGGTTCTGCGTCGCACCGGTCATATCTGCAATCAGGGCATTCGCATCTGCTGCAACCGGGGCAAAAGATACAGCACCATTTTGTAAATCGGGGACTTTTTCGAGGATAGGCGCTTCCGCATCGTAACCATGATACTCTACCGGACCATCATATATTGCCTGGCGGATATTGCGCGCCGCCAGCGAGTTGTCGCCATAAAGGAATAATGAGCGCGGCTCACCAGCCATACAGATGGTAAGCGTCTGCTCCGTCTGCACGGTTGGTGTAGCAGCAAGCATGCTTTCAGTAGCAGTCTCATCTACTGCCGATTCTGTTTCTTGTGTTTGTAATGAATTGCCCTGTGTATCGCAAGCACTTAGAACCAATAAAATCAGAATCAATATAATCTTGTATCGGAAGGAATAAGTTGACAAAAGACCATCCTATGGGGGTGGGGTCAGTTAGAAGTAGAGTTAGCTAGAGCGCCCGTAATATAGGAGTGGAAATGTGCATCACCCAGAAGGGATCAAAAGGAACTGGTAAAAGATTCTTCGGGTGAGGTCCGTCGTCCTGTAAGAATATCAGCTCTGCTTCTCGAGCAATACTATCACTAGAGGATTGAGCATTTGCAGAAGCAGCAAACAACAAGCGGCTGCGTGTCTTCACCGGTGGTTGCTGTTGAGCTGCCCAATTCTTTAACGACCTCTGTAGATATTGATCCATCACGCCTTGCCTCCGAGATAAATTAAGAACGTTTGTAATTCAAATCCAACAGGCCGTCCCCATTCATACCCAACCTGCGCTTTAATGCCAGGCGCCCATAATGCAGGCGCGATTTTACCGTGCCAATCGGAACCTCTAAGATATCCGATATCTCCTGCAAAGAGAGATCATTTAAGTAATACAGCACCACTACCATGCGCTGCTGCAGCGGTAAGCTCGAGACGGCTTTCTGTACCACCTGCCACTCATCTTTGCGCTCGACCTCGTCGTGCAAGGAGCCCCAACCACCGACCGAAATGCGCTCCACCAGGTCCTCAAGCGGGTGCAGCCAGCGCCGGCTGCGTTTGATCCAGGTATAGGATAAATTAGCCGTCATGCGGTAGAGCCAGGGCTCAAGTGGGCGTGTCGGATCAATATGCCCTGCAAATCGAAAAAGGCGCAGGAATACATCCTGGAGCAAATCTGCAGCGACGTCAGCATCACCGGTAATTGCCAGCGCGGTGCGATAGACCATCAACTGGTAATCATCGTACAGGGCTCCCAGCGCTTCTAAGCTGCCAGCCTGTAGCTGCAGGATCAATTCTTGATCAGAGAGATTTGCCATTGGCACACACTACCACTCAAATTATATACCTTCTCGAACTCCAGCAGGTTCAACAGGTTCAATGTTCTTTCATCGCAATGATGTAGAAACTGACCAGTATGTGGGGGTATCCACTCTAAGCGGGAAGCTTTAACGAGCTGATAGCTTCGCCCAGATCAGCATTCTCACCAAAGCGCAGGCGCAGGTAGGATTGGTAGCGCCGGGCATCCACCTGTCCCAACTCTACTGCGGAACGAACCGCACAGCCAGGCTCGCGCAAATGCATGCAGTCATTGAATGTACAACGTGAAACCAATGATTGAAGTTCCGGAAAATAGCCGTCAATTTCTTCGGGCTCGATATCCCAAAGCGCTAAAGCTTTAAGCCCAGGTGTGTCAGCTACATATCCACCCCCCTGCAGCGGGTAAAGCTCACGAACAACCGTGGTGTGGCGACCTTTGCTGGTTGCCTCGCTCACCTGGCGGGCTGCCAGTCCCAACCCAGGCTGCAGGCTGTTTAGCAGGCTCGATTTTCCTACACCCGAGGGGCCGGTAAACAGGCTGACCTTGCCTGCCAGATGGCTGCGCAGCTCCTTTAGCCCGCTTTGATTTTTCGCGGACGTGTACACAACCTTGTACCCTAACACCTCATATATTCCAAACAAATCCTGTGCATCCCCTTCATCCACCAGGTCAGCTTTGTTGGCAACAATAAGCGCCGGCACATCATTCCGCTCAGCGATTACCAGGAAGCGGTCCAGCATTCCCAGGTGCGGCGCGGGATGCGCACAGGCAAAGACCAGTGCCACCTGGTCGGGATTGGCAATTAAAATCTGCTCGTAGGCAGCTTGAGGGTTAGGCGCCAGCCGGGAAAACATCCGCTTGCGTGGTTCAATATCTTCAATCACCCCGTTTTGCGCATCCAATTGAGTAAAATTCACCCAATCGCCTACCGCCACCATATCCCCCACCCGGCGACCCTGTTTAAGTCTGCCGCGTAGCTGGCATACCATCTTGCCCTGCTCGGTCTCGACGGTATAAAACCCGGATTGCGATCGAATAACTAAACCACGCAGCATAACCATCTGTCACGGCTCCGGCGTAGCGGTCACATTGTAAATGGATTCCCAGTCATAGAGCTTTCCCGGTATGCCGCGGAAATACAGCTCGACAATCCGGCGGAAGACTGGTGCAGCATAATCTGAGCCTTCGCCCGCATTTTCCATAACTACCGCTACGGCAATATCGGGGTGATCTGCCTGTTCGGCGAAGGTGTAGCCGGCAAACCAGGCGTGCGGCGCGCTGATGCCAGTTTGCGCTGTGCCGGTTTTACCCGCTACGGGGAACTCCAGACCGGTAAAAACGTGGTATGCCGTGCCGCGCGGCTGCGTGCTCGACACCACCCCCACCATCGCCTGCTGAATTACCTCCAGGACCTCTGCTGAGACTGGCAATTGACCAAGCACCTTCGGTTGGAAGATCTGCTCTGGCTGACCATCGAGTGGAACGATTCTCTCAATCAGCTGCGGCTGGTAGAGGGTGCCGCCATTCCCGATTGCAGCAACGAAATTGGCTACCTGCAAGGGAGTGACCAGCAGCGCTCCCTGACCGATCGACTGGTTGGTCGCATCGCTCTGGCTTTCTGGCTCAGGTACCTGACCGGCGACTTCGTCCACCCCTACAATTCCGGTCGGTTTACCCAATCCAAAACCACCTGCCATCTCCGTCACCAAATTACCCATTCCCCGGTTGAATAGATCCAGCCCAATATGATAGAACCAGGGATTGCAGGAACGTATCAATCCCCCAGGCAAAGTTAAATTGCCACTGGCGGGGAAATCATAATCGTAGGTCCAGTCATACAGGGTAACTCCCTGCAGCTCAGTAAAGGTTTTTCCGCAATAATACGTTGAGCCTGAAGAGTATTCCCCACTCTCAAGAGCCGCTGCCATGGTAATAATCTTGAATACCGAGCCAAGCGGATATTGACCCTGGGAAGCTCGATTAAATAATGGCTGGTCAGGACTATCCAGGTTCGCTTGCAGCACTCCACTATTATAGTTAACCGGCTCAAAGGCATTCGGGTCAAAGTCTGGTGAGGAAGCCATCGCCAGGACCCGACCGGTATCACGCTCGATCACGACGGCTGCTGCCCGGAAACCTGAGATGGCTTGCTGAACCCCTTCCTGGAAGTCTCGATCCAGAGTTGTGTAAATTGCCTGCGCTGGCTTGGCTGTCTTTTCAGCAAGGATGGTGACTGGTTGCCCGGAGGAGTTGCGCACATATAGCGCGCCACCACGCTGACCCGAAAGCACGCTCTCGCCCCACTTTTCCAGCCCGCTCAGTCCAATCCGATCACCAATCTGGTAGCCCTGGCGGAGATACTCGCTTTGCTGCTCAGCGGGTATCTCACCCATATAGCCCAGCACATGCGCTCCCACACCACCATCGAAATAATAACGAGACTTATAGGAGCTCAATGATAGCCCGCTTAAACCATTCAATGTTTCGTAACGGCTGGTTACTTCGTCTGCTGTTACCTCTCCTAACGGCAGATACCAACCCGCGCCAGCCGGAAAGTTGGCGTGCATAGCCTGGATTGTCTCAACCCGCAAACCGGTTAGCTCCGAGAGCTGGGTGTAGAGAAATTCTGCCTGTGCTGGATCAATCTGATCCGGGTAAAGACCGATGGCAACTGCATCAGCCTGAGCTACCAGGGCATGACCGTTTCGGTCGTAAATGTTTCCCCGGGACGGTTTATAACCCTGAGTGTCCATACTCAGGTAATTGCTGCCCTTTAACTGCGGCAGCACCAGAGAATCGTCCCATTGCACCCGCCATTTTCCACCCTCCAGGCTAAGGTTCATCACCGTATCTGCCTGCACCTGACCTACCAGGGAGCTGTCCAGGTTCGACGCGATAGCTCACCTGAGCCTGGTCTGGGTTTGTCAAGGAGGTGAGCAGCTGGTAATCCACCCCACTGAGGGCTGCTTCTGCTGCAACCCCCTGGTAATGTTCGATGAACTTTTCTTCGCTGATGGCAGCCTGGCTGATGGAGGTCAGCATGGCGTACATCGCAGGATAATCCTCTTGCTTCCAGGCATCCAGATAAGCGCGTGCTGCGCGTTGGACATCAGGCAGGTTGGCAGGCAAATTTACCGTAGGAGTACCTGGAGGCGTCCCTGCCGGGGTGCCCACAATTCCAAGGGTACACCCAGACAGAAGCAAAACACCTAATAAAATCCAACCAACTTGCAGCTTTAAAGACATCTCAATCCTTCGATTCCAAACCATTCAACTGCTGGTAAACCCGGCAGGTTGTTTCATCTCTATCCGTGCAGACCAATTCAGGTTTCACCCTCGCCTGACATCCAGAAGCCTTCAGCAAACGCTCAAGGCGGCACAAGGGCAATCCAACCACGTTGGCAAAACAACCATGCCAGGCGTGCACGGGTGAAAAACCTGTATGTTGAATCGCATAGCCGCCTGCCTTGTCAAAGGGGTCTCCAGAGGCGATATAGGCGCGCATCTCAGTCTCGCTGAATTCTCGCATCTGCACATCCGTTGTGCAAAGATCACGCCAGCACTCTCCATCCTTGCCACGCAGCAACGCTAGCCCACTGAGTACCTGGTGTGTGCGACCACGCAAACTGCTGAGCATGGCTTCAGCTTCGGCAACATCGGCAGGTTTGCCGAGGATCTGCCCGTCGATCGCAACAGTCGTATCAGCCGCCAATACCCAGCTTTGACCCGCCCGGGTCGGCTCCAGGTTGGCTAAGGTTACCCGAGCCTTGGTTTCTGCCAGCCGCAAAACATACTCTGCTGCAGTTTCGCCAGCAAGCAAACACTCATCAATATGCGCTGGAGCCACCACAAAATCGATGCCAGAAAGGCTCAGCAATTCCTTGCGACGAGGAGAATTAGATGCAAGCACTAACATTAAAAAAAGATTCTAACACAAACTATTTACCAGACCCTGGCATACAGCCGGAAGGCGTTGTAGAATTGTCTAAACCAATCGAACAGATTACGGGAGAGAAACATGCGTGAACTAGAAGAGCGGATATTGCGAGAAGGGAAAAACCTGGGAAATGGCATCTTGAAAGTTGATGGCTTTATCAACCACCAGGTTGACCCAGGATTAATGGATAGCTGTGGTAGAGAGCTGGCGGAACGCTTTCGGCATGTCAAAGCTACCAAGGTGCTTACCGCGGAGATTTCCGGTATCGCCCCCGCGTTGACTACCGCCTATCACCTGGGTTTGCCAGTCGTTTATGCCCGCAAGCATAAACCCATAACCATGCCCGACCAGGTTTTCCTGACCCTTACCCCGTCGCACACGAAGGGACGCACCGTTGAATTGATCATTTCCCCAGAATATCTTGCGGGCGGTGAGCGTGTGCTGATTATTGACGACTTTCTTGCCACCGGCGCCACCATCCTGGGGTTGGTACGGCTCGCTCAAACTGCCGGGGCAACCATCGTTGGGATCGGTGCGCTCATCGAAAAAACCTTCGAAGGCGGTCGTGATACGCTATCTTCATTAGGCGTGCCGATTGAGTCGCTGGCAGCAATTCAATCCATGGAAGGCGACCAGATCACCTTTGCCACATCCGTATGACCGGCGCGATTATCATCCTGGATTTTGGCTCGCAGTATTCCCAGCTAATTGCAAGGCGGGTACGTGAGCTGAATGTCTACAGCGAGCTGCTACCCTGGGATGCACCCCAGGAAAAAATATTCGCTGTCCAGCCCAAAGGTTTTATTCTATCGGGTGGGCCTGCCTCTGTCTATGAGCCTGGCGCGCCTCAAATTCCTGCTTATGTTTTGGATAGCCGCCTGCCAATTCTCGGCATCTGCTATGGTATGCAAGCGCTTACCTACAACCTGAACGGCGTTGTAGCTCCCTCGAGCGAGCGGGAATACGGCTCAGCCCAAATTGAAACGACTCAGGAGAACCCGCTGCTGCCCAGCGGGGCGCAGAAAGTGTGGATGTCTCATGGCGATCGCATTGTCACCCCGCCACCGGGTTTCGTTACACTGGCTACCAGCGCAAACTCACCAATAGCTGCGATGGGCGACCTGCAGCGCGGCTATTTTGGCTTGCAGTTTCATCCAGAAGTACACCATACACCTGGCGGCAAAGAAATTCTGCGTCGATTCGTTTTTGATATCTGCCGGGCTACCCCTGATTGGAGCACCGAATCGATCATCTCTGAAAGTATCGCTCGCATCCGGAACACAGTCGGGGGCGCTGCCGTGCTTTCAGCGGTCAGCGGGGGCGTTGATTCTAGTGTAGCCACGGCTATAGTGCAGCGCGCTATCGGAGAGCAGCTCGTTGCTGTGTTTGTCAATAACGGCTTGCTGCGCCAGGGCGAAGCTGGTCAAGTTCAAACTGTTCTTCACGAAGAATTAGGAGTCGAGCTGGTGGTCGTAGACGCGGTCGACCGCTTCATGGCTGCCTTGCACGGTGTCACGGAACCAGAAAAGAAGCGCCGGATTATCGGCGAGCTGTTCATCCGAATTTTTGAAAATGAAGCCCAGCAGCTTGGTTTGATGGAGCAGCCGCGGCGATTTTTAGTGCAGGGCACAATCTACCCAGATGTCGTCGAATCCAGTGCTCCAGATCGTTCTAAAGCGCAACGCATTAAAACCCATCACAATGTAGGAGGATTGCCCGAAGCAATGCATTTTGAGCTGGTGGAGCCACTGCGTTATCTATTCAAGGATGAAGTCCGCATGGTTGGCAAAGCTTTAGGCTTACCGGATGAAATGGTCTGGCGGCAGCCGTTTCCGGGACCGGGGTTGGCGGTACGTTGTCTGGGAGAGGTCACATTGGATCGCCTGAACTGCCTGCGAGCTGCAGACGCTATATTCACTGCAGAGCTAGCCAGCGCCGGATTGATGCGAAGAGGCTCAGAAATAGCTGATTCCTCAACCAGCGCAGGAATTTCACAGGCATTTGCCGTCTTACTGCCTGTGCGCTCTGTTGGCGTGATGGGCGACCAGCGTACTTATCAGGAAGTGGTCGCATTGCGGGCAGTAGCCACAGAAGATTTCATGACTGCCGATTGGGCGAGACTGCCATATGACCTGATGGGCCGCGTCGCCAACCGCATTGTCAATGAGGTTAAAGGCGTTAACAGGGTAGTCTACGATATTACCAGCAAGCCTCCTGCCACCATTGAGTGGGAATAACATCCCGAAGGGCTTCAGGCTGGCAGCCTACAGGAGCATCCTGTATCCTGTTATAGGTGTGCTAAAATCTGATTATGCGCTTACGCGGTGTACTCTTTTCACTGGTAATCTTCATCATATTATTTTCTGTATACCCTGTCTGGGCACAGACCGAGACATCCCCGCCCAGCGCCAACCTGTCTACACCCGATCTAGAGGATTTTCCGATAATCGAAGCTTACCTGGATGTACGCGAACCATCGGGCAAGTTCGTATCCGGCCTACAAGCAGACGATGTATTGGTTATTGAAGACCTGCAAAAGCTGCCTGTCAAGCAACTGCAGCAGTTTCACCCCGGCGTACAGCTGGTGCTGGCTCTCAATGGGGGTAGCGCCCTCGCCATACAAAACAGCCAGGGCGCCTCACGTGCTGAATTGATCGCCCAGGCGCTCAGCAGATGGGCGACCAGCCGGCGAGGCTCTACCATCGACGATCTGAGCATGCTGCTGCCAAATAGCGAGGTGATCAGTCATTTATCCGATCCCATTGATTGGATCTCAGCGCTCAACCTTGGAGCGATTGACCTGCGTCAGTTCGAGCCCAACCTGGATATCCTTTTTCGAGCGGTAGAAAAGGCGGCGGATCCAACTCCTCGAACGGGAATGAACCGCTCTGTTTTGTTCATCACTCCACCGATTGCAAGCCAGGATGCTCTCTCTACCGAGAACCTGATCGCCAGAGCGAATCAATTGGGCGTAAATATCAATGTTTGGATGGTACCAGATCCCGGGGTAGTATCAACGACAGCCGAAGGACAATTGAAAAACCTGGCTGCTCAGACCGGTGGACAGTTCTTTTTATACAGCGAGGCTAACCCAACGCTTGACCTGGAGGAGATCATCGGCTCGGCGAGAACCGTTTACCGCCTGACTTACCAATCTCAAATTCGGACTGCCGGCACACATCAGTTAGCAGCAGAAGTTCAAACTTCATCCGGGACAGTGACCACTCCAGTGCAAAATTTTGAGGTGCTCATCTACCCCCCTGATCCAGCCTTTATTGCACCTCCGCTCGAAATCCAACGCCTACCTCCTCTCGATGAAAACGGCGAGCAGATTACAGACACACCTGTTGATGAATTCACCCCCGATCAGCAGGAATTACAAATATTGATCACTTTCCCAGATGAACGCGTGCGCCCAATTGTCCGCACTGCACTTTTTGTAGATGGACAGCAGGTGGCTGAAAGGACTGAGGAGCCTTTCGATCAGTTTGTATGGGATCTGAAAAATTATCAGACCAGTGGATCACATACATTACGCGTCGAGGCGCAAGACAGTTTTGGGCTAACAGGCAGCAGCATTGAGAAGATCGTCCAGGTGCTGGTTTTACTGCCACCACGCAATCCCTGGTCATGGGTTACACAAAATCTTACAGTCCTCTCTATCCTGGCAGTGGTAGTCCTCGGAGCGGTACTGCTGCTTGTACTGGTTTTGGGCGGCAGAATTCGTCCTGCCACACCCGGTAGGCGAAAACACGCCCGTCGGAGATCTGATCCGGTCACCCAACCAGTAGTTGTCAAGAAAGAGCTACCTGCACGCAAAGCCGGCTGGGCTAGCCGGATTCACTGGCCGCAACGCCATATCGCTCCGAAAGCCTTGGCCTTTCTTAGCCGGATAAGTGATGATGAAAGCGCACAAGATGTTCGCGATGGTACCAATCACGACAACAGAAACCACTCTGGGAAGTGATCCTAACCTTGCCACACTGGTTTTGGATGATCCAACTGTTGAAGGCTTGCATTCACGCCTGATTCAGGGGGAGAATGGTTCATTCCGCTTAACGGATGAAGGGTCTATCGCGGGCACCTGGATCAATTATTCTCCAGTTTCTCGCGAGGGTGCAGCACTGGAGCACGGTGATCTGGTGCACATTGGTCGCGTGGGCTTTCGTTTTTCGCTGCGCCAACCCGGGATTGGGCGTAAGCCAGTGGTAAAGCATATCGAGGATCAGGAGAAACCAGAACCATGATCCAGATCTCCCAAGCCCATTTGCGTGTCGCTGCAGGCACCCATCCGGGAATGCGAGGCAAGGAGAATGAGGACCGCTTCGCTGTCTCTGCTTATCAGACGAACTCTACCCCATCGTTACCCTCTGTCTTTGCTATATTGGCAGACGGCATTGGCGGTCACCTGGCTGGTGAGCTTGCCGCTGAAATGGCCGTTGAATATATTTCGAAAGCTATAGGCAGCAGCGATGCAGCTCAACCGATAGAATACCTGCGCCAATCTATCGTCCATGCCTCGATGGAAATCTTCCAGCACTCCTTAAACCAACCCGAATTGGAAGGCATGGGCACTACCTGCGCATGTGCCTGGGTTATCGGTGACCGGCTTTATACTGCATCCGTTGGTGATTCGCGCATATACCTGATCCGCCAAAACACGATTCAACAGATCAGCATTGACCATACCTGGATACAGGAAGCACTTGATTATGGCTTGATCACCCCTGAACAGGCGCGCAGTCACCCAAACATTCATGTCATACGGCGCTTTCTCGGTTCACGCCAGCCTGTTGAGCCTGACACACGCCTGCGTTTGAGCCCAGGTGAAGAAAATGCACAGAGCGAAGCTAATCAGGGTTTACAACTGCATTCCAAAGACACCATCGTCTTATGCAGCGATGGTTTGACTGATCTGGTAGCCGAGAGTGAAATCCTGGCAAATTTCCAAAAGGATGGCCTACAAGACAGTATAGAACACCTAATTCGCATCGCGAATCAGCGCGGCGGTCACGATAATATCACGCTGGTCGCTTTGCAAGTTCCCGAACCCCCTGATGCCCCTCAAGAAAGAGAAATTATTAAAAAGCCACGCAGGAATAAATTATTGACCATCTCCCTGGTAATCGTCCTGATCGTGGCTCTACTGGCAGGGCTGGCGTGGGCAAGCCAGAAAGTACTAAAACGAGGCGAGACGCAACTTACTGACACCGCCCCCGCTGCTGGTCAACTGACCCAACCGGTGAGCAGCATAACCCCCACGGCTTTGCCAAGCGCAACGCCATATCGACCAACCGCGATCCAAACAGAAGTACCGTCAACAATGCCACCTTTAACGTCGACGTCTCTACCGCCAGCGGCTACTTTCACCCCCTGGCCGACAAATACGAGTATTCCCTAATTCAATCCTAAGGCACAGTGGCGTAATAAACCTGATTTGCGACCGCCAGGTAAATAACCCTTTCCACGTTGTCCACTGTAAAAGCGGTCGCATCTCCACCTGGAAGCGTCTCGACGGGACCGAACCGGCGCTGGTAAGCCAGATTGCGCAGGCTGAAGCGGTCAACAACTTGATCTTTCCCTACCAACAAGAACAGGGATGGATCGGGAGGTGGGCTATATTCCAACCGGCTGTATGTGGGGTATACGCTCATTGTAGTATTTTCACGCCCCACACGCATATCCAAGTATGGAGCCGGATCCGCACAACGATTGGGTGAAACAGAACCCAAATTGCTGGTAAGGCACAAAGTCATGCGACCATCCGCATGCAGCAGGTATAACTCTTCATTACTCACCGCCAGATCAACAACATCCTGCAACGCCAGAGGTTGCTCACCCAGGTATGCGGCTGGAGGATTTTCAAAGTCACCATTCCAGTAAACCCACACTGTAGAATTGGATGGATCCACCAGATACAGGTCTGTGTAATTGAGCGCAAAACTTGAAATGTTTCCGAGTGCCTTATCCGCCGGTCCTGGAAGCTTCTCATCCTGGGGAGGTGCATCTGGAAAACAATACAACAGGGTACCCTGAGCGTCGATGCCTATAATGCTGGCAAAAGGATCCAGGCTTGCTGTCCAGGCGCGCATATCCACTAAAGGTCCAATAGCAGCGTTGCTCTCTGGTCCGCATGCAAAGCCCTGGTCAATCTCGTAACCCTGATTCGTATAGATTGCGCGCAGGACTTCTCCATTCGCACTATTTAGCAAGTACAAATCAGTATCCACGACAACCAGGCGGCTGATGAGCGTGCCCTCCTTCAGACCGCCGATGATGGCAGGCTTATAATCTATACGCCGTACAAGATCCAGTTCATCCAGTGCACTCTGAACTTGAACTCGCATAGTTTGGGTTTCAGGACGCTGATTGTATTCATCAGCCAGATCAAGATAAATTAAAGCCGCGGTTAATGCTTCTCTGCGCTTTTGAGGATCCGTTTGTGCCTGGGCTTGCTCTACCGCTTGCAAAGACTGGTTATAGATCTGGTCAGATTTTGCTGCTAAGCCTTGACGCAGGTACACGGTTGTGGCGGCTACAACAATCACGAGCGGGATTGCCAATGCAGTGAAAGCCATCACTGAGTTTGGTATCTTCGCAATTGACTCTTCTGGTAACAGCCGGCCAAACAGACCTGACAAAGCTCGCGCAAATGGCCGCGCCACGAGCGCCAGCCCAGCTCCGACGCGCACCATAAAACCACGGCGCGGTGTTTTGGGCTGTGCTGGAGACGAAGTTGCGCCAGCTCGTTCTGCGACCTGCGGATCGGCGCCAACGGGCTGAGTTACAGACGTGGGGTAACCTGCGCCTGATATATAACCGTCGCTCGGGGCGTATTCGATTTCAGGAAGCGGTTGGTAGTCATCCGGCAGATCGGCATTTAAGGCTGCTGCCATTACCACACCTTCACCTGAGCTGCCCAAATCCATAGAAGGGTGAGGTGTTACAGATTTTCCAATCTGTGCTGTTTCTGATGGGCTCGCAATCTCAGCGGTACCAGGTGATGCCGAGCTAGCAGCTATAGCTGTAACTTCAGGATGTGCCATCGGTGTTGCGACCAGTGGAGTCACCGGTTTTAAGGTCTGTGTCGATAACGCTTCTACTTTAAGAAGGTTAACCTTGCCACTGCCAGACTTGAATTGGAAAACTGCTGCGCTGAAATCACCGCCTTTGCTAGCCAATAGCTGGCGCTGGCTTTCAAAGCCCTGCCCATATAGGCTGTCGATCAGACTGGCATCCCAACCAGCAGCCGGTCGAGCTGCCAAAATCAAGGTGTCTGTCGCCTGTAGAGTGGTCTGAAAGTAACGCAGAGGTGTGCTCTGGCTTGACCCTAATCCCCTGCCAGAAAGAGAAGAATCATGCAGAATTTGCGTCTGCTCTCCAGAAAGGAAATAAGCTGTTACCAGACCGGATTGAGACAAAAATAATTGCTCACCACGCAGCACCAGTAACGAGAGTGAGCCGACAACCTGATGGGCGCTTCCAGTGTGTTGTAAGTTTCGCCGCATCAGTAGGTTGTTCAACGCCTCAGCAGTATCACGTAACGCCGATGTGATAGAACCCGAAGTGCTGTAATAAGTTCGAGCCAGGTCTGTCAGGATCTGCTCCTGTTGCTCCGGAGAGACATCCAGGCTGCCACTCAGATCCATATAAATTACAAGCTGGTCGGTTTCCCGACCTCGCGCCGCTCGGCGCGGGCGGGCTACTGCTTTGAAACCTGGTAATTCTGGCTGGTCTTTTCCCCAACGTCGAAAGAGAGGCAGAATATCAATATCCAACACATTCGGCATGGCACACGCAACCTTTGCTTAGATCCTCAGATATAAACCGATTATACTGGTAAAATGCATGCGGCAACAGACGCACCCTGCACTGAGCCAGAGAATACCAATCCCACAAGGGTCCTTATGCAACTATCTGTACATCGCACCATATCAGAAATTAATCCACTCGCAGAAGAATGGAATGATCTGTTGAGCTGTTGTAGTGCAAGTCATGTACCATTTTTGCGACATGAGTACTTAACTACGTGGTGGCACACCCTGGGAGGCGGTGAATGGTCAAAAGGCGAGCTGTTTGTTGTAACCGCTCGCGAAGAGGATGGGCAACTTGTGGGTGTTGCCCCCCTGTTCTTTACTGACAACCGTGAAGGTGAGCCTGCCATGATGCTGCTTGGCAGCATCGAAATTTCTGATTACCTGGATCTAATCGCCCCTCGTTCAGCGCTGCCTACTTTTACACACCTGTTACTGGAGCTACTCGCCAGCCCAATTGCTCCTGCCTGGAAAGTCCTGGATTTGTACAATCTGCCTGAGCATTCGCCAACCTTGCCTAATATACGCGCCGCAGCTGAGGAATTCGCCTGGCAATACGAGCAGCAGCCATCTACAGAGAACCCCTTATATTCCCCTCCCAGGTGATTGGGAGACATATCTGGCAAGCATCGACAAGAAACAGCGCCATGAGATTCGGCGCAAAATGCGCCGAGCTGAGGAGTATCCCGAACCGGTACACTGGTATATCGTGACTGAAGAAGCTACTTTACATCAGGAAACCGAAGATTTTCTGTCTTTGATGGCACAGGATCCCGAAAAAGAGCGCTTTCTCACCAGCAGTATGCGTGCTCAAATGCACGCCACTATCCAAGCTGCATTCAGGGAGGGTTGGCTTCAGCTTGCCATGCTGACTGTCGGTGATCAAAAAGTAGCCGGTTATTTAAACTTCGATTACAACGGTCATATCTGGGTATATAACTCTGGGCTGAACTTCAGTTACCGCGAACTTTCCCCGGGTTGGGTACTGCTCGGTCACCTGCTAAAATGGGCAAATGAGAACCAGCGTGCCGCCTTCGATTTTATGCGTGGTGATGAGGAGTACAAATATCGTTTTGGCGCAATCGATCGTTATGTGATGCGCGCCATCGTTCGAAGGTAAGCCCTCACACTTCACCGAATCTAGTGAATCATCCGCGGATATCCTAGACCATCTACCTGCACATCGCCGGGCTGGCTCGACCACACTCCGGCGATTTTTTCATGACAATTGGGACAGGTTCCCTGGGATGTAATCTGATAACTGCGGATCACATAGCTGGTACGTTCTATCAATCGGGATCGACACTTCGGACACCAGGTGCTCTCGTACTCCCCGACGCGTCCAGGAATATTCCCGGCGTAGACATAATTCAATCCAGCCTCCTGGCCGATCTCAGATGCCCTGATTAGCGTGCGCACTGGGGTTGGAGATGGATGTGTCATTTTATAATCTGGATGAAAAGCGGTAACATGCCACGGGATATCATTCGAAACCGATTTAATAAACTGCGCCATTTCCATCAGCTCATCCGTGCTGTCATTAAAACCAGGCACCACCAGGGTCACCACCTCCACCCATAAGCCCATTTGGTGGGCAAGTCGAATGCTGTCCAAAACATGCTGAAGAACCCCACCAAGCTGGCGGTACTGGTGATCTTGCATCGTTTTCAAATCGATCTTATATCCCACCAGGTATGGTCGCAAGTACTCCAACACCTCGGGTGTAGCATTACCATTGGAGATGTAAACACACTGCATACCTAACGGCTTAGCCAATCGAAAGATATCAACCGCCCACTCGGTGGTAATCAATGGCTCATTATACGAAGAAGCGATGATCCCGACTCCATTGCGCTGTGCAAAATTTACTATCTGCTCAGGAGAGACGCGCCTCAGGTAATTACCAGCTATATCCGAAGCGGGGTCGCGCAAGGCTTGTGAAGACAGGCTGTTCTGGCAGTATGCGCAATGAAAATCACACCCCAGCATTCCAAACGTCAGTGCTTCACTGCCCGGATAGATATGGAAAAATGGTTTTTTTTCGATTGGATCGACCTGCAAAGCAGCTACATACCCCCATGGTACACGTAGCACACCGTCTTGGTTAAAGCGTACCTGGCATATACCTCGCCGCCCTGGACGAACCAAGCACCGATGCCCGCAGGCTACGCAGCGCACTGCTCCATCCTGCAAGACTTCAACCAGCTCTCCTTCTCTCGTCATGCTGTCCAGGTATTCTGCCAGGGTTGTCATAGCTCGCTCCTGATCTGGGCTGGCAAGGTCAATAAGCCCAACCCACATATCTATTATAATCACATCATGCTAACCGTTGCCATCCAGGCAGGAGGCACTTCACGTCGCATGGGTCAGGACAAGGCCCTATCACCTTTCCTGGGGCAGCCACTGATTCAACACGTGGTTAACCGCCTCTCATCCCTGGCTGCCGAAATCATGGTCACCACCAACCAGCCCCAAGCCTATAGCTTCCTGGGTCTGCCATTGTATCTCGATCTGATCCCGGGTCGAGGCGCGCTGGGTGGCATCTACACTGCGCTACATTTCGCCAGCCACCCGTTCGTTGCAGTCGTCGCCTGCGATATGCCCTTTGCCAGCCCTGCACTCTTCTCTGCTGAAATGGATCTCTTGATCTCAACCAATGCAGATATTGTTATCCCCAGGACAGGTGAAGGTCTGGAACCATTCCACGCGGTATACCGCCAGTCTACCTGCCTGCCACACATCAAATCAGCATTGTCTGCCGGCTACTGGCGAGTCGACTCCTGGTTCAATCAGGTTAAAGTTCAGGTTATTGAAGACGCTGAAATCCGAAAGCATGACCCCCTTCTGAATTGTTTTCGTAATGTAAATACACCCGAAGAGCTGGCTGAAGCTGAGATGATTGCGCAGAAAAACCTCAAACAGTAGGGTATAATCAGACAAATTTACTCTAATATACGGGTTTTCTATGGCAGAAACGCTCAAGTTATTAGCCGTCTTTCCTCATCCAGATGATGAATCCTTAGGCATGGGAGGCACGCTGGCTCGATATGCTGCCGAAGGGATAGAGACCTACCTCCTGTGTGCTACGCGTGGAGAACGTGGCTGGAACGGACCTGAAGAGCAGGACCCTGGACTATCTGTCATGGGCAACATACGCCAGACTGAGCTTCACTGCGCCGCTAAAATACTGGGTCTTCAGGAAGTCCAGTTTCTTGATTACCTTGACGGCGAGGTTGACCAGGTAAATCCGCAGCAAGCAATTGCCCTAATTACCAGCCACATCCGGCGCATCCGGCCGCAAGTGGTGGTAACCTTTTCGCCGGATGGCAATTACGGCCACCCTGATCATATTGCTTTAGCCCAGTTTACAGCTGGAGCCCTGTTGTGCGCAGCAGATGCCAGCTTTCGCGACCCGATGGACCTGCCTCCCTATCGAGTTGCCAAGTTTTACCACATGGTTGATTCACAGAGCATGGTCGCGGCGGTTAAAGAAAGCCTTGGTGAGCTCGATATCACTGTTGATGGAGTTACCCGCGATCACTTCGGGTGGAAGGAATGGGCGATAACCACCCGTATTGATACCCGTCGGCATTTTGACCAGGTTTGGCAGGCGATCCTTTGCCACCAGTCCCAGCTCCCCGGCTATGGCCCACTGGTCGACTTACCCCGCCAGACTTTGCTTCGCTTTTGGAGCGAGGGCACCTTTGTGCGAATATTCAGCCTGGTGAACGGTGGCAGGGAAATCGAGCATGATCTCTTCGAGGGATTGCGGTAAGCAGTCGACCTGCGTGCAGATACTCAATTCTGCTTGTCCGATATGTTTCCTGATTTCGATGGAATTATTGACCGGCGATCCATATCGAATATTAATTATTCTGATTTTAAATATACCTTGAAAGGTAAATTAGGTTAAACATTGCCAGCCCAAAGATCATGCTGGAAGAGGGGTTGAATCGCATGAAAGCAGCATTGCATAAATAACTGGTACAATTTCTAAACAACACCTCATCCAATTCTTACAGGAGATCATCAATATGACCCTCGACTTGCCCATCATTCGTGGCCACTTTCCCGCGTTGGGCCGCCAGTCCCAACACGATTTTCCAGCCATCTATTTAGACAATCCGGGCGGCACACAGATATCCCAGACGTCCCTGGAGCGCATCAACGCATATCTTCTTAATCATAATGCCAATCATGGTGGGGCTTTTTTTACAAGCCAGCAATCGGATGCCGTCCTCGACGACGCACATGCGGCTATGGCTGATTTCTATAATGCTTCACGACCGGAAGAGGTCATCTTTGGCAACAATATGACCACTCTCACCTTGCACATCAGCCGCTCAATTTCTCGAACCTGGCAACCGGGCGATGAAATTGTTGTCACGCGCCTGGATCACGATGCAAATATCACTCCCTGGGTGCTGGCTGCCCAGGATCGTGGTTGTAAAGTACGCTGGGTAGATTTTCACACGGAAGATGGAACACTGGATCTCGATGACTTGAAAAAAGCACTTCAAGGGAAGCCAAAGCTGCTGGCTGTTGGTTATGCCTCTAACGCGCTGGGCACCATCAATCCAGTTGCCAGTATTGTGGAGATGGCACATGCGGCTGGCGCGTTGGTCTATATTGACGCGGTCCAATATGCCGCGCATGGCCCAATCGACGTGCAGCAGATCGGCTGTGATTTCCTGGTTTCGTCCGCTTACAAATTTTTCGGTCCGCACGCTGGCATCTTATATGGGCGTTATGATTTACTCGATGAACTGTTTGCATATAAAGTCCGCCCAGCCACAAACAGCCTGCCAGGCAGGTTTGAGACTGGCACTCAAAACCACGAGGGCATCGCCGGGGTTCTCGGTGCTGTTGAATACCTGGCATGGATAGGCCAGAATTTTGGAGATGAATTTGGGGAAAAGTATGCTCAACAATTCACCGGGCGGCGCTTACATCTCAAGCAGGGCATGGCAGCAATACGCGCCTATGAGTTCGAGCTTAGCCGGGCTGTCCTGGCTGTGCTGCAGGAAACCTCGGGCTTGTCTATATATGGACTGGCGGATCCGCTCCGCCTGGAAGAGCGAGTACCCACCTTCTCGTTTACGTTAGAAGGTTGGCACCCTCGACAAGTTGCGGAAAGTCTGGCACGGAAAAATATTTATGTGTGGGATGGGAATTACTATGCCCTTGCAATTACCGAGCGTCTGGGGCTAGAAACTAGCGGCGGAATGGTTCGGGTTGGGCCGGTGCATTACAATACGCTTGATGAAATCGAAAAATTAAAATTAGCCTTGCAGTCCTTGGGATAATGCGATAATCACCCCCAAAATTTTAACCAACCTATTTAAACGTTGAACGCCAGGGTGAGGGGGGCACCCTGACGTTCAACGTAATTAGTTTAACATACCATATTCATAACAATGAAACAAAATCGTTGCAATATCATTACAATTTTGCAATTATTAGACTGGCGCCCCAGGCGGGAGTCGAACCCACAACCACGGCCTTAGGAGAGCCTCGCTCTATCCTTTGAGCTACTGGGGCGTGCTGGGTCTCATTATACAAAATCCCTGGTCAGTTGACCAGGGATTATATCGGCGAGAAATTTCTGCACCTATTCGATCTTTCCTGTGGCAATTGCCCGTTTTACTTCGCCAATGGCGCGCGTCACCTGGATTTCGCGCGGGCAAGCCTCGGTGCAATTGAAAATTGTATGGCAGCGATAGACCCCAAACTGGTCCGCCAGGATCTTCAATCGCTCGGCTCCAGCCCGGTCGCGGCTGTCAAAGATGAAACGATGTGCATTGACGATCGCTGCAGGACCCACATATTGTTCGTTAGCCCAGAAGGAGGGGCAAGAAGAAGTACAGCAAGCGCATAAGATGCATTTCGTGGTATCGTCAAAGCGTTCACGCTGGTCAATGGATTGCAAACGTTCCGCTTTTGGCTCCGGCTCATCATTCACCAGATAGGGCAGCACGGATCTGTAATGATCGAAGAAAGGCTCCATATCAACGATCAAATCCTTAATCGGCCTCATCCCCAGGATCGGCTCTACAACAATTTTATTCGTATTGAGATCTTGCACCAGCGTCTTGCACGCCAGGCGGTTAACACCATTAATACGCATAGCATCTGAGCCACACATCCCATGAGCACACGAACGCCTGAAGGATAATGTGCCGTCATAATAGCCCTTGACATACTCGAGCAAGTGCAGCACGAGGTCGGTTGGCTCAGCTACCAGATTGTAGGTTTCATAATGTGGTTTTTTATCGGTCTCCGGATTGAAACGGTAAATTCGTAATGTAATTTCCATAATGACCTCACAAGCCTAATAAACGCGTTCCTTGGGCTGGTATTTGGTTATCGTCACTGGTTTTAGGCGCAGTTCAATTTGCCCATCACGTTTCCAAATCAGCGAGTGCTTCAACCAATTTACGTCATCTCGGTTAGGAAAATCTTCGCGTGCATGCCCGCCGCGGCTTTCCGTCCGGTTGAGCGCACATATGGTGGTTAACTCCGCCACCTGAAGTAAATTATCCAATTCCCAGGCATTGGTCAGCTCGGTGTTGAATACCTTGCCGCGATCGAGGATTTTGATATGCTTGAGTCGATCTTGCCACTCGCGCACCTTATTCAGCGCATGGTTCATTCCATCGGCAGTGCGAAATACGCCTACTTCTTCAAACATGACACTTTTCATCTCGTGAGCAATCTCAAAAACCTTTTCATCACCGCTCGCACTTAACAAGCGGTCTATTTGTTGCATGGCGAACTCCGTCGGATCAGATGGGAGGTTGAGCAAGTCCGCTCCTTGTGCAAATTCAGCCGCTTGCAAGCCAGTATGCTTCCCGAATACGATCAAATCTAGCAACGAGTTCGTGCCGAGCCGGTTAGCGCCATGAACCGATACACAGGCGCACTCTCCCGCCGCATAAAAACCAGGCATCACGGTATTATTCTCGTCAACGACTACCTCACCAAACTTGTTGGTAGGAATGCCACCCATGGCATAGTGTGCCGTCGGCTGCACCGGAATTGGCTGCGACACGGGGTCGACGCCTAAATATGTGCGAGAGAAATCAACGATATCGGGAAGTTTGGCCATTAGCTCTTCCGCGGTGACGGTGTATGGTGTTCCGTCGATACGCTTTCGCCCATCTTCGGCAGCATATTTATTAACAACATCCGGACGCATATCCAGGTACAGGTAGCGTTTACCCTCAACTCCTCGTCCTTCACGCATTTCCAGATACATCGCGCGGCTGGTCACATCGCGCGATGCCAGATCTTTCACCTTTGGTGCATATTTTGGCATGAAGCGATCTCCCAGGCCATTGACCAGTACACCGCCTTCCCCGCGTACACCCTCGGTGATCAGGATGCCTAATTTATAAATACCAGTCGGGTGGAACTGAAAAAATTCAAGGTCCTGAGCGGGTATGCCACGCCGGAGAGTTACTGCAAGACCATCACCGGTGAATGCATACGCATTTGATGTAATCTCCCAGATCCGCCCGTGACCACCGGTTGCGAAGATGGTCGCTTTCGCATGGAAAACATGCAGCTCACCGGTTGCTAATTCTAAAGCCACAACCCCGGCTGCGGCACCATTAACAACCAGTAAATCCAAAACCTGGAACTCATCATAAAAGAGCACATGGTTCTTGATGCATTGCTGATACAGGGTCTGCAAGATCATATGACCGGTGCGGTCTGCTGCATAACAAGCACGCGAGACAGGCTTCCCGGTGACGTTATTCGTATGTCCGCCGAATGGTCTCTGAGCAATACGACCATCCTCAGTCCGAGAAAAAGGCAGACCCATATGTTCCAATTCATAAACTGCCGGTATTGCCTCCTTGCACATAAACTCAATCGCATCCTGGTCACCCAGGTAATCACTGCCCTTCACGGTATCAAAGGCATGCCACTCCCAATGATCTTCCTCAATATTTCCCAGGGCAGCACCGACCCCGCCTTGTGCAGCACCTGTGTGCGAGCGCGTCGGATAAAGCTTGCTTAATACCGCCGTACTGACATTCTTCGAGGCGTATAAAGCAGCCATCAAACCAGCCCCGCCTGCGCCGACAACCACTACATCAAGCTGATGATAATTTTTCATATGTTCACTCCTGACATTAGGAAGCCAGAATAACGTACACCGCAACAATTAACATGAATATCCATAATCCAAGCAGGAGGCCGCGCAAAATTACCCTGGACCAGCTATTTCGAATGTAATCTTCGACCACCACCCGTAAACCATTAATGCCATGGGTCAGACCAAAAAAGACGATCATCATCTCCATCACCTGCCAGTATGCAGTCGCCCATCCCACTGCTACATCTGGGATATTGCTATTGACAACATGGTTAGGGTTGGGAAAGAAGGTCCAGCGCACCAGGGTAGGAAGGTCGATTTGTAAACGAGCGCCCATAATAAATGCGCCAATCACTCCAACAATTGCCAGAATGACCATTGCCAAACCTGAGATGCGGGTGAAAATCCAGGCCATGTATTCGAAGCTGAAGCCAACGTGAGGAGCTGATCGAGAACTCATCATCATTACTCCTTCTTAACCGCCCGCCGTCAATGCGTTCTGGATCATTATATAGAGGGTCAACCCGTAGACAGGGATGAAGATAATCCACTCCAGCCAGAGCAGCTCACGCTGAAATTCATACAGGCGAGGCCAGAAGTCCATCATAATGATCCTCGTTCCGTTTAGAGCGTGAAAAATAACGAAAAAATAAATGAACATCTGGAAGTAAACTGACTCATAGATTGTGTTAATCAGAGTCGCAAAGTCACTTCCTGTTTGTTGCATGAAAAACGAGGAGACGACATGCATGCTGACAAAAAGAATAATCGCCAGGCCTCCGATGCGGTGAAGAATCCAAACAATCATCGGACCTCCCCCACGATAACGTAAACCTCGTAAACCAACATTTCTCGTTAGGGTCATATGGTTCTCCTTCAAGGTCCTTTTTTCGGCGAGAAAGTTCTCTCTGTATTATTTTATACGATCTGTAGGGCTTTTGATTGCTTGAATTTCACTGCTATTCCTGTTAAAATCAAGCTACCTCAAATAAATTACTATTAACTTCCTGTTCTCTAGATTCATTTTACCATGCATAGTCGTCTTCATCTCTACTCTAGATTATTCACCCTTCGCCCACAATCTGAAGGAGGTATGAATGCCGAAATCTCCTGAAATCAGCCGGCGTGATTTTGTGACACTCACCGTCGGCGCTTTAGGTACCGTAATGGTAGTCTCGATCGGTCTACCAGCAGTTGCTTATTCCTTAGGGCCGGGCCTGAAAATAAGTAAGACCGACGCCTGGGTGCCCGTAGGTAAAGTAGAAGATTTTCCACAAGGAACGCCCACACCTGTCAGCTTTACCCGCACCAAGGTCAACGGTTGGGAAAAGACGGTTAACTCCTATGGTGTATACGTGGTCAAACCCGCTGAAGGAGATCCTTATGTTTTGTCAAACATCTGCACCCATTTAAGCTGCCGGGTAACATGGAAGGAGGATGAAAAAGTCTACTTCTGCCCATGTCATGATGGTCTATTCGATATCCAAGGCCAGGTGGTAGATGGCCCGCCGCCCCATCCATTACAAGAGTATGAAACAAAAATTGAGGATGGCACATTGTATATTCGCTTGCAGGAAGGGTGAGCATGGCTTCCAAAGTTTATGATTGGCTTAATGAACGGCTTGGCCTGGATACAATTTATTCAACAGTATTAGATCGGAAAGTACCCAAGGTGAACTGGTGGTTCACATTGGGAAGCGCCAGCTTGTTCCTGTTCACTTTGCAAGCTGTAACTGGTATTTTTCTGACTATATATTATGTTCCCTCTCCCGATCACGCGTATGACAGCATACAGTTTATTATGACCGGTGTACCCTTTGGGTGGTTGATACGCGGCATCCATCACTGGGGCGCTACTTTGATGGTTATAACGGTATTCGTCCATATGCTGCGGACATTTTACCTGGCTGCATACAAATACCCTCGAGAGCTGACATGGCTGACAGGTGTGGTTTTGCTGTTTTCTACGCTAGGAATGGGTTTCACGGGCTACTTACTACCCTGGAACCAGCGTGCATATTGGGCTACCACTGTTGGAACACAAATTCCTGGCACAGTCCCCTTTATTGGCGAATGGATCACCCGTATTCTGCGTGGCGGCACAGATCTGACCGCGGTCACCCTGGCGCGCTTCTTTTCTGTGCATATCTGGGTATTGCCTGCCCTTATCACACTGATGATTGGCATTCACATGTACCTCGTTATTCGACTGGGTATCGCCGGATCTCCCAAGAAGACAGATTAGGGCGGAGGAGCATAAGGTGGACGAACAACAAAAAAAAGAGTACAAAGAAAAATATGCTCTGGCAAAGGCCAAGGGGATAAAATTTTATCCTGATGTTGTTTATAAGGATATTCTGATCTCGTTCGCTTTCTTCCTGCTCTTGATGGGCCTGGCAATTTTTGTCGGCGTTGCTAATGAACCAAAGGCGGACCCAAACGATACCGCCTATATCCCGCGGCCTGAATGGTATTTCCTGTTTCTTTTCCAGATGCTCAAATACTTCCCCGGCCAAATCGAGTGGGTTGGCACAGCCGTCATCCCCGGTCTGGCTGTACTGGCTTTGGTCCTGCTGCCTTTTCTGGATCGAAATCCGCACCGTCACTTTAGCAAGCGTAAAGTTGCCATCTCAATTATGACGGTGGTTGTGGTTGGGATGGTAGCGCTGACGATGGTTGCCTTTATCACTACGCCACCCCAGGAAGAAACAGGTACCCTGGCAAGCACACTTGGCGAAAAAATCCTTATAGGACAGGATTTATATTCAGTGAACTGTACCGAGTGCCACGGTCCTGATGGCGAAGGTGGAGAAATCAAGGGCGTTGAAGGGCTAGAGGGTGTCGTGGTTAAGCCACTCAACAGCCAGGATGAGATGTACACCCGTTCCGACACCACGCTCACTAATATTATCGCTTATGGGCAGCCTTCGCTGGGCATGCCTCCATTCAGTAAGGCATACGGAGGAGAACTAGGTCCAGGTGAAATAGAAGCGATCGTGACCTTCATGCGCTACACATGGGATGATCGCTCAGAAATTCCCGAAGAAGTCACCCAGGCTTCGGCGCTGCCGGCTCTTGGACCGGATGAAATTCCCTCCTATGAAGTTCACATTGCGCCGCTCGTCAAACGTTATTGCCTTTCCTGTCACCGACCTGGCAAGAAAAACAATAACTATCACATGGCAACCTACGAAGAGATCATGACCAGTGGTGACAATGCCCCTGATAATGTTATTCCCGGTGATATAAACAGCATCATAATCCGGGTACTCAACCGTGAGGATTTGAAGGACTTGACCTATCCAGTGGGACCGATGCCCCCAACCAAAGCCCTACCCCCGGAAGTGTTAGACATCTTCACTCGATGGGTCGCGGGTGGTGCGCCCAATACCGCAGCAGACGCGGCAAACCTTACACCCGCTGCGAGCCCACCAGCTACGGTCACAGCTCCCACCCCGTCAGTTAGCCCAGCAGCAACAACTGTTGCCCCTGTTAAGCCTACAACTACTCCTTAAGTAAGTATTTGAGGATAGTTAATTAAAGAACACGAGTGGGTTGTTGTGCAACAACCCACTCGTGTTCTATTAACCATTTCTGCAAATTAACTGCTCATGTGTTGGATGATCGCATCACCAAATTCTGAGCACTTTAAAAGCACCGCCCCATCCATCAGCCGGTGGAAATCGTAGGTCACAGTTTTGGCTCCAATTGCGCCTTCCATGCCGGCAATGATCAGGTCAGCCGCTTCGCGCCAACCCAGGTAGCGAAACATCATCACTCCCGAGAGAATTATCGATCCGGGGTTGACCATGTCTTTGTCTGCATATTTAGACGCTGTACCATGTGTTGCCCCAAAAATGGCATGACCTGTTGTGTAATTGATATTTCCACCAGGGGCAATACCAAGACCTCCCACCTGGGCAGCCAGTGCACCAGAGAGGAAATCACCGTTCAGATTCATTGTAGCCAATACGTCAAACTCTTTCGCCCGCGTAATCGTCTGCTGGAAAACAATATCCGCGATCACATCTTTGATCAGCAGTTTACCAGCTTTTAAGGCAGCGTCCTGCTCTGCATTGGCTGCTTCCTCGCCATCGGTATAGCGGGTCCGCTCCCATTGTGTCCAGGTGTAGGTTTCCTCTCCAAACTCTGTTTCTGCAACTTCATACCCCCAGTTTCGAAATGCGCCTTCTGTATACTTCATGATGTTGCCCTTGTGCACAAGGGTAACGCTCCGCCGCTTATTTTGGAGCGCCCAACGGATTGCCGCACGTACCAGTCGTTCTGTACCTTCTTTAGAAACTGGCTTTACACCGATCCCAGCTGTATCGGGGAAACGGATTTTGGCATACTCTTTTGGAAAGTTTTCTTTAAGCAAATCCTTAATCCGCTGGTTTCCCTCTGTTCCTAATTTAAATTCAATGCCCGTATAGATATCTTCGGTATTTTCACGGAAAACAACCATGTCCACATATTCCGGGTGTTTAACCGGTGAAGGCACTCCCTGAAAGTAACACACTGGTCGCTGGCAGACGTAGAGATCCAGCACTTTGCGAAGCGTTTCATTGAGTGTGGGAATTCCTCCCCCGATTGGTGTTGTCAGCGGGCAATTTATCCCCACCAGGTATTCTTGGAATGCCTGCACCGTCTCATCGGGAAGCCAGGAGTTGAACGTGCTGTAGGCTTTTTCGCCCGCATAGACTTCCATCCAATGTACTTTCCGGCTGCCTTGATACGCCTTTTGAACTGCAGCATCAAACACCCGCACAGATGCACGCCAGATATCTCGACCGGTACCATCCCCTTCAACAAATGGCAATATTGGATTATCCGGGACTTGCAATTTACCATCCTGGATCGTTATTTTCTCTCCGCCTGCAGGTACTGAGATCGGCTTGAAAGGCATCGTACGCTCTCCTGTTGCTTTAGTTCATTATGATTCTAGTTATAGATGACACTTAACTCAATTTTAATGCAATCGGCCTAAAAAGGAATACTCGAAAAATCTAAACTGGCTTTTATTCATCAAATGAAATCTTTCTGCTCCCTGTAAATAGCTATAGTTCTGCAATCATTAATCTTTAGTAAAAAATGACATCTTGCCTATCGTTCAGGTTTATACTATACTACTCTCGATTGGATGAATGAAATGGTGGAACTGTCGATTAATCTGAAACCATCTAAACAGCTTGCTGCGCTGCATATGCCGGCGAAGCGGCTTACCCCGACATTCTGATGCGCCTAAACGCACGTTTCATATGGAGGGCCTGGCTTAAGGACCAGCTGGTAAGGTTTGGATAGCTGGCTTCCCGAAGGCCCGCCTGCTGATTAAGAGCAGCGTGTTCGGGAAGTTTTATTTAACATGTTCAAGGAAAAAAGGATGGATGATCACCTACAGGATAATGATGGCGACCCTCTGAGTCGCCCTAAGAAACCGCCCTGACATCGATCTACAGCGGGTAGTTGCCCGCAGCAAAGGAGCGACCAATGATCACGATTTACAAAAGCAGCGAGACCGGTTTGATCACGCTCGATCAACACACCAGCGGAAGCTGGATTAATGTTGTTAATCCGACTGCTCAAGAACTCGATGAATTGCAGCAGTTGGGTATTCCCCTGGATTACCTGACATATCCACTAGACCTTGACGAACGAGCCCGCACCGAACGAGAGAATGGTGAGGTGCTGATCGTTTTACGTATCCCCTACTACCAGGGCCAATCGGTTGATATTCCATACACCACACTGCCTCTCGGTATTGTCCTTGCAGAGGATTATGTGCTCACGATCAGCCGTTTTGAGAATGAAATTACCAGTGAAATGATCGCCGGTCGGCTGCGTAATTTACTGACTCACAAACGCAATCGCTTTGTATTGCGCATCTTATTGGCTACAGCACCAAAGTATCTGGCTGTACCTGCGTGAAATAACAAAAGCGGTTGATATTTTGGAAGACCAGCTCCAAAAGTCTACTCGCAATAAAGAAGTTTTGGAACTTATTAAAATATCAAAAAAGCCTGACCCATTTTTCAACCGCCCTCAAATCTAACGAGCTGATGATGGAACGCTTGCAGCGCAGCCGGATTTTCCAGACTTATCCGGATGATGAGGATTTGCTCGAAGATGTACTCACCGAAAACCAGCAAGCAATCGAAATGAATAGTATTACCAGCAATATTTTGAGCAGCATGATGGATGCATTCGCTTCAATTATCTCGAACAATCTGAATGGGGTGATGAAATTTCTGGCTTCAATCACTATCCTGCTCAGCCTTCCAAGCCTACTCGCCAGTTTTTTTGGGATGAATGTTCATCTGCCGTTCGAAAACACACCTCAGGCTTTCTTATTGATCATCCTGATTTGCGTTCTCATCGGCGCGATTGCGGCATACATCTTCTGGAAGCGCGATTGGTTCTAAGGATTTGCATCAAGCAAAAATTACATATTGCAGTAAGAATTCTTCAACAGCCTTATAAAAGTGCTCGAGTGTGTCTGTTTTACGAAAACCATGCCCTTCTCCGGGATAAACATGGTAGATATGCGGCACACCGCGCCTACGCAAGCTGGCAGCCAGCGCCTCGGACTGCGCCGCGGGCACGACCCTATCGTCCTGTCCCTGGAAAACGGCCAATGGATCCTGGATCCGCTCCACGTGGAAAATTGGCGATCGTTCTCGATAGAGCTCAGCCGCCTCAGGCAGTGGTCCTATGAGTGAAGTCCAGGTAATGCGCCTCAAACTTATGCGTGTCTGCTGCCAGAGAAAATAGATCCGAAACCGCGTAAAGGCAAATCCCGGCTTTAAAATCCCCTGGATAGTCTTCCAAGATTTTCAGGACCGAAAGGCCTCCCGCACTGCCTCCCATAATCACCATCCTGCTGCTATCGGCCCAGCCTTGATCGGTGACAAACCGTGCTCCACTGACCGTGTCCTGCACATCGTAAACACCCCACATCCCGCGCAGCTTCTCTCGATAGGCTCTGCCATAGCCGCTACTGCCGCGATAATTTACATCCAAGACTGCGTAGCCCCGGCTGGTGAAGAATTGCACCTGGAGATCAAAGCTGCAATGGCTCTGCCCAGTCGGTCCACCATGAACCATAACGATTAATGGCGGTTTCCCGACACCTTCATAACGGTCGCTTACTGGCGGATAGAACAACCCATAAACCATCTCCCCATCCATTCCTGACCAGCTCACATCCTGTGGAATGGAAAATATTCTCTGCAGGCAGCTCTTCGGACCTCGATCTGCGTAAGATGCGCACTTGCTCCTTTACCCCGGAATCGTTATCAGGTAAAAGGATAACTTGTGGCCCCACCGCTGGACCGGAGGCCAGCATAGCAATTCCCAGCGAAGTAACACACAACTGTTCGAGATGAGTATAAATTGCTGGCACAGGCAACTGTTGTTCATCTCCGTTGATAAGATCTACTTTCCAGAGGCTGGTCCTTCCTAGCTGGTTACGCAGGAAGTAGATCACCTGGCTATCCAACGAAAAAGCATAGGTGCGCATCCCTTGCACCCAGGCAGGTAGCCCGTGCTCAGCAGGTGTATGAGTGATCTGGCGCTGCTCACCCGATACCAGGTTGTAGAGATAAATCTGCCACCAACCAGTATCATCCGATACATAGGCTAACCACTCACCATCCGGTGAGAATTGCGGTTGAAAGATTGATATTTGCTCACCCCCAGCCACTCTGAAAGGTGTACCACTTATTGCCGGTGGCTCGGATGAGTTCAGTTCAGCCAGATATAAACTGGTGCCATCCCAGGGCATGTTGGGATGGTTCCAGGCAATCCAGGCTACTTTCTCCCCTGATGGATGCCAGGCTGGCTGCATATAAAAGTCTGCACCCCAGGTCAATTTTTGAGGCCATTGAATCCCCCGAGCATCAACCAATGAAAGGCTGTCCTGACCTTCGTCACTGTGGACATACATCAACCAACGTCCATCGGGTGATAGACAGGGCGAAGCGGCTTTACCAAATGCAGGCGTCACGGCGTGAGCTGAGCCACTCAGCAATGACTGCCTGTAAAGCCTGCCCGAATTCGCGCTCGGCAAAATATACTTGACCTTTTCTTGCTGTAAATTCGCCCCCACCATAACCAACACCGCCTCTTACCGAGAACTGGCTGGTCAAATCGAAAGGCGCTTGTCCATCTAGCCTGTCCACCACCAACACCCCTCGATCAGATCTCCCTTCAAGCCAGACAAGCGCCTGTCCCATATCACAGTCCAACCCGGATAAAGAAATCCCACTCGCCATACTGGATGCACTGATAGGGCTATCCCACCGCCCATACTGTCGGATGATTTTTTCTTGCGTCATAGGTCTGCCTCATTTTTCTCAAAATTAAAACTAATCCGGTGTACCATCGACCGACCAAGCCTGATAATTGCCTGCCTGTGCATCAACGTCCCATATCCTTTATGTAACGCAAAACCATAGCCAGGAAACAGGCGATCGAGATCGCACATATGAGCATCCCGGGCGGTTTTTGCCAGTATGGAGGCTGCGGCGATACTCAGCGAGCGCGCATCGCCCTTGACCAGCGCTGTGTAAGGAATCTGGCTGTCGGGTAATTTCAGATAATCTACCAATAGATGCTGGATGGGCAGCTTGATCTGCTCCAGTGCCCGCTGGATCGCCAATCGCGTCGCTGGTACTATGCCTAGCTGATCAATCTCACCATTGGTCGCGAATCCAACTGCGCTGTCCAGGGCAAGGTTATTAAGCCTTGCTGCCCAGTGTTGGCGCGCTAATGGCGTCATCTGTTTCGAATCCCGAACGCCATCGAGCCGAGAAGCTAAATCTGGCTGTGGTGGAAAGATCAACACGCCAGCAGCTACTGGACCTGCAAGTGCACCCCGACCAGCCTCGTCAATCCCTGCGACAAGTCGGTATCCACGTTCCCATAATTCCGATTCAAAAGAAAAATCTGGCTGTGGAGGAATGTTTTCAACTGGGAACCTGGCAGGCATTGCTCAATCATACCTCCCCAGGCGAGCGTTTTTCCGGATTGCCAGCA
Source organism: uncultured Chloroflexia bacterium (assembly GCA_963774935.1). Taxonomy (GTDB): domain Bacteria; phylum Chloroflexota; class Anaerolineae; order Anaerolineales; family UBA4823; genus CAVZGO01. Next base: position 272,388 of record CAVZGO010000007.1, read on the forward strand.
CATCGCGAAACATGCGCAATGCATCTCGCACCGCTGATACCTTGCTCTCGGGGCTAAAGTACCAGGGTATCGGCACCTCAACAATACGGTATCCGCGTAAACGAGCGATATAAAGTATTTCAATATCAAAAGACAAGCCAGGCATTGTCTGATGACTAAATAAATCTTTTGCCGCATCAGCCTTAAAACACTTAAAACCACATTGTGTGTCTTGCAAACCCGGTAACGCCATCCACCGGATCATGGTATTAATCAACCTTCCCCCAATGTGCCTGTATGCAGGCTCATCATAACGCACCGAGCCAGGCGCCTCTCGGGAGGCGATCGCCACATCTGCCTTTCCGAGTTCAGGGGGTAGAAATCGGCTTATTTCGCGGATGGGCATGGATAAATCGGCATCGCACATGAAGCGGTGCTCACCTTGCGCCGCCAACATTCCCTTCTGAACAGCCAGTCCCTTACCACGCTCAGGATGACTGATCGCTTTGAAACCGGGATGAGCCTCCGCAAAAACTTGCGCTACTTCCAGGGTGCGATCGTTGCTGCCATTTTCAATCACCAATACCTCAGCCGTGTAATCCTGTGAGGCAAGGAAATCGGCTATCTGCTGCAGGGTCGCAGGCAGGCGATTTTCTTCATTGTAAGCTGGGATAATGACCGAAAGATAGATCTCTGACACTGATGCATTCCCAAATAATCAATTAATCAGATAAGCCTCGAGCAAGGACAGATGACTTATTAAGACCTGCTCCCGATAATCATCTAAATTCCGACGAGGAACGATTGAAAAAACCTCTTGCTCCAGGCGCGCTTCGGAATTTAGCAATGCATAGTACTTTTCAGCCGGCACTCCCTGGCGCGCGGCAAATACCTCCACAGTCTGAATCTCACAGTCCTCACATAATTGCGACGCCAGAAAGTCACGCCATTGTATCAGGTAACCATCTGCAACAAAAGGCAACCATTCGCGGGGTTGCACATTCGATAATACGAAGGCGAGGTCTGCTGGCAAATCTGCTAATAAGAGGAAATCCAGATATGCACGCAGCACGTTGTGTAAATAAGACCGGTGTCGAGGGCCCATCCAAAGCGGACCCGAAAGGAATATTGGTGCATAAATCTTGCAGATCCACTCCCAATCTGCCTGTAAATGGCACAAATATCCAGCGATAAACATTCGCTGAGCAGCAGGTAGATTGGGTGACCGAGCTAATGCCGGATATAACTGCCACATACATTCCCAGGCTGGTATAGTATCTGGCAAAATTGGTACATCGAAGAAGTGGGTTGTCTTGCGTGGCTGTCCGGAGATTGTTTGAACATCCGGAGCAGTATTTCCCAGCAAAAATGCCGGTCGATTTTCTTCAAGTATAGATTGAAGCTCTGAGGAGAGTCCGGGATGAGCAAGGATATCCTCTGCCAGGCTCAAGTGATAGAAAGGGGTTGGCACGTTAGAATTATAAACCCTACCTACCCCGAGATTGTCAGGCTGGTCAAACGACCGGTACACCCACTAACAGATCTCGTTCCGCCACCCGATTTCCGACCACCAGGATTTGTTTCCCGTCTTTTTCAAGAAGCTGCAATGGCTCATCGAGATCGAATGTGCTGGCCAATTGTAAAACTCGCTGACCCGAGTAATACCGTTTTCCAGTTTTCAACTGCTCGATCAAGGTCTTACGATCCAGAAGAACCAGGTCTGAATAGGTAGGACCCCGGCGCAAATAAGCCCGCACCCAGGCAATCTGACCATCAGCCTGGTAATGAACGGCTTGAATCACCCCATCAAACTTCTTTTTCGCCATACAACCCTTCCCATGAAGAACTCGCTATTAAGCAAGCGTGAAACGCGCAGCCTGTCCTGTTCACGTTTCACGCATCCCAGTCGGGGCGGGCGGACTCGAACCGCCGACCCCCGCGTCCCAAACGCGGTGCGCTACCGAACTGCGCTACACCCCGAGGGTTTGAGTATAATGCGGATGAGGCATAATCGTCAAGTAAATTACCTGATTGGAGCAGACAATAATGGATCCCGCCTTATACCATGCACATCATTCTCGCCATCTCGAGGACTTGCCCTTTTGGCATTGGTTAGCTATGAACTACCCCGGTCCCATTCTGGAGCTTGGCTGTGGAACCGGACGAGTCCTGCTGTCGCTGGTCAAAAGTGGGCAGTTGTTGGTGGGATTAGACAGAGATCACGCAATGCTCGCCTTCCTCCAGGAGCAACTCGCTCCGCCTGACAGCGCTCTTGTTCACCTGATTCAGGCGGATTTCACCCGATTTCACCTGGCGACAAAATTCAAGTTGATTATCCTGCCATGCAACACTTTGAGCACACTTTCTCTAGAGCAGGTGCATGCGGTATTGAAGTACGCCCGGTGCCATTTAGAGCCTACAGGAGTATTTGCTGCCAGCCTTCCAAATACGCACTGGCTCGAGAGATTGCCACGCTCTTCGGATGCCGAGCAGGAAGATTATTTTCCACACCCGCTGGACGGCGAGCCTGTCCAGGTCAGCAGTTCCTGGTGCCGCGATGAAAATACCTTTACAGTTTCCTGGTACTATGATCACCTGCTGCCAGATGGTAAAGTGGACCGCTTTCAAGTTTCTGCTCACCAGCAACTGACCACGACGGATCAATATTTACAAGCTTTTCATCAGGCAGGTTTTGATCAGGTTACCTGCTATGGAGATTTCCACCGAAGGAAATACCGGAAATCCTCTTCTGATTTGATATTTATTGCCTCACCAGATAACAATCTTATATAAAAATTTTATGTCTTGCTATCATTAATCTTATAATCGCTGGATATCATTCGGGTACTAACTAAGAAGATAACCATGATATTTATTGAAGGAGTTACCCGATGATGACCATGTATGTTTCCCCTTACCGCCGTTTAGCCACCCTGCGCGAAGCAATGGATCGCACCCTGGAAGAAAGCCTGCGCGAAAAATCCACCGAGCGTGAAATGCTGCTAGTTGTTGATGTACGCGATGAGAATGATAGTTTCTCTATCAATGCTTTTGTACCCGGACTGGATGCTGAGGATTTAGAGATTGAAATCTTGAACAACACCGTAGCAATCCGCGGCGAATTTAAAAGCAACGTCGATGGTGAAGCTCGTTATATGACCTGCGAGCTACCGAGCGGTCGTTTCTCCCGCGTAATCAGCTTCCCGCTTGATGTCGACGCCAGCAAAGCCGAAGCGAATATCAAAAATGGCTTTCTCACGCTGCGCGTACCCAAGGCAGAAGCCGTGCGCCCGAAGTCAATCAAAGTGAATGTCAATTAGCAAGCAGCGCCAACTGTTATATATGCTGTAAGCCGCCGAACGGGATGCGATTTAATTGCATCCCGTTCTGTTTTATTACAATCAATTATCCGACCCAGGCGCGACGAAAAACTAATATCGCACCAGGGCGCCAATCTGTTTAAAGTTTTCGATTGGCTTCTCCAGGTGAAGCACCTCCACCTCGCCACCTGCCTGCATCACTTTCTCTACTGCGACCTCGATGACATCTGGGATGACTTCGCTTTTTCCACCGCAGAACGGGCAGTAAGCAAGCTCAACTGCAGATAAGTAGCCGCAGTTCAAGCAGCGAGTCCCTGGGCTGTGGAATCCTTCCTGTATCACCAGCATTTGCACCCGACCTTCTCGCACCGCCGCCAGGGTGTCATCCAGATCTTTCACCCCACCATGCCCCTTGGCAGCGTTCGTGATCACGGTATTCACCAGGTGAATCTCCCGCATCCTTTCGGCTTCAAGGCCAATTTGCATTGCCTTCTCCAGGACCTCGCTGTGTGTGGCGGTCATACTGATCGGGAAGGTACCAACGATCAGGCTTTGCCAAAATTTTGAAAGGTGGTTGCGGAATTGTGCAGCATTATCATCAGAAGCACCGATTAAGATGCGGCGTAGATTCTTCTCGGCGAAGAAATTCATCGAAAACTCTGCTGCATCTTTAATATTCCGGTCTGTTACTTCATCTTCATATCCGGTTTGACCGGCAGAGCCTCCGCGTTGACCCTGGCGCTGTGAACCTCCACCGCTCTTGGTATGCCGGATGCTTTCACCGAGAATACCCTCCTGCTCTTGTAATTCTCCCAGGTGGAAGGAGAACAAGCGGGCGCCTTGCTTGTCAACCAGCACAACGCCATATCCACCGTAGGAGTCGAGTAAATCAGCCAATGGCTTGACCAGCGGTCGGTCACTGACTCGAACCATGCTTTTCACTTCCACTGCCAATGGATACGCCTTGAAAAAGCCATCCCGTGTGCAGGAAAAGATAGCCAGACTGCGACCTGTCCAATCATGCTCATGTTCGATATAGCGGGTCACAGCTGCGACATCATCTGCTAAATCAATCTCCTTTAGCATGCTGCGTAAGTAAAGCCTGTGGATGTCAGCATTGCCTTTGCCTGGGTCAGTATTCAAATAGATGCTCAAAACGGGGGAATTGAATTGGTAACTTAACAGTGCCTGCAAATCCTGGTTACTCAGCATAGCAACCTCCTGGAATGATGTGGTTCCGCCACTTCTGTGCCTGTTTAGTTGTATCTTGATTCTATATTCGAATCACCGTCCGAGTCAAGCGCAGTATCGTAAATTTAGGTTAAACAGCCTCCGCCGGGACGGTGAGGTAACCCGACGGAGGCTTTCGCCAAAGGAGGAAACAGCGATGAGCTTAGACAAACATTGTTTGTTACGATAATCATACAGGAAATCCAGCAAAACAGTAATTGTCTTAAATCACATGCTGCGCGTGATAGATGTCACAAATGCAGATTTACAAGCGGTGTAATTCGGGATTACATCCCATTGGGAGAGCTAAAGGAAACCTTATTTGCATTAGCGTAGGCGCAGATATCATTGAGTGGGCAGGCAGGACAAGAAGGTTTGCGCGCCTGACATACCTGGCGACCCAGGCGGATTATATTCAAATGGGCAGCATAGTAAGCCTGAGGTGGAAAAAGGCTTTCAAGGTAGGGGTGTGCCTGGTCTGCGGTCAGCTTCGCAGGGCGCAGACCCAGACGTCCACTGACACGATAAATATGTGTATCGACAGGGAAGGCTGGCTTGCCGAGGGAAAAGAGCAACACGATGGCTGCTGTCTTTGGACCAACCCCTTTGAATTTCATAAGCCAGGCGCGTGCTGTTTCGAGATCCATATCTCCCAAGAAGCTTAAATCTAAATTGCCTCGCTCAAGAGTGATTTCCCGCAGCAATGCCTGTATGCGGGGTCCCTTTTGTTGTGCCAATCCGGCTGGTTGGATAGCTCTCACCACTTCAACTTCAGGCGCCTCACGCACTTCTTCCCAGGACGGAAATCGCTGGCGCAATGCCTGGTAAGCGCGATCACGATTGATGTCGTTCGTGTTTTGGGATAACACTGTCGAAACCAACTCGTCAAGGGGAGGCATAGGAGGACCCCAGTTGGGCTCTCCCAGAAATGCCAGCAAGCGAATATGTACTTCCTGAGCCAGCTCAGCCGGTTCCAATTTGCAGCTCCAAAACCGGATAAGCCTTACCAACCAATAGCTGTCTCCAATTAAACAAGTCAAATGTTGGACCAAATGCAGCCAGGGCGACTAATTCGTCCTCAGTAATCGCACCGAGCTGACGCAACACTTCTAAGGTGACGGCTGCACGAGCCTTCCCACGGCTATCGCCATCAGCGATCTTCAGCGCAATGCCCAAACCTGGTGAATTCGGACTCAAAGCACCTGCTCGTATCCCGATACATTGGTATCCCTCTGCTCCCCCCTTGGATATCATTCGTCCAGAGGTTGCCTGCATCAGACGCGTATCAAACTTGCCTGGTCCTGCCACCATTTCTGGATTTGATGTCATCGCATCGAAAATAGTTCCACATGCTGCAGCTCTCTCTGGAGGGAAAACATCACCTGCCCGTGGATCACTCAATCTGGCAAAACCCAAAGCGGCATTGTGCAATGGAATAGCAAAATTCGGCGCCGAGCAACCATCCACTCCCATCGCGATCTGATCTTGCGGCAGATCGCACATTGCAGCAATTACATTCCGAATCCGCTGCTGGATTGGGTGGTTAAAGTCAATGTAATTCCGATCCCATTCACCGCCAGATTGAGTTGCCAGATAGCGTGCAAATGCAACCATGCCGGAGTGCTTACCGGAACAATTGTGCTGGTTCGGCGTGGGTACCTCATCGCACTTCAGCAGCCGCATAGCAGTAGTTTCATCTCCTGGAGTATGCACGCCGCACAAGAGGTCATATTCAGAGAAACCCGCCTTGGTTTGAATTGACCTGGCTGTTTCAGCATGCGCATCTGTGCCTGAGTGCGATGCACACATCAATGCAATTTCCCGCCTCGTTAAATCGTAGGCAGCCGCCCCACCACTTTCAATAAAGGGAAGCGCCTGGAGAGGTTTTGCCGAAGAGCGCAAAAAAGTGACCACGTTTGCATCGCCATAGCTTGCCACCAGTCTACCGGTCGCATCTACAGCCGCCACAGCCCCCAGATGCAACGATTCAACAGTTTCCCCGCGCTTAACCTCCAGCACAGGCAGGTAGGCGCTAGCCACCGCACTATTCATCATCTTCTTCGCTTCCGGGTTGTTCAAGCGAACTCGTTGGGCGGTAATGGCGTGCGTAATACTGGTATAACCCATAATGGAGGCGCTGAGTATAGATATCACGGTCGGCATCATCAATATCGAATTCTCTCAGCAATTCTGGAATTAAGTCCCGAGTGGCTTCGGGACCTGAATTCCGTTTCACCAGGCGATCGATTCCATGCGAGACATTCTTTAAATAGCTTATCTGTGCCTGAATCACCTTCTTGGAGGCGATCCCGCCGCGCCCCGCCACGATTGCACAGTCTCGATAAGCATCAACCAGCAGCTCGAGGCTGTTCACCCAGGCTTCCAAATCAGCATTTGCCAGGAAAGGCGGCTGGTTAACTGCGATGCTATCCCCAACAAATACCACTTTTTCATCGGGGATAATTACCCAGCACGAGCCTGCTGAAGGTCCGGGATGGTGCTCCAGAACCACTTCAGGGCCTCCCCAATGAAAATTCATTCGGTTTGTGAAGGTGATATCCGGTGGTGCCCAACGCATTCCAATTGACTCACTGTAGAGCTCCCAGGCTGACCCGCTGGCTGTCGATTGACCTTTGAATATTGTGGGACGGTTGCGAAAAACCTGCGCTGCTTTTTGATGCGCTACGATTGGGCAATCTTGCGATCTTGCACCCAAGGTGCGATCCGGGTGTGCATCCAGGTTGATCAGGATGCGGTTGCTGCCACCACGTTGGTTAACGAGCGCTGATCGCCAGGCGCGCGTGTCTTCCAATCGTAGAGGAGCATCCACCAGGATAATTCCGAAAGAATACACCAACCCGCCTACCGTGACACCCAGAAACGAGTCGTCGAAAAATATGCCTTTTTCAATTTGCTGCATCGCTCACTCCCAAAATCATTTTTATTTATCTTGCGGTTGATCCGTCCGATTGCGTTAGATCCAATAAGAGAACATCCATCGCCAAACGTAAGTTTACATTCTTCCTCAAGCGCTCCAGGGTCTTCTCAACCGCTAAAACATTCTTCTGCGCGCCTATGAGCTGGTATCGATCCGCCAGAGCAGTAATTTCTTCTTGCCGGTCAGGATTGGTCAGCATTCGTTCAGACCCGGCTGCAGTCAGCAATACATCCCGCCAGAGCGACAGCCATGTCGCCAGCATTTCATACAAATCCTGACGGGTCATACGTTCTTTTTTAACATCCTCATTGATGCCTTCTGAAAAGCGAAACCGCTCTACCCGGCTGGCTGATATCAGTCTGACGTGGTCATTCAAAGCTTTTATCCGTTTTTCTTTTAACACTTTGTTTTCATGATAATGATATGCAATTCCAGGACGTCCACCCGAGACAGCCGCTAAGAGTTTTGCCTCCTGTGGAGGCAATTGCCAGCGTTCGTGCAAATCCTTGGTCAATTCCTCAATTCGGACCGGTTGCAATCGCAGCACCTGGCAACGTGAAACTACGGTAGGGAACAGAATCTCACTGCTTTCAGCGGTGATGATAATCACAACATTAGAGGCGGGCTCTTCCAGGGTCTTCAACAGTGCATTGGCAGCGCTTGCGTGAGCCTCCTCAAAACGAAGTAATATCGCCACCCGGTAGCGCGCCTGGTAAGGAGACAGAACCAGACTGTTCTGCAACTCCCGGACTTGTTCTACCTTTAAGGTCGTTCCCGGTGGTTGCGCCTGCACAACAAATAAATCGGGGTGTTGCATCGCGCCGATATGCCGGCATGTTGGGCAGGATAGGCACGGCTCACCAGGCTCGGTTGGTGATGGGCAGTTCAAAGCTTGCGCCAGGCGCAGCGCCAGGGTGCGCCGACCAATGCCTTGTGGACCGGTGAATAAATAAGCGTGGCGCGCCTCTCCACGCGCCACATGTCCTTTTAGCAGATCAACTGCCCACTCGTGCCCGAACATCTCCCAGTTCATCGCCTTGATTCTAGTACATCCATAGCATCTTGGCAACCGCTTCGCTCAAGAGGTGTATGCTATAATGGCTCGATAGATTTTTCACAGAAGGGATACGGATTTTCAACACCCAATGGACCTGCTGAGTGGTCTAAATGCGCAACAACAACAAGCGGTTATGGCTGGCCTTGGTCCGGTTCTGGTGCTGGCTGGTCCGGGGTCCGGGAAAACGCGCGTCCTCACCCAGCGCATCGCCTATCTGATCGGCGCTATGGGAGTCAGCCCATACCATATCCTGGCGGTCACTTTCACCAACAAAGCCGCTAAGGAAATGGAAAACCGGCTTGTTGGCCTGATCGGAGAAACCACACGCGGTTTGTCCATGGGCACTTTTCACTCAATATGCTCCCGTATCCTACGCAGGGAAGCCGAGCATTTGCCCTTTGAAGCGAATTTTGTCATCTTCGACGCTGATGACCAGCTCGACCTGGTCAAGCGCGCTCTGAAAGACCTGAATGTCAATGAAAAGAACTACCGTCCACTGGGCGTACACGCGGCTATTTCGAACGCAAAAAATGAGCTGGTACTGCCCGATGATTTCCCAATCAACCATTATCGCGACGAGATCGTCAAACGGGTTTACAAACGCTACCAGGAGCTCCTGCTGGCTAACAACGCACTGGATTTCGATGATTTGTTGCTTTGGACAGCGTACCTGCTCGAAGAAACCCCTCCCGTCCGAGAACGTTATGCCCGCCGTTATGAACATGTCTTGGTAGATGAGTTCCAGGATACCAACCAGGCGCAGTACACTTTGCTGAAGCACCTGGCATCATTTCATAACAACATCTTTGTAGTTGGCGATACCGATCAGTCGATTTACCGCTGGCGCGGGGCAGATTATCGTAATGTTTTGCGCTTTGAGAAGGATTTTCCCGATACCCAGGTCATCATGCTCGAGCAGAACTATCGCTCGACCCAGGCGATCCTGGATGTCGCCATGGCGATCATAGACCGCCACCCCTATCGCCGTCCGAAACGCCTGTTCACGGAACGCGGCGCCGGGCAGAAAATCAGAGTCTATGAAGCCTATGACGACCGGGCAGAGGCATCCTTCATCGTAGATACAATCTCGAGCTCAGTAGCTCGCCAGCAAGCCCAACCGGGTGATTTTGCGGTTATGTACCGCACAAACGCACAGTCCCGCTTATTGGAAGAAGCATTCTTGCACGGTAACCTCCCTTATAAACTCGTAGGAGCTCAGCGGTTCTACGGCCGGCGTGAAATTAAGGACATCATGGCTTATCTTCGGATAGTACACAATCCGAATGACGAGGTCAGCCTCTCACGGATCATCAACATTCCTCCGCGCGGTATCGGCGACAAAACCTTTTTAGCGCTGCGCACACAAGCCCAAAAGGATCATGTTTCAGTCGGCAAATTGCTTGCAGACCAAACTGGTGATAGTGGCGCGCACATCCGAGAAATTTTCGCCGGGCGCAGTGGGGTAGTGCTCGCTAACTTTGCCACCCAATTTAAATCATGGATTGCCCTGAAAGACGATTTCCATCCCCTGGCATTAATGGATCGCATCCTGGAAGACATCGATTATCACGGTTATATCGATGACGGCACAGACGAAGGTCAGGACCGCTGGGATAACTTGATGGAGCTTCGCCGCCTGGCTGCCGAATATCAGGAGCAAGGCCTGGCTATATTCCTGGAGCGGGTGGCACTGGTTTCCGATCAGGATACTTTGGTAAGTAATTCCAATGTTCCGACCCTGCTCACCTTGCATGCTGCTAAGGGTTTAGAGTTCCCGGTGGTTTTTATTGCCGGACTTAATGACGGCACCCTGCCACATAGCCGCTCATTTGACGACCCCGAAGCCATGATGGAAGAGCGTCGCCTGTTGTATGTTGGCATCACGCGGGCAAAAAACCACCTGTATTTATTGTACTCACAGAACCGCAGCTCTTATGGTTATGCTGAATCGGTGGAGCCCTCTCGTTTTCTAAATGACATCCCATCTGAATACCTGGATATCCCCCAGGCAACACGCACTTCTGTGCGCACGACCACATCTGTTGCATCCCGCCCCGAGCGCTGGGACGTTGCCGAAAAACCAACCAAAGTTGCTCAAAAAGCTACCGAAGCTCGCTTTCGACCAGGATTACGAGTAAAACATCCCAGCCTGGGCGATGGAATCGTCTTAAAAAACGAGCTGCAAGATGGGGATGAAATCGTCGATGTATTTTTTGCAGGCATCGGGCTTAAACGCCTGATGGCTTCACTGGCAAACCTGGAGGTCAAATGATAATTAACCGTACAGGCCTCAATTCGCATCTGGATATTCTTCAGCTCCTGCCATTCGAGCTGTAATACATTTAGTATGCCGATCCTACACGCTTCTTCTTTTGAATTCATCAGCCGCAGCGTTGAGCAAACTCGCCGGGTGGGAATGCGGCTGGGAGCAATGCTTTCACCTGGAGATGTGATCTGCCTGACCGGTGAGCTCGGTGCAGGTAAAACCACCCTGGTACAGGGCATTTCAGCGGGTTGGGGCTCGCTTGATCCGGTTACCAGCCCGACCTTTGTGTTAGTGAACGTTTACCGCCGCCTGGATGATCAGCGCCTCTACCATGTTGACGCTTACCGCCTGAATAGCCCGGAAGAAGCGGAGTCTCTCGATCTAGAGGACCTGATCGAAGATGGCCCCCTGGTGATCGAGTGGGCTGATCGTATCGAGGCTACTCTTCCCGTTGACCACCTTACCATTGCGATGCAATGGATCGAAGAAAACCAGCGCGATATGGTGTTCACCGCTAGCGGAGAACACTGCATGGCGCTTCTCACCTCATTTCGCAAGCATATTTATGGGGTATCCTGATGCGCTCAAGTCACCCCGTCCTTCTCGCGATTGATACCTCTACTCGCACGATAGCTCTGGCACTATATACTGACCAGCAAGTTTTGAGTGAGCAGATATGGACCAGTTATGACCACCATACAATTGAGCTCGCCCCCGCCATATCGAACCTGCTAGAACGCACCCGGCTTAAATCCACTGATCTCAGCGCAGTTGGAGTAGCTTTAGGTCCAGGATCATTTACCGGCTTGAGAATCGGGCTGGCTCTGGCAAAGGGTTTAGCCCTGGCGCAAAATTTACCCTTAATCGGTATCCCGAGTTTAGATAGCCTGGCTGCAGCGCAACCAGTGTTGAGTGAACAATTGGCAGCGATCTTACTGGCAGGACGTGGTCGCCTGGCGGTGAGCTGGTACCGGGCTTCCGGTCAAACCTGGCAGGCAGATGGAAAAATCGAAGTTCTCACCGCCCCCGAGCTTGTCGAAAGAATCCAATCGCCCACCCAGGTTTGCGGCGAGCTCACTGAGGAGGAGCGTAAACTAATAGGAACAAAGCATCGTCTCATTAAACTGGCTTCACCCGCTGCGTGCTTGAGACGACCATCGTATCTGGCTGAACTGGCCTGGACGCGCTGGCAAAGCGGGCAGGTTGACGATCCCGCCAGCCTATCCCCGATTTATTTGCACTATAATGATCCCATCCCTGGCTAAGCCCAACTCCTGACAGGTTATCCACTAGATTGATTTTCGAAGTAACCATGCACCCCATCCTTGATAGAGAAGCATCATCGATATCCTGTCTGCTCCCCATCCACATTCGCCCGATGGAGGAGAAAGATATCCCGCAGGTCCAGGCTATCGATAAGCTATCCTTTGCAATGCCCTGGCCGGAGCGTGCCTACCAATTCGAATTAATAGAGAATCAAAATTCTCTGTTGTGGGTCGCCGAACTTCAGGCAGCGAATGAAGCACCTGTCATTATTGGTCTGGTAGTGATATGGATGATCCTGGATGAGGCGCATATTGCCAGCATCGCTGTGCATCCTGATTACCGTGGTCAGGGAATCGCACAACGCCTCCTGGCAACTGCCCTGATCGACGCCTTTCACCATCAAGCCATTCAGGCTACTTTGGAGGTGCGCTCGGGCAATCAGCCGGCACAAAGGCTGTACCGGCGTTTCGGTTTTGAGATCGCCGGTCTGCGACCACGCTATTACAGGGACAACAATGAGGATGCCATTATCATGACCCTCTTCAATCTAGGAGAGACCTACCTCGAATGGCTGGAGCGCGACGGCTGGAAAACTGCACCTGCTCCACAAGGAGGCAAATCATGAAATCTGAAGAAATTATGAAAAGCGTTGCGCAAGCGGTGTCTACCTGTACCCAGTGCGTGCTGCACCATTCGCGTAAATTCGCGGTTCCAGGAGAGGGACCAGCAGATGCCGACATCATGTTTATTGGAGAGGGGCCTGGCTTCTATGAGAACGAGCAGGGGCGACCCTTTGTCGGTCCCTCCGGAAAATTCCTGGACGAGCTGCTAGCCGGGATACATCTCAAGCGCTCGGAGGTTTTTATCGGCAACGTGGTTAAGTGTCGCCCACCAAGCAACCGCGACCCACTTCCGGAGGAGCTGGCTGCCTGCAGCGAGTACCTGGAACGCCAGATACAAGCCATCAATCCTAAAGTCATTGTCACGCTGGGCCGATACTCTATGGCTTATTTCCTGCCCAATGCGAAAATCAGCGAAATTCATGGGCGTGCAATGAATGTTAAAGGTCGCCTGATTGTAGCCATGTATCACCCTGCTGCTGCGCTGCATCAAAAATCGCTGAAATCGACCATCGAGGCAGATTTCTCGCGTTTACCAGATCTGATTGCAAAGGCAATGCGTAACCAGCCGGTCATCCAACCCGAAATACAACAGGCTGAAACGCCTGATGAACCGGCTCCTGAGAAAAAAGAGCCGAAACAATTATCCCTATTCTGAGAAAATATGTACGCCACTTATAAAAAATCCCTTTTAGAAAAAATCGAACAACATACCGCTGAGGTCGCCATTCTAGGTCTTGGTTATGTGGGACTTCCCCTGGCAGTTGTGTTTGCCGAAGCTGGCTTTCATGTAACCGGAATCGATCCTGACAAAAACAAGGTAGATTCCATTTTACGTAGAGAAAGCCACATCCAGGATATCCCAAGCGAGCAAATCAGCCGGCTGGTTAGCCAGGGAAAGCTAACAGCCACTACTGACTTCGCAGCACTGAAGGATGCCGATGCTGTCAGCATCTGTGTGCCCACCCCGTTGCGCAAAACCGGCGATCCGGACTTATCATTCATCCTCAGTGCCACCACAGAGCTGGAGCGCTACATGCACCCTGGCATGGTCGTAGTGCTCGAATCTACCACCTACCCAGGCACGACAAGAGAAATCTTGCTGCCAAAGCTGGGTGAGGATAAAAACCTTAAGGTGGGCGAGACCTTTTTCCTCTCATTCTCTCCTGAGCGAGTCGACCCTGGACGTAAGGATTGGACGACACTTAATACCCCAAAGGTAATTGGCGGTATTACTCTCGATTGCACCGAAGTTTCCGCCACATGGTACAGCCAGGCTCTCCAGAATGTTGTGCCGGTTTCATCGGCAGAAGTTGCGGAGATGGCCAAGCTGCTCGAAAACACCTTCCGTATGATCAACATCGGCTTGGTCAATGAAATGGCAATCATGTGCAACCGCCTGGGTGTGGATGTCTGGGAGGTTATCGATGCAGCCGCCACAAAACCTTTCGGTTTTATGAAATTCACCCCCGGCCCTGGTCTGGGCGGGCACTGCATCCCCATCGACCCGCTGTATCTTTCCTGGAAGCTGCGCGCCCTTAACTATACTGCCCGGTTTATCGAGCTCGCCTCTGAGATCAACACCAATATGCCGCGCTACGTCGTCCAACTGGTGCAGGATGCTTTGAACCAGCAGGGCAAAGCGCTTAATGGCTCACGCGTGCTGGTGCTTGGGGCTGCCTACAAGCCAGATATCGATGACTTGCGCGAGTCCCCCGCTCTGGATGTGATTGGTCTGCTGGAGAAGAAAGGCGCGCAGGTGTCTTACCATGATCCATTGATCCCCCACCTCCATCATGACGGCTGGGAGCTCACCAGTGTCCCCGACCTGATGGAGGCGGTTAACCACAGCGACTGCCTGGTAATTATTACCGACCACAGCAGCTATGATTATGCTGCCTTACTGCAGGCAGTTGACGATGGCAAAGGCCGTTTACTGATCGTCGATACCCGCAACGCCATGAAGGCAGCCAGCCGCTCCCACCCCTACATTTTCAGGTTGTAAAGCACATGGCAAATTACCTGGTCACTGGCACAGCCGGCTTCATCGGTTCTCGCGTCACCCAGATTCTACTGGATGCCGGGCACCAGGTAACAGGTATTGACAACCTGAACAGCGCATACGATGTGCGGGTGAAGGAACACCGGCTTCGACAGATCTTGCCGAGACCTGGTTTTACTTTTCACAGGATAGATATCAGCCACCGGGACAGCCTTGAGAGCGTGCTGCTTGAAAAGCCTGCAATAGACGCCGTGATTAACCTGGCAGCGCGTGCCGGGGTGCGCCAATCGGTCGAAGATCCCTGGGTATATGTTGATACCAATCTCACCGGCACCTTGAACTTACTCGAGCTGTGCCAGCGCCGAGGCATTCCCAAGTTTATCCTGGCATCAACTTCCAGCCTCTACGGCGCCAATGCCCCCTTGCCTACACCCGAGACTGCTGACAGCAGCCACCCGCTGCAGGCATACGCCGCCACGAAAAAGGCTGCTGAGGTACTCAGCTACGTCTACCACAACCTGTACGGGCTGGATGTCACTGTCTTTCGCTATTTCACTGTTTACGGACCGGCTGGACGTCCAGATATGTCCATGTTCCGCTTCACCCAATGGATCAGCGAAGGACTGCCGGTGCGCCTAACTGGCGATGGGGAACAAACGCGCGGTTTCACCTACGTGGATGATATTGCCCTTGGCACCATTGCCGGGCTTCAACGGCTCGGATTTGAGGTGATCAATCTTGGCGGTCACGAAACCATCAGCATGAACGCCCTGATCCAAATGCTGGAAAGCAAAATCGGACGTAAAGCTAAGATCGTGCACCTGCCTGAAAGTAAAGCCGAGATGCTGGCGAATTGGGCGAATGTTGAAAAAGCCAGTCGATTGCTCGGTTGGCGACCTCAGGTAAACCTGGATCAGGGAGTATCCAACCTGGTATCCTGGTACCAGGCAGAACGTACCTGGGCAAAACAGGTCGATACGAGCGGTTAATGGCTGCAAAAGCCTTTGCCCGCATACGTCAATTATTCCACCAGGTGTTCCAGTCACCCCTGATGCGCCGGGTGATTAAAAATTCAGGCTACCTGTTCAGCGCGACTGCTCTCGCGGCTGCGATCAGCATGCTGCAGAGCATTCTCGTCGGCCGATTATTGGGGGTGGCTGGCTTCGGCTTGCTGGGAGTCATCATCATGTTCACCAGCATAGTCAATAAATTTGTTTCCTTCCGCATGAGCGAGCTGGTTATCCGCTATGTTGGGCAGTACACTGAAGCCGACGATACTCCACGCGCCGCGGCAGTATTCAAGGCTGCTGCTCTGGCAGAAGTTGGCGCCTCGATCGTTGCATTCGTCTTAATTTTGCTGCTTTCTCCTCTGGCTGCTGAATACTTCGCCAAGGATGCCAGCCTGGCTGGTCTGTTTGCCCTGTACGGGCTGATTGTACTTGCCAATCTGATCGCTGAGAGCTCGACGGGGGTATTGCAGAATTTCGACCGTTACCAGCGGATTGCATCGATGAACCTCACCCAAAGTCTGGTCACTTTGGCGCTCATCTTCCTGATCTATCGGAATAATGGCACAATTACCCAGGTGGTGCTGGCGTACGTGATCGGCAAAACGATCTCTGCCCTGGCGATATCCGGGTCGGCATTGGTGGAGGCACACCACCGATGGGGTAAAGGCTGGTGGAAGACACCGCTTAGCCTGCTCGCCCCACAGCGCAAGGAGCTAACCCATTTTGCAGTCAGCACCAACCTGAGCGCCAGCCTTAGCCTGATTAACAAAGACAGCGAGCTGTTATGGGTCTCGCTTTTTCGCTCGCCCCTGGAAGCGGGGTACTATAAAACCGCCCTGGCGATTGCCAATCTGGTGCAAATGCCTGTCAGCCCACTGCCCCAGGCAACATACCCAGAATTATCTCGTGCAGTGACGCGCCGCGACTGGGCACAAGTACGCCAGGTACTGCGGCAGGGCTCTATCCTGGCAGGCGGTTTCAGCCTGGCGGCGATGATTTTCCTTGTCCTCTTTGGTCGCCAGGTGATTCTACTTTTATACAAAGACCCGGCCTTCCTGCCTGCCTATCCCGCTCTGGTGATCCTTTTGGCAGGCTTCCTGGTTGCCAATACTTTCTATTGGAACCGGATTGCACTGCTCTCGTTAGGCTTACCGGATTTCCCCACCAAGCTGAATCTCGTGCTGGCAATCTTAAAAGTGATCGGAATTATCCTGCTGGTGCCACGTTATGGCTTCCTGGCCAGCGCCGCTTTATTCGCCGGATCGTATGTCATCGGCACGAGCATATCCGCCTGGAAAACCTACCAGGTGCTGCGAGAGCGGGAAGCCTCATCGACCAATTCTACTGACAACGCTTCAGCCCAAATGCAGTAATAATGCGCATAGCTTATATCCTTCCTTCCCTACAGAATCCATCCGGCTGGCGCACCCTGTCCATTGCCCTGATCCGGCATATTCAATCATCAATCGAGCCTGTGATCATAACTCCCCAGGAATATAAGAAGCAGGCTCACCAAGAGTTTTCAGGGCTGCCGATCTTCACCCTGCCCACCACCCAACAATATTCCCTGGCTAACCAGCGTGGTATCTCGTTGCTCCTCAAAAACCGCCGCGCAATCAATCATGGATTGAATTTACCTCCAATTGACATGGTCCATTCGCTCGAAGCCTATCCCACCGGTCTAGTAGGGGTTTGGCTGGCAAAAGCGCTGGGTGTGCCACATGTCTTCACCTCACACGGCACATACAGCGTGATTTGGAACAATTCACGCCGCGGCCTGGCGATTTTGGATCGCTGGGGGTACCTGTGGGTGCTGCGCAACACCCGCGCAATTTTCCCGGTCTCCGATGGCACTGCCAACATGATACGCCGCTATTATCCCGCTTCCAGCTCCCACATCGAGATGCGTACCATCCTGCCCGGCAATGACTTCTACCAGCGGATTCCACGCCAGCAAGCAATGGAACGCGAATTCAATGGTCCACCTACACTGCTTAGTGTCGGCGACTTGAAGCCACGCAAGGGACAGCACTTCAGCCTGGCTGCCTTTGCCCGGGTTCAATCTCAGCTACCTGAAGCACGCTACTGGATTGTGGGCTCATACAGCCCCGACCAACCTTATTTTCAGCAAATGCAGCAATTTATATCTGATAATCACCTGATTGGAGCACAGTTTTTAGGTGCGGTATCTGATAAGGAGCTGAGCCGCTGTTACCGTGAAGCCACCATATTTGTCCTCACCCCTCAAGAGGAAAAACTCAATTTTGAAGGTTTCGGGCTGGTATATTTAGAAGCGGGAGCGTATGGATTGCCGGTGGTCGGAACACGCACGGGCGGCGTGCCGGATGCAATCCGAGATGGTGAAACTGGCATTTTGGTCGAGCCAGGAGACGTAGACGGAATCTCGGCAGCGATTTTGCGCCTGCTCACCAACCCGCAGGAGCTTAAACGCATGGGAGGCGCGAATCGTACCTGGTCTGAGACCCTCACCTGGCAACGCTACGCCGATGCCCACCTGCAGGCTTATCAGGAGATAATCAGCCGGTGAAAATAGCCATCATCGCGCCAACTGCAATCCCCTCCCGTGCTGCGAACACCGTCCAGGTGATGAAGATGGCGCAAGCCCTCGCGGATATTGGAAATAAGGTGCTATTGCTGGCTCCACGCTCCATAGAACAATCCGGGAAAACTCATCAGCCGGATTGGACTGCCCTTGCAAACCACTATGGTCTCACAATCGCGGATCCGTTCCCAATCACCTGGCTGCCTGCCCACCCGCGCCTGCGCCGATATGATTACAGCTTGCGAGCCGTACAGGCTGCTCGCTCCTGGGGCGCCGACCTGCTATACACTCGCCTGCCCCAGGCGGCTGCATTGGGCAGCCAGCTAGGGCTGTCGACAGTGCTGGAAATCCACGATTTGCCATCAGGACGCATGGGCGTCTGGTTGTTTCAGCGGTACCTGGCAGGTCGTGGCGCACGGCGGCTGGTAGTCATTACGCGCGCCCTGGCTGAAGATCTGCAGAAGAATTTTGGTGCGCCTGTTCCCTGTGACGATCCATCCACAAAATCTCCCTCTAAGCTCTATTACAATCGTTGCGCCAGACGGCGTCGATCTGGAGCGTTATCAGGATCTGCCCGAACCATCTAAGGCTCGCCAAGCACTGCAGCCGCCTTTGCCCGAACGCTTCACTGCTGGCTATACCGGTCACCTGTACGCTGGCAGGGGCGTAGACTTGATACTTTCGCTGGCTCAAAGGCTCCCTGATGTCACCTTTTTGATCGCAGGGGGCGAGCCGGAGCAGGTCGACAGAGTGCGCTTCCAGGCAGCCTCAGCCGGCCTGGAAAACATTCTGCTGACCGGTTTTGTGCCCAACGCTCTTTTGCCGCGCTACCAGGCTGCTTGCGACATTCTGTTGATGCCTTACCAGGCGCACGTGGCAGCCTCCTCCGGCGGAGATATCGCTCGCTACTTGAGCCCAATGAAGGTCTTCGAATACCTTGCCTGTGGGCGTGTCATCCTTTCCAGCAGGTTGCCGGTCTTAGAAGAAGTGCTGAACGACCAGAATTCCTTCCTTTTACCCCCAGACGACCCACAAGCCTGGGAGACAGCCATCTGCCAGCTCATCGACAACACCGATTTGCGCTCCAGCCTGGCTGCTCAGGCTCGTCGGGATGCACTGCAGTATTCCTGGCAGCAGCGTGCCAGCCGCATACTATCTGGCTTGGGCGGTTATGCCCCAACTCCGAATCAGATAGAGAGAAGGGGAGTAAAATTAGCCCATGAGTAAGTCTATCCCTGTTCGCCGGAAGGTATCTCTGCCGCGTTGGACTGCCTGGCTGCTGGCGTTACTTGGCTTGATCCTACTTGCCGGTGTACTCGCCTGGTTTTCTTCAGTCTGCCTGCCGTGTAACTTCGCAGTACCCTTCAGCCTGCCAGTTCTGCCATTATGGGGCTCTTACCTGGGGGTGATATTACTTAGCGCAGCAATCCTCGCCCTGGGATGGTTCGCCCTGCAAGCCAGCGAACGCACTCCATCTATGCATCGCCTCCCTAAATGGCTGGCATGGTTGTTGATCGGAGCAGCACTGCTTCGGCTGGCATTAGGTGTAGTCTGGTATACCAACCTGCCGGTATTTGGTCATGGTACTGAGCCTGAGATGGCTGGATATGTCATGGCAGACGCTCACGAACGCGACCAGACCTCCTGGAAATTAAGCCAGTCTATTAAACCGCTTTGGGTAGCCTTTCAAGATAACCGTAAAGCCGACCAGTATGGCGGCATGCTTTTCTTCAGTGCATTGATTTATCGCTATCTGGGAGGCAATTCCCACCTGCCACTTCAAATGGTGGTGATCGTGGCAGCCATATCCTCCCTGGCAATCGTGTTCACCTGGGCTTTTGCGCGACGAACCTGGGATGGCCGCGTTGCCTGGTTAGCCGCCTGGGGATTGGCACTCTATCCCGAAGTGGTTTTGCTGGGCAGCTCTCAAATGCGTGAAGCCCTGTTGATTCCCCTGGTAGCCGCTGCATTTTATGGTCTCGCTCGAATGCGCCAGCAGCGCTCGTGGGTCAGCCTGGCGTGGCTATTGGGTGGCGTTCTGCTCACCCTGCCCATTTCACCGCCGGTCACATTGCTTTTGATTGCCGCACTGGCATTGCTTGCCTTAGCTGTTCGAGATGATCTGCTCGGTCGCCACGTCAAGATGCAGCCCTGGGCGTGGTTGTTGGTCGTTCTGGTTATTATCCTGGCATTGACAGGCGCTTATTTCGCCTTACGCCAATTCGCGCCTCCTGATGTCGTAAACCCACTCGCTGTGTTCGATTGGTGGCTGCGCAAGTCAACCGATTTGCAAGCGCATTTTAGCAAGAGCGCATCTGGATGGATCCAGAAAATATTTCATAGCACCCCAGAATGGACTCATATCCCACTGCTGGTCGTCTACGGCATTTTGCGACCTTTCTTACCTGCTGCCCTGGTAGTTGGCAGCCAGGCACCCATCTGGCCTCTGATCACCCTCTGGCGAGCCATCGGTTGGACGATATTGCTCATTATGCTGTTTTATGCATTGCTGCGCGCCTGGCTGAAGAAGGATACTGATCATTTCACTCGGGCGCTGACGGTGATCGTATGGCTGATTATCGTGATCGCTTCTTTGCGCGGAGGGGGTGACCAGGACGACAATCCACGCTACCGCGCTATCTTTGCCAGCCTGCAAGTCAGCCTTGCTGCCTGGGCATGGGTCGAGCAGCGCCGCCAGGCTGATCCGGTCTTCCGGCGCGCTCTCATTGGTATGTTATTTGTCTTAGCCTGGTTTATCCCGTGGTATCTGCGCCGCCAGTTCCATCTGCCCTGGATTATCGTTGACCCGTTTTTGACACTCGCACTCGGATTGGTAAGTGCTGCTATTTATGCTGTCTGGGACTGGGCCAGGACAAAAAATCGGAAAAAGCAAATATAATCCAAAGGATATCCCGTGGATCTTTCTGCTATCATCCCTGTTTATAACGAAGAAGAAAGCCTGCCAATTCTGCACCAGGCGCTTCATAACGCGCTCGACACCCAACCTGGATTGAGCTGGGAGGTCGTCTACGTGGACGACGGAAGCAAGGATCGCAGCCTGGCTGTACTTGAGCAGCTTGCTGCCGATGATCCTCTGCATACTTGCATTGTGGCATTCCGGCGCAACTTTGGCCAAACCGCTGCCATCGCGGCCGGTATCGACAATGCTCAGGGGGATGTGATCGTCCTGCTCGACGCAGATTTACAAAACGATCCGGCTGATATCCCGATGATGCTGGACAAAATCAACGATGGCTATGATGTCGTCAGCGGCTGGCGCGTGAATCGCCAGGACACCTTTGTTACACGTACGCTACCTTCTCGCATTGCCAACTGGCTGATCTCTACCGTCACCGGTGTGCACCTCCACGATTACGGTTGTACGCTCAAAGCCTACCGGCGGGAGGTGCTGACCGGTTTTCGCTTATATGGCGAGATGCACCGTTTCATCCCCGCGTATGCTTCCAGTGTGGGCGCACAGATCATCGAGGTGCCTGTTCATCACCATGCCCGCCGTTTTGGTAAAACCAAGTATGGCCTGACGCGCACCTTAAAAGTCGTCCTGGACTTATTTACGGTGAAGTTTTTGCTGAGCTATGCCAACAAGCCGATCCGCCTCTTTGGCGGCACAGGGATGGTTTTGATCGCCACCAGTATGTTAATGTTGCTTTTCATCATCATCCGGAAAATTGTTTCTCACATCGACATTCTACCTTCCCCGCTCTTCCAGCTCGGGGTGATGTTCATGATCCTCGGTTTTCAGTCCATACTGATGGGCTTGATTGCTGAAATGCAGGTCCGCACCTATCACGAATCACAAGCCAAGCCGACCTACACCATTCGCAAAATCATCCATCATACGTCCACTCCGCTTGAAGAGCAAAAACAGCCTGGCTCAGCATGAAATCGATCTCAACCACACCTGACCGGCGCGCCATGCTGCTGCGCACCTTGGGAACCTTGCTAGCGCTGGCGCTGCTGGTTTATTTGCTCAGCCAGCAAGGCTGGGATGAGATCGGCGCTGCCCTTAGCCAGGTCAGACCCATAAATCTGCTGATAGCTTTAATGTTAATGGTGATCTCGCGCCTGGCGATCTGGATGCGCTGGCAGGTGCTGTTGAAATCAGCAGACCTGCCCATCTCGTATTCCCAGGGCTGCCGCCTGACCTTTGCCGGTTTGTTTGCCAACAACTTCCTGCCCGCAACCATTGGTGGTGATATCGTCCGCCTGGCAGGAGCAGTTCAATTGGGTTGTGATGGTGCGGTCGTCACGGCATCCTTAATCGTTGACCGACTGGTGGGTATGACCGGCATGGCAGTGACTGCACTGCCTGGTCTGGCTCGTGTCATCACTACGCATACCGCAAATCAATCAATCCGTCTTTTATCCATGCTTTCTGCTGCCGCGGTTCCTCCGAGCCGCTCATCTAATAAATGGCTGCACAATGCCTGGGAATACATGATACGGCTTGTTCGTCGCGTGCTGGACGCCCTGCGCCTGTGGCTGAAGCAGCCTAAAAGCCTGCTGCTGTCATTTTTCTTCACCCTGGTCAACCAATTTTGCTTGTTTGGCGTGCTTCAGCAGGTCTTTCGCGGTCTAAATCAATCCATCCCTTTCTGGCAGATTGCCGGTCTTTACAGCCTGGTATATTTCGTAACCTTAATTCCTATATCGATTAACGGCTATGGTTTACAAGAGCTTTCCATGACCTTGATATTTTCCACATATGCTGGCGTTCCAGTCGCAAGCAGCATCACCGCCGCCCTGCTCTACCGCACTCTGATGATGCTCACAAGCTTGCCAGGCGCAGCATTTGTTCCTGGTATATTAGCCAAATCCCGCCAGCCTGTTCCAAATCCTGGCATGGACTCAGCCAAGCCATAAAGCAGGGATACCTATGGTGAAATGGTTTCGCATCCTTGTGCTTATAACTCTGCTGCTTACCCTGGCAGTCCTTTATCAGCAGGTTAGCCTGGTTTACAGCGAAGAGCTGTTCACGCGCTCTCGCTCCATCCAGCTTGCAGCAGGTACCGGATTAGCTGCGCTGGGACTGGCGATTATTCTGCTATCAGTATTGTTCATTTTTGCGCCCCACCTGCCGCTTGAACGTTGGTTGTCCGCATCGCAGCGTGTTCTGAAACGGCTGGGTAAGTTCAATTTTGTGCTCTTCCTGCTCGGGATCAGCGTGTTTGCGTTTCTTTTCCTGACCAGACCCTTTGGCGCATACACCCGCTTTGTCGATTCCTATATCCTGCGCCTGCTGGCATTCTGGCTCTTAAGCTTGATCGGGGCACTCCTGCTCAATTCTGCCGGTCTTCAACAAAGCTGGGGTCTTCTGCTGGCAGCATCTGCTTTAGTAGCCGCGAGCGGTTTCAAACTGGCATCCTTCTTCAGTGAAATTTCTACAACCCCATTTTCGCTGGGCTGGTCAGAAGCCAGCCGTTATTATTACGCTTCTCTGTTCTTTTCCCACCAGCTTTATGGCATAGAGATTCCGCCTACTGTGCTGCATCCCACACGTTATCTGATGCAAGCGGTTCCATTCCTGATCCCCGGTGCATCACTGCTGGTCCACCGCATCTGGCAAGTGCTGCTCTGGCTGGTCGCCACACCGCTGACGGCCTGGCTGCTCGCTCGCCGCCTGGAGATCAGCCAGCGCCTGATTCGCATCCTGTTCATCCTCTGGACATGCCTGTTCTTACTGATGGCACCGGTTTATTACCACCTGCTGGTACCACTCATCCTGGTGCTGTGGGGCTTCAACCGCCAGCGCTTCTGGCAGT
Organism: uncultured Chloroflexia bacterium; assembly: GCA_963774935.1. Lineage (GTDB taxonomy): Bacteria > Chloroflexota > Anaerolineae > Anaerolineales > UBA4823 > CAVZGO01. The sequence goes on from CAVZGO010000007.1 coordinate 296,422, forward strand.
CACTGGCGGTTGTGCTGGCAGCATCAGCCTGGGCAGGCATCAGCCGGGTCAACTGGTACCCGGTTCCCGGGCTGCTGGCTGCGACGTTATACTTACTGGAGCAACCTCTTGATCAATCTGATGTGGGTTCCTCAGATAGTGGTGCGATTAAGAAACCTAATCATTTAACTGATTGGTTAAAATATCTGCTTCCAGCCACAGCATGGGTGCTTGCCGGGGGGCTGGCTGCTGTTGCAGCCCAGGCTAGGCTACGTGCTCTGGTCTGGTAATCCTTCTGAGCAGTTCAGCTCCAGCTTCAGCTCCGATCTGCTCTGGTACCGGCTCTTCCCGAGCGCTACTTATCCGCTAGGAATCTTACCGGCTGCACTGCTGGCATCTATTCCTCTGCTGGTGGTAATTTTCGGCTACCTGCTCAAACGGAAATCTTCCCTGCATTGGCTACGTGTCTTTGGCGTGTGCGCTATCCTGGTCGTGCTGTTTCTCGGCGGCATTGTAGTGAGTGTAAAAATCGGCGGTGGCAGCAACCTGCACAATCTGGACGCATACCTGGCTTTGGTGCTGGTCGTGGCAAGCTACGCTTACTTCAATCAAATCAATCCCGAAAAAACAACAGGATCTCTGGTTGTTGAACCCTACCGACCATCCTGGCTTGTCACCACCCTGCTCGTGCTGCTGCCGGTGCTATTTACTTTGAGCGCTGCGGCTGGCGAGAAATCACCCACTCGACAGGAAGCACGCCAGGCGATCCTCGCCATTCAGGAGGCGGTGGACCAGTCGATTGCCCAAGATAAACCAGTTTTGTTCATCAGCCAGCGCCAACTGCTCATGTTCGATGAAATTCATGGCCCTCAAATGTATCCCGACTATGAAAACGTCTTCTTGATGGAAATGGCTATGGCTAACGACCCGGCTTACCTGGGTAAGTTTTCTGATCTGATCAAAAACCAGACCTTTGGGCTGATCATCAGTGATCCTTTGAAAATCAGCCACCAGGACCGATCGGATAGCTTTGGTGAGGAGAACAATGCCTGGGTGGATCGCGTCGCGCGGGTGATTCTCTGCACTTACGAACCGCAAGAGAACGATTAAAGCAGTTCGTACCCAGATTCTCACACCCCGAACCACGCCCGGCAATTGCCCATAAACGGAAGGATTGTTTACCCCAATGTACTGGATTCGCACCGGCAGCACTCTTGACTTGATATATTTCGCAGCACTCGCCTTCACCTGGAGCATCGGCGGCTGGTTAATCGTCGCCCACGCTTTCACCTTGCACGGCGCCCGGAGACTGCTGGCTGGTTTTACCACCGGACTGCTGCTTTGGATCACACTGGTTAACCTGCTCACCCCGTTTGTCACGCTGACAGTTGCAGCCAGTCTCTCTTCTGCTTTGCTTTTGCTCTCCGGCTTGCTGCTGGCAGGTTTGGACGTCCGAAAAGCCCGCCGCAGCGGCTTGCAGCGATCCTGGCTGCCGCTGAGCGACTTACGCGCCTGGCCAGTACTGGCTGTTCTGGCACTGCTCACCTTGCTGCTCACTCTGGTTGGTCGCGGTCTGGCAATCTTTGATGACTACCTGCACATCCCGCTGGTATCCATGATGGCTACCGGTGACATCCCGCCTCATTTCTTCAAAAATCCGGAGGCGCGCTTTTCCTACCATTATGGCTTGCAGGTACTTGCCGCTGGCATGGTAGGCGTGGGTGGATTCTTCCCCTGGAGCGCCTGGGATATCAGCAAAGCCCTGGCGATTGCGCTGACCGCCGTGCTGGGCTGGGTCTGGTTTCAAGGTACCACCCGCAGCCGCCTGGGCGCGTGGTTAGGCAGCATATTTATCGTTTTTGCGGGTGGCGCACGCTGGCTGTTGCTGCTCTTGCCCGTTCCACTGCTGCAGCGCGTCTCCAGCCAAATCACCCTCTCCAACACCGCTGCCACCGCAGGGAGCGATCTAGCGACGGTGCTTTCGCTGCCCTGGTTGATCGAAGGTGCTGGAGCATTTCCCTTCCCATTTGCTTTTCACAACGGCATCAACGTGCCAGCTATCTTTGCCCTCGGCAGTAGCGGCGCCATGCCGCTTTTCACTGTGATCTTGCTATTGCTACTCGCCAACCGGCGGCGCTTTTCTCTCCCTGGCGCAATCATTTTTTCTTTACTGCTCTCCAACCTCGCCCTCAGCGCCGAGCACCTGTTCGTCTTTTTGTTAGCTGGCATCGCCCTGGCAATCGGCATTTACCTGCTCACCCAATGGCGGCAACATCAACGAGTGGAAAAAGTCCTGGTTATTCAGTGGCTGGCCATGCTGATTGCCAGCGGATTGCTCAGCCTGGTGCAGGGCGGTTTTCTTACTGAGGCGTTCCGCCACATGTTCCTGGGCGCTCAGGATATCGCCACCGCTACCGGGGAAGGCTATAGCATGTTCTCTTTTACTCCTTCGTGGCCGCCCCAAATCGATACCGCCCACTTTGGCAACCTTTCACTGACCAATCCGATCCAATTATTAGTCTGGCTGATAGAGGTCGGACCGGCGCTGGCACTGGCGCCATTGGTCACCATGCGCGGCATTCAGCAAATCCGCCGGCGGAACTGGTTATACGCCGGCCTGGCACTGGCATCTCTGGTCAGCTTCTTTATCATCTTGATTTTCCAATATGGCGCCGAACGCTCTGGAGCACGCCTGCAAAACACCGCTCTCTGGCTTTGGGCGTTGATGGGCTTCCCGATCGCCTGGGCGCTGTGCATGCGGTCACAGCAGCCAGGCACTGCCAGGCGGAGGCGCAGAGCGTCCAGGCAGCGCTGGCTGCGCGGCGCGTTGATCGCCGGTTATATTATCGCTGTGGTCGGTGGTCTGGTGATTTTTGCGGTACAGCTCATTGCCATCCCGGCTCCCCAGCTTACTTATTTCGTCGATTCAAATGATGCACGCATCAGCCAGGCAAATTGGGACCGCCTGCCAACCGGCTCGACCATCTTCGATCCAATCACTATGCGCTCGGTGGCTTTGTTCGGTCGACCGACCCTTTCCGGTATCGACCTGTTCACTACATACCCCGAACATGCCCGGTTCATTGACCAGCCTGATGCACTGGCGCTGGCTCAGGCGGGATACGATTTTGTCTACGTAACCCGTACCTGGCTGCAAGATATCAAATCTGAATATCAGGAAAAGCTGCTGGCGAGCTGCACCACAGTCTATGATGAATACCGCACCGATGATGGCGATTTCCGCGTATTGCTCGATCTGCGAGGCTGCCGTTAAACCTATTGCAGGTGAAGAAAGTTAAGGCTTATCGAGCGTCAAATTCCAGCGCTTGTTGGATGTAGTAGCGTAGCGCCTCTATATTCACGTCGGCAAGCTTCTTCATCTTTACGTGCTTGGACACCTTGCCCACCCCTTGAAGCAGTCCATAGCGGTCTTCAAACTCTGCGCCACGCGAAAAGGCAAAGGTAATGTCTTTCTTAGTCGGGCTGATAACCGCTATGATCCGTTTTACTCGGTAAGCAGGAATGCCGTAACTGATGATTTCCTGTGCATCCGGCGCATACACACTCATCACCTTGCGGATCTCTGCCACGACGGGATGAAACTCAGGTAGCACTTTCGTTTTTATAAACTCATCAACTGTCATTTTTTTATAAGCCCCTTTCACGATGCGGAAACATTACTCCTGTTCGTAGGCTTGTTTAATTCTGTCAATATCAATCTTTTTCATCTGCAGCATGGCATCCATCGCCCGGCGTGACTTCTGCGCATCTTTGCTATACAGCATTTCAACCAGACCCTTGGGAATGATCTGCCATGACAGCCCGAATTTATCTTTCAGCCAGCCGCACTGTCCTTCTTCTCCATCCTCACAAAGCTTCCCCCAGAGAATATCGACTTCTTCCTGAGTCTCACAGCTCACAAACAACGAGATGGCAGGTGTAAAAGTAAAGTGTGGACCGCCGTTTAAAGCAATGAATTCCAATCCCTCGAGCTCGAAGGAAACCGACATCACCGCTCCCTCTGCTCCAGGCTCTGCTGCTCCGGTGCGGTTGATGCTATTTATCTTTGAATTTTTAAAAATCGCCGTGTAGAGCTGAGCTGCTTCCTCAGCCTGGTGATCGAACCACAAAAACGGGGTAATTTTCCGCATCTAGAAATGCTCCTGGTTATCGAATTCAAGTTAGAAGCGGCTGGTTTCTGCAGCCGCGATAATATAACTTATTATATCAACAATATCTGGTTATCTGTGTTCCTGCAGCCAGGTGAGTAATTTCTCGTAGTGCTCTTGATGGTGGTCATAAGATGCCAGCAGAATAAAAACCGCTGGTTTAGCGACAAAACCGCTATCCAATATTATTAGCAGTGTAACGCATGATCAGCTGGGTTTCAGATGCCTGACCAACCTGCACAAAGCCTGCCTGCTTGAAAACGGATGCAATCCCCATAAACCCTGAAAAACCAGTCAGGGTTTGGCCGGCCAATTTATGAGAAAGCATGTGATAGGGCAACCTTCGACCACCTGTGCACCCTGTCCGACAGCGCAGTCGACAGCTCCACGCAGCAATTTTGACATGATGCCACTTTTTCGATAGGGCTTCGCCACAAAAAAGCATACGATCGACCAAACTGGCACGTCATCCATTCGCTTCAATATGCGTGAATTTTCGAGCGCAGCAAAATCCTGCCGGGGTCCGATCGAACACCACCCGATGGGCAGCCCATCCAGGTATGCCAGCACGCCGGGCACTTCGTTGTTCATGGTCAGGTCTTTTAAAACAGCTTTTCTTCCCTCGCCCTGCAAATTATTGAAATCTGACCTGCGCAAGCGCCAGAACATGCACCAACAACCGGAATAGGCGCCTCTGGGACCGAACAGCAATTCCAGGTCTCCCCAGCGCTCAGCCGTTGCTGGATGTACTTTTACATCTTGGGACGCTAATAATTCTCCGGTCATTACGCGCCTCCTGACTATCACCCGGTCTGTACATATTCAATATACTGGTTCACAATCTTAAAGCCCACTGACTCATAGAGGCGTATCGCCGGGATATTCGTAACGCCAGTTGAAACGCTGACGCGCTCCATCCCGAGTAACTGCATTCGGCGCAAACATTCCAGCAACACCGCTCGCGTAAAGCCCTGGCGGCGGTAAGCCGGGCGGGCTCCCAACGGGCCAAAGTCGCCAATCCGGTTGACCGGATCGATCCAGCCATTCACGTAGGCAGCCATGACGCCATCGGGGGCAATGGTCACCAAATCGAGCTCGCGATGATAGCCTGGCAGATGCATGAAATTCTTGTAATCCTCATCGCTGACATTACCAACTGTCCATGGCTGCCACACCTCGCGGTGAGCCGAAGCCCGGTTAGATATTTCACCCGTTTTGTCCATCTCTACTTCTTCACTCATCGAGCGCACCAGGCAACCAGCAGGCAAGACAACTTCGGGAATCGGCTCATCGAACCAGCGCAACATATTCACTTCGGAAAATTCACCACCTGGGCGGAATCCGTGCTGCTCTAAGAAGGCTATCCTTTTGGCATCATCCTGCCGGGCACCAGACACCAAATGACCGCCCCACAGATCAGGATCACGGCTGCGTAGCTCAACAAGACGCTTCTCCGCCCATGCCATTGCCTCTTCTTCGATCCCTCGCCAGGCAAACTCTGGCAACACCTGGCAATCAAAGGTTGGATCTTCACCTAAAATGGCATAGCCAACCAACTTATCGCCAACATGCCAGAGTCGAATATATTCTAACGGATTCAGGTGGCATGCCACCATGAAGAACCAAAATATCAAGTCGCCAACATGGGCATACCGCCAGTCATCGGTCTGCGAGCGTGCTTCCATCAACAGGTCTTGCATCTGCTGAAAGTCATATTCGTCCTTATAAAGTCTTGATGTCCAGAAAGTATTATTTTGCATTCTCTAACCCCAGATCAAACTTTTCATCTAGCAGCCTCAAATCCCCCAATTGGATGTGCGGAAGCTCGTATCCTGTGTGACATTTCATCTGCATTTGAGCCGTGATACATCGAACAGGACAACCGGCAATCTGTCCTTCTCCAGCAAGGTCCCGCCTGGTTAGAACAAAGCCAACCTCCGTTACCCATGCCGGCAGCCCATTCCCTTGGTCATCAAGGCGAAGAGCATGTGCATCTACCTCTCGTCCATCCATACACTTCACGACAAATGCTGTGGGTACTGCTGCCCCTTTCGCGTCGAATTCCCAATGGTTCTCAGACCAAATCTCTTTCATGGTGTATCCTTCATAGCTGAGGAGCTCGCGCATAGGTTGGACATCCTCAAGGCGCATGAAAATATCCATATCTTTATGCGGTCGGGTCTGCACTCCGAGTAAAGCATCAATCCCTCACCCACCCGTCAGCCATACCGGCATGCCGTGGTCGAACATCAGGTTGTACATATGGAGGATATCTTCAGCGAGCATCATTGCAGTAATATAAGGCGTATTCTTTGTTCCACTAAACCTGCCCTAAGGCTGCGCTTTACTATGCTGAAGAATTGTTTTTACCACTTCATCAACAGTCAGGGTTGTGGTATCTACAACCAGCCAACCTTCGCCAGCTAACTGCGGAATAACTGAATTTAACTGCTGATAAACAAGCTGGATGCCTTCATCAATGTAAGCGCGTGCTGGGCTTTCACCTGAGCGCATTAAGTTACGCTGGTGAGCCTCCTTTTGATTTGGATACAGGAGAATTTTATACACCAGAGGTTGGGCGAGAAATGACTGGTAGTCCGCCAGGTGATTGGGATCCCAAAAGTCGTCGATTACGACAGCAAAACCAGCGTTATGATAATTCAAAGCCATACTAATCACACTCGTACGGGCTAGCCTGACCTGCTGGGTCAGCTCTGCACTCCAGGCATCACCGGGCAGCACCAGACCAGACACAACCATATCGCGCACATCATCCACTGGAATATGGATGCTCTTCGGAAAATGGGCAGCCAACGCCCGGCTGGTGCTGCTTTTCCCGACTGCGGGAGGGCCGACGATTATGTAAATTGGATTCATTCTTTCCTCACCAACCACAAAATTGTATCAATCTCAGACATTGGACGATTCTGTCTCAACACACGATGTTTAATTCTACTGCATCCAGGTATGCTGTGGCAGCAATCGTTTTCCCGCCTCCTTTTCGGTTATAATTCGCGCCGCGGGGACTGTTCTCCTCACCAAACACCTGAAAATATTCCTGGTTCTCATGCTCCCCTTCAACGATCTCAAGCCCTTGCACGCCTTGCTTGCTGTTGAGCTGGATCAAGCCATCCAGCGCGTGCTGCAGCGCGGCTGGTTTATCCTGGGGCCTGAGGTCGAGGCGTTCGAAGCTGCCTTTGCTGATTACCATGGTCTGGCGCACGCAGTGGGAGTCGCAAACGGGACTGATGCCATCGAGCTGGCGCTGCGCGCGGCTGGCATCGGTCAAGGCGATGAGGTGATCACCGTTGCCCACACCGCCGTTGCCACGGTCTGCGCCATCGAGCGCGCTGGCGCTACCCCGGTGCTGGTGGATATTGATCCCGTCACCTATACCATGGATCCAAACGCGGCAGCCGCTGCGATTACACCTCGCACACGGGCGCTGCTGCCCGTGCACCTGTATGGCCACCCGGCCAACATGCCCACCCTGCTAGAGCTGGCATCCAATCACAATCTGTTGGTCATTGAAGATTGTGCCCAGGCTCACGGCGCCCGATTCGACGGGCAATTGGTAGGTACTTTCGGACATCTGGCGGCTTTCAGCTTCTACCCCACCAAAAACCTGGGCGCGTATGGTGACGGCGGCGCGGTAGTCACCAACGACCCCCTTTTTGCAGATCGATTACGCCAGCTTCGCAATTACGGGCAGACCACTCGATATCATCACGCTGAGCGCGGCATTAACAGTCGCCTTGATGAGCTGCAGGCAGCCATACTGTCCGTCAAGCTCGCTCATCTGGATGAAATCAACGAGCTGCGGCGATCCCTGGCTATTCAATACAGTGAGGAGCTGCACGGAGTGGAAATTCCTGTGGCGACACCGCAAGCTTTTCATGTCTACCACCTGTACGTCGTTCGCCACCCTGAACGTGACCGCCTGGTTCAGATAATGCTCGAACAGGGAATTGGCACACTGATCCATTACCCGCTGCCCATCCACCGCCAGCCAGCCTATCAGGACCTGGGTTATCCCGAGGGCAGCCTGCCAGTTACCGAGGCCGCTGCCCGGGAAATCATCTCATTGCCCTTGTACTACGGACTGACTCGCAGCGACATATCTCAAATCGCACGGGTGGTTAATCAAAGCGTGGAAAGGATGTCGAGCTGAATGACCGGTTATCGTCTGCCAGATCTGCAAACAGGCTTTTCCAGCGCGAATGTGCTGGTTACTGGCGGCATGGGTTTTATCGGCAGCAATCTGGTCATCGCACTGGTGGAGCTGGGCGCCAGGGTCACGATCGCAGATGCAATGATCCCCGGTTTCGGAGGCAACTTATTTAATATTGATCCGGTTCGCAGCCAGGTAACAATCAATTACAGCGATATTCGCGATGTCAATGCTATGAACTGCCTGGTAGCAGGTCAGGATTTCATCTTTCACCTCGCCGGTCAGGTGGACCATATTTTGAGCCTGACTGATCCGTTTCCAGACATTGACATGAATATCAAAGGCACCGCGGTGGTGATGGAGGCGTGTAAGCGCTACAATCCGACTGCCCGGGTGATCTACACCGGCACACGCGGACAGTACGGTACAGCGGTCTCCTTGCCAGTCAACGAGAACGCACCGACCATGCCGCGCGGTATCTACGAGATTTCCAACCTGGCGGCTGAGAAAATCATCCAGGTTTACGACAACATTCACGGCATCCGTTCGATTCCATTGCGCCTGACAAATATCTACGGGCCACGCGCTCAGATGCACCACGCCCGTTACGGGGTCGTGAATTGGTTTGTGCGCCAGGTTATCGATGACCAGGCAATACAAGTTTTTGGCGATGGACAGATCAAACGCGACTTTCTTTATGTCGATGACTGCGTGGAGGCTCTGCTGCGCTGCGCCCTCTGCGAGACCGCCTACGGTGAGATTCTTAATGTCGGTCTTGACCAGCCGACCAACTTTCTGGAGCTGGCACAGATGATCGTTCGCCTGGCTGGCAGCGGGCGCTGGGAGTTTGCTGCCTTCAGCCCGGAACGTAAAGCTCAAGAGCCCGGCGATTTTTATTCGGATATCTCCAAAATCCGCAACCTGGTGGGCTGGCAACCGCGCACCACTCTGGAAGAAGGCTTGTTAAAAACCATTGCCTACTACCGTATGTATAAGCCTCATTACTGGTGACCGATGGAATATCCAAAATCTGTGAACCTGGGTCTGAATGTCACTTTGAGCGCAGATACACGCCTGGGCGAAGGCGTCTCGGTGGGTAACCACGTCACTATCTACCCGAATGTGTCCGTAGGCTCCGGATGCAGGATTCTAGAAGGCGCAGTGATCGGCCGACCTCCGCTGCCCACTGGTAATCTGACCCGCCCAGTCGACACCAGTTTTCGCCCACTTTCGATCGGCGAAGGCAGCGTGATCGGCGCTAATACCGTCCTCTATACCGGATGCCAAATCGCCGAGCAGGTGCTCATCGGTGATCTTGCCAGCCTGCGCGAGGATTGTGTTGTCGGCAGCCAGGCAGTGATCGGGCGCGGCGTGCTGGTCATGTACCAGACCAGCATTGGCGAACGCACCCGCGTTATCGATGGCGCGATCCTGACCGGACACATGACTATTGAAAGCGATGTCTTCATCGGACCAGGAGTTAACAGTATCAACGATGACGATGTGTATCTTAAGCGCTTCGGTTTAAAACCATTCGATGTCGGAGGCCCCACAGTGCGCCGCTTTGCTCTGATCGGAGCTGGAGCAATCCTGGCTGCCAGTGCAACCATCGGCATGGGCGCTGTTGTCGCCCCCGGTGCGGTGGTGACCGGTGACGTACCCGATTGGGCTGTGGTGATGGGAGTGCCCGCCCGTCTGGTACGTATGGTCGACCCCGTCCAACGCAGCCAGATCCTGCGTCATTTCAATCTCCCCGATGCAGTAGAATGAGCCTGGTTTCGATCGTCGTCCCCGTGTATAACAACGCTGCCAGCCTGCCAGACCTGCTGGAGCGCTTCCAAGCCCTCGCGAAACAGGATAGCCAGTACAAATTCGAATTCCTCTTCGTTGATGATGGCTCGCCTGACAATTCGTTGGCGGTTTTACAGGAACTTCAGCAGTCCGAATCGCGCATGCGTATTGTCAAGCTGTCGCGCAACTTTGGCTCAAACGCCGCTTTGCTGGCTGGACTCAGCCAGGCGCGCGGCGAGGCAATTGCTGCCATCTCCGCTGACCTGCAAGACCCGCCTGAGCTGATCCATGAAATGCTTACCCACTGGCAGACGGGCAGCAAAGTCATCCTTGCCGCCCGTCGCTCGCGTGAAGATGGGGCACTGGCAAGCTGGCTGTCTGATATTTTTTATGCGCTCTTTCGCCGTTTTGCCATCCGCAGTATGCCGAAGCGCGGTTTTGACTTCTTTCTGATCGATCGCCAGGTGTGCGATTTGATCAATCAACTGCAAGAGAAGAACGTTTATCTGATGGGGCTAATCCTTTGGTTAGGCTTCAATCCGGTCGTTCTGACCTATGACCGCCAGAAGCGCGCCGACAGGTATGGTCGCTCCATGTGGACGGTATCCAAAAAAATCAAATATTTCATTGATTCATTCGTCTCCTTCTCCTATCTCCCAATTCGCGCCGCCTCCATCCTGGGCGTGCTGCTCAGTCTGGCAGGGTTACTGTATGCGCTGGTAATTATCATTTTGCGCCTGTTCTTTGCGATCCGCGCCGAGGGCTGGGCTTCTTTAATGGTGGTAGTGCTGATTCTCTCCGGCGTGCAGATGCTGATGCTGGGTATCATTGGTGAATACCTGTGGCGCAACCTGGATGAAACCCGCAAACGCCCGCCATTCATCATCGAGCAAACCCTGGAAAGCCAGGAACCAGAGCTGCCATCCGCTCCTCCGCAGGATTTACCAACCAAGGCGAGATCATGAGTGAAAATCCCGCCTTCCGGTTATTGGAAAAGCCCTGGCTTTACCGCCTGACCCAATCCCTTCTGGCGCCAGGTGCAGATGAGCTGGTGGTGCAATATATCCAGGAGCTACTGGCACACTTACCTCCCGCCCATCGCCTGGTGGATATCGGCTGCGGTCCATCTTCCTGGCTCTGGCAAGTCGATGAGCATCCACTCGGAGTAGATATTTCTCCATCCTACAGCTCACAATTTCACATCGCTGGCGAACCTGCCACAACTGCTTCTGCTGGTTATCTGCCATTCGCCAGCCGCTCCTTTGACGGCGTGTGGAGCGTGGGCATGCTGCACCACTTGCCTGAGGAGATTGCCCGCCAGGCTCTGCAAGAGTTTGAGCGCATCTGCTCTCCGGATGGTTACATTGTGATGATAGACGCAGTGCTGCCCGAGCGAGCCTGGCGCCGCCCGCTGGCATATGCCGTTCGTCGCTCGGATCGTGGCCGTTATGTACGCAGCCAATCCGAGTTAGAAAGCCTGCTGCCAGCCCGCCAGGACTGGACTGTGGCACGGCATCGCTACAGCTACACCGGACTGGAGATATTGGTTTGCTGGCGCAGGTTCACTGATAGAATGGACTCCAGCGAAGGAAACTCATGAAGCCCAACCGTACCGCCAAAACTTCTGCTTCACCTACCTGGCAAAAAACGCTGGAAAGTCTGATTTTCCTGGTCGGCTTGCTGCTTTACCTGGTTTTGCAAACCGGTCTGATAGCGGCTCCCATGCAGCACCGTGCGGTACCGGTTGAAACCGATGATGCCTACACTTATATTCTCAAGGCAGCCGAGCTGCGCGAGTGTTTTACCCAGGACTGCCCGGCGCTCAATGATCTACGTTTACAGCTTCAAGAGCCAACCGACGATGTCAAGAATGCCTGGATACGTTACCGCGAGTATTTACGCGCCTTTGTTGTTTATCATCCCCTGCATTCAATCCTGCTGGCAGGGCTGAACGCCGCAGGGCTGACCTGGGACCAGGCTTACAACGCCATTGTCCTGGCTGGCTCGTTGCTGATCGGATTAGCCATCGCCGCCTGGTTGTGGTCGCTGTGGGGCCGCGCTCCCGCTGGTCTGGCTCTGCTGTTGTTAAGCCTGAGCCTGTTCCCGGGTCAGGGGCTGCATTACGTCGTCCCCAGCAACCTGGCTTTGGGAATAGCCATTTTGGCCTGGGCAGTCATCATCCAAAAACGCAGCCGTGCCATTGGCTGGGTGCTGGCATTGCAGGTCGCTATGCTGGCGATGCACTCCACCGGTCGCCTGTACGCCCTCGTAACCCTGGGGCTGTATTACCTGCTGGCTGACCTTAAGAAACCGCTCTGGCCTTGGCGCAACTGGATCACCCGCCTCAGCCGGCGCCAGTGGTTGCTTTTTGGCCTGGGTTTACTGCTTGTTGCCCTGGCTTTCCTGCTGCCCATGCTGGTCAACCGCCCTGATCTGCAGGTGCGCTCTGATCCGCTTCCTCCTGATTGGTTGATCTGGGACAGTTACCGCGATCAACTGTTCCAGGCGCAAAATATTCTGCAATCCTGGCTGAACTCTCAGCTTGGCTGGCTTGTAACCGGCACACTGCTGGTGATTGGCATGTTCAGCACCCCTGCCGAGCGCCGGCGCGTGGTACTCATATTCCTGGTAAGTCTCGGCTTGCTGCTGCTTGCCAGCCTGGTTTATATCCTGCCGCGCTATCCAGCCGAGGCTTTCATGCGGATTTGGATACCCTTCGCCATCCTGCTCACCGGGCTGATCGCCCAGGCAGCCTGGTCCTGGTTGATTGCCGTAGCTCGTTGGGTCGCCGGGCTGCGCAGCCATAAACAACAACCGTTTACCCATCCGCAATGGATTCTTTCGCCCTACGGATGGAACTGCGCATTGCTGGTCATTCTCGGAATTGTTTTCAGCCAGCTCTTCATCGTTCGCGTACAAAATGGCAACCAGGAATTGCAGGAAACTGCTGAAATTATGACCTGGAAGCAATTTATTCAACCTGACACAACCCAGCCTGCCCTGATGTTGGAGCGTGGCTGTGCACCCGTGCTCTACCACGATGAAGTGCCTATGCATTATTATTTCTCGCGTGGCGCGCTGCAATGCGGGGCAGTTTATTTACCTGCCATTAAAGGCACCCCACAGGCTGACGAGTGGATTGAGCAAAATCCCGATCTGCGGTATGTCGTCGCCTGGAATCCCAGCGTAGATGCCAGCCTGGTCGCCGGCGGGAGCACACTGGCTCTGCACCCCAGAGATCGACTGCAAGTGCTGGATACCCAGTCAGCGCCGAGCCAATTATTGCTCGAAAACACAGGTACCAGTCAGATTCTGACGGTGACCCCGTTAAAGGGTGACCAGCCAGCAAAGAAATTTGCTTTCAAGCTTGAGCTGCCGGAGCATAGCTCCAACTGGTATAGTCTGGAAACTGCGCCAGGCAGCACTGGCTGGTTGGTGCAGATGCCTGAAACAGGAGAGCGAGTGCTGGTGAAAGGCTTACGCACGGATCCTGGCAGTGAATTATTTTGGCCATGGGACGCGGGGATTTCAATGAATTTTATTTCCGCAGACACTCAAATATCTCCACGAGAAATCAAATTCGAAACGAGCGCATTAGCACCGACACCAGGGCAGCCAGTGCGCATCCTGGCTGATGGTGGGGATATCCTGCTGGCAGAAATTATCCGCTGATATGTACTGGTTACGCTTAGGCTCGATCCTCCTTCCCTTAACCTGGCTGCTCTTGTTCAGCCTGCTCTGGCTTGGCGGCTGGCTGCTGACCAGCCATTTATTCAGCCTGCGCTCACGCGAGCGCATACTCAGCGGATTGGCGACTGGTATTTTGCTCTTCATTGTGCTGGCGAATGCTCTGGCGCCCCTAACCGGCTGGATTTTCGCTTCTGCGGGAAAAGCTGCCAGCGTAAACATCCTGTTTTGGCTGGCAGCGCTATCAACCGCCGGACTGGGGCTTCTGGCTTACTTCATCCACCGGCGCCAGGTACATCCCAACCCCTTGCCGTTGCTAGATAGAGAGGATCTTCAAGCCTGGCCGCAGTTATTGTCTGCAGCAGCCTTGATGGTGCTTTTTACCCTGATTAACCGCGGACTTGCCCTGTTTGACGATTACCACAACTTGCCCATCGTATCCATGATCGCTGCCGGTGACCTGCCGCCCCATTTTTACCTAAACCCTGAATTCCGGCTGGATTATCACTACGGACTGCACATCCTGGGCGCCAGCATGATGCGGGTGGGCGGGCTCACACCCTGGGGCGCTTTTGACTTGAGCAAAACCATCAGCCTGGCAATTGCGATCCCTCTCGCCTGGTTATGGTTCAGGCGCGTCACGCACAATCAACACGCGGCTTTTTGGGGCAGCCTGCTGGTGCTATTCGCTGGTGGAGCGCGCTGGCTCCTGCTGCTGTTCCCTCAACAGACCCTTCAGCAGCTTGGCAGTGGATTGCGCTTATTAGGCTCCGCTCTGGCGACCGGTCCAGATCTATTCACCGTGCTGTACAGCCCCTGGAAGATCGAAGGCGGGGGGCCCTTCCCATTCCCGTTTGCCTTCACCAATGGCGTTGCCCAGCCACTGAACATGGCACTTGCCAGCGCCGGTGCTTTACCGCAGGCAACCCTGCTGCTGCTCCTGCTGCTGGCACGCCGTCGCTGGACCCCACTCCAGGGCATCCTGTACGGCTTGCTGCTTGCTTCACTGGCATTAACGGCTGAACACATCTTCGGCTTCATACTCGGCGGAGTAGCTCTCACCGGGCTCGGAATATTGCTCAAATTCTGGCGCGATAAAGCCAGGCATTCCAGCGCTCGTTGGAATACAGCCTTGGCACAACTGGGAAACTGGTTATGGGTGCTGGTGCCGGCAGTCCTACTGGCAGTAGTCGCGGGTGGGGTGATCCATGGTGTGCTGCGCGATTTGATCTCACAGCCTGCTACAAGCGCTGCACAAGCCAGCACCACCTTCGGCGGTTTCAGCCTGCGCTGGCCACCTGCCCTGACCTCTGCCCACTTTGGCGCACTGTCCATTACCAATCCATCCCAACTGCTCATCGCTCTGGTAGAAACCGGTGCGCTGCTTTTCCTGGCACCCCTGGCAATCTGGTGGGCATTCCGCCGGGCGCGCCACGGCACATGGCCTCCAGCCTGGATGGCAGCCGGAGCTGTGCTCAGCTTCATCGTCGCCCTTTTCATCGTCTATGAGGTTGAAAGAGATACATCGCGCTTCACCGGCTCGGCGGTATACATCTGGTTGATTCTGGGCTTTCCTCTCGCCTGGATTTTGTTCCGGACTGGAAAATCCTGGCTGCAAGTTCTCCTGGGAATTGGTTACGCCACCGCTGTGCTGGGTGGGATTGCGCTTTTTAGCATCCAGTTGATTTCCATCACCAAACCACAGTTCACCTATTTTGTCAAAATCCCCGATGCCCAGATGAACCAGCAATTTTGGGATCGCCTGGAAGAAAACACCCAGGTTTTCGACACGCTGCCTTATCGCTCCGTGACTTTATTTGGACGTGGCGCCGGGCGAGCATCAGCCGAAATCTACCAGCCCTACCCGGAATGGCTGGCCCTCGCTGAAGTAATGGACCCGCTGCAAATTGCTCAGGCAGGTTATGCGTATCTCTACCTGGATAAAGAAACCTGGCAGGCATTAACCCCGCCGCAAAAACAGGCTCTCGAGCAGCCATGTATTGTGCGTTTGAGTCCTGATTCCACCTTAACAACGCAAGGTGCTCAACAAAGAGGTTTTCCCTGGCTTCTCGATTTGCACGCCTGCCATTAATCTTCCCAATCTGACCAAAATCATCCTTGACCAATCTCATCCAACGGTTATAATTCAATTTCTGAATTTTAGCCATGATTGATATTCCCGGCAGCAGTGGGCTGTCTTCCGAAACTTTATCCCCCGTGGATCTCGACCGGCAATTCATACTGCTGGAACAAATCGAATATGATCCAGATATCACCCAGGCGAATCTGGCTGACCAGTTGGGGGTTGCTGTTGGCACAGTCAACTGGCATCTAAAGCGGCTGGTCGCAAAAGGGTATGTTAAAGTCAAGCGTGCCCAGCGTCGCAAGCTGCGCTATATCATTACCCCAGAAGGAATTGCACTGCGCACCCGGCTGGCTGTCCATTACATTGAAACGTCCATGAATTTATACCGCCGCACGCGGCTGCGCGTGCGCGAGCTGCTTGCACAGGTCAGGCTATCTGGTTCCGATAGTGTCGTCATCGATGGTGAGGGGGATATTGCAGAGATCTGCCGCCTGACCTGTCTGGAAGAAGCGATCAAGATAATTCCAATGCCGGCGTCGAGTGCAGACACCCCCGGGTCGTCTCTCGACAGCTACCCTGTCCTGGAAGTGCGTGGCACGCGCGTGTCTCTACGTACGGATCACCACGACCAGTTACCAGGCTAAATAAGATCAGGCATGCTGCCATAGGAGAGCAAAGGATAGGTCACATGAGCCAACAAACTACCGCATCCAACCTGGATTTCTGGCGAAAACGCCGTGTGTGCGTCACCGGTGGGGCTGGATTCCTGGGCTCATTCCTGGTGGAAAACCTGCGCCAGCGCGGAGCTGACGTATTTGTTCCACGCATCGAAGATTTCGACCTGGTCAACCTGGATGACATCCGGCGCATGCTCAAAACCGCTCAACCGGAAATGATCATCCATCTGGCTGCCCTGGCTGGCGGCATTGGCGCCAATCGCGCCAGACCCGCCGATTTCTTTTATATCAACTTGATGATGGGTGTGCAGCTTATGCATGAAGCCTGGAGCGCCGGCGTAGAGAAGTTTGTGGCGATCGGGACCATCTGCGCTTATCCAAAGTTCACGCCTCTGCCGTTCCAGGAGGAAAATCTTTGGGATGGCTACCCCGAAGAGACCAATGCTCCTTACGGGCTGGCTAAGAAAATGCTGCTGGTTCAAGCTCAGGCGTACCGGGAGCAACATGGCTTTAACGCCATTTATCTGCTTCCAGTCAATCTTTATGGTCCACGCGATAACTTCAACCTGGAAACTTCGCATGTCATCCCGGCTTTGATCCGAAAATGCCTGGAAGCCCGGCAGCGCGGCGACAAACAGGTGGTACTGTGGGGTGATGGCTCACCCACCCGCGAATTCTTATACGTGGAAGATGCTGCCGAAGGCATCACCCTGGCTGCTGAACACTATGACGGCTCCGAGCCGGTCAACCTGGGCTCTGGCAACGAGATCAGCATCAAGGATCTGGCCGAGTTGATTGCCCGCCTTACCGGCTTCGAGGGCGAACTGGTTTGGGATACCAGCAAGCCGAATGGTCAACCACGCCGGGCGCTGGATGTATCCCGCGCAGCAGCTTATTTCGGCTTTCGCGCGCAAATGCCATTCGATGAGGGACTTCGTCGCACCATTGAATGGTACCGTACCTCCCAACTCGCTGGTAGCATTGCCCCGCGTACCGACTTGCCTGGCACAAAATTATCCTCATGACCCAGACCGCACTTACCACCCACCCCGCGGAAGAAATTGTCACCATTCGCCCGGCGCATGGCTGGTCTGCGCTTAATTTGCGCGACTTGTGGCGCTATCGCGAGTTGATCTATTTCCTGATCTGGCGGGACATTAAGGTACGCTACAAACAGACCGCCCTGGGAGTTGCCTGGGCAGTGCTGCAACCCGTGCTCACCATGGTCGTCTTTACCTTCATCTTTGGCCGAGTGGCTAATGTTCCCACTGATGGTGTCCCCTACCCGATTTTCTCGTATACCGGTTTGCTACCCTGGGGCCTGTTCACCAAAGCCATTTCAGATGCTGGACGTTCCTTGATCACCAACCGCTCGATGATCACGAAAGTTTATTTTCCCCGCCTGGTGATCCCGCTTGCATCCGTTCTGAGCGGCATGGTGGATTTCGGCATTTCCTTTGTGGTGCTTCTGGGTCTCATGGCGTATTACAATTTTGCCCCGGCCAGCAGCTACCAGGTGGTGCTGACCTGGCGGATATTACTGCTGCCATTCTTCATCCTCCTGGCTTTGATCACTGCATTGGGCGCCGGGTTGTGGCTCTCTGCTCTGAACGTGCTCTATCGCGATATCAACCATCTGCTGCCATTCCTCACTCAGTTTTGGCTCTTCGTGACGCCGGTGGCTTATTCCGCCTCGATGTTCTCAGAAAAGATGCAATTCCTGATGTCTTTTAATCCGATGACAGGCGTGGTTGAGGGGTTTCGATGGGCGCTCCTGGGCCTCGGCTCAGCTCCAGGAACTTATTTTTGGATTTCGGTGCTGATATCAGTAATCACCATGGTATCGGGCTTGTTTTATTTCCGGCGAATGGAACGCACATTTGCCGATGAGATTTGATTTATGAATAATATTGCTATCCAGGTTGAGCACCTGAGCAAGATTTATAAAATTGGGCTTGCCCCCGAGCGCTACCGCACCTTCAGGGATACCCTGGCGGATACTGCGACCGCGCCTGTACGAGCTGTCAAGGGTATATTTCATCGATCAAACCAGGCTGCGCTTCCGCAATCAGGCAAAAATACGATCTGGGCTTTAAAAGATGTGTCTTTCGACGTCAAAAAAGGCCAGGTATTGGGCGTAATCGGTCGTAATGGCGCCGGGAAAAGCACCTTGCTGAAAATCCTCTCGCGCATCACCGAGCCGTCCGAGGGTCAGGCAGAAATTCACGGTCGTGTAGGCTCGTTACTGGAGGTGGGCACCGGTTTTCATCCCGAATTGACCGGGCGTGAGAACATCATGTTAAACGGCGCTATCCTGGGCATGAAACGCAACGAGATAGAGCACAAGTTCGATGAGATCGTTGCCTTTTCCGAGGTTGAAAAGTTTATCGATACCCCGGTAAAGCGCTACTCCAGTGGCATGTATTTGCGCCTGGCATTCGCTGTTGCAGCCCACATGGAGCCGGAGATACTGGTGGTTGATGAGGTGCTGGCGGTTGGCGATGCCGAGTTCCAGCGCAAGTGCATGGGAAAAATGAGTGATGTCGCCGATGCAGGCCGGACGGTATTGTTTGTCAGCCATAATATGTCGGCGATATTACGACTCACCGAGGAGACCATCGTTCTTGAAAAAGGGCAGATGGTGCTGCGCGCCCCCACTCCCCAGGCTGTGGATTATTACCTCTCGTCAGGATACTCGCAGGTTGGTGAACGCTTCTGGCACACCGATGAAGTGCCGGCAGAAGCGGCGCCTTTTCACCCGTTAGCCATGCGCATTCGCGACGCTCAAAAGCGGGTCGTCGAGACTGTGCGCTCCACAGAACCGTTCTCGGTCGAAATTGATTATCGCCTGGATGCTCCGATAAACGGCCTGCGCCTGGGGATCTACCTGATGAGCACGCGAGGAGAGCTGGTGTTTACAGCTTTTGACACTGACACACCCGAATTGTTCGAACGCTACCCGCTGCGCCCAGCTGGCAATTACACCAGCCGCTGTCAAATCCCGGCGGACTTTCTAAACGAAGGCCGTTTTGTGCTGGGCATCAACGCCAGCACCTACCGAGTCCGGCGTTATTTCCAGGACGAGCAGGCGATTACCTTCACAGTCGATGGCTCAGGAGCACCAGGAATGCAATGGGGCGAGCCTCGCCAGGGCTCTGTTCGCCCGCGGCTGGAATGGATCATTCAACCAAATAATTAACCTGCATGAACCAATCTATTTAGAACATACTGCCGGATTCTGATGAAGTAAGATAACCATGACTAACCTGATTAGCAAAAAGACTGTCAAAAACGTGCTTGGAGAGCTTCCTCTCACTGCCGAGTTGTACTGGCTTCTCCGCCAGCGCGGTAAGCCGGTGAATAAAAGCTTTTCTCTGCATCGCACCCATAAACGGCTACCGGAATGGATTGAGCAGGTCCAGGCATCGAAGAAATCATCTGCTGTAAAGCCCTCCGGTAAGAAAATCGTTATTTTCACAACACTTCGCTATTGGGTTGAGCATTCTATATTGCTAAGCCTGGCGTTATCTGGCTTAGGCCATGACGTTACCCTGAGCTACTTACCGTACAACAATTGGCGTTCCCGCATGAATCGCTTTGATTTGCGCCGTCAAAACCTGTATGCAAATAAGGTCCTGCACCCAGCACAGGCACTCATCCATCCGGTCTCTTTCTTGGATGTTTCCAATCCGGCAAAAAACCTGCCTTCCACATTGCAAGACGCCATAGAAGAAGTATCCGTGCGCGACACCCAATACACATTGCAGGTCGAGGATATCGATCGGCGCAGTGATCTATTCCGCCTGCGAATTGAGCGCAATACCCAGGCTGCACTGGCAGCCCTGAAATGGCTGCAGGGCAATCGCCCAGACGTGCTGGTAACTCCCAACGGCAGCATCCTGGAAATGGGCGCCGTCTACCAGGTGGCACGATATTTAGAGATTCCACTTGTGACGTATGAGTTTGGCGAGCAGCGGGAGCGCATCTGGCTGGCACAGAATGATGAAGTCATGCTGCAGCATACCGACGATTTATGGATGGCTTTCAAGAATCACCCCCTCGAACAGGCAGAGTCAGAACAGATTCGGGAACTGTATGCATCGCGCCAGCAGGCCAGCCTGTGGGAGAATTTCTCCCGCCGCTGGCAAGGACAACCCTCACAGGGCGGCGAACAGGTGCGCCAGGCGCTCAGCCTGGATGAACGCCCTGTCGCCGTACTGGCTGCCAATGTCATCGGTGATAGCCTGACCTTGGGCAGGCGGGTATTCAGCCGCGATATGACTGAGTGGCTGCAGCGCACATTGCGTAACTTTGCTCAACGCCCCCAGGCGCAGCTCGTGGTGCGGGTGCATCCTGGTGAACGCTATACTAAGGGTCCCTCTGTCGCTGATGTCGTGCGCCAGACCCTGACCGATTTGCCCGAGAACATTCGACTGGTAGCGGCAGGCGATGCTATCAACACCTATGATCTGCTCGAAATCGCAGACCTTGGCCTGGTGTATACCACAACGGTGGGCATGGAAATGGCGATGAGCGGTGTGCCGGCAATTGTCACCGGCCAGACCCATTATCGAGGCAAAGGCTTCACGATCGATCCCGATAGTTGGGAGGAATACTTCCTGCAGCTTAATCAACAGATACAAGCTGCTACTAGCTACAGCAAAACAACTCCCCGGCTGGAGCGCAGCCAGGTGGAGCTGGCATGGCAGTATGCCTACCGCTTCTTCTTCAACTATCCCACTCCTTTTCCCTGGCACCTGCTCCATTTCTGGAATGAGCTTGAAGACTGGCCGCTATCGAGAGTTCTTTCGCCGGAGGGTCAGGCCACCTATGGTGAAGCATTTAAAAGCCTGGCAGGCGAGCCGCGTTCCTGG
The DNA here is from genome assembly GCA_963774935.1 of uncultured Chloroflexia bacterium. GTDB lineage: Bacteria > Chloroflexota > Anaerolineae > Anaerolineales > UBA4823 > CAVZGO01. The sequence goes on from CAVZGO010000007.1 coordinate 317,856, forward strand.
AGGAATGCAGGATGAGCAGCGTTAAGCAGGATGTGCGCCAATTTTACGACCAGATCGGATGGTCTCTGGTGGGCGAGGATACCTACCAAAATGCCCATTACGAAGACCTTCGATCTGTCTCGCGTGAATACATCCATCGCTGTCATATGCGGGTCAAACGCCACCTGCACCAGGAAGGTTACATCCTGCTAGATGCAGGCTCTGGTCCGATCCAGTATCCCCAATACCTGGAATATTCACGCGATTATCGTTATCGCCTGTGCGCCGACATTTCAATCACTGCTCTGCGCGAGGCTCGTAAACGCATCGGGAACCACGGTCTGTTCGTTGTTACCGATATTGCCAACCTGCCCTTTAAGCCGGGCGTTTTTGATGGCGTGGTATCTTTGCACACCATCCACCACCTGCCAGAGGATGAACACCTGCAAGCTTATTCCGAGCTTTACCGTGTGCTTGCACCTCAGCACAGCGCTGTCGTAGTAAATGGCTGGCCATCATCAAAATTGATGGGCATCAGCGAGCCATTCATCCGGCTCAAAAAGCGCCTCAAAAGTGGGCTTGATCGGTTATCGGGGCGACCCCATCCGGCAGGCACGGCATCCGCGGATAAGAAACGCCTCAAATCTGAACGCAAGAAGTCTAAAGGAACCTTTACCAACCGGCATGATTACACCTGGGTCAAGCAAGTGGTCGGCGGTGAGATGCCGCTGGAGATTCGCGTCTGGCGCAGCGTCAGCGTCCGTTTTCTGCGCACCTTCATCCATCCCTGGCTGGGCGGACGCTACTGGTTGAAATTATTGTATAAACTGGAAGAACGTTATCCGCATTATTTTGGAGAAAATGGGCAGTATCCGCTCATCGTGATTACAAAGCTGTGAGCCGCGAACCCGTGGCAAGTCTATCCTGCCTGGTCGTCAACTGCTCATCTACAGGAGTTTATTATGGATTGGAATGACAAGGTTGTGCTGGTCACCGGTGGCACCGGATCATTCGGTAAAAAGTTTATCGAGGTCATGCTTCGTGAATATCATCCCGCCAAGCTGATCATCTTCAGCCGGGATGAGCTGAAACAGCACGAAATGCGTGTTAGCGGATTCGACCATCCCAGCCTGCGTTACTTCATCGGCGATGTACGCGATGAACAACGCCTGTTTCGCGCCATGAATGGAGTAGATATTGTCATTCACGCTGCTGCACTGAAACAGGTTCCGGCTTGTGAATACAACCCGATGGAGGCTATTAAGACCAACATACTGGGCAGCAGCAATGTCATCGAAGCCGCTCTGGATGCTGGCGTCAAGAAGGTGATGGCTCTCAGCACCGATAAAGCCGTCAATCCGGTCAACTTATACGGCGCCACCAAGCTGGCTGCAGAGAAACTGTTTGTGCAGAGCAATTCGTACGCCGGTCGCACTGTTACCCGTTTTAGCTCCGTGCGCTACGGCAACGTGGTCGGCAGCCGGGGTAGTGTGATTCCCATTTTCTTACAGCAACGTGAAAATGGGCGCCTTACGATCACCGATTCCCGCATGAACTCGCTTCTGGCTGACTCTGGAACAGGGCGTCCGCTTCGTCATCCGCTGCACAGAAGCGATGCGCGGCGGCGAGGTCTTTGTGCCTAAAATTCCCAGCACCCGCATTATCGACCTGGCGCGGGTGATTGCCCCGGATGCCGAATTGGATGTTATCGGCATTCGCCCAGGTGAAAAACTGCACGAGGTATTGATCCATGAGGACGAAGCCCGTTCCACGGTTGAATTGGATGACATGTTCGTTGTGATGCCAACCGCCGAGCTGTGGTTCGGACATGAATGGCAGAATATGGGTAGCGCATTACCGGAAGGATATCGCTATACCAGCGAAACCAACCAGCAATGGTTGAGTAATGAACAAATACAGGAAATCATCGCTCCATTCCAGGCTGCGCCTGTACAGGAAGGGAAAGCATGATTTCTACCCTATACCCACCCTACATCGTAGGCAGGAGGACGAAGGATGCGCATCCTCGTCACCGGAGCCAGCGGACTATTGGGTATCAACCTGGCTCTAGAAGCAAGCCGGGATCACCAGGTATTTGGCCTGGTCAACGATCACAGGCTGCACACTGCCGCCTTTCAGGTTGTTGATGGCGATCTGCTGATCCCCGGCACTGCCGAGCGCCTGCTGGATGAGATACAACCCGATTGGGTAATCCATTGCGCAGCGCTGGCAAACTTAGATGCCTGTGAGGCTGACCCAGCCCGGGCACGTCAACTCAATACCGAAGTACCTCGCTTACTGGCTGAGCTTGTCGGCAGGGGCGGAGCGCGCCTACTGCACGTCTCAACGGATGCTGTCTTTGATGGCTTACGCGGAGACTACACGGAAGAAGATATTCCCAGCCCGGTAGGCGTTTATTCACAGACCAAGCTGGCAGCTGAGCAGGCGGTTTCCCAGGCAAATCCACAAGCCATCATTGCTCGCGTCAATCTGTTCGGCTATAGCCTGACCAGCAAACGCAGCCTGGGTGAATTTTTTCTTTACAATTTACAGGCGGGTAAGCAGGTAATGGGTTTTACTGATGTCATCTTCTGCCCTCTACTGGCCAATGACCTAGCCCAAATTTTTATCGAGATGCTCACCCTGGAGCTCACGGGCTTGTATCACGTGGTCAGCAGCGATTATCTGAGCAAGTATGAATTTGGGGTAAGACTGGCGCGTTGCTTTGGGCTTTGATGCGACACTCATCCAGCCCACAATGGTTGCTCGAGCGGTCTGATGGCTGTTCGCTCGCCGAAGCTGAACCTGCGCTCGAACAAGCTGGCGAGCGCTTTAGGTCACCCGCTGCCGACCATCACGTCCGGTCTGGAACGCTATTATGAGCTGTTTCAGACTGGTTATCCGGATCTGATCCGGCGTATGAGCACACAGAACTGATTCGAATTCGATACGATAATTCCCTCTTTGCGCGGAGACTGCATGGAAATTCAAATTAACTCACGTACGATTGGATTACACCACCCAACCTACTTCATCGCAGATATCGCTGCCAATCACGACGGTGAGCTTGAGCGTGCACTCATGCTGATCCACCTCGCCAAGGAAGCTGGCGCTCAAGCAGCCAAATTCCAAAATTTTCGCGCCCCCAAGATTGTCTCGGATTACGGTTTCAAATCCATGGGCGGACAGCTATCTCACCAGGCTTCCTGGAAAAAGTCGGTTTTCCAGGTTTATCAGGATGCGTCCACTCCTATGGATTGGACGCCGATATTGAAAGAAGAATGTGATCGAGCTGGTATCGACTATTTTTCCTCTCCCTATGACTTTGATGCCATAGATATGCTTTACCCCTATGTGCCTGCTTACAAGATCGGCTCCGGTGAAATCGACTGGCTGGAAGCACTGGAGCGTATGGCGCTCAAGGGCAAACCGGTAATCCTTGCTACCGGCGCATCATCCATTGGCGAGGTACAGCGGGCAGTCCACACGATCCTGGCTGTAAATCCCGAGCTGGTGCTGATGCAGTGCAACACGAACTATACCGCCAGCATCGAGAACTATGATCATATCCACCTGAATGTTCTGAAGACTTATGCCGCCATGTTCCCGGATGTCATCCTGGGCCTCTCAGACCACACTCACGGAAACGCCACTGTCCTTGGCGCGGTGACCCTGGGCGCTCGCGTCATCGAGCGTCACTTTACCGATAGCAACGACCGCGAAGGACCAGACCACAAATTCGCGCTGAATCCGCAGGCCTGGGCGAACATGGTGGAAGAAACCCGTCTGCTGGAGCGCTCACTGGGCTCCGCTGATAAATTCATCGCTGCAAACGAGCAGCAGACTTCCATCGTTCAACGGCGCTGCCTGCGGGCTGCCCGCGATATTCATGCTGGAGAGGTTTTTACCCGCGAGATGATTGACGTATTACGCCCGGCTACACCCGGTGCGATCAAACCATCAGAAATCAGCTCGGTGATTGGCACACAGGCACTGCACGATATTTCCTTTGGTAAAGAGCTGCGCTGGACGGATCTGGGTGCTGCTGTCAGCCCTGAGAGTAATTTATAACGTTAATTCTTGAATCACTATGAGCAAATTGTTGAATTCCAAGCCCTTTCAAATCATCCTCATCCTGCTCGGAGCTGCATTCCTGACGTACTTCACGGTGATCATCCAGACCACCACCCTGGGAAAACACTTTCTCACCGGGCAGGAATACACCTATCACCAGGAAGTGCTCCAGGGCAACGCCGGGAATCCCTACCAGTATCGCATCCTGTCTTCCTACACGGTGATGCCGGTGATTCGCCTGATGGAATTCATCCACTATGTCAAACCAGTCCTCAATGGTTTCCTCTTCGCCCGCTACATCCAGAATTTCCTGCTCTTCATCCTGGTAGCCCTGTATTTTCGAAAGTTGGGGTTAAATATCATCGCTGCACTGCTGGGCATCTCGATTCTAGCGTGGGGAATGACACACAGCCTCTACGATAGCTATCTTTCATTCGACACCTATTTTGATGTGATATTTTATACTCTGGCGGGGCTGGCAATCTTGTCAGGTAAGTATCTATGGCTGCTGCCGGTCACCATCCTGGCGGTGTTGAACCGAGAAACCAGTGGCTTAATCCTGTTAATGCTGCCTGCTTACTATTACTTCGTCAAGCCCCAGGATTTATCCAAAAAGAAGATGCTGGTGATCACCGGCGTTGGTCTGGCGATCTACGCGATTGCCTTCGTTGGCCTGCGGCTTTACTTCGGCGAACAGGTACGCATCCTGGCTTATGGTCATTATCCAGGCATCAATATGGTCGTATATAACCTGACGCGCCCCATCACCTACCGGAATTTATTAGGCACTCTCACCATCGTTCCATTTCTAGCATTGCTTTCTTATTCTTCATTTCCTGCAGGGCTGAAGGGCTTTTTCTGGGCTATTGTTCCTGCATGGTTCGCCATCATTACTTATGCAGCGATCTTAGCCGAATCCCGGCTGGTCCTGGTGCCCCAGGCGTTGGTCTTCATCCCCGGCGCACTTTTTGGCGCTTCTATGCTGATCCAGCAAAATAAAGCGACGCCAAAAGCAGGCGCTGACGGGTGAAGATTCTATACTTCTCCCGTGATTACACCGTTCACGACCATCGCTTTTTAAGCGCCCTTGCCAGAACGCCGCACGAAATTTACTACTTGCGCCTGGAGAGTGGGCAAGCTGCGCAAGAAGAGCGTCCCTTTCCAGAAGGCATTCAGACTGTCTCCTGGGCTGGTGGAGATGGACCGGCACGCTGGCGGGATGCCGGTCGTTTGCTGGTCGGTTTGGGTCAGGTGATTGCCGAAGTCCAGCCCGATCTCGTGCATGCCGGGCCATTGCAGCGCTCAGCGCTGCTGGTCGCACTGACTGGTTTTCGCCCACTCGTCAGCATGTCCTGGGGCTATGACCTGATCTTCGATGCCCGGCGGAATGCCGCCTGGCGCTGGGCGACGCGCTATACTTTGAAACACAGCGCCGTAATGGTTGGAGATTGTGCCGCCATCCGTAAATTAGCGACATCTTATGGCATGCCCGATGAACGAATTATCACCTTCCCATGGGGCATCGATCTGGATCATTATCGCCCGGCAGCCCGCCAACAAACCAGCAATGAATTTACGATTCTATCCACCCGCGGCTGGGAGCCAATTTACGGTGTTGATATTATTGCGCGTGCCTTCGTCCTGGCAGCCCGCCAGCTCCCCGAGCTGCGCCTGGTAATGCTGGGCAGCGGCTCACAAGAAGCCTTGCTGCGGCAGATTTTCAGCGAGGCGGGTATGCTTGATAAAGTGCAGTTTCCAGGACTGGTAGGATACTCAGATTTGCCTTCTTATTATCAATCAGCTGATCTATACGTGAGCGCATCCCACAGCGATGGCACATCTATCTCCCTGCTAGAGTCTCTGGCTTGTGGCACACCAGCCCTGGTCTCCGACATTCCGGGCAACCGTGAATGGGTTGAGCCAGGTGTGCAAGGCTGGTGGTTTCCAGATGGCAACGTCCAGGCACTTGCCCAGGCAGTTCTGCAGGCAGCAGCCGCGCGAGAACGCCTGTCAGAGATGGGCAGCGCCGCTCGCAGCCTGGCTGAGCAGCGTGCAGATTGGAATAAAAACTTCCCCCACCTGCTCGAAGCGTATGAGCTGGCAATGAGAGTGAATGCGGGAAAAAAGTGATCACGTGACGACGATCGCTATCATCCAGGCTCGCATGGCATCTTCCCGCCTGCCCGGCAAGGTGCTGCTGGACATTGCCGGTCAACCGATGCTGACCCATGTCGTCGAGCGCACTCGCCGTGCACGCACCGTTGACCAGGTGATCGTGGCTACCACAACCGATGTCGTTGACGATCCGCTGGCTGAGTTTTGCAGCCAGCATAAATACCCCTATTATCGTGGAAGCCAGTACGATGTGCTCGACCGTTATTACCAGGCAGCGTGCAAATTTGTCGAGCCTGTTGATCGTGTCAGCGCTGCGATCGTGCGCATCACCTCCGACTGCCCGGTGATTGACCCGGATGTAATTGACCAGACTGTACATGCCTACCAGGAGATTGCTGGTGAATCTGAAGATTTTCCTTCAGTATTCGTAACCAACCGCCTGCCGCCACCGTGGGGACGCACCTTTCCGATCGGTTTGGATACTGAGGTATGCGCTTTTTCCAGCCTTGAGTTAGCCTGTAAGGAAGCTCGTGCGCCCCACCAGCGTGAGCATGTCATGCCTTTCTTCTATGATCAGCCAGACCGCTTTCGCATCCACCTGGTCAATCATTCCGCTGATTATGGCTCACTGCGCTGGACGGTGGATACGCCGCAGGACCTTGAGCTGGTCCGCCGCATCTTTGACTATTTCCCAGGACGGAATGACTTCACCTGGCTGGAAATCCTGGCACTCTTCGAGCACCACCCCGAGCTAGCCGACATCAATCGCCAGGTTACGGCAAAAGATTACCGGTTGGTAGACCAACGCCGAAACGATTTAAATCATTAGGCAGTAAATGTATGAGTATTGTGGTTGAACATTGCCCTCTATGTAACAGCTCGAAAAGCCAGGCTTTTGACCAGCGCCGTTTCCGAGACCAGCAGGTAGCTAATCGCCTGTGTTCTTCCTGCGGGCTGGTGTATCAGTCGCCGCGCATGTCGGATGATGAATTAGATCTCTTCTACGAAGAAGAATATCGCCAGCTCTACCAGGGCAGTCAGGGACCCAATCCCAAGGACCTTGCTACACAGCGCGGGCGAGCGGCTGCCTTACTATCTTTCACTCGTCCTTTTGTTACTGCGGTAAACCGACACCTGGATATCGGATGCTCAGCCGGCTCACTGCTCTTAAACTTTCAAGGGGTGTATCACTGCCAGTCAGTGGGAATCGAACCTGGCACAGCTTACCGCGAGTATGCTCAAGCTCAGGGTCTGAAAGTATATGACTCACAAAGTGAAATGGAAAACCAGAAAGAAGTGCGTTTCGACTTGATCAGCCTGGCGCATGTGCTTGAACACATTCCAAATCCTGTAGAATATCTGGCTCATCTGCGCCAAAGCTGGCTGGAACCCGGTGGTTGGCTTCTGCTGGAGGTGCCTAATCTGTACGGGCACGACTGTTTCGAAATTGCGCATCTGGTTTCCTACAGCCCGCACACACTCACGCAAGTTTTACAGCAGGCGGGTTTCCTGGTAGTGCACAAGCAGGTGCATGGCCAGCCGCGATCCCAGGTTATTCCGCTTTATCTCACCATCCTAGCCCAGGGACAGCCTGACCAAGATGTTTCTTCGGGTGTGCAGTCGTCCCACCCTGTACAGATAAATATTCAGCCAGAAAATGGCGTAGCAAGGAAACGCAGATATTCGATGCTGCGACGCCAGGTCATCACTCGTCTGATGCCATCCCGCGCATGGCTGCCGTTAAAACACTAATCTCCCCGTCGAAAGTCACTGACACCGTACAATGGCCTTTTTGACCATCTTTTCTGCACCTAAGTCATTTACGAACCCGCATATCGCCACCATCCAGCGCAACGCAATCCAGTCCTGGACACACCTGGGAGATGAGGTCGAGGTATTGCTGGTCGGTGATGAGCCTGGCATGGCAGATATCGCCCAGGATTACAACATTCGCCAACTTCCCCAGGTTCAGCGAAACGAACAGAGTACACCCCTCGTCAGCTCGATATTCGAGCTGGCACGCCAGGCCAGTGATAGCCCGCTGTTGATGTACACCAATGCTGATATGTTGTTCCTGCCCAACCTGCTGGTAAGCCTGCATCAGGTAGCGCAACAGGCAGAAAGTTTTTTGATTGTTGGTCAGCGATGGGATCTTGCTGTGACCATAATTCTGGATTTTTCAACCGGTTGGGAACAACGCCTGGTTGACGATATCCACTCGCGCGGGCGTTTGCATGGCCCATCAGGCAGTGATTTCTTCATATTCCCACGTACATTACTCAGTGGGGAACGGGCATTCAAAATGCCCGAATTTGCCATTGGCCGGGCAGGCTGGGACAATTGGATGATTTTTCACGCCCGCCAACAAGGCTGGCCGGTTGTGGATGCCACCCCTTCTATCACTGCGATTCACCAGGATCACGACTACAGCCACCTGCCTGGAGGTCGTCCACACTACGAGCTGCCGGAATCCAACAAAAACCAACAGCTTGCAGGCGGGTCGGCACACATGTTTATGGTGCTGGATTGCAATTGGGAGCTGCATACCGGCAAGTTACGCCGCCCACGCCCCACCCTGCTGCGCCTGCTGCGCCGGGGTGAAGTCTGGTTAACTCCTCGTAATAGTCAGCGAAAAGGCGCACGCTGGGCGCTGGCACGCCGTTTCCGGCAGGCACGCCGCCGGATTAGCGGGACTCTCTGACTTTATTACTCTCCTTCCCAACCCATCACAAGACAATCCACCATGCGATTAGGACAAAATCCAGCGAAAGCCATTGACCAGGTTCCACAGCCAGAACGCGTGACTGTAGCAATTGTCTCTTATATCCCCTTCTTGAGCGGTTACTATGCTGAGAGCCTGCAAGTCCTGCAAGCCTGCCTGGAAAGCCTGTGGGAAAACACCCCACCGCCTTATGACCTGCTGGTTTTTGATAACGCCAGTTGTGCTGAGGTGCGTGACTACCTGAGCCAAGCACATCAGCAAGGACGCATCCACTACCTGGTGCTCTCGGACCGCAATGTGGGCAAGGGTGGCGCCTGGAACTTCATATTCCAGGGTGCACCTGGAGAGGTAATTGCCTATGCGGATAGCGATGTATATTTCTATCCGGGCTGGCTCGAAGCTTCACTCAAGGTGCTGGATACTTTTCCAAAAACTGGCATGGTTTCATCCCGCCCGCTGCGCACCCCGGAGAAATTCTTTACCAGCACTCTGGAGTGGGCTCGCCAGGCATCGAATAGCCCGCTAACACCTGATGAGACACAGCGCGCCACCCTGGAACAGGGGCAATTTATGACCTGGGAAATGTTCAAAGAGCACAATGACAGCCTGGGTGTAACTGAAGAGCTGGCACGAGAATGGTTCAACAACAGCCATGACTGGCGCATTGAATACAAGGATCAAGTTGTTTATGCCGGTGCAGCCCACTTCCAGTTCCTGGCGCCTAAATCCGCCCTGCAGATGGTGACTCCATTCAAAATGGATCGTCCCATGGGGCAGGTGCGCTCCATCGACCAGAAGCTCAACGAGCTTGGATACCTGCGCCTTAACACCACTCAATCCTTCGTTAAGCACCTGGGGAACAGCCTTTCCAGCCCACTTGAAAGTTCTAACAAAACAGAGCAGAAGCGCGGTAGTCTTGCTAGCCGCCTGCTCAATTTTTCGCCAGTGCGCCGAACGCTACTGCGCATCTACGATCAAATTTTCCGCTTGTATTACGCCAGATAGGCACACGAATGCGCGTTGGTCAAAATCCATCCAAAATGAGAGGCTCACCAGCTTACCAGCCAAAAAAAGTTGGCCTGGCGTCACTCACCTATGTCCCAGCCCTGGAAGGTTATTTCCGCGAAGCATTAGAAGTGATCGATGTCCATCTAACTGCACTGCATGATTCCATTGACCAGGAAGTCGACATCTGCGTATTCGATAATGGAAGCTGTCCGGAGGTCATATCGTTCTTGCAAGATCGCTGGCGCGCGGGGGCAATTCGACTGGCTGAGTCTCTCGCACCACAACCTGGGCAAGAACGGCGCTCTCAACTGGATTTTCTCCGCCATGCCAAACGAATATATCGGCTATGCCGATAGTGATGTGCTGTACCGGTCCGGATGGCTGGAGCGCAGCCTGGCAATTTTCGAGTCCTTTGACCGGGCCGGGATGGTGAGCGCACAGCCGGTGGTTTTTGACTTCCTGCGCGGGCAGGGACGCACAGCCCAGATGATCGCTGAGGATGGAGAACTGCTGACCGTATCCAGGGCAAGCCTCCCGGCACCGGTAGTAGAAGAGTATTGCGACGGCATCAACGCCAGCGATGAAATCCGACAGCAATTCCTTAAAACCGGGCTGCCGATTGCAACCAACACTTCAACCGGGGTGCGCGCGGTGACCATGGCGACCGATATGCAGTTTATGCTCTCTAAAAAAGTGGCAAGCCAGTTGGTGCCCTTGCCTATCGCCGGTGCTCTAACCGCCAAAGATGCCATCGACATTCCACGCGGCGTCGAGAACCTGGGATACTGGATTCTCTCCAGCGATGAGCCCCTGGTTCGTCACATGGGCAACACCATCCTGGAACGCGGCATTCCAGAAATCGATGACTATCTGGCGAAAATTGACATCCAAAAGCGTCGAACGCCTTCCGATCATGCAGAGCAGGCAGAGAGACCTTCTCAACGTCGATTAACCTCAAAACCGGGTGATGCGCCGCCTCCAAGGGGACGGAAACAGCGCCTGCGAGCCAGATTACAGCACCAGATAGACCATTCACCAGGCTTACGCCGCCAGCTCAGCCGCCTGTACGACAGTCTCTTCAGCCTGCTCTACGAGGAACGACAGTGAAACCTGAACTGCTGTCTGTATTGCAATGTCCAGCCTGCTGTGGAGAATTGGCTCAGAAGACTGCCTTTCTTGAATGTCTGAATTGTGGAAAAAGTATATCTATCCAGCAAAGTATACCTGCTGGGAATGAGCTTCCCGTCTTCACTGAACCGCCCGCTGGCATGCAGGTTTCCGATAAATTAGCACGCAGCCCTGAGATGGGCACACCCTGGCGACGAGCCAACTGGAGCTTTTTACAGGAGCAGCTCAATCATCTACCTGCACAGGCATTGATACTCGATGTCGGCGCTGGGCGGGGTGATTTTGCCGCCGCCCTTCGAGACCGGCAGTATATCGAGCTTGAGGTATTTCCCTATCCTGAGATCGATGTAGTCTGTGATTTGACCCAAGTGACACCCTTCCGATCAGAAAGCTTCGATGCCATCCTGCTCTTTAATGTGATGGAACATGTCTATGACACGCACACTTTGCTGTCGGTTTTGAGCAAAATACTTAAACCAGACGGCGTCCTGCTGGTAGCCATTCCTTTTATGGTTAAAATCCATCAGGTACCGGTTGATTATGTCCGCTACACCCATTATGCCTTGCAGCGTTTGGGTGAAGAGCATGGTCTGGTGGTTGAGAGCCTGGATGGTTATTATGATCCGATTTTCTTTCTGGGCGAAGGCATCGGCAACCTGCGAAATTCAGTACTCCCGGCGCTGTCACGGAGCAGACGCTTGCTGAGTCGGATTATCTTAGCTGGGATACAATTCCTCGCTAACCTCCTCGGCGCGCTGGTTGGTCCGGGTAGGGTGCTGCTGCCAGAAAAAACTCGCAGTCTCGCCCCTACCGGTTACCATGTCGTATTCCGTAAACCCACTTAGGTCTCCTGGTTGCGAATTATTTATTTAACATCAATGCTTATATAACAGAATGTCGAAAGGAGCCTGGCGAACAGGTAATATCTGAACTCTACCCACGCCTGTGCGACAAATGACCTCACAAAAAACAGTCTTTATCTGCGCGGATCACGGTCTGGCGGTCTTTTATTTCCTAAACAGCTACATCATCTCCCACTTGCTACACGCGGGAGTCAATGTGGTTGTTCTGACCGAAGACCACTCAGTCGAATCCATCCGGGCAAAATTTAATTACAACGAAGAAGATACGACAACCTTTTGCAAGTTTGAGGGTTTACGCATTGAACAGGTACAGACCTATATGCGACAGGTAGCGCCAGGCGCCCAATGGTGGTTGGACTTCCTGCGCCGGGCAGGTGCTGCAAATAAAACCAACCTGGCAGTTGTTGACAGCTATATTCAGCAGGTAAAAAGCGAAGCCCATCCTCGCCGCAGGCGCATTTTTCCGCTGATGGAAGGCATTGCACGCATCATGCGCCACTCAAAACCTGCTCGAAATGCATTGCGTAACTACCAGGTGCGTTATACCTCTAACATTTACGCAGACCTCTTTGATAAGTATCAGCCTGCCCTGGTCATTGCCGGCTCTCCCGGATTTCGTCTGGATCGCTACTTGCTGCGCGAGGCTGCCAGCCGGGGCATCCCCACAGCCGCAGCAATTATCAGTTGGGATAGCTCCAGCTCTTATGGATTACCAGGCGCACGCGTAGATTGGATCACCTGCTGGTCAGAAATCCAGAAAGGCGAATTGATGGGCGGCGCTGATTGGCCATCCGAGCGGGTAAATGTGGGCGGGATGCCACCCTACGACAATTATTTGCGTAATAGCTGGGTTATGCCGCGCCAGGAATATCTACAGCGGCATAGTCTTGATCCACAGCGCAAGCTCCTGGCCTACGCCAGCAGCTTTGTGAGCTGGTCCCCAAACATCCAGAATGTAGAAGCGTTAGTTAACCTGGTAGCTTCAGACAAGCTATCTCAGCCGACCCAGCTCCTGGTTCGACTGCACCCCATCCATATGAGTGGTCACTATATCTCTGAGGCAGACCGCATTCGACAGCTCGCCCAACAACATGAGCATGTTCATGTCATCGAGCCAACACCGATGGGCTCGATGGGCTTCTATGGCGAAGATGTCATCGAGAGAACATCCATGATGGCGCACGCTGATATCTTCTTAACCGTATACTCAACCATGTGCGTGGAAGCCTCATTCCAGCAGCGCCCAATTATCAGCGTTTGCATCGATGCTAAAGAAGGTTATCCGGGCAAGTTTTGGGTGCCTATGTCAGAAATTGGGGTCTGGCCGACCCACTCGCGCTTCCGCACCTCAGACGCCGGGCGCATCGCCACCAACGAGGAAGCCCTCCAGCAAGCCATTAATGAATATCTGGAGAATCCCCAAGCCAGCCTGGCAGCACAGAAACGCTTTCTGGAACAAGAGTGCACATATATTGATGGCAGTGCATCGCAGCGCACCGCTCAATATATCCTGTCATTATTGGAGAAATCGGATGCCGTCTGATTCAACTGCTAACCGACTGGTCCGGCGCATCCGACAGAGCGCTGCCGTGCTGGTAAAAGGTGATACATCTCACCGAGGTGAAGTTGGCTCGCTAGCAGGTGGAGCAAAGCATACCGGACGAGAAATTCCAGCCATCACCACTGAAGAAGTTGCCGAAGCGCGCCTCTTCTTTCCGATGGAGAAGTTTTTTATTTTCGGTCATGCCCGTTCGGGCACGACTTTGCTCACCCGCCTGGTACGCCTGCATCCCGAGGTGCACTGCAACTACCAGGCACATTTCTTCACCCGCCCCCCGCTCTTGCAAGCATTGGTCGCCGATCCCGAAGTAGGCGCCTGGCTCTCCCGGCGCAGCAACCGTTGGAACCATGGACGGGATCTTTCTCCGCTGGTGCTGCGCGCCGTCAGCGACTTCATTATGGAAAGAGATGCCCGGCGCGAGGGAAAGCAGGTAGTTGGCGACAAAAGTCCAAACAGCCTGCTGGACGGTGATGCTGTTCGGCTAATGGTAAAGGTGTACCCGGACGCAAAACTGGTGTTCATCGTGCGAGATGGTCGCGATGCTGCAATCTCCCACCGCTTCCAGGCATTCATCGACAACACCCAAAGTCTCAATCGTGAAGACTGGCGCATCCGTCAGGATTTCGCAGCCCACCCGGATGCATATCTCAATGGTAAAAGCTCACTCTTCACCGAGAAAAGCCTGCGCCAGGCTGCTGAAGGCTGGCTGCACAATGTTATTGAAACCGACCGTGCTGCCCGCAGTTTGCTGCCCGAACAGTACCACCACTTGCGTTATGAGGCTTTGCTTGCAGACCCGTACGCAGAAATGCGCCGGTTGTGGGCATTTCTGGGAGTTGATTCTGAGGCGGCAGGTTTGTCAGAAACCCTGGGTGCTGAGCTGCAACAAAATCCTGATGCCGACTGGCAGCTCCAAAAAGCGGGAGACATTGCCACGGCAATTCAAAAGGGTAAGTCTGGCTCCTGGCAATCGATCCTGACCGAACGCGACAAAAAGCTCTTCGTCCAAATTGCTGGTGAAACCTTGGAAGCCTGGGGATACTCGTTGTGATCACAACCCAGTTCTGCACGATAAGGCACTACGCCAGATGAAATTCTTGATCGCCGGGTTAGGATCAATTGGGCGCCGCCACCTGCGCAACCTGCTGGCACTGGGTGAGCAGGACATCATCCTGTACCGTACGCACCAGAGCACGCTGCCCGATGCCGAGCTGGCTGATTTTCCTGTCGAAACAGACCTGCGTACAGCTCTGGCTCACCAGCCCGACGCGGTCATTGTTTCTAACCCCACGGCATTGCATCTCGACGTAGCCATACCCGCCGCGCAGGCTGGCTGTCATCTCTTGATCGAAAAACCTGTCTCCCATTCGCTTGAACGCATTGCGGATCTGCAAGCTGCTGTCGAGCAGGGTGGTGGGCAGGTGCTGGTTGGCTATCACTTCCGCTACCACCCTGGCTTGCAAAAAATATCGGAGCTTCTTGCTCAAAATGCGATTGGACGCCCGTTATCCGTGCGCGCTCACTGGGGAGAGTACCTACCGGATTGGCATCCCTGGGAGGATTATCGCCAGGGTTACAGTGCCCGTACCGACCTGGGCGGTGGGGTGATCCTGACTCTCTCGCACCCCCTGGATTATTTACACTGGCTTTTCGGAGAAGTGGGCAGCCTTTGGGCATTTGCAGACCGGTTGAACAACCTCGGTCTTGATGTAGAGGATACTGCTGAAATCGGCATAAAATTTACCAGCGGCGTCATGGGCAGTATCCATTTAGATTATAATCAGCGCCCGCCTGCGCATCACCTGGAAATTATTGGCACCCAGGGCACCGCAGGCTGGGACAATACCTCCCAGGTGGTCTCTTTGTACCGTGCGATTGACCCAACCGAAAGCCGTGCAGAGGGAAAAAATACGGTTTACGAAACCTTTTTACCACCCCCAGGTTTTGAAAGGAATGATCTTTTCCTGGCTGAGATGCAGCACTTTCTGGATGTAATTCGCCAGCAGGCTGTGCCATGCTGCACTTTGCAAGATGGTCTGAACGCTCTGCATCTGGCTTTTGGTGCACTTGAATCAGCTACCACAGGCACTCTGCTGCATTTCGAGTGAACCTGAGGCTTGCAGATATACTTCAGTACGATGAGATGGAGTACCTTCCGGTATAGGAATTGCACGGCTCTGGTAAAGACCGGTCAACTATGGAATGTTTAGCGATCATCCCCACGCGCGGCGGCTCGAAGGGCATCCCGCGTAAGAATATCCGCTCGTTAGCGGGAAAACCATTAATTGCTTATAACATCGAGCAAGCTCTGCGTTCGCGCTGGATCAACCGCCTGGTGGTCAGCACAGATGATCCTGAGATTGGCGCTGTTGCCCAGGCTTACGGCGCACAGGTGATCTGGCGACCCGCGCAAATCAGCGGTGACAGTGCATCATCTGAAGCAGCCTTGCTGCACACCCTGGAAACACTTGACCAGGACGAGGGCTACCAACCAGATCTGCTGGTATTTTTGCAATGCACTTCCCCGCTCACCCTGGCAGAAGATATCGATGGAACGATCCAGGCATTGCTGGATCAGGGTGCTGACACCTCCTTGGCAGTCATCCCGTTTCACTACTTTCTTTGGCGCCAGGTAGAGAATGAGATGGGTGCAGCAGACGCCAGTGGCATTAACCACGATAAAAACATTCGCCCGCTGCGCCAGGAGCGCGAGCCGCAATATCTGGAGACGGGCGCAGTGTACGTAATGCGTGTAGATGGTTTTCTAAAAGCTCGCCATCGGTTTTTCGGTCACACAGCCATGTATTGTATGCCTGCCGAGCGGCGTTTGGAAATCGATGATCCTGTTGATTTTCAGATTGCCGAGGTGCTCGTTCGCCAGCAGCAAGCCCAGGATCAAGCCAGCCTGCTGCCCGACCCGGTGACTGCCCTGGTGCTCGACTTTGATGGGGTTTTTACCGATAACAAAGTTATCCTGAATCAGGATGGGATTGAGGCAGTGGTCTGCGATCGCAGTGATGGCATGGCTATCTCGCATCTAAAGAAAACAGGTATCCCGATTATCGTGCTGTCAACCGAAGCCAATCCGGTAGTTCAGAAACGCACCGATAAACTCAACATACCCTGCATCCAGGGTCAAACCGACAAGGGTTCAGCCCTCCAACAATGGCTGGAAGAGTCTCAGATCGACCCGCAGGGGGTCGTATACCTGGGCAATGATTATAATGATATCCCTTGCATGCAGCTTGTAGGATGCCCAGCGGCTGTGGCAGATGCCAAACCGGAGGTTTTGCCCTTCGCCCGTCTGGTGCTCGAACATCCTGGAGGACAGGGAGCCATTCGAGAAATTTGCAATCTTATATTGAAAAGGAAATCACATGCCTGAAGCTATAAAAATCGGCAACTACCAAGTCGGCCCCGGCTATCCGTCTTTTATTACCGCTGAAATCGGTATCAACCATAACGGCGATATCAACATTGCAAAAAAATTGATCGATGTTGCGGTTATGGCTGGCTGTAATGCTGTCAAGTTTCAGAAACGCACACCCGAATTGTCCGTCCCGCCCGATTACCGGGATGTGATGCGAGAAACGCCCTGGGGATTGATGAGTTACCTGGATTACCGCCGCCGGGTCGAGTTCGGCACGCAGGAATACCAGGAAATCGATCGCTACTGTAAAGAAAAAGAAATTATGTGGTATACCTCCTGCTGGGATGAAGCATCTGTAGATTTCATGGAGCAGTTCAATCCCCCTGTCTACAAAATAGCATCTGCCAGCCTGACAGATCTGCCTTTGCTGGGAAAAATTCGCGACACCCACCGCCCGGTAATTCTATCTACTGGCATGTCAACTTTTGAGGAAATCCAGGCAGCTGTCCAGGCGTTAGGAAAGACCAACCTGCTTCTCGCCCACAGCACGAGCACATATCCCTGCCCACCCGCCGAGCTAAACCTGCGCATGATCCAGACTCTGTTAACCCAATTTGATGTCCCTGTGGGCTACTCAGGTCATGAGGTAGGTCTGCAAACCACCTATGCAGCAGTCGTGCTTGGCGCCTGCTTTATTGAGCGGCACATCACCCTGGACCGTGCCATGTGGGGCAGCGACCAGGCTGCTTCGGTGGAACCTGGCGGCTTGCTCCGTTTGGCGCGTGACATTCGCGTGATTGAGCAGGCTATGGGAGATGGCGTGAAAGTAGTGTACCCAAGTGAGATGAAAGCGCGGCAACGGTTACGCCGCTAAGGTATTATTGATCACACACAAAAATAAAGGAGTTCATTAGCATGTCAAATAAGAACGGCAACCTCATCAGTCCCTACGGTGAAAAACTCGTTAACCTGGTTGTCTCACCTGAAGAATCAAAAGAGCTACTCGAACGATCGAGCCGCCTGCCATCGGTAAAAATTTCCATGCGCGCCCTGTGCGATTTGGAGCTGCTGGCAACCGGCGGTTTCTCTCCGCTGGATCGCTTCATGGGTAAAAACGATTACGAACGAGTCCTGACCGAGATGCGCCTCGAAAATGGGATGCTCTTCCCAATCCCGGTCACCCTGCCATTGGATGAAAACGCACTGCCCACCTGGGGAGAGGCGGTCACGCTTTGCGATGCTCGCAATAAACCGATCGCCATAATGCAAATTGAGGAAGTTTTTCATTACGATCCCCAGCGTGAAGCTCGCCTGGTGCTGGGTTCTACCGATCCTCGCCACCCGCTTGTCTCCGAAATGGCAGGCTGGGGTAAAGTCTATGCCACAGGCGCCATCAAAGTAATTGCTCTACCGAATTATTACGATTTCGTCGATTTACGCCGCACCCCTGCCGAAGTACGGGCGGCTTTGGAAAAAATGGGACATACCAACGTCGTTGCTTTCCAGACCCGCAATCCGATGCACCGCATCCATGAAGAGCTCACCAAGCGCGCCGCCGCCGAGGTGAACGGCAGTTTGCTCATCCACCCGGTGGTGGGAATGACCAAACCCGGTGATGTTGATCACTACACCCGAGTGAGAGTCTATCGCGCCCTGGTAGATAATTATTATGATCAAAACAACACATTGCTCAGCCTGTTGCCGTTAGCCATGCGCATGGCGGGACCGCGTGAAGCCTTGTGGCATGCCATCATCCGGCGCAACCACGGCGCCAACCATTTCATCATCGGTCGAGACCATGCTGGTCCCGGCAATGACAGCCAGGGACGTCCCTTCTACGGTCCATATGAAGCCCAACTGATGCTGCAGCAGTATGCTGATGAGCTTGGTGTTAAACCGGTTGAGTTCAAAGAATTGCTTTACCTGCCAGATGAGGATCGCTACGAAGAGCAAGGCAAGATCGCTGAAGGCACACGCATCTTCTCGATCTCTGGCACCCAGGTACGCGATGACTACCTCGCGAAGGGTAAAACTCTGCCGGAGTGGTTCACTCGCAAAGAAACCGCTGAGATTCTGCAGCAGATGTACCCGCCGCGCCACAAGCAAGGCTTTTGTGTCTGGTTTACCGGCTTGAGCGGTTCAGGTAAATCCACTACTGCAGAAATTCTGACTTCCTTACTGCTGGAGCACGGGCGCCAGGTAACCATTCTCGACGGTGATGTTGTGCGCACACACCTTTCCAAAGGCTTGGGCTTCACCCGGGAAGACCGCGATACCAACATCCTGAGAATCGGCTTTGTCGCTGGCGAAATTGTCCACCAGGGTGGTTCTGTGATTGCAGCTGCCATCAGCCCCTACCGCGCCGCTCGCAATGAGTGCCGCAAGATGGTTGGCGAGGATCACTTTGTTGAGGTATTTGTCGATACACCCATCGAAGTCTGCGAGCAGCGCGACGTAAAAGGCCTGTATGCGCGTGCCCGTCGTGGTCAAATCACCGGCTTCACTGGTGTCGATGACCCTTATGAAGCGCCGATCAACCCCGAACTCACTCTTGACACCGTCTCAGCGACACCAGAGGAGAATGCCCGAAAGATTGCTGACTTCCTGGTGTCACGTGGCTACCTTGTGCCCGTTAACGGTAACAAATAAGCAGTAGGAATGGCTGGCATTCAATAACTGTTTGACCTGACAGGCCGTGTCGCACTGGTTACGGGCGGCGCTGGCCTGTTGGGAACCGAATTTTGCCAGACCCTTGCCGAAGCCGGAGCCCGGGTGGTTGTAGCGGACCTAAACCGCTCGGCTGCCCAGGCTCAGGCTGATAGCATGGCGGAACAAGGGTTCCAGGCGGTGGCTGTCGAGGTGGATGTGACACAACACGCCTCCGTCCATCACATGGTATCCGCAACACTGCAAACCTTTGGTCAACTGGATATCCTGGTTAACAGTGCTGCCCTTGACCCCAAATTCGATCCACAAAGCGTTGATGATGGTCATGCTGCGACCTTCGAAAATTACCCGGTAGAAGCCTGGCGCCAGGCTTTGGACGTGAACCTGACAGGCGCTTTTCTTTGCTGCCAGGCAGTCACAGCTCCAATGCTGGAGCAGGACAGAGGCGTAATCATCAACCTGTCTTCCATCTACGGGCTAACCGGACCTTACCAGCGCATGTACCAGCGCCCTGGTCAACCCCCACAGTATAAACCTGCATATTATTCAGTCACCAAGTGGGGCATTCTGGGTCTGACCCAATACCTGGCAACCTACTTTGCCGGTAAAAACATCCGCGTGAACGCCATCTCACCAGGGGGCGTTTTCAATGGTCATGATGATGCGTTTGTTCAGGCATACTCGGCTCGCACCGTGTTAGGGCGCATGGCATATAAAAACGAAATGAACGGGGCGTTACTCTACCTGGCTTCTGATGCATCGGCATATATGACCGGCGCAAATTTAGTAGTTGATGGAGGCTGGTCAGCCTGGTGAACTTCCCAACAGACTCTCACCCGCCAGTGACGAGCCAGGAGGTATTGGGATTGATCCCTGCCCGGGGAGGCTCCAAGAGCATCCCGCGCAAGAACATCCGCCACCTGGCTGGTTTCCCGCTCATCGCCTACAGCATTGCTGCTGGGCTGGCTTCCGAAACAATCACCCGCCTGGTGGTTTCAACCGATGATGAAGAAATCGCTGCCGTGGCGCGCAGATACGGAGCCGAAATCCCCTTCATTCGTCCGGCAGAATTCTCGCAAGACCAGACCCCCGATCTGCCGGTATTTCAGCATGCTCTGCGCTGGCTGGCTGAGAACGAAGGCTACCAACCGGACATCGTCGTACAGCTCAGACCGACATCTCCTTTTAGGCGCACCTTGCACATCGACCAGGCAGTTTACCGGTTGTTGGAAACACCCATTGCTGATTCAGTACGAACAGTGATCGTGCCTTTTCAAAACCCCTTCAAAATGTGGCGAATTACCCCGGATGGTTATATGACCCCACTGCTTACCGGTCTCTTGGGAACGGATGCAAAATATAAAGAACCTTACAATTTACCGCGCCAGGCTCTGCCTGATGTATACTGGCAGACCGGCTATGTCGATGCTGCATGGACGGATACGATCCTGGAGAAGAATTCTATGACCGGTGATCGCATCTTACCTCTCATCATCGACTCTTCTGAATGGATCGATATTGATTCCCCGGACGACTGGCGCCGGGCGGAACGACTGCTTGAGAGTGGGGAAATCACCTTCGAAGACCTGGGCTTTGATTTAAATATAAAAGATTAAGTTACCTGGCGATCAGTCCAAAGCAATTTGACAGCTAAGGCTGATTGCCAATCCGGAGGATCTGCATGGCAGAAATTAAGATCGGCGATCAATTGGTCGGCGATGGGCATCCAACTTATGTAATTGCAGAAATAGGAGTCAACCACAACGGAATCCTGGCCCTGGCACTGGAATTGATCGATGTAGCGGTCAGCGCTGGCGCTGATGCGGTTAAGTTTCAAAAGCGCAAACTGGATAATCTATACGCTAAAAAATATCTGGATAACGCCAATGCGGGTGAGAAAACGCTGCGCTACTTGCTTCCAATCTTGCAGCAAGTCGAGTTATCCGATGACGCCTACTACGAGATCACTGAATACTGCCGGAAAAAGAAAATTACCTTCCTGGCGTCGGCATTTGACTCTGAAAGCGCTGACTTTTTGGACACGCTCGGCGTTCCGGCTTATAAAGTTGCCAGCGCTGACCTGACAAACCTGCCGCTGCTGGATCACCTTGCTCAAAAAGGAAAACCAATGATACTCTCTACCGGCATGTCACGCATGGAAGAGGTGGAAATCACGGTGGATTTTCTGAAAGAGCGACACGTCCAGTTTGCTTTGCTGCACTGCAACAGCACCTATCCCGCTGCCTTCGAAGATATCAATCTGCGCTTCATGAACCAGTTACGCCGCTTCGGAGTTCCGATTGGCTATTCAGGTCACGAGCGCGGCATCGCAGTCTCAACTGTCGCGTCTGCCCTGGGTGCATCCATCATCGAACGCCACGTCACCCTCGACCGCACGATGGATGGACCTGACCATGCAGCCAGCCTGGAACCTCAAGGCTTTCAGAAGATGGTGCGCGATATCCGCCAGGTGAGCATGGCGCTGGGCACCGGCGAAGAAAAATTTATTTCCCGCGGGGAAATTCTGAATCGCGAAGTGCTGGGGAAGAGCCTGGTTGCTACTCGCCGCATCATTCCAGGGGAAAACATCACCCGAGAAATGATCGCTGTAAAAGGACCAGCACTTGGATTGTCCCCACAGCACTACACCCGCCTGCTTGGACGTACAGCAGAGCGTATTATTGAAGAAGATGAGCCATTTCTGGACCGTGATCTGGGCGAGTATTTCAGCCTGGATATGGAACACCTGCTTCCCATGGAGTATGGCTTTACCGTTCGCTTCCGTGATTACGAAGAGCTGCTCGCCTATCAGCCCCGCATGCTGGAGTTTCACTTCACCGACCAGGACCTGGACGAAGATTATACCGGTGGGAAGCAAGACCTCAAGCTGGTAGTGCATGCCCCGGAGTTTTGGGAGCGCACCCTGGTTGACCTGTGCTCATTAGATGAGCGCCAGCGCAGCGCCTCCCGAGATTTAATGCAAAAGACGATTGATTTAACTCGCCGGATGGCGCCTTACTTCCGCACAGATGGCAACAATCTTCCCAAGGTGATCATCCACCCTGGGGCGATGAGCCTGGATCACCCGATCACAAACCATGCTGTTCTCTATGAAAATCTTCGCCGCTCAATCCAGGAGATTGATCACCAGGGCGTTGAGCTTCTACTGGAAAATTTACCACCGCATCCCTGGTATTTTGGTGGGCAGTGGCTGACCAATGCGTTCATGGATGCATATGAAATCCGCGATTTCATTACCTCTATGGACTTGAGCATGTGCTTCGATACCTCTCATAGCAAGCTTTACTGCAACTGGGCGCACGTGGATTTCTACGAGCAGGTGCAGGCAGCTGCTACCTTACATCCACCACCTTCATCTTTCAGATGGCGCCGGGCTGGACGGCGAAGGCTTACAAATCGGTGAAGGGACGATCGACTGGGTGCACTTCTTCAAAGTCATCGGAGGATATCACGGCACTATGATCCCTGAAATCTGGCGCGGGCACCAGCGCAACGGTGAAGGCTTTTTGATCGCCATCCAGCGCCTTTCCGCCGCCTATTTTAAGAGCCGCGATATTTCCTGAGTTGTTATGATCTCTTAGGCTGCAGTCAAACTATACGCAGCCTGTCTAATACCCTTCTAAATGCCGACGCAAAAGTCATCCCGTGGAGATGTAATTTTCCGTTTGAGACGCAGGCTTGCTCAATGGCAGAGCCGACAGCGCATCCGGCGCATCTCCCGCCAGGTAGCCGCACAGAAGGATGCACTACGACAGCGCACCGACTCTGGACGCCTGCCTAAGTCCGGTGAAATAATTTTCTTCAATGTCTCGTCACGCCTGGCTTACTTCAGCCTCAATGCGGCTTTCTCACTGATTACCTCCTGGATGCTGCGCCTGGCTGGCACTCCCGTCAGGCACTTTGCCTGTCATGCAGGTATGACTCACTGTCTGCTGGGCACCCAAACCGCCGACCTGGATCAACCGCCGCCCTGTTCGGGCTGCATTGCTGAATCCCGGCGTTTATATCATGCCGCTCCGGTAACCTGGTTCACATACCAGGAAGAGCAAGAGCTGATAGCTGCACTGCGAGACCTTTCGGTTGAGCAGCTCAGCCAGTTCGAGTATCCAGCACCTGAGCCTCTCCAAGAAACCAGTTCAGTTGCGATTCCACTTGGAATGCTGGTGCTGCCATCTGTGCGCTGGATTTTACGCCGCCACACGTTAAAAGATGATGCGGCAACACGCCGATTATTGTGCCAGTATATCCTGTCGGCATATTCCGTAGCGCGCGAATTTGCTGCTGAGTTAGCCCTTCGCCAGCCTGCTGCAACGGTCATTTTCAATGGTCACACCTATCCCGAAGCCACCGCCCGGTGGGTTGCCAGCCAAATGGGGATTCGCAACATCGCATATGAAGTTGGCTTTCAGGCGTTCTCAGCCTTTTTCACCAATGAGGATCCCACTGCTTACCCGATCTACATTCCAGACAGCTTCGAGCTCACCCCGGAACAAACTGCCCGACTGGATGCCAAACTTGAGAAACGTTTTCAAGGGCAGTTCACCATGGCAGGTATCCGCTTCTGGCCAGAAATGCGCGGCCTGGACGAGGCTTTTCTACACAAAGCAGCTCAATTTCGCCAGGTGATCCCAGTTTTTACCAACGTCATTTATGACACGAGCCAGGTGCATGCCAATACCATCTTCTTGCACATGTTCGCCTGGCTGGATAGCGTTCTGGAGATCATTCGCCAGCACCCTGACACATTGTTCATCATTCGCGCTCACCCGGATGAAAAGCGACCAGGTTCAAAAAAGCTCAGCAACGAGTCGGTCTCGGATTGGGTAGCTGCCAACCAGGTCCACCGGCTTCCCAATGTGATTTTTATCGACTCGCAAGAGTACCTCAGCTCTTATGAGCTGATCCAGCGCTCAAAATTCGTTATGGTTTACAACTCGTCCATCGGCTTGGAAGCCTCTTTGATGGGAGCACTGGTCGTATGTGGCGGGCGCGCACGTTACAATCGCTATCCGACTGCATACTTGCCAGACTCAGCCTCTGCTTACCGCAAATTGGTGACTGAGCTGCTGGATGCTGAAACCGTACAGGCTCCAGAAGAGCACCAGCGCAACGCTCGCCGCTTCCTGTATTATCAGTTCTATCGGGTATCCATCCCGTTTGAAGATTATCTCCAGGAAGGGATGCGCCAGGGTCAGGTGTTCTTGAAACCATTCCGGTGGCAGCAGCTCCTGCCAGATAATTCTCTTACCGCCCACCTGATGACGGACGGCATCTTAAATCAAAAGCCATTTATCCTGCCAGAAGAAAAGACCTAATGATTCAAGAAAAGATAGAAATTCTACCCACCCGCTTATTGGACGAGAATCGTGTCATTGTCAATGAATTGAAATCCCTGGCACATTCGTTAAGCCTGGAATTCGGCTGGCACTACCTGTTAGACCTGACCTGGATCATTCGGAACCTGGACACTATCCAAGGAAAGCACATAATGGATGCAGGTGCAGGCACCGGCATCTTGCAATGGTACCTGGCTGATCATGGCGTGACGGTACTCAGCGTGGATCGTGGCAGCCGGGCAGATCTGCCAATTCGCTTCCGCCGCCGCTACAATGTTCTTGGGCTGCGGACAGCTTCATCAGCTCAAAGTCCATCTCAACCAGACTTGCTGCCCACTTCCACCATACTGGCGCGTAGCTTAAAAAACCCTCGCAAAGCTGCAGCCGCATTCAAGGATCTCTTCACCAACACTGGTGCAAAATCAAAGCACAACCGTCAATCCAGCCAGATATTCATCTACAACCAGGACCTGGGGAACCTGGCTGATATCGCAGACAATACCCTGGACGCCATTGTGGCTGTCTCTGCTTTGGAGCACAACCCTCCGGAAAAATTGCCTGCTGTTGTGGCTGAGTTGATGCGTGTGCTGAAGCCTGGCGGAGTACTGCTAGCCACGCTGGGCGCTGCGCGTGACCAGGATTGGTTTCATACCCCCTCAGCAGGCTGGTGTTATACCGGGAAGACCCTGCAAAACCTATTTGGACTTCCGGACGAGGCGCCAACCAACTACGATCAGTATGACGCATTATTCACAGAGCTGGTTAATTGCGCTGAGCTGCGCGATAACCTGGCGTCCTTTTATTTCCGCTCCGGTGACAATGGTATGCCCTGGGGCAAATGGGATCCGCAATATCAATCTGTCGGCGTTTGTAAAGTCAAGCATCCTGATTAATAATTATCGAGGAGTTTTTATGATGAGCGACGAATCATCTCTCGCGTTAATTCCACGCATCCAAGCCGTTTTGGCAGAAGCGCTTCAAGTCCCTGCTGATCTGGTGACTCCAGAGTTAGCCATGGGCGACCTACCTCAATGGGACTCAATGGGACATATGGAAGTGATGATGCTGCTCGAGCAGCATTTCGGCGTTGAAATCAATAACGACACCATCGCCAATTTGACCAGTGTCCCGGCGATCTATTCTGCAATCGTCAGCGGAGAAAATATCATCGAGGGTCGCCATGACTGACCCGCGCTCTGGCTACAGCATAGAGATTGTACCTCACCAGGTAATCCCGGATCATCTGGTCGGTGAAGTACGCGCCAAAATGGCTTATGTTGACGAATCTATCCTGCAGGCCGAAATAACCCCCACAGGAGATCGCATCCGCCTGGACTTGCGTGCACCAGCTGATCAAAAACGCCAGGCTGAATTGGATGATAAAGTTCAGAAAGTGGTAGAGACTATGGTCAAGGGTGCCTTTCGACCAAAGGTACAAATCCTGGAAGACCATCTTGACCACCCGGTGCCTTACACCTTGGATCCGATGCCGGAGCTGCTGGCAGTTAACCAGATCAGCCAGGAAGCCCAGGGAATCTACAGCCTGGGTCCACTGGTAACTCGCCTGATTGACTTTTTTGAGCAACGTTTTCTCGAGCTTGCAGCTTCTTTCAACGCTGAACCATATCGATTCCCTACCCTCATCCCGGCTCGCTACCTCGAGCGCGTGAATTATTTCCGTGCCTTTCCACATTCCTTATCCTTTGTCACCCACCTACGCGAAGACCTGGATGCGATCGATGCATTCGCCCAGCAAGCGGCTTGCGATGAGCACGGCTTGAACACACCCCCAGATTCCTTCTCAAAGATCCAATCACTGCTCTCTCCGGCAGTCTGCTACCACCTGTATTTCGCCCTGGCAGATAAGCCTCTACCGAATGGCAAGCTGGTTGCCACGGCAGTGAGCAACTGCTTCCGCTACGAGGCGATCAATCTGGCGTCCCTCGAGCGGCTGTGGAACTTCACGATGCGGGAAATTATCTTCGTTGGTCCAAAAGATTTCGTCCTAGATAACCGCGAAGTGGGTCGCCAGCGCATGGCTCAGACTCTGGAAGAAATCGGTCTGGCTTACCGCGTCGAGAGCGCCAACGATCCTTTCTTTATCGGTGAATTTCGCAAGCAAGCTGCCTTCCAGAGCGCTTTCCAGTTGAAATTCGAAATTCGCGCTCGCTTACCATTCAAGGATTCAACTCTGGCAGTAGGTTCTTACAATTACCACCAGGACTTTTTCGGACGAAACCTGGAAATCAGCCTGCCAGATGGGTCACCAGCCCACACCGGCTGTATCGCCTTCGGTCTGGAACGCATCGCGTTTGCTTTTCTTGCCCAGTACGGGCTTGATCCAGCAGGCTGGCCTCAGGTTGTCCGGGAGGCAATGGGATGAGCGAACCCGAACAAATCAATCCAACCGTCAACTACCGGCTGGCAGTAGAAGCAGATTTTCCGGTCATCAAGGAAATGTATGAGCTGCTGAACCAGCATTTCTATTCACTTGGCTACCGCTTGCCACACCCTGAAAATATCGGGGAGGTGTATCTTGAATCCTTCCGCCGCACCCTGGGGCGATTCAGCAACGCCTGGGTAGCAGAGGTGGACGGCAAAGTGATGGCTTACATCCTCTGCCGCATCAAGCGCGTGCCTGCTTATATGGGCGGTGTGATGGTGGGTGAGTTAAGCGACGAATGGGTTGACGAAAGTGTTCGGAGATTGCGCATAGGTGATCGTTTGTGCCGCATTGCCCTGCAATGGCTGCGCGAGCAGGAAGTCCACTCTGTAGAGATCCAGGTGCTCAACAGCAACGAAGCTAGCTGGAGGATGCTCTCCCGCATGGGCTTTAAGCAAGAATTCCGCGTCGGTCGCATGGTTTGGGACGAATACACCGAAGACAGTCCAACTCCCGAAAAATGAAGGAAATCGATAAAGAGCAGGTCATCGAAGCGCTGCAGGATTTGGGGCTGCACCCTGGGGATGGCGTTCTGATACATTCCGCCATCCAGTTCTTGGGCCGCACAGATGCCGGTCCAGGGTTATATCTTGAGGCATTGCGCACTGTAATGGATATTCCTTTCCCACTACAACCAAATAGCACCCTAGAGTCCCGCTCGTCCATCGGTACACTGGCTGTACCAACCTTCAACTTCGCATTCGCAAGGGGCGAGCCTTACGATCCGCTGAACACCCCTTCCCAGAAAATGGGCGTCTTTTCCGAATATGTCCGCCAGCAACCAGGCGTACTTCGCACCACCCACCCCTTACAATCCCTGGCAATGTTGGGGCGCTGGGCTGCTGATCTGGCGGAACGCGACACACCTTCTGCCTTCGACCCAGGCGGACCCTTTGACCGCATGCTAGAGCTCGATTTTAAGATCCTGCTCTTAGGCGCTGACATCGACGCTATTTCATTGATCCATTACAGCGAACAGAGAGTGAACGTCCCTTACCGCTACTGGAAAGAATTTACCGGAGCTGTGCTTACCCCAAAAGGATGGCAGATGCGCACCTACAGTATGTTCGCTCGGGATATGGATTTAGACCCTCATCTCACCCTGCATCCCGTCCAGGAAGTCCTGCAAGCCAGAGGGTTGTGGCATGCGGTACCGCTCAACTACGGTCAGGTTTCCCTGGTCCGCATGCGTGATCTTGTATCGGCAGTCGACGAATTCCTATCAGCCGATCCATATTCATTGATGCTCAACCGCCCGCAGGTGAATTAACAATGGCTTCCATGCTTGATGTGATCCAGGAAAGCTGGTTTCTGCCGCGCGATATCGTTTCCGATGGCTATGACCAGGCATTGAACCGGCTCGTTCAGGAAATGCACAGTGCTGGAATGACCGTAAACATCCATGCCTACCCCACTGGTGAGACCTGCTGGACATGGCGGGTACCAGAGAAATGGACCTGCCTGGAAGCACATATGGAGAAACTGGATGGCAGGCGGTTGCTCGATTATGCCGACCACCCGCTGCACGCCGTTTCTTATTCCTTGCCGTATGAAGGGCTGGTCAGCCGGGATGAGTTGCTTCGCCACTTACACGTCCATCCACGCCTGCCGGAGGCTGTCCCGTTTGTCTTCAAGTATTACGACCGTGACTGGGGCTTGTGCACGACCCAGCGTCTGCGGGACTCCCTTGATGAAGATGCCTATCGAGTGACTATCCGCACCCGGTTTGAACCGGGGATGTTGAAAGTGGCTGAAGCCGTGATTCCGGGTGAAAGTCAGGAGACCTTTGTCCTGGTAGCCCACCTGTGCCACCCAGGCATGGTGAACGATGACCTGAGTGGGGTGGTGGTTGGGCTGGATGTGATGAGATCTTTAGCGGCTAAAGCCCGGCAGCGCCCACTGTATTACACCTACCGATTCCTGATCCTGCCAGAAACGATCGGCTCGGTGGCGTATTTGAGCCACAACGAGGCTCTGATCCCATCTATGGTCGGGGGATTGTTCCTCGAAATGTTGGGCAATCCATCTCCACACGCGTTACAGGGTTCTTTTCAGCCCGACAGCCAGGCTGATCGCTGCCTGACATCCGCCTTTCAGGGACTTGATCCGCTCTCACTGCTTCCAGGAGGCTACCAGGGTGCCTACCGGACGATCATCGATAATGACGAGCGCCAGTTCAATTCTCCGGGTGTACGAGTGCCCATGCTCTCCCTGTCCCGTGTAGAAGCCCCCAAAGCCAGCGGGAGACCACCCTATCCGGAATACCATTCCAGTGCTGACAACCCTTCCATCATCAGCCAGGAAAGACTGGAAGACTCGCGCCAGATGGTGCTCGGGCTGCTGGATGCCTGGGAGAAAAACCAATATATCGTCAACAAGTTTAAAGGGGAAATCTTTTGTTCTGGTTACGGTATCTGGATCGATTATCGCATTAACCCACAGGGACACCGGCGGCTGTTCGAAATTATGGAGCGCTGTGACGGTGAGCGAACCGTCGCAGATATTGCCAGTGAATTGAATATTCCCTTCCAATCCGTATGGGAGATTGCTGCCTTGCTGGCAGAAAAGGACCTGGTGGCGTTCAGCCGCCAGTCTATGCCGACCTCACCGCGACGCGCTGGAGCCCAGGTTTTGACCCCTTATCACACCATCAAAGGCTGGATCAAGAGCGCTCGCTGGCAGGTACGCCGGGCTGGCACAGCGCTGCACTGGGGTTCTGCTACGCTAGCTGCTATGCCTGTCGTCCTGGGTAATGCCATGCCGAAGTCAGGCTCGCACCTGATCATCCAGGTGTCTGCATGGACTAACACACCTGGGGCCTTTCGTTAACCCTGGTTTCCCTCCAGTGAATTGCTCCGAAGACAATTCCAAGCTGACCGACCAGCAGATCGTAGCCAACCTGTTGCGCATGCGTCCCGGGGATATTGGTTACGGCTACATCAGCGCACAGGAGCCGTTCCTTTCTGTGCTCACCCGCCCCGACCGGGCGACAGTCTTCGTTTACCGTGATCCACGCGACATGGTCATCTCGCATATTTTCTATGCCACCCAGATGCACGCCGGGCACTGGATGCACCGTTATTACACCGAAACGCTGCATACCATGGAAGAGCGCATTAACGCAGCCATCCTCGGCGTAGAAACTCCTGGCACTGAGCTGACCCCACTCCGCCAGCGCTACGAAGGTTACATGGGATGGCTCGATCAACCGCAGGTGCTCAACTTGCGCTTCGAAGACTTAATTCTCAACCGCGAGGCTGCTTTCAGCCAGCTACTTGATTATCTTGCCGGGCGCGGCTTTACCCCGCGAATCTCACGCCCGGAAGCGATCGCCACTTTGCACCAGGCAATTGCACCCAAGAAATCTGGCACCTTCCGCAAAGGCAAGCCGGGTAACTGGCGCGAGCACTTTACCCCGGCCAACATCACCCTGTTCAAAGAGAATACCGGGGATTTATTAATCCGATTGGGCTATGAGACAAGCCAGGACTGGTAGACTTTGGAGATAGGCTCTCTCCCTACGCCCTCCAGCCCAATACAATCAGGCAGCTCTGCGCAATTACGCATGCAAGCGCGCCTGGTGCGGCGCTGGCTGCGCCGGCTGACACAACAGGCGCGCTTCCGGCAGTTATCCCTGGCGGGAGTACCCGTATTATTTGCCAATTCATTCCCCAAGAGCGGTACACACCTTCTCACTCAAATACTGGAGGGGTTTGCAAGGCTGGGTCCAGCGGTGATCAGCGGTTTACCAGCAATCGTCACGTATCAGGGCAATACCGGCTACGAGCGCCCACCTCAGGAAATTCTGGCTGACCTCAACCGCCTACTACCAGCAGATATCGCCTATGGTCACTTACATGCTCAGCCAGAGGTGGTATCTCATCTGAACCAGCCTGGCTTTGCGACTTATTTCATCTTGCGAGACCCACGTGACGTCGTCGTATCGCATGTGCACTACATCACCGAGATGGAACCCAATCATATCCATCACCGGTATTACACAGAAGAGCTGCACACCTTTGACGAGCGCCTGCGCACCAGCATCCAGGGCATTCCCTATCCAAACATTCCATTTCCCGATATAGCTGCCCGGTTCCAACCCTTCCTCGGCTGGCTGGATCAAGCGCAAGTGCTGACCCTGCGTTATGAGGATTTCATCACCGATCGGGATGGATCGCTTGGGAAAGTGCTGGACCATGCTGTACAGGCTGGCTTTCCGCTGGGAGGCAAGAAAAACACTGCACAGCTTACCCGTCAAGCCGCTTTACAAGTCTTGGCAGACAGCATTGACCCGCAGCGCTCTCCCACTTTCCGCTCCGGCAAGATCGGTGGCTGGAAAGCAAAATTCTCGGATGAAAATACCCACCTGTTCAAAGAAATCAGCGGCGATCTTCTGATGCGCCTGGGGTATGAGCAAGACAATGACTGGTGAGAAGAATGGGAGTGCTGGAGAGCAAGATTTAGAGAAACCTGCATATTCTATCGTCATCCGCGCATACAACGAAGAACAGCATCTGCCGCGTTTGCTAGAAGGCATACTGCACCAGGAAGCCTCTGATGCCTCTCCTGACCAAAAACCGGGGGAAATTATCCTGGTTGATTCAGGCTCGACGGATGGCACCCTGGGAATTGCATCCCGCTACCCGGTCCGGGTAGTCAATATTCAACCCGAGGATTTCACCTTCGGACGCTCGCTTAACCTCGGCATCTCTCATGCCCGCAGCGACCTGGTAGTGATTGCCAGTGCACATGTGTACCCGGTCTATCCAGATTGGCTGGAGAAACTGCTGGCGCCATTCTCCGATCCCCAGGTAGCATTGGTGTACGGCAAGCAGCGCGGTGGAACCGATGCAAAATTCTCAGAACAGCAAATTTTTAGCCCGCTGGTATCCTGATCATTCAGATCTGCGCCAGCGCCAGCCGTTTTGCAACAACGCCAACGCTGCCATCCGCCGGGTGATCTGGCAGCAGCACCCGTATGACGAAACACTCACCGGATTGGAAGACCTGGAATGGGCGAATTGGGCTGTCCGCCAGGGCTATGTGATTGCATATTGTGCTGAAGCTGAAATTATCCACGTTCATGATGAAACTCCCCGTGCCGTGTACAACCGCTACCGGCGTGAAGGGATGGCATTCAAGCGGATTTTTCCTTTAGAGCGATTTGACTTATTCGACTTAGCCGGCATGGTCACTACCAACATCGCCAGTGATGCCTGGCATGCCGCACACCAACACAAGCTTTGGTCAAGCCTGATCAATATCTTCTGGTTTCGCTGGATGCAGTTCTGGGGCACCTATCAAGGCTACCGCCGGTCAGGTCCCCTGACCTGGCATCTTCGCCAGACATTCTATTATCCTCACAGCCTGGATCACCCTCTACCGCCTTCCAAACGCGATGTTAAACCGATCGAGTATCCAGGAGCAGAGTAGAATATATCTACATTCTGCCATGCAGATAATACCTTACAGCTCAAATAATTACCTACCTGTAATATGAATATGAAAACTGTAGCCCTTGTTCCCATGCGCCATCACTCTCAACGAGTACCCGGCAAGAATTATCGCTTGTTAGCCGGGAAACCGCTCTATCAGCACATCCTAGGCGCCCTCCAGGCAGTCCCCGAGATAGATGAGATCATAGTCGATACTGACAGCCCGGTTATTCTGGATGGATTGCGCGAATTCCCGCGCGCTCGGGCTGTAGTGACTGTAATAGAACGTCCTGAGCACCTGAGCGCTGACGATGTACCGATGAATGAAATCCTGGCTTATGATACCGCCCAGGTAGAAGCAGATTTTTACCTTCAAACCCACAGCACGAATCCCTTGCTGCGTCCACAGACGATTTCCAAAGCAATCCAGGCGCTCACCTCCAATTACCCGGCTTACGATTCCCTTTTCTCAGTTACACGCCTGCAAACTCGCCTGTGGGACCAGCTCGGTCGGGCGATCAATCATAACCCGGCGATTTTGCTGCAAACCCAGGATTTGCCTCCTGTATACGAGGAAAATTCCTGCATATACATTTTCAGTCGCTCAAACCTGCTGGCTCGCAGAAATCGGCTTGGCGAGCGACCTTTGATGTTTGAGATCGACGCGTCCGAAGCCTGGGATATCGACGATGAGATCGATTTCACCATCGTTGATACGCTTGCCAGAACCTTTGCTGCCAGCAATTCTAAGCCACCGGATAACATCTGATCAATCATCGACTGAACATCTGCATAACTAGTTCATCCTTCATCCCTAAAAATCCAAACAACGAAGCGCTTTCACGCCTGGAAATCTTATGACCACGATCCTGTTCTCTGCTCCATATATGATCCCTTTCCTTGACCGTTTTCGTCCGGTCCTGGAATCATATGGGTTGAATCTGATCGTCGCACCGGTTCAAGAGCGGTTGGAAGAGGATCAAATCCTTGCATTTGCCGGTCAGTTTGATGGTGCAGTGTGTGGTGATGACCGTTACAGCGCCCGGGTGCTCGAAGCCTGTGCCCCCAGGCTGAAGACGATCTCAAAATGGGGCACAGGAATCGACTCTATTGATCAGCAAGCCGCCGCCCGCCTGGGAATCAGCATCGGGCGTACTCCCAACGCCTTCACTTTGCCGGTAGCAGATACGGTTATGGGCTATCTGCTCGCCTTTGCCCGCCGCCAGCCATGGATGGACCACATGATGAAATCTGGCACCTGGGAAAAAATTCCCGGGCGCTCGTTAAGTGAATGCAGCCTGGGTGTTGTGGGGATTGGCAATTGTGGCAAAGCGATCCTGCGCCGGGCGCATGCCTTTGGGATGCAGTTGCTGGGAAACGATATCATTGATATCGCTCCGGATTTCTTGCTGGAAAACCACATAGAGTTTATTTCCTTGCCCGACTTACTGCAGCGTTCAGATTTCGTCAGCCTCAATTGCGATTTGAATCCTACCAGCCACCACCTGATAAATGCAACCACTCTACAGATGATGAAGCCATCAGCCATCTTGATCAACACATCTCGTGGGCCTGTTGTTGATGAAGCTGCCCTGGTGCAGGCACTGCAGGATGGCGTGATCGCTGGAGCTGCCCTGGACGTTTTCGAAGTTGAGCCCTTGCCAGAGAACAGCCCATTAAAGCAGATGGACAATGTACTGCTTGCTCCTCACAATGCCAACTCCAGCCCCGCTGCGTGGGAACGCGTCCATTGGAATACCATCCGTAATCTGCTGGAAGGGTTAGGAATATCAAGCGAGGGTTTGAAGCAATTTGTTTAAAATCGTGGCACATCGAGGCGCCCCGGAATTTGCGCCCGAGAACACCCTGCCGGCATTTACCCGTGCTCTGGAGCTTGGCGCGGATGCAATTGAGCTCGATGTGCGCTTGACTGCCGACCAGGTGCCCGTCGTATTTCACTACTTTTATCTTGATGACCATACTTCTCTCTCGGGACCGATTTTCCAGCATCCATGGAAAGAATTATCTCAAGTTAAAGTTCGTCAACCCAACCATCCGGAAATCGCAGAAGCAAGGCTTTCGACACTGGACGAGGTGCTAGAAGCCATGTCAGGGAAAATTGGATTGGAAATCGAAATTAAAGGCCCTGAACCCATCTGCGTAGAGTTAATTGCAATCATTCTAAATAATCACCCGGATGCATTTGAGAACATCGAAATAACATCCTATGAAACCACCCTGTTAGAGCGCTTCCAGGCACTGCTGCCGGGTGTGCCGTGTGATTTGTTAATTCCACTCAATGATCCCTGGATGAAACCAGACGTAATGGCATACACGGCTTTACAGCGCGGGAAATTAGCTGGGGCACGCGCCATTCATCTGCACGCCAGCCAGTTATCTCTCGATGCGGTCTGCGCAATTCGAGCAGGTGGCTGCGATGCGCATGCCTGGGGAATTAATGACATCCAGGCTTTAAACACAGCATATAATCTGCAGATCGAGCGAATTTGCACCGATAACCTGCAACAGGCTTTAGAATTTCGTGAGGAAATAAGAACATGAATAATGTCTCAACCACCAAGACCGTATTGATTACTGGCGCTGCTGGCGGGATCGGTCGCGCCACTGTTCAGCTTTTTGCAGAAAATGGCTGGCGCGTGATCGGCGTCGATCGCGCCGGGTTTGGCAATGGCTTTCCCAGTAATGGCCTTTACATACAGCTTGATATCGCTGAGGGAGAGAATATGCAAGCCATTTTTCACCAGGCGAACCTGTTCACCGACCATCTGGACGCCCTGGTGAACAATGCCGCTGTGCAGATCGCCAAGCCTATTCTCGAGACATCGGTGAATGAATGGGATATGACCATGGCATCCAACTTGCGCTCGGTCTTTTTGGGCGTTAAGTTAGCCCATCCATTGTTCGTTGCCGCGAATGGCGGCGCCATTGTCAATGTCTCTTCTGTTCATGCTGTCGCCACATCGGCAAACATCGCCGCATATGCCACCAGCAAAGGTGGTTTACTGGCACTCACCCGTGCCCTGGCAATCGAGTTTGCCCCGGATAATATTCGGGTCAATGCCATCCTGCCCGGTGCAGTGGATACACCCATGCTGCGAGCTGGCTTGAATCGCGGCCATGTCCAGGGCAGCGATATCCTGCAGCGCCTGGACAACCTCGCTCGCAAGACGGTCATCGGTCGGGTAGGTCAACCGCAAGAAATTGCTCAAGCCATCTATTTCCTGGCAGATCCTGCACAGTCCTCCTTCATGACCGGTCAAGCATTGATTGTTGATGGCGGCGCCACCTGTCGCTTGAGCACCGAATAACATTCCTTCGATTTCGACTTAACAGCTAATGACAGATCTTCAACCAGGTTTTCGCCAGAATTTAAAGATGATCACCCCTGCACCTGTCTGGCACGCTGCCAGCGCTGCTCGATATGCACTGCAACGCGCAGCGCAGTGGCCCGCTGCAACGTTCCATCCTTTGCGTCGTGCTAGCATCCGGCAGTTGTCCCAATACCAGGACATCCATCGCGGCAAGCGCTGCTTCATCATCGGTAATGGCCCCAGTCTCAAAAACACCGACCTGTCGTTGCTCAAAGATGAGTTTACATTCGGAATGAATCGTATCTACCTGATGTTTCCTGAGCTGGGCTTCCTCACCACCTATTTTCTCACCGTGAACAGCCTAGTGATTGAGCAGTGCGCCCAGGATATCCATGATTTACCCATACCCAAGTTTCTCTCCTGGCGCTCGCACCCGCTGATTGAGCCGGCACCTGATATGATGTTTTTACATACGACGTATACCGGACCGTGCTTTGCCAAAGACGTTCGCGGCCGGCTGTGGGAAGGCGCGACGGTTACCTATGTTGCTTTGCAGTTGGCGTATTATATGGGTTTCGAGCAGGTTATCCTGATCGGCGTCGACCACAATTACCCCACGAAAGGTAAGCCAAACACCACCATCGTCTCTCAAGGCGACGATCCCAACCACTTCAATGCCAACTACTTCGGAAAAGGATTCCGCTGGCAGCTTCCCGACCTGGACACCTCTGAGCACAGCTACACCCTGGCTCGGGAAACCTACCTTGCTGCTGGACGACAGGTATCGGATGCCACGGTTGGCGGTAAGCTCACCATCTTTCCCAAAGTGGATTACCTTTCCTTATTCCCGGCTCATACCAGCTCCGGAAGTGAAAAGAATCAGGATAATCAAGCATCATTATGACGGATACAGTAGAGACAACTCCTCAATCTGATAAGAAACAACCATCCCACACTTCCTCCAGAGTGTATCTGGCTTGGGTTGGTGCTGCGCTCATGCTGCTCCTTGGGTTTGGCTTGCGCATGTATGATCTGACCGACCAGCCGATTGACTTCCACCCTACCCGCCAGCTGCGCAGCGCCATTGTTGCCCGCGGCATGTATTACAAAATGCTCCCCGATGCCGATCCTGCCCTGCGCGAGCAGGCAATTAACTACTGGTACTCCACCGGTCAATACGAACCATCCATCCTGGAATACCTGACTGCCAGGGTTTACCTCATGTTGGATGGCGAGAACCTGTGGGTTGCGCGGGTGATCAACTCCATATTTTGGGTGCTTGCCGGTCTGGCACTGTTCGACCTCGCCCGCAGAGCCACCTCACCGGCGGCTGCACTGTTAGCCCTGGCTTATTTCATGGTGCTGCCATTCGCCGTACAGGCCAGCCGCTCCTTCCAGCCTGACCCTGGCATGACCATGTGGATCGTGCTGGCAGCTTATACGCTGTACCGCTGGTCGGAAACTGCCACACAACCCCGAAAATCCTGGATCTGGGCGATCCTGGCTGGGCTGACAGGTGGTCTGGCAGTCTTCACCAAGTTCCCGGCAGCTTACATGGTGGGCGCCGCCGCGGTGGCAATGGTGCTATTTACGCTGGGGTGGAAACGCTTCTGGCGTAATCCACAGGTCTGGCTGATGGCAGTAATCATGGTCACCCCTACGCTGCTCTTTTATTTGAACCGCCAGGGACGCGCCTCAGAATATCTCGACAGCTGGACCATCGCCCTCTCGCACTTGCTGCTCGATCCATCCCTATATGTTCGCTGGCTGAACCTGGTCCAAAACCTGATGGGCATGGCTGCCCTTGTAGCTGGACTGGTAGGAGTTGTAATCGCCCGAGGGCGCTACCGCTGGTTGTTAATCAGCCTGTGGATCGGATACTTCCTCTACGGGTTATTTCTGCCGTATCAGATGTACACCCACTCTTACTATCATATCCAGCTTATCTCTGTAATTGCTCTATCGCTTGCGCCGCTTTTCGAGCTAATTATTGAGCGTGTCCGCATTGGCGTTGATAAACCACAGCGTTTTTGGCAGGCTTTATTTGTCATGATCATCCTGGTAGCACTGGTGTTCACCAGTTGGTTGTCCATTGCTGAATTCTCGCGCGAGGATTATCGCAGTGAACCAGCCCACTGGGAGAACATTGCCTCATTGCTACCTAGCGACGGGAAAATTGTCGCACTCACCCAGGATTATGGTTATCCACTCATGTACTACGGCTGGCGAAAAGTCACCCTGTGGCCTAACCGTGGTGAACGCACGCTTTCATCCCTGCGTGGCAGCGTTAAGGAGTTTGAGCAGTACCTGGCAAAACGCATCGAAGGCAAATCATACTTCCTGATCACTGCTTTTGGCCAGTTCAATGACCAGCCCGATCTGAAACAGGCTCTGGCAGAGCGGTTTCCCGTCTTTGCCGAAGGTGACGGCTACTTGATCTACGATTTAGAGCAACCGCTCAACACCAGCTCACCTTGACTCTGGTAAGCATTGTTACGCCGTCTTACAACCAGGCCAGCTACCTGGAATATACCATCCAGTCTGTTCTGCACCAGGATTACCCAAACATCGAGTACATTGTTATTGATGGTGCATCCAGCGATGGCAGCCCTGAAATCATACGCCGTTATGCCGAGCCAGTGGGTTCCACTGCCCGAATTGCCTGGTGGGTTTCTGAGTCGGATTCCGGACAGGCAGAGGCGATCAACAAAGGTTTCCAGCAAGCCCACGGCGAGATCATCGCCTGGTTGAATTCCGATGATCTCTACCTGCCGGGGGCAGTCAGCCGGGCTGTAGCAGCCCTGGAGGGGAATCCTCGCCTCGGCATGCTGTTCGGTGATGCGCTGACAATTGATCCCCGAGGTCGTCCATTAAATCACCTGAGCTTTGGTGACTGGGGGCTGAACGAATTAATGGCTTTCCGAATTATCTGCCAGCCGGCGGTGTTTATGCGCCGCGAAGTGTTAGAGGCAGCAGGATGGTTGGATTTGAGCTACCACTTCATGCTTGACCACCATCTATGGCTGCGTATTGCTGGTCAGGCGCCGATTCAGCATCTACCCGGTCTTCTGGCTGCGGCTCGTTATCACCCCGAAGCGAAGAATGTGCGCCAGGCGGCACAGTTCAGCCAGGAAATCCTGCGCATCTTCGCCTGGATGGAAACTCAGCCTGAGTTGGCAACGCAACTGGCAGCCAACCACCGGAAGATACTCGGCGGAGCGCACCGCCTGAGCGCCCGCTACCTGTTGGAAGGTGGGTTGTATTCACAGGCTTTGCGAGAATATGGCCTGGCGTTGTTCTACAGCCCGCGCTATGCTTTCGCACACTGGCGTCGTATGGCATACGCATTTCTTGGCCTGATAGGCGCAACCCGGATGGCTGACCCGCTGCTCGATCGCCAAAGCAAGAACCGAAAACAAGCTGCCTTACCAGCTGAGATCCCTCTCCTGGACACCCAATTCAAGGATTGGCCAGGACTTTGTTTAGAAACTGAATGAGCACTCCCGAACCCACCGTCGAGACACGCCTCGCCACAATCGCTCCCAGCCGCGAGAATCGCC
Organism: uncultured Chloroflexia bacterium; assembly: GCA_963774935.1. GTDB lineage: Bacteria > Chloroflexota > Anaerolineae > Anaerolineales > UBA4823 > CAVZGO01. The sequence continues at coordinate 357,470 of CAVZGO010000007.1, forward strand.
CGATCCTGGTCACTGGTGCACATCGCACCGGCACCACCTGGGTTGGCAAAATGCTCACCGCCAGTGGGGAAGCTGCTTACATCAGCGAACCATTGAATGTACTTCACCGGCCTGGGGTGCTCTATGTACCGACCAAACGCTGGTACACCTACATCTGTGCAGACAACGAAGCTGATTACCTGTCATCTTTCCAGGATACGTTGCACTATCACTATCATATTGCCGCCGAAGTTCGCACCCTGCACAATCGAAAAGACATCATGCGCATGAGCCGTGATGCCTGGATTTTCATTAAGGGTTGGATCAGACATCAGCGCCCGCTGCTGAAAGATCCCTTTGCCGTATTTTCAATCCCATGGTTCATCCAGCGCCTGGGCTGCCAGGTTGTGGTGACAGTGCGCCACCCTGCCGCTTTCGCGAGCAGCCTCAAGCGCCTGGACTGGCCGTTCAATTTTACCGACCTGTTGGATCAACCGTTCTTGATGCGTGACTGGCTTGAGCCTTACCACACTGAGATGCAGGAAATGCAATCCACAGTAAACCAGGATTCCCCCGATATCCTGGCGCAAGCCAGCCTGCTCTGGCGCCTGGTTTATCAATCGGTGGCTGATATGAGCCAGCAAAATCCCGATATATTCGTGGTACGCCACGAGGATCTTTCTACGGACCCTCTGTCTGGTTACCGTGACCTTTATAAAACCTTAGCCCTCCGTTTTACCCTGCAGGCACAAAATACAATCTTAGCTTCCAGTAGCGCCGACAACCCCAAGGAAGTCACCCAACAGGATATTTATTCCACCCGCCTGGACAGCCGGGCTAATATCCACAACTGGAAAAAACGCTTGTCTGCAGACGAGATCAAGCGTGTGCGCCAGCTCACCGAAGATGTTGCTGATCATTACTACCCTGATTTCAACTGGGATTAACCGAATTCGATGCCTCCGACCGTACTTTACAGCACAGAACTACCCCTGGTTTCCATCATCACCCCTTCGTACAACCACGCGCAGTTCATTGAGGCAACAATCTGCTCAGTGGTGGAGCAAGATTACCCAAATTTGGAGTACATCATCATCGATGGCGGCTCCACAGATGGCAGTGCGGAGATAATTCGAGGCTGGGCTGAGCGTTACCCGGCTCGCCTGGTGGATTGGGTCTCTGAGCCAGATCGCGGTCAAACCGATGCGATCAATAAGGGCTTCGCTCGAGCGCGCGGTGAGATCCTGGCATGGTTGAACTCCGACGACACCTACCAGCCAGGCGCCATCAGTCAAGCAGTCAGATACCTTAAAGAACATCCTGAAGTTGGCCTGGTCTACGGCGACGCCAATTTGATCGACCAATCTGGAGAGGTGATCGGTAAGTTCCCTGCACGGCAAACCGATTATCGCCGCCTCAGGCGAGGATACGTTCATATCCCACAGCAAGCTGCCTTCTTTCCTGCAGACCTTTGGCGTAAGGTCGGGCCGCTGGACCCGACTTTTTATTTTGCTATGGATTACGATTTATGGGTTCGCCTGGCTCACCAGGCGCCGGTTCACTACGTCCCGCAGTTATGGGCAAACTTTCGCCTGCACAGCCAGGGAAAATCAGTGGTTGCGGATGATCGCTGTTGGCCAGAAATGCTGCGCGTACATTATCGCGAGGGAGGCAGCCGTTTCTCGTGGCTGGTGATCAAAGCTCGATTGCGTCCGATCATTTACGGCTGGCTGCCTCTGGAAACCCGCTTGCGCTTGCGGCGCTTTCTCCCTTTTCTCTAATGGGACAATCTGAGTTTCACTATAATTGCGGGCGCTGGCGTGCCCGCAATTTGCAATCTAACCAGGATGTGGATCCATCCTTCGCGGAATCACCTGCCCGGTTGTCCCCTCATTCACTATTACGTCAAATTGGCTACGCCGCCCCTCCATGGTTAAAAGGATTGGCGGTTTTCTTATTAATCCTTGCTGGCGTTTACATACTGGTGTTACTGGGCTTAAATCTGTTGCGCCTCTCTTATCCTTATGAGCTGGAATGGACCGAAGGGGCGGTCATCGAAGAGATCCGCTGGATTTTATCCGGTAAACCGCTTTACACTACTCCAGATATCCATTTCCTTCCCCTGGCATACAATCCTTTATATTTTTATTTAGCCGCCCTGCCTTCAAAAATCCTCGGCATGGGCTACCTGGCTCCTCGTCTGGTTTCGGTCCTGGCTAACCTGGGCGTCCTGATTTTATTATTTATTGCGGTAGCAAATGAGAGTAAGAATTGGGCTGCAGGCTGGATTGCTGCTGGTGTATACGCCGCCAGCTTCCGCGCTACTGGTGCATGGGTTGACCTGGCAAAAACTGACTCGCTGTTTATATTCTTGATCCTGGCGGGCTTTCTGCTCCTGCTAAGATTTCACCGTCGCCATGTAAAAGTAACCGGGTACAAGGCACGGGATTGGCTGTTAATAACGGGCACAGCTTTATTATTCAGCATGGCGTATTTCACCAAGCAGACAGCTCTGCCCATCTTAATCGTCCTTATGATTGCTAGCCTGATCCTCAGCCGCGGCTATAGCTGGCCGATCTGGCTGACAACCGGACTGCTCACCATCCTGTCTTTTCTTGCCCTGGATGCGATAACCCGGGGCTGGTTCTCGTTTTACACAGTCGACATCCTGGCTACTCATGCCCAGGTCTCACTGTGGCGCTTCTGGGAAACCTTGCTGCCCGCTTTCTGGCCGGCGCTGGTGATTGGCATCATCCTCTCCATTGAATATGTTCGGCGCTTAGTCTCGAAAGGCAATAACAGCCCGGTTTTGCAAGATTCACAGCAGAACGAGATTACAGCGCGTCTACGTAAAAAAAACTCCGCTGCCTGGTTGATCCTGAGCCTGGTCTTTGCCCTCATCCTTGCCAGCTGGACGATTTATACCAAGGCATGGACGTATACCAACGGCTCTAATCCCGGCTGCAGCCGGGCTCGCGCTGGTTTGCGGTATGGCGTTCGGAGAGTTCTCATACCCAATCAACGCGACCGGCGTTGAGCAAGGGAAGCCAGCGCGAACCATCCCCAGCTTACGCCTTGCCGCTGACCGTCTTGCTGTTGACTTTATTCAATATAGCTTGCTTTACTACAACCCTCTAGCCCAATTGCCCACACGCCAGGATCGCCGCGCCGCCGAAAAATTTGTCCGGCAGCTCAGCAGCTTGCCTGACGAGGTATGGCTCTTCAGCCATGGCGTATTCAGCAGCCTGGCTGGGAAGACATCCTATCTACACAGTGTCACCCTTGGCGATGTCCTGGGAGGCACCCATGCGGCTTTATCCCAAGGCACAATTGACTGCCGCTCACAGGTGCAGCAGATGCTTGATGGCGCTGTCCAAGGTCAGATCTTCCAGTGGATCATCACCGATAAACCAGAGCAATCCTGGCTGCCGTATTACCTTTGGGTGAATGCAAGTATCCCAGGTGCCCAAACTGTTTTCCAACCCCCCCTGGGCATTCCAGTTACCGGAGCGCCCTCCCGCCCGGAGAGCCTGATGGTCCGCAATCCGGTCGCCAGGGGTGGCGAATTTCCTCTCACGGATCCCAACCTGGCGGGCTATTTTTCCGATGCATGGTCGGTCGAAACCAACATATCCGATTCACGACATAGATTGGCTCTGTCCACACCTGCGGAAATTCAAATTGCACTGGAGCCAACACATCATTATGTCATCCAATCAGTTTTACAACCCATTTGTCAGGGGGATCCAGAAACAGTTGTAATTGCGGACAATTCAACTCTCCCCCTCCAGGTATTAATCGGTTGGAATGACTCAACACTTGCTGAGATCAGCCTGGAAACATGTTCTCCTCAACCGGTGGAAATATCCCTGCCTGCCAGCCTGGTGACTGGCTCCCTGGACCGCCTGTGGTTTGATGTGCATTTAGATCCGGATACCACTCCATATAATAACGACCAAACCACATCTACGCCCTACTTCATACTGCAATCGCTGGTGTTTATTCAAGGAGCGGGTGAATAAAGGTTTCTGTGAATTCCTCATCGGACGGCAATTCTCGATCAACATCCGGTTCCCAGCCTAATAAGACTTCATCAATGGGCTTACAAAACCGGTTCCGCGAACCCCGCCTCCGATCTGTCTGGATTTTCCTATATCTTCTGGCGGTGACATCCATCCTGTACCTCGTCTTATCAAATTGGGCTTATGACGACCCGTTCATTACTTACCGGTATGCTAAAAACCTATCCGGCGGCCTGGGGTTTGTTTACAATCCCGATCAACGCGTGCTCAGCACTACAACCCCACTGTTCACCTTGCTCCTCGCAGGGCTTTCTCTTTTCTCGTCTGACCTACCCCATCTGGCGAATTTACTCGGGGCTTTCTGCATTGCACTTGGGGCTGTATTCCTTTACGATCTGGCACGCTCCTGGAAGGCTCCCTGGGTCGGTTGGGCAGCGCTACTGCTATACCCGACCTTTCCGCTCATCCCCAACACCCTGGGCTCTGAGACCCCGCTCTACCTGATGCTTTGCCTGGGAGCATTTGCTTCTTATGCTCGAAAAAGATATCTCTTGACCGCCTCATTTTCAGCTCTGGCAGTGCTGACCCGCCCAGATGGCATCCTGGTTCCGTTAATCCTGGCGATAGACTACCTGATTAACATGCCCGTAAGCAGCCTGCGAAATCCACAGAGCCTCCTACGGGCTCTCCCCTGGCGAGCAATCGGTGTTTTTGTATTGCTGATCCTGCCGTGGATTTTGTTCGCCTGGATTTACTTTGGTGACCCCTTACCGGTCACCCTGGCTGCCAAGCAGCACCAGGGAGCCATGTCGATCAGCCAGCGCTTTAGCACTGGTTTTATCTCGTTACTGCAAGGCTTCGGCAGCCAATGGCCTTACTGGATCAGCGCGATGCTTGCCCTGGCTGGACTAGTTTGGTGCATTTGCAAAGCCCGGCGCTGGATGTTATTCCTTGCGTGGCCAATTCTATATTTTGCTGCCTATGCTCTTCTGGGTGTCAGCCGCTATTTTTGGTATTACACACCCCTGGTGCCGGGTTTTCTGGTTCTGGTTGGTTTAGGCTTAACTGCCATTCAACACCTGTTGAACAATTCCGCTAACAATTTTATTATTCGATACCCATGGATTTCTGCTTCACTCAGCGGGTTTCTCCTCATCAGCCTGGCACTTTTTCAATTTGGAAGTCTTTGGCAGTTGCGCAGCAATGCAGACCCCCGGTTTCCAGTCTATCGCGATATTGGCCTCTGGCTCAAGGAGAACACACCTCCAGAAGCACAAATCGGCACGATCGAAGTTGGTATCATCGGTTATTTCGCCGATCGCCCGATGCTCGATTTCGCCGGCTTGATCTATCCGCAGGTTGCGCAACAACTATCGAATTCAACTACTTATGAAGATGCTGCTTTTTGGGCTGCCAGCAACCAGCGCCTGGACTTTGTCATCCTGCCACGTGGTGCTTTTTCAGAATTTACCCGCACCGTTGTCAACCGCTACTGCCAGGAGGCAGCATCCTTCTCCGGTAAACCTTATGGCAGCGCGGTTGGACCTCATATTATTTACGCCTGCAGCATCCCATCTATTCTCCCGCATTAGAAATCATTTGGGATGACCAGCGGCTCCCAAGTGCCCAGAGAATTACAACAGCGCACACCAACACAGCAATCAGCATCAAACACCAAACCACGGGATCGCCGAGAATATTTTGCACCACCAGGACCTGGAAAGCCTCAGCCGGCTGGAAATTCTGCAATCCAAAAATCGAAGTGAACCCCGACAAGTTTTGATTGTTCCAGGTAATCCCGGACCTGAATGCGGGCTCAGCTGTTTCCTGGCGATTTGATATCCCCAAATCCACTGTTTCATCGAGCGTCAATAACCTGACTTCAACCATAGACCCATCTGCTGGTATCTCAACCGGAGAGTCGAACAGAAAATAGAGGAAATTTCCATCTACAGACGCTTGTAAAGTTTCACTCTGGCAGGCAACGGGCTTACCCTGGTCAAACACACATACCTGCAGCTCGGCTGCATTGTTACTCGCCTCCAGCCACTGCAACCGAAAGCCGTTCAAAATGCGGCTCCCGGACGGATTTCTAATATCACTGGCAGCCTGTACTCCCAGGATCGCCTGCTGCAGGATTGAATGTTCTTCAGATAGGCCAAGGCGCTCCCAGGTAAGCAGCTGGCTGTCAGCTACGAGCACTCGCCCAAGCCACAGGTTAATTGCCAATCCTCCCCATAACATCACTAATGGTAGGAACAGCAACACAACATTGCCTGGTTTCATGCGCTCACCAGAGTCCAGACCACTCCGGCTTAATATTACTGGTGCCTCGCCTCGCTCCTGGGCTGTACGATCCTTTTTAGACAGATCAGCCATACTCCAAACAATAAACAAGAGCAGTACACCTTTCATCACCAGATCAGCCAGCTTCATGACACTATCCAGTACCGGCAGGTATTCAGAGGCGCGTAGGGTCAATACCGTCTCCAAGTTGGGGAGATCAAACTGATTGGATAAATGAACCGGCAGCCCGATAACGAGCTCCCGGTGCTGACCTAATAGTAAGATAGCAAACCCTACCTGCAGCACAGTCCAAGCCAAAATTCCCCATCTTCGCTGGCAGGCGACCGCGATCATCAGGGGTAAGATCCAAATCCACCAGTATACTGGCCCTGGCACGAACATAAACAGGCAAGCGAAAACAATCAGGCTGGCAGACCAGACCTGATTCTTTATGGACAAACACCCCCGCTTGCCCTCCGGAACAATAACATCCTTCGAATCAGAATTGGCAGTCAACTCCAAATCTGCATTCTGTGCCTCACCATGCTTCCCAGGCGAGACTTTCTCCCGGCGGAGTATTATGATCCAGCCCAGCAGCCCCAGGTAGCCAATCCAAAACCAGGGCAGCCGGACTCCCAGGACATCTGTGAGGAGAAATAGCTGCAGCCCTTCCCGGTTGAACAAAACTCCTGCCCGGTATGCCAGGGTAGAAATAAAAGGAAGTGCTGCCAGGCAGAATACACCGCCTCCCAACAGCAGGTAGCCAAATCGAATGAACCAGCGACGTGAGACAAACAAAGCCAGGATGGGCAGCAGCAACAGGGGGAAGACCTTAAATGTCGCCCCTACACCCAACAGAACTGCGCTGGCAGCGCCCCATGCCAGCATCGCTTTCTGGCGATCCCAATTCCTGGATTGGTACTCAGCAGCCTCTCCGGCTTGACCGGCTGCGTAGATGGCTGCCGTCATGAACGCCGTCGCATAAATATCGTTTTGACCCATCAGCCAAGGGGTGTAAATCGCCATCGGCGCCCACGCCCACATTGCCCATGCCCAACGACCGGGATTACCCGGAAACGCTTGCAGGAATATCACGCCAATTGCCAGGTCAAAGGGCAGGTAAGCCAGCTTTTGCAGGTAAATATACCTGGCGGGGTGAGTAACCTGCCAGACGCTCTGCCAGCCTGTCAGATCAACCAGCTGGAGCTTATCGAGCAGCCACCACCAGCTCGCGGTGTATGCATAAAATCCGTAGGGATACGGCGCCCATACCCCTGGACGCTGCAGCACGACTTCTCCAAATTGATCGTACAGGTAGGCATACAGGTTGAAGTGACCCTGGGTAATGAAATGCGCCTGCCAGGGCATGAACAACACATCATGCTGACCGGTAATTGGAGCAACCACAAGCCGAAGAAGATATCCGCTCAGAATCAGCCAGAACCAGCCCGAGCGCAAAACCGCCGGCGCTGCCTGACGCCAAAACATGGCTGCCTGATTTCCCAATACCCTGGCTTTTGTCTGCACTTTAGCGCCTGATTCACAAATCCACCTGCGTGCCATGGTGCCGTAAATTATAATTGGACATTGCTCGCGGGTGGCCAAATCCATCTCCCAGGAGAAACCATGAAGTTTATCCCTACCGAAATCCCGGACGTTTTGCTCATTGAGCCCCAGATATTCGGTGATGAACGCGGCTTTTTTCTCGAAACCTACCAGGCTCAACGCTTTGCGCAGGCGCACATCAGCGCGGTTTTCGTCCAGGATAACCATTCCGGCTCCCGCCAGGCTATCCTGCGCGGGCTGCATTATCAGATCAGCCAACCCCAGGGGAAGCTCGTGCGAGTGATCTCCGGCGAAATTTACGACGTGGCAGTAGATCTACGACGCAGCTCACCTTGCTTTGGAAAGTGGGTTGCAATGCAGCTATCATCCTTGAACAAGCTGCAGGTATGGATTCCGCCCGGATTTGCACATGGTTTTTACGTTTTAAGCGAGTGGGCTGAGGTGATTTATAAAGCCACGGATTATTATGCCCCTCAATGGGAACGCACACTGCTGTGGAATGACCCTGAGCTAGCTATTCCCTGGCCCTTGATAAACAACCAGCCTCCTTTGCTCTCAGCCAAGGATTCAACCGGTCTATTGTTCCGACAGGCAGAAGTTTACGAATAGGAGTCGAATGCCGATGCGTAATGTCCTGATCACAGGAGGAGCTGGCTTTATTGGCTCCAACTTTATTCGCTATTTGCTCAATGCAGCTGTCTTGCAGGGCGCTGAGCCCAAACTTCAGGTGGTCAATCTGGATGCACTCACCTATGCAGGCAGCCTGGAGAACTTGAAGGATTTACCTGCTCCCGATCACTACACTTTTGTCGAAGGAAACATATGTGATCGCGCCGTGGTAGATGATCTGCTGCACCGTCACCAGATCGATACGATCGTTCACTTCGCCGCTGAAAGTCATGTTGACCGCTCAATCCTCGGCCCAATGCCGTTCATTCAGACCAATATAGTAGGTACATTCACATTACTCGACGCAGCCCGGAATTATTGGCTGGGAGATGCCCAATCAAAGCAGGGACTCACTCCATGCCAATCAGGCACACCACGATTCCACCATATTTCTACAGATGAGGTCTACGGTTCTCTTCGATCGGACGACCCGCCCTTTTCGGAGACTACACCCTATGCCCCAAATTCCCCATACGCTGCCAGCAAAGCTTCCAGCGACCACCTGGTACGCGCCTATGGTCACACGTATGGCTTACCTGTAACCATCACCAACTGTTCGAACAATTATGGCCCTTATCAGTTTCCGGAAAAACTGATTCCCTTGACAATTGTCAATGCCATCAACGGGCGTCCATTGCCCATTTATGGTGACGGGCAGCAAATCCGGGATTGGTTGTTCGTTGAAGACCACTGTCATTCCATCTGGACGGTGCTGCGCAAGGGGGCAGCCGGTGAGACGTATAATATTGGCGGGGGCAATCAACCACCCAACCTGCTGCTGGTTGAAACCCTGTGTGAAATCCTGGATGAGCTTCTTCCTGGCTCGCCTTTTGCACCGCATAAGTCGTTGATCACATTTGTTACTGATCGCTTAGGGCATGACCGGCGCTATGCCATGGACATTCGCAAAATCCAGCGTGAGCTGGGTTGGCAGCCCCGCCACTCCCTGGCAGAAGGTTTGAGCAAAACCGTGGAATGGTACCTGGCTAACCCTGCCTGGCTACAGGCAATCCAGCAGCAAAGGGAGTATCAGGGCTGGCTGGCACGCAATTACACCCAGCGCGGGTGAACGCGATTCAGTTGGGCAATAAAGCAAGAGAACGAAACAGCAATACAAAGCTGCAGGAAACTCGGTAAGTAAACCATAGGAGAGACTGGATGAAAGGGATAATCCTTGCCGGCGGACGCGGTACACGCCTCTACCCATTGACCATCAGCATCAGCAAGCAGATGCTGCCGGTTTACGACAAGCCAATGATCTACTATCCCTTGTCGATGTTGATGCTGGCTGGCATCCGGGAAATATTGGTGATCAGCACTCCGGAAGCGCTTCCCGCCTTTCGCTCATTGCTGCGGGATGGCAGCCAGTGGGGACTGCACTTCAGCTATACCGAACAAGCCGAGCCGCGCGGCCTGGCAGATGCCTTCCTGGTTAATCCAGGCTTTATCGATCACCAACCAGTTTGTTTGATTCTGGGTGATAACATCTTCTTCGGTCAGGGTTTACAGGAAAAGTTACGCCAGGCAGCGGGCCTGTCCGAAGGAGCGCTGATCTTCGCCTACCCGGTACGCGATCCAGAACGATATGGTGTAGTTGAGTTTGACGAACAGGGTCGGGCGCTCAGCATTGAGGAAAAGCCGATACATCCCCGCTCACAGTACGCAGTGCCTGGTTTATATTTCTATGATGGTCACGTGGTTGAGCTGGCAGCCAGTCTCAAACCCTCCAGCCGCAATGAGATTGAAATCACGGATTTAAACCGAATTTACCTGGAGAAAGGGACGCTCCGCGTGGATATTATGGGGCGCGGGGTTGCCTGGCTGGATGCGGGCACGCATGAATCCCTGCTTCAAGCGGCGAATTTTGTCCAGGCGGTAGAAGACCGGCAGGGCATGATGATCTCCTGCCCGGAGGAAATCGCCTACCGCATGGGTTACATCTCGCGGGATGAGCTGCACCAACAGGCGATGGCTCTGGTGAACAATGGCTATGGTGATTATTTACTACAGCTGCTTGCCGAAGAGGGCTAGATGCGCATTGTACTGCTCGGAAAAGTTGGCCAATTAGGCTGGGAGCTCCAGCGTGCGCTGCAGCCCCTGGGACCGCTGCTCGCCCTGGATTACCCGGAAATTAACCTCCTCTCTCCGGAGTCTTTCGTCACCCCATTGCTTGAGTTCACTCCTCAAATCATCATCAATGCCACAGCCTATACCGCAGTCGATCGGGCAGAGTCCGAAGCGGACAAGGCTACAGCAATCAATGCGCTTGCCCCAGGGGTGCTTGCCGAGCTGGCTAAACAGACGAATGCGCTGCTGATCCATTATTCGACCGATTATGTGTTCGACGGCTCAAAAGGGAGCCCCTACCTGGAAATGGACTTTCCCCACCCCTTAAGCGTCTACGGTCAAAGCAAGCTGGAAGGTGAGAAAGCCATCCAGCAAGCCGGCAGGAAGTATCTCATCTTCCGCACCAGTTGGGTATACAGTCTGCGCCGCGACAGCTTTGTGACCAAAGTATTGGGATGGGCGCGCCAGAATACAACCCTTCGGGTTGTTGAGGATCAGGTGAGCAATCCCACCTGGGCGCGCATGCTGGCGGAAGCCACAGCTCAAATTCTTGCCGCTGCCAAGCGACAGCATGAAGGGCTCGACTGGCTGGCTGAGCGCAGCGGGTTGTACCACCTTGCTGGAAGCGGCTATGCCAGCCGCCTGGAGTGGGCTCAAGCGATCCTGGAACAAGATCCGCACCCTCAGGAGCAGCAGGTGCGCCAGCTAATCCCAGCCCGCAGTGATGAATTTCCTACACCTGCTCGCAGACCATTGTTTTCTGCACTGGATTGCCAGAAATTCACCCAGACCTTTGATTTGTGCCTGCCTGATTGGCGAGCTGCACTGGCTCTGGCAATGGCAGAATTATAGAATTATTCATATTTATGGAACTGTCCCCTCGTTCTCCCGATAAAATTTCCGCTGTTGTTTACACAGCCTATCCCTGGGAGCATGTCCTGCCCGTGCTGCGCCTGGTCGAGCCACTGCGCCTGGCGAACATTGGCTTGATTCAAGGTAACAACATGGAGCAAGTCGCTCCAGAGAAAGTCTCGCTGGCAGATATCGTTGTTATCCAGCGTGACTTCCCGCGCTGGGAAGCCGCGTACCGGGCAGTCATCCAGCTTGCACACTCGGAAGGTAAACCGGTCATATATGAGATCGATGATCTTCTGCTCGAACTGCCTGAAGACCACCCTGACCGTCCAATCTACTATTACTCGCGGGCTGTGTTACCCATGCTGCAAGCCATCCTCGAGGCCGATGCAATCACAGTCAGCACACAAGCCTTGCGTGAATACTTGCTGCCTTTCAATCCCAATGTCTTCATCTTACCCAATTATCTGGCAGATGATCTATGGCTGATGCAGCCTCCTGAGCAGAGACGCCAAACTGATGACCGTCCCGCTGACGCACCTGTGGTTATTGGCTACATGGGTACGACCTCTCACATCGCTGATCTTGAGGTGATCGCGGAAGTGCTTAGTAAAACTTCTCGATCAATACAGCGACCGGATCGTGCTTCAATTTTGGGGCATTGAACCGCCGGGCGCGCTGCGCGGTCGTCCTTCGGTACAATGGACGCCCCTTAATATCCTGGAGTACGCGCAATTTGCCAGGTATTTCTCGCAACAGCAATGTGATATATTTCTGGCACCTCTGGCAGAGAACCATTTTAACCAGACCAAGAGCTCGATCAAATTCCTGGAATACAGCTCACTCGGAGTTCCTGGTGTCTACAGCCGGATCACGCCATATGAAAGCATCGTCCGCCACAATGAGACCGGCATGCTGGCTTTCTCACCCACTGAGTGGGAGCACTCCCTGCACCAGCTAATTGATGATCCTGCCCTGCGAAGGAAAATTGGCAGCCAGGCTTTCGATTTGGTTGAGGAAGAGTGGCGCCTCTCTCGTCATGCGCTTGAGTGGCGCAAGCTTTACGAACAAGTCGCTCGGAATGAATTCGCCCATGACGCTGGCGAATACAACCGGCGAATTCGCTTCTCAGGGATGCTGGAACAGCTCCAGGAATGGCAGGCAGATCTGGAACAGCACATCGTGGAGGATCACCAGATCATCCACGATTTACGTAATCAAATAAGCGAAAAGGAGCATCAGATTCAGCTGCAAGCCAGCTTGATTCAGGAATTGCGCACCCACCTGGATGAAGTCTATCAAAGCATGGCTGGAAAGCTGGCACGCTCCATGTGGGGCTTGCACTTGCGCCTCGCCCCGCCTGGCAGCCGTCGCGAGCACCTCTGGAATAAGCTCACCCATGCCAGTGAGCAAGTCTCACAATCGCAAAGCCCTGAAGATGAAAGCTGATTTATTCAAAGACGCATTCACCTCTTATTACGCTGCCTACGAAGGGATCTCAGACGCAGACAGTACCCTGGCGTGGCAGGAAGCCTTCGATGAGGTCGCCAGGCTCGTGGTCTCTCAGATTCAACCAAAAACCGTAATGGACATGGGCTGCGGATTTGGATGTCTGGTTGAACGGTTGCGCAACTACCAGGTTGATGCATATGGGATCGATCCCGATCCCAGGGCAATCCAGCATCTTTCTGAAAGAGTGAAATCGTTTTGCCGACTGGGTGATCTCGAATCCCCTCTTCCAGCGCAATATGACTTAATAATCTGCCTGGAAACCCTGAAACGCATGGATTGGAATCACGCACAGGCGGCGGTAGAAAACCTGTGCCGGCACACGAACGATATCCTCTTTTCAGTCACTCCATATGATTACACCGGCATCCGGGTGCGCAGCCCCAATCCACCCGAAGACTGGGCAGCAGTCTTTGCCCGTCATGGATTTTTCAGGGATCAGGAATTCGACGCCAGCAGCATCTTGCCATGGGCAATTCGCTTGCGACGCTCACCTGCCAATACCCTGGCAGCTCCTACCGTTGTCCACAGCTACGAGCAAGTACACTGGAAAAATAAAAAGGAAATCCAGGACCTGCAAAGCACACTCTCCGAGCTGCAGGCGCGTTTAGGGCGTAAAGAGCTGGAGATCAGCCAACTCAATGTAAAAACGATCGAGCTGGAAGCCCTGCGCAAAGAAGTAGCCGTGCTCACCAGGCAGGTACAGGAACAATCAGCACAGATCCTGGAATGGCACAACCACTGGACATCTATCCAATCCAGCCGCACCTGGCGTTTGTTCATGGCGCTCCAGCGATTACAGCCACGCCTGGCTCCCAAGGACAGCCCGCAGGACCGCTTCCTGGATTGGTCCTTTACCACCCTGCGCAAGCTCGTTCGCTGGCTCAGGCACGAACCACTAGAACCGGTCCCTGGGGATTCTTCGGACGCACAAGCCAGCACCACCTCTCTTCTTGGAACGAGTACTGCAGCGCAGGTTCTGACGCCCATCACCAGCCACGGCGAGCAATTGAAAATAGCTCTATACAGTGCAGATCCCTGGTCTGCAGCCTGCGTGCACCTGCGCTTAACCGGTCCGGCTGCTCACCCGGGCGCTGGTATTCAGCTCATCGCCGGCACTCACTGGGAGCAAGAATTAAGAATTGAATTTCATGACGAAGCTGATCTTGTGCTGATACAGCGCGACTTTCCCCGTTATCAGGCTGAGTACCAGCAAGTGATCGAGTGGGCAAACGCAGCCAATAAACCAGTATTGTTTGAGATTGACGATTTGCTCACCGAGCTGCCTGATGTGCATCCTGAAAAAGAATATTTCCAGGACATTCGGCTCCAAATGCTTGACGCTATGCAGAACGCAAGCGGGGTGATCGTCAGCACTCCGGCTCTCGCTGACTATGCGCGCAGACTGAATCCTAACACCTGGGTGCTGCCGAATTATCTTGACGATCGCATCTGGCGCACGCGAGAAAATAGATTAACGCGCAACCGATCAACCGTTGTGATTGGCTACATGGGCGGAGTGACTCGCACACACCTGCCAGACCTGGAGCTGGTCACATCGCTGCTTCAAAGGCTGATGTTGAGATATGGCGAGCGGCTGACCCTGCGCTTTTGGGGCGTCGCCCCACCTGAGATCGAAGGGCTGCCCAACGTTGAGTTTCCAAGCGAAAAATTCCCGGATTACACGGAGTTTGCCCGTTATTTTTCAAACCAGAGCTGTGATATCTTTATCGCCCCTCTGCGCGACAGCTTGTTCAATCGCTGCAAAAGCAGCATCAAATATCTTGAGTACAGCAGCCTGGGAATCCCCGGTGTATACAGCCGCATCGCACCTTACTCCCAGATAGTGATCAGTGGGAAGAATGGTTTTCTGGCAAGCGACGAGCTAGAGTGGGAGGCCAGTATCACCCACCTTATAGAAGATCATAAATTCCGCCAGCAGGTGGGGCAGGCTGCTTATCGAACGGTAACCAAAAACTGGTTACTGTCGCAGCATTCTTATGAGTGGGGCATGATTTACCGCTCTGCTTTAGCCTCCCGAGCCAACACGAAGATTAGCTGATATTCTATGGTGTGTTCCCGGATGTCTTACAAAGTGAATACCACCAATCCCAGCAAGCGCAGAAATTGACATGTCAGGCCAGTTCTTGAAATCCATCCATTACCGGTTCACAGATACTTACCAGCGTGCTGCTCAAGTCTGGCAGGAAGAAGGAGCACGCATCTTTTTCCAGCGCAGCGCCCGCAAGCTGCTGCGCTGGGTGGGCATTTCTAATCCGGCTGATTCATCTTATAAATACGAAATCGAGGCGCTCTTGAAGAACCCCTTTTTCGACCCCTCAAAAATTGATCTACAGGCACTCTTACAACCAGACCCTCAGGTAAGTATTGTCGTGCCGGTCTATAACGGGCTCAGCTTTGTGCCAGCCTGTCTGCGCAGTTTCTTCACCGCCCCGGTTGGAATCAGCTTCGAAGTCATCGCCATCGACAATGGCTCCACTGACGGCATACTGCCCATCTTGCGAGAGATGACCTCTGAATTTCCCAATCTGAAGGTGATCGAAAACACCACAAACGTCGGATTTGCCCAAGGAATCAACCAGGGGGCGGCTCTGGCGCGTGGCGAATATCTTGCCATCTGCAACAGCGACATTCTGGTTACGCCGGCGTGGCTAGATCGGCTGGTTTCTGCATTCCATCAAGATCCATTCCTGGCAGTTGCCAGCCCGGTGACCAACTATGTCGGTGAAGGACCGCAGCTAGATCTCGCTGCCCAGTCGATCACGCCTGAGACCTATCAAGCATACGCCCAACAGATCGCTGGCAGTGCAGGCATCCTTCCGGTAGCAGACCGGCTGGTATTCTTCTGCGTGATGGTTCGCAAGCGAGTGTTTGATCAACTGGGCGGATTGGCGAGCGCCTTCGGTCTCGGCAATTACGAAGATGATGACTTCTGCCTGCGTGCCCGCATGGCAGGACACACCCTGGCAATCGTCCCCGGTTGCTTTGTATTTCACCATGGCAGTCGCACTTTCTCCGAACACAAGATTGATCACACAAAATGGATGCTGCAAAACGAGAAAATCTTCTATGATCGGGCGACACGTTTTTCCATCCAAAGCCCATTGCCCAATCGCTCTAAACGTCTAAGGCAGCCTCCGCCAGTAGTCTCAGTCATTGTGCGCACCAAAGACAGACCTCACCTGCTCCGCCAGGCGTTAAACAGCCTCGCCAACCAGTGCTTCCAAGATTTCGAAGTGGTGCTGGTTAACGACGGCGGTCAGGGAATCGACGGTTTACTGGCAGAATTCGAGCCTTTTCTTGATATTGTCCCACTAAACTTCACGATTCCCGTTGGGCGCGCCCAGGCGCTCAATCGCGGCCTGGAAAAAGTACGCGGCCAGTGGATCACTTACCTGGATGACGATGATATCCTTTACCCGCTTCATTTAGAACGGTTGCTTGTCGCTGCATCTCATTCGCCAGAGACGCCGGTAGCATATACCGATGCAAACAAATCCTTATGTTGGGTTGATTCCTTGAATAGCAATCAAGACCTTGTTGTACTGGACCGCATTCGCTTCGCCAGTAAAGCATTTTCTCTTGATGAAATGCTTATCGACAACTGGATACCGATCATGTCCTTCATGCACAACACCCGCCTGATTGAAGAAGCTGGGCAATTTGATCCTGAACTGCAGATTTTTGAAGATTGGGATTTCCTGATCCGCCTGGCGCAGCGCTACCGCTTTGAACATGTCCCTCGACCGAGCTGCGAGTATCGTTTCCGATTTGGAAAGCAATTTGACGATTCCACTTTGCAACAACGCGAAAATGCGTTAAAATACCGGTCACTGATTTATGAAAAATATTCTGCAGTAAATATAAGTATTGCAAAGAAAAGAAACGACACAATAATAGCTGTAGCAAAACAAATTGAGGATGTTCGCAGAATTGCAAATTTACAACTGAACGACGGACAAAAGAGTCTGTTAATCGCAGCAAGATTGGGCGGTTTTCCGCTTCCCGAGGCGATGCGAGGCTGAATATGATTACCTGATATTCTCATCTTCAGCACTCAGGACTCCAGTCCTCGTCTGGATAAAATTATGATAATTAGACGAAGATTTAGAGTTTGGAAACTGGTAGTCCTGGTTTTGTTGGTAGGTTTCTCGCAAAGCGGCGTATTCATGCTGCCAATCGCCCATGCCGCACAGGCAGACATCACCCCACCACCTGCTGAATTCGATAACGCCCTTGCGGTCTCGATCTCCCCATCGAAAGTTAAAGAAAGCAATGATTTTGCCACCCAGGCTTTGATGGACCCCTGGGATATGACAGAGTTTTCTGATATCTCACGCTACTTGAACGAGTCGAATGTGGTCCAGCACCTGACGAACATTCAAGTAGCTAACGGGGTCTTTTCCGCTCGCTCACAATCCACCGACGCGCAATTCTATACGATCTTTCCCGGCTACCAATCTTCCATCAATTCTCTCAATACTCCTGTGCTCCCTGGGAGTTTGTTCCCCATCAATTCTGCCAAATATCACTGCCTTTACTCCCGCATGAAAATTGAGACCAATCCCAGCGATGCCATGCGCATTTTTTGGTTCGCTGACAAATTCCTGGGAAACGGGCAATTTGGGGTCACCAAAAGCATCGCCATCCCATCCTCCGCCTGGCAACTGTATTCAATTGACCTGAAAACGAATTTTGATAGTGCTAACAGCAACACCGCCTGGAGCAATGTGGCATATTGGCGAGGCTTGCGATTTCGATCCCACCACGTTAAGTGGGGTCAATTTCGCTGTGGACTGGGTACGTCTCACCGACTGCACACCGATCAACACGAACCTGAGCTGGACGCCTGTATCCGGAAGCATGGAAATTTGGGCAGGCATTGGTGCGAAAACGCTTGACTTTAAAGTTGGCTCCGTAGATGGCGCATCAGGCTCATCCATCCTGGATGTTCAGGGATGGCAGGCAGGCTCATATTATATCGGGCTGAAAGATTCTGCCGGTAATGTATCCTGGATCAGCCAACCCCTGGTCGTTGACGGTGCGCCACTGGTATCCTTCGCCAGACCTTCTTTTAATACCGGTGTTAGCTATACCTGGACGATGAATACTTCGAGTGACCTGGTCACCAGCCCGGACCAGACCCGCTGCGTGGATTACTCCTTCCAAAATGGCATGCTCAATCTGGTCACCCAACCGTCATTTAATTTACCAGAGGACTGCAGGAACACGACCGCTTGGGGGGCAGTCGCCAGCGACCCCCAGTTGGTGCTGAGCATGCCGTCTCAGAAAATTGATACCAGCCTGTATCGGTACCTCACCATCCGAATGAATATGGATGGTATGATCCAGGACATCAATAATGGTTGGCACATGCGCTGGCTGTGGAAAACCTATGAAAATAATGACCCCAACAAGTGGTGTATCAATGTTTCGAATGACATCGTGATCGATCCGGCCTGGCAGACTATCATGGTTGATCTGCACGATGGCCCGTCCGGCACCACCGAAGATTGGGTCGGATATGGCGGCTGCTATTCGCGTCACTGGACCAGCAATCCGGCGGTATGGCTGCGCCTGGATCCCAACGAAAATACCACCAGCTCAACCTTCAATCAGATTATCGATTCAATCACCTTGAGCCAGGTGGATTCTGTGACGCGTGGACAGTTATTTCCAGTCCAGGTCCAAAGCAACGAATCCTTCTCTAACCTCAATATATCACTGTACTACACCACAAACCGGCAAGTCATCAATCAAAACCAGGCCACCATCCGCACCATTACAGCCCCACCGCTGGCAGCATATCGCATTTATTTGCCATTCACACTGCGTAACGTCAACCTCTCGGGTGGACTCAATCCGAATGCTACGGTCTTTTATTGGGATACCACAAATGTTGCTGCCGGAACGTATTATATGTGCATGGAAGCCAGCGATGGTTTGAATAAAACCTCTGCTTGCAGCCCTGCTCCGCTCAACGTGCGTTAACCCCTTCCCAACTCTATACAGATCGCTTAAAGCAAGAACCGATTGTGCGTGTTATACTTTTATAATCCGCACAATAAGGCAATAATTCTGGCTGTGTCAACGCGCGATGATCGTACAATCGTCCTATACACCCTGAATCCCTGGAGACACGCGCTGCCAGTCATCCGGGTAATCGGCCCTGCCCAACAGGCGGGGTTTCGAGTTATTCCCGGCAACCGGATGGAGACCGTTTCACCCCGTCTGGTCTCGGCAGCAAGCCTGGTGGTGATACAGCGTGATTTTCCGCGACTGAATAAAGCCTATCTTGAGATCCGAGAACGCGCCCAGGCTGCCGGGACACCTGTCATTTTTGACCTCGACGATCTTTTATTGGGACTTCCTCCCAACCATATTGACCAAAAAAATCAATACTACGCGGATGCTTATCTTCCTGTCATGCAGGCGATGCTTGACGCTGACTTTGTCACTGCCAGCTCGGCTCCGTTGTGTGATTATCTGCGAACCTATAATCCCAAGACATCCTTACTCCCGAACTATCTCAACGATCATCTTTGGTCGATACGCCAGCCACGTTCTACCGCTCACCGAGATGCGCCTATCGTAATCGGCTACATGGGCAGCAATACCCACGATCATGACCTTCAGTTGATCAGCCCCGCGTTGGAAGAAATCCTCCAACGCTACAAAACCCGTGTTGCTCTGAAACTTTGGAGTCTGAAACCACCCAGAAGTTTAGGGCGGCTTTCGAACGTCGAATGGATTCCGAACACAATTTACGATTACGCCGCATACGCAAGTTATTTAGTTACCCAGGTTTGTGATATCGCCATTGCACCCCTTGAAGATAATCTATTTAACCTTTGCAAGAGCCCGCTTAAATATTTAGAGTACAGCGCGCTTGGCATCCCGGGCGTTTATTCAGAGATGGCTCCTTACCGGGATGTAATCCAGCATGGAGAGAATGGGATGCTAGCCCGCTCGCAGCAAGAGTGGGTTAATCACCTCTTGTTACTCATTGAAGAACCACATCTTCGCCAGGAGATGGCTAAACAAGCCCAGGCGACCGTCGTCGAACACTGGCTCCTCTCAAACAATACAGCCTGCCTGCAAACCTTCTATCAAGAAATGATCCCTACCCGATCACCCAAACAAAATTTGGCTTATCCGACCCAGGTGATTGAGCAAACCTTGATCAAGCTACGCATGGCATTGACACCGCCCGGCAGCCTGCGCGAGCGAGTTGTCTGGGCACCAATCCGTACCGCTCAGATCATAAACACAGAAGGATTTCCTGGCATGGCCAGGCGGTTGCGAGATAGCCTGAAACATTCCAAGAATAGCGCGCCGGAGCCACTGCTGCTGCAACAATCCAGCCAAACAGGAGCTGGCGGGAATTTTCCTCGCCGTCGCACCAGCATGCCATCACTGGCAGAAACTGGCTTCGGTAATACCTATTCTCAGAACGAACCATTGATATTCGATACCTCCAGGCAAACCGTCCAGATATCCCGAAGCAGTATCATCATCTTGACCCACAATAACCTCAACTACACCCGCCTGTGTCTGGACAGCATATTTGACCACACATCTGGCATGGATTTCGAAGTCATAATTGTTGATAATGGATCTAGCGACGGCACCCAGGATTACCTGGCTTCTCTGGCAGCCGCGCATAAAAAACAGCCTAAACTCCCAGTTCTGAAAGTCATTCAGAATCAGGAAAACCAGGGCTTCGCACGGGGAAATAACCAGGGCGCTGCTGCTGCAGACGGCGATATCCTTGTTTTTCTAAACAATGACACCATTGTCACTCCAGGATGGCTGCCAGGATTGGTTAAATATCTGCGCTTCCCAGAAATTGGTATGGTTGGTCCCGTCACGAACTCTTCTGGAAATGAGAGCCGGATTGAAATTGAATACCGAAACCTGGAGGAGATGCAAACTTTCGCCCGCGCCTATACCCAGCAGCATGACGGAGAGGCATTCGAAATTGGGATGTTAGCCTTTCTTTGCGTTGGAATACGGCGCTCCGTGTATCAGGAAATTGGGGCGCTAGATGAGCGCTTTGGACTGGGTATGTTCGAGGATGATGATTACGCCATCCGGGTTCGAAAAAACAATTATCACATTATCTGCGCACAGGATGTCTTCATTCATCATTGGGGAAGCGCCAGCTTCTCGCGCTTGCCAAGCAAAGACTTCTATCGCATCTTCAATAAGAATCACAAGAAATTCGAGGAAAAATGGGGCGATCAGTGGATCAAGTAAGTGAAATTTTTGATACATCAGCGCGTCCCCACCCCCTGGTGGAAGAGTTTCGGGCAATCATCTCGTATCGCGAGTTACTCGTCCAGTTTGTCTCGCGCTCCCTCAAGACGCGTTATAAACGCTCTTTCTTGGGCATTTTTTGGACCATGCTCAATCCCTTGCTGACCATGATTGTGCTCACCCTGGTCTTTTCAAACTTGTTCCGCTTTTCCGTACCTGACTATCCGATTTATATTCTCAGCGGGTTGTACCTTTGGGGCTTCTTTTCACATGCCACCAGCTTCGCTATGGGAGAAATGCTTTGGAGTGGCAGCCTGTCTGTCCCGCATATACGTTCCGAAATCGGTTTTTGCAATATCTGCAGTAGGCACCAGCCTGGTCAACCTTTTGCTCTCACTCGTGCCACTGTTCCTGATCGCAGCATTTCTACATGTGCCAATAACACCAGCGATCTTAAGCTTGCCGTTAGCTATCCTGATCGTGGTCATGTTTTCACTTGGAGTTGGTTTACTGCTATCCACTGCTGCCGTTTATTTTGCGGATATGCTGCCAGTGTACGACGTTTTATTAGTCATCTGGATGTATGCCACCCCGATCATCTACCCGATCGATATCATCCCCGAAAGATTCGTGTGGATCATGAAACTTAACCCTATGTATTACATGGTGACAATTTTTCGCGAGCCGATCTATGCCGGCACTCTCCCCGAATTAAGCACCTGGCTGATTGCGGCTGGCTTTGCAGTTTTCGCACTGGTCACCGGCAGCCTGATCTTCACTGCCCGGTCTCACGAGTACGCATACCGGATTTAGACCACCCACCGGCTTACTTAATCCATGTCCGAGCCTGCTGTCTTGTTTCAAAATGTTTCAGTGCGCTACCGAGTCCCCGCGAACGCGTCTCGGGCATCAAAGAGTATGCTGTACGGCGACTCAAGCGCCGGATTGAATTTTCTGATTTTTGGGCGTTGCAAGATGTCAGCTTTGAAGTTCAGCCAGGAGAGATATTTGGCATCATTGGAAGAAATGGCGCCGGGAAAAGCACGCTCTTAAAAGTGATGTCCCGCGTATTGCAACCTACGCAAGGCCGCCTGGTCTTGCGCGGTCGTCCGGCGCCTCTGCTGGAGCTCGGTGGAGGTTTTCACCCTGAGCTTACCGGTCGTGAGAACATTTTCCTAAATATGGCGCTGCTTGGACACGCGCGACAGGTAACAAACCAGTATTTTGATGCTATCGTTGAATTTTCCGAAATCCCCGAGTTCATTGATGCCCCACTGCGCACTTATTCCACCGGCATGGTAGCTCGACTCGGATTTGCTGTTGCCACCTGTTTGCGACCGGAAATCTTGCTGGTGGATGAAGTGCTCTCCGTTGGGGACAGTCAGTTCCAACAAAAATGTCTGGACCGTATGGTTTCCTTCAACAAACAAGGCACAACGATCGTGATCGTCTCTCACGGTATGGCTGCCATACAGGCTTTCTGCCAGCGTGCACTGTGGATCGACAAAGGCAGAGTCCAGGCGGTTGGTCTGGTTGACGATGTCATCCAACAATATATCTACCAGAATCGCCCCCAACCTACGCATCACGTCGCTGCTGCTGAACACCAGATCAGATCTCAGCCGGTGCTTCTATCTGCACCTCCTTTAGAGAAAGACCATTACCGGCTGGATCAAGTGGGCGCTATCTATCCAGCAGACAAGATATTCAATGTGAACGAGGGGACTATTTCTACCTGGATCTCTTTTCAGGAAGAACATATGGCACAGGATGCCATTCTTTTCCACAGCGATGACAGCCGATTTGTGCTCTATCTCGCCCCACACCAACCACCTGGCGCTGAAAAAGAGCTGCATCTCTTGATCGCTCGAGCGGGGGGCAACCGGCGCTCATTCGACACCTATTTTGGAGCCAACCTGTTCCCTGAAGTATCCGCTATGCTAAAAGTAAACGTTGATGGCTCCCCAAGTAGATTCAACCAGCAACCCAATACCACCAACCGTTAAATCGGGAACCGCGTCTTTCACCTTCAAACCAGATCAATGGCATCAAATCACTATGACCTGGTTGGGATATCCTGATGGTCAGCTTGAACTCTTTGTCGATGGGCAGTCAGTCGGAACCCGCTCTTATGACAGCCGGAATGATAGCGGAGACAACTTACCCAGCCAGATCTCAATCGGGATGCGCCCATCCACATGGACAGGCGAATTGCTCTTACAGGACGATGGTACCGTACTTGAGTCTCGACCAGCATCACAAATGTCTATACAAGATGCCAAAATTGAAATTAGCGATCTGCGCCTGTATCCCAAGGCGCTAGACCCTCATCAGATCAATCATTTGTATCATGAAACCCATCCCTGATGATACCTCGAGCAACGCCCAACCATGCTCAGCAGTCAGACGTCTTGACACTGCTATGCGGGTATTGATCTGCCGGTCCAACCCTATCGCACCAGATCCCAGGGTGGAAAAAATCGCCCGTGCGCTGACAAATTTCGGCTACTCGGTGCAATGTCTTGGCTGGGATCGCACCGGGCAGCTTGCCACTTCCGCCCAATTAGAAACGCCAGGGCTGGACAACAATACTGGTACTCCAATCCATATTTACCGGCTCTCGATTATTGCGCCTTTCGGACATGGCTTGAATAATCTACCCAATCTGCTGCGCTGGCAATCCGGGCTGCTAGCCTGGCTGATTCGCCACCGCGGAGAATACGACCTGATCCACGCCTGCGATTTTGATACCATTCTCCCTGCCCTGCTGGTTAAACGCCTGTACGGCAAGAAAGTTATCTATGATATCTTTGATTTTTATGCGGATCACCTGCGTGCGACGCCAACCTGGTTGAAAAAAACCATTCGGAACGTTGACCTGTGGGCGATTGGGAAGGCAGATGCCTTAATATTGGTGGATGATTCTCGCTGGGAGCAGATCGATGGGGCAAATCCGAGACTCAGCGCTGTTATATACAACAGCCCTGGCGAAGCCTTAATTCCGGAGGCAGACGATCTGGCTAAAGAACCAGGCTGCACGCTCCGCCTGGCTTATATTGGATTACTGCAGGTTGAACGTGGTCTGACTGAAATGTTGCAAGTGCTCAAAATTCATCCTGAATGGCATCTCGATTTGGCCGGCTTCGGTGGTGATGAAGAAACTATCCGTACTGCGGCTGCCTCGCTGAAAAATGTCCACTGGCATGGCCGAGTGCCTTACGAACGCGCTCTGCAGCTCAGTCAGGCTGCTGATGTGCTCTTTGCCCTCTATGATCCAGCAATTCCTAACCATCGTTACTCCAGCCCAAACAAGGTATTTGAGGCTATGATGTTAGGCAAGCCGATCATTGTTGCTCGCTCCACCAATATGGATACGATGATCGAGCGCCTCGGCTGCGGATTGGTTGTAGCGTATGGCAACATCCCGGAACTGGAACAGGCTTTACTTCGTTTACAACAAGACCCCCATTTCACAGCCCAGCTTGGAGTCCAGGCACGCAAGGCATACGATATCAGCTACAGTTGGAATGAGATGCAATTACGCCTGTGCAAGCTATACCAGCAAGTCCTGGCACCAGCCACCTCAAAATGACAAAGATACTCCTGGCAGCCAATACCGACTGGTATCTGTATAACTTTCGTTTTTCCTTGATCCACATGCTGAAGAATCAAGGCTATGAGCTTGTTCTGGTAACCCCGCCTGGAAAATTTACTTCGTACTTTCAGGAAAATGGATTCCGATGGATTCCCTGGAATGTCAAGCGACAGTCCACAGCCCCATGGAGCGAACTAAACGCAATTCTTGCGCTGCGGCGTATCTTCCGCCAGGAGCAGCCACAACTGGTGCACAACCACACGATCAAATCGGTGCTTTATGGCTCGATCGCTGCGCGCCTCAATCGCATGCCAAATGTAGTTAACTCGATCACCGGTCGAGGGTATGTTTTCCTGAGTAATGAAGCAAAAGCAGAACGGCTCAAGTTGCTCGCCAAGCCGCTTTATAGGCTGGCATTCGGAAATCCCAATTTTGCGGCCATATTTGAAAACGATGGTGATCGCCAGTACTTTATCCAGGAAAACCTGGTCCGCTCAGAGCGTACCTGGTTAATTACCGGAGTCGGCGTGGATATCAATCGCTTCTCCCTACAGCCAGAGTCAGCAGGAATACCGGTCATCCTATATTCTGGGCGGATGTTGTGGGATAAAGGCGTCGGTGTACTGGTAGATGCCGTTAAGATATTACACCAGCAAAATATCTCTGCTCGCCTTGTCCTGGTAGGCGAGCCAGATCCGGGTAACCCGGCATCGATTCCGAGCAGTCAGATTGATTCCTGGGTAAAGGATGGATTGGCTGAATGGTGGGGCTGGCAGAGCGACATGAACACCATATACGGGCGGAGCAATTTAGTAGCTTTACCAACCACCTACGGTGAAGGAGTGCCTACTGTATTGCTGGAAGCTGCGGCTTGTGGAAGGGCAATTGTGGCCTCAGATATTCCCGGCTGCCGTGAAATTGTCCAGGATGGCGTCAATGGCGTGCTTATCTCTCCAGGTAACCCAGTATCCCTTGCCGAAGCGCTTGGCAAGCTGGTCACTGACCCTGGCCAGCGTGGTAGAATGGGTCTTGCTGGTCGCCGGCTGGTCGAAGAAAAATTTACGGTAGATATGGTGAATGAGGCTACGCTTGCCGTCTATCAATCAGTGCTCGGACCGGGCGGCGGAACGCAATCTAAGATGAACTCAAAATACGATTGAGATAGAGTATCTATGAAATTTGAATGGAAGCTGCGCGACGAATTACTGGTCATCACCCACTACTGGCCCTGGCCCATTTTGGCATTTCTGGTAGGCTGCTTGGCGGGTTGGATCTTCTCGTTAATCATTCCCTCTCACTATCGGGGAAGTGTCATGCTTTCGGTTGCATATAATGCTGATACCGCCTACCGCAATCCGGATGACTATAAAAACTGGCAGCTTGAGCAGCTTGATGCCCTGGCTTTTGCATCAGATATCACCCAGGAAACCTTGCTTCGATTGCAAGAGATGGATCCTTATTGGAAGAAAGTTTCGATCGAGGAATTTTCAACTACACTCAATACCCTCTGGCGCACTACCGGGCTATGGCGGTTTGCCGCAGACGGCAATACCCCTGTGCATGCCCGTCAGGCTGCGCAGGTGTGGACCGATGTATTTCTTGAAAAATATCAAGCGGCTAATCAAGCCGCCAACCAGCTTGTCACCCTGGAAAGTAAGCTTGAAAGCTTAATCCTGGCCCAAGCACAGGCGCGCCAGCGCTTATCCGACCTAAGGAGTGTCCGGAATGCTCTGCTCAGCTACCAGGAGCAATTTTCACAAAGCAGCAACAGCGCCGCTCCAGATCAAGCCACCCAGATTCGGTTATGGTCACTGGCATCCTACGCTGCCGGGTACGACCCCGCCTGGCAAGAATTGCTGGCGGCTTTCCCATCGCCTCAGTCTGATCTTCAACAATACCAGCAGTGGATTGGACATACACTGATATTCCTCGAGACCCAAATCGAAGCCGCGAAAATGGCGATTGCCGATCTGGAGCCCGAGATCAAAACGATTACCAAATCATACCAGCAAGCATCAGGAGAAAGCCGGGGGTTGTCTGCCACGATCTTCGCTTCACCTGCCGGCAACACAAGCCCTGAGGTTGCTTCGCTGCGACCCACCAGCCTGTTCGTTTTGGTGGGTGGAATCCTTGGTTTGCTGGTATGGGGATTAATCTGGCTGGGTTATCGACGACCCGGACTGCGTGAATGAAAAACCTGCGCTGGTCATCTCTTCTAGATAGCACCCGCCAGGTTTTCTGGGCGTTGTTTCTGGTGTTTTTGCCAGTGACAAGCTTCCCGTACTTCCCGCCAGCCATTGGAGGCGGGGCTCTGGTCCGGCCTCTTTCCATTTATCCATTACTGGTTTTATTGATCATTACAGTAATCCCATACCTTTGGAAAAAACCCCTCTTTCCCACCCTGCTGACCGTCTTGCCATTTATATTTGTTGCACTGGCGAGCTCACTCATATCCTTGTTTTATGGAATCGATGCTACATTATCTATCTCAGCAGTCGAGCGCCTGATACGTGCCTTGATCACCCTGGGAATTGGTTTCGCTATCTACTTAACCGTCTCAATCGTACCTCGAACACCCGAACAGCTCCGTTCCACTTTACGATGGATGTACCTGGGCATTTCGTTTGCTCTGCTGTGGGGTTCTTTCCAGGCAGTGTACGTGCTTCACTTTTCCAGTGATTATTTCAAATGGATGAACAAGATCCAGAACTACATATCCATCCGACGCTTATTTAACACTCGCGTTTCGGGTTTGACCTATGAGCCAAACTGGTTCGCTGAACAAATCAGCTTTCTGATCATCCCCTGGTTGCTGGCTTCCGTATTAACTGGCTACTCGGTGTTTCGCTGGCGCTGGAAGCGAGTAACCATCGAATGGTTTTTATTGTTCTGGGCTTTGGTCGTCCTGGTCTTTACCTTCTCGCGGGCTGGATTGATGATTTTAATCACGCTCATCATCGTCAGCATTTTCCTCCTTAAACCTGTCAAGGGCAGAAGCCATCACTTTTTTTCACTCAAGCTGCCTCTGTGGACCCGCCGGCTTGTTAGCATCGGCATAAGCGTTATCTTTTTGGTTGGATTCATCTTTGTCATCGGTCGAAATAATGAATTTTTCTCCCGCTTATGGAATTACTGGCAGAGATCGAATAAACCCGAAGTCACTGATTACCTGAACTATCTGGGGTTTGGCGCACGGTTTATCTATGCTGAAACCGCTTTAGATGTATACGACGAGCATCCACTCCTGGGGGTCGGGTTGGGAAACTATGCTTTTTTCTTCAAAGAAAACCTCCCTGAACAACCCATCGCCCCCTTACCAGAAGTACTGCGGTTGATTACCCCAGCCGAGAACCATGATCGACTGGTTACTCCAAAGAATCTGTATCTGCGTCTGATGTCTGAAACAGGCATCCTGGGGGTAGGTGCTTTTTTGGCATTTACAACAGCTATTTTTGGCTGCGCTATCTCCATGCGAAAATCACATGATCCGGAAACACGCTATTGGGGCACAGCCGGGCTTCTCGGCATTGCCGCATTTCTCATTGGCGCGATATCCTACGACTCATTCGCTATCCCAAATATGTGGGTGGTATTTGGCTTAATTACCGCTGCCAATTGGGTTCTACATGAAAAGCAGAGCACGTAAACTCCCTGATAACTATCCTTGAAAAAAACATCCTGGATAACCGTTCTATTAATTAGCCTGATTGCTATTGTTACCGCAGCGATCATCTGCCTGGCAGCCAGCGCTGCTGGTCTATTGTTCATTCGGAACCAGATCACCACCTATGTATCTGACACTCCTGGCTTGCCTCTGGTCGACTCACCAACTTCGCCCACGCTTACTTCTGAAGAAGGTATCAAACCCGGCCTGGCATCTCCATCTGAGAGCACCTCAGCCAGCCAGCTTGCTGCGCAAGAAATGGTTGGGATCCTCGAAGACACAATAGTGCCATCCAGTGATTTAATCGCTATTACCGAGCGGTTTTTTGGTCTCACGAACATTCCTCGCAGCCGGCCAGAAGTGACAGCACCCCTTGTTTCTGGTGAGCAGCAATTTTTTTGGCTTTATAACGAAACATCAAACACCAATTTCCAGGTGAAAGCCACTTTGCAATATGTCGGCAAACATGCATATTATTGGGTCCAGGAAGACGTTCCGTTTAAGCCGCGTGAATTAAAAAAACTTGCCGATATATTTGACCAAAAAATCTACCCTGCCAACCGCGCATTTTTTGGCAGCGAATGGACTCCCGGAGTAGATGGCGACCCTCGCATCCATATTCTTTATGCTCGCAATATAGGCGCTTCAATTGCAGGTTATTATTCCTCGGCTGACGAGGTTCCCACTCAAGCAAATGAATATTCTAACCAACGTGAAATCTTTATATTCAATGCAGATAATGTCGACCTAACCGGAGATTTCACTTACGGCGTATTAGCGCATGAGTTCCAGCACATGATCCACTGGAATCAGGACCGCAATGAAGAATCGTGGCTGAATGAAGGATTTGCTGATTTGGCGGCTTACCTGAATGACTTTGATATCGGTAAAGTCGAGTATGCTTATGTAGCAAATACTGATATCCAGCTAACCGATTGGCCGGCCGATCCTGATCCTGCACACTATGGAGCGGCGTTTCTATTCGTTACATACTTTCTGGATCGTTTTGGTGATCTGGCAACTCAGGCGCTGGTTGAAAATCCTACCAATGGAATCGCGGGGATTAATGAGGTTTTAGAGCAAATCAACGCCCTCGATCCTTTGACCAAACAGACCATAACCGCAGATGATGTCGTGATTGATTGGGCTGTGGCGCTCCTGCTAAGGAATGAAAAGGTAGCAGATGGTCGTTATACTTACCAGAATTATCCAGCTTCTCCAAAGCCTGTTTACACAGAGACAATTCGCCGCTGCCCGACTGGAGTGGAAGCCCGCCAGGTCCATCAGTATGGCATCGATTACATTCGTTTCCGCTGCTCTGGCGACTACACCCTGCGTTTCGAAGCCCCTGGCTTGCAGCGCCTGCTTCCGGCAGAGCCTTACTCAGGGAGCTACGCCTTCTGGTCGAACCAGGGCGAAGAATTGAATATGCAGCTCACGAATACTTTTGATTTTACGGATGTCTCCGGGCCGTTGACACTTAACTACCATGCCTGGTATGACCTGGAAGAAGGTTATGATTTTGTCTATCTATCAGCCTCTACCGACGAGGGGCGAACTTGGCAAATCCTGACCACACCCTCGGGCACGGCTGAAGACCCAACTGGAAATAGTTTTGGTTGGGGATACACCGGCGCCAGTGGCGGTTGGATTGAAGAACAGGTCGACCTGTCACAATTTGCTGGGCAAGAGGTGCAGCTTCGTTTCGATTACATCACAGATGCTGCGGTATACGGCAGCGGCTTTCTTCTTGATGACCTGTCTATTCCGGAAATCGGTTATTCCACTGACTTCGAAGATGGTGATGCCGGATGGCAAGCACAAGGATTTGTTCGACTGCAAAATTTGTTGCCGCAGACTTTTCGCCTGGCGTTGATCGAAAAAGGTGGCAATATTTCCATCCAGAATTTTGAGCTTGATGGCAACAATGTGTTGGAAATCCCGCTGCATAGCGGGAAACAGGTAGATGAAGCCATCCTGGTTGTTATCGGTACAACCCCCTTTACCCGGCAACCAGCCAATTACACATTTCAGATAATCAAATAGCTCAACTAGAGTTCTGCGCAGGGATAATTTGGGGCTGTCTTAAAGGAATATTTAAGACAGCCCCGATATTTATCTCCCGTTATCGCGTGCTCACCTGGTTATTGCTTATGCAACCGGGCGGCGCGGCGCGCGCAGGTCTGCAAGTTGTTTTTCCAAATCCAGACGTCGCTGATCCGCAGCGTTCTTGACCTCGTTCTGGACATAATCAACACGCTCGCGAATCTTCCCGCGCAATTCCATGCCAGTCATCGGTGCCAGCAGAATTGCTATCAATGCCCCTACCAGTGCCCCAGAAATCAGACCTGCCAAAAAACCCCATAAACCCTTCATAAATTGATATCTCCTCTCGTGAACTCTCACCTGGCGGTGCTGCTTGAGCTCAAGCAGCACCGCCAATGTTATCAGAAAATTTAATGTTCGACCTTCAGAATCGGAATGTATACACGGTATGCGCCACTGCCAAGATTACCTGCTAGCTGAGAGGTCACCGTAAAGCTAAATACATACGGGGCTTGCATTGGCACGCTGTCATTGGACAGATTGCTGCGCACATTAATCACAGTAACTTTGTAGGTCCCTGGAACCAGGCTGGATGAGGGCGTCCATACCAGGGTCAGGTTGTCAGTAGAACCCACAGTACCAGGCACAACCGCGCCTCCCAGGTCAACTACGATTGAGCTGCTGTAGTCACCACCCTGCAGTGGCTGGACATCACGAGCGAATGTAGCAGCGATCGCGGCAGGAGCGATTCCGCTGAATCCATCGACCGGAGATGTACTGGTTACCAGCGGGTCACGCCAGTACTGGACGGCTTTATCATCATCTGCACCCGTTCCCCAGTCAGTAGAAATATCCTGAACGAGCTGTCTGCCATCTGTGCCGTAAGTAACCGCTACGCGCCGGTTTGCCACGCTGACAATTGAACCCCACCACTCAACTTTCTCCCAAGAGCCACGCGTGAACTTGTACTCAAGACTGGTGCCATCCAGGAACTGCAACGTAATCTCCCACAGACGATCGCCAACTTTAGTCATCGGGAATTTCCCGGGGTTCCACTCCAGCGGAGGTGTCCCGCCCGCGATATATACTGTTGCATCAGGCGGGGTTTCTCCGGGAACCAGGACCTGAAAGGTGACATCGACGAGCTTTGGGGTTGCAGTTTGAGAGACTTCGTTCGATGGCTCAGATACATTCAAGGCCGCATCGACCGCCGCTACCACATAGAAATAGGTAGTGCCTAGGTCAACGGTGTTATCGGTATAGCTGGTTTCCGGAGCGATCACCGTTGCCAACCTGTCACCATAGCTGCCTGCTGTGTTGCTGCGATACAGCCAGTATTCCGCCGCATCCGCGACCGCATCCCACTCCAGTGTGATGTAATCCGATGACCAGTTGCTGGCTCGCAAATTGGCGGGAGCGGCAGGCACAGTCGTGTCGCTATTCGGTTGTACAGTCAAAGTGCCCGCTGTTCCATCCGACCAATAGCCGTATGTCCAGTGGATACCTCCGTCAGTGGAGAAACGCACCAGGTAGCTGAAGCTGCCTGTTTCTTCCGGACGCATATTTGCCATGTATTCAAAGTTATTGCCACAGTTACAGGAGGCGTTATGCGCCATGCGCTTCCAGGTATCCCAGGAGGCAGGGTCGCTGTTGAGCACGCCATAGCCAAGTTCTGCCAGGATGCTGGTTGGGTCTCCTCCAGAATCAGTGATTCCAGGCACATACACCTGCCCATAAACATTCTCGGTGGGGTTGACGCTGATCACGTGCTCGATGCTATGCGGCCACTGCAAGCCTGCCCAGCCAATCGGGTAGTAAGGTGTCGCCCCGATTTCTGCAGAGAAATCGCTCAGGTTACCAGCCGCATCCCAGGTGCGAACTGAATAATAGTAGCGCTTCCCATTGATCACAGTTGTGTCAAGGTAGCTGGTATCCGAAGTATCTGCCAACCAGACATAACCGCCACCGCTCACCGGGCTGCGGTAGACGCTGTAGCGGGCTGCATCCGCCACGCCTTCCCAAGCCAGGGCAACCTGCATGTTGCCGGGCTCAGCAACCAGGGTCACGGGTGCTTCTGGCCGCGCCAGATCCTGTCCAGGTCGTGCCAGCAAGATTGCAGCTCCAAGTGAAGGCAGTTCGAATGTCATCACACCATTCACGGCTGCCTGGCTCCCAACGAGGCCCATGAAATCCTTCGCCTGAAAGTTCTGTGGCAAGAGACCGGTAACATCTATATTCAACGCCTGGGTTGTGTCGCTGCGGTTGAAAGCTACGATGACGGCATCCGTCTCGGTGCGCATCACGTAAGCAAGTGTCCGGCTGGTATCATCTGCGAGCAAGAAAGTCATCGACCCATCGCGCAGGACCGGTCGCGAATTTCGCAGGCTGATCAGCTTGCGGTAGAACGCGAGTAGCTGAAGGTCACCAGCCGCTCCATCCGATTCCGCTGCCAGCGATTTCGAGCCGCCCGATAGCGCAGAACCCTCATCCTTCCAGGGAAAAGTGCGCCTGTCGTCTGGATCGTCATCACCTGTAACGCCAACCTCGTCTCCGTAGTAAATCGTTGCTGCACCGGGCACAGTCATCTGCATGATGGCTGCCAGGCGTAACATCTGTTTACCACGCGCCAGGTTCTCCGAGTTGAACTCCTTATCTTCGCGATTGTTTTCCCCTGGTGTAAGCGACCATAGGATTCGCTGCGTGTCATGGCTATCTACCAATCGCATCAGGGTATAGTAGGTCGCGTCCGGATAATCCTCTCGGATGGAAACTAACTTACTGGCAAATGTAGAAGGCGGTTGGTCAGATTCTCCATCATCTGGGAACCCCTTATTGTCGATTTTTCCCAGGAATCCGAGCACAGCATTTCGGAAGCGATAATCCATAGTAGAGTCAGCCTGGTCGCCATGGACAAAAGGCAGCACGTCGCCCTTTTTCCATAATTCACCAATGATGACCGCCTCAGGTTTTACTTCTAACACTTTTGCGCGGAATTCCTGCCAGAAGCCAGGCGGGAATGAGGCATCTGGCATTACATCCAGCCGCCAGCCATCCGCTCCCATCACCAGCCACTGCTGCGCTACCCGGAAGATGAGCTCCTTGACTTCGGAATTGTACTTGTTCAGCACAGGCAGGCTATCAAAGCCATACCAGGAGTCGTAGTTTGCAGAATTAGCCCCCGAAGTGCCAACACAAGAACCCGTGCCAGGTGTTACCTCAGTGAAGGTAAACCAGTCGCGATAGGGTGACTCAAGACTTTCACACGCGCCTACGCTCTCAAAATGGTGATAGCGGTCAAAGACAGGACTATCCGACGACATATGGTTGAACACACCATCGATGATGATTTTCATCCCTCTGCGGTGCGCTGCAGTTGCCAGGGCGACGAAATCTTGATTTTCGCCAAAGAATTGGTTTATGTACTCGTAATCACGCGTGTCGTAGTTGTGGTTCGAGCCAGCCTCGAAGATCGGGTTGAGGTAAATCACCTTGATCCCACTTCCGTTCAGATATGGTAGTTGCTGCCGCAGACCGATCAGATCGCCGCCGAAATAATCTCGCCCGCGTGGTTGCTCGGTGCAGGGTTCCGCCGGATTCACATAATACCGGCAGTAACCTTCGGGCAGCTCACTCCACTCCTTCACAACAATCTGATCCAGCGGTTCGGGTGGAAACCCATAGCGATTCTCTTCACCAGTTGGATCATTGCCTGTGCGTCCATTGCGGAAGCGATCAGGGAAAACCTGATAGACGACCGCATCCTGCATCCAGGCGCTCGGTTGGAAAGCCGGATCATATACCGTGATTGCGTAGCTGTTATCTACCATGGATGGGGTAGCAACTCCCCACCCGCCTGTCATTTGTTTATCGTCAGCATAGTATGCTGTGGCTGTTCCATCCTTGACGATAAAACGGTACCACAGGGTTGTTAAAGTTGTGGGGGTATAGGATAGCTGCCAGAAATCGCAAGACTCTTCGATCTGAGATGCGTCATAACACGAAACATCGCTGGCAGCGATAGTCATCTCCTTGAGGGACTCCTTCAAGGCAACCGAATCCCAAATCCGCACTCGCACCTGCGAAACATCGTTGTGATAGGTTCTGAAGCGCAAAGTCACCAAGGTACCGGGCGTGATAGCGCCAAATGGCACGCGATAAAGCGTATCCTGCGAGTTATGCCCCAAGCCGTTATATTCAACATTGTTATCCTGCCCATGACCTCCCTGTGGAGGTGCCAGGACTGCAATCCTGCCGGTCAGGCTGTTGAGAACAAACTGCGCCGTGTCACCGGTGTTGAAAATCTGAAATGCGATGCCAGGAGCATTCTTGTTTCGCCCATCCGCGCCGAACTGGTTGTCCCAGGTACCGGTTTGCGTAATTTTGCCTTCATAGCTGCCTGGCATGTCGAATGGCAAGTTGAGCAACCAGGTCTGGTAACCCAGGTTGCTTAATGAAGTGACTGGATCAGCATTGTTCCAGCCATTGAAGCTGCCCGCGGCTGTCCAGCTTTGGGGCAGGCTATCCCAGGCATTGACAATGTTCTTTACTGGCTGGTAAGGCAAACCAACATTTGCGCTGTGATCGTTGGTGTCAAATGTAAATTTAACAGTTTGTTGATCCTGTGAGGTAACCACCCAGGCGTTGTCTGATGGGTAAGCCACGCCCCAGTCACCGCATTTCACAGCTTTCCACTCATTGCGCCCGGCTGTCGGTACGGTAAAGTCCAGCGAGAAGACCCCATCTCCGCCAATCAGGTCACCGTGACTGCCATCATCATAAAGCACCGTGCTGGCATTGTCCCAGCCCTGGAAACCCCCTGCCACGCACCAGTTGCCGCTCCCAGTGCCATGGGGAGTGATGGTCAGGCGTCCTGAATTGGTGTCGAGCAGGAAGGCTACCACCTGGTTATCGCTGCCAGTGACGAACTCCACATTGGCAGCGTCAGCCGATCGACCATCTGCACCAAACGCCCGCCATGAACCGGTCGCTACCACCTTGCCAATATAGCTTCCAGCAGTCGCCACGGGATATGCCAGGTAGAACAGCCCATTGCCCAGATTGGACATCTGTGTATTGGGGTCGCTGTTGTTCCATCCCTGGAAGCTCCCCACCGCTGTGAAACCGGAGGGTAATGTGTCATTCCAGACATTAACTATATTGTGTGCAGGGAGGAGCAAGGCACCAGCGTTCCCGGTATAGTCGTTTGTGTCAAGGGTGAGCTTGACCGTCTGGTCAACAGTTGTTGTAGTAAACCAGGAATTAGCCGCCGGGAAGGCTACATTCCAATTCCCACACTCAACCGCTTTCCATTCATAATCCCCTGGACTGGAAATTACTGCATCCAGCGTGAAAATCCCATCCTGATTAAACAGATCTCCATGGGTGCCGTCATCATATAAAGGCATGCTGGCATTATCCCAACCCTGAAAACCACCTGCAACACACCAGGTGGAAGCTGCCAGAGGTGTTATGGTTTCCTGTGTCGCGTAAGATGAACTCGCGAGTGCTTTCGATTGGCCTATTGATGACGGGAGAATCATACTGGCGATAACAACGCCAATTATGATAAGGTGCCACACGTTATAGCGTTTCTTTTGCTGCATTTCTTTACCCTCATGTTTACTTTCTGCAAAAAAGATTAGGCGCCAAATAATTATGAGTAGATATTACGAGAATCAATAATGTGCGCAACACCTCCTGAATCGATATGAGTGTGTGATTCATTTACCCCTAAAATTTATATTATCACAAATCGCAATCCAGCGAACAATCAACTCGGGTTAAGTTATCACCAATCCTGACCTGCTTTATAATTGCTGGTACATTCACGCTCCTGGCGGGAAAATCTGCTCAAACTCAGGTGTTCATGATCATCCTTTCTGTAGGCATGCCCCGTGCCGGATCGGGCTGGTATTACAATCTTACAAATGACCTTATTCTGGCAACCGGTGGTCAGGATGCTCGCCAGATCCGTAAAAAGTACCACCTGGGACGCATTCTCACCGAAGTAAACTGCAACATCGGCACGCTCGACTCCCCGGCGGCTTGGATTGGTGTTGGTGCCATCCTTGCTCGGTAATACCTTTGTGATCAAAGCACATGCGGGTCCGACACCTTTCGCCCAGCAAACCATCCAACGCAATATGCTGCGCGCAGCATACATTTACCGTGATCCGCGCGATGCCATGCTCTCCGCCTTTGAAAACGGCCAAAAAGCACTTGAAAAAGGTCGTTCAAATGCATTTTCCCACCTGTCTGATTTTGAATCATCCTTGGTGTTCATTGAGGATTACGTCAAAATCTCGCAAGCCTGGATGCACTGTCCGCAAGTACTGCACACACGATATGAGCAGCTTCTCTCAAACTACACAGTGGAGGCAGACCTTTTGGTGCGTTTCCTGAACCTGGATGCGCAAAACCCGGCTGTGCAGACTGTAGTCGAGAAATACCGCCCTGCCGAGGCTGCCAGTGCAGACCAAAAGGGCTTGCATTTTAGCAAAGGCAAGACGGGGCGCTTCCGCCAGAAGTATACGCCCGACCAACAAGCCATCCTTGCTGAAAGGTTGGGCGACTATCTGCGAGAGATGGACTATGTAGTTTAAAAAGGATTATAATAATTTTCACGCTTGGATCGTATCGGCAATCAATCCCGAACGACCGAGACAAAATATATCCAATCGATCGCTTTTAAACTTCTACGGTTTAATGGCCTCTACCTTATCAAGGAGGGTACCATGTCTACACCAACAATATCTACCGCTACGCAAACATACAATCGCAAGAAAGTAACAACGCTTACCTTTCGACGGAAAAAACAGCAGGGTGAGGTGATCAGCATGCTGACCGCCTACGATTACCCCACTGCACTGGCAATCGACCTTTCCGGAGTCGATGGCATTCTGGTGGGCGACTCACTCGGCATGGTCGTGCTGGGCTACCCCAATACATTGCCTGTTACCATGGAAGAAATGTTACATCACTGCCGGGCAGTGGCACGTGGGGCGCAGACTGCACTGCTGGTAGGCGATATGCCTTTCATGTCTTACCAGATCGACACGCGGGAGGCTGTGCGAAATGCCGGTCGGTTCTTACAGGAATCCGGTATGGATGCCGTAAAGCTGGAAGGCGGGCGCGAGCGACAGGATGCCATCCAGGCAATTCTATCTGCCGGAATACCGGTTATGGGTCATCTCGGCCTCACTCCACAGAGTGTCAACCAGTTTGGCGGCTTCCGCCCCCAGGGCCGCGAGGCGGCCGCAGCTCGACGGCTGCTGGAGGATGCCCTGATTCTGCAAGATGCCGGATGTTTCAGCCTGGTGCTCGAATCGATCCCGGCACGGCTTGCCAGGCTGATCTCTCAGCGTCTGGAGATACCCACAATTGGCATCGGTGCAGGTGACGGTTGCGACGGTCAAATTCTGGTCACGCATGATCTGCTTGGGCTTTTCGACCGCTTCACTCCCAAGTTCGTAAAAAAATATGCCGACCTTCATGGAGAGATGAAGCGTGCCTTCGCCTCCTATCGCCAGGATGTTGAAAACCGGTCATTTCCGGCGGAAGAACACAGTGTCGAAATGCCTGACGATGAATGGGACACTCTTTTAAATAGTCTGTGAACAATAACGCTTCACCTACTTCTGTACTTGTCGTTGGCACCGGAGCGATGGCGTGTTTGTTCGCCGCGCGCCTGGCTGATGCCCAGGTCCCGATCATTATGCTGGGCAGCTGGCAGGCAGGTTTACAGGGTTTAGATAAGTACGGCGTGCGCCTAGTAGAAGCGGATGGTCACGAAACAGCGTACCCGGTCCAGGTGACGCATAATCCGTCAGACTGCGTGGGAGTCCGAAATGCGCTCGTACTGGTGAAATCCTGGGGGACGGAACGGGCAGCACACCAGTTGTCAACATGCCTGGCTCCAGATGGCATCGCATTGACTCTCCAAAACGGACTTGGCAACCAGGAGATCCTGGTCAAAGAGTTAGGCGCCCAACGAGTTGCACTGGGCGTCACAACCCTGGGAGCCACATTGCTTGAGCCTGGCCGGGCACGAGTGGCTGGAAATGGTGTCGTCTCACTCGGCGAGCACCCTCGTTTGAGCACACTTGCCAACATGTTAAGCAATGCTGGCATCACCACCGAAATAACCAGGGACACCGCAGCACTGCAGTGGGGTAAACTGGTTATAAGCGCAGCTATAAACCCACTCACCGCCCTGTTGGGTGTTCCAAACGGAGAGTTGCTGGAACGCCAATCTCGCCAGAGCGTTAATGGGCATGATTGCAAACGAAACTGCTCAGGTTGCTCGTAAAGCCGGTATCCAGCTTCCTTATCCTGATCCACTTGCTGCTGTTGAAAAAGTAGCCCGCCAAACCGCATCCAACATCTCTTCGATGCTGCAAGATATTCGCCGCGGCACACCTACCGAAATTGACGCCATTTGCGGCGCCATCGTCCAGGTTGGCAGGCAAGTCGCCGTCGAAACACCCATCAACGCCACCTTGTGGCATCTCATCAAAGCCTTACAAACCCAAACAACAGGAATTATTACCAATCCATGAAGACCATTACTTCGCTTACCGAACTTCGCCTGGCTCGAGCGGCACTAAAAGGACCAGTCGGTTTTGTTCCCACTATGGGATACCTCCACGAGGGCCATATCTCACTTGTGCACCAGGCAAAAGCCAATTGCTCCTCAGTTGTCGCCAGTATCTTTGTAAACCCCACACAATTTGGCCCTTCAGAGGACCTGGCAGCCTACCCACGCGACCTGCCCCACGACTTGGCATTGCTGGAGCAAGCCGGAGCTGATTTGGTCTGGACTCCCACTCCAGATACAATGTATCCGCCTGGATATCAGACCTGGGTCGTTGTAGAAGAGCTGACCCGTCCGCTCGAAGGCGGGATGCGCCCCGGTCATTTTCGCGGCGTAACCACTGTGGTCGCCAAGCTGTTCAACGCTGTCCAGCCAGACCGAGCCTATTTTGGTCAAAAAGATGCCCAGCAAGCGATTGTCATTCAACAAATGACGCGTGATCTTAATTTCCCTGTGGAGATCATCATCTGTCCCATCGTTCGTGAGCCAGATGGTCTGGCAATGTCAAGCCGTAATACTTATCTAAGTCCGGAAGAACGGCAAGCCGCTGTTGTGCTCTCACACGCCTTGCAGGCAGCCAAATCTGCCTATGCATCCGGGGAGAATGATGCTGAAGCCTTACGCCAGATGGTGACTGATATCATTACCGCCGAGCCACTCGCCCGGCTGCAGTATGTTTCCTGTGCTGACCCTGTCACGCTGTTGGAGCTGGAAGGATCTATCCAATCCAAAGCGCTGCTCTCTCTGGCGGTTTATTTTGGCAAGACGCGCCTGATTGACAACCTGGTTCTGGGTGCTCAGGATGCATGATCGGAGGCAAAATGCTGCTCACCATTGATATTGGCAACACGAACCTGACCCTGGGATTATACGAAGGAGATCAGCTCGGCCCTCGCTGGCGGGTTGCAACCGTTCACGATCGCATGCCGGATGAGTACGGTCTGCAGATCCTGGGCTTGCTCACCCACGCTGGATATTCCCCAAGCAGCCTTACCGGAATCTGCATGGCATCCGTGGTGCCTCCCCTCACCGGCAAGATCGTCGAAGCCTGCCAGTCGTATCTGGGACAGGTGCCACTAATTGTCGATGCCGGGGTGAAGACTGGCGTGCGCGTGCGTTACGAAGATCCTCGCGCTGTAGGCGCTGATCGGATCGTCGATGCGGCAGCGGTGCAGCGCCTCTATGGCGGTCCCGCTTGCGTGGTCGATTTTGGTACTGCAACTACCTTTGATGCCATTAATGCCGATGGAGATTATCTGGGTGGCGCAATATCGCCGGGGATCGGAATCGCTGCCGAGGCTCTATTCACCCATACCGCCAAGCTGCCGCGTGTCGACCTGCAGCGCCCACCGTCATCCATTGGGAAAAATACCGTACATGCTATGCAATCCGGGTTACTTTTTGGCTATGTCGCCTTGACAGAAGGCATGGTTGCACGGTTCAGAGCGGAGCTTGGTCCAGAGATGAAGGTAATTGCAACTGGAGGGCTGGCTGAAATCATCGCCCGGGAAACGCGCGTTCTAGAAATCATCGCCCCCTGGCTGACCCTGGATGGTCTGCGCATCATCTGGGAGATGAACCGATAACGGGTTAGATTCTACTGTCTATCTATCATGAAAACTGAGCTGCTAACCCTCCTTAACCCATCCCAACAAGAGCAGTCCGAGGCTATTCAAC
Source organism: uncultured Chloroflexia bacterium (assembly GCA_963774935.1). Taxonomy (GTDB): domain Bacteria; phylum Chloroflexota; class Anaerolineae; order Anaerolineales; family UBA4823; genus CAVZGO01. Next base: position 398,278 of record CAVZGO010000007.1, read on the forward strand.
GTGCGGGACGAATACTATCACAAGGCGAGCTGGTGGCATTCCCTACCGACACAGTTTACGGACTGGGAGCACTTGCCTGGATCAGGCAGGCTATTGACCAGCTCTATACGGTTAAAAGCCGCGACACAAGCAAGGCAATCGCGGTATTGATTGGAAGGAATTCCGATCTTGAGCTTGTAACCGCACAGTTGAGCCAAACTGCTCTGCGTTTATCAGAGCGCTTCTGGCCTGGCCCCCTGACACTTGTCGTGCAGCGCCATCCGAGCTTGCCAGATAATCTCTCCAGCGAGCCAACGATCGGGGTGCGCATGCCTGATCATCCGCTGGCTTTGGCGCTGCTGCAGCACACCGGTCCGCTGGCAGTCACCTCTGCTAATCTGTCCGGGCAGCCCAATACCACGACTGCCAGCGAGGTATTGAACCAATTGGGGAACCTTATCCCTCTTATACTCGATGGCGGTCACACCCCTGGTGGTCAGCCGTCCTCAGTGGTAGATTGCACCGGCCCTGGCTTGAAAATCTTACGCCAGGGCTCAATCACACTTCGAGAGTTAGAATTGGCTCTCTAATATTCTTATTAATCTCGCTTCATGCACTGCTTAAGCGATTCTGTATAATAAAGTTACATTCTCCTTACTCAAAACCGCGCTACGGATGTGGATGGCAGTTCATATCCAGAGCGCGGTTTGGGTTTAAACCGGGGCTATGCCGCAGCAGCTAATGATTCTTGTGCTGCCAGTGCAGCGCCAACGATACCGGCATCGTTCAGCAGCAAGGCAGGCACGACCTCGGCTTTCACGGTAAGCTTCGGGATAAATTTTTCCGACACTTTACTCACGCCGCCCCCCAGGATAAACAAGTCTGGCCATAATAGCTGTTCAAGCCGGTTGAGATAGGCATCAAAATTGCCTGCCCACCGGCTCCAGGACAGCTTGCCACGCTTACGAGCGGCATCCGTTGCCGTTAGTTCCGCATCTTTGCCGTTCAGCTCTATGTGACCTAACTCTGCGTTTGGCAGCAAATGACCGTTGGTGAACAAAGCTGTACCAAGCCCGGTACCGATCGTCACAATGATCACTGTACCCATTCGACCTTTGCCTGCTCCAAAGGTCATCTCCGCCATGCCTGCAGCATCGGCGTCATTCAGTACGACGACTGGACAGCCTGTCGCCTGGTGAAATAGCTCCTGGGCGTCGACGCCAATCCATTTCTTCGAGATATTCGCGGCAGTAAGTATTACTCCGTTGTGTACCGCAGATGGGAAGCCACAGCCGATCGGTCCTTGCCAGTTTAGCCCCTTGACGATTTGGGCAACCACCTCAGCAACCGCTTTTGGCCGCGAGGGAACCGGAGTTGCAACGCGTACGCGCTCGGCCAAAAATTTACCCGTCTCAGTGTCTACAGGCGCAGCCTTGATTCCAGAACCACCCACATCAAAACCTAAATATTTCCATAGTTCTCCTCCATAATAATTCGAAGATTTCACTTGAGCAAATATCGCCTGTTCAATTCTCAAACAATCTCCCAAATTTCACTAGCAAAAAATATTCTAACATGAAACATTTCTGCGAAATCGAAAAGGTGTTTTGAAAACCAGCTTCATATAGTATACTCATTGCCGTTCAATATCAATATTATTGTCTACCAGGAAAAGTTCATGAATGAGTAAATTGACAATTTGGGCGATTGCCGCTCTTCTGCTGTTGACTGCATGTACTGCGCCAGCTCCCACAACTCAACCTCCGCTGTTAAGCACAGGTGAACCAGTCTCTTACTCAGGCTACCGGAGAGATAACTCTCCATCTCCTGGCAGACAACTCATCGGCTGAGGTCATTACGGAATTAAGCCGTAATTTCGAAGCCGTCACTCCCGGTGTGAAGGTTGAGCCCTATTTTGGCAGCTCACACCAGATCATCGATAAGCTCGCTTCTGGCGATCCAGTTGATGTATTGATTACCGCCAGCGGCACTCAAATGGATAGTGCTGCTGAATCTGGTTTCCTATCGACCGAGGACGCACAGGCGTTATTCGGAACTAAACCTGTCATTATTTATGCACAATACAACCCCGGTCAGGTTGGCAACCTGAAAGACCTGGCAAAACCCGGCCTGATCCTCGCTCTGGCTGAGCCCGCAACACCAGCCGGTCAATACTCACTCGAAGTATTGGAAAAAGCATCCCAACTGCCAGAGTATGGTGACGGCTTTAAAGATGCTGTCCTGGAAAATGTACAATATTATGAGCCGGATACGCAGTCTGTGGTGGAACGGGTACAGCGGGGTGAAGCCCAGGCAGGAATAGTATATTTGAGTGATCTGAGCACAAAAACAGCTTCATCTGTCAGTGCGCGCAATATCCCGGACGAACTAAACGCCAACGTCATCTTCTGGATCGCTCCTTAAACGTCACGAAACAGACCGCACTCCGCTCAGGCTTTTATAGATTATGCCCTCTCACCAGATATTCAGGATCTCCTGTCAAATTATCACCTTGAACCGGTGCGGTGAACGAGGAGACTAGAGCCCTTCAAACGGTTCCTTTAACAATGCTGCGCTTGACAAGCGCATGACATGTGAGTAAAATACTTGCGCTCTTTAAAACGTTGACCTAATCGTTTAGGCCGAGATAGCTCAGTTGGTAGAGCACGCGACTGAAAATCGCGGTGTCGCCAGTTCGATTCTGGCTCTCGGCACTCCCGGCCTGAAACGAGGCCGACTTTGCGGGCATAGTTCAGTTGGTAGAACACCTCCTTGCCAAGGAGAAGGTCACGGGTTCGAGTCCCGTTGCCCGCTCTATGATTGGATGATCTAGATTGCTGATTGATATACCGATCAGCATTCTTTGTCTAAATCAATAAATAACGGCGTCGTGGCCAAGTGGTAAGGCAAGGGTCTGCAAAACCCTGATCACGGGTTCAAATCCCGTCGACGCCTCATAAAAAGCGAGCCTTGCTGCTCGCTTTTTTTTATTGGATGTCGCCCCCCCAGAGAGAATTTCAAAGCCGGTTTTTGCATATTACCAAAGCGCTTGCTTCTAAGCCTGGCAAACTCTTACCCTGATTTCAAGGTTGAGAGGTGGAAATTGTGATCTGAGGAACAACAGAACTTGGAGGCAATGGCTCCAAACTTTGATAAAAATTAAGTCGAACTACATCAAGGGAATCGCGCCTGGGTAGGAGCACAAACACTTCTCCTTTCGCATTTGCAACCGTATTTCGCATGATATAGTAATATGCTTCGGTGAGTGGAATACGAGCCATTCCTTGACTTACCATGTCCGCACCAATGAAATGCAACGTTAAATCGACTTGTACGATTGGATCATCAACTACGTCTTCTCGAAATACATAGAAACTTCCATCTTGGAAGACATTAAGTAAACGGAGGCCACCAAAATCAGTCGTCAGTTGCGTTTCGTATCCTACATCACCAGCCATCATAGTGCGATGGTATGGAGCACCAGAATTGACAATCCGAAAATATTTATTGTTGCAATAGTATCCACTTGGTGTAGCAATAGCTGCATTGTTCAGAATATCCTGCAAGCGGTACAAGTAAAATCCCCCCTCCAACTCCACAAGAACGCTACCATCACAATCAATGGCAATCCCTGTCAAACCATAATTGATACCATATCTCTCCGGTATATCATAACTGTTGATCAGCTTGCCATCAAGGGATAATTGGTTTACCCGAAATCGTGGCGGTGAAAAGTCCAAACTGATTTCGAGTAAAAATAAATCGTATCCTCTCGTACGCAAATCAGCTATATTTACAATTCCCAGGTCATCAAGTTCGATTTGGTCCAGTAAATTTCCTACTTTATCGTAGTGGAGCAAACGGTTAGCAATGAGGTCTGCAATCACGAAGGTGTCGTCTGGCAGCACGGCAATCGCGTTTGGGCCGGTTATTTCCATATCGGGGTTATTCCCTCCCCGATAATGAACGGCGCTGTCACCTCCAACTGGAATGGAGAAAATAGTCGTGTAGAGATCGCCAAGTTCCTTGTGGATGACCGGAAGCCCCATCGACGGATTCGTGGATGCGGGTGTAGGCATAGGGGTAGGCGTTGAGGATAGAATGGCCATTGAAGCTGCTGTAATAGTAAAGGTAGGTTCAACAAAAGTGGAGGTTGCCGTTATTACTGTTTGGTTTAAGGTAAGCGCCGGCTTTGGTGTTGGCTGGGACGAAGGCGTGAGTGTAAATTTTTCTACCCGGCAAGCCGAAAGGGTCAGTGTGAACAATATGAGAAAACAGATGCATCTTATCATGGCTTTAATTGGTCGGGGTCTATTGGCTTAATGATAGGAAATAGTATTCCCTTGCCCTATGGATAAGGATTCGGGGCTGGATAAGGATTTGGAGGTGGGTAAGGGTTTGAAGGCTGTCCAATGGAACTTCTTGCAGCGGAATCATTCATAATGATCGGCAAATATATCTCCAAACACACATTTCCTCAATTAATTCCTGAGCCATTAAAAAAGCAAGGCCCATCGGGGTCTTCCCATCAGCGACCATGTCCGTCCAGGTCGCCTTGCTTGCAGGTGTAAGGTCTTGATGAAGGGATGCTTTGTCTCCCCCAAAAGTTATGATAGCTACTTGGATTTCCACTCTTGAGCTAGACGCATTAGCAAGACTGCGAATCATTTCCTGAATGCTCTTATTCAGTATACTGATTTTCCCGTTCTCGCCCATGCTTCCGCTAACATCTGCAAGAATAATTACGGGCAGAGGCCTGGGTGCTGCTAAAGTAAAGTTCTTCAAGTCAACCATTTATCTCCTCTCTTCTGCTTATAGAAACTCCAACCACTGAAATGGAGCAACACATCGAAAATTGGTTGTTATACAAACATCACGAAATAAGCGTCAAACCATACTTTTCTCGATTCTACCCTGAAATGTTTTTGTAAACCTCTTGTGGCTAAACAAAGTCTTTGCGAAACGAGGGTCTGCAAAGCCTTGTTTTCGGGTTATCCCTCCTCCAACGGTTCTTCGATGGCGCGGCAGAATTTCATCGGCGCGGTACAGGCGGTTGCGCGCCTGGCCGGTGATCTCGCGCAATAAACCCATATCCAAAAGTTTCTCGATGTAACGCTGTGCTGTGCGATAAGGTACCTGTAAAACTGCCTCCATCTGGCGCACATTGACGATGGGATACTCGAACAACACATCCAGCGTTTGCATCAACCGCTCGGCGGAGCGTTCGGGCTGCAAGCGGCGCTGGTAGATGCTGCGCAGGTTTTGCAGGCGGGTGACGCGTTTAACCGCGTCCAGGGCTTGAACACTGACGCCAAACAAGAAAAAGTTGAGCCAACCTTCCCAATTCCCTTGCTGGCTAACTTGCAGCAGGCGATCGTAATACTCCTGCCGATTGGCATCGAAATAGGCGCTCAGGTAAAGAAGCGGCTGCGGCAGAAGCCCCCATTCACATAACAGCAGAATCACCAACAGTCGTCCAATCCGGCCATTACCATCCAGGAAAGGATGAATAGCTTCAAACTGATAATGGATCATGCCCGTGCGGACAAGCGCTGGCAGATCGGACTGCGCGTGAATGAATTTTTCGAGCTGATCGAGCGCCAGCAGCATTTCATCCACAGGCGGTGGAACGTAAGGGGCATTCTCCAGCGTACATCCTGCTGGGCCGATCCAATTCTGGCTGCGGCGAAATTCACCCGGGGTGAGGTGTTCTCCACGTACGCCCTCCATCAAGTGAGTGTGGACTTCTCGGATCAAGCGGAGACTGATGGGCAGGTCTTTCAACCGTTCAAGCCCATAGTCCATCGCACGCACGTAGTTGTAAACTTCGCCCACATCAGAATCTGGCTCGAGGAATGAAAGCTGTGCTGACTCGTAAGTATACAGGTCAGCCAGGGAGGCACGCGTCCCCTCGATACGAGATGAGACCACGGCCTCCCGGCGCACAAAAGAGCGCGCCAACAAGTGATGAGAAGGCAATACTCCTCCCAAACTGGCCAGCTTACTCAAATTGCGCTCAGCATCGGCAAGAAGGGAAACTAACGATCCTGACCAATTCAACTTGGGTGGCAGTGGCGTAGGGATGAAAGCCCAATATCCATTGGGATGACGAATGATTTGACCAGCGGTGCTGTTACGGAAGTTCTCAGGGTTCATGAAGGCAGACCTCAAGATAAACCAGAGTAAATGTCAATAGCCATAACGTCTATTGACATTTTACACCGAAAGTGCAAATAAGATGAGGCGTTATTTGCACCTTAAGCCCATTTGGTCTACAAGGTCAAGGCAAGGGTCTGCAAAACCCTGATCACGGGTTCAAATCCCGTCGACGCCTCTTCAAAGAGCGAGTCATCTACTCGCTCTTTTTCTTGTATTGCTCTGTAAATTATTAGCTTTTCCTTCATGCCGAAGGATGCGCTTTCTTTTCTCTCACATGCAATCAGAAGTATAATGAACCAGCTTTTTAACCTGAGCGCAATTTTTTCTTTATATGCACCCTGGCTCATTTCTTGCTAACAAGCGAGTTTATCGCTATTTCCTGATTTCCCTGTCGTTGATCAGTATTTACCTGGCGTGGCTGACAACCAACCTGTACGGCGCGGGGATTGGCACCGATGGGGCGTTCCAGTTGTCAGCCGCAAACAATCTGCTGGCTGGGAATGGATTGGTCATCTATACCGGAGAAGCGTTCACGAAATGGCCCCCACTATATCCATTGCTGCTTTCCGGCATGAGTGCTCTAAGCGGGGTGGATACATTTACTTTAGGGTGGTTTCTCAACATTTTCACACACGGTTTGATTGTGTGGTTGAGTGGAATACTGCTTCTCAAAGCATTTTCGAACGAGATATTGTGGGCATACTTGGGCAGCCTGGTGGTAGCTACATCCATGTCGCTGCTCAGCATAACTGCCAATATCGGCACTGACACGCTATTCAGCGCTTTGATCCTGATCTATCTTCTGATAGCTATTAATTATCTTGAGCGCCCGACCATTGCCTCCTTAATTGGACTGGCTGTGCTCGGATGCCTGGCAACCATGCAGCGGCTTCCCGGGGCTGCTCTGGTGGGCTCGACAGCTTTATTCATTATCTATACCTACCGAAGAAAACCGATCACTGGCATTTTGCTAGCTGGGCTTCTATCTATCGTCGCGCTGATACCCCTGTTATGGTGGGTATTTATCCACAATTACGTACAAAATGACACGTTGTTTGGCATTTATCTATTCAAGATGACCTACCCGCTGGTCAACCTGCAAAACTCGCTGATAAAAATCGTGGATTGGTTCATCCCTTACAACCTGCCAGGCAAGGTTCCTCCATTGCTCCTTGCTGGAGCTCTGTTCCTTATTCTAGCATTAACAAGCAAGCGCTCAGATTGGAAGCGCCTGTATACACGTCTGCTACAGCCCCCGGCTTTTTCTAGCTGGGTGCTTGTGGTCATGTACCTGGTGCTTCTGGTCCTGACAATCAACTCGATCGACACAAAATACCTGTTTTACGATCGCTACCAGATTGTTATACCTGACTCCCATTCTGGTCATCCTTTTCACGGTTCTCCATGTCCTGGTACTCGAAAGGTATACAAACCACCAGAAACTTGTCAGAGTCCTACTAATTGGTGGATTTCTGATCTGGCTGAGCTATCCTATCTACAATATGCAAAAATTCATCCGCCAATCCAGGGCGGAGGGTGTGATTTCTTACAACCAATATAATACTCGTGCCTTACACGAGTCAGAATTGATTCGGGTCCTGAGCAGTTTCTCGGATAACATGGATCAGACTCTTTATAGCAATTATCCGGCTGGCGTTTGGTTTTTCACCCGCCGGAATGTTGCCGAATCTCCGCGCGGCACGATTATCGATGAATTAAATATCGAAGAGCTTTCTGTCACTTTTCAAGGCTGGCCCTGGGATAAACCCGGGTACCTGATATGGTTCCTTCCGAACGAATATGACCACGTTCTCGAACCCGACATTTTAAACAAACTTGCGGATCTTCAGACCAATTTATCAAGGTCCAGAAGGCAAGATCTATCGTGTTCGCAACCTTTCTCCATAATGATAAATGTTACTTATCTGCCATCCGCATAATTGAATCAGCTCAACTTCAGGCTAGATAATTTGCTGGAAGATTAGGAGCACCAGAAATGAAGTCTCACGAGCCAAATCCATAATGGAAATGCAGCTCCTGATCGGCAGTTTCGTGGTTAATGCCAACTATGAATTTTTTATTGTCGCATTATCCATACTGCTTGTTGTCAACTCATTAATTGGTTGTTATCATCTGACATTGCAAATACGTCATGTGCTGGTAATAATTTCTCTCGGGTATCTGCCTGATCTTAATTACGATGCGATCGTCAGGATGATCCGCGCACCACGGCTCACGCCTTTTCTCTTCCGCTTCCATGGCTGGCTTCTTATTCCAGGCAGTCTGCCAGTACCATTTTTCAGCCTGTTCCGATTGCTTTGGTATTACTGATGATCCGTGCTTTCCGACGTTCAGATTTTTCAGACATGGGTCAAGTTGTGAGTTAATAAACGTGCCCAAAGCACCCTGCTGCTTATTTTATTTGCAGGGATCCTAATGCTGGAAGTTTCGGGGATTTTTATCTTACGCGCCGAGCTTCCCGATCCTTCTGCCAATATTCAGAATGCCAATGATGCCATCTGGTGGGCTATGGTGACCATGGCAACTGTCGGTTACGGTGACCGGTATCCTATCACCACGGAGGGTAGGATAATCGGAATATTTGTCATGATCACTGGTGTTGGGTTGTTCAGCGTCCTTACCAGCTATCTTGCGCATTCCTTTCTTAAAGCACGCTCGCGGTTAGACGTATCAAAGTCTACACTGATCCAGGATGAGGAAAACCACAACCAGTTGATAAAAAAAATAGAGGATTTGGAAAAGCAGCTAAATCAACAAGCCCAGGATCAAAACGCACAGGCAGCGGAGATCTTAAAAAAGCTTTCTGATATTGACCAGCGCCTGCCACGCAATGCCCCTAAATAACAACAATCCATTGATAACCAGGCAGTTAATAACTAGTATTGCTTTGTAGCCTAGCTTTCTCGATTACGGACACGGCGTAGAAATGCTGGAGTATTCAGCCCACGTTCCAGAAGATAAGTAAGGTAATATTGCATCAGTCCTTCGAGCTCATGACTCACCAACGGGGCAGGCACTGCCCGCCGCGCCTCTGCATAACTGCTTCGTTGGAAATGACGCATATACCTCAGAGCATCCATACTTATCGGCCGAACCCCTGCAGATTTTGGTCGGCATTTTGGGCAAATCACACCACCTGCTTCGGCTGAAAAAAATTGATCCTGAGGCTGTATCTCGGCTCCACAGCTCGCACAGACAAACAGCCGGGGACGGAACCCCAAGAGATCTAGCAGGCGCATTTCATAATGGCGCACCACAATCTCCGGATTGCCAGGCAGGCACAAACGCGATAACGTCTCGCTCAACAGCCGGTAAAGGGCGCGATTTTCCCCTTCTTCATAGGTGAATCGATCGAGCAGCTCCACCACGTACGCTGCATAGGTCATGAGCACCAAATCGTCATGCAGGGGAGTATACGCATCCAGCATCTCTGCCTGTGTGACAATCAAGATCTCCCGTCCGCGCGCCAGTTGGATCGTTGACCGGGTGTATGGCTCGAGGTGCCCGGCTTTCCGTGAGCGAGGCTTGCGAACCCCTTTGGCAACAACGCGAATTTTTCCAATCTCCAAACTGAACAGTGTGAGCAGACGATCTGCTTCACCCCAGTTGGTATGCCTCAGCACAATGGCTTCTACCCGAAATGACCGTTGCCGGCGGGGTATGAGTGAGTCTTCCATCCATGGATTATATCAACTGCAAACCACTATGCTATCCGGAATATATCTGGTAAAATCGTTCGGCTTGGCGCGTTGTACCCTTCGCCCAGGCACCCCGCGAGTTGCGCGGGCAATCTGCAAGCTGAAAGGGCTTGAACCATGAAAGTACTTTTACTCAAGGACGTTTATAAGTTGGGCCGCGCTGGGGATGTAAAGAAAGTGGCCGATGGCTATGGTCGGAACTACTTAATTCCGCAAGGGCTGGCGATGCTGGCTACCCCCGGAGCATTGAAGCAATCGGAACAAATTCGTTCTACTGCCGCAACGCACCGCACCCAGGCGAATGAGCAACTGGCTGGCATCGCTGAACAGCTTAACAAGCTGGTGCTTACCTTCCCCGCTAAAGCCGGCGAAACCGGCAAGCTGTATGGCTCCATCACACCGGCGATGATTGCGGATGCCATAAAAGCCAAAACCGGCGTCGAAGTAAACCGCCGCCAGATGGATTCTGAACCGATCCGCACCCTGGGAGAATTTCCGCTGCACATCCGCCTGACCCTTGACCTGATCCCGGAAATCACCGTGATCGTCCACCGCGAAGGCGAAAACCCCACCCTGCCACAAAGTGCAGTTGTCAGCGAGGCAACCCCTGTAACAGAAGCTACCGCTGAATAATCGCGTAACAGGCTGGAAAGGCTGTTCCCGTTCACACCGGCCCGGGGATATTGATAGCGAGCAAAAATCAATCCTGCGTATCACCCATAGCAGGAGGGTGCAGACCAGATTGGCCAGCTCGCTCATATGTCCCAGGCCGGTGCGATTTTTGCCAGCTAGCATGAAAGAGTCAGTCGGTCAACAACTGCAGCAAGCGCGGGAAGCGCAAAAGCTCTCCCTGGAGCAGGTTTCTCAGGCGACCCATATGCGCATTCACAACCTGCGCGCCCTTGAGGCAGGCGAGTTTGACAAACTCGCCTCGGCTACTCAGTTGCGCGGCTTTCTGCGCGCTTACGCCAGCTACTTAAAAATTGATCCCGAACCGTTGCTAGCCGGCATTGACCAGGTAGCAGAACTGCCTGCTACTGAGCTCACACCAACCCCCCCCATCTCCAATGGGCAACCTTTGCCTCCATCATCCGAGCGCTACCAGCACGCCCAGGAGACTCTTGCCGGGCTGGGTCAAACACTGCGCACCCAACGTGAGCTGTTAGGCTTATCCCTGGATGAAATTGTTCGCTACACCCACCTTCGCCGCCATTATTTGGAAGCCTTAGAAGCAGGAAATCTGGAAGGGCTGCCCTCGCCAGTCCAGGGACGTGGCATGCTGAATAACTATGCCACCTTCCTTGGCTTGGACCCTGAGCCTCTATTGTTACAGTTTGCTGAAGCGCTCCAGGCACGTCTCGCCTCGCGCCAAAATGCCAGCCTTGAACCACCATCTCGCCCTGCCAGGCGCAAACGTCCCATGCCATTGCTACTGCGCCGCATCCTTTCTCCGGATGTACTGATTGGACTCACATTTGCAATTTTCCTGGTAGCTTTTCTGTCCTGGGGCGCTGTCCGGATTTTTTCCCTGCGCGCCGGAGAGACACCTTCTCCGACAGCCCCCTCAATTGCCGAAGTGTTGCTATCAACACCTACCCAGACCCTTGCATCTTTACCATTAACCACCAGTTCATCTCCATCAAGCACACTGCAGGTATTACCTCCCATCCAGATAGATGCCGGAACAGCCACACCTGCAGAGCTGCCTACCGGACTGGCGCCTGGTGTGCAGGTTTATGTGACTGTACAACAGCGCGCCTGGATTCGCGCCATGGTAGATGGAAAACTTGAATTTGAGGGGCGTGTGCTTCCGGGCAGTGCCTATCCATTTGTCGGCAAAGATCTTGTTGAGCTTCTGGTCAGCAATGGCGCCGGTCTAAGAATTTTCTTCAACCAGCAGGATCTTGGCCAACTCGGCTCATACGGTCAAGTTGTGAACCTGATCTTCACCCGCCAGGGAGTGCTCACACCTACCCCTACCATCACTCGCACCCCCACGCCAACATCGCGTTTCACCCCAACCCCACCAGTCATACCGTCTACCCCAACGGTCCCTTCACTGCCCTAGTATCCATTTAGCGTTATCATTATGAACCCAAAAACCTATCACATGGTCTCTCTCGGTTGTGCGAAGAATACTGTCGATTCGCAGTCGATGGCACAATTACTCTCTACCTCCGGATTCCAAGCAGTGGATAAACCATCCAGAGCAAGTGTTTTGATCGTCAACACATGCGGTTTCATTGGCCCCGCAAAAGAAGAATCGCTGTCTGTTCTGCGCAGCCTGGCTGCGAACAAACGTAAAGGTCAGATGCTCATTGCTGCGGGCTGCCTGACTCAACGGTACGGGGCAGAAATTGCACATCAGGTTCCCGGCATCGATGGAATACTTGGAACCCGCCGGTGGATGGATATCATTGATGTGGTTCAAGACCTGCGCCAAAAAGGTCACCCGCAGCCACTCTACCATCTGCCTGTTGACCCAACGGTCAGAATGGACGACCACGGCGTGCTACATGCAGCAGTTCAAGGCACCAGTGCTTATCTCAAGATTGCTGATGGCTGCCGCAGACCTTGTGCCTTCTGTGCAATTCCTTTGATCAAAGGCACCGCGGTCAGTCGGCCTCTCCAGGTAGTCATTCATGAAGCTCAGCAATTGGAACAAATGGGTGTGCGCGAGTTGATCCTGATTGCTCAGGATACTACCGATTATGGGCATGATTTGGGATTAAAGGATGGACTGGCGCAGCTTCTCGAGCAACTCGTAATAGCCGCACCGGGCATTGACTGGATCCGTGTGATGTACGCCTACCCCGGCTACGTGACCGACCGGCTAATCGATGTAATGGCCTCCCACTCCCAGATCCTCCCCTATCTGGATATGCCTCTCCAGCATGCTCATCCTGCCGTGCTTCGCCGGATGCGCCGCCCTGCTAATATTGAATGGGTGCACAGCACTGTTGCAAAGCTGCGCCAGGCGCTGCCGGGGCTCGCCCTGCGCACCACTTTTATCGTCGGCTATCCGGGTGAAACGGAAGAAGAATTTCAGAACTCTGCTAGACTTTATTCAGGAGATGCGCTTCGACCGCTCTGGTGCATTTCAATTTTCATTCGAGCCCGGCACGCCCAGTGAGCCGCTCGGTGATCCCATTTCTCCTGAGGTCAAGCAAGAGCGTTACGACAGGCTGATGGCGCTCCAGCAAAGAATCTCTCTGGAGGTTAACCAGGCTTTCGTTGGTCACCGGATGGATGTGCTGGTTGAAGGCAGCGCTGATGGTATCTCTATTGGGCGCTCCTATCGCGATGCACCTGAAATAGATGGCATGGTGATTCTGGATAGCGAAGTGACGGTTGGAGAAATTATCCCCGTACATATCACCGGCGCCATGGCTTATGACCTTACTGGAACAGTCGAAATTACACAATCTGTTCTACCCGATTTACAACTTACAGCCAGACCGGGAGATTAGCCATGACTGAAAGGCTGCAGGCTGGCTGCTTATACCATTTATATAAGGATACTTTATCATCATGATCGATCTTACCCAGCCCGAAGTCCAATTTGCTATGCAAGCTGTTCGCAAGGCGTCCCAGCTCGTTCGCCAGGTGCAGCAAACCATGGTCACCCCGGCACTCACCAAAGACGACCGCTCCCCAGTGACCGTAGCCGATTTCGCATCACAGGCGATTGTTGGCCGCTTGCTCTCGCAGTCTTTTCCCGAGGATCTGCTGGTCGCTGAAGAAGACTCGGCAGATCTGCGCAAACCCGAGGCAGCCGAGCTGCTCTCACGCGTTAGCGATTATGTCAGCCAGGCAGTACCAGGTGCAAATTCCAATCAGGTCTGCCAGTGGATTGATTTCGGTCGGGCAAACTCAGGGCAAGCGCTTCTGGACCCTCGACCCCATCGACGGCACCAAGGGCTTTCTGCGCGGCGAGCAGTATGTTGTGGCGCTGGCACTGGTTGAGAATGGTCAGGTCCAGGTAGCCGCACTGGGCTGCCCAAACCTGGTCAATGCCAGTCAACCATTATTGGGTGGCGCGGGATCACTGATCCTTGCGGTACGCGACCAAGGCGCATGGACGACCCCTCTCGTGGGCGATGAAGATTTTCAAAAGCTACACACATCCACAATCCAGGACCCTGCCCAGGCACGCGTCCTGCGCTCGGTTGAATCAGGCCATACCAACATCGGACAGATCGACCAATTCGCCCAGGTGCTTGGTCTCCAGGCGCCTCCAGTGAGCATGGATAGCCAGGGCAAGTATGCATTACTGGCTGCTGGTTCTGGCGAGCTGTATCTGCGCTTGCTCTCGCCAGATAAGCCAAACTATCGCGAGAAAATATGGGATCAGGCTGCCGGCTCACTTGTACTCCAGGAATCTGGCGGCATGCTCACCGACCTGGATGGCAAACAACTTGATTTTTCAACCGGACGCTCATTAATCAACAATCGCGGTATTCTGGCCTCGAATGGATTGCTGCATCCGGCGGCACTACATGCCCTGCGCGCAGTAGGAGCCTGAGTTATTCGGCAATTTTCCATGAGCCGCAGCGACAAAATTGCCCTTGCCCTCAGCTTGTTAGCCATCCTGTTCTCATATCTGGTGGCTGACCGCATCTTCGAACGCATGGCGCACCTGGAAGATGAGATGGCCTATGTCTGGCAGGCACAGGCGATTGCGGGCGGCAAACTCACTGTTCCTTCTCCGCCTGAACCAAAAAGTTTCCTCTGGCCATTTGTCGTCGATTACAATGGCCAGCGCTTTGGCAAATATCCAATTGCCTGGCCTGCATTGCTTTCTCTAGGAGAACGTATTGGCCAGCGCAGCCTGGTAAACCCACTGCTGGCCGGTCTGGCAATCTGGCTGATCTACCGTCTGGGTAAACGCATCTTTGGTGAAACAGTCGGCTTACTGGCTGCCGGGCTGACCCTCACCTCGCCGTTTTTTTTGGTCAATTCCGGATCACTGCTTTCGCATCCTTTAGGGCTGGTGCTCAGCACTGGCTTTGCTCTCGCCTGGTTAGCCGCTTTCACTCCTCCGACTCCATCTCGTCCCTGGTTAGCGGTCATCACGGCTGGCTGTGCCTTGGGCTTACTGGCTTTAACGCGGCCGCTGACCGCGTTTGCGGTCGCCGTGCCGTTTATGCTACACGGTCTGGTGTTGTTTTTCAAACGAGATGGGCAGGTCCGCCGCAATCTCCTGGTCTTTATCGCGATTGTCCTCGGGATGGGGACGCTCCACTTCGTCTGGCAGTATGCGGTAACGGGTGATGCTCTGTTGAATCCTTACACACTCTGGTGGCCATACGACAAGATTGGATTCGGACCCGGTCATGGCCATAATCCCGTGGGGCACACCCTCCGCCAGGCGTGGCTTAACACCAAATTCAGCATAAAAGTAGGCGCTTTTGATTTGTACGGCTGGCCTAAGATCTCCTGGTTGTTTTTACCAGTTGGCCTGGCGGTCGCCATTCGCCAGCGAACCACGCGCCTGCCGGCACTGCTGATCTCTGGGGTCTTTATCACCCTGGTGGCTTTTTATCTGGCATATTGGGTTGGCGCATCACTGTATGGGCCGCGCTATTACTACGAGGCGTTATACAGCCTCTCCATCCTGTCTGCAGCCGGGATCGCCTGGCTGGCTGGCTGGCCTACCCTCCCGGACCAAACCCGCACGCTTTTCCAGGGTTGGCAGCGCTGGCGTCCATTAGCCGTAACTGCTCTGCTTACCTTGCTGGTAGGTTTCAACCTGGTTTTCTATCTCCCTGCCCGCTTACAAGGGATGACAGACCTTTATGGCGTAAGCCGCGCAAATTTGGAGCCATTTCTCACCGAGACAGCCCAGCAGATGACGCCCGCCTTGATCATTGTCCATCCCCAAGAAAAGTGGATCGAGTATGGCACACTCTTGGAATTGGAAAACCCATTCCTGGATACCCCTTTTATTTTTGTTTATTCGCGCAGCGAGCGCTCCAACCAGTTGTTGGCATCCCTGTTCCCCGATCGGGCTGTTTACCATTATTATGCCGATGAGCCTTACAAATTCTATACCGCTCCCCGGCACTCAAAGTAACTCCTTGCCGCAATCTCGATTGAAGTGTAAAATTAGTTCTTAATCGTTTACGGGATTTTAATAAAAATTATATCTGATGCTCTCAAAAGATCGCCCTTCAAGGCCTCGTCTCCTAAATACGCCTGCATCCATCGAAGCAAGCCAGCTATTACTGCTGGACGATGATCCTGAACGATCCAGGCAGGTACGGGATTCCCTGCGCTCTGCCGGTTTTACCGTAACAGACCACCCGATTAAGAATTACACCAATAATCACGAGCTCGCCTTGAAACAGCTTCAGAAGGAAGGTTACGACGCATTGCTCCTGGCAAGCCATCTGGACAATCCTGTTAATTCGGAAATGATTGAACAGATATTAACCAGCGGGCTCCCCTTTCCGGTTGTACTTCTCGTAAATCCAGGTGAGGAGCTGCAAGCAGCCAGCTACCTGCAAAGGGGCGCTATGGACGTGATCAGCGCCAGGGGTGATTATCTCGCCAGCCTGCCAGCCCGCCTGTCAAAAGCGATTTCTGCTGACCAACTCCAGCGCAGCGTGGAGCAAATCAACTACCAGGCGCTGGTTCTCAATAATGTCCGCGATGCAGTGGTTGTCTGGGATTTGGATGGCAATATCACCTACTGGAATCCGGCTGCCGAGGTGTTGTTTGGCTATAGCGCACGCGATCGTCTGGGTAAGCCAATCCACGAAGTCTACCTGAGCTCCTTCGACCCGCCCGTCCACACACCAGGCCCTGAACAGACCACCGGTCAGTATGCTGAGAGACGCTACCTGACTCCCAGTGGCAAAGCGATCTGGATTAGCTCACGCCTGGCTGTCCTGCGAGAAACGAAAGCCCGCAATCGCCTGCTCGGTTATATGGACGTATCCCACGATATCACCCGCAGCCGCCAGGCCGAACAGGCGCTGCGCGAAAGCGAAGCTCGTTATCGCGCGATCGTAGAAGATTACCAAACCGAGTTAATCTGCCGCTTCACTCCTGAGGGAACACTGACCTTCGTCAACGAAGTCTACTGCCGCTACTTCGGCCTATCCCGTGACCAGCTCCTGGGCACCAACCTGATGGTCTATGTGAGGGAGTACGACCGCCAAAGACTGCGCGAGCACCTTAACAGTCTGAGCCCCAACCGCCCATACGGCACGTTGGAACATTTGCTGGTACTGCCCACTGGCTCGGTACGCTGGTTCCAGCGAACGGATCGTGCAATCCTGGACCAGCACGGACGAATTTTTGAGTTCCAGTCCGTCGGACGAGATATCACCGATCGTAAACGAATGGAAGCTCAGATCCAGGCAGCCCAGACCCAACTGGTTCAGGCAGCCCGCCTGGCTACTCTGGGCGAGCTGGCTTCCGGCGTGGCTCACCAGATCAATAACCCATTGACAACGATCATCGCCGATGCACAGCTCCTGCTGCGCACCCTGGATGAAGACGCTGCAGGCCGGGAATCTGCCGAGGCCATTGAACAGGCTGGCTGGCGTGTGCTCCAAGTAGTGCAGAGATTAATGGACTTCTCCCGCCCTTCTACCGATGCCATGCAGCCGATCTCGGTAAATGAGACCATTCGCCTGGCACTCTCGCTAGTCGGCACCCATGTTGCCTCGGATGGACTCAAGCTGATTTATGACCTGCAAGATGGCTTGCCAAACGTGCGCGGGCACTCACGCCAGCTTCAGGATGTGTGGGTAAACTTGATCCTGCTGGCTCGTGATGCGTGCACCGATGGCATGGATCACACCATCCTGATTCGCTCAATGTCTGACCCGGCAGGCTGGGTGCAGGTCGAAGTACAGGATGATGGCTTTCCCATCCCACCCAGAGAAATGGCCAGTATCTTCGAACCAAATTTCATCGGACCAACCCATGGTCGGGGCACTGGGCTGGAATTGAGCATTTGCCGCGAAATTATTCGGCAACACAATGGGCGCATCTCGGCTGAGCCCACGCCGGATGATCAAACCATCCTGCGAGTTGTGCTGCCTGCAGAAGAGGAGTGACGATTGGAAGAACCGGTAGCCATCCTGGTCATCGAAGACGATCGTTTCGTCGCACGCACAATTGAGCGCTGCCTGCGCAGCAATCATTTTGCAGTGACAGTCGCAAATAATGGCGCAGATGGTCTGGAGCAAGCACGCCTATCTCCGCCAGACCTTGTGATCCTGGATATTATGATGCAGGGCATGGATGGCTACGCAGTCTGCATGGCAATGCGCGCAGATCGCAGCCTTGCTCATGTGCCGGTATTGTTCCTCACCGCCAAGGTAAAAACCGAAGATAAAATTACTGGTTTCAGAGCTGGTGCGGACGATTATCTTTGTAAGCCGTTCAATCTGGATGAGCTGATGATGCGTCTGCAGGCTATCTTGAAGCGTACACTATCACCAGAACGTATGACCACCTTGCTACCCGTGTTTGCTGCTTCGGATCCGTCCATTGAACTGGATCCCAACCAGCCTCGACCGCACCATCTTGTCGCTGGTGAATACTCACTCGACACACACACGTTCGAGCTCCAAACCCCCACTCAAGGCAAGGTGCGCCTGACCCCTCTCCAATATGATCTTCTTTATCATTTGATGACCCACCCAGATGAGGTCTTTTCACCTTCCCGTTTACTTGCTGAGGTTTGGGATCATCCCGAAGGACGTGGCAGCGCTGATCTTGTGCGCGTCCATATAAAAACCCTGCGCGAGCGCATCGAAATTGACCCGCGTGCCCCTGGCTTCTTACGAACCGTCCCCGGACGCGGCTACACCGTCGGCAGGAGCCAGCTTACTCAGGAGGAGAACTAATATGCCCTCGGGCCCCTCCACTCCCAGGCCAGAACCACCCACCGGTCAGGCGATTGAGTCCTTCAGCGACTTGCTTGCCGAATGCCCTGATCTTGATAGCGTCTGTCAAACCGCTCTCAGGTTTTCCCTCGAAACCATCAACCGTCAGGCAGGAGCTCTGATTGTTCAGTCGCAGCAGGACCGCGAGCCGCTGCTGCTGGTTGAGCACGACTTGCCTCAGGAATGGATCGCCCAGCTCGATGACCCGCAGAGCTTCCTGCGCAAGGTCGCCTGGAACAAGCTACTTTCCGGGGGCTACCTGATTGGAGACGCCTCCATGCCCGACCTTGCCGCAGCGATTGCGATTCCAGCCCGCGCAGGTCCGCAGGGCATCTTACTGGCTCGCGGCACACCCTGTTCCCCCGTTGAAATCGACTGGCTGCTCAAGCTCTCTCGCCCAATGGGGCGCGCGCTGCGCATGAGCCGCTCAAACCAGATCCACCAGCGCAATACCCAGGGGATTGGCAGCCTTCAAACCAGTTTAAACAACCTGCGAACGGAAGCCAACCTGGAGACCATCCTGCACCACCTGATACACGCGATCCGTAAGCTGCTGGATGCGGAACAGACAGTCGTCGCTTTGATCGACGACGCCGGTCAATGGATGACACGTCGTGCCAAAGACCAGGATGATAACTGGCTGATTCAGGTAGATTCACTCCACGGTGCGGGTTTACTGCGCGAGTGCATCCTGAACAACCAATCCATGCGAGTAAACCAGGTCGCCCAGGATGCACGTTTCAACCCTGCCTGCGATGCCCTGCCGGGCGAGTTTGTGAATTCACTGCTCTGTGTCCCCTTGAAGGTAGATGACCTTGTTTTAGGTGCTATCCTCGCAACCAATAAACGCTCCGCTGAGTTCAGCACCAGCGATCAGGACCTGTTAACCCTGGTCAGCGGTGTATCTGCTTCCACAATTCAGGGCGCGCGGCTGCTCCAGCAATTACGCATAGCAGAGGCAGACCGTGAAGCCAACCGTTGGGAGCTGGCACATTTTCGCCGCACCCTTCAGGCTTTGATGGAAAATATTCCAGCCTGTGTTTATATCGTTGACTCTGCCCTGCAACTAACTTATCTGAATCCCATCGCCGCTGCCCGCTCAGGCCAACCATCTGGACAGTTTCTGGGCAAGCCCTGCTATGAAGCTATGTATCAGCGCCAGGAACCCTGCCCAGAATGCAAAATCACCGAATCGCTTGCCACAGGGGCTGCCACCTACCGCACCACCAGTCGCCCCCACGCTCTGGACGATAATACTGAATGGGAGATCTACAGTTACCCCATCCTGGATGAGACCAACCAGGTCAGGCAGGTCATCCTGTTTGAGCAGGATGTCAGCGACAAGACCCAGCTCGAATCGGTCTTAATTCAATCCAGTAAGCTGGAGGCGCTAGGGAAAATGACCGCCAGCGTAGCCCACGAAATTAATAACCCTCTGACGGTGATCATTGCCAATGCACAAATTTTACAGCGTGAGCTTCCCGCCGGCGATGAACGCCTCGAGTTGGTCGATCTGATCTCCATGGCAGGTGCACGCGCGGCTCAGGTGGTGCGGAACCTGCTGGATTTCGCGCGCAAAGAACAGCCTCAGCACACCCTCACCAACATCAACGAAACGCTACGCCACTCGCTTGTTTTGGTTCAGCACGAGCTGGCCACCCATGGTATCACCCTGGAATTCACCCCTGACGACCAGATCCCATCGATCCTCGCCAACGGCGACAGCTTGCAAGGCGTATGGGTTAACCTGCTGCTGAACGCAGTTGAATCAATCGATAAGTCCCCCGGAATTTTGCGCGTTTCTACCCAATATGTCGACGAGGAGATTCACATAACTATTGCGGATAATGGTCGCGGCATCCCAACTGAACGACTGCAGCGTATCTTTGAGCCATTCTATACCACCAAGTCACCTGGGCGTGGCACAGGATTGGGTCTTTCAGTGTCAAATCGCATTGTTCAACAGCACAACGGGCGCATTCTCGTCCAAAGCCAGGTAGGCAGCGGCACGGAATTTACCGTCCTCCTGCCGGTCCGCTAACCCACTCACCCGATTCAATCCGCTCCAACAGCTCCACGAGCCGCACCTGCGCCAGCGAACTCAGCCGCAAATCTGCCTGGTCGAGTGCCAGGTTGTGCGTCATCACTGTCGGCACCGCCACAACATACAAACCCGCTCGTTTAGCCGCCAGGACGCCGTTTAGCGAATCCTCAAAGACCACCGCCTGACTGGCATCCAGTCCCAGGCAATCTAGCGCTTTCAAGAACAATTCAGGATCTGGCTTGGTATGGGACACGTCATCTTCTGCCACAATGCAATCAAAGTAATCCATGAGCACTAAGCGTTCCAGGTGACCGGTCACCCAACTGCACGGCGAGCTGGATGCGATGGCTATTTTCAACCCCATCTGCCGCGCATCATCCAACATCTCCCGCACGCCTGGTAAAGGCGCCAGGCTATACACCACATCCAGCTCACGTTTGCGCCGCACCGGCTCCAGCTCACCCCAATTCAAATTTCTGCCTACCAGGCGTTCCAGCTCCTTTGCCGGATCAAACAACGCATCCGCATTTGACGTCCCAATGATCGCCTGCCAGACATCCAGCGTAAGCTGGCATCCGTAATCACGATACAACTCCTGCCAGGATATAAAAATGGGCTCTTCCGTCTCCAGAATTAACCCATCGAAGTCGAAAATCAATCCCTGAATGGACATTCAGCTAGCTCTTCCTGCCTATAAAACGTTGCACCAGCAGCCACACACCCAGCGCAATCAACAGCACTGGCCAATATGCGCCAAACTGCTCCATGCCGCCCAGCAGCCAGCCAAAGAAGAAGAACATGCTCAGGCTGATCAGAATCAGCAGCAAGCCGTCCTTTAGCTTGCTGAGAAACTCGCCCCCCAGTACCCCAGAAAGGATGATCCCGGCTCCAACGAATCCCGGAATCAAAGCCCAGGCATATACCCAGGTATCCCAGCGTCCGGTGACCTGCTGCAGGTATAGCAGCATACCCAGACCACCCACCACCGAGGCTGGCACCGCCAGGTCAGGCTCGCCGATGACTACACCCAGGAAGAGCAGTGCGATCCCCACCCCCACGATGATCAGCGGCCAGGAGAATTCCACCGGCGCCCAGAAGCGCAGCGCTGGGAAGAATTGCGCGGCCAGGAAATATCCTCCCATCAGGATCAACAAAAGCCCTCCAACCAGTCCTGTTCGTTGTCTACGGCTCATACTTCCTCCTCAGATAATCAATATTTCTTAAACTTTCACCCGAGATTATAATTTATCCCGAAAATAATCTGCCGTAAATATAAAAACAAGCTTCGCCTGATTTTATATTCGGTGGTAAAATAGCTTTCGCTTGCTCGCCCCAGTAGCTCAGTGGATTAGAGCACTTGCTTGCGGAGCAAGGGGTCGCGTGTTCGAGTCGCGCCTGGGGCACCACCATCCACCC
Source organism: uncultured Chloroflexia bacterium (assembly GCA_963774935.1). Taxonomy (GTDB): domain Bacteria; phylum Chloroflexota; class Anaerolineae; order Anaerolineales; family UBA4823; genus CAVZGO01. Next base: position 420,501 of record CAVZGO010000007.1, read on the forward strand.
CTTACCGGTCTTTTACCGTCCGGTGAGGGGTTTTTCCTGAGTGTAACTATGCCAGAACCTCAAATCCTGCTCACCAACGACGACGGCATCCAATCCCCCGGTCTTTGGGCTGCCGCAGCCGCCCTCTCGACCATCGGCTTTGTGCATGTCGTTGCCCCGCGCGACCAGTGGTCCGGCGCCGGGCGCAGCCTGCCCGGCACCACCGATGGCGTCATCCGCCCGGAGACCGTCCTGGTAAACGGTAAAAGCTGGCAGGTCTATGCTGCCGGCGCCACCCCCGCCCAGGCTGTGCTCTATGCCGTGCTGGAGATTCTGCCCCAGCACCCCGACCTGGTCGTTTCTGGTATCAACTACGGCGAAAACGCCGGTTCCGGCGTCACCATCTCCGGCACCGTTGGCGCCGCCCTGGAAGCCGCCGCCGAAGGCATCCCTGCCCTGGCAGTCTCCCTGCAGACCGACATCGAGCACCACCGCTCCTACTCCGACCAGGTCGATTTCTCGACCGCCGGCTACTTCACCGCCCTGTTTGCCCGCCGAATGCTCAAGGGCGCCATGCCCCCGGATGTCGATGTTTTGAAAATCGATCTCCCCTGGGATGCCACCCCCCAGACCCCCTGGCGGGTCACCCGCCTTTCGCGCCAGCGCTACTACCAGCCCACTGCGCCCGATCGCTCTGCCACCACCATCCCTGCCCCACTCGGCTACTACCTCTCCTACGACCCGGCGCTCGATCCGCCCGATTCCGATATCTACACCCTGCTGGTGCACCGCGAAGTCTCCGTCACCCCCCTCAGCCTGGACATCACCTCCCGCACCGACCTCGCCGCCCTGGCTTCCCTCTTAAAATAATCACTGACAATTTCTTCCCTATATGTGCTGAAATTCAGCAACCATTTCATCATAAATCCCGGCGCCCGCTGCCAGAATCGTAATCGGCGGCTGTAAAAAATCGGCCTCCCCCGCCAGGTTGGTCACGACAGCACCCGCTTCCCTGGCAATCAAGCCGCCCGCTGCCACATCGTACGCGTGCACGTGCTGCTCCCAGTAGCCGTCCAGCCGCCCACAAGCTACGTAGCACAGGTCGATGGCAGCCGAACCCAACCGGCGCACACCCTGGCAGCGCTGTGAAAAATGCGCGTACTCCTTCAGGTTGTTATCCGTCCGGCTGGCGATATCATACGGAAACCCTGTCACGAGCAAGCTCCGTCGCAGGTTGTCCACTCCCGAAGCCTGGATCGACCTGCCGTTGAGCGTTGCCCCCTGCCCCACCTGCGCGCAGAAGCACTCCTCCAACACCGGTGCGTACACCGCCCCCAGCCGTAGATGTCCATTCTCGGCATAAGCAATCGACACCGAGAACAGGGGTACTCCATGAGCGAAGTTCACCGTCCCGTCCAGTGGATCGATATACCAGACGCTGCTATCCTCCCCATCCAGCCCCCCGGACTCCTCCGAAACCACCCGCTGCCCGGGGAAGCGCCGCTGGATCTCGTCCAAGAGGAACGCCTCCGAGCGATGGTCGTATTCTGTCACCAGTTCAATCTCGTCTTTGTAGCGCATCTGCATCTGCGCTCCCACCCCCTGGCGTAAAATTTCCCCAGCCCGCCGGGCCAGGGACTCCAGATCTGCCAATGTCGGGCTCATTCGCCCTCCTGTCTTTTTCGCTTTTCTTCGGGTTGCCTGATGGGATTGCTCCGCATCGCCATCAGGGTACATGCTGCCTCGTGGGTTCTTAACCCAAGGGTTTCTTTACACCCTATATACGCGCCCCTTCTTGATCACCGACTGGACCAGATTCGCCCCAAAGCGGTAGCCCAGGTGGCGGTAATCTGCCTCCGTTAAAATCAGCAAATCCGCCTGCTTGCCCACCTCGATCGAGCCGATCTGCTCCGCCCGTCCGATCGCTGCCGCCGCGTTAATCGTCGCCGCCGCGATCGCCTGCGCCGGGGTCAGGCGCATATAGCGGCATGCCAGTGCAATCGCAAACTGCATATTCTCGCACCACGCCGTGCCCGGGTTTAAATCGCTGGCGATCGCCAGCAGCCCGCCCGCCTCCAGAATCGCCCGTGCCGGGGTGTACTCCCGCTCCGCCAACCCAAAAGGCGTGCACGGCAGCCCCACCGCCACCGTCTCCGACCCTGCCAGCGCCCGGATGTCCTCCGCCGAGGTCTTCACCAGGTGGTCCGCCGAAACCGCTCCCAGCTCCGCCGCCAGGCTGGCTCCCCCCAGGTTATCAAACTCATCCGCATGGATCTTCAGTGGAAAGCCCAGCTCTTTTGCCTTGCTCAGGATGCGCCGCGACTGCTCCAGCGTGAACGCCCCTGTCTCGCAGAACACATCCACAAACGGCAGCTCGTGGTATGGCACCTGCGCCGCCCACCACTCCGCCAGCACCGGCAGCATCGTCTCGCAAATCTCCTGTGTGTACTCGTCCGGTCGCTCGCGGTACTCCGGGGCAATGGCGTGCGCCCCCAGGAAAGTCGGTGCAATCTCCAGCGGTCCTTCCCGGTCCAGGGCGAGCAGCGCCTGCAGCATGCGCAGCTCAACCGCCGTGCGCAGCCCGTAGCCGCTCTTCACCTCCGCTGTGGTTGTGCCGTAGTTGAACATGCTCCACAGCCGCGGCCGCGTCTCTGCCATCAGCCGCTCCAGCGAGCTGGTGCGCACCGCCCGCACCGTCGATAAAATTCCCCCGCCCCCTGCCAGGATCTCCAGGTAAGTCTTGCCCTGCAGGCGCATCTCGAACTCTGCCGCCCGGTCGCCCGCCCAGATGGCGTGCGTGTGCGGATCGACAAAGCCCGGCATCAGCACCTTGCCGCCCGCGTCCAGCGCCGGCGCCTGTGGGTAAGCCGCCCGCAGCTCCGCCGTCGTCCCCACCGCCGCAATCTGCTCCCCTTCCAGCAGCACCGCCCCATCCTCGATAATCCCCAGGCGGCCCAAATCCGCGCCGCGCTGCGGCCCACCAGCCAGTGTCAGCAGTTGAGAAGCAGAATGAATTAACATCACCTCAGATTCTACCAAAACTTATCGGATTTTGTTGCTGCGTCAACAGATCATGGTTCCTGATACCCATTCCGAAGGAAACTTCCCCTCCCCGTTCCCCAGAGGATCCGCGCCTGGCTCGTGCCCGGCAGGTCGTAGACCACCGCGCCTGAATGCGCCGTCAGCAGCACCACCTCCAGGTCGGCGTCCAGGTCGATGTTCGCCAGCGTCGGCGCCGCCAGCGCCCCGTTCCAGTCTCCCGGGTATGCCGCTGGCAGCTCGACCTCCGCCAGCCGCCTGCCCAGGCTGTCCAGAATGTGCAGCTTGCCCGTCTTCTGGCTGCCCTTCTGCGTCCACGACGCGAAGATGACTTCCGCATCGCCATCGTTGTCCAGGTCTGCCACCACCGGCTCCGAGGCGAAGCGCAGGATGCCCTCCGCCGGGTCCGTCACCGCGTAAGGCCAGTCGCCTTTCTCCGTCTTATCCAGCCAGTAAGCGTGCAACCGCCCATCGTAAGACGGGAACAGGATTTCCAGCCTCCCGTCGCCGTCCAGGTCAGCCGGCACCGGGTTGGGCACCGCTGTCTCGATCAGGTTGTAATCCTCGCTCAAAGGCGCTGCCGCCCCATCCGGCGTGGGGAGGACCGTCCAATCGTAGCCCGACGCCGCCCAGCGGCTGCGGTCGGCGTTGAAGATAAATACCATCTGGTACAGGCTGGTGTACGGGTCTGTGCCGCAGTTGTACACATTCCCCACCACCACGATCTCCCGGGCGCCGTTCCCATCCAGGTCCACCAGGACCGGCGCTGAATCAGCAAAGTTCGGGCGGTGCTCGCTCCCGCAGTTGGCATAGCCGCGCAGGTCTACTGCGTGGTCCACGTGCACCCCCACCTGGCTCCAGACTTTTGGGCCAACTGGATTAAAGCCGTTGTACATCGCGTTTGCCGGGAGCTGGTTCCCACTCCGGTCCAGTGCCGTGATGTAGTGTGTGTCCGTCGGACCGATAATCTCCTTGAAGCCGTCCCCATCCAGGTCGCCCACCGCCGCGTTCTGGTTGTACATCCCCCAGCCGTAGCCCGGGTCGCCGTCCCGCCGCGCCGGCCAACCCGCCCGCACCGAGCCATCCGGCTCGTAAACGCTGAGCTGCTTCGTCGCCCCGCCGCTTGCCCTGCCCACGATGATCTCCACCAGCCCGTCATCCTCCAGGTCCGCCAGCGCCAGGGTGCGGATCTCCCCCGCCCCAAACGGGCTGCGCTGCCAGTCGATCCCACCCGCACTGTTGTAAACCGTCAGCAGGTCCCCGCCGCGCCCGGCAACGATCTCCAGGTCGCCGTCGCCCTCCAGGTCTCCCACCCCGATCCCCGGCCAGACCCGGCTGCTGTTCTCCGCCCGCCATTCCAAAGCCCCCGTCTCCCCATCCAGCGCTGCCAGGTCATACGTCCCTGCCAGCACCTCCATCTGCGGGTCGCCGTCGATGTTAGCCACAGCCGGGGAAGAGTACCAGCCCGTCTCGCACCACGAGGCGTAGCACCCGCCGCGCTGCCATTTCAGCACCGGCGGTTGGAGACCGGTGAAGATCATCGGCAGGTAGATCGTCGAGCCGGAAGTGGGGGATAACGGTATGGCCTGGGCCGAGGGAAATATGGGACCTGGTAGAGCTGCAATTAGAATCGCCAGGAACATTGATCGCAGTACAAACCGCAGAGCAGATTTTTTATGGAGGTAGGAAGCTACCATTAAGAAATTCCTGATAAATTGTTGTTGTCAATCTAAAAACCGACCACCTTTGGGCGACCGTTCGAAATGAAAGACGAGAACAGGCATCTCTGGTAAGGTCCGGTTCCTGTCTCGGTTTGGGGGTAAGGTAATTGTAATCCAAGACGTTGGCCTCCATCAGGCTTTTTGCCCTTCCAACATGCCCTGGCGAAAGAGGAACTACTCGCCCACCAGCTCTAGAATATGAGCATGGTGTGTAAGGATTGAATTCCAGCGGCAAGTCGGCTTCCCTTCGTCTGCGTTTTCGCCGCTCTTGGCTGACAAAATTGTGCACCGAACCGGCACTCCCCGGGTAGCCTTCGCTGCCTTGAATTTCGTACATGCGATAGGCGGTATAGCGCTGCTTGAGATGTAGTTGATCGCTCTCGTCCAGCAATTCAAGTATTCGTTGTTTGTAAGGTCCAAGTACCAGCTCAGCTCGTGGCTGTTTGAGTGTGTACGGCTCTGGCGCCGGATTCTGTGATTGCTTTTCGGATCGTCTCTCGATCAAAGCCTAACTTCCGATGGATGGCTCTCCTCCGTGTTTGTCGGGGAAGAATGCCACAATTCTCAAAGATTAACCAGTTACGTTTCGCTTTTCAGATTCCGATGGATGTCAGCCACCGATTCCGATCTACCACCAAAAAGTGGCCGACATCGTCCGGAATCGCTGGCCGGTTTCTTCCGGATTCACATGCACCAAAATCAATTTCTTTGGATTTATATCTTTTTTTAATAACAATTGTTTTGTGAAGATAATATTTTCAGATGTGTTGGTAGATTTATTTTCTATCAATATAGACTCTTCAGGGACACCAGAGTGAATTGCTACTTTGGCAAATTTATCTGCTTCTGGCTCAGACAATTTATTACGGGTTATTCGACCAAACCCGACTAAGAAGGCTATAATCGGTGCCTATTTGTCAATAAATAGCTCTGTTCCATACTGAGCGGTTCTTATATCACTGTTTCCTAACACTAGTATACAATCTGATAGCTGAAGAGGCTGGCTTAGTTTTAAGTAATTCCATAACTTCTTTGCTAAATTATCAACAAAGTGATTATTCATATAACGAATCCTCTATTCTTGATTAGGGATTGACTCTAACAAAGCTCTGGTATACGCTGCTGCTGCGATTGATGCGTACTTTTGCCAATTATCTCCCTTGTTTTTATCACAATAATCACATATTCCTCGAATAACCAGATATCCTACTTGATGATTCCAAGTGGCATCAGCTATACCTGAACCTTCCATTTCCACTGCTTTAACATTAAATTGATTTCTTAATTCATCTCTTTTAAGAGGGTTTTTAAGAAGTTTGTTTGCCGATGCAATTGAACCAATAAAAATTCTTGGTTCCCCTTCAACTCGATCTAGATCGTATGGATGAGTAATAACTAGATTATTATTTATTGAGTTTACGAGAATGTCACTCTCACCTGAAGGGCGAGTAACTCCAAGTTGCTTTGTAGCATAATCGATATAATTTATCCAAGGTCGCTTGCCTTCTAACTCGGCGGCTTTTAACAATCGAACTCCTTCCAGCAAGAATGCGCTAGGAGGTCTAGGGGGATAACGAAATATTGTCTCGGTTATTGTTTCTTTGTCGAAGTCATATTGAATAACACCTCTCTGATCAGATACAACAATGTCCCCCAAACGTACATGTTCAGAAGGTTTTTCGGGATAGGGGATGCCGCCTGCAATTCCGACCATTATTATCGAGTTTACAGAAGGGAAGTGCTCGAGAAGCATTGTGGCTCTACTAGCTGCTATGTTGTTTCCCATATCCGCAAGAGCTAAAATTACTTGATGAACTGAACCCTCTTTCGAAGGAATTCCTCCTTGAAGATACCTTCTCCCTGCACCACGTCCCGGTACTTCTCTGTTTACTGGGCCATCAATAAGGACTTTAACTGCTATATATTCCTCTGGAAGAGCTGTTATTATTCCGACTGTGGGAATCAAGAGTGATTTATTAAAATTTCTTGATTCAGAGGGTGATCCATAAATATTAAGTTTTTTACTTGAGGCTGATTCTGCCATTTCAATAAATAATCCAATTCTTCCGTCTACAACTGCTTGCTTAATTAGCAATCTAATATAATCAGGATTTGAAGGTACTATTGATTTATATTCAAATCCAAACCTGGATGCTAATTGTTCTAAAGTGTATACATCGAGCCTACTAGCAATTTGTTTCGCTTTATTTAATAATTCTCCTTCGGATGTATTAGATATATCTGTTCTAGACGCAAGTTCACCATCGGCGTGTTTATTAATTACATTGTATAAGGAAGAAAGTTGATGTGTAAATCCATACTCTTGTGCAAGTGTTTCCGCCTTTGACGCAGCTTCCAAGCCGCCCGTAACTTCATCAGACGATAGTAGTAGATCCGCTAAGAGAATGTTAGTCTGTGTTATTCGAAATTTATCTGTCTGAGGAATCACTTTTAAAGTGTCTGACACCAGGTTTTGAGCAATGTCGGTTTTCCCTTTTGTAAATTCAACAATAGCAAGTTTCTGTAAACTATATCCATAATCACCAGGCGTGACTCGACTTTCTAGTAATGAAAGACTTTCTCTTATTTTTTGCTCAGCTGAGGTGAAGTTCTCTAATTTCGTCAAGACAGTGCCAATTCTCAATAAAACTCTCCCTCTCAATATTTTGAGATCACCAATACTGTCTATTATTGTTAGAGCATCGTTATAATTTCTGAATGCCTGATCATAATTTTTTCTCATTTCGAAACACGCACCCAAATACCAACTTAAAATGGCCAATTTGTCTTTTTCGCCAAGCTGATTCCAAATAAATTGTGCTTTCTTATAAAGGGAATATGCCCCACCGGTTCCAGATATAATGCCCTGGTCTCGTCGGATACTTCCTAATTCAGTTAGGGCGCGGGCTTGTAACCTTAAAGCAGATGTGTGCTGTGTAAGTCCTTGTAACCCGATAATAATGTCCTGAAAAATATCTACTGCTCTTTCAAATTCAAACCGACTAGATAGCTGTTTAGCAGACTCGAATGCGAATTCAAGATCCTGTACTCGAGAATTAAATACATTTTCTTGCTTAGCAACTTTATATAATTCTGTTAGCAAAGAGGATGGATCCACAACGTCTCATCCTTTAGTGTTAAGCGTATTCTGAATATTAGTGATAGCTTCATCCAATAATGCAGTTAGTTGTTGAGTTTCATCACGAAGCACACGTTTGAGAATATTAACTTTTTTATCTAACAAACCAAAATCAGAAGCTGGGTTAAAAAACATATTCCATAAAGATTGAGCAATTTGATTTACGAAACCAATTTGCTCATAAACGGTAATTAATCGTTTATGTAATAAATAATCGGATAAGCCGAACTGTACTCCTTCTTGTGCAGCTTGCCATGCGTCATCTGATATTAACGGATAGCGAATATCGTCTTCTGTTGACTCAATTGCGAGGAATTTTTCAATTTCGTTTTTATTCTTTTGCAACTCATCAAGTATGGTCCTTAATACCGTATTAGCACGTTCCTCTTGTTCCCTAAGCTTTATACGTCGGTCAAGCCAGAGACCGGTCGGTATGGCTAGGATTGCACCTATTAAAGCACCTACCATATTAGATAGGACATTAATCCAAAATTCATTACCCAAATTAAGGAACCCCATATTAGTACGATGATAGATAAAAATAGTTTTATACCCGTTGAATTACAGCACCAACTCCATTAAGCCTCTCATCAAAGGATTCATAACCGCGTTCTATTTGCTCAATATTTAACACCTCTGTTATATCCGAAGCTACAAGTCCCGCAATTACTAGAGCTGCCCCAGCCCGCACATCACTCGCACTAACAACGGTACCATTTAGTTTTGTTGGCCCATAAATTTTAACGGCATGGAATAATCCGGCAGTACTTTCATAAGGAAAATTGTATATTTTAGGATCTACATCAGGATTGAAATACTCTATTTTGGCTTCCATTTTTTTTAATTCATCCAAATGAGTAAATCTTTGTGAAAATATTGTCTCGTGAAAAACACTCACACCATGCATTTGTGTCATTAAAACCTCTAACATTGGTACCCAATCCGTCGAAAATCCCGGATATGGACGACTAGTAACAGATAACCCCGTTAATTTAAAATCGGAGCATTGAACCTCTAGAATTTGTGATTCGCCCTCATGACCTAGTTCAAATCTGACTCCTTTCTGGCTTAATATTGCCAAGAGGGGAAGTAGATGTTCTTCATTGACACCTTTGAGTGTTATTGGACCATGACCCAATGCCCCAGCAATTACAAATGTGGCAGCATCGTTTCTGTCGGGCATGATTGTAATGTCAACATTAACAGGACTATATTCACCGGATACCCCCTGCACCTCAACAATCCCATTTTCGCCTCGCTTCACATTTGCACCCGCTTGTTGCATAAACAATATAAAATTATCAATTTCAGGTTCTAAAGCGGAATTTTGAATTATGGTCGTACCCTTTGCACATATTGAAGCAAGTATTGCATTTACTGTCCCATTTACTGTGGTTTTGGTGAATGTAATGATGCCCCCAGTTAATCCTTTTGATGTTATTTCGTAATACTCATCCTTTTCTATAACGGTTGCCCCTAGTCGTCTAAAAGCATCTAAGTGCCATGTCACTTTTCTCCTACCGATCTGATCGCCGCCAGGATGCCAAATTCTAGCACTACCAAACCTGCTCAATAATGCCCCCGCAAAAAGAAAAGAACCGGTAGATTTTGCTGTGACTTCAGGGGGAATTTCTTGAGGTTCAATATTAGTGGTGTCGATTAATAAAGTGTGTTCATCTAGTGAATTAATCTTTGCGCCTAAAAATGAAAGTATTTCAACCAATGCAGCCGAATCGTTTATTTTTGGAACATTTCTAAGTAAATACTCACCAGGAAACACAATAGTCGCTGGAATAATTTTTTGTGCGGCATTCTTAGCGCCTTGAATTTTGACCTCCCTTTTAGAATAGGGCTATGATGGATTACAAACTTTGTAGTCATGGTGTATCCTTCCTTTTTCAATTAAATAGCCCGAGTTGTCTCACCCATAAAAGCAAAGTGATGCTAGGTAAGTGCGAAATTTCACCCTTCTCAATCATATCAAAAGCAGTTGCAATATTAAATTTGCCGATTTGTATTTTTTCTGTTGGATCAGGCTTTGGGTTACCTATAGAAAAATCTTTAACGACATAAAACCATATTTTACTTAGTAGTGTGTCTGTTCCCCAATCTGCAGATCCAATCGATATCCATGAAGTACTTGTAAAGCCAGTTTCTTCTAATAATTCTCTCTTAGCCGCATCGATTGGTAATTCATCTTGGTCTATTCCCCCTCCAATAACTTCCCATGTTTCTTTTGCAATTGCGTAACGATATTGTTTTACTAACATTATGTTTCCACTGTGAGTTATAGGCAATATCATTACGCCTGGTTTCATTTCTAATACTAAATGGGAGGTTGTGTTTCCGTTATGCTCACACAACTTATCCTCACGAAGAGTTAACCAGGGCGATTTATAAATATTAGAACTTGATAATATTTTTGTATTGCTCACCATAATATCCCTTTGAATATTCTTTTCTAGATTGATTCGCCTAAAACACCCTTTACCACAACAAATGCCTCATAATACCTATTCTTTACATGATTGTCCGGATGTGCTTGGATAGCCCACCATTTTGCGCGGGTTGATACTACCTCCGGGTGCATGTATGATTTTCCTTTTTCAGAAAAATGTAGATTAATAGCCTGCCTCTTTATTTCAATAAAATTCGTGATATCTACAAAAATATTTGGGGCAAAATCCCCATTTTGGGTTGGTGGTTCTGAATATAGAATCCAAAATATATTGGAGTTGCGTCTTCCTGCATTTAAAACCGAAGAAGCAACAACAACATGATCTTGATGACCGTATCCCAATACTTGGGGATAATGTGTTATCAGAATAGAAGCAGAAGTCAGGGCAATATAATTTTCAACTATCGACACAATTTCATGGTTATATAATAGCTCTCCATCAGGGAGATTCTCATTGTAAATTTGAAAGCCCCCAAGCTTAGCAGCTGCTTGGGACTCAATATGACGCTGACGAGATGATGTTGTTCTACTTTTTTCTCCATTTGTTAATTCTAGAACGGTTACTTTCCATCCAGCGTGACTAAGGCGTACAAGCGTACCAAAACATGTTAATTCATCATCATCGGGATGAGCAAAAACTGCTAACACATTAGGAGTATTATTTATCATAGAAAATCACCTATTGAATTTCACACCTGGTTTTATGCCATATTTTTTTGAAAATGATACACTATCCATTTCTTCATCATCACCAAGTTGGAGTCGTTTTATTATTATAGATTTTGTAAGACAAGCAACCAATAACCCATTATCATTAATGTCAATAATACTCCCTGGTTCATAATTTGTTACTTGCTCACCCATGGCGGCTTTCCAAATTATTACTTTTTCCCCGTTCCAAAATGTAAACGCACCAGGATATGGATGGGTAAGTGCTCTTATCCAATTGTATTGATCTAAACTCTCCCGATACCAATCAATTACTCCATCTTCTGGCCTTCTTTTTTCCCAATATGTAACCTTTGTTGGATCTTGTGGAATACGAGGGGCAGTTCTATTTGCTAACAATGGTAGACTATCTTTGACTAACTGGTAATGGAGGATTGCTATTTTTTTATAAATACTCGATGCATCATCATTGATCTCAATCATGTATTCATTCTGGGCTATCATGTCCCCTGCATCTGCCTCCTCTTCTAGATAAAACATAGTCACACCGCTTTTAGTAAAACCCTTGATAATTGTCCAGGGGATAGGTGCTCTACCCCTTCCTATCGGTAGTAAGGTGGGATGAATTCCTATGCAGCCATGAGTGTTATCATGGCGTTTAGAACTATTGTATTTGTTCTTTGGAATGTCTAGTAACTCACTAGGTGCCAATTCGGACCAGCCGATAATAAAGATAAAATCTGGTGATAGTTTCTTTATTTGATTGTATACGTCTATTGTCTTAATACTTGAAATCTTGAATAAGGGTGCTTTAGCTTGATTAGCTAAAGAATCGAAAGATGTGTATCCCGATGTTTTTTCGGCTTTTTCCTCTGATAAGCTAAAAACTGCAATTAATTTAGCCTCTTGACTCTTAAACACGTCTAAATCTATAAGTCCATTTAATGCGAATTGACCTAACTCAACACCGCTTATGAATACAATATTCATCTTGGCTTCCCCTCTCGAAATATGAAATATGTGAGAGATTTTCTACTATTGTACAACCAATTACATAACCAGATGTGCCTTTTGATAACTCTTGTAATCAAAACAGACACTCAGAATAAAACTCGGTTCTCATACCGATCCTGAAAACCCACTTAAGATTAAAAAAGGGGAAATGATAAGGATCATGGTCGTATTTAACTAGCCCGTATAACCTTGTAGTGAATATAAATTTTCTTCTTTATTGCGATCATCGAAATATATGACCTATGACCCGCTAACGATACCTTCCGCAAATTTTTCTGATTATATCGTAACTATCATCTTCGGTGGTCTAATTTGGGTAACAGCTATGTCTGGTGACTAAAAATATATTGTCAAATAATAGCGAGGGCATTGCCAAAGTGACTAAATGGATCATCCGGTTAGTTCAGGATACATTTGGACATAATCCGACACCGCAGCTACGCACAAGTTTGTGACGACGGCGGCGGCCCCGGAAAAAGGGATGACGATGTTGGTACCAGTATTGGGTAGCTTCTCGAACAGCCTGACATACTTCTTCCCAGGTCTCAAAGCGTTTGCCTTTCAATGCCAGCGAACGCAGAATTTTCCACCACGGCTCGATCAGGTTGAGGTAAGCCGCATATTTGGGTTGAAAAACGAACTGCCACCGGGGATGGTGCAAACTGAACAACAACACATCGGTCGCTCGGTGCGCCGGCAAGTTGTCCAAAATGGCATTGATCTGCAAATCGGCTGGCAGCTATTGGTCTACTTTCTCCAGAAAATCCACAAAGTTCTTCGCCGAACGGCTCACATACGGTTCGGTAAAAACTTCTGCATCGCTTGGTTTGAGGGCTCCAAAGGTGTAACCTTTTCCACGTCGACCATAATCAATCTCTTGTTTGGCTCTTTTCTGTCAACCAGAAAATAAGAAAGGGTCTTCTGTCAAAGCCAGTTCGCCAACGCTGGCTTTTCGTGCAACGGCTCGAAATCCACGTTGGTGAGATCAATATCATCACGCAGGTGCTGGAACAAATGCAAAAACCGGGGCATAGCGCACGGGGAAACCGGAGTAAGCCGCACAGCTTAACCGGAGCATGGCTCACACACAAACCAGGATAAGGCGCTCACTTTTTTCAAAATCGGGGGATGTCAGTAAGCATGATATTCGAATTCTGATTCGTAGACTTTTCATTTTCTGGTTGACATCTGTTCTCCAGTCACTACTGCACTCCGGAACAAGGACATTAAAAAGGCGGTGTTGAGAACGACGACGGGTACAGCGCAACTTCATGACACCCCTGCTGCGGGTCAATTCTTACGAAGAAATGAACGCCATCCTGCACAGGGCCTGCCAAGTCAATATGCAGCGTCGAACCCGTGGCCATACTGATCGGGTGTATGAACTGTGGGAGGACGAAAAGCCATGTTTCCTGTTATTCAGCCTACTGATTATGTCCAAAATGAACTATTCTTCAGACCCTTCCCATTGAAGCACTTATCAATACTGGTTACCTAACTCTCAAACCTTCCCCTCAAACGCGCGTCTCAGCAGCCCTTGAAACAGCATCTCTGCCTGTCTTTCTGTCTCGCGTTGCTGGATGCGTAGACGATCGTAGCGACGCACGACGTGTGCAAAAAGATCTTGATTTGCTAGAGGGGGCATAATAGTTTTGATCTTCTTGATGTCTTGAACATTGACATGTGGCGATGCAGAGCCACCAACCATTCTCTCAGCTTGTTTATAAATACTATCCAATTCAAGGACAGCCCATAAAAATTCGGGGGTTGCCTTCTGAGGATCCGCTCTAAATAGCATTATTCGTTGACCAAGACATATTTTCTTATTAGAATTTTCGGGAATTCGTGCAGCATTTCCAAATCGAGCACCTTCACGACAATAAATCACATCATCTCCCATCGGAGTTCCTCGCTCTATCCTCTTGGCATATTCTTCGTATTCAACATATTTTGTGGTTGACCAGTCAAGGTAACCATTTTGTATATCAGAGCTTCTTACACTTGCATACTCAGTCTCGATTAAAGTATGTATTGGTGTTTCGTGTGGGCAATCCAAGATTGTTTCACACAAATCATTAATATGCCCGATTTCCCATCTTTTTAAGTTCGTTTCCGGCTCCCCAAACATCTCCACAAACACCGACTGCAAAAACGACTCCCCCAGCTCGCGCGCCGTGCGCCGCAGTTGCCTCAGTCGGTCTGCTTTCGCCAGGATCATCGCGATGCGGCGCTGCTCGGAGTGAGATGGAAGAGGAACAATCATCCTTTCAAGAAAATTTCGATTTACATGTGGTATTGTCGCCCCAGTACAATTGTCTTGAATTTCCTCGAATTTGCTCCTCAAAAAGTAGCCTAAATATGGACCATAAATAGTATCTTTATTTGGTCGTAAAATAGCCAGCGTGCTACCTGCATATCCTGTCAACCCGAAACCAATTGTTCCAGCGTTAGCACCATCCCAAGCAATCAGAACATCATTTACATTTGCAACAACAGCTTTTTCTACTTGTGCATACTTAGGTTTCCCGCCTGGTCGTAAATCTTCAATTTGCAAATAAGGATACATTTCGGTTTTCGGTTTGCTAAAAACTTCGTCTGCTTTATTGCCTTTGATAATCGTGACCATTTCGCCAAGTGCTGTCATTTAAGCAACTCACCTAACTCTTTGATCTCCTCCTTCATCACCTGCTCCAGCCGCACCAGCCGCTCCAGCGTTACCTCCGGTTTCTCATAGTACACCTCGTCCGCTTCCACCTGCCGGTAGCGGCTGGCGGACAGGTCGTATTTATTCGCCTTGACCTGCGCCTTGCTCACCCAGAACTGCCGGCTGAGCTGCGCTATCTCTGCCTGCAGCGGCGCGATCCGCCCCTCCAGCGCCACCAGCCGCTCCTGCGCCTCCGCCAGCTCCCCTTGCCCAGAATGGGGAGCGGCAACCTGAGCGTAGCTCAGGTCGGTGAGGGACTTAGGCCTGATCGCCGCCTCAAACCTCAGCCGGTTGATCTCTGCCTGCAGTCCCAACCGCTGCGCCTTGAGCGGCGCCGCCTGCGCTTGAAGCTCCTCCAGGCGCACCTGCCGCGCCTGCTGGAAGGCGGGCTCGCCGCGCTTCTGCCAGCAGGTCAGCACGTCCGGGATGTCGTTCTCTGCTACCGGCACGCGCTTGTCGTCCAGCGAGTAGCCGTCGTGCGCCATGTCGTAGAACCAAATCTCGCCCGTCTTTGCCCCGCGCGTGAACAGCAGCACCGCCGTGGATACCCCTGCATAGGGCCGGAATACCCCCGAAGGCATCGAGATCACCCCGTCCAGCCGGTTTTCTTCGAGTATCTTCTTGCGCAGCGCCACGTGCGCCTTACTGGAGCCAAACAGCACCCCGTCCGGCACGATCACCGCGCAGCGCCCGCCCATATCCAGGGCGCGCAGGATCAGGTGCACGAACAGCAGCTCGGTCTTGGTCGTGTCCCCCGGCAGCGTCGGGCTGGCGTCGCCCTTGTCCACCGCCCCCTTGAAGGGCGGGTTCATCAGGATCACGTCGTACTCGCGCTCGTCGGTGAACGCCTTGGAAAGCGTGTCCATGTAAAAGAACTGCGGTGAGTCGATCCCGTGCAGCATCAGGTTCATCGAGCCAATCCGCAGCATCGTCATCCCCGAATCGTTGTCGAAGCCGCGCAGGAACCTCTCGGATTTCATGAACTCCCGCTCGCGCTCATTCAGCCGGTCGCCGATCAGGTGATGCGGTAAGCCCTCTTCGTCGTAAGCCAGGATTTCTACCGAAGTGCCTTTTTCCAGCACGTACTGGTAGGCGTTCACCAGAAAGCCCGCCGTTCCGCCTGCCAGGTCGCCGATCCGCTCGGTGGGCTTGGGCGCTGCCATCTGCACCATCATGCGGATGATATGCCGCGGCGTGCGGAACTGCCCGTTGCGCCCCGCCGTGTTCAGCTTGCTCAGCAGGTATTCGTACAGGTCGCCCTGCACGTCCTGGTTCTGCTGGCTGATCTCCATCTGGTCGATCAGCTTGCAGGCTTCGATCAGCAGGCTCGCCTTGCTGATCTTGCACTCGGCGTTTGCCATGTAGCGCTCGAAAGAGCTGCCCTGTTCGCCCAGCGTGCGGAACCACGGGAAGATCGTCTCCTTCAGATGGCGCAGCGCCTGGCCCGCTTCGTACTTCGTCCAGTTCTGCCAGCGCATCTCAGCCGGGATTCTGCCCGGGTACTCCGCTTCGCGCCGCCGCGCCTGGCGCTCCAGCGCATTTTCGCGGTCGTCCAGGCGCTTCAAGAACAGCAAATACGAAAACTGCTCGATCGCGTCCAGCGGGTTGGTCAGCCCGCCCGACCAGAACTTGTCCCACAGCGCGTCCACTTGCGATTTGAGTTTCGGATCAGTCAGCATAGCTTATCGATTGGCTTTCTTTTCGATATATTGCACGCCCTCAAGACCTTTGAAGTGCGCGTCCTGGGTCCACAGCGTGGCCTTATAAGCCCTGGCGCTCGCCAGGATGATGCTGTCTGCCATTGCCAATTTTAATTCGGTCGATAGCAAGGCCGCCTCAATGGCAATTTGCCTGTCTAAATCGATGACGTTTCCCACCACCATGCTGCCGGCAGCGTTCAAGGCTCGTGCTTCGCCAAATTCCGTTAGCACTCGCTTGAATACTTCGTACAGGCAGATGGTCGGCGTCACCAGGCTGTCCGCCTCCTGAATTGGCGCAGCAAAGAAATCGGCATTGACCCCGTCCGTGAGATATTCCAACCACCCAGATGAGTCAACAACGTTCATTCGCGTTCCTCATCTTCTTCTTCACGGATACCTTCGATGTTCAATCCCTTCAGCATCCCACGTGCCTCTTCGATAGGCGGCACGATTACCACCCGTAAAGTCCCCTGATAAGGGATAAAGGCCAGCTTTTGCCCGGGCTTTAAGTTGAATTTTTCCCGCACTTCGCGCGGTATAACCACCTGGAACTTGGATGAAATAGTTACTGCTTCCATCGCTTTACGTCTCCTTATCGAACAGATAATGTAAGACGATTATATCACCTTGTTAATTAATTGTCTTTTGATTCGCTAATGCATAAAATTGTTTCCACCGCTTGGAAGGGTTTGTCAGACCTCTAACCCCTGGGTGAAATGGATCAATTCAGAAACCTCGTTGGGCGAAAACCAGCGCTCTACCACATCCACGCCGAATTTGTCGAACGGCGCCTCGTACAAATCGGCGGTCTCCAGGCGCCGCTTCTGCAGGAACACGCTCTGCACCGCCCGCAGAAAGCGGATCTGGTCGCCATTGTACGGGTGGGCTGCGATGAACTGCAGGAATTGGTGCTGCACCACCTCGCCGTAGCCCGGGATGGCATCTACCGCCAGCACCAGGCGCAGGAAGTCCAGGAAGCTATCCGCCTGCACCCCGTACGCCCGGCGGATGTTCTGCGGCGTCAGCTCCAGCGCGCTCCCCGCCAGCTCTGAGCGCAGCACGCGCTCCAGGTCGAGCAGCGCCAAATCGTCCGGGGTCTCGCCCCGCCCGATTGCTTGCAGCGCCGGGTGGCTTTCCACAATCGCCAGGATGCGCGCTTCCACCCGCAGGCGGTATTCTTTGACGTACACCTGCTCGCCGCTCTGCGTCAGCAGGATGTAGCCGCTCAGGTCGATCCGGTCGGGCAGGTCCAGCATCAGGAAGTTGTTCACTCGCCGCCGGTTTTTCATCTGCGGCGCCAGCCCGGCTGCGATCTGGCTGAGCTCGGCAGGCTTTGCCTGGGCCAGGTTGTTGGGCGTGCACTGCCGCACCAGCGGCGCCAGCGCAGGGTCCTCGGTGACGAATTCTGGCAGGCTGGCGGCGTCCTCCACAATCGACTGCACCAGGGCGCTCGCCTCCCTGCCTGTGCGCTGCGCCAGCTTCAAGCGCTCGATCTTGTGCTGGAAGGTCTCCGCTGGCACGTCCACCTCCGCCGCCAGGCGCAGCAGCGGGCCGACCTTCAGGCGCAGAAAATCGATCTTAGACGGGATCAGGTAGCCCCAAAACGCCTCGCCGAAGGCTTCTTCGATCTCGGGCAGCACCCGCCGCACCGAGAACGATTCTTTGGGGATGCGGTTGACCTGCGCCAGCAGGTCACCGGTCACCTGCTGGCAGCCGGGGTCGTTTTGCTCGCCCAGGTAGGTCTCCAGCAGCTTCAGGCGCGTGTTGAACAGCGCCACCAGCACCGGCAGCTCCTGCCTCAGCGCCTCCTCGGGCGCCTTGTTGAAATCGTTCTCCCAGAAGTCGATCACCAGGAATTCCTGCTTGCTCCCGCCCGGCAGCCGCTCGGGGAACCGGCAGGCCGCGTTCGAGCGCGTGCCCCGCCCGATCATCTGCTCCAGCTTGATGCGTGACTGCACCGGTTTCATGAATACCAGGTTGACCACCTCCGGCACGTCGATGCCGGTGTCCAGCATATCCACCGAAATGGCGATGCGCGGCAGCTCTTCCTGTTTAAAGCGCTTTACCAGTTGGCCGCGGTACTCGGATTTATACGTGATCACCCGCGCCAGGTTGGGAAACTGCGGGTACATTTCGTCGAAGGTATCTTGCAGCCGCAGGGCATGCTCCTGGGTCATTGCAAAAACAATCGTCTTACCGGGTAGCTGCCCGGACTGGTCATAGAAGCACTGCCCCATAATTTCTTCCCACTGCCGGCGCAGCGTGTCCTTGTTGCTGACGTCTTTCTCGAGCTGCGTGCCTTCGAAATCGATCTCGTCCGGGTCAAAGCCCTGCTCGATCAATTGGTTGCGGTCTTCGTCGCTCAGGTCGATGCCGCGGATACCCTGGCGCTGGAAGTGGGTTTGCGCTGCGTACAGGGTGTAATCCACCAGGTAGCCTTCTTCGATCGCCTGCTTGTAAAGATACAGGAAGGTCGGCTTGCCATCCCCGCAGTCGAAGACCCGGAAGGTGTCCCGGTCGATGAACTGCGCTGGTGTGGCGGTCAGCCCGATCATCCGCCCGTCGAAGTACTGCAGCACTTCGTTGAACTTGTTGAAAATCGAGCGGTGCACTTCGTCGAAAATGATCAGGTCGAAAAAAGCCGGCGAGAACTGCTCGAAGCACTGGCTGAGGGTCTGCAGGGTCACTGCATACAGCCGCTTGGTCTTATCAATCGTGTGTGAGTAGATCCGGTCGCACGGCTCGTTTGGCAGGAACTTCTCGAAGCCGTCCGTCTTGGCCTGCTCCACCAGCGCGTCGCGGTCTGCCACGAACAGGATCGTGCGCGCCTGGTTGGCACGCAGAAAAACGTCGATAATCGACATGGTGGTGCGCGTCTTGCCCGTGCCGGTCGCCATCACAAGCAGCGCCTTGCGTTTTCCCGCATCGAACGCTTCGCACACCCGCCGCACCGCTTCATGCTGGTAGGGTCGGTCGGTGATGCGGTTGTCGATAGCAATGCTGCTGAGCGGTTTCTGCTGCTGGCGCAGGAACAGCAGCCGCTCCAGGTCATCCGGGGTGGCAAAGCCGTACACCATCCGCTTGGGCGCTGCGCCCGCATCCAGGAAATAAATATCTGTCCCGTTTGCCAGGTAAGCGAAGGGTTGGAAGCTCTGGTGCTTATGGATCTCGGCTACGTAGTGCTCCGCCTGCTGCTGCGCCAGGCGCGGGTCGTGGCTGGTGCGCTTGGCTTCCACCACCGCGATCACCTCACCGTTAGCCCGGTACAGGCAGTAATCCGTCACCCCGTTCCACGGCTCCTGGTCGTAGCCATCCACCGGAATCTCGATCCCCACCTGGGCGTGATTCCTCAAGTTCCACCCCGCCCGTTCCAGCGCCGGATCGATCATCTCCTTGCGCGTCTCTGCTTCCGAAATTCTACGCATGCCCATCTTCTCCCACCACCCGCTCCAGGTTCTCCTTCGTCAGCAATCCCAGGTCAAACCCCGGCTCGACAAACGGGCGCACATCCGCCCGGATGCTCTCCCAATCCAGGTCGCCCAGGCGCTCGTTCACCCGTGACCGCCAGTTGGCTTCGGTCAGCAGCCCTCCCTGCCAGCTCGTTTGCGCCAGGGCGTTGTTGAGCAGCACCAGGTTGGGCGGCGGCCAGGCCGGGTCGCTCA
Organism: uncultured Chloroflexia bacterium; assembly: GCA_963774935.1. GTDB lineage: Bacteria > Chloroflexota > Anaerolineae > Anaerolineales > UBA4823 > CAVZGO01. The sequence continues at coordinate 440,586 of CAVZGO010000007.1, forward strand.
GGTACCAGAGCAGGTCGAATAGATCGCGCCCCTTGGTGTAAGGTCGTTGTAAGATCGCGTGCAGCTTTCCTGAAAGCAGCGAGGCCTTGTCGTGATGCTGGAGCTGGAGCACGAAATAACGCCGCACCACGCTGGTGGTCAGTCCCGCACCGGCTGGCGGGTGGGTATCCACTTCCAGCTTGATCGCCAGCACTTCGCTGCGCTGTCCGGACAAGCCAAGCTCGTAAAGCAAGCCGGGGAAGCGCACAAAGGCGCTGTGGACCGCCTTTTGATCGTTGATCTTTAATTCAACAGGATAACCTTCTGGCATCAATTCGGCCCGGATGGCCTGCAAATAGCCGCGGAAATCGTAGGCAGCCGGTTCGCCGCCTTCCAGGGCAAAATCCAGGTCTTCAGAGTAGCGCCCGTGGCCGTACAGGAAGCGCAAGGCTGTGCCGCCGTGAAAAGCCAGCGGCATCATTGCCCCTGCCCGCTGCAGTGCGGCCAAAATGCGCGCCTGCAGGTACTCACGCGCCAGGTTGCGCCCCTGCGCTGGCGTGCTCGCCTGCCGCACCAGCTCAGCCAGGTGCTCTTTCATAATGGCTCATACTCCTGGGCTTCCGCTTCAGCCAGGCGCAGGATCGCCTGGACGGCTCGGCGCAGCTTGGGCGTGTTGAATCCTTCAGCTTGCTTTTGCAGCGCTTCCAAGTCCAATCTTTCCAGGTTCTGCAGCCGCAGTTCGCGCAGGTAGTCGGGATGATCCCCTCCAGGCTGCAGATACACCAGGTCAAGCAGGGCCTTTTCCGGAGTCGCGACGAGCGCATGCTGGCTTGGCTGCATGCGGTTCAGGTCGATCATGCGGTATCCGCTCAGCAGGTTTTGCTTGACGTGCCGGAACTCGAACACGCCCAGGGGTGTTTCCCAGCGCCCTGGGCGGCCGGTGGTTGCACTGAGGGTGGCGTGCACAATATCCGGGATCAGCCCGTAAAAAGCCAGCGCCGTCTGGCAGCTCACGTAGGATGCCCGCTGCAGTTGGTTGGCGATTAAAAAAGGGTGCGGCTTCACCTTCTGGTAAGGCGGCGCCAGGGCATACAGCCCACGCCGCAGCTGGTACAACCGCCCACTTTTTGTCCAGCGCGTGAGCTGCAGCCGCACGATGTCCGGGTTCACCTTTCCCGCCAGCAGCATCGCGGTTTCAAATACCGGCTCGTCGCCGATCAGTTCCAGCAAACTTTCGAATTCCATATCGAAATACTAGCATACATGCTAAATTAATGCAATAAAACCAGCATAAACTTCTCGATTCTAAAACAACTTGGGGGTCTGGGCTCAGTTGCGCAAGCTCCAGCCTGAACGCTAAGCTTGAGCCTGATCACCCTATGATTTCACGATACGAGCTGTATTTACTCGGGGTCTGGGGGAATGTGAGCGGTTTCACCGCTCACATTCCCCCAGAATCCTCTAAAAGCCCATTCCATGGGTGCTGAGCGATAGCACAGCACCCATGGAATGGGCTTTAGAAACCAATGTTTTTATCTGCTATACTACAAGGGTGATCGAGCTTAACGCGACCACCCAAAGGAAAGGCACATATGGCCGACATCAAATTTGAAATCGTCAAAAAGATTGGAATTCTCTCCAAATCCAGCAAAGGCTGGGCAAAGGAGCTGAACCTGGTCTCCTGGAACGACCGTGAGCCAAAGTACGACATCCGTGAATGGTCGCCGGATGGGCAGACCATGGGCAAGGGGGTAACCCTGACAAAGGACGAATTGGCAGCCCTGCGGGAGTTAATGAAGGATCTGGATCTGGAGTAAATGGGTTTTGGTTATTTGTCATTGAGCTCTCTTCCTCCTTACCGCCAATCCCCAGATCAACAGCGCTGCCCCCACCAATACCCCCGCGCCGATCCCCACCAGCAGCCAGTCCACTCTGCCGGCTTCCTCCGCCTCTTCCGTGCTTGATTCCGCAGGAGTTCCCACCGCCGTGGGTGCTTGCTGTCATGGTTGGTAGTGGGGTGGACGTCAGCCTCGGCTGCGGTGTGCGCCTCGGCGCTTCGGTCGGCGTGGCGCTTGGCGTCAAAGTCGGCTCGGCTGCTTTCACCACGATCTTGGTCACCCGGCTGGATCACCGACTGCATCGTCAGTCCGTTCAAATCCAGCAGCTCTTGCAGTGGAACCTCGTACACCGTGGCGATGCCCACCAGCGTCTGCCCGCTCTGCACCGTGTGCACCAGCGAGCCATCCGGGTTGGGCGTGGCCTTCGATCCAGCCGATCGCCCCGCTTCCCGATCCTGTCCCCGGTGTAGTTGAGCCCCCCGGCGCGGCCTGATCCCAGCCCTCTGTCCACAGAAATGTCACCGCCACCCTGGTGTTGCCCGAAGGCAGCCCCAGGGTCTTCGCCAGCGAGCAAGAGATATCCAGTCCCACCGGGCTGGTCACCACCCGCCCATACTGGTCCAGCCCGCCGTTGTAGCCGTTGAAATAAGCCGCCTGCGCCTCCGGCACCCCCAGGCCCAGGTCGGCGAACATGCGCCGCGGCTGCGGATCGCTGAGCTTCGACCAGAAGTTATCGTCCACGTTCCACGGCCCCGATTCAGCCACCAGCGCCGCTACCAGCTTGCCCTGGTAGCCGATCATGATCGAGTAGCCCTGCCCAAAAGCGTAGCCGTCACACGCCATCGCCCCACCGTTGGCGAATTTCAGGCACTTGTCCGGGAGCGCCACGATCTCGCGCTCCCCTGCATCGTAGCAGGTGGCATAGACATCGAAGCTGCGCGCAGCGGACTTCGCCAAAATAAGCGACAAGGAGAAACTATCAAGGCTCAATTCAGACTTTGTCTCAGGATTGCCCCCCTGTGGTCTCGATGCAACTTGCTTGGCTGCCCATTTCCTCTCGACCCATTCCACCAGTCGTTGGTAACCCGCTTCACCCAGAATTTTCTGCAGCCTGGACTGGTCCTTATCCAGGATGCCCCAGATTTGCACATTGTAGCCGCTCTCCGCAATTGCCGCTCTCTTTTCTGCTGCTCCTATCAATGGGTTGGCGAGAATTGTCCGGCTCTCTGCCTCCAACTGCTCGATTTGTTGTGCTTCCTGTCTGGCGATTTCGATTACTGCCTCTGCTTCTTGCCGGGTGAATCCCAGGTCTTGTGTCAGTGCATGTTTCCCACGCCCATCCAGCAGCAGCTGCGCCAGCACCGGTTTGCTCCCCCATACACCATCAGTCGTCTGCATCACTGAAAACACTGGCTGCGCTGTGCCCAACACCAGCACGAGCACTACCAGCGCGGCAAGCTGCTTACACCGTAATATCATCCGAAAACGCTCCACAAAACGATTATAAGCCATAATATTTCGCTGCCCGCGCAACGAAATATTACCATTTTTGTCAACAAATATTATAATTTCTATAGGAAGCTCATCGTTTCGTGCCTAAGCCTTATTCACGATAGGATTATTAAAGAAATGTCCTCTCAGACTTCATCACCTCCTCCTTACCGTCTCGAGCGCGACTCGCTTGGCGAGCTACCGGTACCACTCACCGCCCTCTACGGTGTGCAGACCCAGCGCGCCGTGCTCAATTTCCCCATATCCGGTCTAAAGCCCTGGCGTGCCTTCATCTGGTCGATGGCGATGATCAAGCGCGCCGCCGCCGAAGTCAACCGCGACCTGGGTTTGCTCGACTCCGACCTGGCAAACGCCATCGTCCAGGCTGCCCAGGAGGTTATCGACGGTCGCTGGGACGACCAGTTTGTCGTCGATCCCTTCCAGGCTGGCGCCGGCACCAGCCACAACATGAACACCAACGAGGTCATTGCCAACCGCGCCACCCAGATCCTGGGCGGCTCGCTGGGCGAATATCGTGTCAACCCCAACGACCACGTCAACATGGCCCAATCCACCAACGATACCATCCCCACCGCCATCCGCCTGGGCGCGTTGTGGCGTTTGGATGAGCTGCTGGGCGTGGTTGCTGACCTTACTACTGCGCTGCGCCAAAAAGCTCACGAGTTCGATCCGATCGTCAAGTCCGGGCGCACCCATTTACAGGACGCCGTGCCGATTCGCCTGGGCCAAGAATTTGGCGCTTACGCCCGCGCCGTTGAGCGTGACGGCGAGCGCATCCAGCGCTCCGCCGAAGGCTTGCGCCGCCTGGGCATCGGCGGCACTGCTGTTGGCACTGGTTTGAACGCCCATCCCGCCTATCCCGCCGGCATGGTACAGCGGCTAGGTGAGATCACAGGGCTGGCGCTCTATCCCTCCGATGACCTGATTGAAAGTATGCAGTCGCTGGCGGATGTTGCCGATTTCTCCGCCGCCCTGCGCACCCTGGCGATCACCCTCACGCGCATTGCTAACGATTTCCGCCTGCTGGCTTCTGGGCCTTCCACCGGCCTGGACGAGCTGCGTCTACCGCCGGTTCAGCCCGGCTCCAGCATTATGCCCGGCAAGGTCAATCCTGTCCTGGCAGAGATGCTCAACATGGCTATGTTCCATGTCCAGGGCTGTGATCTGGTCGTTTCACTGGCATCCCAGGCTGGTCAGCTCGAGCTGAATGTGATGATGCCCATCATCGCCCACAACCTGTTCGAGAGCATGCAGGTCATCATTGGCTCGGTCAGCGCTTTCACAGAGAAGTGTGTGCGTGGACTGGTCGCCAATCAGACCAAAGCCGAAGCCTGGCTGGAGCAGAATGCGATCATCGTCACGGTCCTTAATCCGCTCATCGGTTACGCAGCCGGTGCGTCGTTGGTGAAAGAATCGCTGGCAAGCGGACGCACCATCCGCGAGGTCGCCCTCGAAAAAGCAGCCGCCGGATTACTGCACCACAGCAACCAGGATCGCTTGGTAACGGTATTCGAGGTTGAAGCCGCCCTGCACGATATGCGCCGTCTTACCGAAGGCGGCATCTTCGGCGGAGCTGGCGGTGGGTAATTAAAATCGATCCTTTTAACACTTACTTTATGGATTTTCTAGGCATCCTGTTTTAACATAATGGGTACGGTGATATCTACTGCTTGTTATAATTTGAGTTGCAGCGCCTGAGGGAGGTGTCATATCAGTACCACCAATATCCTTGTCATTGAAGATGATGATATTGTCGCCCGCACCATCGAGCGCAGTCTGCGTGGTGATGAATTCCGCGTTGTGCTGACAGATAATGGCGTGGAGGGACTCAAACAAGCTCGCCGCCGCCGTCCAGATCTTGTCATCCTGGATGTGATCATGCCTGGAATGGATGGCTATGCCGTCAGCCGGGAAATGCGTCGTGATCCGCTGCTGCAAGACTTGCCGATCTTATTCCTTACAGCCAAGGTAAAGGACGAAGATAAGATTGCCGGTTTTATGGCTGGTGCCGACGATTACATGACCAAGCCGTTCAACCTTGATGAGTTGATTCTGCGCATTCGCGCCATCTTGCGCCGAGCAGCCAGACGGACTGACCCCAACACTGAGGCCGAAATTAATTCTGTTTCGAATTCGATAGCTCGCCCCCCTGGATTCCGCCTGTCCGGTGCCAATTCAAACGCCATGTCTCGCAACCATGTCGAGGAAAAAATTGTCCTCGTGGTCGAAAATTACTCCCTTGACACCCGCTCGTATGAGCTGACTACACCCACGCATGGCAAGATCCGCCTCACCCCGGTGCAGTTCGACCTTCTGCAGCACCTGATGAACCACCCGGGTGAAATCTTTTCTCCCACACGCCTGCTGGATGAGGTGTGGGATTATCCTTCAGACTCCGGCAGTCCGGACCTGGTGCGCGTCCACATCAAAAACCTGCGTGAGCGTATCGAAGTCGACCCGCGTGCCCCCTCCTTCATTCGTACCGTGCCAGGATACGGCTACATCGTCGGCTCTGAAGCCTGAGCCCGCGTCCATTTTTACAAGCTCTTTATCCTGCTTTCACTCTCGCTTTATTACAAATCAGGGAAGCCAAATTAAAATGGGATCACATGGATCCCAGCCCTGATTTTATTTCTCATGCACCAATTCCAGCCGCCAACATCGTTGAAGAACAATTGGTGCCTTTGTTTCGTGCTTTCCAGGCGCTTCACTGCCTGAGCTTAGATGAATTTGCTGCTTTACAAAAGCAAGAGCTCGATCGGTTAAAAGAAATTTCACGTGAGAAGGAACACTGGCTGAACATTGCCAATCACCTGCTTGCCAGGGAAATAACCGTGGAATTGCTCGCTGCGCCTTATGCAGGTCCTAAAGGAGCTCCAGCATGTGACAAGCTGGTGCACGGCATCCGGGCTCAAGGAGATCGAATGCATGATCTGCTGGTGGTCAACCAGGCAGTCGCCGCCCGTGATCTCATGCTGGCAGTTAAAACCCAATCGATGATCCAGCGCCAGGGTGAGGCGTTGAATATGACTGGCGGTTTTGGAACCAGCAGCCAGTCAGGCGTGCTGCGGTATTTGCAAGAGCAGGTGGAAGCGCTGCAGGCGATCTCGAGCGCGAATGAAAACCTGTTGCTACTCATCTGCAGCCTGGAAAACCTGTCCAAGCGAATTTGACACTTCCCATACGGTATTCTTTTTTAATCCCCCCACTGCACAGTTTAATACAGCCTGGATTTCAACCACATAATCTGCTGCTTGCGCCAGAGGTGTATCGAGGGCACAACTGATTGCCGGGGTATGGCAGCTTTTCACAGGCTCTTCATCATACTTGCCCTACCACTCAGCGTTGTCGTATGTGTCTCGCATCGCGATATTCCTTGCTATAATTGATTAACCATCAAAGGAGTACAGTATGAGCGATCAGAATACCACCCCACCCAACGTGGATGACGAAATACCCGACAACGATAGCTGGCAGGAAGTTGGACACCAGTTCCAGATTCTGGGCGAGAGTCTGGCTGCCACGCTTCGTGTTGCTTTAGAGAAGGAGGAAAATCGGCAGCGGATGAAGGATATCCAGCAAGGGCTGGAGGCAATGATTGACAAGGTCGGCGAAGTAATTCAGGATGCTGCTGCCACACCAGAAGGTCAAAAAGTTAAGGAAGAAGCCAAAAAGGCTGCCAACACCCTCCAAGACTCGGCTGAGCATACCGCCCAGGAAGTTCGCCCACACCTGATTTCCGCATTGAAGCAGGTTAATATTGAGCTGGGAAAGTTGGCTGACTGGCTAAAATAGTCCCCTGCATCGACCACGGTCCCGTCCAGGTTATCCTCACGTTATGCACCTGACCGCGCAGATCGCTATCAGACGCGACGAACACCAGCTTATTGGTAGGAGTCCTGCCACGCCAGCGATCACGCACTTTCTCCTCGAATAATACATCCACCTTCTGACCCAGGTAATGCGCATTGATCTCCCCCGCAATGCGCTCCTGCTGCTCTTCCAGCAGGCGGAAACGCTGCCATTTCTCCTCATCCGGCACATCATCCGCCATGCGCCGTTCTGCAACCGTACCCGGACGCACAGAATAGCGAGCCAGATGAGCCACATCTAAACGTAGCTCTTCCAGCAGGTCATAGGTTCGCTGGAACTGTTCTTCGCTCTCCCCCGGAAAGCCGACGATCACATCCGTCGCTATCGCCACGCCTGGAATTATGTCACGGATTACCTTTACCAGCTGGCGATAATCATCCGCTGTATAACCCCGCTTCATGTTTTCCAACACAAGGTCATCACCAGCCTGTACGGGAACCTCAATGTGCGGCATCACCTTCGGCAGCTCAGCCACGGTTTCAAGCAGCTCTGTGGTCATCCAGTTTGGGTGGGAGGTTAAAAACCGAATTCTCTCCAAGCCTTCAACTTTGTCAATCTGATGCAGCAATGCAGCCAGGTTCGGCCCTTCGGGGATGTCTTTGCCGTAACGGTCGACAATCTGTCCAAGCAGGGTGATTTCTTTCACTCCCTGGCTGACCAGGGAATGCACGTCTGCAAGGATTTCTCCAACTCGCCGGCTGCGTTCCACTCCGCGCCGGTAGGGAATAATGCAGAAAGTGCACGCATGCGAGCAACCCAACACAACCGGTACGTAAGTGGAAACCAGCCGACCGCGCTCATCCAAAGGCAGGATCAGCTCATGATCTTGAGTTTTATAGCGCTGCTCTGTCTCGGCTTGCTCCAATGCATAGCTTTCGTCCTGAGTCAGGAAAGCCACCAGTGGGCCAGGATCGGACGGTGGCGAGAACACATCTACAAAAGGAAAATGCTTCGCCAGTCGATCATAGCCGTGAACCCCCACCAGACAACCCATCAGGTTTATTACCAGCTCGGGTCTCTTTTGTTTCAATGGACGCAAGGAATGCAGCCGTCCATAGGCTTTATCCTCGGCGCTTTGCCGGACCACGCAAGTATTCAATACGATGACATTCGCCTCTTCAGCCAGATCGGTGGGCTGGTATCCTAAATGCTCCAACGCCGAAGCAATCCGCAGTGAATCGGCTACATTCATCTGGCAGCCTTCTGTCCAAATGTGATATTTCATGTCCGATATTATATCAAAAGGATTCTGGCTATCTCCGCTACTCATCTTTTGCTTAATTAAGAGTGATAAAATTTTCCCTTATGCGAAAATTATCTCGCAGAACGATATTGATCGCTATTAGCATACTGGTTTTGCTGTCTGGATTAGCTTTTATGGTTGGGCTGCTCCAGGACCGGCTCGCCTGGCGGGCGGACATGGCTTATACCTATGTGCGCGCCATTCTTAACCCTGCCGGCGCCATGCCCACCTCCCTGCCCGATCCACGCGTGGTCACCAGACGTGAGCCAACCGCCACCCCTGATCGGATGATCGCTCTGGCGCCTACTTTAGCACCAACCAACGGCCCGACCCTGACTCCCACTGCATCGCCTACTCCCATCCCATCCGCGGCTTCACTGAACCCACCGAAATGGGAAAAACAAGACGCCAATAACTGCGGCCCGACCACCTTGGCAATGTATTTGCGCTATTTTGGTTGGGAAGGAGATCAGTTCACAATATCCAATTTAATCAAGCCGAAGCGCGAGGATCGCAATGTAAATGTTGATGAGCTGATCTATTACGTTCGCAACCACGCCGGCTGGCTGAACATCGAATACCGTGTGGGAGGCGATCTCGAAACCCTCAAACGCTTCCTGGCAGCAGGTTTGCCTGTGATGATTGAAGAAGGCACGCTACTGGACCAGACTTACTGGCCCAACGATGATCGCTGGGCAGCCCACTACCTGCTATTAACTGGTTATGATGATACTGCCAAGACCTTCATCGGTCAGGACAGTTATTATGGACCTGATAAACGGATCCCTTTTCCTGACCTGGACAAAGCCTGGCAGACATTTAATCGCGTTTACATAGTGATTTATCCACCCAACCAGGATTCTGTAGTTAAATCAATTATCGGTCCTGATTGGGACGAAGCCACGAACCGCACACGTGCATTGGAAGTTGCCCAGGCAGAAACCTCATCTGATCCGGATAACCCCTTCACCTGGTTCAACCTTGGCACCAACCTGGCTTATTTCGAGCGCTACATTGAAGCTACCGACGCATTCGACCGCGCCCGAAACCTGGGCCTGCCCCAGCGAATGCTGCGCTACCAGTTTGGACCTTTCATGGCATACTTCCACAGCGGTCAGCTTGATGAGCTGGCATCCTTGCTCGAATACTCGCTCAAGATCACCCGCAACTCCGAAGAAACTTTCTTATGGCGAGGCTGGATGGAATACCGTAAAGGAGATAAGGTTGCGGCTATTGCCGATTTCCGCCGCGCTCTGGATGAAAACCCGAATTATGAAGATGCCCTGTATGCGCTACGCTTCACCGGCGCCATCCCGTAAATTAAAAACCCGTCAAACTTTCGTGCTATACTGTAGAAAATAAAAGCAGGAGGAAACCATGAATCTTGCAGCATATCGCAAACGCTCCACCAGGACAAAGTCGACTCGCCTGGATCGTCCATTAATATACCGGCTGGCAACGCTGTTCGTGATGCTTTCACTGGTTTTGACCGGTGTTCAAAGCACTGCAGCTCAAGAGCCAGAATCTGGAACAGCATTCTGGAATATATACACTGCTGATGATCCCCCCTTATTCTCGAATATGACCAACCGAAGCTTACGCTTCGATGCGGCTGGCAATCCGCGCATCGCTTATGGTGGTGATCATCTCTATTATGCCTGGTACGACAGCGGCGCCGCAGCCTGGCGTCGTGTCGTAGTGGATCACGATACCCAGGTCGGGCAGTATGCTTCGCTGGCATTGGATGCTGCTGGCAACCCATACATCAGCTACTATGATGCCTATAACCGGCGCTTAAAATTCGCCTTCACCCTGGGCAGTCCTAATAATCCCTGGAACATCCAGGTGGTAGATACGCCCAGCGTGATGGCAGCCAGCACGGTTAAGATTGATCCAGAAACTCAGATTTTCCAAAATTTTGAGCAGCAAATGCTGCTGGCAGCCAGCGGGCGTGACCCAGCGTTCCAAGCTACGCCCGATGCGCCCCAGGCTCCTACATTAACTATAGGCGTGGGTGCATACAACTCCATTGCGATCGACCAGCGCGGGTATGTCCACATCAGCTATTACGATGCCGATGAACAGGCACTCAAATACGCGATGTGGGATGGCTCCAACCCCTGGGTTATCCGTACCCCAGACGGTCCTCCACCCGATGACCCCGAATACAATGTCGGCAGGTACTCATCCATTGCAGTAGATACCAATAATCGGGCTCATATCACCTATATGGATGAGAAATATGATGGATTACGCTACACTGTAGACCCGGGCGCAGGCGATTATTGGAACCATACCGACATTGAACGCTACAACTCCTGGGATAAGATTCACTTCGGTCCATATAATTCACTGGCGCTTGACAGCTCAAACCGCCCGCACGTCAGTTATATGCCCTGGGTTGTGACCGAAGGCTCTGTCTACAATACCGCGCTGCGTTATGCAGTCCGAGAAAACGATGGTACCTGGACGAAATCTGACGTTGATTCCAGCACCCTGACCGGGTGGTATTCATCGATCAGCGTGAACAGCAGCGGTAAGATCATGATCAGCTACTTTGACAGCAACACAGCGGGATTGCGTTATGCATTCTCGACAAAGAAGGATAAGTGGACGGTGAACGCACTGCAAGATGAGGGTTATACCGGCCTATATACCTCTATTGCTGTCGACCCGAACGGCTACCCCGGCATTTCCTATATGAACGGCGGAAATGGGCAGCTCCAGTTCATGCGTGAAAGCAGCGCTGGCTGGTCGATGACCGTGGTGGATACCTCGGCGGATGTGGGCATCGTCTCATCCTTGGGGCTCCACACCAGCACACCCTGGATATCGTATTTCAACGATACCGGCGACCAGTTAAAGCTGGCGATTGGTCAATCCAGTATCTGGCAGCGCTACCTGCTTTACGAAGGAACCAGCTTTAGCTCCATGAAATTGAACAGCACCGGAGCCCCTCGAATCGCCTTATACAACACCTTTAACGGCGACCTGCAGTTTGCTTATCTAAATAATGGCATCTGGTATAACCAGGTGGTGGATAGCGAAGGCGATGTGGGACAATACCCTTCGCTGGCATTAGACGATTATGGACTGCCTCATATCAGCTACTATGATGCCACGAACCAGCGCCTGAAGTATGCTTATTCCAACGGATCGACCTGGACGATTCAGGTGGTGGATAATACTGCCAATGTCGGTAAGTATAGCTCCCTGGCGCTCAGCGATGGACCCTGGCAGTGTTTTTACTCGACCAGTGGAAATTGCCCGTTTATCGCCTACTTTGACGACACAAATGATGACCTGAGATTTGCTTTCAAGTCAGCCCTCAGCGCCTGGATTCCGATGACCGTCGATAGTGCTGGCGATGTTGGACGCTATGCATCCATGGCGCTTGGACCCACAGGTAACATGCACATCAGCTACTACGATAACACCAATGATGACCTGAAGTACGCAGTCGGAAATCAAGGAGCTACCAGCTGGGATTGGTCCACCCCGAAAACGGTGGTCGACAGCTCCGGAGATGTCGGGCAAAGCACTTCGCTGGCAGCCGATCAATTCAACAAGATTCATGTATCCTATTACGATGCTACCAATGGCGACTTGAAATACGCCTTGCAGACCGGCGGCATCTGGACGACCGAAATCGTTGACAGCATCGGGAATGTCGGTTCCGGGTCTTCTCTGGCGCTCAATCCAAGTGGGCTGCCCGGCATCAGCTATTATGACGCCACCAATGGCGACCTCAAATTCGCCGCTACATTTACCCTACCCACCACGGTTTACCGGGTGTACCTCCCATTTGCTCGTCGTTAGCCACGACCACGAGAAGGAGTCATTGATGCTTCAAGAAGAAAATAACAGCACTTTAGAGATTCAGGACAATGTCGTGGTCACACTTGACTACATCCTGACTGTGGATGGCGAGATCGTTGATAAGTCAGACGATACCGGCCCAATCCAATTCCTGCAGGGGTTTGGACAAATCATCCCTGGCTTAGAAAATGCTTTGTATGGCATGGTGGTAGGCGAGAGCAAGCGGGTGCTCGTTTCCCCGGATGACGGGTATGGCGTTGAGGATGAAGATGCCTATGCAGAGATTCCACGCAGCGAGTTTCCGCCCGAAATACCTTTAGAAGTGGGTGTGGAGCTGCAGCTGAAAGACCAGGATGGAGATGTCTTCGATGCCTATATCGAAGAATTACGGGAAGACACCGTGCTGCTCAACTTTAATCACCGGCTGGCTGGCAAAGAATTAGAATTCTCGGTCAAAGTCGTCGATCTTCGATCTGCAACGGAAGAAGAACTCGATCACGGTCACGTACACTAAGACCTCTTAATATCTAAGGGACTGGCTTGCCTATGATGATGGTAGGATTGCCAGTCCCTTATGTTTTTAATGCATCGTGGTAGGCGAATGACCGGCTGCCGCCTATAATGACACAAGCCCTTTCTGCAGTCCCAGACGCACAGCTTCCGTACGATTGGCTACTCCGAGTTTGCTGAAAATAGACGAAACATGGAACTTAACCGTATGCTCACTGATCCCCAGCAGCACAGAAATTTGCTTATTCGCAAGACCCTCAGCCAATCGCTGCAGCACCTGGAGCTCACGGTCAGTTAAATCTTCCAGTTTACCCTCCGGGGAGATCGAATGGGTTAGCGTGTTCACCGAATACATCTGACTGATGGCTTGACCCATCAGTCCCGGATCGCCCACCAGCAGCCCCTCAGCGAGAGCCCTTATTGCCGCGATTAATTCCTCCGCACTGGCCTCCAGGGGTAGAATGCCCCAGGCACGCAGGTTGGTGTTTAAAAACGCCGGCACAACTGGCGCCTGATCTGCCAGCATGAGCACAGCAAGGTTATTTATATCATATGAACCTGGATGCCTTAGCTCATCCAGTGCTCGTTCGCCAGCCAGCACCAGGACATCGGGTGTGAAATCCAGCCGGGTCGCCTCCAGCAGGTTTCTTGCCTCCGATACATCCAGGTCGAGCGCATCCTGTGAAGCCATCCGCACAGAGCCATCCGAAGAGATCGACAACATCACTCTCAACCCGGTTCTCACAGCCTGAGCCGGCGATACAATCAGCACGTGGATCAATACCAAGCCTCCGATTTCATGAGCTTTTATTCAAGGTTACGCTTTGGTCACCATGATGCTCGAGGATTTGAATCTGCTCCACAAGATTACGCACCTGCATCTCCACCATCAAAATCAGCCGTTGCTGAATTTTCTATGAGCACCACTCCATTAATATTATACATCGCCGGCGCCGGTGTTAAAAGTTGCTGTGGGCGTCGGCGTTGGTGAGGGGGGACACGATTCCACTATAACCCTCTTATCGTCACTATCCCCGCAATCAGAAAATTTGTTACAGGGAAAACTGGTGCAATACGGGCTGCCGGTACAAGCATGACCGCCGTTATCCCATGCGTTCGCCCCCACGTAATAACTGCCGGTTTCATCCCAGCTTAGAACTTGCTGATAAGGGCTATAAATTTGGACCGATGTCCACACGGGCGTCGGTATCGCCGGGGTCCACCACATCTCTACCTTGTTGATTATCCCATCGTCACGACAATTTGCCGTATAAGTACCAGTTTGGTTTTGGCACAATGACGTGAGCCCGCTAATTTCACAAGTTGGCGGATCATTGGGTACCGGTGTTAAAGTTGGCATGGGGGTCAATGTCGGCGCTGGGGCTGATGAACACCGGCAACAACTTTTGTTGGGTCGTCTGGGGTACAAATTTTCCCATCATTCCCCCCGGTACCCTCACACCCAGCCGCCCCGCTATTATCGCAATTTGGATGATTGCCGCAAGCGCACTTGGTCCCGTTGACAGTACCAGAACAGCTATCGGCACAAGCGCCCCCGCCAACCCCACCCGGTGTTGGGGTTGGTCCCACCCCAGAATACCAACTACATGAATCCTTAAACGCACACTGACCAGAACAAGCGCTGTTATGGGAAGCCGTACAAGTAGATTGGGTAGTGAAATCCGGGCAAGATTCACTATGCGTCGCCGGGGAACCAGCTACACATTGCGGGCCGCAAACACATGCTGCCCCGCCACAATCGAAAGAACTACTACAATCCTGATTTGTATTATTAGAGTACCTACAGTCATCCACATAAGTGCCGCACTCAATTACCCCTGAACAACTTTGGGCTGATACTGGAGGAGCTATCCAGTTTTTAATGTCGCGCCACAGGCTTTGGGCCGGGTTGGCCGCCTTGTCGCTTTCAACATTGATAGGCTGCTGGGTGGCTTGTTCCATTTCGTTTTTAATGGCATACATCAACTCACGGTTGGGACTAAGTTTGTTGCCGCAAACAGAGTCCGCAGCATCCGGTAAGATAACTCTAAAGCCACCTGGTCAGAATCAGATTTTGCCCAATCCTCTTTTAGAAAGATGGTATACACGGCCTCGTTGCCTACCAAGGCGCTTTGCATGCCAGCGATGGTTTCGCCCCCGGCTCTGGTCCGCTCGTACAAAGTGTTTTCCCGGGTAGTTGCCTCTATGGGGTTAATGGACTCAAACACAAAAGCCACCGCCTCGGGGTACACAGGTGTCAACCGGCCATTTTGGAGTACCACAAAGGATTTATCTGGTGGGTAATTGATCTGCTCCATCTTTTGCTTAATCCACTCAGTTCCCTCAGGACTCAAAGTAGCCGTAATGCCCGGGATGTTCGATGCCACCCGGAACTTAATTGCCCTTTCGGCCAAGGGGGTAAGCATCGGAGTTGGTGATGCCGCATTCTGCCTTGGCAGCTGTATTTGCCTATACCGTTGATAGCCTAACCCCGCCAGTAACCCCAAGCCAAACAAACACCCCAACAAAACCATCACCCATACTATCCGCTTCTTTTCCATACCCTCTTAGTATGGCAAAAAATCCGCCCCCGTGCAATCCTTATGTAGAAATTTCGCTTTCCAGCCTACTTCACCGCCCGCCACTTAATCGGATAATTAACCAAACCAGACTGAAACTCATATTTCTCTGATGCAAGTGGCCGATTACTGCTTCTATCCATAACCAGCCGCCCACTCACTTGACTATCATCCGTGGGAAATGACGGAAAATTTAGGCCCTCAATTATCATCCATCCAGCCAGGTTAATCCCTCCACCATCATGACCATTTCGCATCCATTGGCTTGCCCAAGAATCATTTAGTTCACTAATAATTATTAAGCTCTCAGTTTGCGGATCGTAAACCATGCCAAAGCCGCGGCTTTCCTCCGGACTTGACGCGAAAGGCATAACAAGCGGCAGTTGCGGCATACCTGGTCGAAGTACTTGCGCTAGGTTGAAAAATTTCAATTGTCTGACGCGGAAGTTAGAGTAGGGCCCCAGCTGGCCGTCAGCAATGTCATTGGCCTTAAAGCTCAGAATCGTTTGATTGGGGTCACTGGATACTTCCCTAATAATGGAGTCAAAATAACTTATAATGGCACTCGGATTATCTACTACTCCCCTCAACTCACGCTTGGCGGGATCACCCCTTTCTAATATTGACCGGCTGACAAATATTCCATCCAAATCTACGGTGGCTGCATTGGGTAAGTCTAAGAAAAATAAATCCGCCCGAGGCTCACCGGTATTCGGTTCATACAATTGCCAATCAAGCCACGTCCGGCCGGTATCTACCAACCCGCCGTTTTCTAGGCGATAAACCTTGAATCCAATTTGGGCCTCACCCTTGTAGGCCGCCACGGGGTGATTGCGGTCCACTACCGCGGTTAAGACGCCGTCCTGGGCATACACCACGCCCTGAGGCATTTCCAACCGCTGATTTGCGCTAATTGGCTGATCCAGGGTGTCTTTAAGTGGCACAAACGACCGCCCGTCCCAATTGATTAGCTGCCCCTCCTTAATCTGCACCGGTTCAATCCAGGTGTGGTTTTCCCCGTCCCACACTACCAACGCTCCAGCTGGTGTCAAAGTAGTCTGATCTTTCAAGTAAATTTGGTTTAAAAGCGTCGTCGCCTCGCCCGTAGTTGGGTTTATTAGCGCTGTCGCGCCGCCGTTATACTCGGCTAACAGGCCTAACTCAGTTACATGCAGCTCCTGGGCTTTAACATTCTCCGGCTTACTGTTGATCTCGACCGTCACCTGCCGGTAACGCCCGGCCTCCTGGTCCCAACGCCGCAGGTTGCCGCCGCTAGATTCAAATGCCTCAACTGGCTGGTTGTTAGCCGTATCCCAACCAACTAACTGGCCATCCATCAGATACAAACCAGCGCCAGTTCTTGGGACTGGCTCATACGCTTCCTTTTCCTTGTTCCAATGGGCTAAAGTGCCGTCGTCCTGGACTACAAACGCCTCTGGCGGAGTGGTGGGCTCAGGAGTGAACGTGGATAATGACGTCATCGTTGGAATAGCGCTGGGTTGAGCAGTAGCAGATGGCGCAGTAGTTTGCGTTGATTTTACAGTTGGTGTAGTACAAGCGCCGAGGAAAAAAGTCACTACAATAATCAGCATGAACCATTTTTTCATAAATAGATCCCCATTCATTGGCTTTTCTTGGCTGAATTATGCCTTAAATCTCTGACAGAAAAGGAGGCTATCGATACACATTATAAATGCACATAGACGCAGTTTTGATATGCGTTCGTAAGTTGACTTCCCCAATTGGATGTGAGAGCATGATGGCATGCTGATGCGATTCCGGAATAGCAGGATTATGCTAAACCGTAAATACACAATAGTGCCAAGCCAATTAATTTAACCTTGGAGGTAATTTTTAAAATCTCGGAGATGCTATGCGCCAGATCGTATTTACAAATGACAGATGAAGTGCTGATGCAGTCAACAGCTCCAGTTGTGCAGGGAATCCTGCTCGCCCAGGCTGATCCTTACTCGGTCACCTGAGATACTTTTTACAAGGCTGAAACTCCGACTATCATTCCATGTTTTTCATCTATGCTCCCCTATTATAACTTCGACGAATTGCACCTGACCGCCTCGCAGCACCTGGACTGGTGTTGCCGTTCCAACCAGACCGCCTACCAGCATGATTGCCAGGTCATCAGGGTCGCTTACCGGCTGCCCACCCAGGCTGACCAGGATATCTCCCACCAGCAGACCGCCCTTATCTGCTGGGCTGTTCTCTTCTACCCCAACCAACAGGAGACCGCTCGCCTGTGCTCGTCCCAAAGCCTGACGTTGGGCAGCCTGTAACGCCACGGTCTGGCTGCGTACACCCAGGAATCCCCGTTTAACACGCCCATCCTTGTCCAACACGTTCGCAATCGACCATGCCAGACCTGCCGGGATTGTCAGCGAGCCACCCTGCCACAAGCCGGAAGTATTAATGCCCAATATTTCACCGCTGGCATCCACCAATGGCCCGCCTGAGAAACCCGGGTAAGGAATCGTGTCGGTGCGCAGGTAACGCTCGAGCATGCCACCGCGACCGGTGCGCACCGGACCGCCCAGCGCACTCACCACTCCCAGGCTTGCTTGAATACCCTCCGGGCTGGGCCGTCCTAAAGCGAGTACAAGCTGTCCGACTCGAGCTTCGTCCTTGGATTGGACAGCCGAGGTTAATTTAACGTCTTGAAGGCGCAGCAGCGCCAGGTCGCTGCCAGGATCACGTCCTGCCAGGGAAGCGGTTTTCTCGCTGCCGTCCGGCAGCATAATGTGAATTTCTTCATCACGCTCAACAACATGGTCGGCAGTTAATACCAGCTCGGATGATATGGCAATTCCACTGGCTGGGTGACGCCGGCGCGCATCCACTAATACTGTGGCAGCGCCAGCTCGGGCAACCGCTTCAGCCATCGCATCGGAAAAGGCTACCAGGGGGTTATCATATTGTGACATCGGATATTTTCCTTTCGCAATACCAATAGGGTTATAGTTACTTCCTTGCTATCATAGCAAATGCATGGGTATGAATGCATCACCTAAAAGACTGGTTTTCTCCTGGAAATTCGTCGAGCAACCTGTATTTGTTCCGGAGTATACTTAAGCCTGCTTATGCCTCACAATTTACAAGCTTACCTTGATTTCACTATTGAAACTGTATTCCTGGCTGGAAAGCTCACCTTAGGATATTTTCAGCGAGATATTACACCGGATTACAAGAAGGATTCCTCCCCGGTGACCATCGCCGACCGGCTGGCTGAAGAGCTGATCCGCAGCCGGATCGAGAAGAATTATCCTCAGCACGCGATCATCGGTGAAGAACAAGGCGTCAAAGAAAGCGAAGGTTCCTCTCATCGCTGGATTATTGATCCAATCGATGGCACGAAGTCTTTTATGCGCGGCGTACCGCTCTATGGCGTCCTTGTAGGTCTGGAGATCGATGGTCAGGTGCAGGTTGGAGCCGCTTACTTTCCAGCGATGGGGGAGATGATATCTGCCGCGACTGGTTTAGGCTGCTACTGGAACGGGCGCCCGGCAAGAGTATCATCTATTTCGCAACTCAGACAGGCTTTTGTCTCTTGTACGGATCCTGGCAGCTTTTACAAATATGGTCGCCATAAAGTTTTTAAACGCCTGGCGTTAGCGAGCTATTTCCGTGCCGGATGGGGAGACGCTTACGGATATCTGCTGGTCGCCACTGGCCGGGCAGAGGTGATGCTCGACCCGGTGATGCACATCTGGGACTGCGGCCCATTTCCCCCAATCTTTCGCGAAGCTGGCGGCTACTTTGGAGATTGGCAGGGCAACGAAACCATTTATGCTGGCGAGGCGATGGCTACCAATGGTGTGCTGCTGCCGCAAGTGCTAGCCATTATGCAAAACAAACAAGAATCCATCTGATCGAAGTTTAAATTAGAGTTTCTGAAACGCTTCTGGAAACGGCTGCTGAAACACCTCTGAAACGCCTGCCCGATAAACTACAGGCAGGATTAAGAACAAGAGGAGAGCAGCCATGTTTATCACAACCAGCATTTCCCAGCAAACCGGTATATTCGCAAGTGACCGAGCGGAACACAATAACTACAATGCAAAGAGCCAGGCGAGCTCAATTTTCCAAGGAATCCTGGCAAAGGCTGCAATGGTACGCTGGATCTCCCGCCTGACCGGGCGTTCTAATCGCCTGATGGATCTGAGTGAGCTTCAGACCGCACATATCGTAAGCACCCGCCACTATGCTGGTATCCAGTCTGTACAGATCCACCAGATCCGTGGCACTGAAGGACGCAGCAACGATTTTGACAACAGCTTCCGACCATTGAGCGAGAGAGCTCGCGATCGCTGGTCAAGCATCTTCGTCGCACGTCTGAACGGCACGGCAATGCCAGCCGTAGACCTGATCCAGGTAGGCGAGCGCTACTTCGTCCGTGATGGGCACCATCGAATATCTGTGGCACAGGCTTTTGGCGAACAGGCAATCGATGCGCATGTGACTGTCTGGGGTTTCTAGTGTGTTCTGCCTTGAGGAGTAACTCAAGACTTCGAAATGAGCCAGGTAAAAACCACCTGGCTCATTTCATTAAAAGGGTTAGTAGACTGACCTGATTTTAATAAGTGCAAATTTATGAGATGTTATACTATGCCAGATGGATCGAATCTGTGAGGTACAGACCCTTGGGGTACTGCCATTTCCTCAAGCATACGAATACCAGGCACACCTCGCCAGGCAGATTGCCCAGGGTGAGCAGCCACCCACATTGCTGCTCTTGGAACATCCACATACATATACCTTTGGGCGGCGCGGCCAACCAGAAAATCTGCTCTGGAATTCAGATGAGCTGGAACAACGTGACGTTCAGGTGGTTTGGACTGACCGCGGCGGTGATGTGACCTATCACGGACCCGGGCAGCTGGTCGGCTACCCGCTGATACCGCTGGCAAGAATTAACTCCAAGAATGGAACAGATCAAATAAGCAGCCTCATCAACCAGCGCGCCGTATGCAGAATTATGTTGGCTACCTGCGCCAGTTGGAGCAGACGCTGATCATCGCCCTGGAACGGTTTAATGTCCGGGCTTGCCAATTACCAGGATTGACGGGTGTATGGGTCAACCACCCATTTTTTATTCAGACATCAAGCCAGCTTCGCCCTGATCATAAAAACCATGCCAAGATTGCATCGATCGGTGTAAAAATTGATGCTCTGGGTGTTACCCGGCATGGTTTTGCCATGAATGTCAATCCTGATATGAGCTACTGGCGCGGCATCGTCGCCTGTGGAATAGCTGGCTGCCAGATGGTCAGCCTTGCCGAGATACTGGAACCCCCTCCCACCTTGACCCAGGTCAGCCAGTCGATAATAACTGCTTTTAGCGAGATATTTGGTTATACAATGGTAGAATCCATGCCACAAGGAGAGAAGAATGTCCCAACCAGCATACCAGTTGGTGATGCGCGCCGGTCCTACCCCGGATAAGGCAATCGAGCTCAACCAGGATCGGATGACGATTGGCCGCGATGCCACCAACGAAATTGTTATCAATGATCCTGAAGTTTCTCGCCAGCACGCACGTTTGACTGCCCAAATCGGCGGTTATATTCTGGAAGACCTCGGTTCTACCAACGGCACCTTTGTCGATGGCGAGAAATTGATTGGCCCCCACCTGCTCAAACCGGGTGAAACCGTCCAGTTGGGCGGCAATGTTATCCTGTCATTCCAGGCAGTTCAGTTTGATCCAGACGCCACGATCGTTTCGTCATACGGATTGCCGGCATATCCGCCACAAGCCAGCCCAGGCGTGTACCCAGCCGGGCCTGCTGCTCAGAGCCCCCAACAGGTTCAACCTTTCCCACAAGCTGTTCCCGCACAACCACAACCGGTTCCATATCAGGTTTACCCCGTCGCCCCGCCACCAGCGGCAGTGCAGACCCCTCCAACATACTATGCCGGGCAGATCCCTCAAAATCCAGACGAAGCCGCGATAGATGAAGTTGAAGAAGAAGTACAACCCAGGCGTTCCAAAACCTGGATTTGGGTCGCAGGCGGTTGTTTGCTGGTTTTTCTTTGCGTATGCGTTGCCGCGACATACCTTTTTGATTATCTTAACTTGTATTGTTTTCCGCCGTTCGATAACCTCTTTAGCTGGTTGTATACCTGCCCATAATTGATATTTTGCATTGAGAAAACAATGAGCCGGCGGAACACAACTCCGCCGGCTCATTTTAGTGATTCAACCGATTATTCCGCATTCGGCAGCCAGGCTCGGTTTTGTTGCAGAACTTCAAGAACAGCATTGACAGCATCGAGCAGGAATTCCATGCGGGCATAATTCCCTTCACTCATGGCATTGTTCGCAGAAACCAGCAACATTTCAAGTGCCACGTTTTCAGCGTTAGAAGGATGGCGCAGGTAGTCTGCTACAATCTCCCTCTGGCGCATTTCATTTCCGTTCAACAACCAGGCGGTCAGGAAATAAGCGGAAGGGTCCAGCATTTCCTGGTAGCGCCGCACGGTATCATAATAATAAACAGATAGCCGCACATCATCGACCAATTGGGGTGTGAGCGGCATTTGCCGTAGCGCCTCAACGAAGTTATCTTCCAATTCGTTGAAAGTGAGACCAAAATGCTTCTGTAAAGCCGCATCGATAGCCGCCGCCTGGCTGTCTGTACCTTCCACTGGAGTAATATCACGATAAAAACTGGAAAAATCATCCCAGCCCCAGGTTTCCACCATGAATTCCACCAGAGCTCCAGCCTGTAAATAGCCAATTTCGTGCTGAGCCGGGTAAAAGTCATCTGCAAGCTGTTGTAAGGGTATCCATCGTCCGAGCCCACATCCGGGAGTTGAGGGTGTTTCAGTGGCTGTTACGCCACCTGGCGCAGGCTGCTCGCAATTTTCAGCCGGCGAAAGCAGTCCCGCGGCGCGTTCCATCAACGGTTCAAGCTTGAAGTGTCCACCTGTCAGGTAAACAGCCAATCCTTCCACCAGCAGGGTAGGTCGCAGGTTGCCCTCAAGGCGCCCGTCCAGCAGGTGAACCATTTCATGCTGCAGGACCACTTGAGAGGCGCTGCCGGCATAATTTCGGTCCAGATAAGAAACCGTGATCTCACCCGCGGTGAAACCTCCATGCCCTAAAACTCTGGGTATAAACGCCAGGTCTACCTTTTCCTGGATTTCGGTACCCAATTGCTCACTCACATGCTGGGCGACCTCATCAGCCGTGCTCTGAAGCTGCTGGATGTCCCGCTCCGCTTCGGTACCAGTGATGTAATGAATCCGGCAGCATTCACTCTCCACCACAACCCATTGCGCCTCTGGCTCAGGTGGGAGCACCGCTTCGGAGGGCAGCAATTCCACAGTTTCCTGCCAGGATTTGCCCAGTGGTTCGACCTGAAATGTCAGGGTGTGCTCTCCGGCAGGCAACCCGGATGTATCCCATATCCAAATGAAAGTCGCTTGTAATCGATGCCCTAAACCGAATTCGGCAAACGGAGAAGTTTCCGTTTGCAGCGTACCTTGAGCGGTTGGAACTTCTATCTTTACCGCCTGGGCTTCGTCCTGCGTTCCTGCTGGAGCGATGACTTCGATGCTGACCTGATCGCCCACATACAACGGACCATCCGGGTGATACCGCACAGAAAAGTCATCCGTTGTAATCCAGACGGTTGGCGTGACGACAACGGTTTCCTCTATCTGGTATGGAGATGGGCTGGGGGCTAGTGTGGGCTCGATGGTGGCTGTGCGGATTGCAGGCTGATTTGTTGGACTGGCGCTTGGCTGGGTTGTGACAGGAGAAGGCGTAGCCTGTGAAGGAATCTGAAATGGTAATACGCCACAACCTGTCAACATCGACAGGATCACCAGGACTGGCAGCAGAGTTCGAGTCATTTGGAAATAACGGACAGAATGCGATCGTGAGGTGGCTGGGACAAGGTTCATAGAGAATATTATAGCAGCGCCTTTCTTTACTTAAGAAACCCTAAGATAGCTCATCCTGTTAAGCGAAGACAGCAGCGGGATCAAGCTGGTACAATTGATTGTCAAGTTACTTATTTCTGGAGGTATTTATGCCGCGCATGTTTGTTCCTGGACCGGTCGATGTGGCTGACGAAGTATTGGCTGCCCAGACTTTACCCATGCTGCCCCACCGCAGCAAAGAGTTCGAAACCATATTTCAACGTGCATCCGAGAAAGCACGCGCCCTTTTTTACACCCAATTCCGAGTCTTCCTGGTCACCGCCTCTGGAACAGGACTGCACGAGGCTGCCGTGCGGAATTTCGCAAATCAGGATGTCCTGGCGTGCGTCAACGGTGCGTTTGCCAACCGGTGGTATGAGGTGGCTGTATCGAATGGAAAGGCGACAGATAAACTGGAAACACCCTGGAATGAACCGATTACTCCAGAGCTGGTGTCACGGGCGCTCAAGCAGCGCCATTATGAGATGATTACTATCGTCCATAACGAAACATCCACTGGGCTGCAAAATCCAATAGCAGAAATCGCTGCTGTAGTCCATGAGACCAGCCCCGATACATTGATCTGCGTGGATGCAGTTTCCTCATTGGGTGGCGCCAGGCTGGAGATGGATGCCTGGGGATTAGATATGGTGCTTACATCGTCGCAAAAGTGCCTGGGCTTACCACCGGGTTTAGCTCTGGCGGCTGTTTCTGATCGTGCCATGGCGTATGCTGAACAGGTGCTGAATCGCGGCTGGTATTTCGACCTGGTGCGTATGGAAAAACACCGCTTGAAAGACTCCACCCCTGCAACGCCGGCTTTATCTCTCATCTATGCGTTGGATGTTCAATTGGACCGAATATTTGCTGAAGGAATGGATCGGCGTTTTGCTCGGCATTCCGCAATGGCAGAACGAGTACAGACCTGGGTATTGGAACACGGATTGAAATTATACGCCCCCCCTGGTTATCGCTCACAAACGGTAACTACGATCGATAACCATCTCAATCTTGATGTAGGGGAGATGAATAAATATCTATCAACCCAGGGGATGCGAATTGCTAACGGGTATGGGATTTTGAAAGGGAAAACCTTTCGGATTGCTCACATGGCTGAAACCAGCATGCAGGACATAGATGATCTGCTCGTGGCTTTGGATGAATATTTGAACGGAAGGAACACCTGATCCTTGGAGCATGTCGTCAGACTGACAAATTATATCTTCGGTGGGGATTGCCTGGGAAGGCTGCCGGATGGACGGGCAGTCTTCGTTCCATTTACAATTCCAGGAGAATTAGTCCGCATCCAGTTGGTGGAAGAAAAACGCAGCTATTGCCGTGCGGCGGTCCTTGAGATAATTGAGCCATCACCGCAACGAATAAATCCGCTCTGCAGCCATTTTGGAGAATGTGGTGGTTGCCAGTACCAGCATATCCCGTATACTGAGCAGTTAGCCTTGAAAACATCGATCCTCAGGGATCAGCTCGAAAGGGTAGGAGGATTAAAAGAGGTATGCGTTCTACCATGCGTTGCTGCTCCTGAGCCTTTTCATTATCGCAATTATGTACAATTTCACCAGACACCAACAGGGCAGTTAGGTTATTTTAAGGCAAATCCGCATGAGGTGTTTCCGGTAAGGGAGTGTTTCCTGCTGGAAAAGGCGCTTGGTGAGTTGTGGCCGCTTCTTTCATTCGATGAATCTCAAGATTTTGAGCGAGTATCCCTACGCAAGGGGGCTGGAGATGATATCCAAATCATCCTGGAAGGAACCGAGCCTACCGCTCCAGAATTACTGGTGGAAGATTTACCGGTCTCGGTAGTATATAGGTTCGATGAGCAAGCTACGGTCTTGGCGGGGAGTGAGTTTACTACGCATGAGATAAACGGAAATGTGTTTCTGGTATCCTCGGGCTCATTTTTTCAAGTTAACTCGATGGTCGCCGCCAGGATGGTTGAAAAATTACTTGCATCGTTGCGCTTAAATGCGATTTCGAACGTGCTTGATGTATATTGTGGAGTAGGATTATTTAGCAAGTTTATCGCACCGGTTGTGGATCGGGTCGTGGGTGTCGAATCCTCGCCAGATGCTTGCAGTGATTTTGCGGTCAACCTGGATGAATTTGAGAATGTAGAGCTGTACCAGGCGCAGGCAGAGCAGGTATTGCCGTTATTAAAATATAAACCAGATGTCGTTATCCTTGATCCGCCGCGGTCCGGTATAGGACGAAGAGCAATGGATGGTTTGTTGCAGCTTTCGCCTGCAACCGTCGCATACGTATCATGTGATCCTGCTACGCTGGCTCGGGATGCGCGCAAGTTGATAGATGGGGGTTATTCACTCATGGAGGTGACGCCATTCGATATGTTTCCGCAGACATCCCATGTAGAGAGCGTCTCTCTCTGGATAAAAGATTAATATAAATTAATCTTTTGCCTCTTGACTCGTGGAACATATCCCTTATAATAGAACATAAGTTCTATTTGGAGGTGAAATATGGCATCCAGAGTACAAGCACCCATTGGTAATTACCGACGATCTTTAATTTTAACTACCACAGAGACCTTTCTGGCGAAAGTTGCTCATAAAGCACATCATCAGATCAGTCAAATCGAACAATTGCTGCAACAAAGATCGCCTAAATCCAGACCGACTGCCCAACGTGAGAAACGACCATCTGAGATCAGTACGATTGCCGCTTACAACGACAACATTACGACGTTAGAATTCGACGATCTCCCTCCCAATTCTTTACTACTTGGTATATGCGATGACGGTCTACCATTACGCTTGGATTTGGATAATCCGGTCGCTGGATCCATTCTCGTTTCTGGTGATCCCGGTAGCGGAAAGACACAATTACTCCAGGGTATATTGACATCAATCCTAGCTTTTGAACCAATCAAGGAATTGACCATCTCCATCATTGCCCACGACCCTCAGGAATACAATCAGATAACACAAACGCAGTATTGTCAGGATGTTAGCAGCCTGGTGCATCGAAATGCAAGGATGATCATTCGAACTTTGATGCTCGATGCTGAACAGCGTCGCAGCGAACCTGCTGGACCGATTAGATTACTTGTAATCGATGACCTGGCACGATTGCTTCAATCCGTCGACGACGAAACATTCGGATACCTGTACCGGTTAATCAAGCATGGCCCCCGGTACCATATATGGACGATTGCATCCCTATCAACCAGATATGCAGAATACCTTGATCAGCGATTACTTGATGCATTCCGGACTCACATTTTGGGACACATAGACGACAAGAGAGTTGCTGAACTCCTGGGCAGGGATTCGGGTAAGCTTGTTCAAAGTCTCACTCCTCCTGACAATTTCATTGCCTCCCTTGGGATGGATTGGATATCCTTTATGAGCCCCAAGAATGCATTCGCCCAGGAATATCAAGAGGATGATCCTTCAGCCCCGAATTCCATCGATACTGTCGTGGAAGATACACCTGTTCCTATTATTAGCAGCAGCCCATCAGATGTGAAATCAGTTTCAGACCTGCCGGATCTGGAGTCACCATTTCTCAAGAAAGGAAATGTCAAATGAACGTCGGGATGCTGTGGTTCGATAACGATCCAAAAACAGCTCTGGTAGGCAAAATCGAACGTGCTGCAACTTATTACCGCTCAAAATACGGTTGCACACCTACGATCTGCTTTGTTCATCCAAGCATGCTAGCTCAAAATACCAACGAGCAACGATCCGGAGATGGAACTCAAACCGACCCCATTGAAGTCAAACCAAACCGCTCAGTACTTCCCAATCATTTTTGGCTAGGAGTCAATGCATCTGCGACTTAACGACATCAATCAATTCACTGTGTAAGATAACCAAATAATCGGGTGGATTTGCAGTCTCCACCCGATTTTCTATCTCATACCTTACTAAAGTCCAAGATAAATAATTCCAATGCCAGGCGATCAGCCATATCACTTGTCTTAACCGCCTCGTCGAGTTCAACCAATTGATGCATAACCTGATCAAGCCGGTCGAAGTCTTAAATTCCTGGCTTGCTCGATCATTTTTTCCGCAACAAAAGGATGGATTTTCAGAATTTTTATTACTTCATCAGATTTTCCACTACCATCCAGGATCTCTCTCACCTGAGATAACAATCGGAACTGACGAACGACCATAGAAAATATGAACTGAAATTCTTGCTGTTCACATAATCGTTGAAAAAGCGCTAATGCTTGTTTTGTATTTTGTTTCCCTAAGGCATCTACCAGAGCAAAGATATCTTCATCCGCTGTATTCGAGGTAATATGCCGGACATCATCAACTTCAATCGTCCGCTTGTAATTGACATAGGCAAGTAGTTTCAGGATTTCCTGGTCAGCCTGGCGAGGTTCAGCGCCTGTCATGGTTGCAAGGTATTTCGCTGCAGACGGTGTGATTTTTCCTCCATGGGATTTTACTCGCTCGATAATCCATGAGGTCAGATCCTTTGGAACCGAGTAACGCTCAACTTTTGCAAGAGGTTTCGCCGCCTCTGCCCATGCCTCCAACCAGTGAAACTCTCCTTTCCTCCGCTTCATCTCCGAGGTCAATTCTTGAAACTCAACGAGAATTAGAACGGTGCTAGAAGGAACACCTTGAAGGTCCTTCTTGAAGGCCAATTCAGCACCTGTAGATATTCTCGCTAAGGGATTTTCCAGAATAACTACTCTGCGATCTGCCAGGAACGGCATTGCCATTGTGATGGATTTTATCGTGTTCAGATCAGTGGTTTTCCCATCCAGACAAGTGACATTCATTGCAGCCAGTCCCGGATCACACAGACTGTCCTGCAGAGCCTTCACGCGTTGGGAGATTTCAAATTCATTTTCCCCAAAGATTAAGTATACATTCGGGGTTGATTCTGTCACATCGGAAACCGGGTGACCACCCTGTGGGCAGTCACTCGCCCTCGCTGCTCTTTGCGAATATCCACAATTTGAAGATTACCCGGATCACCTGAAGTGGTAACACGCGCTTGCAGCACTGGTCCCAATGGTCTCGCCAGGATCAGCGCCAGTGAAACAAGGCTGATCGCCAGGGGAAGGCGATCTAGTTTTTCCCGGAACCGGTTATTCGTACCCTGTGTTGCCAGCACGCCAGCCAGCCCAGCCAATACACTGGAAGCTACCAGGTTTGTGCCGCAATTCGGATGAATGGCCAGCCCTGCTTCGCCACTACGTAGCCGTTGTAAGGCTTCCATTACCGCCTGAGAAAGATCGTCTGTCTCGATCTCACCGACGATCCAAAACCCTCCTGGATCAGAATGTCCCGCCAGACGGCGGCGCGGAAATCGCCGGGTGAGCATGTGCAGGGTAGCATGTTCTAGACCATGGTTTCTGCGCGTTTTCAGTATAAAGGAGGGCTGCAGCTTATCATTAGGGATTAAAGATGATGTGTCCATGAGACTCATTTTACCACTACGACTGGTTCGCAGCCGATGCCGCAAGCGCCTTATTTTTTACCGGTCTATAAGATGTCGCTTTAACGAAACCTACATACATCAAGATTACTCCGATCAGCTCACTGATGTACAATAAATCCACCACTCCAGAGCCACGTAATGCACCTGCTATTGCAGGAAACATAGCGCCTGTAGCGATCAAAATATTTCCGATCATCCGGTCCAGCAATACGCGTTTACGCCAGAACAGGTAGGCTGAATAAAGTGCACCACCAACAAGAGTAATCGTTCCGTAGATATTGAGGAAGATTGTCAGAGCAATAATGGAATCACTTCGCGTCAAAATATCTCGATATTGTTCTGAAACAGGCCGGAGCAAATCATATCCACTTGCAGAAGGATTCAAAGCGGTGGAAAAAACCAGCCCCACGGACAGCAGCGATAAAGCCGTCAAGATCAACGTGAGCATCCGAGCAACGCCCGGTTTACGCACCAACAACCACACAGTTCCCTGCCCCAACCAGGCTGCCGTCAGCATTGCTCCACAAACGTACCAAAGCTTTAGAAACCACTCATTGAAAGTGAAAGCTAAAAGCATTTCGGCAAGAGTACCCATGCCAAAAAACAACAGGCCGATGCTCCACATCAGTAGATGGGTGCCTTTACGGCTGAGATAGCGGGTAAATACGGCTGCAGCAAAATAGAAAGTAATGATCGTAGAAAGAATGGGAATGTAGTGCATTCAATCTCCTCACGATTTAGGCTCAAATACCCGGCTCTTCAAATATTGCTCATAAGTCTCAAGCAGTTTACTGAGGATCCTGTCCGTAAAGCCAATTATCCGCCGGAACATGTCCCCCCAGGCTTGAGGGGAGCGAACGGCACCTGTTTCATATACCCCTAAAATCGACTCCAAGAGTACATTGCGGAAAAACAGATAAGCGCTGGTAGCTTCGACACTGCTCAAACGATAACGATAGCCGCGAGATGCATACTCATAGCCGAGCGCATCCGCATCGATGTTGTTAATTTCATCACCGGTTATGGAGTTAATCAATCCCTGCAGTAATGCTCGCCCGCTGTGGCGATACTGTTGGCGGGCTTCTTCATCTAACTTGATATACCAGGATTCGTTGCTCAACCGTCCTTCGCTGATGCTGAACCGCGTGTTGCGCAGTGCATTTTCGATGACCAGGTTAACTCCATTCATCTGGTCGCTCTGCGACTGAAGCCACGCATCGATCTCGCTGGATAAATATCGACGATGCCCTCCCTGAGTGCGGTGGCAGGCAAGAAGCCCCCGATCTGTCCAGTTCCGCACTGTGCTGGGGTGTACACCCAGACGACGTGCAGCGCCTCCCAAACTGAGCCACTCTCCTGGAAGGTCGTGTCATATCGAGCTAAACCTCCCCATCCACAGCCGCCAGCCTGATCACCGAAGCCTCGGCTAAGGGCTCAGCTGCTTGTTTACGGAACGCGTCAACGCTGACCCGGCTTAGAATTACCAGTGAAATCCCTAGAAACAAAACCTGAGTAGCAAAAGCCAGTACGTAACCCGTAACTGCCGTCTCAGGGGATTGATTCACCATATCCCGCACGACCGCGGTGGTAAAGGAGCCAAGAAATCGCGCGAGCGCACTGGCTGTTCCCCAGGCGCCAATAAACAAACCCACTTTGCCTGGAACGGTCATATCCAACATCAAGGACAGGTTGGCAACCGTTGCTGGACCAGTCGCCAGGCCCAATAAAACAACGCCAGCATAAAAAAGACCCAATTGCGTACTCAAACCGCTGGCGGCAATCAGCAAGAAAGCCAGGATTGCACCCAGGGAAGCCATGCGCACCACTGTAATTTTGGCTGCTTTTCCCTCAAGCAAGCCCGTGACCACGAGAGAGAGCAGATAACACACCCCCCAAATTGTTGTTATTCGCGTTGTAGCATTCACCGGTAATCCGAAAGCACGCGCTGCAAATGGCTCAAGAAGCACATCTTGCCCCAGGATGGCGGCTAACATCATAATCAAATAAAGGAAGAAAAGAGTAGTCTGCTTATGGGATAAGATTTCCCCAACAATACTGTGCAGAGAATATCGATGATCGGTCTTCGCAATCACCGAACGCTTTTCAAGGCCAATCAACCCGATCAAGCCCATTACCAATGCAACCATGGCAATGATCACAAAAGAGCGCTGCAAGGCTTGATCAGAGAATGGCTGCAGCATGTGACTCAAGCCGGCGGACGAGATGATGATGCTAACGATCATTATGAAGAACATTATTGCAGTTGTCTTAGAACGACCATTCTCTCCTGAAATCTCTGAAGCCAGGGAGAAATAAGCAACCGATGCAAAGTTAAATCCCATACCCCAGGCACCATAAGTCAGCAGACCCAGTCCCAGCCCTGCCCAGAAATTTTCTGATAGCGTCAGCGCCACCCGTGTAGACATCAGCAGCCCGGCGACACAAAGCAAAAGACCAATCAGGATATAAGGAGAGCGCCGGTATCCCATCACTGGATGAGAATCCGAGAATGATCCTATTGCGATTTGAATGAAAGAAATCAAGTATGGCAGCGAGAACAGCAAGACCACCAGAGTCGCAGGTATGCCCAAATCCTCGATCATGATGCGATTCAGGGTGCTGTTGATCGGCACTAGGGTAATCGCCACCGCAGCATGGATGAGCCCAATTTGAATTCTTTTCCAGGTCAACATGAGCCGACTCCCTCAAGGATATTGGATATAAGTAAGCGGACTAAATTTACCATAAAAATCTACAATGTCAATATAGATTTATGTAGATTTATTATTAATGATTTTGTAGAAAGGGGGATTTTTGGGATTTAAGCGGAAATATTAGAAGATGGAGAAGCCGGCTGTGCAGGCTCACTGGCTAATATTTGATCAATTATTGGAATAAATTCTTCTTTAGAACTTGCTGTCAGCAGGCGCTGGCGCACCTCATTAGGAGGCAGAAAGCGACTGATGTATCTGCTGGCATGCTTGCGAAACAATATCAACCCGCGCTCATCTGGATAAAACGCCAACATGCGTTCCATGTGAAGCAGCATGGTCTGGCGCACCTGCTGCACAGTGACCAGCTGCCGATCAAGCCTGGAGAATATCCACGGATTACCTATCGCCGCACGCCCAATCATTACACCATCACATTTTGTGTGCGCTTTCAGCCTATCAATGTCGGCTACACAGTGCACGTCTCCATTCCCCAAAACCGGGATGGATACTGCACTTTTCACCTCAGCAATAGCATCCCAATTCGCCTGCCCTGTATATCCCTGCATTTTGGTGCGTGCATGGACGGCAATCAAAGCCCCGCCATTTTCTTCAATAATGCGCGCCACCAGTGGATGGTTTTGCGTAGCATCATCCCACCCCAAACGAATCTTAGCGGTGACTGGCACATCCAAATGCTGACTGAGCAACCGAAAAATGTGGGCGATCTTATGAGGCGTACGCAGCAGACCTGCTCCAGCGCCTCGCCCGGCTACAGTAGTCACCGAACAGCCGAGATTGATATCAATGATATCCGGCTGTTGTTCTTGCAAGCGCAATGCAACTTCTAATAGACGCTGGGGATCATTATCAAAGATCTGAAAAACTACCGGACGCTCCTCTGGCAGGAACTGGTACTTTCGCCAAACATAGGGATGCCCCTGCAGAATATCCAGGGCGTTGATGAACTCGGTATAGCTCATCGCTGATCCCAGTTCACGACATAAGGAGCGGAAGGGCTGGTCCGAGTACCCATCCATGGGAGACAATACCAGATCGCCGAACACCGGGATTTTGGAAACGTAAAAGGAAGGCTCTTTTGTGGGAACTGGCACTGGATTGTCTAGCTATTATCCGGCAGCAATGCGTGCTCCAAAGCCTGTCGTAAGGAACGCGCCTCGATCACCTGGATATTATCGGGCCAGGGTTCCCCGCGCCGCAACCGGTGGGGGACAACAGCCGTTTTAAAACCAAGCTTCGCTGCTTCTTGCAGCCGGGCAGGCATCTGCCCGACCATGCGCAATTCGCCTGATAAACCCACCTCGCCGATCAAAACGGTATCTGCTCGCACGGGTGTATTATTCATTGATGAAGAAATCGCGGCTGCCATCGCCAGGTCAGCGGCTGGCTCGCCGATCTCCATGCCGCCAACAACATTAACAAACACATCCTGTTCAGACAGACGCAATCCTACCCGCCGTGAAAGTACCGCAACGATGAGCAACAACCGGTTGAAATCTACCCCGTTTGGCGTCCGGCGCGGATTGCCAAAAGCTGTTGGATTGGTTAAGCCCTGCACCTCCACCAGGAGAGGACGAGTGCCTTCCATCGTCACTGCCACAGCCGAGCCGGGCGCATTTATCATCCTTTCAGCCAGAAAAGCCTCGGATGGATTGGTAATTTCAACCATACCGCGCTCGCGCATTTCAAATACGCCTACTTCAGAGGTTGCTCCAAAGCGGTTCTTAACTGAGCGAAGCAGCCGGTAGGATTGGAAACGATCTCCTTCCAGGTAGAGAACCGTGTCGACAATATGCTCCAGGATACGCGGGCCGGCAATCACGCCCTCCTTGGTCACATGCCCGATCAGAAATACAGCAATGCCCGTTGCTTTTGCTAGCTCTCGCAAACGAGATGCCGTCTCACGCACTTGAGTAACCGAGCCGGCAGATGTGTCCAGATCGGGTAGATAGGTGGTTTGCACCGAATCGACCACCAGGATCTGGGGTTTCACCTGGGTTACGTGTTCCAGGATGGCATTCAGGTCTGCTTCAGTTACCAGATAGAGGGCATCGGGCATTTCCCTTGCTGAACCGCCAGCAGCATTCCCATCACTTTGCTGCATACGCAGCAAACGCAGCGCCCGCATCTTGATCTGGCGTTCAGACTCCTCACCAGAGACATATAAAACAGGCACCAGATGGGCCATCTCGAGAGCCAACTGCAGCATCAGGGTTGACTTACCTATTCCCGGGTCGCCTCCGATCAAGATGATCGATCCGGGGACAATACCACCACCCATCACACGCGCAAATTCCCCAATCGCAAGCGGCATACGTTCTTCGACATCACCGCTAATTTCAGAGAGCCGGCGCGGTTGAGATCGTCCGGTCAGGGAGTGAGTTGAGTGGGTGGCTGATGCAGGCGGAGCGGCAGCAACAACTTCTTCAACCATGCTGTTCCAGGCGCCGCACTGTGGGCAGCGCCCCATTGGACGGGCACTCACCCGCCCGCATTGCTGGCAGACAAATTGGATGCGAGATTTTGGCATGTATCGTATTATAAATTAGACAAGCCGCCTGCGGAAATTTAGTTTCGCCAATACAACAAAGCGGGAGTGTCGTTTACACACACTCCCGCTTTTCATATATTCAAATGCGCAATGGTTGACGCGTTATCCGGTTGGCACAGCCTCGGGTGGCAGCGGATCAAGCTCTCTCTGGGCGCGATGTAGAACAATTTCGTCATCCTCGAGCTCGACCAGGATCGAATCGCCATCTTCGAACTCACCTGCCAGCAGTGCATCAGATAACGGATCTTCGACCTTATTTTGGATGACCCGGCGCAACGGGCGGGCGCCGAACTCAGGATCGTAACCCAGGTTAGCCAGCTTCTCAAGCGCATCCAATGTGGCAGTCAATTTAATTGAATGCTCTTCCAGGCGCAGAGCCACCTTATCCAATTCCAATTGGACAATCTTTTCGATATCTTCCTTATTCAGCGAGCGGAAAATGATGACCGAGTCTACCCGGTTGATGAACTCCGGACGAAAGACCCTGCGCAGTGACTCAGTCAGCTTTTTGCGCATGTCATCATAAGCCAGCTTCTCTTCCAGAACTTCATCCTTTTTCGCCTGGAAACCGATTTGCGTCTGGCGCTTAATCATATCGGCGCCTACATTCGTGGTCATAATGATGATCGCGTTACGGAAATCAACCTTGCGCCCGCGTGCGTCCGATAGATGGCCTTCTTCCATGATCTGAAGCAGCATGTTATGCGCCTCAGGGTGAGCTTTTTCAATCTCATCAAAAACTACAATGGAATAAGGTCGCCGGCGCAGCGCCTCGGTCAACTGTCCCGATTCTTCATAGCCCACATATCCTGGTGGGGCTCCCACCAGGCGGCTCACGGAGTGGCGCTCCATGAACTCTGACATATCGAGCTGGATCAACGCTTCTTCGCTGCCAAACATGAACTTTGCCAGTGCTTTGGTCAGCTCGGTTTTACCAACACCTGTTGGGCCGAGGAATATAAAAGAACCGATGGGTCGGCGTGGATCTTTTAAGCCTGCCCGGGCACGGCGCACGGCTTTTGATATAGCCTGTATCGCCTCTTCCTGTCCAATGATGTGTTGGCGCAGATCTTCTTCCATTTGCAGCAGGCGTTGAGACTCTTCCTGTGCAATCTGCATAACCGGCACCCCGGTCCACATCGATACCACTTCCGCAATATCCTGTGCAGAGACGATCGGGCTATTTGCCCGATCCCAGCCAGTTCGCAGGCGCTCAAGCTGGCGTTCCAGTGCTTCCTGGCGTTCTTGATAGTCCTGCGCATCATCGTTGCGCCCATCTTCCAGTGCAAGGGCAGCATTTTGTCTGACTTCGCGCAGCTGGCTCATCAGGTCTTTGGCTGTCTTGGCTGCCGGGCTTTTATACATGCGCACACGTGAAGAAGACTCATCGATTAAATCAATGGCTTTATCTGGCAAGAAACGCTCAGTCACGTAACGCGCCGAAAGGTGAGCAGCAGCATCCAGTGCATCATCCGAAATGGTCAGGCGGTGGTGCTCTTCGTATGCAGGCCGGACACCGCGCAAAATATCGATCGTCTCATCGATGGAGGGTTCTTCTACCAGTATCGGTTGAAATCGTCTTTCGAGCGCGGCATCGCTTTCGATATGTTTGCGGTATTCATCTAGTGTCGTCGCACCAATCACCTGGAGCTCGCCCCGCGATAAAGCCGGCTTTAAGATATTGGCGGCGTCTACCGACGAGCCGGCAGCACCCGCACCAACGAGCATGTGCACTTCATCAATAAAAAGTATTGCTCCAGAAGCTTTGAGTTCATCGATCACTCGCTTCAGCCGCTCCTCAAACTGGCCGCGATACATGGTGCCCGCCACCAAAGAACCGACATCCAGTTGGAGCACACGTTTATCAAGCAGTGGAGCAGGCACATCCCCATCGATAATCCGCTGTGCCAGACCTTCCACAATTGCCGTCTTTCCAACTCCCGGCTCGCCAATCAGGGCCGGATTGTTCTTCGTCCGTCGCGCCAGGATTTGGATGACGCGCTCGATTTCCATCTGTCTTCCGATAACCGGATCCAGCTTATTCTCTTCTGCCAGGGTGGTTAAGTCAGTCGCCAATTGGTCCACCATTGGCGTCTTCGGTTTCGCCTGTTCCTGGCGAGCCGGCTTAGCTTCCGGTGGAGAACCTCCACCAGTGCGCTTCGAAGCGCTGCTCTCCTGGAGTATACGCCGCGTTTGGCGTCGGATTTGTTCGGGTGTGACGCCTAATTTCCGCAGCACATCCATTGCCATACCTTCGTTGTAGCGTACTAACCCTAACAAGAGATGTTCAGTACCAATATAATGGTGACCCATTCGCCGGGCTTCTTCAACAGCAAATTCCAACACCTGTTGAGTACCGGGAGACAAATCCAGCTTGCCGCTGCTATCTTGACCTGGAGCAGCCAATCTCTCCACTATTTCTTGCACGCGACTCGGCTCCAAACCCAATTCTCGCAGCACACGCCCGGCTACTCCCCCCTCTTCGCGAATCAAGCCCAAGAGAAGATGCTCTGTACCGATGTAATTATGATGCAACCGCTCTGCTTCCTGGTGAGCCAGGCTCAACACACGGCGCGCTCTTTGTGTAAATCTTTCCATGCTCGACATGGTACTCCTTCTATCTCAGAACCAGCATCATCGATCTTGATCGTCGAAAAGTGATTATGAGATATTTTGTCCAATTGGATTCTACCAGAGTTTCTTATACGGGTAGTCGATTGCAAGGTATGGCGCATTAAAGTTAATAGAACTCTTAGATAATCTATACTGATATAGACCTAAATTGAC
Source organism: uncultured Chloroflexia bacterium (assembly GCA_963774935.1). Lineage (GTDB taxonomy): Bacteria > Chloroflexota > Anaerolineae > Anaerolineales > UBA4823 > CAVZGO01. The sequence continues at coordinate 477,389 of CAVZGO010000007.1, forward strand.
ATATTTCGGTTTTCAGGATGTTAATAAAATTAGAGCGCACCCATCTTCGGGTGCGCTCTAGAATATCTTAACCCAGATAGATGGATTTGTTATTCCTCACCGACGATTGGTGCTGCCTCATCTTCAACAGGACTGGCATCAATATCAGCAGGACCGGTATCACCATCAGCAGGACTGAAATCACCTTCAACAGGACTGGCATCATCTTCAGCAGGACTGTCATCACCTTCGTGAGCTTTCTCGACCTCATCCGATAATGCCATCTTCCAATCCAGGTCGGCATAGGCTGGTAAGTCTACCTTACGCAGGCTCAGACCAATCCGGCGGCGTTCTGGATCTATCTTGATGACTCGCAGGGTGCGTACATCACCTTCTTTAATAACTTCTTTGGGATGTACCACACGCTGCTCGCTTAGCTCAGATACATGGATTAAGCCTTCCAAATCGCCTTCAAGCCGGGCGAAAGCGCCAAACTTGGTCAGGTGGGTGATTGTCCCTTCGACCAACATGCCTTCTTTGAGATGGCCTACTTTCTGAACCCACGGATCTTCTAATAGCTGCCGGATCGACAGGCCGATACGCTTGCGATCGCGATCTACGCTGATAACCTTAACTTTGACTTCTTGACCAACCTTCAGAACTTCGTTGGGGTGATTAATCCGTTCCCAAGAAATTTCAGAGAGGTGCACCAGTCCATCGGCACCTTCAATATTGACAAATGCGCCAAAATCAGCCAGGCTTGTCACACGGCCGGTACGGATGATGCCTTCCTGTAATTCATCCAGCAAACGGTCTTTCAAGGTTTCACGAGTTTCCAACAGTGCCAGGCGTTCGGACAGAATCAGACGGCGGCGTTCGCGATCAACTTCGATCACCCGTACACGCATCTCATCACCAACCATACGTCCCCAGCGCTGCTCAGGAGATTCATTTCCAGACCCTGAACGGCGAGTCAAGCTGATTTGTGAAGCTGGTACAAAGCCTCTTAAACCGCCAACCGGGACGATTAAACCACCCTTGTTATACCCAACTACCTTGCTGTCGTATGGCTGATTGTCAGCGAGCAGTTGCTCAACTTCTTCCCAATCTTTTTCTTCCCGAGCGCGCATATAGGAAAGGACAACATTTCCATTGTTATCTTCAGGCGCAACGACAAACACCGGGATTTCCATTCCAACCGTGAAAGTTGAGCGGATTTCTGCTGGTATTTGTTCCAACTCTCGACTGGAGATTACCCCTTCAGATTTTGTCCCAACACTGACCAAGATTTCGGTATCGCGGATCGTCGCAATTACACCTTGGCGAATCTCACCCTGGTTCGGGAAATCCAGGCTCAGACCTTGCTCTTCCAGGAGGGACTCCATCGAAGGCAAATCTTGACCCCCCTTGTCAGATGTTTCACCTTGCTGGTTCATGTCGGGCTCAAGACGCTGCTCGACAAGGGCATCACTTTGTTCCATAATGACTACTTGCTCCAAATGAGGATAAGGATTTGAATTGTATTATAAATGTGAAAAGTTATCTTGGCAACCTTTCTCATAAGGTATAATGGAAAAACACTCGCCTCGCAAGGTTATTCTATGCCCCCTATCTATCCTTTTACTGCCGTTGTTGGGCAGGAGCGCATGAAGCGCGCCCTGGTTTTAAACGCGGTAGATCCCCGTATTGGTGGAGTTTTGATTCGCGGTGAACGAGGAACAGCTAAATCCACCGCAGCACGAGCAATGGCTGCTTTACTACCCGAAATTGAAGTCTTTGCCGATTTTCCCTTTAATGACGATCCCAATGCACCGAATACCTGGTCTGATTGGGTGAAAGAGCAAAAAGCTGCTGGAGAAGAGCTGGTTGTCATAAAACATCGCATTCGATTTATTAATCTCCCAGTAAGCGCTACAGAAGACCGTGTGGTAGGTACTTTAGATATTGAAAAAGCCATCCAGCGAGGTGAACGTCATTTCGAGCCAGGCGTTCTCGCTGCTGCAAACCGCGGATTACTTTATATTGATGAAGTAAATTTGCTGGACGATCATGTAGTCGACCTGCTGCTCGATTCAGCCGCTATGGGTACGAACATCGTCGAGCGCGAAGGTATTTCTTTCTCCCACCCGGCTCGCTTCATACTTGTAGGAACCATGAATCCGGAAGAAGGCGATTTGCGGCCTCAGTTGCTGGATCGATTCGCCCTTTCGGTGGAAATCCATGGTATTCGCGATGCCCGTGAGCGTGTACTGATCATGCAGCGCAACCTCGCTTACGAGTCCACCCCTGAAGAGTTCCGCAAACAATGGGAACCGCACGAACAGGAATTATCACACCAGATCGAACAAGCGCGCACCCTGGTAGATGATGTGACTTATTCCAGCCGTGACCTGTTATCCATCGCCGCCTTAACATCATCTTTAAACGTTGACGGTCATCGCTCTGATCTGGTGATTCTAAAAACCGCTCGTGCTCATGCCGCTTTTGAGGGTCGCACCACCATAACCGACCGGGATATCGCATTGGCTGCTGAACTAACGCTTCCACACCGGATTAAGCGCGGACCATTTCATCAGGCTGAAATTACTATGGAAGACCTGCAGGAGCGTATCGAGCAATTACAGGGCTCCGCATCTACCACGGGCGAGCCTGAGCCGGTGCTTGATGATGACCAGCTAAGCGAAAAAAAAAACCGACACTAAGCTCAGAAGCAGAAACTGAAGATTCGCAACAGGCGCCAACTGAGCCAAATCGGCAAAGTGTCTTTGAGTCGTTAAGCACAAACTGGTGGGAAGGCGGCGAGAAGGTTAAAATCGGGCAGGTTTTCCAGCCGCGCAAGTTTGAAAATCCAATTGACCGCGTGAGCCGCCGCCTGGGTGGTCGCCGGTCCAGAACTCGCACAGAACGAAAACGAGGGCGCTATATCCAGGCTCGGCCGGCGGAAGGTCGCACCGACGATCTGGCTTTCGACGCTACCCTGCGAGCGGCAGCTCCGTTTCAGAAGGAGCGCTCAGAGCTTCGCAAGCGCGTTGCCTTTGCCATCCGCTCCAGCGACTTTCAACGCAAGATTCGGGTTAAGAAAGCTTCAAACCTGATTCTGTTTGTCGTCGATGCTTCATGGTCAATGGCTGTGGCAGAAAGAATGAGCGCGACAAAAGGCGCCATCCTTTCCCTTCTGACAGATGCTTATCAGCGCCGTGACCGGGTAGGGTTAATTGTTTTCCAAAAAAACAAGGCGACTTTAATATTGGACCCAACCAACTCGGTTCACCTGGCTAAAAAAGCACTGGCGGATATCCCTGTAGGAGGAAAAACCCCTCTCTCCGCCGGTTTATATATGGCGTTCCAGATCATCCTGCGCGAAAGGATATTACATCCCGATGTGAATCCAATGATGATCTTGCTTACCGATGGCGCCGGAAATGTTTCTATGACGCACCTGCCTCCTCAAGAGGAATCAAACCGGCTGGCCAACCAAATTGCTGACGAAAACATTCACTGTATTGTTATCAATATGGAACATGCTGCGTTCGACCAGGGTCTGGCACAAAGCCTGGCTGATCATCTCAAAGCACCTTGCTACACTTTGAGCGAGCTGAAAGCCGAAACCCTTTACCAGACTGTCCGCGATGAAATGGTCACTCCCCGCTCTGGCTAAATTAGCGTTCAATTCCCAGGAATTTACATAATGACGAATATCTCATCCCGCATCGCTTCATTTCCTAATTCAGCCATCAGTTATATGGCGCGTCTGGCAGAGCAATATAAAGCAATCAATCTTGCCCAGGGTGTGCCTGACTTTGATCCGCCCCCTGAGTTAATCCAGGCTGCCATAGATGCCTTAAAAGCTGGGCACAATCAATACGCCCATACTTGGGGATCTCCCCGTTTTCGCCAGGCACTTGCCCGCAAACACAACCATTTCACCGGACTCGAAATCGATCCCGATCTGCATATCACAACTACCGTAGGTGGCACCGAAGCCTTACTGGCTACCCTGGCAGCTATAACAAATCCCGGAGATAAAGTAGCTATTTTTTCACCCCATTACGAGGCATACCCGGTAGATACTCACCTGTTTGGTGCTGAACCGGTATATATCCAGCTCCACCTACCGGATTTCATGGTAGATCCAGATGAATTAAGGCGTGTGTTCCAACAAGGCGTCAAGGCTCTGGTTTTATGTAATCCTGCCAACCCAAGTGGTAAGGTTTTCAATAAATCAGAGCTTGAAATCATTGCCAGCCTGGCGCAAGAATTTGATGTCATCGTGCTTGCTGATGAAATCTACGAGCACATTGTTTATCTTCCTTACCAGCATATTTACCTCTCAAGCCTCCCTGGGATGTTCGAGAGGACGGTCTCGTGCAGCTCGCTTTCCAAGACGTATGCAGTCACTGGCTGGCGAGTGGGATATGCCATTGCTCCACCACACATTTCCGAGGCTATTCGCAAGGTACACGATTTTTTGACTGTCGGTGCGCCGACACCACTGCAAGAAGCTGCTGTAACCGCACTTGAGTTCCCAAGTGCATATTACGAAGATCTCCAGTCGGAATACCAGCGAAAACGCGATATTATCCAGGGTTATCTGGAGGCTATCGGCTTGCCATATATTCAGCCTCAAGGCGCTTATTACATTTTGATCGACATCTCAGCCTTTGGATACAAGAGCGACTATGATTTCTGCTCCTGGCTGGTAAAAAATATCGGTGTGGCAGTGCTTCCGGGTTCTTACTTCTTCCACGAGCCTGTTAATCACCTAGTCCGAATTAACTTTGCAAAACGAGACGAAACGCTTCATGAAGCTGGGCGACGGTTCACTTACCTGAAATAACATGATGAAAAGCAAAATATACACCATCTTGGTTTTGCTGTTCCTATTGATCTCAGGATGCAGCCAACAGACAATAACTACCCCAGCCGCGGAGACGCCATCGTTCACTGCGCCTTCACCCTCGCCAACAGAACCTAGTACTCCAACCTTTGAAATATCCCCTTCACCCACTCCGCTGGCAGCCTCCGGCGGGCAGGAAATTCCGCTTCCACAATATACCCTGAACGTAAATTTTAATTATGACGAGCATACTCTTCAGGTTGATGAGGCTATTCGTTATTACAATGCATCTACTGAGACAATTAACGATCTGGTTCTGATGGTCGACCCGTTATACTTTCCAGGAGTCTTTACTTTAAAAGAGCTTAAGTGGGGAAACGGGCAGCCGGTTAACAATATACAAACAGATCAGGGTTGGCTGGGGTTCGACCTTCAGACACCTTTAGCGCCTGCTGATCGTATCGATTTATTGATTACCTACCAGCTCAATTTACCTTCACCACAGCCTTCTCCCACCACCCGACCAGTTCCATTTGGCTACACTGCACAACAAACCAACCTTGTAGATTGGTATCCTTTCATCCCCCCGTATGTGACCGGGCAGGGCTGGATAGCCCATCCATCCAGCTATTACGGCGAACACCTGTCGTATGATCTATCAGATTTCGATGTCACCATCCAGCTAAGCCCTGCCCGCGATAACCTGATACTTGCCGCCAGTTCACCTGGTCAACAAGAAGGTAACAAATTTCACTATGAACATCTAAAAGCACGCAACTTTGCCTGGTCTGCCAGCCCGTATTATCAAGTGCTAGAAGCTCAGGCTGGTCCGATTACGGTACGATCTTATGCCTTTGCTGGCCAGCAGGCTGCGAATCAAACGGTATTGGATACCACCGTACAATCGCTCGAATTATTCTCACGCTTGTTTGGAGAATACCCTCGAATGCTGCTCAGTGTTGTGGAAGCCGATTTTTTAGATGGAATGGAATACGATGGCTTATACTTCTTAAGTAAGGGATTCTACAATCTATATACCGATACACCAGGACAATATCTGGTTACGATCGCCGCTCATGAAACTGCTCACCAATGGTGGTACGCGTCGCTAGCCAATGATCAAGCCATGGAACCCTGGCTGGACGAAGCTTTGTGTACTTTTAGCGAGCTTTTGTATTATGAAAACGTTGCTCCAGCGGGGGTAGATTGGTGGTGGAATGCTCGGGTTAAATTTTATAATCCAAGCGGATGGGTAGATACCACAATTTATAACCCATTTGGTGATGCACAGCCTTATCGTGGCTACCGTGATGCCGTTTACCTCAATGGTGCAATGTTTCTAGATGCTTTGCGTACACATATGGGATCTCAGTCTTTTATGGAATTTCTGAAGGCTTATGCAAGCCAGAATCAATGGGATCGGGTTACACGCGATAACTTTTTTGAGCTACTCAATCAGTATTCAACGAACGATCCGTCAGAGATCATTAATCTTTATTTTTATTTACCATAAGTAAATGGTATAGTAGTCGTAGTAGGGGCTGTGGATATGTTGATGAATACGGTTTTGTTTTGAATCGTCCTCACATATGGCATCATCAGGCTTGTGATGACCAGATGTTGGGGTTTTGGGGAAGAATTTATCCCCATGTGATTTGCGGATAAAAAAAGGATCGATACCATCTAAATGGGAGACTAAATCCGATAAATATAGATATGGTGGAGCTGACATTTGTGCCCCCATATATAGGGGTCATGACAAAAAGTAAAATATAAAGCTATGGGAGGATTCTCCCCAGTTCGGGTAGTTTATCCCCAGTTTTTCACCATTTATCCACATATTTTGATGGTGTTGCCGTACCAATCGTTACTTGCAGCAGATTTTGCTAATTTTTAGCACCCCCACATATAGGAGGGTATTATTTTTTAGGTTACACCTCAACTAGTACCTTACAAGAATGCAACCTTTGTCGTTTCATTGCATCTAAGAAACGGTATTAGATCTTTCCAACAGTACTGCGAAAAACAACGTAAAAAGAATAGCTATTTCAATGCAATCAATAATCATGGAGGATGAATAAATGGAAATGATCATAGATTTTCCCGGTGGGGCGCGTGTTGATGCCCATTTCGATGAATTTACCGTGAAGACGGACCAACCGCCAATGGGAGGCGGTACAGGCTCTGCGCCATCCCCATTCGCGGTCTTTTTGTCATCGATTGGCACCTGTGCAGGGATTTACGTTTTGGGCTTTTGTAAGCAGCGCGACCTGCCTACCAGCGGAATCCGGATTGTGCAGCGGATGCACAATGATCCAATGACCGGTATGATCGGTAAAATTGATCTGGAGATCCAGGTCCCCCCGACTTTCCCCGAGAAGTACCTGCCTTCTTTGATTCGTTCCGCGGAATTATGTGCGGTGAAGAAGCATCTCGAAAAGCCGCCTGTATTTGAGATCACTACCCGTGCTGTAGAAGCGACTGCCTAATAAATTTCTTCCTGAGAAATGATTCCAGGGGATAACCCTGAAAAGCTATTCTTGGTATAGGTAAACAACGATCCGCTGGTTTCATCCAGCGGATCGTTGTTTATGGAATAGTGCCGAAGGTGGGAATCGAACCCACACTCCTTTAGGGAACACGATTTTGAGTCGTGCGCGTCTGCCAGTTCCGCCACTCCGGCGCTTACAAGAGTAATTTTATCGAAGGTTGCACTGCAGGTCAAGGTAAAGAATCTCGGCAACTCATCTTCTGCCACTCTCCATTATAATTGCCCTGGAGGAAACCCCAAATGCGTTTAGGAATTATTGGATTACCACAATCTGGGAAAACTACTATTTTTAATGCCCTGACCCGCGGTCACCAGCCTACCAGCATGAGCGGAGGTCGGTTTGATGTGCACACGGCTGTGGTGGATGTCCCGGATGGGCGTGTTGATCGTCTTTCAAAAATGTTCCACCCCGAAAAGACGATCTATGCCAAAGTGACCTATGCAGATATCGCCGGGCTGGAAGGAGCAGCAGACCGGAGTGGCATCTCGGGGCAATTATTAAATCAGCTGAACCAGATGGAAGGGTTTGTTCATGTGGTGCGCTGTTTTGAGAACGCCGTTGTTCCACATCCAGCAGGCAGCGTTGATCCCGCTCGGGATATTGCAGCAATGGAAAGTGAGCTGCTGTTGAACGACCTTATTGCGGTGGAGCGCAAGCAGGAGCGCCTGGCAGAAGAACGAAAAAAAGGTGGAGGGCGTGATCGAGCAGTAATCGATCAGGAGATTAATATTTTTGAACACCTGCATACCGCCCTGGCGGGAGGGTTCCCGCTTTCCGACATAGAGATTTCGAACGAAGAAGAGAAAATCCTGTCAGGATTTGGTTTCCTTACCCGTAAACCACTATTACTGCTGCTTAACCTGGCGGATGGTCAGGCTGCTCCAGTTATCAATTATTCTCATCAGCGCAGTATGGTTGTCCCGCTGCAAGGTAAGCTCGAGATGGAATTGGCCCAACTTCCTCCAGAAGATGCGGAAATGTTCATGCAGGAATATGGCATAGAAGAGCTTGGACTCCAGCGAGTGATCCGTCTGTCATACGAGCTGATGGGATTGCAATCCTTCTTCACTGTTGGAGAGGATGAGGTGCGTGCCTGGACTATCCAGCGCGGCACACCTGCGGTTGAGGCTGCCGGGGTGATCCACACCGATTTGCAAAAGGGATTTATCCGCGCCGAAGTTGTTGCATATCATGATCTGGTGAATCTGGGAGGCCTGGCAGAATCGCGCCAGAAGGGGAAGTTGCGCCTGGAAGGGAAAGAATATATCGTCCAGGACGGCGATATCGTCCATATTCGTTTCAACTTGTAAACCACCGCTTTGACCATCCCCGAAGGCTTACCCCTGGATCAAATCCTGCGCGGCGATTGCACATCGCTGCTGTTTAATTTGCCTGCGGCATCGATTGACCTTGTGTTTGCCGATCCGCCTTATAACCTGCAACTACACCAGGAACTTTGGCGCCCAAATCTGACTCGCGTAGACCCTGTTGATGCTCACTGGGATCATTTTGCCGGCTTTCATGAATACGATGAATTTACACGGCAGTGGTTGGAAGGCTGCCGGCATGTCTTAAAACGTACTGGAACGCTGTGGGTCATCGGTACTTATCATAATATCCATCGCATTGGAGCATTGATGCAAGAAATGGGTTTTTGGATATTGAATGACATCACCTGGATCAAAGATAATCCAATGCCCAACTTCCGCGGCGTAAGATTCACGAATGCACATGAAACGATCATCTGGGCGCAAAAGGTACGCGGCGCACCTTATACTTTTCATCACCATGCTATGAAAGCCCTTAACGAAGGTTTACAGATGCGCAGTGATTGGTATTTACCAATCTGCACAGGTCCAGAGCGTCTGCGCCACAATGGGGAGAAGGTGCATCCCACCCAGAAACCGGAAGCCCTGCTGCGGCGTATCCTGTTATCCAGCAGCAATCCGGGAGATATCGTTCTTGATCCGTTTTTCGGAACCGGTACCACCGGGGTAGCTGCCCGCCATTTACGCCGGCACTGGATCGGTATCGAACAGGATGAAAACTACATCGATAAAGCTTCAAGGCGAATACTGGCTACCGAACCACTGACAGATGATCGCTTTTTAATCGCAACACCAAATCCGCGTAAACAGCCCCGCATCCCTTTCGGATTATTATTGGAGTATGATCTTCTGAAACCGGGGGAGTTTTTGTTCTTTAGTGGAGATCCCGAGAATAAAGCCTGCATCATGGTCGATAGCTCTATCGAATATAATGGCTCGCGTGGATCAATCCATCAGATTGCTCGACTGATCCGTCAGGCACCAGGGAACGGCTGGGAGCTGTGGTATTACCACGATCGCGGGACCGAAGAGATAGTCCCCATCGACCGGCTTCGACAGGTGCTCCGTAGGCAGTTGTATCCTGAGCTTGGGGAGTCAGCTTCTGGCGATTAATGATTGGCTAGATTGCCGTTAGATACACAATTTTAGAGTTTAGACTATGTCGAACAACTCGGCATAGCCGAGCTAAACGAATTGAACCTTACCAATCCAATATTAAGCGGTTTGCTGAGCCGATTTCGGCGGCTTTTTGGTCTTTTTGACCACATCAAAGCGTTGTCGGCGCTGGCGCGGTTGGCCTTTGGGCCAACCAGGAGCATTTCCCCGCCGTTTTGGTGGTTGAGCAGGTGTACCAATCGTGGCGAAAATCTCGGCCATGCCCTGACATACCCGACCCGGGGTCAGCTCCGGGAGCTTTTTCTGCCAGGGTAATGGTTTATCGATCCCAATAGGTCGCGCCAACCACAACTCCCAGGTTATGAACGGCATCAAATCACTCCAGCGTTCGCCTTGTTCGGGGGTGCTGAACTTGGGTGTTGTCCAGTGCAAGCGCTGTTTGGCAAAACGATACCAGTGGTCCACCGCATAGCGGCGCAAGTAATACTGGCTCCAGGTGTTTTCATCGGGTGGGTCTTGGCCGACCCAGGCGATCCAGATCAACTTGGGCAGGCGGCGCGTACCTTTGCTTTCCAGTCGTTCAACGCAAGCTACTCGAAACGGACAGCCAGATGCTTTCTGAAAGTGCAGTTCATTCCAGATGCGGATGCGAATTTTGCCCAAATCGGGGTCGAGCATTTCGAAATCTATATCAGCCTGCCACCAGGTATCAGGGTCTTTGAATTTGAACTTTGCTCCGTGAACAGGTGGACGACCTCGCCCTTTCCGAATCACGGGTGGGCCAAACAGACGCAGATTGGGACGCAAGCGAATGATTTTGTCTGCCGGAATGTCCGCAGTAGTCAGCAAGAAGGGGGCGCAACCGTATTCAGCATCCCACAAGGAGATGGCCCGCTTGGGCAGCAGGCTTTGCACATTGCGCAGTTGCTCGCTGGCCTTGCTGAACGGCGTTTCTTGGCTGGTGATGCGCTCGTGTAACAGCGGCAAAGCCCAACTGCCTTTCTTTTCTGGCACCCAGACCAGCGTGCTGTAACCGTGCCCCAATGTGATCGGTGGCCCACCCGGTACCGGGTTGGGCTGATGTTCCACGGTACGATCACGCAGCGTGTAGGCTGTGACCCGTGGCCATGCGGTGTGATCGCCTGCCAGGAGCGGGCGTCCTCCATCTGCAATCTCCTGGCTGTAAAGCTGTAATAGTCTGCCACGATCTGGTTGCCCATCTTGCAGCGCTTCGTACAGACTAGGCCACCTTCGCCGAAAAAACCTCGAGCAGGATAACTCGGCAAAGGATTGGACAGAAGGCATTGTGATGACGGCATCGCTCAATTCAAACAAGGCTTCCCTGGCTGTGCCTAAATTCTCATAAACCGCTTGACGAAATTGGATTAGCTTGTTAAAGTGCTGTGTGGCGTTTGGGTTATGTTTCTCAGGCATACCCCTATTGTGCCACAAGGCGGTTTGTGCAAACAGGCCGCCTTTCTATTCAAATTAGTCTAAACTCTAAACAATTAGCAGCAATCGGAAATAACAACGAGATACTTACAGGAGAGGTAATAGTCGTATGAAACAACATTTTGATCAATCAGCCTGGAGCCTTGCAGATCTATTTCCTGCTGCCGACAGTCATGAAATGGAATTGGCTTTTAAGGATCTTGAACTCCGCACGGAAGAGTTTGAAAAGAGACGCGCGGACTTACATCCCGAATTGAATTCTTCTGACTTTCTGGAATTGATTGCATTCTTAGAGCAAAGCCAGCGGATCGCCAACAAAATTGCCGGCTTTGCACGCTTGAGTTTTTCCGGTAATACCCAGGATCAGGCGATTCAGTCTTTCATGGCGCGCGTTGATCAGTTCTTGACAGAATTAGGAAATCGGGTGCTGTTTTTTGAGCTGTGGTGGAAGGATTTGGACGAGGCGAACGCACAGCGGCTTCTGGAAGGGGCTGGAGATTATCGCTACTGGTTGGAACAGATTCGTCAGTTCAAGCCACATACTTTGAGCGAGCCAGAAGAAAAAATTATCAATATCAAGAATGTAACCGGGGTTAACGCGCTTCATGTGCTATACGATTCAATAACTAACCGTTACACGTTCAAGCTTCAGGTCGATGGGCAGGAACGTGATCTCACTCGCGGTGAGGTTATGGTATATGCACGTCATTACAATCCTGAGTTGCGCGCAGCAGCCTATCAGGAACTTTACCGGGTATATGGGCAGGATGAGCCCATCCTGGGGCAAATCTACCAATCATTGGTAAGGGATTGGCGAAATGAGCAGTGTGACCTGCGCCACCACAGCCAACCTATCGCCGCGCGCAACCTGGAAAATGACATTCCCAACGAAGTTGTCGACACTTTATTGGATGTTTGCCAGAAAAATGTATCCGTCTTCCAGCGGTTTTTCCGGTTGAAAGCCAGGTGGATCGGCGTACAACGACTGCGTCGTTATGATGTTTATGCTCCGGTAGCACGATCAGAAAAACAATATCCATTCAACCAGGCGGTTGATATGGTGCTGGATTCATTTCACCAGTTCCATCCAAGTGTTGAGCAGCAGGCAAGGCGGGTGTTTGATCATGGACACCTGGATAGCCAGGTGCGAAAGGGTAAACGCGCAGGCGCTTTTTGTGCCACGATCAGCCCTGAGCTGACCCCATGGGTGCTGGTGAATTACCAGGGCCGCCCTGAAGATGTAGCCACACTGGCACATGAACTGGGGCACGCCATTCACTCAATGCAAGCGGAAGGTCATACACTCTTCACCCAACAGTCAAGCCTGCCCCTGGCAGAGACAGCCTCCACATTCGGTGAGATGATGCTGGTTGACCGGCTGCTGGCACAGGAAGAAGACGAGGGCGTCCGGCGGGATTTGCTCTTCCGCCAGGTGGACGATGCATATGCCAGCATTCAGCGCCAGGTATTCTTTGCATTGTTTGAGCGACAGGCGCATGAAATGATCTACCAGGGCGCTTCTGTGGATGATCTTTCGCAGGCTTATTTCGAGAACCTGAAAATGCAGTTCGGCGATGCGGTGGATGTAAGCAGCGAGTTTCGCTATGAATGGGTATCCATTCCGCACATCTACCAGGTACCTTTCTATGTGTATGCCTATACATTTGGACAGCTCCTGGTTCTCTCGCTCTACCGCCAGTTCAAGGAAGAAGGGGAATCTTTCAAGCCGCGCTATTTACAAATCCTGGCAGCAGGAGGCTCTCAGTCTCCGGTTAAATATTCTTTCCTCAACCGGGATTGATGTATATGATCCCCACTTCTGGCAGGGTGGTTTCGACGTATTAAGCCAGGCCGTCGATCGCCTTCAAGAAATTCCGTTGCCCAAGTAATCAGGAATAGGCTGATGGATTTGGTTTCAATTTTCCAGGCGGTGCAGCAAGTGATGGAATCGCACCGCCTGGATTTCAACCAGGCGGATGAGCATAACCACAATCATGGTGATCACATGGTGGATATTTTTCGCATTGCATCTCAGGCTGCTATGGAGAACTCGCATGATGATCTGAGCGCAGACGAATTATCCACGGTCATTGGTAATGCCGCATCAATTCTCCGCCAGGAACCGGGGAATGGTTCAGCCCAGGTGTATGCAGATGGGTTGGCAAGCCTTGCAGAGCAAATTCGGAAATATCAGATAAGGTTGCCGGATTTGGTCTCCTATACCAAGGGGGCGCTTACCGATGGGAAGGATAAGCCTGTTTTGAAATCAACCATCCCTTCAAGAGATGTGTTAAAGGCTTTGGTCGCAGCATTGGCAGGTTGGCAGCACAGTGATAGGGATAACCCAGTCAGGTTGGTAGATTTAGGCTACATGTTCGATTTAGGAATATCCTATATGCAGGCAAAACAGCGCGGTGGAACCCGTGCTGAAGTGTTGGCAGATGCGGCAGCATCGGTCAGCCCGCTTAGCCGAGTACCATACCGGTATGAATCTGGAAAGTTTGCTTTGGGGGCACTTCTAAAGTCACTGGCAGCCCAGGCATACTGATCGGATAATCCTTAAATTACATTCAAACGGGTTGCAATCTATGCTAATCACTGGTATCCTTACTTGCAGGATGTAACCATGTATCTGGCAATCGAAGGTGTTATTGGTGTTGGGAAGACCACACTGGCGCGCTTGCTCCAGCCGTTATTCCAATCTTCCCTTTTGTTGGAAGTCTTTGAAGAGAACCCTTTTTTATCTGATTTCTATTCAGATCGAAAACGCTACGCATTCCAAACTCAAATCTTTTTCCTGCTCAGTCGCTATCACCAGCAGCGCCGTACGGTTGCTGAGGTTCTGAGCAAGGGTACAGGCCTGATCGCAGACTATACTTTTGAGAAGGATGCACTTTTTGCCCGGATTAACCTGGTAGGTGATGAACTCGAAATGTACTACAAGGTTCACGAAGCCCTGGCGGAAAAAGTGGTTCTCCCAGATCTGGTGGTTTACTTGCGTGCGGATACTGAGAATTTAATGGAGCGAATTGCGTTCCGCGACCGCTCTTACGAGCGCAATATGGAACGCAGTTACATCGATGAGCTAAATAGCGCCTATGATGAGTTTTTTAATGATCATCAGAGCAGGCGATCTCCGGTGCTTACGATCGACACCAACAATCTGGATTATGTCCACCGACCAGATGATTTAAAGTGGACCGAAAACCGGATTCGCCAGGCTCTCAAGATGGTGCCGTTCCAGCCAGAATTACCGCTGGATTAGGGCCGGGTACTTAATCGTTTAGAGAGGCAACACAATGCGGATTACCCGGGAAACATTAAATAAAATAATCCGGGATACCGTGGAAAAACGGACCAAATCGGACCGCAATATTCTTGCGGTTTATTTGCATGGTTCACTGCTTGGGGACAATTTTCTTCTGGGGGGAACTGCTGATATTGATTTATTTTTTATCCACATGGATCAAGCTCCGATGGAGAGGGAGATTGTGCACCTTACTGATGATGTGCATTTAGATATAGCGCATCATTTTCATCGTGATTATCGGCAGACTCGCCAGTTGCGGGTGCATCCCTGGTTAGGTCCTACACTTAAGGATTGTAAGGTTTTATTTGATCCGCAACATTTTCTGGATTTCACCCTGGCAAGTGTGCGCGGGCAATATGAGCGCCCCGATTTTATGTTGCAGCGATCACGCAACCAGGTTGATGCGGCACGACAGATTTGGATTTCCTTATCTGAAGAGCAGTCTGAAAGCACACCAAGCCAATTTCTCTCTTATTTGAAGGCTGTCGAGCATGCAGCCAATTCAGTTGCCGGATTGTACGGGAGCCCATTAACGGAGCGGCGTTTATTGGAACAGTTTCCCCAGCGTGCCAGTGCTGCAGGACGTCCAGGGCTCTCGCCCGGGTTGCTGGGTTTACTTGGAGGCCAGCAGACCAGTCGGGAAACCGTTGAAAACTGGCTGCCGGTTTGGCAAACAGCCTATGAATCCGTTCCCGCGGCGGTAACTCCAGCACGATTACATCACCATCGTCTGAACTATTACTTGAAAGCCTTTCAAACTTTCATAGCTGAAGGCAGGTATTTTTCTTCGTTATGGCCGGTGTTGCGCACCTGGACATTGGCAGTATCACTAAACCCCGACAATCTTGATGTGGTTTCCGACTGGCAGAGCAATCTAGCCCAATTGGATTTACTTGGCAGTGCATTCCAGGATCGCTTGAAAGCGTTAGATGCTTACCTGGATATGGTGGAGGAAGTTCAAGACCAGTGGGCGGCAGCGAATGGTGCCAATATGTAAAGCAATAATTGTTGGTTGAATTGCGTTATTGTGCAATAAATAATGCTCTCACAACTCTTGATTATTTACCTTCCATATTGAAGCTAGCAGAAATACCAGAATCAGGCACATGGTAAAGACCAGAGCTGGCCACGCGTCTTCTATTTGGCCGGCTAATAAGCTACCTCCCCAGGTAAGAAGCTCGCCTGGCATGTAATCCCCTAAGACAGGCAAGCTGTCTAAAATTAATACCAATACAAGGCCTCCGAATGCACCTGCAGCAGCCATTCCTTGGGTACGAGCCAGTGAGCTGGCGAATAAAGCCATACTCTGGTAGAAACTGAGGAAAACCAACACGAATGCGTTCAGAGCTAACACACTTAACAATGAAAATGAGCCAAATAACACCCAGGTGTAAAAACTGAATATGGCTGTTGCCAGGATCAGTCCAACGACAATGCTTGACAATCCGCCCAGCCATTTAGATAGGACCACCATCCACCTGGGGGCCGGCGTGCTGAACAGCATTGCGGCTGTACCGCGCTCAAATTCCTGAGCAATGCTTCCCATACTGGTTATGAGGACAACGATCAGACCAAACTGGCTCACGTTTTTAATATACTGTACGAACGAATCCAAAATCGTAGGGTCGGGAACAAAATTAGCCAGCTCCGGGGGAATTCCAGGAACACTGCGTAATATTACCGGAGTGTATCGGGCTAACAATGGAGAGATCATCCCCGCCAGCAGCAGCGCACCGGCGACGATGAGAAGCCGATGGTTTCTGCGCTGTTCACGCAATTCTTTGAGAAACAATGACCTGAACATTGTTATGATCCTTTTTCGGCTGCTGGCTCGGAAGTCAATGTCAGAAAAATATCTTCCAATGACGGGGTAACTTTCTCAAAACGGCGGAGGACAATTCCATTTTCCATAATCGATGCAAGCAAATTGCGACCTGCCTGTTGAACGTCCTTGACGAAGATCCGAGCCGTACGACCAGCTACTTCAAGACGTTCAACCCCATCGATCCGGCTCGCAGTGCCAATCCAATCACCGAAGCCGTTTTCGCTTTCCACCTCAAAGATAGGCAGTGCATAGCGATCCAATAGTTCCTGTCGGGGTGATTCGATGATCATTTTCCCCTTATTGATGATCCCAACCTTGTCGCAAACCCTTTCCACATCGCTAAGGATGTGCGTTGAGAGCAAAACAGTCGCCTGGCCTCGCATCAACTCGATTAAATCCAGCACTTCTTTCCGTCCGGCTGGATCAAGAGCGCTGACCGGCTCATCCAGCAGGAGCAGCTCAGATCGTGGCAGCAGCGCCTTGGCAAGCCCCAGCCGCTGGCGCATGCCGCGAGAGAACCCGCCGATCCGGCGTTCGGCTGCATAAGATAAACCCACAACCTCGAGCATCTCGCCCGACCGGCTTACCGCTTCTTGCCTGGATAGCTTATACAGTGGAGCCACAAAATCCCGTAGATACTCGCGGGGAGTCATCCAGGTGTAAAAAGCTGGCTCTTCAGGAAGTACGCCAATCGAGGGGCGGTTCCCCAGCTTCTGCAGGGCTAGCGGCTGGTTGTTCAGCCAGACCTGCCCTTTATCGGCGCGCGCCAGGCCAGTAAGAATGCGCAGTGTGGTAGTCTTTCCAGCTCCGTTAGGTCCCAGAAAGCCATACACCGCTCCAGCGGGCACCTGCATCTCTAAACCATTTAATGCGCGTACCCTGCCATAGCGCCTGGATAAATTCTCAACTCTGATCATCGTCTCCATACTCGTCCTCCTTCCTTGCCCAGATGAGATAGACGGCTGCAACCACAAAACCGCTCGGCACGCCGAACATACTCACCACCAGCAGGACAGCCCACATCCAGCGTGCTCCGCGGGTCTTCTGGCGGCGAGAGAGGTCGACCAGTGCATAGATGGAAACCCCCATCTGGAGAAGGAAAATTGGTAGAATTAACAGCACTAAACGAGTTATTTCATCGGGATCCATCGCGATTCCTGATGAAAGCGTTTGCGATTTAACCTTCCCGGTCGTAATGAAACCCTCGATATCCTCAACGACATCACGAGAGACATGACCAGCCAGCTCATACTCGGCGGGAGTACTTTGTCCTGTACCTGGGATGAAAAGGTGATTTAAAGTGGGATATTCTTTGAATAAAACGTTGGCTTTTCCATCCAGGGCTTGCTTCCATTGCAGGAAATCTTGCTGGGTCACCTGGTAATCTCGATCCCCCTGGAGAATAAGCATCGGGACATCTACATTAGCTGCGGTTTGAGCAGGATCGTACTCCCGCAAATCCAGCCAATACGATGCTGGAGCACCCATCAGGTAGCCTGGCGCAGTTTCTACACTCAGGTCAGGATCTTTTATCTGTGCAACCAATGCTTGAAGCTCCGTCATCTGCTCATCCTCTTGCGGTGTAACCGTCCCGTCAAGATTGACCAGATAGCCGATCTGCTCGACGAGCAGGTCTTCAAGAGGGCGGGCAGCACCTGCCAGGATGATTAAGCCTGCCAGATTATCACTTTGCTCGGCAATGCGTGGTGCCAGCATTTCCTCCCAGGCTGTGACCCAGGATGTATATTTGCTCTGCATCGATCTCTGGCGTGTCTTGCAGGAGCCGGATTGCTGCCAGAGCATCGTCTATAAATTCCTCCTGAACCGTCATTTGGGGAAATTCAGCCATTAATTCTTCGGGATATTGCTTGGTGCGCTTTTCAAACCGTAATACCGCGATACCGCGTGAGGCTAAGCCTTCAGCGAGATCACGGAAAGGGTTTATTAGGGCCGATTGTCTCATCCCGATCGTTCGGACCTGATCCGTGAACAAGGATTACTGCCGGGAAAGGTCCATCGCCGGCCGGAATACTCAATGTGCCAGGCAGCTCCCAATCACCGCTGCCAACCGTCACCTCCTTCTCTGAAAACCGGTCGGCGTTTGCATAGCTTGGCGAACGATAGGAGGCGGCATTGGCGCTGTTCGGATTGGTAAAGTACAGACCGGTGATCTTGCCGGTATCATCAAATACAATCTTGATATCTAGCATACCTTTTTGAAATGCGTATGTCACATACACGATCTGATAACCAAACTCTTCGGTGGAGGTGAATTTAACTGCATCAAGGAAGTCACCATAACCGGCTTTTATCTGTTCTGTGGTTTCTTCGAGCTTTTGAGCGGGTAAAACCTCCAGCATGGTTGGGTCAAACTGACTGACTGCCTGGTCATATTTACCCTCAGCAAGCAGATTCACAAAATCTAGCGCCGCTGTTTCCAGAGTGGTAGAGGGTGTAGCGGGTGTAAGCTCAGCCGGGACAGACGCGGTGCTGGTTGGTGACTGGCACCCTGCGGTGATCAGGATGACGATATAAAGCATGTAAGAGAGTATTTTTTTAGGGTTCATTTTAATAAATCCATTTTTAAGATTGTTTCACGTGAAACGATTACATAATAACACTCAACTGTGCTTGCACACAGTTGAGTGTTATTACGCATGGGTAGAGTTATACGCTGGTGCTTTCGCCGGGGGTCGAATCTGAGGTTATCATCTGGGACATTGCCACCAGTCCAGACATGCCACCCAGATTCATCGTTTCGACAGCGCTGCTGGGCACAATAACCAAAGCGCCTTTCTCCTTGAGCCCTTCGAACAGCATGTTCATTGCTCTAAGGTGCAATGCTACCGGATTATTGATATATGCCTTAGCAGCATTGGCAAAGCTGTCAGCAATTTGCATTTCCGATTCACCCAGGATCACGCGTGCCTGGCGCTCGCGTTCAGCCTGTGCCTGGCGGCTCATGGCGTCCTCTAAGCCTCGCGGGATCACCACATCGCGGATTTCTACCGATTGCACAGAGATGCCCCAGGGTGTGGTGCGTTCATCGATGATTTTCTGCAGGTCTGCATCCATCTTGGCTCTTCCGACCAGGATATCCGCCAGATTCATCTGCCCGATAACCTCTCGCAGGGCTGTTTGGGATGCCCAGGCGATAGCCGATCTATAATTAGCCACCTCAAGGGCGGCTTTTTCAGCATCCCATACCATCCAGAACAGGACTGCGTCAACATCAACAGGTACGGTATCCTTCGTTAAGGTTTTTTCCGCATTAAAGGGTGCTACCATGACGCGGTGGTCGATCCAGTTCGGTGTGGTTTCAATCATTGGAAATATCCAGAACAATCCGGGTCCACGCAGACCATGGAATTTTCCCAAGCGTAGGACCACAGCTTTATCCCACTGGGAAGCTATTTTCAAGCTGGTCAGGAAAAACAACCCGATCAATACCATTATGGTCGCAAAGGCTATAATCCAACCAGTTGGAACATCCTCCGTCAGCATCCATATTACACCGCCTGCGGCGAGTAAGAAGAATAGGATCGCCAGTGTCGCCGATATCCCGTTAATTCCCCGCGTTTCCTGAGGTTCGTAGCTGCTTATTGTGATATTGCTCTTGTTCTCTTTGTCGGTACTTTGCATATTCGTCATATCATCCTCATAAAGTTAAATCGAGCCTGTTTATTTGTCTTCAGTTATGGTGCCGCTCGAGTGCCAGGTTTTTACCTGTCTCTGTACAATACCCATTGCATGCTCAGGGCTGTAACCCAATCGCTCAACTTCACGTAAATAATGGTGCGTCAGGCTTTCAAATTCCTGCTGCCGCAACCTCTCCAGCCCTTCGGGGGTGGGTTGCTCCCATATATATGTACCACGACCCTGCTGGGTGGAGATGATACGCGCCTCGTCCAACAACCGATAAGCCCTGGCGACTGTATTAAAATTTACTCGTAATTCTGTTGCCAGTTGGCGAACTGTGGGTAGCTGGTCGCCCTGCTTGAGCTCCTGGCTCGCGACCTGGCGGCGGATCTGTTCTACGATCTGAAGGTAGATTGGCTGCTCAGAGCGGAAATTGATCTGTATCTGCATGATCTGTTATCCCATTAAATGTCTCCTGGTCTCAACAACGGAACTTGTATCAAAGTCTTATTGTATTATTGTATCATTGCATTAATTGTATATCAATTTTGAGTTTTGTCAAGAGGCTGGATACGGAATGTTGCATCAACCGAACTTCAATTAGTCGTATTTAAAGACAAGAGAGAGTGCCTGGCTCCCAGGCACTCTCTCTTGTCTAATTTTGATCTTGGTTATTTTAATAAACTAACGGCGAGTCCATGGTCAGCCGCTTGCGGAAGACCCGGTAGCTCCAAATTTGATAAAACAGGACTACCGGTACAAATATCACTGCGACGATCGTCATTACCGTCAGGGTATATGGAGTGGATGAGGCGTTGGTGATCGTCAGGCTGTAAGCTTTATCGATGCTTGATACCATCACATCGGGATAAAGGATCATAAACAAAGTCAGCAAGGTGAATGCAATGGTTGTGGCTGTCAGGCCAAATGCCCAGCCCAGGTTGCCTTTTCTTACCAGGTAACCAGCTACCAGCAGTGCGACGATCGAAATGAGTGGGACAATGCCAGGGTTGATGCCTAATTTGGCAATGGCTTCGGTGGCGATGTAGGTGTAAATGCCCAAGATTAGCTGTACGATCACCGCGACCGGCCAAATGCGCTGGGCGGTTTTTCGCGCTTTTTCAGATATCTCGCCAGCAGTCTTCAGGTTTATGAAAATTGCTCCGTAGAAAATGCAAATGACCACTGTAGTAATACCTGCCAGGAGTGCGTAGGGATTAAGTAGATTAAAGAATCCTCCCACATATTGGCCTTCTGCATTGATCGGCACCCCAATCAGTATATTTGCCAGGGCTACGGCAATTAAAAATGGGGGAAGCAGGCTGCCGAGGAAGATCGACCAATCCCAGATTTTTCGCCAGCGGGGATTCGGATCTTTGCTCCTGAACTCAAAAGCCACCCCACGGGCTATCAAGGCTAACAGGATCAAAAGAAGTGGCAGGTAAAAACCACTGAACATAGTAGCGTACCACTCAGGGAAGGCTGCGAAGGTAGCCCCACCGGCGGTTAACAGCCAGACCTCATTGCCATCCCAGTGTGGGCCGATGGTGTTGATCAGCAAACGGCGCTTGTGATCCACAACGCTTGCATCCTTATCCCGGCTCAGGTAGGGCAGCAAAATGCCTACGCCAAAATCGAAGCCTTCTAGTATGAAAAAGCCGATGTACAGGATAGCTATTAAAATAAACCAGAGTGTATTCAGCATGGCTAATCTCCAATCCTTGTCTTGAGTTAATCTTGAGCTGCAACAAGTGATGGAAGCTGGTCATCAGCTTCATCGGCAGGCTTTGGTTCATCTAAGGATGGTGGGGGCACTTTTGCGAACTTAACCAGTAAGTATACATTTGCAACCATCAGTACTCCATAGATCAGGGTGAAGCCAATCATCGAGACCCAAATTTGCCAGGGGCTTACTATCTGGGATACTCCCTGGTCGATCGTAATCAATGTGTAAACTATCCATGGGAAGCGACCTACTTCGGTCAGCAACCAGCCTGTAGATGTAGCCAGGAATGGCAATGGGATTGCCCAGAGGAACAGCTTTAAAACCTTCGGCGGTTGCTCGAAGAAATCGCCCATAACCAGCACGACCGCGATAACCGCCATGAGTGCGAGCAGAAATCCTATTCCAACCATGATGCGGAATGACCAGTAGGTGATAACCAGATTGGGTACATAGTCTCTTGGACCATAAGTAAGCGAATACTCTTCCTGCAGATCATTCAATCCTCTGACTTCACCGCTCCACTGGTTATAGGCTAAAAAGCTTAACAAGCCAGGTATGCGGATTGAAAAAACCTCGCGGGTTTGGTCCAGGCTGCCGATGGTCAGCAAGGATAGCGATGCGGGGTCTTCAGTTTCCCATAGCGCTTCAGCAGATGCTAATTTCATCGGCTGTGTTTCTACCACATGCTGAGTCTGGCTGTGCCCGTTAAATATTAACATCACCGTAGACATAGCTGCCAGGATGGCGGCAATTTGAAAGGAGCGTTTGTACAAATCGATGTTATTTTTCTTCAATAAGTGGTAAGAGCTAATCCCCATTACAAAAAAGGTAGAGACAACCATTCCAGAAAGGATAACGTGCGGGAGCTGGACGAATAGATTTGGGTTGAGCACGAGCGCTAAGAAACTGGTCATTTCTGCTCGCCCATTGTTGATTACATATCCAACAGGCTGCTGCATAAAAGAATTAGCGATCAGGATCCAGGTTGCCGATAAATTCGAAGCGATTGCCACCAACCAGATAGCGGCAGCGTGCATCTTCTTGGAGAGCTTGTCCCAGCCAAAAATCCATATTCCCAGGAAAGTTGATTCGAGGAAGAATGCCATCAATGCTTCGATTGCCAATGGCGCACCGAAAATATCTCCGACAAAGCGGGAATACTCTGACCAATTCATGCCAAATTGAAATTCTTGTACGATTCCTGTGACGACCCCCATTGCAAAGTTAATCACGAACAGCTTGCCCCAAAACTTGGTCATCTGTTTGTAGACTTCTCGATGGGTGGTGACATATAAAGTCTCCATCAGTGCAACAATCAGCGATAAACCGAGAGTTAAGGGGACGAAGAAAAAGTGGTAGATGGTCGTGATCGCGAATTGTAACCTTGCCAGCATTACAGCATCCATAATTTTCTCCTTTTATTTTTTTAGGGGCTTCGGTTGATCAGCGTACCCACGGAATGATGTTTAAAATGAAAAAATTTATCGATCAACCTGACCGAATTAAAATACCTCTCCCGTTTAAATAGTATACAGAACGAGGGAGCAGGTCAACCATAATTGATCACCTCTCACCCGTGACAACTGTCACTATTAAATTGAAAAAGGGTGATTATGAGGGGGCTTTAAATTAATAACCCCAGAAGCCTCGCCGTACCGAACGAACAGCTTCCGCGGTGACAAAGGCGTCAGGATCAATTTCTTGGATGATTTCAGTAATTCTTACTGAATTCTTTCTTTGGATATTGCAATCCAGGATGGTAACCACACCATCTTTTCCCATGCCCGAGAACTCGGTCACACCATAACCGGCTCCACGAAGATGCTCGCAGAGCTCGGCTCCATGCCTGGAGCTGATCACCTGCAGGTGAGTATAGCCGATCGCCAGGCGTCCTTCAATCCACATACCTAGGATCATGCCGGTAGCAAAACCAGCCGCGTATCCAAGGATTTTCCACCAATTCCCCAGGTCGGAGAGTACCATGCGCATGGCATTCACGAAAACGAAAGCCTGGAAAAAACCAAACAGCCAGGCCATTCCTTTCCTACCGCGCACCACCATAAAGATGCGCAGCGTATAGAGTGTAATATCCACTAACCTGAGCGCAAAGACAATTAACGCAGCCTGGACAACTTCGGTCATGGCATTCACTCTGCCAGGATATTCAATCTCGTTTTTTCATGAGCTTAATCGTACGATTAAGCCCGCCAAAAGCCACGCCGGACGGGGCGCACGTCTTCTGCTGTGATAAATGCAGTCGGATCGATCTGGTTAACGATTTGGTGCACCTGAGCAACGTACCGTCGCAACACGCTCAGATTTAAGAGGGTGACCATGCCATCTTTGCCGCGCGCCGGGATTTCCGTAACTGCGAAACCTTCCTCGCGTATTCGCTCAGCAATCGCGGAGCCCAACCTGGAGCTGACGATGCTCATGTGGGTATGCCCGATGGCTAATCGCTCCTCAATCCACATCCCCACCACGTTGCCGGTGGCGAAGCCAGCCGCATAACCAATGATATTCAGGATGTTCGTTAAATCTTTCAATACGGAGCTGATGGCTACCACGAAAATCAACGCCTGAAAAAAGCCCAATACCCAGGCAATGGGTTTCCGGCCGCGCATCACGACAAGCACCCGGAGCGTGTCCAGGGTCATATCCAGGACGCGCAGCAGGAAAATCATCCCAGCCCCTAGAAACGCTTCGGGGGTAAGTACAAGTTCCATTTGCTTGTTCCTAGTCCCCTGGTTGTTTGACCTGCTGCCTGTCTATGGCGGGCAGGTAATAATCATCCAGGTATTCTTTCACCATGCGAGTCATGCCGAAGCGAGGGCTCAGGCTGATGATCGATTCTTTCATCCGGTTTATCCATTCGCCAGGCAGGTTGTCTGATGAACGAATCTGGTAGTAAAGCGGGACGATCTCATTTTCCAGGGTATCCAGCAGGCTAATGGCGTCTTGTTCATCTTGCAGATCTTGATTTTCAACATCTGTGTCAGACCCTATCGCCCAGCCATTTTGCCCGTTATAACCTTCTCGCCACCAGCCATCCATCACTGAGAAATTCAGCACGCCATTTAATGCTGCTTTCTCACCCGAAGTTCCGGATGCCTCATTCGGCCGGCGCGGGGTGTTCATCCACACATCGACACCTTGCACCAGCAGGCGAGCAAGATTAATATCGTAATCTTCCAGGAAAACCAGCCGGCCACCGCTTTCAGCTTTCTTAACCGTGCGGTAGACATCCTGGATCAGCAGCTTGCCGCTTTCATGGTCGGGGTGAGACTTACCTGCAAAGATGATTTGCACGGGCATGTCCACGCGATTAATGATATTTAAAAGCCGGTCGACATCACTTAACACCAGATTGGCACGTTTGTAAGGTGCAAATCGGCGGGCAAAACCGATAGTCAGCGAATATGGATTTAACAGGATCCCGGAAGCAATTACCTGAACCGGGTGCATGGCACCGCGCAGCCACTGCTGGCGTGCCCGTTCACGGATGAAGTAGGCCAGTTTTCGTTTGAGGTGACGGCGCACAGCCCAGAGGTCCTCGTCAGGGATACGCTTGACCAGTTTCCACATCTCTGGATCATCCAGATGCTCCATCCAATCCACAGCCAGATAGCGATCATAGAGTGCGCGCATGCGGCGTGCCAGCCATGTACCTGTATGTACACCATTGGTAACATGGTGAATGGGTACCTTGTCGACCGGAAGCTTTGGCCAGATGAATTTCCACATATCGCGAGAGACACGACCGTGCAGCTCGGATACAGCATTACGACCTTCGGACATTCGCAGTGCCAGGACGGGCATACTGAAAGAGTCACCCCAGCTTAGATGGTGGCGCGCCAGGTCGATAAATTGATCCCGGTTTAAATTCAACTGCGGCCAGAGGTTAGAAAAATATTTGTCGACCAGCCATAGTGCAAATTCATCATTGCCGGCTGGCACGGGGGTATGCGTGGTGAAAACGCTGCTGTTTCTGACCAATTCGGCAGAGGCATCAAAGGTGTGACCTTCGGCAATATACTCCTTGATGCGCTCAAGTACCATGAACGCAGCATGACCTTCATTCATATGCCATACATCGGGCTTATAGCCCAGGGCGCGCAAGACGCGTACGCCGCCGATGCCGAGCAAAATCTCCTGGGTGATTTTCTGATCTAAATCAGCGCTGTATAACCGGGCGGTAAGGTTGCGATCGGAGGTCGAATTTTCTTCGACATTGGTATCCAGCATGTAGATCGGTACACGCCCAACCCTGATCTCCCATACCCGAGCTTTTGTGTCCCTTCCGGGGAGCTGGACTGATACAGTGACAGGCTGGTTGTTTTCATCCAGGATCGGTAAGATGGGCAGCTCGTTTAGATCATTGTGGTTATAACGTGCTTCCTGCCAGCCATCCTCGGTAATACGCTGGATAAAATAACCCTCGCTATAAAGCAAGCCAACTGCTACAAAAGGGAGACCCAGATCACTGGCTTCTTTTGTGTGGTCGCCTGATAATACACCCAGGCCACCAGCATATAGCGGTAAAGCTTCAGATAAGCCATATTCCATCGAAAAATATGCAATTAACCGATCTGCCCGGTCGCCGTGTTTTTGTGAGAACCAGGTTTCGCTTGGATTCATGTAGTGATCGAAGGATCTCAGCGTGCGGTCATATGCATCCAGATAGTAGCGGTTGTTGGCTGCCGCATTGAGCTTCACAGGATCCACTTTACGTAAAAACTTCACAGGATTGTGATTCAGGCGCTCCCACAGGTCTGGATCGATGCGCAAATACAGGCGATGCGCATCCGGGTTCCAGGACCACCACAGATTGTAGGCAAGCTCGCCCAGCCGATGAATGCGACGTGGCAGGCTGAAATGATTTGGTATATGAGCATAAAAGGTATTCATTCGTGCTAATCCTTAAAACGAAAATATCCACTATTTAGCCAGGCGCCCTATCTTTCAGGATGTTTCCTCCTGGGGCATAATGGATGGGAGTCGAAATTAGTATTCAAAAAAAACAAAACAACGTTGATGCGAACAACGAACACAATCTTACCACGGTTCTGGAGAACACATCAAGACAAAATCAGGCTGGTCAAATTCTCAATTTGACCAGCCTGATGGGTTCTTCAGAAGAATAGCCGATTTACTTTAGAGCCCAAATCCAGGCATTATTCATCGTGCAGGTTGACTTTTGAGATTCCTGGAAGGTAAATAAGGCGAAGTACCCTTCTTTGAGCGTAGAGCTGGTTACCCGACCGAGTTCTTTCACCATTAGCAAATGAGGTAAACAAATCTTTGGTGATATGGAGGACGTAGCGGTTGGTAGCACCATTTGCCTGGTCAATGACGGTATTCGATCGTGGCTCACCGCCAAGGGTGGTCTGCCACTCGCCAAATTTCCAGTACTCTATATCCCATAGAGGCAGGCCAGAGAGGCGAATTGTGTAGAAGCGGTATTGCGCACCCCGTTCGAAATTTTCTTCGGAACGGAACATAAAGCCACATCCCGCCAGGCCGCTGGTAAACTCCCATGTGACATCCGCTCCCAGGATGAAGTCTGAGAATTTCTGTCCTTCAGCAAAGGGGGCAAAGAGTGTTTGAGCGCCGACGTCAGTAGTTACAGATAAGGGATCTGTTTGTGTCCATGCCAGGTATCCTTCGCTGGTCGAAAGCCCAAGCTTTTGCAGTTCAGCATCGATCTTAGCAGTCAGCTCTTCAGCTGCGGCAGTGGCCTCCGCTGCTTCTGTGGCAGCCAGGTCTGGGGTATCTGTAGGCACAGGTGTATCCGTAGGTACTGGCGTATCTGTCGGAACGGGCGTAAAGGTGCTGGTGGGTAATGGGATGTCGGTGGGTGCCGTTGTATTGGTAGGGGGGATTACTTCTGCTGGTGCTGGTTGAGTAGGCTCAGCTTCCTTCGCACCACCACATCCGGGTAATATAAGCAAGAGCAGGATTACGAGAGATGTCATTGTTATGTACGATACAGAAATTTTGCGCATTTGATCCTCCTATAACAAAATTGTCTACGAACGGGCATAGTTAATAAAAAACCCGTTTGTGGATATATATTATCATGTATTAAAGCTATATGAGTTAAATATATATGAATTTAAACTGGTGATTTAAGGAGAAGTCCCTCGCATCCACTTGAAAACGATAAAGGCAATCAGCGCTGTTAATGCGATAACGAGAATCATACCAATCGCCCAGAACCAGGCGGGGAATATGCTTTGCTCATCTGATGGACTCGTTTGGGGCTGTAAAGTTGCTTCCAGGGTCTGAATTAGCATCTCGCCAGAGAGCACTGTTCCAGTTGGCAATGCCTTTGCAGTGGGGTATGGGGGCAAAGGAGAATTTTGGACTTGACCCGTTGGTATTTCTGACGTTGGGAGCGGAAACAACGTCCAGGTTGCTGTTGGCAGGTATGGAGTCTGTGAGGGAGTCGCTGAAGGCCAGCCGCCAGAATCGGCGAGGGCAGGCAGCAATCCAATCCATCCGAAGGCTAAAATACCAAGTAGAGCGCCAACAACAAGAATCATCCAGATCTGCCGGCGTGAGGTTCTCAATTGAGTTCTCCTAAGCGATGCCAAGTAATTTCGCAATGCGGTTTTTGTCGAAATCAACGATAATCGTGCCTTTGATATTAAACGTGGGTGTGGTCTCGTTTCCATTTGCCCATCCTCGGACAAGTTTTGCGGATGTACGATCGCGCGTTATATCAATCTCTTGAAATTGGATGCCATTTTCCTTGAAGAATGCCCGCGCCCTGCGGCATGCTGGGCACCACGGGGTGCAATACATGACGATGTCGGCCTCGGGGATATTCGTGGCAGGGGCTTCCTCGATGATGGGTGCAGCTTGTAGAAGTGATTGGCCTCCCGGTTCAAGCTCGGCCAGCACATTGAACAATACGTCGTTATCAGGCTGCAAGTCAATATCATGAACATCTACATAGCGAATCTTCATAGATTTATCAATTACGAAAATCGCTCTTTCCGAGTAGCCATCACCCGCTCGAAACACGCCATACATCCGAGCGATATGTCCGTGAGGGTAGAAGTCGCTCAATAAAGGGTAGGTAATTCCTTCCAGGCTATCTGCCCAGGCTTTTAATGTGTGTTTACTGTCGACGCTGATGCCCAGAACCTGGGCTGACATCCCATCAAACCGGTCCAAGCTGACCTGGTATGATGGGATCTGGCTTGTTCATATCGGTGTCCAGGCTAATGGGAAGAACGCAAGCACGACATGCTTTCTCCCGGCATAATCGCTCAGGCAAACTTTTTCTTCCAGATGACTCTCCAGACAAAAATCGGGAGCGTATTCTCCTACTTTCAAGGCCATTTAAGTTCCTCTGTCATTGAGTATGAATTCGTAGTCTTCACTGCGCTGAGATTTAAAGCTCCGTACAGATGCGGAAATTCTTGACCGTCAGCGGTTTCCCAGCATACTTCGGATTCTAAACCTTTTATATCGATCCATAATAGCACCAGTTCGGGTTCATCCTTGAAAAACCGGTTAGCCACCTGTGCAATCTGGTCGGGACGCGAGCAATGGATGAACCCCTCGGTTTTAAGGGAATGAGGTCGATACTCACCTTCCTTCAGTGCCTGCTCCCAGGCCAAACGGGTGCATAAATGGACGATCCAGCTATCAGGCAGGTGCCCCATGCTCAAGCCTCTCGTGGAATGTTTGGATGTACCACAGGTTTTATTTCTAACAAGCGGACGACTTCTTGTATGATCACCTCAGAAACCTGAGCCTTGCTCATTAACGGAAGCTCCTGTTGATCACCTGAAGCAAACAGCAAAGTGACCCGGTTTGTGTCAACACCGAATCCAGCATCCATGGCGCGGATATCATTAGCGGCAATGAAATCCAACTTTTTTGCGGTTAATTTCGCCAGTGCGTTTTCCAGGAGCTCTTGAGATTCGGCCGCAAAACCGACTGTAACGCGCGGCCAACCGGAAGTTTCTTTTTGATGTGCAACGGCTGCGAGAATATCTGGGGTGCGTTCAAGTTGTATTACAGGTACTCCCGACTCCTTTTTGATCTTATTTGCGGCTGGATTTGTAGGGCGAAAGTCTGCCACTGCAGCCGCCATCAGCAGGGCGTCTGTATGAGGAATTTCCTTAAGCACGGCTTGAAGCATTTCTTCAGCAGTTTGTACATCGATACGTTCTACCCCTGGTGCAGAGGCAAGGGCGCTGGGTCCGCTGATCAGGGTCACCTGCGCCCCTGCGTCCCGGGCAGCCTGGGCTAAGGCAAAACCTTGTTTGCCAGATGAGCGGTTAGCAATCACTCGTACCGGATCAATAGGTTCCTGGGTGCCGCCAGCGGTAACCAGTATTCGGCGCCCATTTAACGGACCGCTGCGCGAGAAAAACAGGATGATCTCTCCCAGGATATCCTGGGGCTCCATCATTCTTCCGATGCCTTCCAGTCCAGATGCCAAATGCCCGCTGGCAGGTCCCGAAATCCAGGCGCCGCGCTGGCGTAAAATTTCCAGGTTTGCTTGCGTGGCAGGATGCAAGAACATCCCACCATCCATGGCAGGAGCGATGATGACAGGGCATGTTGCTGCCAGCGCCGTGACAGTCAGCAGGTTGTCTGCGATGCCATGCGCGAGCCTAGCGAGGGTGTTAGCAGTTGCAGGTGCAATGACAAGCAGGTCCGCATTTTTTCCCAGCCCGATGTGCTGGACATGTCCTTCAGTGCCCCACAGATCATCGTCTACATATGCTCGTCGACCGGTGACAGACTGGAAGGTCAAAGGCGTAACAAACTGTTGTGCAGCGGCGGTCAAAATGACCTCGACCTGTGCGCCAATTTGGGTCAGTTTTGAGGCTAAATCAACTGCTTTGTAGCAGGCAATTGAGCCGGTGACACCCAGGATGATACGTTTGTTTTGCAGTAATGTACTCATAATCGGTTAAGAATTATCGGTATTATAGCGCACTTCAAAGAAAATCCCTCGAGTAACACGCTAATATGGGTGTGCGGAAGGTAAGAACAGGAGAGTGGAGCAGCTAGATTTGCTCCACTCTCCTGTTCTTATTCAAGGACGGGTGATGGATTGGGAAGAAAACTATACTCTTGCAACAAAAGTCAAGGTGATTTTCACCTCATCCTCGGTGCCCAGGATGCCCGCCAGAGTGATTGGTCCAACACCATACTCACTCATCAGGATTGTAGTTGTTGCCGTTCCAACCAGAGTATCACCTTCTATGCGGGCAGTCACATCAAAGGTAACGGGACGGGTAGTTTCTTTCACGGTCAGATCGCCGGTAACTTTAAACGTCAATTCCTGCCCGGCTGAATAACTGTCCGGCAAGCCTTCAATATTGGTTGGCACGAAGCGGGCGCTTGGGAAGCGGGATGACTCGAGGAAGCGATCACGAATTGCGCCATCTCTGCGTGAGCTATCCGATTGGAGCTGGCTGACATCGATTTCGATGGGAGTAATTAGTGAGTTTTGCGGATTGACCTGGTCGACCTGAATTTGGCCGTTTACCTGGGTGGTCTTGCCGACTGCTACAGCAAAACGGTTATTGTCATTGAAGAAGGTTTCGCCAACTTCATAGGTGACGGAGGATTCTCCGGGGATGATATTGAATAGTGAGCTGCCAGTCTGTGCCTGGCTTTCTGTCGCGGGGACAACTTCAGGTGTCGTTGCTACCGTAGCTTGTGCCTCAGCCTCGCCAACGGTGGGGCTGGCTGCGGTCGGCAGGGTGGTGGGTTCGCTTGTTGTCGTTGTAGAACCGTACGGATTCGAATATGAGCCCGGCGTACCCTGGCTGGTGCAGGATGCCAATGCCAGAACAATCACGAGCGGGATCCAAATGTGTTTACGCATATTACTCTCCTGTTCGTCGGCGTATCTTTAGCGATCATCATTTGCAGGGCAGTGAGCCAAGCTGATCGATTTTACCATTGTCGGATAATTATTATGATAAATATGGGAATAAAATAAATTAAAAATATTCAAGGATATCCTAATAAACGAATAGTACAGGTGTATTCAATTTACGCATGATGAAAATTTTCTACCTCCCCCATAGGCTTGCTTCCACAATTCCCAGAAATCACAGGTCTCTTCTTTGGAAATGTCGGATCGCAAGAATTAACATGACAACCAGGTAGCCCACTGAATAGATAATCATCGCTGTGCTCGGATAAGATGTCGTCGTAAATGGCGAAAAGCCGAGTGCTGATATTAATGGCGATTGCAGCTCGTGGGCAATCCGTTTCCAAAGCGCCTCACTGGGCAAGATCAGGCTGGTGATAATGCCGATGTTCATTGTCGTTTGCTGTGTCGATGTGCTCTGGATGAAGCTGCCGATTTGCTCGATCCAGCCGCCGATGAAAGCCACACCATATAAGCCCAATACCATTACACCATTTGCTAAGGTTGAGAGATAGGTCCCGCCAAGGATGGAGACACTGAGCAACAGCAGAGCATTGAGCTCCATCAGAGCCAGGGCGCGCACTGGATGAGGAGCCAGGTAGCCTCCGCGCAGGTAGACAATTGCCATCACGCCTCCAGCCATGATCAGCAGGTAGATGGTGATCATTCCGGCGAAACCCAGCCATTTGCCAAGCAGGATTTCCCAGCGCTGTACCGGTTTAGATGCTAATGTGTGGATCGTGCCTGATCCGATCTCGCCGGAAATGGTATCAGCAGATGTCAGGATGGTCATCACCACGGTCAGGAAATTTACCACGTAGATAGCTGCCAGCAGAAAGAAATTCTTAATCTGATTCAATTGCAGGTAGTTCTCGCCTAACTGGCGTTCCATCTCGATTAAGATAAAGTGAAAGCCGACGCTGAATACAACCAGAAAAACCAGGCCGAGCAGCAGGGCGGCAAGCAGGATCTTCTTCCGGGCTGCTTCATAAAAAGTCAAACGGGCAATCACGCCTACGCACATGGCTTATAATCCCCCATCGGTGCCCACGACCTGGATAAAAAGTTCTTCCAATGATCGATGTTGGGGGCTGACTTCGAAAATATCTGCACCCTGGCTCACCAGATAGCGTGTGATTTCGGGTAGATCGATTTCACTCTGAATGGTCAGGTTAATGGTTTCACCTTCTACGCGCACATCACTGCTCCAGTCGGCTCAATCCCTCTAGCCCTTGTGCAGAAAGATTCTGATGACGAATCTTGACGCTGATCTCTCCTTCAACCAGGTTCTTCAACGGGCTGATGCGAATTACCTCACCATGCTTTGATGAAGGCGACCCGATCACAGGTGATTTCAACCTCACTGAGTAGATGCGAATTCAAGAAAACCGTTGTTCCCTGGGCGCTCAGATCTCGGATGATATCGCGAACAAGCCGGCGACCGACTGGATCCAGTCCAGATGTCGGTTCATCCAGGATGACTAATTTGGGTTGGTTCAACAATGCCTGCGCCAATCCAATGCGCTGCAGCATGCCTTTAGAATATTCGCGCAATCGCTTTTGAGCGTGCTGTGCCAGACCTACCAGCTCAAGCAGCTCACCAATGCGCTGGCGAGCCAGCGGGCGCGAGATGCGATACAGGTCGGCGTGCAGCGATAGAAATTCATTCCCTGTCAGCCAGTCGTGGAAGCGGAAGTGCTCTGGTAAGAATCCTACCTGGCTGCGAATTTGGGTGTCGGTCAATGGAGCACCGAATAGATACCCCTCCCCGCCGCTTGGGGTGATCAAATTCAAGAGCATTTTTACAGAGGTTGTCTTTCCCGCACCGTTTGGACCCAAGAAGCCAAAGACTTCACCGCGCTCGACCGTCAAAGTCAGGTCACCTACTGCAACTTTACTTCCATAAACTTTCCGCAGGCTTTTCGTTTCTATGGCTGGAGAGGATGCATTCATAATCGTTCGTGATTTTCAACACGTGCTCAGTTAAATTCTATTGCGATCAACAGATTATAACCTTGCGGATTGACCCAATGGTGCTCAAATAGAAAGTTATATACGCGACAAAAAGGATGCTACTGTCGATTTCGCACCCTCTTCGCCGTGTATGAGTTAATTATCAGGCATGTCTGGATAGAGGCAAATCTTTATTTGAGTGAATTTGCGATCTGTAAAGCCTGCTCAGCGCCTCCCGAGCCGGTTAATGCATAGACGATACCATCTTTAAGCCAGATCAGTAAATATTCACTGGCAGATGGACCGGCGTTTCTCAAAATCAGAGTACCATTGGTTCCGTCAACAGATACATCCTGGTAGGTTGCATCGTAGCGCGGGATTGGGATAACAAATGTTGTGCTCCAGTCGACGGTCCGGGCAAATCGTTCGGCTTCATCCTGGGTCATTCCTAGCACCTGCAGGTATGCCACGCCAATATTCTGGATATCCAAATCGGGAGGTGCTGAGATGGATGGATTGCGCAACTGCAGCAGGCTGGTACACCCGCTTAGAATCGGGCTGCCTGGGCTATCGGGGTCGTAACCTTGTTCGCGGGCTGCCTCAGCATCAAACTCACAAGTACCGATTTGAGCCAGGACAATACCTGGGACATCTACAGAAATGACCTCCCCATCCATAGACTCTGGCAGCTTGATATCAGAACGTCCAATCTCCGCCAGTATCGCGCGTATATTCTCTATGTTTACCGTCAGGCTGGCGCTGCCGCCGGGCTGGTAAGATAATTTTATTGGGTCGTTTGCTGCATCAGGCAGCCGGACGGGTAAATTCGCCAGGGTTGAGGCTTCGGCGGCATCCGCAACATCCTGTCCCTCTCCACTATTCTGGTAGGTGACATCCTTATTTAGCATGGCTTCCAATTGGGATGAGTCTCCAAGCTGGGCTGGTAACCCGCCTGGATTAACCTGGATGACCTGGATCTGCTGCACACGGAACAAACCCAGGAAACTGTTGGCAATCGCTCGCATTGGGGCGAAGACCATGGATATTGCCAATAGCAGTACAACCACCACCCCAACCCAGACCAGGCGGGGCACTCGATGTAATTTAGGGAACATATGATTCTCCTTTGTTTTCTGATTGATACGCGCTTCTAACCGGTTACGAGCAACATTCGCTGGCAAACCAGGCATTTCGACCTGATCGTCCGGGCGATGAATTTGCTGCTCAATCCACTGGCGCCGGTGAATCATTTCATCGGCTTTCTCCTGGCAGCGAGGGCAAGCTTCAAGATGCTGCTGCAACTGTTGGCGAGCCTGGGAATTCATTTCGTTATCGAGATATAGCTTAAGTTCTCCATCTTTCAGGTGCATCTTACAGCTCTCTTTCCGCTTCCAGGCGAAGATAAATCTTTTCAAACTCTTTTTCGGCGCGAGCCAAGAATTTCCCCACAGATTTTGGGTTAATTTTCACGATCGAGGCTAATTCTGCATAAGAAAAACCGGAGTACCGCAGCATCAGCAATTGAGCAGAGCGAGGTTTCATTTCTGCAAGCACATGCTGCACCTTGCGCCTGTTTTGGGATTGGTCCGCTATCTGTGCCGGGTCATTTTCTGTGCTCCCGGCAGGCAGCGCCTCGATCGATTGCAGCTCGTAGAAACGACGCCGTTTTCCTGCGCGCAACGCATTCAGTCCAAGATGGACCGCCACACGATACAGCCACCCTCTTAGATTGTCAGGCTGTGATGGGGGGTGCTGGTACAATTTGACGAATGTCTCCAGAGCCAGATCCTGGGTTTCATGCCAGTCACTGGTCATGCGGTACAACAACGCACAAACTGGTTCCCAATGTTGCTGAAAAAGCATGTCGAAACCCGATTGGTTTTCACCAGCCGAGAAATCCTGTGCCTGCATTTTTGAAATCGTTATCTCCATGGTTTCATAGTTAATAACACCGCCTGCCTGTAAAAACTGACAGTTTTATAAATCAATTTTAACGCTGTTATCTGGTCAAAAAAAACCAAAAGTTCCTTACCTTGAATCCACGTATAATATGTTTTCTCGATAGCGGATATTTTTTGGGATTGAGGAGAATCAGGCTGGATGGGTTACTGGTTGGTGCGGAATGTAGTTAAGCTGTTAATGTTTCTGATCGCCAGAGTGGAAATTCAAGGAAAAGAAAACCTTCCCAAGTCGGGAGCATTTGTTGCGACAGCGAACCATATTGGCCGGATTGATGCGTTTCTAACCTATGATATTTTCGACAGGCCGGATGTCATCTTGATTATTGCAGAGAAATATCGCAAGGTGTTCTACTGGCGCTGGATGGTTCGATTGGTGAATGGCATCTGGATAGATCGATATAATGCGGATTTTGGAGCACTTCGGGAGGTCTTACGCCGACTTAAGGCAGGAGGTGTATTAGCGATTGCGCCTGAAGGCACACGCAGCCCTGATGGCACCCTGCAAGAGGCCAGGCAAGGTGCTGCCTTTCTGGCAGTAAAATCTGGATTGTTGGTGGTTCCAGTGGGCGTGGTTGGCTGTGAAGACCTGGTCGCTAAAGACCGGTTCAAGCGCTTCCGCAAGCTGGATATTAAAGTGCGTGTCGGTGAACCCTATCACCTCCCAGCGCTGAGCGGGCGGGATCGGGATGCCCAATTAGAAAAAGCGACAGACGAGATCATGTGTCACATCGCTGCTCTCCTGCCAGAAGATCGTCGTGGCGTTTATTCCAATCACCCACGGTTGGAGCAATTGCTCGCGGCATCGCCAGTGTTATAATCTTTTTATGTCCAAGCGAACCATTGGCTGTCTGGCACTGGTAATCATCATTCTTTGCCTATCGGCTGGATTTGTATATCGCCTGCCGCCGGTTTACGACCGCCTGGGCTGGCGCGTTGAGTCATTTATAAGCCGCCTGCGTTATGCGATTAACCCGCCAGCGGAGCAGGTATTTCAACCCGGAGGAGAGGTAGGTTCAACACTGCCTCCTCTAAATCTGCCGACTGCCACAGCGACGTCCCCAGCTACAGCTACAGCCACTGCACCAGGACCAACCCCAACCCCCTCGCCCACTCCAACACCGACGTTTACCCCTACCCCTTTACCAGCGCAGGCGATGTTGAATGGCATCACCCATATGTACCAGCGCTATAACAACTGTGGTCCAGCAAATCTGGCTATGGCGCTTAGCTTTTGGGGGTGGCAAGGTACGCAACAAGACACCGCAGACTATCTTAAACCGAATGCTCGCGATAAAAACGTAATGCCCTACGAGATGGAATCATTCGTGGAAGAGCAAACCGACCTGAGTGCGGCGGTACGGGTGGGTGGAGATCTGCAGTTACTGAAAGCATTAATTTCTGCGGGCTACCCGGTGATCGTAGAAAAAGGGTTCGAGGGTGTGCGTTTTGATGGCTGGATGGGACATTACCAGGTCGTGAATGGTTATGATGATGCCGCCCAGGTTTTATTCGTCCAGGATTCGTACGATGGCCCAAATCTTGAGATTGCTTATGAGGAAATGCTCAACCGTTGGCGTGCATTCAATTACACTTACATTGTCATTTACCCCCCTGCCCAGGAAGAACAGGTGATGGCAATCCTTGGCCCTCAGGCAGACTTGAATACGAACTACGAGGCTGCATTGCAACGGGCAACAGAAGAGACATCAAGGCTGTCAGGTCGAGATTTATTCTTTGCCTGGTTTAACCGCGGCACCAATTTAAATTACCTGCACGATTATCAGGCGGCAGCCACTGCTTATGATGCCGCTTTTGCCAATTATCCAACGATACCTGAAAAGGAGCGTCCCTGGAGGATGCTGTGGTACCAGACGGGTCCCTATTTTGCATATTATTACACCGGCAGGTACCAGGATGTGGTAGACCTGGCGATCTCAACCTTGACGGTGATGAACGAATCAGTTCTGGAAGAGAGCTATTACTGGAGAGGCATGGCAAGGTTAGCACTCGGTGAGACGGATTCAGCGATTGCGGATTTTCGTAAGGCCGCTGAGGTGCACCCGGGTTTCCAGCCCGCCCTGGATCAGTTAGCTGCGCTGGGTGTCCAGCCTTAAAACATGCTTTAATAGATTGAACTCAGAGAGACAAGCTAAGAGCTGAAGAGGGATTTGTGATAAGGTTGCTGCATTTTGCTGATGCTCATATCGACATGGCCAATTACGGCAGGCATGATGTAATCACCGGTCTGCCAATGCGGGTGATGGATTTCTTAAAGTCACTGGACCAGATCGTAGATACTGCCATATCGGAAAAGGTTGATTTAGTTATCTTCTCTGGCGATGCGTATAAGGATCGCAGCCCGGCGCCAACATTTCAGCGCGAATGGGGCAAGCGCATTATGCGCCTCTCTAAAGCTGCGATCCCCACACTGTTACTGGTTGGAAACCACGACCTGGCGCCTGCACTGGGCAGGGCACATGCAATGGAAGCGTTTGACACCCTGGATGTACCCCATGTGCGCGTGATTGATAAACCGTCTTTTATTGCTCCGGGCACTTTCGATAACCTGCCGGTTCAAATCCTGGCGATTCCCTGGATTACGCGATCTGGCTTGATGGCCAGCCAGGATCTCAGTGCCAGTGATCCTATGCAAGTATTCCAGGAGATCGAACAGCGCCTGACCGAGCTCGTGCAACAGTGGCTGGATCGTGCAGACTCAGACATACCGCTGATCCTTGCTGCGCATGCCTCTATACAGGGGGCGGTCTATGGCGGGGAGCGCACGGTAATGTTAGGAACAGATCTGGTATTGCCGGGATCATTGGTCAAGGATCCACGTATCGATTATGTCGCTTTGGGACATATCCATAAGGCTCAAAACCTCAATCAAGATGCGCATCCACCGGTTATTTATCCCGGATCGATCGAGCGTGTCGATTTTGGTGAGGCAGCTGACGAAAAATACTTTGTCATCGCCGAGGTTGAAAGAGGCTCAACGCGTGTGGAGTGGCGCCAATTGAATGAAATTCGCCCCTTTATAGACCGCTTTATACGCCTCGATAGCGATGTAGGTGTGATGGAGGCTCTGAGAGGAGTATTACCGCCTGAGGAGCAGATAAAGGGGGCAATTGTTCGACTGGTGATCGAATACCCGCGCAACTGGGAATCGTATATCGACGAAGGCGCCCTCCGACAGATGACCGAGAGCGCGTTTGAATTCCACCTGGTTAAACGCCAGCAGACCGAAGTACGAGTCAGAATTCCCGGGGACGTGACTGTTGGCAGCCTCACTCCCCTGGAGCTGCTTGATCTCTACTGGCGTGCAATGCATACTGATCGCGAAGACACAGAACAATTAAATGCACTTGCTGCCCAAATTATCCAGAAAACCAATAATTGAGACCGGAGGATACCCCATGTTTGTCAATGATTTCATGACCAAAAACCCAATCACGATCTTGCCGGACGACAATCTGCCCCAGGCGATACACATCTCGCGCAAGAGTAAGATCCGCCATCTGCCCGTCGTAGATGATAACGGGAAGCTGGTAGGGATCGTTGTGGAGAAGGACCTGCTCTCCAACCAACCTTCGCCCGCCACTACACTCAGCGTCTTCGAGGTTTATTCTCTCTTGGAGAGCCTGCGCGTTCGCCAGATCATGAGCAAGCCTGTGATTACCGTGACAGGTGATTGTCCAATTGAGGAAGCTGCGCGTATCATGGTTGACAATAAAATCAGTTGCTTGCCGGTCATGGATGGTGACCAGCTGGTGGGAATCATCACTGAGACGGATGTATTCTGCGTCCTGGTTGAATTGTTAGGTGGGCACGAGGAGAGCTTCCGCTTTACGTTGCGTGTGCCAGATGAGGTGGGGAGGCTTTCGGCTATTACAAACGCCATTGCAAATGCAGGCGGGAATATCGTTGCGGTCACCGGCAGACCATTCTCCGAAGAACATGACGAGGTTATGATCAAAGAAACTGGAGCGGACCCAACGGTGTTGAAGGAAGCCATCCAGGACTTAAATGTCGAAATCCGGGATATGCGCTCTTCTTATCGCTATCAGCCAAGGTTATTCGGTTAGGGCTGGCAGATGGACACCAAAGAACAGCTTGAAGCTGCGCTGAAGACTGCCATGAAGTCTGGAGACGATCTGCGGAAACGCACACTCAGGATGGCACTTTCATCTATCAGGTTTATCGAGATTGAAAAAGGGAAGCCACTGGATGAAATCCAGGTACAGGCGGTTCTTCAGAAGGAAGTTAAGAGCCGCCAGGAGACCATTGCTGAGGCGCAGCGCGCCAACCGTCCCGATTTGGAAGTCGCAACCCGAGATGAAATTACTGTGCTGGAAGCATTCATGCCGAAGCAGCTACTCCCTGATGAGCTGGAGGCGCTTGCGCGCCAGGCAATCGATGAAGTTGAAGCAACAACACCTGCGGATATGGGCAAGGTTATGAAGACTCTCATGCCACGTTTGCAAGGTCGAGCGACAGGCGATCAAGCCTCTGCTGTTGTGCGCAAATTATTGGCAGGCTAGAGTTATTTGTCTTTACACAAACGCTCAGGTAGGGTTTTGGGTAGAGCCGGACAGGCAGCATGAGAAGTCGTAATGTCCAGTTATCAGCGCGGCATAAGTGGTATTATGCTTTGCTGCTGTGTTGGTGGCTTTACTGTCGTGGGTGGCGTTAATGCTACCTCTCCGCGATCAGTTACGCCCGAGCGCTCCGGTTGTCGGAGATGTGGCTGACCAGGACTACTCGGCTTCCAGGAACATCAGTTTCACCAGCCTTGTGCTTACCGAACAAAAGCAAACAGAGGTTGAACGAAGTGTATCAGCTATCTACACGCCTCCGGATCCGAACGTGGCGCGCCGCAGCTCCGAACGATTGCGTGCTGCTCTGGCTTTTATCGACAGTGTGCGCGCGGATGGATACTCATCGGAGCAGCAGAAAAGAGAAGATCTGACTGCCCTGGACGAGGTCAGCCTGAGGCCAGAAGCTCAGGCAACGATTTTATCTCTGGCGGATTCGCGCTGGCAGGCGGTTGAGCAAGGATCCTCTCTGGCATTGGAACGCGCCATGGGAGGCTCGATTCGCGCAGAGACACTTGAGGAATCACGCCAGCGCGTTCCCAGCCTGGTCAGTTTCTCTTTATCAGAAGCAGAAGCGGATGTGGCGGCAGAGCTCGTGGCAGCATTTGTGCAGCCGAACAGCTTTTTCGATGAGGCAGCGACCCAAAAGGCTCGCCAGGCGGCGCGTTCAACTGTTTCGCCGGTGACGCGCAGCTATGCTTCGGGACAGACTGTCGTCAGCCGAGGTCAGGTACTCAACGCCGCAGACGTAGAAGCTTTGCAGGAATTGGGTTTGATTGCTACGCCATTGCGATGGGAGGATCTGCTCGGCGCGGCGTCTCTGGCGGTTTTGATGGTTGCCTTTATCGCATTATATCTGATTCGCGATCAGACTTTGCTCGGCAAACCTCGTCGCCTGACCTTATTGGCCTGTTTATTTCTGGTGTACCTGATCAGTGTGCGGTTAATCATTCCGTTTCATACCCTGATTCCTTATGCATTTCCTTTGAGCGCTTTTGGTTTAACAGTGGTAGCTTTATTTGGCTCGCAATTCGCTATGGTAACCGCCTTGCCGCTGGCGATCATGGCTGCGTACGCGCTGCCGAACGCTCTCGACTTAACCATGTTTTATTTGATTGGCGGCTTGATGGGCATCCTGGCTTTAGGCAGAGGCCAGCGGGTGTCCTTATTCTTCTGGGCTGGCGCTACTGTTGCTGCTACCGGCGCTCTTGTGATTTTGGCCTACCGACTAATCATAACGGGTACGGATTGGCTCGGGGTTTTAACTCTGATGGGGGTATCCGTATTCAATGGTTTGGCAACCGCCAGCCTGACTATTTTGTCGCAATTTTTGCTGTCTCAATTGCTAGGAATGACTACCCCCATGCAGCTCATGGAGCTCACGCGTCCAGACCATCCACTGATGCAAAAGATACTTCGCCAGGCTCCGGGAACTTATCAACACAGCCTGCAGGTGGCTAATCTTGCAGAGCAAGCGGCTGAGCGAATTGGGGCAGATCCGCTGCTTACACGAGTCGGCGCACTTTACCATGATGCCGGTAAATCCGTTACACCGGCTTATTTCATAGAAAATCAACCGGTAGGCGGGTTAAATCCGCATCAAGATCTGGATCCCCTCGCCAGCGCGCAAATGATCATCAGCCATGTGCCCAATGGTCTCGAAATAGCTCGTAAACACCGCCTGCCGAGACGGGTAATGGAGTTTATCTCAGAGCATCATGGCACCTCTCTGGCACGTTATCAATATGTCAACGCTGTTAAGGCTTGCGGCGGAGATGAAGACCTGGTGGATGCTGAACTATTCAGATATCCTGGTCCACGTCCCCAAAGCCGGGAGACAGCCATCCTGATGTTGGCGGATGGCAGCGAAGCCCGCGTTCGAGCTGAAAAGCCGCAGGACGAAGAAGGATTACGCCAGGTGGTTAAGGCAGTTTTCGATGAACGAATTGATTCAGGTCAGCTCGATGATACTCATTTGACAATGCAAGATCTGAGCGGTATCCTCGAATCCTTTGTGGCGACCTTGCGAGGCATGTATCATCCGCGCATTGTGTATCCACAATTGGAGAAAGCCGCGAATTTAGATATCATCACACGCCCCTCCCAGCCAGCACTAACTCGCAAGGCCTCTGACAAGGAGAGCCAACCCGACATTCAATCTACCTCCTCCCAAACAACGCCATGATCAGTATACAAATTTCCGACAACCTTCTTGATGCACATGGTCTTGCTCCTGTAAAGCCAGAGATAATTGAAAATGCTGCATGGGAAACCCTGAAGCACCAACAGCCAGCCGGCGAGGTCGATCTGACGATCGTGCTTACGGATGACAACCAGTTGAAAGAGCTCAACCGGGAGTTTATGGAAATTGATGCACCGACGGATGTTCTTTCTTTTCCATCGGGTGAGCTGGATCTAGACAGCGGCAACCTGTACCTGGGCGATGTGATTGTTTCTTATCCGCGGGCACTGGAACAGGCGCAGGCTGCCGGTCACCAGGTGGATGCTGAACTGGAGCTGTTGACCGTGCATGGCGTATTGCACTTGCTGGGCTATGATCACGCTGATGAAGAGGATAAGGCGCGCATGTGGTCTGCCCAGGATGAGATCCTTGCACTTCTGTCTGCACGCCGTGCTCAGATCGGTTGAAATTGCGATTCTGGTTACTATGATGAGGCATTATGACTGAATATCCTTTTCGATTTGGTACCGTTGGCTCTCCGATATCTACACCCAAAAAGCCCGGAGGCAGTATCGGCGCCGTTCAGCGTTTATCTGAGCTGGGTCTCAGCGCATTTGAGCTGGGTTGGGTGCAGTCGGTGCGTGTCTCTGAAGAGACTTGTCTGCAAATTCGACAAACCGCCTCAGCGCAGGATGTGCTGCTCAGCGTGCATGCGCCTTATTTTATTAATCTGAATGCTGATGAAGAAGAATGGCCAAAGTCGCGCAAGCGTTTGATGGATGCAGCTCATTACGGAAATTTGGCCGGCGCTACCGATATCATATTTCACCCTGGCTCCTATTTTGGCAAGCCACCGGAGGAAGTGCTTCCGCTAGCTGTCCCTCGCCTGGCTGAATGTGTAGCAGAGCTTCGTTCAAGTGGAAATCCTGTCATCCTGCGCCCCGAAACGATGGGGAAGATAGCGATGCTGGGCTCGATTGAAGACACACTGGTGATGAGCCGGGAGATTCCTGGCGTTGAGCCATGCATAGATTTCGCCCATCTGCACGCCCGCAATGGCGATGGCTCGATGAATACCTATGAAGAGTGGGCTCGTTTGTTAGAGCTGGTAGGCAAATCCTTAGGCTCGGATGCAATGAGGCGGCTTCACATTCATCTTTCGGGTATCGAGTATGGGCTTAAGGGAGAGAAAGAGCATCTGCCTTTACAGCAATCTGATCTGGACCTTGCGGCGCTTTTCCGCGCCCTGGCTGAATTTGAAGCAGGGGGGCGCATCTTGTGTGAAAGCCCGGCAATGGAAGACGATGCCCTCTACATGAAAGCGCTTTGGGCAGAAATAGCAGGATAAGCGATTTCCGAAGCATGAGCGCTGACGAAAACCTCCTTGCACGCCAGCAATCGCTGGCTGGATTGCACGAGATGCTGCATTCTTGCCGTTTGT
Source organism: uncultured Chloroflexia bacterium (assembly GCA_963774935.1). GTDB lineage: Bacteria > Chloroflexota > Anaerolineae > Anaerolineales > UBA4823 > CAVZGO01. The sequence continues at coordinate 521,198 of CAVZGO010000007.1, forward strand.
GTCTGGATGCCGGTTATGATATCTTCCCACGGGCGATCTTCTCCGGACAGGTAGGAGCCAGCATGATGATTATTGGTCAGGCACCGGGGATTACTGAAAAAGAAGCCGGTCGACCTTTCAACGCGGGAAGTGGAAAGCGTTTATTTGGCTGGCTGGCTCAGGCGGGCATTGATGAAACCTGGTTTCGTTCCAGCCAGTATATGACCGCGGTGACAAAATGCTATCCCGGTCGTTCTGCGGGTGCAAGCGGCGACCGGGTACCCTCTCGCGCCGAGCAGCAGCTGTGCCGTGGCTATCTGGATCAGGAGCTCGCTTTGGTTGATCCTATCATGGTGATGCCCGTTGGGAGGCTGGCAATAAGCCTTTTTTATGCGCCAGGGTTTATTCTAGAAGATGTGATTGGCAGTGAAAAACAGCTGGATGGGCGCTGGATCATTCCATTGCCACATCCCTCAGGGGCAAGCCGCTGGCACCAAACTGAAGAAAATCGTGCCCGAGTACGCCAGGCAATAGAGCTGATCCATAAGCGGTACAGGCTGTTGCCTGGATAGGGTTAAGGATAAATCTCGATTTGGGACTGGCTGCGGCGTTCAGCCAAATAGTTTACCAGGGCTTGCTCTTGGAGCTGCATAAGAGCCTGGGGATCTAATGCTCTTTGTGGGTCACGCTCGATTACCTGCAAAATATGAAAACCTACCTCAGTCTGGATTACTGAGCTGATTTCACCAGGCTGCAGGTCAAAAACAGTCTCAAGCTCGGGGTGAAGCAGGTACCCGCGCGGAAACCACCCGAGATCACCTCCGCCTAGCGGGTCTGCCTGGCGTGCTAACTCGGCGAAATCTGCACCACTTTGCAGCTGCGCCTGGGTTTGGGCAGCCTGGGTGGCATCCTTGAACAGGATTTGTCTGGCATGGACTTGTTCGGCAGATGTGGGCACGGAGGTCACAATCCTGTCCCGCATCATAGCTGCCAGTGCGCCTCGTTTTAATGCAGTGCGAAAAGTTTCAGGCGTATACCCGTTGGCAGCCATCCAGTTATCCAGAAGCTCCTGACCACCCATCTCGAGAGCCAGCGTATCGTATCGCTTTTGTAGAGCAGCCTCATCCATAGAAAATCCATTGTCGATGGCGTCCTGAGCGAGTAGCTCCTGGTTGATCAGCTCATCCATTACCCGTTGTTTCTCCGCCTCATCGGGTTCGTGACCGGCAGCTGCCTCGAAGCGCCCCAACTCCGCCTGATATTCAGCCTGGGTGATTCCTGTTTCATTTACCTTGATTGCCAGCGGTTCAGAAGTAGCTGTGGGCAACGCGGATGTTGAGGTTGTCAACCGTGCCGGTCGTAAGTGTTGGGGAAGGAGTCAGGTTGCTGTCAGTCTGGGTAACACCTGACTGGCATGCAGCCAGGAGCAGCATTAACCCAGTGAGCAGGAAGAAAAACTTCACTTTGTGGAGAGATGCCAAACGCATGGCTAGAATTATACCGTCGAAGCAGTCATTCCATTCATTTCTTTATAACATTTCCTTTTATCCCAGGTCTCTTGTCCAGGTGGCATGATTGAATGTGGATAAATAAGGTATAATTATAGTATTCGGGAGATTTTTAGATAATAATGGCTTTACCCGTCGGATTGTAGCCATTCCTGTGGGGCAACATATCCGGGCAGTTGGTACGCAGGAACATCGGGAGGAAATCCATGGAAAACTTTGAAGAACTGCGCCATGCAGAATATATCCAGCGCCAGAAGGTCAACCAGCTTCGTCAGCAGGTGTTCAGTGCTGAGGCGGCGGAGGCCTCATTGCTAATGGATGCACTGTTGGAGCAGGAAGCTGTATTAATCGATATGGAGCAAAATCGTGCCCAGCTTCAGGAGAAGGAGGGGAAAACCGGGAAGGTGATGTCCAGGAAAGTTGCCAAAGTTCTTGGCGCGGAATCCACCGGTCTTTCAGCAGAAGTGTTCACACGCATGTCGCAAGTACCCACCGGAATTTACCACCTGATGGATGTAAAAAACAATCCGCTGCTCAGTGGCAAGGTAAAGAATTTTGATAAAAAGATTCGCCGGATCAGGGTCATTTCTTTCATAGATGGTTACTCCGCCCAGGCTATAGATACCTTTGAGCTTGCACCCAACGCGGAGGCGTCCTTTGATCAACTGCCCACACTGTTTCCGGAGCGTGTCCATCAGGTGGACGAGCTGACCCGAGCCACTCTGAATGTACGTGTGGAAGATCTGGATACTGAAAAGGTGGAGCTGCATAAGACCTACCCGATCTGGCTGCTGGCACGCACCACTGCTCCACTGGCAGTGCTGGACCCCAAAACGGGTCAGTGGAATGATCTTACACCGTATCTCGGTGCGTTTGTGACTCCAAACGCACGACCGGTGATGGAATTCTTGCGTAAAGCGGCTGCTCTCCACCCGGATGGACAGCTTGCGGGCTACCAGGGCGATCCGACCAAAGTAGAGCCGCAGATTAAGGCGATTTATGATGCGCTGAAAGAAGCCGGGGTGACTTACATCAATTCGGTGATTGACTTCAGCCCGGATGACGGCACAGCCGGACAACGGGTTCGCCTGCCAGCCGACAGCCTGGGGGATAAAGGAGCCAACTGCCTGGATGGTACGCTGCTGCTTGCCAGCCTTCTGGAAGCTGTATCGATGAGTCCAGGGATCGTCATCATCCCGGGGCATGCATTTCTGGCTTACGAATCCTGGAGCAGCCAGCCCGGCAAGCCGGCTGAATGGCGCTACCTGGAGACAACGATGATCGCCAAAAACGATTTCCAGGCAGCGCGCGATTTTGCTGACCAGAATGCAAAAAAATACGAAGATCTGATGAAGGCAAAAAATAACCCCTCATTCTTTCGCCGCCACGCTGTTCGTGAGCTACGCAGCCAGAAGGATATTTTCCCTGCTGCTTAACCAGATGGTTTAATTCGCCAAAGGAGATTACGATGTCACCCAAAGTCGGGCAACCGCCCAATCATTTTGTCGTGCTTATCCCCGGCTACATGGGCAGCCTGCTGCGCAGCAAATCGAGTGGTGAGATTGTTTGGATCGATGTACCGCGCCTGCTCAGCAATCCCTCCCGCATGTATAAATCAATCGTAGAGATGTTTGATAGGATGCATTATCCCAATGATGACCTGGAGCCCGCTGGCATCGTTCGAGATGTGCTCTTCTTGCCCCCATTATTCAAGCAGGAGCAGTATGGGCGCATGCTCGACGCCCTGCAGCGCTTTGGTTATGATATCGATCCCGAGATGCCGGATCCAAACCGGCTATCTGCATATACATTCTCTTATGACTGGCGGCAGGATAACCGCATCTCTGCCCGCCAACTCGGTGAGAAAATAAAGGAATGGCGCGAGCGACACGACGGTGCGAAAGCCTGGTTAATTGGTCATAGCAACGGTGGGATCGTCTCGCGCTGGTACATCGAAAAAGAGGGTGGCAAGGATCACGTAGGCAGGCTATTTTTGATGGGTTCTCCCTGGGACGGAGCGCCAAAATCGGTGCAGGTGATGCAGCGCGGGCTGGATATGATGTTTTTGCGTTTTTTCAACCGCTTTGGCATCGCTGAAAAAACGCGCGATCTGGTGCGTACTTTTCCCTCTTATTACCAGCTTATCCCCTGGCAGTATCCTTTCCTCAGAGATGATGAAAGCCGCACGGTCGACCCGTTCGCGGACGCTCGCTGGCTGGAGACTGATGAACAGCGCCGGATGCTGCAGGATGCACAGCGTTTCAACCAGGATCTTGGTCTTACATTGAGTGTGGATTCGCTGTGCTTCTTTGGCGTCAAGCTGCCCACCACCACCGGTGGTGTGGTCAGCCTGGATGCCAGTGGGCGTTGGTCGGAGGTGGACTGGGATAAGACCGAAGCAGGTGATGGTACGGTACCAGAACACAGTGCTGTGCATCCCAACGCACGCGAGAAGCTGCCTTACTCTGTTGGGCACGGCGATATCTATATTAACCCAGCCGTGCTCGAGAAGCTCGAATGGGAGCTGGTGCGGAAATGGCGCGGCGGTGTGCTGGCGAAAGCGGTCACCACGCGCTATGTCGTCCAGTTCGAGCCGGATAAAGATGTATTCGACCCGCAGGAGACAATTCGGATTTGGGCGACAGTTCACCAGGTAAAAAGTAATTTACCGGTGACCAAAGCCGAGATCGATGTCCAGATGGTCTGGAGCCAGGCAGTGCTGCCTGGTCAGACTGAGCCGCAAACCGGATTGCCTTTTGTCCAGCTCGCACCGGTGAAACGCAACGCCGGTCGCTACGAAGGCAGCCTGCAGGCGCCTGAAGACTTCGGTTATTACCGTTTACGTGCCACCGTGCGTCTGCCAGATGAACCGCCGTTAATTCTGGAGGAGCTGGTGCTGGTAGAACCGCCCGAGGATCTATTGATGCCGCAGCCGAAAGCAGCCGCTGGTGGAGATTCGGGCGGAGCAGGTGATGGGGGCAGTCCCCTCGACCTGCCACTTGAGGCTCTGCCTGGAGATACTTCGGGGTCAGGGCGCCAGCCACTACCTCCTCCACCGCCACCGCCGCCTCCACCACCCCCTCAGCCGGGCGATAACCTGATCCTCGAGTCGCAACCCCTGCCGCTTACCGGTGGGGGATTTGAGGAACTTTCTTTCGCTACTGGTTCCACCACCGACGACCAATCGGCATCTAAACCGGGTCGTTATATGAATGTTGAGGTGGATGGTCAATTTGGCCCATTAGAGCTGGGGCAAGAATATACCCTGGTTTTTGATGTAAACCCCGAGCAAACCAGTGTCGGCCTGGCGGCGTTGCTGGATGAACGCCAGCTATTTCGTCCTGGTGAGAGCCTTATTGAGCTGGCAGTGCACCTCTCCAGCAAGGATTTTATCCTATACACCCAGGAGCCACAACGCCTGCGGATTCCTGTAGAGGGGCGTTCACGTAACAAGGCTCGCTTTGATATTGAGCCTCGTCATGTTGGAAAAGGTGAAATCACCGCTCTTTTCTTTAAGAATAACAACTTTGTACAGGGCATGAACCTGGTGCTCCAAACCGGACCTGGCGCTGAAAAGGCGCTGGTTGAGGTTAAGCCGATGGGGCGTGCTCTGGATGCAACCTTTGCTTTACAGCCGCGCGATGTTTCTCTCTTTTTGCAAGAATCTGGTTCGGGCTACCAATGTACGATGGTTGGCGCGGTAGCAGCCCAGGCAGTGCTGCCGTTAAAGAGCCAGGCGTTGCTAAACCGCATCACCGGGGTGCGTCAGGCACTGGAAGAAATAGTTTTTCTGGAACACGAAGGGGCGCTGGTGTACCAGGAGGGACTGGATATCCCAGAGACAACCAACCAGGAAGCATTGGACAAGCTTGCCCGAGCGGGCTGGCTACTGTTCAACGAGTTATTTGGTCCCCGGAGTGGCGCGGATGCCCAGCTGATGGGCAAGAAGCTGCGCGAGCTAGCCCGCAAAAGCATGCTCAAGCTTCAGGTGGTCTCCAAGGAATTCTTATTGCCCTGGGGGGCATTGTATGTTGCTGAGCGCTTTGAGCCTGGTAAGGTCAACCCGGATTACCTATTAGGCTTACGCCACATCATCGAAAATATTCCCTTCCAGGCTGAAATGCCGGTGCTGGATGTCAGCATCGAAAGCCAGCCCCAGCTCATTGTGAGCTTAAACTTCAATGAAGCTATCGATGATGATTTGGGAGTTTCGGTGATTGCAGACCAGCGTGCCTATTGGCAGCGGGTGATGCAAGACAGCAATGTGCAGGTTGTGGAGCGCACAACTTCAAATGCTCTGATTGATGCATTGAACGATCCGGCTCTACCAGATCAGATCCTTTACTATTATGGACACGCCGAGGCTAAAGTAGATAGTCCGGGCGAGTCGCTGCTGGATTTTGGCAATTCACAAGCAACCAAAGATGATCTGGAGACCCTGGCGCCAGCACTGCAGCCACTGCCAGGTCAGCCTTTGGTGTTTCTCAATGCCTGCCAATCGAACCAGCTATCCCCATTGTATTACGATGGCTTCATGCCCTATTTTGTCTCCAAAGGCGCCCGCGGTATGATCGGCAGTGAGAGTCGTGTGCCGGTGGTGTTTGCTGAAAAATGGGCTGAGCGTTTCTTCGATGAATTTTTGTCTGGCGAGACGACCCTGGGTGAGGTTTTTCTCTCGCTGCGCCAGGAATTCTACCAGCAGCACCATAATTTGCTCGGCTTACTCTACTCGGTATATTGTGACGGTGATACGGTTGTTGTTCCAGGCGTGAAATCTTAATCCTGGGTGTGAGTTGAGTAATATGGGATAAAAGGCTTATATAATATAGTTGGTTGATCCATCGGGCCGTGTATTATTAATGCACTTTACCGGTAGCTCAGGTGAGATTGCCTTGCAATCAAACCTGAGCATTATTTGAACTTATATAAATTTATTGGAGGATTGTAATAATGGGAGATCAATATCCGCGCCAGGTGGTGGTGATTGGCGCAGGACCAACCGGAATTTATGCCGCCCGCAGCCTGGCTGCCGCGGGCGTGAAAGTGATTCTGCTCAATCGGGATATCAAACCGGGTGGATTGGCCGAATATGGTATTTATCATGATAAATATAAAATGAAGCAGGGCTTGCGTAAGCAGTTCCGCCAGATTCTTGATCATGACAATATTATCTACTATGGCAACGTGACGGTTGGAGAGGATACTGGTTTGAGCCTGGGTGATATCCGTCAGCTTGGCTTTGACAGTATTGTTGTCACAGTGGGGGCACAGGGTACTAAGCGACTGGGGCTGCCTGGTGAGGACTTGAGAGGAGTCTACCACTCTAAAGAACTGGTCTACTACTATAATCATTTGCCACCCTACAGCACGCGTAAGATAGAAATTGGTAAACGGGTGGCTGTGGTAGGCGCCGGAAATGTAATGATGGACATCGCTCATTGGGTGATCCGCGACTTGAAGGTGGACGAGGTAATTGCGGTAGTACGCCGCGGTCCTGCGGAAGTCAAGTTCAGCAAAGCTGAGTTGGAAATCATTGCCAGTAATCTTGACTTACAGGCATTCGATGAAGAAATGGCCCGCGTGGCTCCGGTGATGGAAAATCTTGGGCAGGATGTCGCTGCAGCCAAAGAATACTTGTTGTCTGCCTTGCCAAAAGCGCTGCCGGCAGTTTCTGATACACGTTTCCGGTTTTACTTTCTAGCCTCACCATTGGAAATGATCAGCGACCCTTCTGGACGGGTGTGTGCGCTGGAGGTGGAAGAGAACACTCTCATTGCCACTGAAAGTGGTTCTATAAAAGCGCGAGGACTGGGTATAAAGCGCTCGATTGACTTAGATACGGTAATCTTCGCTATCGGTGATACTGTGGACGCCCGCTTTGGCCTGCCGGTCAACCAGTGGAATGAGTACGTCAAGAATCCAAATCCATCCTATCCAGTTGAAGGGATTTCGTACGAGGTATTTGATCCGCAGAAGAACCAGCCAATTGAAGGTGTTTTTATCGCCGGTTGGTCTCGTGAAGCCAGCACGGGTTTAGTTGGAGTTGCTCGTAAGGATGGCACCAATGGCGCTCAGGCTGTATTGCAATATCTGGAGAATCGCGCTCCGGTGACGCAACAAACCGATCCCGAAACAAATCTGCTTGAGCTGATTCGGAAGACCGGCGCCTCTGTGGTGACGTGGAAGCAGATCAAAAAGCTTGAAGACTGTGAGCAAGCAGAAGCCGATCGTCTGGGTTTAGTGGAGTTTAAATTCAGGACGAACGATGAGATGCTGGCGATGATCAAAAACTAGAAGAAATTTACAGATTTCCAAGCGTATAAGAGTTGAAAAAACTGGCTGACCAATTATTCTTATTGGTCAGCCAGTTTTATTCCGTGAATCAGCATTTTGATCCAGTCTGGAAGAAACCTACTCAGGCTTAAATTCTCGGTGTCTATAACGCAAGAAGAGTAAAAATCCCAGAGCGATTGTAAATTCACCCAGAATCACCCCAATCACCTGAACGAATCCAAAGGAGGGAATGCCTGGAAAAGGATGGCTGCCGAAACCGAAAATGTCTGCCAGAGCAGAAGCCACAGCGATAACATAGCCCGTGGCGATCAGCCGAATGCCAATATCAGCCAGGATTGTTTTCTGTGTGCCATTCCAGGTGGCGTTGATTGCGATATAGCCGCCGATGCAGATAAGTGCCAGCCCGACCAATAAGACTGTTATTGAAATGAAACCGGTTACAGGGCTGCGGTCCAGGCCGAACACGGCTGGATTGGTTCCCAGGGTAAAAATGATCAGACCTACCAGTAAACCGATCAGGCCGATGCGGATGCGGAAACGCCGGTAATCACGGCGCGGGGTGGTATCAATATTTGTGTTCGTCAAAGTCATGTACTTTCTGGTAGCGTTTCTTTCAGGAATTTTAACCAATTTTCGCTAAAAATGGCAGAGATATCCGGCTCGGAATAACCTTTCTGTGCCATTAAAGAGCCAAGAATGTGGAAATCAACCAGGCTTCCAATTTCAACCGGTGTTGACTGCCACCCAAAGCCGCCATCGAGATCAGTTCCCAGACCAACATGTCTGGCATCTCCCGCCATTTGACAAATATAATCGATCTGGGAAGCTAATAGTCTTAAGGAAATCACCTCTCGTCCATCGCTGATCTTCCAGGCAGGGTTCAGGAAGCGGTTGTAGGGCACAACCCCGATCACTCCATCGCGTTCAATCAAACTACGGATCATTGTGTCGGTGAGTTGGCGGTTGGTCTCGCCGTCTTTAAGCAAAGCTCTGGCGTTGCTGTGCGTTGCGCACACCCTCCCCGGGTACATTTCTAGAGCCTGTAGAGCCGCCGCTTCATCCATATGGGAGATATCCAGGCCAAAGCCCAAATCAGCCATTTGCTCCAAAAGCTCATGACCGGCGCGGGTCAGGCCACCTGGCTCGTTGGTACCGCCGCAGAAACGGTTGCCCGCCCAGGCGGGACCGATTATTCGGACTCCGCCATCCCACCATTCCTCTAGCTCAGCGGGAGCGCGCACTCCTTCTGCACCTTCCATCAAGATTACCAGACCAACGGAGGGATCAGGGGATGTCTCGCCATGAACAGTTGGCATATCCCAGGCTTGAATCACATGCCCAAGATCTTTTCTCGATTGAACCAGTCGGAACTTGTCCGGGTGGTTATCCACCAGACGGTGATAGCAGTCCAGTTGAGCGCGATATAGACGGTTAGCCTGTGAGATATCTGCGTAACATTGTGTCTCCCAGTCGCCTGTCCTCAGCCGCTCTGGCACAGCAAAAAGGGTGGCAAAAATTACTCCCAGGTGTGCCTGTTGGTAATCGGGCCAGCCAAGCAGCGTATCGCCATTGACCTGCACAGCCAGGCTGCCTTCCTCCAGCTGGCGCGTTTCAGCTGCGCTGCGGGTGTAGTCACGGCCAAAGCTGAGCATGTTCCAGGCTAAATCCTGGTGCGCATCGATCATCAGGGGACGGGATTGCATTTGCCTTGCTCCAATATTCGCGTGGCAATCTGCCGGTCGATTTTGCCCATCGGGTAATCCATCAACTCAACAGGATTCACCCAACGCAGTTCCTGAACTTGCAATGGCTGGGGCTGGCTTCCCTCAGCAAGATTGACAGCAGAATGCGTGGAGAGTGACACGAAAATGTGTGTATGCGTGGCGATAGACGCCAAATGAGCTACCGATATCGACCGAAACACCCAGCTCTTCGGTGATTTCGCGCATTAAGCAGTCCGGTAAGGTCTCCTCCGGCTGCTGCTTACCCCCTGGGAATTCCCACAATCCACCCAACAATCCCTGCTGCGGTCGTTGTGCGATCAAGACCTTTCCATTCCGCTCGATTACCGCTGCTGTTACGGTATAGTGCGGGATGGCTGGTCGAGCCGGTAAAATGGGTCGTTGTTCCTGTACCCCAAGTGCATAAGCCTGGCAAAAACTTGCCACCGGGCAGTTTGTGCAATTGGGGGAATGAGGAGTACAGATACTGGCGCCCAGATCCATCAATGACTGGTTGTAGTCACTCGCCTGCCCAGGTGGCAGGTGTTCTGATGCCAATGCCCAGAGGCGGGCTTCACCGCCCGGCGAACGTGCTGGTTCTTGGAGATTATAGACGCGGGCTAACACACGACGGACGTTGCCGTCCAATACAGGTTCGTCCAGTCCAAATGCAATCGAAGCAATTGCGCCGGCAGTGTAGCGCCCAATACCGGGCAGCCTTTGTAAGGCTTTCACATCTCCAGGCAGCGCTCCATTGTGCTGGGCTACGACTATCTGGGCGGCATGTTGCAGGTTGCGCGCCCGGCTGTAATAACCCAGTCCCTCCCAGGCTGCCAGCACGTCCTGTTGCGGCGCATCAGCGAGTGAGCGGATGGTGGGGAAGCGCTGCATCCATTTTTCAAAATAGGGGATGACCGTCTCAACACGAGTTTGCTGAAGCATAATCTCAGAGACCCAGATGGCGTACGGATCGGTGCAACCGCGCCAGGGCAATTCCCGGGCAGATTGGCGATACCAGGTAAGCAGTGCATCCGAAAAGCGGATTTCCATCACATCTGGAAGCCGGCGCGAGCCTGCACTACCTTGTATTCAAATTCCTCAACAAAATCTAACAGGCGTTGGGTGAGCTCTGCCCAATCGTGGGACCCCAGCGCTTGCTGGAGGGTTCCCAGGGTGGGAGTTTGGACAGCAGTCATAATTTGGGGGTGGTTCCCGTACATTGTGAACCAGGCATCGCTGGGTTCCATGCCCAGTTTCTGCAATCCGGGTATCCAATCGCGTACGATAAATTCGAAGTATTCCTGTTCCCGGCCAGGTAGGATATCCCAGGTCATCAGTAATTTGACTGCCATGGTATTCACTCCAGCCCGGTACCCTGGCGAATAATCAGCAGCTCGCCCGGCTCCAAGGCATCCTTCATGTTTTCTCGTAACCTAATACAACCACGCGTGTCTCGTCAGGCAGGCTGCCGCGCGAGACTTTGAGTGAAGGAACAGGCTCCAGGTCCCCTAATCCGATTTCTTTCAAGAATTTAGATACGGGGGCAAGTTTGAGGTTGCTAGCCTGAGTATGGTAGTGCATCGGTATAACAATTCCAGGTTCGAGCAGGCTTACGATTTCTACGGCTTTGGCGGCATTTAATCCATTGCCTCCACCCACCGGCACCAGGGCTACGTCTACAGCTCCCAGTGCCTCAATTTCGCTCTGGGTTGGCACCCGGCTCAAGTCGCCCAGATGGGCAACGGTAACCCCATCAAAATCAAAAACATACAGGGTATTACGCGGCTCTTCTGGATTGCGCTTGCTTTGCCCGTTGGTTTGCACACCGGTAATGAACACACCCCCAATCTCGAACTCGCCGGGTCCGTCGATCACATGAGACTTACCCTTGACCGCCGAGACGTAATTATGTCCCGGGGCGTCATGGCTGACGGTGACAATATCAGCTTTTAATTTGAGCGGCTCGTATCCTGCGATGCGATTGTCGTAAGGGTCGGTGACTACAGATGCAAAACCGCGCTCACTCAATCGGAAGCAGGAAAGACCATACCATGAAATTTCCATAGATCTCCTCGGTGTTTTGATTATACCAACAATTTCTTTGCAGGGCTTTTCGAGAAAATGATGCCTTCATGTTGCACCGGTCTGATTAACCTTCATATTTCAACCGTTTTATGGCATAATGCATGCACAATTTAGCGCTATAGGTGTTGATGGAAACGAGTAACCCAGCGAGTGACTGACAGAGAACCCGGAATCGGTGTGAGCCGGGGCAGGCAGGCTGGTTGAAAATCCTTCCGGAGCCGTAATCTGAAAGTGAAATTTATTCGATGTGCCAAAGCAGGTACTGCATATCGGGTAAATCAAGCGAGTAAGTGCACCGGGACGCCACCCGTTATTCTGGCAGCGAGCATAAGCTGGTTTGATTGGCTGTGCTCGACCCAAGCGCCTGGTTTTCCAGGAAGCAGGGTGGTACCACGGGAGTCATTTTAAACCTCTCGTCCCTGAATGGACGAGAGGTATTTTATTCTGCCAATGACCATTGGGTATGCCACCAGTTGGTATATCGAATTTTGTAGATAAGGAAGCTGCTATGTTCAAACCTGTTTCACCAAAGCTAAATCCGGTACTGCTTGAGGAAGGCGTGTTGCGTTTTTGGAAAGCACATCACATCTTTGAAAAGTCCGGTCAGCAGCGATCAGGCGGTCCGGAATATGTTTTTTATGAAGGTCCTCCAACCGCGAATGGTAAGCCAGGTGTGCACCACGGTCTGGCGCGTGCATTCAAGGATATCTTCCCGCGCTACAAGGTGATGCGCGGTTTCCATGTTAGCCGGCGTGGTGGCTGGGATACGCACGGCTTGCCGGTTGAGATCAGTGTGGAAAAGCAGCTTGGCTTTACCAATAAAAGCCAGATCGAGGCTTTTGGCATCGCCCAGTTCAATGAGCTTTGCCGCCAGTCTGCATTCGAATACATCCAGGAATGGGAGCGCTTTTCTGACCGGCTGGGCTACTGGGTGGACTTTCCGACGGCGTACGTTACTTATACGAACGATTACATCGAGTCGGTCTGGTGGATCTTAAAGAGCTTTTGGGATAAAGGCTTGCTCTACCAGGGCTACAAGGTGGTACCCTACTGCCCGCGCTGCGGCACACCACTGTCCGATCATGAAGTAGCACTGGGTTATCGTGATGCGGAAGACCCATCCGTTTATGTGCGTTTGCCATTGGTAGACGAGCCTGGTACTTCGCTGCTCGTGTGGACCACCACACCCTGGACCCTGCCGGGTAATGTGGCGGTAGCCGCTCATCCTGAAGTGGACTATGTTACCGTAGAGCGGGAGCTACCAGAAGGCGGTACTGAACGATTGGTGCTGGCGCGCCTGCTGGTAGAAAAAGTATTTGGCAGTGAGCCGGTGAAGGTTGTTGATTCTTACAAGGGCAAGAAGCTGAAAGGCAAGAAATATCACCCCCTGTATACCTTCCTGCCCACCGACAAACCCGCCTATTACGTGGTCCTGGAGGAATACGTTACCACTGAGGATGGCACCGGCCTGGTGCATACCGCTCCAGCCTTTGGCGCTGAGGACATGCTGGCTTCCCAGCATTACGACCTGCCTGTGCTGATGACGATTGGGGATGACGGTACCTTTTTGCCCGAGGTGCGTCCGTGGGCAGGTCAGTTTGTTAAGCAGGCGGATCCGTTTATCACAGATGACTTGCAGCGGCGCGGTTTGCTGTTCCGTGCGGGGCGTTTTACTCACACGTACCCATTCTGCTGGCGCTGCGATACGCCCTTGCTTTATTACGCGCGCCGCACCTGGTATATTCGCACCAGCCAGTACAAGAATCTGCTGGTGGGAATCAATCAGAACATCAATTGGGTGCCTGATCACATCAGGAATGGTCGCTTTGGTAACTGGCTGGAAAACAACGTCGACTGGGCGCTTGGTAGAGAACGCTACTGGGGTACCCCGCTTCCCGTGTGGGTGTGCCAGTCTTGCGGACACCAGACGGCAGTTGGCTCGGTCGCCGAATTGTCAGAGCTGACCGGTAGTGATCTGAGTAGCCTGGAGCTGCATCGACCGTACGTGGACGAAATCGAGTTTCCCTGCCCGCAGTGCACTGGTCCGATGCGGCGCGTGCCTGAATTGATCGATGTATGGTTTGATTCTGGTGCGATGCCTTACGCCCAGTGGCATTATCCCTTTGAAAACCAGCAGATTTTTGAGGAGCAATACCCTGCCGATTACATATGTGAAGCTGTCGACCAGACTCGCGGCTGGTTTTACTCCCTGCACGCCATCAGCACCATGCTGTTTGAGCGGGAAAGCTTTAAGAATGTCATCTGCCTGGGTCTGATCCTGGATGCAGATGGCCTGAAGATGTCAAAATCACGTGGTAATGTGGTTGATCCATGGGACGTGCTCAACGCGCATGGCGCTGATGCGTTTCGCTGGTATCTATACACTGCCAGCCCGCCAGGTCAGGAACGCCGCTTCTCGGTCGATCTGGTTGGAGAAGTGATGCGCAACTTCACACTCACATTGTGGAACGTTTATTCCTTCTTCGTCACTTACGCCAACCTGGATAAGTGGGTTCCAAACGGACTTGATCCGACATTAAGTGGAACAATTCCGGTACAAGATGGAGGTTTAGACCGTTGGCTGCGCTCTGAACTGCATGCACTGGTAGGTCAGGTGACGGAAGCGCTGGAAAATTACGATGTCACTGGAGCTACCCGCCCGCTGCAGACCTTTGTTGATAACCTCTCCAAATGGTATCTGCGCCGCTCGCGCCGCCGATTCTGGAAAAGCGAATCGGATGCTGACAAGCAGGCTGCTTATGCAACACTTTATGAAGCCCTGGTGACGCTCAGCAAGCTGCTAGCTCCCAGCATGCCTTTCCTGGCTGAGGAGCTGTACCAAAACCTGGTGCGATCATTTGACTCTGCCGCTCCTGAATCGGTGCACCTGGCAGACTGGCCAGTATTTGACCCTGCTGCGGTGGATGAGGGGCTCAACCGGGACATGGAGCTTGCCATGCGACTGGCATCCTTGGGGCATGCTGCCCGCAACCAGGCGCAGATCAAGGTGCGCCAACCACTCAGTGAGGTGGCTTTCTCGGTGGCTAACCAGGAGGAAGCGCAAGCATTGGTGCGCTATGCCGACTTGCTGGCTGACGAGTTGAATGTCAAGCATGTGCGTGCCCTGGGCTCGGCGGGTGAAGTAGTCTCTTACGGCTTAAAACCATTACCCAAGCAGCTTGGGCAAAAATATAAAGGACTGTTTCCCAAGGTGAGCCAGGCGCTGCTGGCGCTGGATGCGGCACAGGCTGGACCGGCGTTGTTGGCAGGCCGGCCTGTAGTGGTGACCGTGGAAGATCAGCGTTTGGAAGTACAACCTGACGAGGTTGAGGTGCGTGCCGAAGCCCGGAGCGGACTGGTGGTGGCATCTGAAGGCGCATATCTGGCTGCCCTCAAAACCGAGCTAACTCCTGATCTGGTGCAAGAAGGGTTGGCGCGCGAGTTCGTCCGCCGGGTGCAAGACTTTCGCAAGCAAGCTGAGTTCGATATCGCTGATCGTATTCGCCTGTTCGTCCAGGCTACCCCGCTTTTAGCTGCGGCGATCGAAGCGCAGAGAGATTACATCATGGGCGAGACCCTTACCGTAGAACTAATCAGTGGAGCAACCACTGAAGGAATCGCAGGGCAAGCCGAGTTTGACGATGAGAGCGTTCGCTTCAGCGTTATCAAAGCCAGTTAAGTAAGCGGGATGTTTGGTTCAGCCTGGAAGATAGGCATCTCCACAATATCGTGATTTCCACAGCCAGTTAATAAGAGGTATATGCAGAACAAAATGCATATACCTCTTTTGTTGCACGGTAAATTTTATATGGTAGAATAATTTTACGCGTATTTTACGCCCTTACTGGAACGATCTATATCGGAAAGCTACACTAACATTGGTATATACGGAGATAAAAATGGTACGTAAACTTTTCATGCTCTTCATGTTGACCGTCCTGGCGCTCACTGCTGCCATCTCGGTTCAAGCTGAAGGACCACCCTCAGCAGTCAATCCCCTCACTGGTTTAACAGTCAACGATCCAGCTAACCTCGCTTTACCCCCTGCCCTCGTCTCCATCGCCAACTTTCCACCCACAGCCCGCCCCCAGGCTGGCCTATCCTACGCACCCATCGTGTACGAGCTGTATATTGGCGAGGGCATGACCCGTTACCTGGCTATTTTTTATGGGGATTACCCCCAAGAAGCAGCCAGCAGTAATACCGCTTCTGATAAACAGGTTGCACAGGATGCAGCGATCGGTCCGATTCGATCCGGGCGTATCTCCTACGAAAAAATACGCCAGTTTTACAATGGCTTCCTGGTCATCGCCTCCGGTTACCAGGGCGTCCTCTCCAATCTGAGCAAGTATTCGAACTATTTTGGCTCGGACAAGGATGATATTAACAGTGCCCTGATCCCGGTAGACAAGCTGGAGGAAATTGCCGAAGCGAACGGCAGCCAGCTGGATGCATCTGCTCTGAGCGGCATGACTTTTGATGCCACTGCACCGGATGGACAACCGGGCAAGGTGATCTGGCTTCCTTACAGCTACTACAACCAGGTTTTCTGGCGCTATGATACCGCCAGTGGTGCCTATCACCGCTTCCAGGATAATGCAGACGCGCAGACGTTCACTGAAGCTACCGACCGGTTGAATGGCCAGCCGCTGGCATTTTCAAATGTAGTGATCTTGTTTGTTGAGCACAAGCGCATCTCAAGCACCATCTACGATCTGGACCTTGGCTATATCAATCAGGCTCCTGCCTTGCTTTTCCGGGATGGACAGGTGCACGAGATTTTCTGGACCACTGCCAATGGTGATTATGAGAAAAAGACGGGAAAGCTGAGACCAATCCGCTTTGTAGACGCAGAAGGAAATCCGTTCCCGCTTAAGCCAGGTCAGACCTGGATCGAAACCGTCACGCCAGCCACCTACACGTACGAAACGATCGACTCTCAAAGCTGGTATGAGCTGAAAACCAAAAAGCAGCCAGGCTCAGGCATCTGGGCAATCCGTTTTATGGCGCCGTAAATTAAGATAGTAAAGAAGTGACATGCTGCGAGGATGTGTGAGCGATATCTGTATCCACACATCCTCGCAATTTCTTTAATATAATCCGAAGTGCCCTCTTGGCTAATTTGACTTTAATAGCTGCTCAACCCTGCTCTCTCCCACGCTGAAGTATTTCGCCTCCGGGTGCGGAACGATGATGGCAGCAGTGGATTGCTCTGGTACGAGCTGGTAAGCACTGGTCAGGCTCATCCCCAGCTCGCCCTCAGCAGGTAGCATATCGAACACTTTCCGGTGGTCTTCCAATTCGGGAATCGCCGGGTAGCCCCACGAGTAGCGTTTTCCCTGTCTATCTGCTAATCCCAGTTCACGGCGGATGTGCCGGTGCAGGTATTCGGCTGTTGCCTCCGCGGTTTGAACGGCTAAACCATGGAAATAATACGCTTCCGAGTAATCGCCAGCAGCTTGCATCCTGTCAAAGCGGTCGCTGGCACTCTGTCCTACCGTTACTACTTGCAAGGCGACCAGGTCTATCTCCCCAGAGCCGGCTGGTGCAAAATAGTCTGCCAGGCACAGGCGGTCGCCACCGGGCTGGCGCGGAAAATGGAAGGAGATCGTATTGCTTTCGGCAGTGGATGGCGAAGAAAATGGTTCTTTCCCCGCATTAATCCAAACCACGAGCTCATCATCGACTGCCTGGCAGGGCCAGTAGCCGTACACGCCTTGCGGCTGCAGCCAACCTTCAGCCAGCGCCTGGCGCTGCATCTTCTCCAGTCTGTCTTCGAACTCAGCATGCAGGCGCTGCCACTCCTCACCATGTGTATTCTTGGCGCCCCAGGAGAGGCGGAACAGCTCATTCTTTGCCAGATGCTGGAAAACCATTGGTAACGGCATACTTCGAACGACTCGCGCCCCCCAGGTCTGGTTTTCTGGCAGGCGGTGTGGTTGCGGGCGCACTGCAGAGCGCATGCTGAGGCCATTTTTGTTCGTTTTGTTCTCAGCACTTACTGCGCGGCCTAATTCGCGTTCGGCATTTTGCCGCAAGTCCTCCAATAAAACCGGGCGCTGCTGCGGGTCAATCAGGGCGTCCATGGTTGCCAGGCCTTCGAAGGCATCCTTGCAGTAAAACACGCCTGGTGCGTATAGCCTTCCATCATCGGTGAACAGAATCCGCCAGCCAAAGCGGCGGTTGATGGCAGCTCCTCCCACCAGCACCGGGATCTGCAAGCCGCGCCGCTGCAGCTCATTGACAATCAGGGGCATCTGCTTACTGGTGCTGACCAGTAAAGCACTCAACCCGATCGCATCCGCACCAGCCTCCACCGCCCTGGTGATGATAGTCTCGGCTGGCACCTGCTTTCCAAGATCGATCACCGAGTACCCATTGTTCGCCAGGATGGTTTTCACCAGGTTCTTGCCGATATCATGCACATCACCATAAACGGTTGCAATCACCACCATGCCCTTGCTGGTGCCTTCCATCTTTTCCAGGTAGAGCTCCAGATGGGATACGGCTTTCTTCATCACCTCCGCAGACTGGAGCACGAAAGGCAAGATCAGCTCACCAGCTCCAAACTTATCACCTACTTCCTTCATTGCCGGAAGCAATGTCTGATTCAGGATTTGCACTGCCGCCTGGTGTTGGTCATCTTTTAAACCTTGCGCAGATTTGCTGCCTTTTTTCACCTGAATCGCGATACATTCATCAATATCTGCTTCAACGCCTTCCTTGTGGCGATGCAGGATGCGCCACTGCAGGCGCTGCTCGGGGGAGAAACCGGCAGTTGGGTCTGATGTAGTAGCGTCTTTAGTTTGGGAGCTTTCTACACCAGCAAAGTATTCAATGAATTTTTGAAGCGAATCGGGCTGGCGGTTGAAGATCAGGTTCTCGCACAATTCTCGTTGATCGAGGGGAATCTCAGCATATGGAGTGATGTGAGCGGGATTGACGATAGCCATATCCAATCCTGCCTGCACAGCGTGGTAGAGCATCACACTGTTCAGGGTCGGGCGGGCGGCAGGGCTAAGCCCAAACGAGACATTGCTCACCCCCAGAGAGGTCAGCACACCGGGCAGCTCCTGCTTGATCAGGCGGATGCCTTCAATGGTCTCGATGGCCGAATTGGCAAACTCAGGGTCTCCGGTCGCCAGGGTGAAGGTCAGTGTATCGAAGACCAGCGCCTCGGGGTGCAGTCCGTGCTCAACTACTGCCATCTGAAATAAACGTCGAGCAACTTCCAGCTTGCGCCCGGCGGTGCGCGCCATGCCCTGTTCATCGATGGTCAGGCAAAGCACTGCCGCGTTATGTTCGCGCGCCAGGGTAAGGACCCGCCCTGGTTTCTCCGGGCCGCTTTCCAGGTGGGTGGAGTTGAGCATGCAGCGCCCGGGGGCGGTCTTGAGCGCGGTCTCCATTACATCCAGCTCGGTGGTGTCGATAACCAGGGGAGCTTCAACTCCTGCTGCCAGCTTTTTTACCACCCGCTGCATCAATACGGCTTCATCCGGGCGCTCGGTCACCGCCACGGAAATATCCAGCGCGTGCGCTCCACCTTCTATCTGTTCGCGACCCAGTTCTAGGATTGCATCATAGTCTTCCGCCAGCAGAAAGCGCTTGAATTTCCGGCTGCCCTGTGCATTACAGCGCTCGCCCAGCAGCAAAGGGGGCGGCTGCTGCTGCATGGCAGTTGCGCGCGTGGCTGAAGCCAACCGTGGCGCTGCCTGAATCGGGCGCTGCGGGGCTGGCAGGCCGCGCAGCCTATCTACCAGGTGCTTGAGATGGGCTGGTGTGGTGCCACAGCAGCCACCGACGACATTAATCTTGTGTTTGACCACGAATTCAGCCAGCGCTTCGGCGAAAGGCTCTGGTTCCAGTGGGTAAATAGCTTCACCATCTACATTTAGTGGCAGACCGGCATTCGGGATACACGAGACGGGCAGGCGGGATTGCTCTCCGAGGTAGGCGATCGGCTCACGCATGTGCTCCGGCCCGGTCGAGCAGTTCAGACCAATCACATCTATCGCCAGCCCATCCAGGATCGCTGTGGCTGCGGCGATATCGGTACCTAAGAGCATTCTGCCAGTGGTATCTAATGTGATCTGTACCTGCACGGGCAAATGGGCATTGATCTCACCAAAAGCCTGCTGGATGCCGGCAACGGCGGCTTTAACTTCCAGGATGTCTTGTGAGGTCTCAACGAGCAGCAAATCTGCCCCACCCTGGATTAAACCAAGAGCCTGCTCGCGGAAGACATCTGCCAGCTCATCAAAGCTGATATTTGATAGCTCAGGGTCCTCAGCAGACGGCAGCCTGCCCGACGGCCCGATCGAGCCAGCCACGAAGCGTGGTTGACCGGTGTGCTGCTCATACTCATCGGCAAGTCGGCGAGCCAGACCTGCCGCAGTGCGGTTGATCTCCAGAACCTGCGCTGCAAGCCCGTATTCGCCAAGGGTCAGGCGATTGGAGCGGAAAGTGTCGGTCTCCAGCACATCCACACCGACATCCAGGAATGATCGGTGGACTTTCTCAACCGCTTCAGGCTTGCTGATTACAAGATAGTCGTTGCAGCCGTTATACTGCTCGCCACCAAAGTCTTCAGCGGAGAGCTTCTGCGTTTGCAGGCTGGTGCCCATGGCGCCATCAAAGATCAGCACGCGTTCTGCCAGAGCATCCAGGTAGCGCCGATTGGTAAAAGCTGTCATTATTGTCCCTTCTCTATAAACTCAAAAACCACCCGGCCGCCCATCCTTTAGCACCATCTGGGGCTTGTACTTGCAGCCACTGCCCATTCAGGCCGACCTTCGCTTTCGCAGCATTCAAATCGGTCTCAATCACCTGTAACGGCTGGCCGGGATAAGCGCCTCCGGTGCGTGCAGAACCCAGGCTGGGTTGAGCACGCAGATTAATTGCTGCCTTGGGGTAGATGACAAGCTCTTTCAAGAGCGGCTGTGTCGGGGGTAGGGCACCCTCTTCAAGGCGCAACTGGTCGGTAGGGACGAAGCCCAGGAAGCCACCCTTAGTGCGCACGTACAGCCACTTGCCAACCTGACCGATCAGCTGGCGAATCTGCTCAGGATCGCCCAGTGCAGCCAGGCGTTCGTTTGGCGCGGCGGTAGTAAGCACATTGGCGCTCGCCTCTGGACGGGCGCGTACCGGTAGCGCTGTCTGTGGGAACAAGCCTACTCCGGCGCCAGGAAGCGCCTGCCCTGTGGTGCGCAACAGCCAGGCTGCAATGTAGCCTTGCAAACCTGTAGATGTCTGGACCTGCAACCATTCACCCATCTTACCAAGTTTTGCGCGTCCATTCTCTGCATCGCCCAGTACAGTTAATGGCTGTGTGGCATCCAGGGTGGTCAGAATGGGAAAGACCGTTCCTGGTCCACTGCGCAGGTTGACCAGCTCGATTGGGTAGACCACCAGGTCGCTGGGTGGTAGAGCCTGCAGGCTGGTGCTGATCTGCCAGGCAGGCGCGTTTCCCGCCAATCCACTGGCGGTTTGGGCAAGCAGCCATTCATTTTCCTTGCCGATCTTCGGCATAATTGTGGCTGCATCTCCTAACAGGTTGAGCGCTTCGCCGGCTGGTATCAGCGCCAGCGCGGTAGATCCCGAATTGGGTTCTGTGCGTAGCTGTAGCTCAGCTGTGGTATAGGCAGTAATGCCACTGGGGGGTGGCAAGCCTGGGCCAGGCGGCTGGATGGGTGGCGGTGTGGTGGATTCTTGCAGGTATGGCAAGGGATCAACGATGCCAGGCGGGTATCCAGGGGTACCTTGTCCGTCGATCTTCAGAGTCAGGTGCAAATGTGAGCCAAATGAGTTGCCGGTGTTGTCAGCCAGCCCAATCAGATCACCGGCTTTCACCTCTTGATAGAGCTTGACAAAAGTCTGCGACAGGTGGGCATAGATGGTATAGAAAGTCTGGTTGCCGGCTTTGTGGCGCAGGCGGATCTGCAGGCCATAAGGATGTCCTTGCGGGTGCCCCACCTGAGTCACCACGCCATCCGCTGCAGCATAAACATTGGCGCCTTCTGGTGCATAAAGATCAATCCCCTCGTGTCCAGGCAGTTTGAAAGGTTTGTAGGTTTCGGGGTTTTCTCCAAAGTGCTGGTTAATCCGGCGGCTGTCTACTGGCCAGCGAAGCTGTATCGTCGGTCCGGCAATTGCTCCAGCAGCCAGAGCCTCGAAAACAGCTGCCTGCGCTGGCAGAGGGGGATTCTTGCGCGGCTTGTAATCGACAACAAAGAATGCCCGGCTGGGAACGTCGTTCGACTGGCGGATTGGTCCTTCCTTACCCAGGGTAGAAAGGTCCAACATGAGGCGCGATTCCGTCCGTGGGTGATTGGGGTCGTAAATATCGATATCCATCCGTTTGGCAGCCTGGTCGTAATCATACCCAATTGCCAACACCTGGTGGTTCTGGGTGGGGTCATCCAGGCCTTTAACGCGAAATCAGGGTAATCACGGCTGGTTGGCCTTTGTCCAGCAGCCTGCGAAGCTTGGGTATTTCGTAGCGCGCCATCCGCTGTCCTAAATCGCTGGGCTCGCGCAGCATCCAGTCGATCACTCTCACCAGATTGGCGAGAGGAATGCTGTCTAGCTGCCGGTCAGCAAGATAGGTAAATAGCTTGCGGTTGATCTTGAACACATCTGTATCTGTGGGTACAGGCTGGTTGGCATAATAGTAATCCAGTGCGCTGAAGCACATCCCGCCACATAAGCCGAAGACAACATCGTTAAGGTCGACTTCTCCAGCAAAAGGGATTTTGAAGCGGGGTAGTTTGATTTCGAAATAGTTAATGAACTTAAAACCATCTTTGGTTGGAGAGAAATTCGTTCTCACCGCAGTCATGGCTACCTTCCTTCCTTATTATCAACTCTTATGCACCGTCGTTAAACTCAACGGACCACCGGTCATAAGGGTAATAAAATCAAGCGTCCTAGATTTATCGACAATCCTTGATAGGAGAAACTAGGTCATATCTTGCCGCCCAAACAGGGCACGCAGCAGCGTGTTTTGATCGGCGTACTCCAGGTCGCCACCCACCGGCAGACCACGCGCCAGACGGGTGAGTTTAACTCCGAGCGGCTGCAGTTGCTGGTTCAAATAGGAAGCAGTATAGTCACCTTCCATGCTGGGATTGGTAGCGAGGATGATTTCTTTAGGTTGGGTCAGGCGCACCCGTTCTATTAATTCGCGGATGCGTAAGTCTTCAGGTCCAATGCCTTCAATTGGATTCATTGCGCCATGCAAAACGTGGTAGCGACCGGTGAAAGCAGCCGTGCGTTCCAGGGCAATTACATCCAAAGGCTCTTCGACGACGCAAATCAAGGCAGGGTCACGCTCCGCACTGGAGCAGATTTCACATTCAGTACGTCCAGCCGCAGTGATGTTAAAACAGGTCGGACAGTAGGTTGTGCCAGATTTTAACTCAATCAGCGCCTCAGCCAAATCACGGGCTACCTCTTCAGGAGCGCGCAACAAGAAAAACGTCAGCCGGTTGGCGCTCTTGGGGCCAATGCCTGGCAGCCGCGATAGTGCATTAACCAGGTTTTGAATGGGGTCGGGCAGAATCATTGCTAAAAAGGCAGCCCAGAGGCCAGGGGGCCAAGTCGTTCAGCAGCCAGTTCGCGTGACTTCTCCAGTGCATTATTAAAAGCAGTCAGGATCAAATCTTGCAGCATTTCCACATCAGCATCTTTTAGCAGTTCTGGATCGATCTCGATTGCCTTGCAGACCTGTTCGCCGCTGACAGTGATTTTTACTGCCCCGCCACCGGCAGAAGCGCTGACGACTTCATCCTTTAATTTAGCTTGAGCTTCCTGGAGCTGTTCCTGCAGTTTCTGGATCTGTCCCATCATGCCCATGCTGTTGCTCATCTTTGGTGCTTTGTATCCTTTGGCCATAATTTCCTCCTGACGATGTTGTGTCGAGTTATTGAACGTCAACGATCTCTCCGCCGAGATCACGCAAGGCATGGGCAACCATGCCATCGCTTTCCACATCAGGCGGCAGTTGGTTGGTGTTTCCGGTGGGCACAAAACAGCGGATAGGCATCTCAGCACCCATCACCTTGCCAACCGCCCTGCGCGTGATTTCCATATTCTCACCGCTCTCCATCTTACTCCTGGCGAAATCGCCGTTAAAACCCAGGTAAAGTGTTCCGTCTTTAATCGCAAATGTTTTGCAAGAGTGGAGTAAAGCCTGAGTTGTGCGATTGGCTTGACCCACAATTTGAAGCACCTGGCGCCAATTTTCTTCCAGGCGTTTGAAAGACTGTTCATCTTCTGGCCTGGCGATCTTGCGCGGCTCCTCGTCAATCGGTTGTGTTGATGGTAGAGCCGATGATCTGGTGCTTGTGCTTGGGATTGCCTTTTGCGCCGGTGGTGGCGTTGATGTCGTTTCGATTATGCTGCTTTTTCCCTGCGCTGCTGACGAAGCCTGGGTGGTTTCCTTAGTCGACCGGATTCCTTCTAGGACATCTATAAAGGCTATTTCCAATGGTAACGCAGGCTGCCAGGTGCCGCGTCCTTCGTTCGTGGCAGTGTTAAATATCCGCACCATTCGCACCAGATCGGTGACGTTGAATTTCTGTGATTGCCTGGCCATTTCTACGCGCAGGTCTGCACTGACATCAATCTGGTTGGCGTTGTCTGTTTTCATGAGCAATAAAGCTCTCAGGTAATCAACAACCTGGCGTGTGAACTGGCGTGGATCACTTCCAGCATCGAGAGCGCGGTGGATTTCATCCAACCCGGCTGAGGGCTGTTGATCGATCACTGCCTGGACAAGATTCATGACGGACTGGCTCGGGGCGGTACCCAGCACAGTCTCAGCCATTTGCATGGTGATTACATCGCCGCTGGAGGCGAGCTGATCGAGCAGGGAAATAGCATCGCGCATGGCGCCGGTTGATTGGCGTGCCACCAGGTAGAGTGCTTCTTCTTCAACCCGGATATTTTCTTCTTTCACCAGTTGTTTCAAATGACCAACGATTTCATTCACTGTAATCCGGCGGAACTCGTGGCGCTGGCAGCGTGAGCTGACCGTCGCTGGGATTTTGTGCACTTCGGTGGTCGCCAGGATGAACATTGCGTGTGAAGGCGGCTCTTCGAGCGTTTTCAATAAAGCATTGAATGCCGCGGTTGAGAGCATATGCACTTCGTCAATAATATAAACCTTGTAGCGCCCCTGGTTAGGCGAGAAATTGATCTTGTCGCGCAAATCGCGCACATCCTCGACACTGGTATTAGAGGCTGCATCGATCTCTATTAAATCGAGAAAGCGGCTCTGGTTGACAGCCTGGCAGTGAGCACACTGGTTGCACGGTCGTTTCGTCAGGTCAGTGTCCAAACAATTGACTGCCTTTGCCAGCAGGCGAGCAGTTGTTGTTTTTCCAGTGCCACGCGGGCCGGCGAAGAGGTAAGCATGCGCTACCCGTTCAGCAGAGATCGCGTTGCGCAACGTCTGGATGATGTGATCCTGCCCGACCACCGCTTCCCAGCTTTGCGGGCGCCATTTGCGGTAAAGGGCTTGTGACATACTTAGAGTGTATCAGAAGGGACGCTATTTTGCCAGTGATCGCAGCGAACTTTTATGGTTGTGGCTGGGAGGTTATTTTTGCGATTTCCGCTTCTGCATTAATGATCGGAAGCTGCAGGTAGGTTGAAGGTACTTCCAGGTTGTGGGCGTGAGTTTTTTTGTTCGTCTCCTGCACTAGCAGGTTGAAGGCGGAAAGGGAGCGTTGCCAATCCGCCTCTATAGAGACGGTTGGCTGGCCTTGAGCAAGCATCGAGATTCTCCAGCCCCATGCCCTTGCCAGGCTGTCACGTGCAGTTTCCAACGCTGTTAAAATCTCGTTGCGAGTCTCGATCCAGGGTAAACTGAACCCACTTTCTTTTAGCATGTGGTGAGCCATGCGCCACTCAGGATCGACGAAAGGATTATCTTCCAGATCAAGTCGTTGACCTTTGCCAGTCAGATTGTCGAACTGGCCATCCTGGATGGCTTTTCGAATTTGATCTTCAATATTCGGCATGTCTATGGGATGCTGTATTGCGCCTGGATTGTGCCTTGCGGGTCACGCAGGATAACCGTTTCTCCACTGCTCCACACGGGAGCTTGCAAGCCCCAATACAGATCTGTGCTGGAGTTGGAGCCAGGCTTGGTAAAGACATTGACGGTGCCCCCGCGCAGGTTCAACGTGAGCTGTGGCAATGTGAACAGGTTTCCCGTACCATCTTCTAACTTCCATCCGAGCAAATCCAGCTCGTTATCTACAGTGCTGATCAGCACAATGCGTTCGGTTGCCAGGTCACCAGCGCCGATCACGGTTTCAATGACCAGTGGGTGAATCGGCACTCGGATCAGTTCGCCTGGACTGAGGATCTGAACCTGATTATAGCCATTGGCAGAGACAAGCTCTTCGATCCCTACACGGTAGGTTTGGGCGATGCTTTCAAACGTATCGCCATCCACGACGGTGTGCACCAGATATGTCGGCGTCGCAGCTGCCTGGGGGAGTGGTTCGTTCTGGGCAACTGGAGCAGTGGGTGATGGCTTTTCTGTCTTTGGTAATCCGATGTTAATAGAGGGAATCACGCCACCAGGCAGGGAAGCGCGGGATCGGTCCCAGATGTATAACACTGCGAAGGTTGTGCATCCAGATACCAGGATGTTTAATAACAAGAAAAAGACCAGGCGATTCCACTGTTTCATAGGCAGTCTTTCATTTATGTTTCCAAGTTTGAATTCCCGAACAATGATAGCATATTTTGTGGTAATAATTATATTCTATGCCTTACCTGATTGATGGTCATAACTTGATACCGAAAATCCCCGGATTCAGCCTGCGGCTCATCGATGATGAGCAAAAGTTAATTCAAGTATTGCAAGATTTTTGCCGGGTACAGCGGAAAAAGGTGGATGTATATTTCGATAATGCTTCGCCCGGTCAACCAGCACGCCAAGGTTTTGGCCAGGTGACTGCTTATTTCGTGCGCCAGGGAACGCCAGCCGATTTGGCTATTCAACACCGTTTGGTTCACATGGGTAAGGGGGCAGCGAATTGGACGGTGGTGAGCTCTGATCAGGCGGTACAGCGGGCAGCTCGCCAGTCGGGTGCAAAAATATTATCATCCGATCAATTCGCCAGTTTGTTGGCTAGCTCATTAGGTCAACCTGGTTCACTTGAGAAGGATCGCTCTCAACACTCTGAAAGCCAGGAGGATGTCGAAGACTGGCTTAAGCTGTTCGGTGAATAAGAATAATCTCTGATTAAATCATTCATAACCACCCGATTTCTTTAATTGGGTTTTAATATAAATTGGGTCAAAATGGTGTATATTTTCCTAGCCGACACCTGCCCTCCCTCAACTTATTGGTATTTTCAGGTGTCGTGTCGCCGGTTAGCTTACCAGCACGTCCCCCCCGTGTTGAAGTATCCGGTGGCCCTCCTAACCGATCGCCGGGCGTGTCTCTCACGCCCGGCGGTCAATTAATCGGTTTTTCGCATCAAAACCAGCACTGTCGAATCATCAAAAGTGGGAGCATCCCCGGTGAACTCTCTTACCGCGTCATCAATGGATTGGAGAAGGTCCTGAGATGAAGTACCACCTGACCCGTTAAATGCAGCATTCCAAATAGTCTGGTAAAGCCTTTCGCTCCCAAATAGCTCATCATCTTGTGCTGTAGCATCAGTCACACCATCCGTGTACATCACCAGGAAATCGCCGGGAAGCAGATCAAATTCCCGCTCCTCTACCAGGTTTCCGGTTTCTACACCGAGTGCCATTCCGCTGCGCGTCAGGGTTTTAATCGTTTGTCCTGCTTTCTGCACCCACAAGGGAGGGTTTTGACCGGCATTGGCATACGTGATATGTCCAGTATCTTGATCAAGCACAGCAAAAAATAAAGTGACAAACATACCATCCTGAGCATCAGGAACCAGCAGGTCATTTACCCGCAGCAGGACCTCGGTTGGCGAATTGCTCTCACGAGCTGCAGCCCTAACCAGTGTGCGGATAAGGGTCATGAACAAAGCTGCTGGCATCCCTTTGTCTGCTACATCTGCGATGACGAACGCCAGGCGCCCATCGGGAAGTGGGATGAGATCGTAGAAATCACCTCCCACCTCTCTGGCGGTACGCCACCATAAGTTCAGCTCATAGTGATCCAGCTCAGGCATCTGGCGGGGCAAGAAAGTCTGTTGAATCTGGCGCGCCAGTTGCATTTCTCGCTCTAAGCGGTCGCGCACCAGCATCTCCCGCTGGAGCCCATCGTTTTGAAGCGCCAGAGCAACTTGTTGGGAGATGCCGGTAGTGATCTCTAGCCGCCGTTCACGCATGCGCTGATTTGGGCTGCGGCTGGCTGAGCCAGGCTTAGAGCGTGGGTCAGGCTCCTCGACCAGCATAACCCCCAGAATTTTATCTTTTACTGTCAACGGAAATGCAAGCAACAAGCGTGGGTCGTAGGCAAGATATTCTTGAGTTTGCTCGGCGTCAGGCGCGGGCAGGTAGGTCCACGATTTAGGCACATCCTCCCAATCATCGTTGCTTTCAGGATTGAGCTTCACAGGTACTGCTAACAGTGTGTTATTCTCGACTGCCGCCTGCAGCAGCGGAAATTCATCTGGAGCATACTGGTAAAGATCAGCTTCGCGAGGTAGACCATAGGATTGTACCAACTGGAAGCACGTGCAGCGATCATCGATCCGGTAGATAGCCACCCGTTTGATACCTACCAACATGGGGGTGATGCGCACAATGGCTCCCAATGATTCTTGCAGGTCATTTGCAGAAACGACTGCCTGGGCTACCTGCAAGAGGGCGACAGAAACGTAAGCCTCTTCTTTCTGTGATTGCATCAGATAGCTGTTCTCGATAGCTGTGGCAGCCTGGTGGGCAATTCCCTGAAGAATTGGCAGATGCTCATCAATAAAGCGATTCAAGGTTTGCATGCTGCTTTTCAATGCATCGACCGAATAATCGACTAATAGCAAGCCAAGCAGGTCGCCATGTGCCAACAATGGGGTGAGAATCAGGAACTCCAGGTCGTGAGTTGGCTCACCGGTGCGGCGGAACAGGTCGGCCATGCATAAATCGTCCCCTTCCTGATGCAGGATCGTTGGGCGTTTTTCCTCAATGAGCTCATCGAGTGCGGGCACCTCGCCAGGCAAGAAGCGCCGGCTTTCAAATTCAGCTTGCTCTTCCTCTTCCAATCCGGACACTGCTGCTGGGGAGAAGCCGCCGTCTGGATCGCGGCAGGTAAAATGCGCACGCCTTCACCCCAACCAGCATGGGCGTGATGTGTGCTACCGTTATCAGAAGTTCATTCAGATCAGTGATCGATTGTGTAGCCTCAGCAACCTGTAGCAGCACGGTAGAGACCCAGACTTGCTCATGTGCTGACTTAAACAGGCTGGTGTTCTCGATTGCCACGGCGGCATAACTGGCGAAAGCAGCAGTCATTGCACGCGCTTCGCTGCCGTAACGCCCGCCGGTGTGGTGCTGCAGGGTGAGCACACCAAGCAAGTCCTCACCAGCGCGCAGCGGCGCGGCAATGGCAGAGTAATCTCCCGGGAATCCCAGTGCTTCGCTAAATCGATCCTCTGCGGCATGTGCATCGCGGACGACAGGTTGATTTCCTTGAAGTGCATCTGCCAACCAGGGAAATTGGGCAATAGATTGAGTTGCGGATGTGTCCAGATTGGTTTCGTCCTTGGGCTCGAAAATATCCTCCAAATTCAAGCCAAGCCTGGATTCCATCCAGTCAGAGCTGCTCCCAGTTACCGCTGCCAGTCGAAGCTGTATAGGGCTGTCTTCAGAAGTAGTCTCTGCATCTAAAAGCCATATGGCTGCCAGGTCACAGGGTAGATTGCGCTCCAGCTCGGTGAGTATGGAGCTGAGCACCTGGTCCAAGCCGGCTTCAGCCGAAAGCAAGCCAGCGACTTCTCGCAGGCTGTCGGCTACCTGGCGTCGCCACTTTTCTGAGCGGTAGAGATTGGCATTGCGCATCGCTACGGCGATATTGTCGCCCAGGGCTTCAAAGAGAAATAAATCATCTTGCCCAAAGGCATTGATCAAGTCACTTTGTAAATCTAATATCCCCAGAACGTCTGAGCCAAATTTTAGCGGCACTGCCAGCTCAGCGCGGGTGTTTTCTGGCGGGAACGGCGAAGGCCGGTAACGGGGATCGCGGTTGACATCGTTAGCCAGTACAGTCTCACCATGCCGTGCGACCCAGGGGATGACGCCATGAGGATCATCTAAATCATAGGCAAAAAATTCCTCGGTAAACTCACGGCTGCGTTCGCCACTGCCAGCTTCATAGAAGACCTTGCGCCGGCCTGGATGCACCGAGAAAAGGTGCACATAGGGGAAACCAAAGTGCTGGCTGATCAGGTGCACTACCTCTTCCAGTAGCTGGTCCGTTTCTAATATAGAGACGATGGCATTGCTAACTTCTGAGATTGCCGACAATTGCTCGGCTCTGCGTTGCAGATCACCAAATAGCCGTGTTCCTTCAATTGCCAGGGCGATGTTCCCTGCCAGTGAGCGGAGCACAGTTACATCTAAATCGTTAAAGTCGTCAAGAAGATCGCTTTGCACATCCAGAATACCCAGCAAGCGATCGCGGGTTTTTAGTGGTAATGTGAATTCGGAACGCGTACTGGGCAGCGAGTCGGAATACCTGTAGCGAGTTCTCCCGGGTAACATCGTTTGCCAGGATCTCTTGCCCGGTCAGGGCTACCATACCGACCATACCCTGACCAAGGCCGATAGGTGTACTGTAGATTTCTGACTGCGCGTCTGCGGTCTCATCACTCTCTGGTCCAGCGCTGGCGTGATAGACCAGAGTATCCTGGTTGGGCTCCAGGGTGTAGATGGCTACGTAATAATATTCGAAGGTATCCCGGATCAGGCGCGTAACCCGCCGGGTGAGCTCACTTAAGTTATGCTGTTCTACAAGCTGAAGGCTGACATCATGCACCAGGGCTAACTGATCGCTGCGCCATCGTTCGACAGCCATTTGACGGCTGGTTTGCAAGGCAATCGATGCCTGGCTGGCGACCCCGGTAAATAGCTCTTGCTCAAGAGGCTTAAAGGGCACTCCGTCGGGTCGCTCAACGTAGAGCACCCCTAAAATGGGATTATCCTCGATCGAATTGATCCGCCCAAACAACGGAATTGCCATGGCAGCAGGTTTGGTTTGATTTTCGAGCGCGGGCTCTTCCGGTCGGTTCCGCCTGACCTTGTTACGGCATAACCGCTTACTCTCAAGGGCGCGCTTCATCAAGGGATGAGCTGGGTTGAGTGAAAATGCCTGTTCTGTTAGTATCGAGGTTCTTTGCCGCTGAGAAAGATAACCCACATCTGAGCCTAACCAGCGCGGCAGCCACAATGCGGCTTTCCCACCTAATAATTCAACAATGGTATCTTGCACAAGCTGGCTCTGTGCCAGGATCACGCCTCGGTCAGGAAAAGCGCCCAATTCAGGGTTGTCTGGGGTGAATTCGGATTGGGTAAGCGCGATTAATCGCTCACCCAGGTAAGCCACTGTTTGCCAGTGGTCTTTTTTCGGAAATTCAGAATGGATGGCTTCCCCCTGTGCCTTTGCAGGCTGGTTCAAGCCGGCTTCTCCTTGCGTTTTACCATCGTCAAGGTGTTACATCCGTCTTTAGAAATATGGGCAGGCTCAAAGTAAATTTCGTCCATGAGCCTGCGCATGAGGAAGACTCCCAATCCACCAACCTCTCGTTCTTCCAGAGGGGCGCTTAAATCGGGTTCTGGGATTGCGATCGGATCAAAGGCTTTGCCACAATCATGCAGGATGATTACCAGTGCCTGCTTGTTGATCTGGCAGGCGCACTCTATATATTTCCCCTTCTCGCCAGCATAAGCGTGTTCAATAATATTCGTAAAAGCCTCATCAGTGGCGAGTTGAACCTGGTATACCGCGCGATCTGAAAACCCACACTGCTCGGCAACCTGACCAACAAACTCTCGCACCTGGTCCAGACTTTCGTAATCCGCCTGGAATTTTTGTGTCAAACCCATGTCCTCAGCTCAGGTTGTTCCACCCGCCCGTGATGAAGTCGCCATCAAGATATGGTGAGGTAACCGAGAGAAAGAGCAATTTTGATATTCTCTCACTGCCATGATCTTGATAGGCAGGCAGTGGTTTAGAAGAAACCGACCGCCGGCGTGATGTCGTCAAAGAATTTGAAAAGCGGCACAAATCCAGCCAGGTCAAGCGCTTCGTAAATCCGCTGCGGAACCTGGGTGAGCACTACTTCACCGCGGTTGAAACGACGGCAATTTTTTTGAGTATTAATTAACACTCGCAACCCTGCACTGGACATAAACTCAACACCGCTCATATCGACAATGATTTTAAACTTGCCGGAATTCGTAATCTCATCCAGGGTTTCTGCCATTTGCGGGGCTGTCTGGCTGTCCACCCGGCCCTTGATATGAACCAGGTCACAGTGCTTATACTGAGTGGTGCTGATTTCCATGGGCGAACCTCCAAAGCGATAATAAGCGAATACTTTAGCTTAAAAATTATATCATGAAGGAAACTGTGCGGTTCAATGCACTCGATTTCTCCGGGTATTTTTATCAAAATTTGATTATATAACACAAAATCTGGAATGAATAATTGCTTGTTAGATTTCTCACAAATTAAAGTTTCAGATTAGAATGAGAGTACTATTTTCTAGATAATATTATTCACTGCTTTGTGACCGTCTGGATCCAAACACCTTGGTGTTCTATAACCTTGAACAAAGGAGACTTTAAATGAAGGATAAAAACCATCGCTGGTTCGTCGTAATCGTTTTTCTCTTCTTTATGTTATTACACCAAACTGATAAGCTGCTGATCGGGCCTTTGACTCCTTTAATTCGGGATTACTTTGGCATTAATCGAGAACAAATGGGTCTGGTATCCACTGGCGCGCTGGTTGTAGGTGCGATCGCCTTTCCATTATGGGGATACCTGTACGACAGGTTCAGCCGTGCGAAACTTCTCTCGCTGGCATCACTCCTCTGGGGTGCGACCACCTGGTTAAGTGCTATCGCGCCAACTTTTCCTACCTTCATGGTGACGCGCGCCTCAACTGGCATTGATGACTCGAGCTACCCTGGCATTTATAGCATGATATCGGATTATTTCGCCCCGCGCACGCGTGGCAAAATATATGGGTTGCTGCAGCTCTCAATGCCGATTGGCTATCTGATCGGGATGATTTTAGGTCTGTTTCTGGGCGGAGTCATTGGCTGGCGAAGCATCTATTATATTACCGGGTCGTTGGGTATTCTGCTGTCTGTAGTGATCTACTTTGGAATTAAAGATCCACCCAGGGGTGGTAAGGAACCAGAGCTGGAGGGTGTGGAACAGGTAGTTGAATTTCGCTTTAACTGGCAAACAGCTCTGGGTCTGTTCAAAAAACCCAGCCTGCTGCTTTTGTTTGTCCAGGGGTTCTTTGGTGTTTTTCCCTGGAACGTAATTTCCTTGTGGATATTCGATTATCTATTAACCGAGCTCGGTTACAGTGATCAGCAGGTTTTTCTTACGATGGGTATTGCCGTGCTGGTATTAGCTGCCGGATATCCCCTGGGTGGTGCCATAGGCGATTTCGCGTTTCGGCGTACTCCGCGTGGCAGGGCCATCGTAGCAGGCACAGCAGTGATCGTGGGTGCGATCTTGCTTGTGATCACACTCAATATCCCCTCCGAAAATTACTGGTTGTTCACAGCGATGTTAGCGTTGACCGCTATATTCATACCGGTTGCAGCGCCTAATGTAGTCTCATCGGTCTCTGATGTGACTCTTCCAGAAGTACGCAGCACAGCGGTGTCGATTCAGTATTTCATCGAATCGTCAGGGGCAGCTCTTGCGCCATGGTTGGCTGGCAGGATCGCCGACCAGAGCTCACTCAAATCAGCCTTCATTTTGATCTGCGTCAGCACATGGCTGATCTGTGGGGCTATTTACCTGACTGTTGCGCTGGTCATTCCAAAGGATATCGCAACGCTTCGCCGCCAGTTGGCGGAACGGGCGGAGCTGGAGCGCAAGGCAGCAATGTCAAATTAAGGTTGAATGCCCAGCAGGGAGAGCTGGTATTCGGCAGGTTGAAAACCAGGGTGATATTTCAGCGCTAGCCGGAAATCTTCGATCGCCCCGGAGGTGTTGCCCAGGGCGACGTTAGCCATACCGCGCCAGTAGTAGGTCTCTTCCAGGTTTTTATCACTTTGCATGGCACTCAGGGTGTTCTCTGCCAGGTAAAACACATCCCAATACCGCCCGCTGTGATAATAAGCAAAATATGGACCAGTCTGGTACCAAAGCATGCGCCAGGGGCGCTGCGCTTCGGGGATGTTGGGATAAAGGGCGAAAGCCTGGTCGTAGGCTTGCCCAGCCCCGGTATAGTCTGATAGAAGCATCAGATTGGTGCCGCGGTTGTACCAGGCAAAATACTGATCTATGCCATCCAGTCCGTAAATTTCATCGGAAGCTTTCTGAGCGGCGTGCTGGTAATTCGCTGTAACGTCAGCATCTGTTCCAAGCAAAGCCAGTACCTGGGCTTCGTGGTCAGGGGGATAAATGATCATGTATGAATAGTTGAAAGCGCGCCAGTTTTTTTCCATATCTTCGTAGGCTACAGAACGGTCTGGCCCAACATACGAATCTTGTGCGGTGAACTCACCGGTAGCATCATCATAACCGGTGATCACCTGGTAATGGCCCATCCAGCTTTTCACTCCACTCAGGTCAGTCAGGTAGGTGCCTTTCTCAACCAGCACAGGATAACCTGAAGCAATGAATTGCTTGAGAGTCTCCAGGTCTCCACCCATCCGCACCAGGGCATTGAAGTCTGTTTGATTCTCCACGTAATCAGCCATCTCGTATGGCATAACATTCTTGTCTTTTGGATCGGGCTTGATCTGTGGACCTACAATATCGCGGTTGCCCTCCCAGCCCCAATAAGAAAGCGCCATCGACAGGTTGGCTGGCGCGCAGTAGTTAAATCGTCCATGTTGATCTTCATAGCGCACACCACTCAACTGGGCTTTACCCGGCAGCGGGGTGGCAGGAATTGTTGGTGTTGGCGATGCCGCAGGGGTGGCGACGGGTTGGTCAGCAGGAAGATCTACGGTAGGTGTAAAGGCGAGCTGATCTGCGGGGGCAGCTGTAACCACAGAGACCTGGGGTGGAGGCAGGGGGGTCTCTTGTCCTGGGACAAAAATGACCTGGGCAGGAGGATTCAACTGATAAGCGATACGCAGGCGCAGCTCGTCCACGCGCCACGCCAAGCGTTCGTGAATCGGAGGTAAATTATAAGCCAGGATCGCTCCCAGGCATAATAACGGGAGCACTAGCGCAATGAGTAATAATGTTCGTTTGGATTTCACAGTGGGATTATAGCAATCAATAATGCATCTTGCGTGCGCTGTCGATTAGGATTCGCTTAGGAAGCAGTCGATCATCTCATCTGCGCAGCTTGAATTTCAGTCATTACCTCTGGATCGATCTCGCGTTGGGCGGCCTGGGAAAGCACTTGCAGGGAGCGCTGTGAAGCGATCTGCCCCAGCGCCCAGGCTGCGTGGCAGCGTATTAACGGTTCTGGTTCTTCCAATAGAAGCCGTTCGAGGGCTGTGGTTGCTTTCAGCGAGTCGACAAATGGATCCGGGTTCGGTCCTTCGAAAGTTGTTTCTCTGCTCAGATTCCCAAGCGCGATCGCCGCGTTGCGCAGGTAACCGCGACGTTTTGCCCGCAAAACCGGGGTGTTTTTGTATAACCGGTTGAAAGATGCTGAGGAGAGCTCCAGAACTTCAATCAAGTCAGGACCAATCATGCCAGATCTGGGTGAAAACGCCGGGAGGTTTTCCGCTCGAGCAAAGCGCTGGTTCCAAGGACAAACCTGCTGGCAGATATCGCAGCCAAAAATCCAATTACCGAGAAATGGACGCAGATCAAGCGGGATGGCGATTTTTAGCTCAATTGTTAAATAGGAGATGCAGCGCCTGGCGTCCAGGGTGCGGTCGGGCAGGATGCACCCGGTGGGACAGGCGTCCATGCAGCGGTTGCAACTGCCGCAGCGATCCGCCTGGAAGGGTGCATCGGCTTCTAGCTCGATGCCGAGCAAAATTTCGGCTAGCAGATAGTATGAACCACCGTCCGGGTTTATCAGGCAAGTATTTTTTCCGATCCAGCCTAACCCGGCACGCTGGGCAAGCTCGCGCTCCAATAACGGTCCGCTATCGGTGTAATAGCGGTTTGGGATTGGATGACCAACCTGGCTCTCGATGAAATCAATCAGATTGCGCATCAGATCTGGCAGCACTTCATGATAATCAGCACCCCAGGCATAAGCTGCAACTCGCCCGTGGGTGGGAGATGGGACTAGAGGCTCGGCTCGTTGTTGGCTGGAGGTCGACTGAGGCATTTGTTTCGGAGTCGGGTAGCGCGCTCCCAGTACCAGTATAGACTTGCACTCAGGCAAAATGAGATGCGGGTCAGCCCGTCGCTGGAGGGCGCGGTCACTCGCCAGGTATGCCATTTCGCCGTGCCAGCCGGCAGCCAGCCATGTTTGGTAAACTTCGAAATGTGCTGGTGGATCGGGGGTGGTTATTCCGACAAGCTCAAAGCCCAAGGATTGGGCTTTGAGCTTAATAAACCGGGAAAGGGCGGAGCGTTGCATTCTTTATGTCACATCATGCTCAAATAACCGCCCAGGAATGTGACGTTTCTAGACTTAAGGATAAGGGCAGGACAGCGCCAGGTTCACCGGATTGGAATAGATATCTTCCGGAGCAGTTACGTGCAGTCGTGCCACACCACTGAACGCCTGAGCAACACTTAATGAATAGGTCACGTTATGCGTTCCGGCTGGTAGTGTTGCGGTCACCGGGGCTGGGGTGGGTACCGTAGTATTGGCAAATACCTCAAACTGATATGTAATTGTAGCTGGATTATTCAGGGTTATCTGACCGGTGAAGTTATAGGAATGTGGGCACCCGCTTGCATTGGCATTATCCACGCTCAGAAAAACCAATGTCACTATGCTACCCCCAGTTCCAGGAGTGGTCGTGGCGCCTGTGGTGGGCGTGACCGAAGTTGGAGTGAGGGCTGGAGTACCACCATCTGCGGAGACAACGATCACAACGTAAAATGGCTGGATGGCACTGGGATCTAATCCGAAGCGTGCCCCATTTGCATTTGCCAGCAGGAAGTTTGCAGTATACGTGCCTTCCTTAGATGGAGCGATCATATTAACCGAAAGGTCAACTGTCTGACCGGGAGCCACAGTCCCGGGCAGAACCACCGATACAGGAGCACCCATCTGATCGCCGCTGGAATAGATCATTGTATAGGCGTTCGTCCAGGTTGTGGTACCGGCGTTTTTTAATCGCCAGGTCTTCACAAAGGTAGCATTTGGAGCAAAGATCGTGCCATCCGGAACAGTCAAATCGGCAACAAATTCGACTTTCTCACCGGCTGGACCAGTCGAGCCCTGGGTGGGTACTCCTGGCATGAGTGTAAGCGTGGCGGTTGCTGTAGGAGTGACCGTGGGTGGATGGGCGGGTGTGGTGGGTAAGCCTGTCGGGGTTGCTGCTGCCATGGTACGAATCTGCGCATCAGCAGTTTGTACTGCGGCAGTCAACAACATGGCTGGATCATTGGCTTCTGGAGTATCGTCTGATGAACCACAGCCTGCCAACACGAAAGAAAATACCAGGATCAGGAATACAATTAACACTTTTTTATTCAAAATTACACCTCCTCAGCAACCAGCTCGCGGTTGCCATACAACTTGCGATGCACAACGCTCAAAGCACGTACCTGGTCTGCGGCATGGTACGACGAGCGAACCAGGGGGCCGCTTTCCACCCATTGGAAGCCAATTTCAAGCCCAAACTGCTTGATCTCATCGAACTCTTCCAGGGTGTAATAGCGGGAAATGGGCAGGTGCTGTTTGCTTGGTTGCAAGTACTGCCCGACAGTCAAGATATCGACTCCCCAGCTACGTTGATCGCGCATAACATCTTTAACTTCATCAATTGTCTCGCCCAGTCCTAACATAATGCCAGACTTGGTTAACACTTCTGGGTCGAGCTTCTTCGCGTTACTCAGCGTTGCAGCTGCCCATTTGTAATTGTCCTGGGGCTGTACCATTTTGAACAGACGCGGTACAGTTTCAACATTGTGGTTCAAGATTTCGGGGCGGGCATCCATAACGATTTTTAAAGCCTCGATGCTGCCCTTGAAATCTGGGATCAAAACTTCGATTGAACAGCCTGGGTAAATCTGGCGAATCCTGCGGATTAGCATGGCAAAAATTGGCGCTCCGCCATCCTTGCGATCATCGCGGTTAACACTGGTGATCACGGCATGTTTAAGCTGCATTGCTTTGACCGCCTGGGCTACCCGTTCAGGTTCTAACCAATCCAGGGGATTCGGCTGGCCGCGCTTGATGTCGCAAAAGCCACACGAACGCGTGCATACGTCGCCCAGCATTAAAAAAGTCGCCGTACCTGATCCCCAGCATTCGCCCATATTAGGACACATTGCCTCCTCACATACCGTGTGGAGGGATTTACTGCGCATCAATTCCTGCAGCCATTCATAGGTTTCCCCTGATGGTGCGCGCACTTTAATCCATTCCGGCCGGCGGTGTGGAGTGGTGTCTATTTCTTCCGGTTTTACCCGGTCTCTAGTCGGATTAAATGGCATAATTTCCTCTTTGATAACGATAAAATAGGTGGAGAAGTTCCCACCAATCTCATCTGACTAAAATCCTTCCAGTCGGGACATATCGGCGCAACCACTGGCCAACTCTGTGATCCGCTGGAGCAGCCCCAGGCGGTTTTCGCGCAAGCGGGGGTCTTCGGCCATCACTAAAACCGTTTCGAAGAATTGGTTGATGGCTGGTATCATTGGCTGGAAGGCTTGCAGGAAGTCATTGATTGATCCCTGAATGCGTTCAGTTGATTCGGCGGTCGTCAGGGCTATGTAAAGTGCGTCTTCGGTGGGCTCGCTGAACAGGGAAGTACTGACCGTGAACTGCTCTTTTAAATCTCTGGTGATGCGCACACAGCGGGCGAAGGCGGGTAAGATGCTGCTCCAGTCCGGCCGCGCGACCCATGTGTTAAGTTCTCCCACAGCCCGAGTCGCACCAGCCACGTTGTATCCCTGCGCCGCCAGCACAGCATCTACAACATCATAGCGATAGCCCTGCTCTAGCAGCAGGTTGCGCAGGCGTTCCACGACGAATTCCACGACCGCATCAAGTGTCTTCTGGCCGGCTTCAATTGGCAAATGTCTCGCTGCCGCTTTTAATGCGCTGCGCAGGTCAAAGTCAAAATCCCATGCCATCAGGTTTTGCACCAGCCCCAGGGCGGCACGGCGTTGTGCGAAGGGATCTTTATTCCCTGATGGTGCCAGCCCGGCGGCGAATAAACCAACCAAAGTATCTAACCGGTCTGCCAATCCTACCAGCAATCCTAACTTCCCAGCTGGGGTATGGTCACCGGTGTAGCGGGGCAGGTAATGCTCAAAAATAGCCTGTGCAACATCTGGATTTTCACCAGCTTGCAGTGCATAATAGCGCCCGATAATCCCCTGCAGGGATGTCATCTCAACGACCATGTGCGTTGCCAGGTCGGCTTTGCACAGCTCTGCGGCTCGCTTGGCATGAGAGAGCTGTCCTTCGCTCAAGCTAAACCCGGGCGCCAGGTCGCTTACCAGCGCCTGGATGCGTTTTGATTTGTCCAGCATTGAGCCAAGTTTTGCCTGGAAGGTGAGCGTAGCCAGGCGTGGCAGGTAGTCCTGCAGAGGTTTCTTGAAGTCCTCGCGTACGAAAAACGCAGCATCAGAGAAACGAGCCCGGATGACGTGCTCGTTGCCTTCCACAACCAGATCTAAATTGTTGCCATTATTACCGGGTTGGTTGGATACGGTGATGAAATAGGGCAATAATGTTCCTGACGCCGATAACACCGGGAAGTAGCGCTGGTGTTTCTTCATCACGGAGATTAATACTTCGCGCGGCAAGGCGAGATGGGACTGGTCAAATGAGCCTAGAAGGGCGGTCGGCGTTTCGACCAGGTTGGTGACTTCTGCAAGCAAGCCGGGATCGTCTGGAACAGCGCCGTTCACACCGGCTGCCAGCTCTTGGACTTGCTGCAGTATTACCTTGCTTCGTTCAGCCGGGTCCAATTGGATACCCAGTTTCGCTAATTTCTTGAAATAGTCTTCGGGATCCTGTACATCGAGGACAGAAGGCTCAATGAAGCGCAAACCACGGGTAATTCGTCCTGATTGTATTCCGGCATACTGGAAAGGCACCACCTGGCACTGAGTGCCAGTGCCATACAATGCCAAAAGCCACCGCAGCGGTCTGGAAAAAGCCACATTGCTGCTGTTCCAGCGCATCGATTTCTCGAAACGTAACGACGCCACCAATTCGGGCAACGATTCAGTTATGACTTGCCCTGCAGGACGTCCAGCCTGACGCACATTAGCGGTTACATATCGACCGCCGTCGATTTCTCGCACCTGCAGATCTGCCAGCGCCACACCTTTACTACGTGCAAATCCTTCGCCTGCTTTGGTGGGCTGACCGGACGAGTTGAATGCACGGTCGGCTGGAGGTCCTTTGATTACCTGTTCGAGATCAGGCTGATTTGGTGAAAGGTCGGCTACAAAAAACACCAATCGGCGGGGTGTTCCGTAAACGCGTATCTCACCATGGGCGAGACGTAGTTCATCCAGCCAGGTGGGCACGCGAGCTCGTAATTGGTGAAGTGCGTAGTCTAAATCGCTGGCTGGGAGCTCCTCCGTACCAATCTCTACCAGCAGCGGGGCGGGCTGGCTAAGAATTGGAGCTTCGGGGGTTCCACTCTGGCTGTCACTGGTGGTAATTTCCTTGCCGAGGCGAGGAATCTCACCTTTTTCTTTCAGGAATGGAAATTCGAGCTGTTGTCGTTGTGCGACATATGCCTCAGCTACCCGGCGGGATAGGTCTCGCATGCGGCTGAATAATGCCTGGCGCTCAGTGACGCCCACGGCTCCACGCGTGTCTAATACATTGAAAGTGTGGGACAACTTGAGAATGTAATCGTGTGCAGGCAGCACCAAGCCTAAATTTAGGCAAACGTTTGCCTCAGATTCGAAGAGATCATACATTTGTTGAAGTCGATCGACATCGGCAACTTCAAAGTAATACTTGCTGTGTTCCTGCTCCCCTTGAAGGTTGAGATCGCCGTCTGTTAATGCAGGGCTCCATTGGATATCACGGAAGCTGTTAACCCGCTGAAGGGCAATTGCGATACGCTCCAATCCATATGTAAGTTCCACGGAAACTGGGTCGAGCTGCATCCCACCCGCTTGTTGAAAGTAGGTGAACTGCGTGATCTCCTGGCCATCCAGCCAGACCTCCCAACCTAAACCCCATGCGCCCAATGCCGGAGACTCCCAGTTGTCTTCGACGAAACGAATGTCATGCTTTCGTGGATCAATCCCCAAGGCTTCGAGCGATTCTAAATAAATTTCTTGAGGGTTACCCGGATCAGGTTTAAGAATCACCTGAAATTGGTAGTGCATCTGCATCCGGTTGGGATTTTCACCATAGCGTCCATCGTCTGGACGGATGGATGGCTCAACATAGGCAACGTTCCACGGCTCTGGTCCCAGTACCCGCAGAGAGGTCGCTGGATTATATGTTCCAGCGCCCACCTGAGAATAATACGGCTGCCAAATAATACAACCTTTGCTCCCCCAAAATTCCTGAAGGGTCATGATAATTGATTGGAAATCGAGTGGTTTCGTCATGAGATCATTGTTTACCTGGTGGATAATTTCGACCTCCCAGACATTATTATCGGAGAAGGATCTGACAAATTATAATCCGAACTTTGCCATTTCCTACCAGTTGGTGTTAATTACGCTTGGAGATAGTAGATAGAAGCAAAAAGCGGGCGTATTACGCCCGCAAATAAATTAACCTGATTGTGTGCAAGCTCACGGCTTGCTGTCATAACCCTCAAGTGCTGCCGGTGTTGCAGCTTGGTGCTTGAGTTGTGTTGAACGAGAATGAGCTCTTGCCGCTCACCTTTGCAGCAAATGTGGATACTTTCTTGCGTACCTGGTTGCTGCCGCAATCCGGGCAGGCGGGCTCGGCAACCGCAGCGCTGCTCAAAATGAGCTCCTCAAAAGGCGTCCCACAAGTTTGGCATTGATATTCAAAGATCGGCATTTATGACTCCACAATAAACGAATATAGGTTCTTTTCCTGGTTTTAGATGCACAGGAGGAGAAAAGGTTACAGTCAGATGTATTTAATTGGAAACAGTTAATCAACTTGTGGGGATTGGGATGCAATCTGATCCTGGAGCCCTTGCTGTTGCGTGGGTAACCGAAGACCATCCTCTAGATGCATCAATTGGGGCACAAAGAATGCCCCCAGACCGAGCAGCAGCGTGATTAGCCCTGCCAGGAGATACCAGGCGCGTACGCCATAGGTATCTGCAATCGGGCCGGCAATCATCAATCCTACCGGGGTCATAACCCCGGCAAAGCTGGTCATCAAAGTAAATACGCGGCCTTGCATTTGTGGGTCGACGGTTCCTTGCAAAATTGCCGTCAAAGGACCGTTGGTGATCGGGTTGGTAAAGCCTAAGAAGAAGGAGATTGCAACAGCCAATAGTATCCCTCGCGGCGGCAGCAGGCCAAGGAACATAGTGGCTAAACCGGTCGCAACTAAACCGATCAGGGTAGTCACAATGCGCCGCTTGAAGCCTCCCCATATTCCCAACAAGATACCGCCCAGGATTGTTCCAATCCCAAATGCAGCCTGCAGCCAGGCAAGCTGTAGTGCCCGGCCTAAGAAGTACTTGGTGACCATTAGCGGAAGAAGTGAGGATGCTGGAGTAGATAACAAGTTGATCAAAGCCACCATCACCATAAATATGACCATTCCTGGCCAGCCGAAAACGTAGCGCAACCCCTGACGAAATTCCTGGAGGACAGTTGTCCTGCCAGTCTCTCCTTCTGCCGGCGGCGAACGTTTTGGCTGCGGGAGGGATATCAGTAAGAGCGGCACGATGGCGATGATAGCCGTCACGATGTCAATGGCCAAAACCCCATAGA
This sequence comes from uncultured Chloroflexia bacterium, assembly GCA_963774935.1. Taxonomy (GTDB): domain Bacteria; phylum Chloroflexota; class Anaerolineae; order Anaerolineales; family UBA4823; genus CAVZGO01. The sequence goes on from CAVZGO010000007.1 coordinate 563,925, forward strand.
TGGGCAGTAAGTCGAGCAACAACGCGCCAAGTGGTGCAGCGGAGATCATCATGATGCCCATCACCATTTGGTTTAAGCCCTGAACGCGCGGATAATGTTGCTTTGGCACCATCAGGGTCATTGAAGCCTGCATTGCCGGCCAGTGGAAGCTGTTTGCCACTGCGCGGATGAATATGATGATTAAGATTTTCCAGATCTGGTTGTTGCCTGACCAGAAAAGATAAACCATGCCTCCCATTGCGATGGCGCTGATGCTGTCGGCAATGATCATTGTCCAGCGCCGATTCCACCGGTCTACCAGTGTGCCAATGAAGGGACCAAGGATGATGCCAGGCAATAAGGCAATCATTGATGCCGTAGCCAGAGTGGTCGCGGATCCAGTCGATTTGGTAATCCACCATACAATTGAAAATTGCACTAATTGGGTGCCGACCAGTGAAAGCACCTGTCCCGAGGCAATCAACAAAAAAGGCGCTATCCAACGGTTAGAGCCTGGTTCAAAGAAATTATTCTTCATCGTCTTGCATTATAAAACCAATTTACGATGCGATTTGTGATTTTCATGCTTTGTTTACACCCCCACAGGCGTTTGATGTCACCCACCGACGAACTTGGTTTTGTAGCCCAGAGCGCGTAACCTGGAGGCGATTTTCTCGCGGTGGTCTCCCTGGATTTCAATGACTCCATCTTTCACTGTTCCACCTGTACCGCAGGTTTGCTTTATGTCGCGTGCCAGCTCTTTGATGTCGTCTGGGGAAAGTTTTAGATCTTTTATCACTGTGACGGTTTTTCCTGCTCTGCCCTGGCGCTCGCGCAGTATGCCTGCTGTTTGCTGTGATGGGGGCAGGCTGACGGATTTTCGGCAGCGGCATGGAGAGCTTTTGCAGTTCGGGCACAGCTTGAAATCAGAGGATGTTGAATAAACAGTCGGACGATCATCGATTGGCATCTTTACCTCAGCGTTAATTTTATCATGCAGGGCATCATGGATTGCAATTGCACTGCTTTCCGGCACGGGTTATACTTAATAAGCAGGTGGATGCCCCAGGAGGTGAAAGCTGATGGATATCGGAAAATATCGACAATACCTCGAGCAATTGGTTAAGGAAGCGATTCAGAATAGCAATGGCACAAATGCCGGTATTTCTGAATACTTGTGGTCATTGAAACCTGCGGGTCGTTTCACCCCAAACCGGGACGAAAAAAATAAGGCGTTGGAGGAAGTGCGTAAGGTATTTGACGACCACCGCCACTGGCCATTGGGAATTATTCTGTCCTTCCTTGGCATTGAAAACAAGGAGCAGCCTCCCAGATGAGTTTTTGATGGATGAGGGTCAAGCCTTTGCCCGCCATGCCAGCGCGTTCAATCGGACTTGATTGGTGCGGAAGCCGCAATTAATTAGAACACTGCCAGGTTGAGTAAATCGTAGATAAGCATTCCCATTGCGATCACCAAGATAGAGGAACGAAGCCGGAGAAGCTTGAAGAGTTTGAATACCAGATATATATGATAAATAAGATATAATTATGTATATTCGATATTGACAACCGGCTTAACCAAATCACGCACAGAATGGATGGTCCAAGATGCTTAATCTAAACTCTATCATGATCGGAACGAAACAGCCTAAAGCCCAGGCAGCTTTTTATGAAAAAGTCCTGGGAAAACCGGCGGAAATGGTCGACGAAGCGTACGGCTTCTATGGCTGGCAAGTGGGGGCAGCCTACCTAACAGTATTGGACCATTCCGAGATGGGTGGTCGTACCAAAGATCCTGGGCGCATGATGTTTAACTTCGAAACTTTGCAAGTCAAAGAGGAGTTTGAGCGAATAAAAGCCTTGGGAGCCGAAGTCATCCACGATCCTTATGAAATGGATGGGGGATGGATCGCAACCCTGGCAGACCCTGACGGAAATTACTTTCAATTGGTAACTCCAATGGGGCAAGGAGAAATATAACGAGAAAGCTGGTCATTAACACGTCCATAGACCCTCGACGGAATCGTGGAGGCTTCCAACGGATCGTCCTAAGATCCTACCGGCGGGTTTGTGAAAAAGGTTATCTCTTTCTATATTGAGTCCAGGAGAATGGTAATGCAAAAAATAATCCCCCATTTGTGGTTCGATAAGGAAGCCATTGAGGCGGCTAATTTTTATGTTTCAACGTTTCCGAATTCAAAGGTCAAGAGTACGGCAATGCTCCACGACACCCCTTCCGGCTCGGTAGATATAGTGACCTTTGAGCTTTTAGGTCGGGAATTCCAGGCGATTAGCGCCGGTCCATTTTTTAAGTTCAATCCATCGGTATCGTTCCATGTCACTTGCAAAACGAAAGAAGAAGTAGACATAATATGGAATAAGCTCTCCCAAGACGGGCAGGTGCTCATGGAGCTCGGAACCTACCCGTTCAGCGAGTGGTACGGATGGTTGCAGGATAAATACGGGCTATCCTGGCAAATCTTTTACACCGGCGAAGAGCACGAAATGCAGAAGATCACTCCGGTAATCATGTTTGTGGGAAGCGTATGCGGCAAGGCGGAAGAAGCGGTCAATCTTTGGTCATCTGTGTTCCGCCAGGCAAAGGTGGATATGCGCGTGCATTATAGCAAAGGCGAGGAACCGAATAACGAAGGCACAATAAAATATGCCGGTTTTTCACTGTTCGGTCAAGAGTTCGGCGTCCTGGACAGCGCCTACGAGCACAACTTTGCATTTAATGAAGCAATCTCATTCATTGTCTCTTGCGATACTCAGGCGGAAATTGATCATTACTGGGATCAACTCTCTGCAGTTCCTGAAGCTGAGCAGTGCGGATGGCTCAAGGACAAATACGGATTTTCGTGGCAGATCGTACCGGTGGGTATGGATGAAATGCTTCTCGGCGATGACAGGGAGCGGATCGATCGAGTGACTCAAGCATTTCTTCCCATGAAGAAAATAGACATCGCCAAGTTACAGGCGGCTTATGAGGGAAAGTAAAGCGAGATCTTAGCGCTTTTCTGGAGTAAATCCTATCTCTTCTCCACCTCTATCCACATTTGTTCGCCATCCGTGCTCAGCTCGATCCAGCCATTCTGATCGGTGCGCAGCAAGGTATAGCCCTTTACCGCATCGAGCGTCTCTGCGTCTGGCAGGTTGCGGTTGTCGCCGGCTGCCACGCTGAGCAGCACCACTTGAGGTTGTAAGCGGACGATCCAATCTGGTGGGTTTGAAGGTGCGTAACCATTGCCAGATAAAAGCAATGCAGTGATGTCCTGCAAGATTATTATCCTTTTGTGCCGCCTCCAGTGTTTCGATGTCCATTCCTAATGGCAGCAGGGCGCGGAAATTCTGCCATTTTAGCATCAGTATCGCTCCTCGCTGATCTGATGAATACACCTCCAGGCGGACACCATCACCTAATTCAAAATATTGTCCTGCTTGAGCCAGTTGGATGGAAATGTCGTGCTCGAGAAATGCTTCGTTTAGCTGGCGAGCAGCTCGTGTGCCGCCTGTTGCCCCAGCCCAGAGCACTTGATCTGGAGGATAGCGATCGATATTTGCCGGTAGCGCAGCGATCTGTTCATTGTCGATTCCCCCGATAACCCAATAATCAAAAGTACGTTGCCCAGAGGGCAGCCTGCGTCCCAACGCGTCCGAAAGTGATGATGCTGATGGACCACCATTTACCAGCACAGACCGTCCTGAGGGCGTCTGGATTAACAAAGCTTCGCCGGATTGGCCGTAATCGTTGGTGTCGAGAATTGTTAGGTGAAGGCGTCCATCCGGTGCTGCCCAGGCTGCCTTCCAGGTAAGAACTCACCACCACCAGCAGAGCAATAAGAGTGGCTGGTCCTAAGACTGGAGATGCTTGTTGTATCCACAGCTTGGTTCGGGTGAAACGGCTGCTGCTCGACTGAACGGTTTGAGAGCGATTCATCAGATGTGGCCAGAAAAAGGTTAGCCCCAATAGTACCAGGTAGTACAGAACCACAAGTCCTATTCCGAAGCGTCCAGTTACCCAGGATGCTCCGGGGAGCTGGGCCAGCAGCTCGACCATACGAATGGTATATGCGACAAACGGCCAGGTCAAGGCAGCGACAACTCGTCCGAGGGGAAACCAGATCATGCCAGCCATTGTGGCGAGACCGCCCAGGATCATTACGGGTGGCTGAACGGGCAGCACGAGCGGGTTGGCGATCAAAGTCACCATGGAAAAGCGGCGAAAATGGTAAAGGGTGATCGGTAAAGTGGTCAGTAATGCAGCGAGTGTGAATAAAAAGTATTCACCGGCTCCCTTTGCCATAGTCCTGGCTGTGTTGGGCGTCATCCAGTGTTCTGCCAGGTGTGAAAACTTGTCCATCATTGGACCTGAATACAGCACCAGGCCCAGGGTAGCCATAAAGGAGAGTTGAAATCCGACATCCCATAATATGTTCGGATTGAAGAGTGCCATTCCGCATGCCACGATAGCTAGGGTGTTCAAGCCTGTTTGCTTGCGACCTAGCTGAGCCGCCAGTAACGTAAGCCCAGCCATGATTGCTGCCCTGACCACAGACGCGCTGGCGCCGACCAGCAAAGTGTACAGGATAATGCCCAGCACAGCTGCGATTGCCCCGCGTCGTTTACCAAACAAACGCCCAAATAGGGTGGCAAATAGGCCAGCGATGATCGCCATATTAAATCCCGATATGGCGATGATGTGAGCTGTACCCGTATCCTGGAAGGCGCGTTCAACAGATTCTGGAATAAATGTATCCACTCCCAGCAATATGCCGGCTAACAAGGATGCTTCCGGGTCGGGAAACAGGCGGAAAATTATTGCAAGCGCGGTGGCTTTTGCCTGATAAATAATTTGCAGGATGGGGTTACCTTGATTTGATGGAAAGCAGCGTAGCCTTTGCCTGAGCGATCTGGCTGTATATGCCCTGGCGGGCCAGGTATTCTCGGTAGGAAAAATCCTCTTCCTCGGGTGGCGTCTCCAATGTGCCTTCTATTTCGATACGGTCACCGTAATGCCAGGTATTGCCAGGAGGCAATCGTGCCATGACCATGCCGCTCACAGGTGTGAAGGCTTCCATCTCTACGAGACGAATCTCTTCGACGTTCACGCTCGCCAGGGTAGCCAGGTCACGCTGGTCAGGGAAAGCATGGATGACCCCTCGTAATAGCACCGGCTGTTGTTGATCGTTATACCAGGCCAGGCTGGTCTGATCAAAGTGAGGTTGGATACTCTGGTATCTCAAACCACCCAGACTTAAGGCAAGCAGAAGCAAGGAAATTGGGATTGGATACGGGGGAAAGTTATCAGGGGAGGGTGTAGGAATGGAGATGCGCAGCCAGGCGAAACGACGACCAAGCCAGATGCCTGACCCAAACCATGCCAGATTGAACCCAACCAGGATCATCCAGGTGAGCAGAGACCAGTTCAGCCAGTCAGCAAGCCAGATTCCGCCGATTAGAGCCAGCGAGAGCCAAAATAGAGGCAAGGTATGCCCCCCTGCAAGGTGATCGCCGCCTCGAAAATTTCATCAGTCCTTGAGCTGGCGCCAATTAGCTGTCCAGCTACCAGGTTACGGGTATCGAGGTGTACGCAGCCATACCGACAGCTACGTACACCTCATTCGGTTTCTAGATCAGGTTTGTTGATCAACGGGCCAACAACATTGATCCTTCTGGTTAATGTATGGAAATACCGAACATACTGGGATCAGGGAAGCTGGCGAGCGACCAGGCCGTATACACCGTAGGCGTAAACTCTGCAGGCTACACGCGACCCACCCTTCAGTTCAAATGTCGGGCAAGCCTTCCACTGGTTTTTCCAGGTGTCGAAATATTTGATCGACAGCAAACCGGCATCCCAAAGCTTCATTTCTTTTCCAGTCAGGTCATACCACACCCAAACAGCGCCACTGGCGTAGCGATCGCGGGTCCAATTCAGATCATAAAACCGTACTTCTAGTAATTTTTCCACATGGACATGGTTATAAGGCGCATGGTAACCACTGTCATCGCGGCGTAGAACCTGGACTGTGCCGTCTTTATAAGCCGAAGCATATGTTATGCCAGCATTACCCAGGCCGACCGTGCGGGACTGGTCCTGATATACGCGCGCATACTTCATCGCGTATGCACCTGCAACAAGTGTTGATGCCAAAAGGATCAGCACCAGTGCCAACAGAACAAGTTTCTTGCTGTTTTTCATGATCTAGTCTCCTTTTTCCAAATTTGTGTTTAATAATCTACGGTCATGACGTGATATTAGGACACCATGACACATTCATTATCAAGAGTCAGTGCAAGCTTCATGCCTTCATTACCTTCGTTTTTATCGCCATACAGCGTTCACAATCGGGTTGATCACATAACAATGCCAGTGGATCGAGATGAATCACAGATGAGACAGTTTCAATCAATATCTCCAGGGGGATAGCCTGGATAACAGCATTACCAACCAGCACCTGACGCGTCTCACCGGTCAGGTGCTGGGCGACAACAGGAAAGCCATTTGAGCAACCAGGGAATCCCGGACATTCAAGAATCCCTTGAGATGTTAATGCCCAGCGGGTATACCCCTGGCGACCAGCTAACCTTTCGGCGTAATGGATACTGGTATTGGTCGAATGATCTACGCCAAGCAGTAAAACCCAACCACCGCTTTCTGCTAAACAGCGTATCGGCGCCAGAGGTTCATCTATGGTTTGGGCATCCAACATCGCTTTTGCATCGATACCGCTAAAGGAAAGGATGGGGTGAGTTGAACGGTGAGATTGCGGCAGCAGGCGCAGGCTTTCTGCCAATATGCCCATGCTTCGATCTGCTGGTAGATTTATGTGAAAGATCTCAGCCTGCCTGTTGCTCGTGATTCCACTTCCGTATTGGATAGCATTGTCTTGCGGACCTACTTCTGGAGTGATCATGGTCTTATATGTAAAGGTTGGCATGAGCACTTGGGGAAAGGCGGTCAGCAATGCTCCGAGTAAGGTATCAACACCACCACTGACATGCCCAAAGGCAGACAGAGAGGCATGCACAATTACAGGTTTTCCCGACTCCATCTCCAGGCTTCGCAGCGAGGTCACCAGCTCGCGATAGGTTATCATCGTCCTTTCCACTTTGGTCGCTGTTCCTCTAGAAATGCTGCCATACCTTGCATGGCAACTGCTTTTGTCAGCCCCTGAGTGCCTCCTGCGCCAGGGATCACTCTCAGCTGGATTTCCTGCTGGCCAAGTCGATCTGTCTCAGATGCAATGATCATGTTGCAAGACATCGCAAGCTCGCACCCCTGCCCAGGCACCATCCTGACGCTGCTGCGGTCACCGGTTTTTGGATTTGCCTGATCCGGTCAAATTGGGCGATCAGGTTGGAATGAAGCATTTCTACTGCTGATGCTTGAGAGTTTTCCCCGATCTCAGCCCCTGCGGCAAATACACGATCATTGCCGCTAACAACCATCGCTTCGATCGCCGCATCCTGATCAAAGCCTTCCAGTGCCTCCATCATCTCTTGCAGAAACCGGCTGTTTAAGGCAAACAGCGTTTGTGGACAATTCAATCGGATCAAGCCAACCCGATTGGCGGTTTCAATCAAAATGCTCGAATCGTATGGCATAAACTTCTTCCTGGCCCGTGAATTCGAAATCATCCGCTGCTTACAAAAAGATTAATATATTTTCATTATACGATAAAAATTGGTTCTAGAAACCAGGGTGGTAAAAAAGTTGCATGATCGGTGCCAATTCCGGGCTAATCGGGAAGAAAACCAGTAACTGCCTCAATGACCTGCCCGGTCAGATGAGATGCTGCTGGGCTGCATAGAAAGAGTACCAGCGCGACCACATCCTGAGGTAGCTCGATGTGTGGTAGAGGAACCAAACCTTGCCAGGAGTCAAGCGTGCCAGGTGAGGAAGTGGTTTGTGTAGTATCGATACCACGAGGGCAAACAGCGTTAACCCGAATATGGTCAGCTGCTAGCTCTGCTGCGGCGGCACGGGTGAGACCTATTAAGCCCATTTTACTGGCCGCCAGGGCTGCGCTTTCTTCCATGCCGTGCAATCCTCGTTGTGCCGAGGCGATATTGACAATCACTCCCCCACCTTGCTGGCACATTACTCTACCAGCAACTTGGGTTGTGTAGAACGCTCCAGACAGGTTGACATCAATAGTGCGATGCCAGTCCCATTCATCCAGATCAAGCAGCGATCCTCGAGGGTGAACAGCAGCATTATTGATCAGGATATCGATTTTTCCCCAATCCGCCTGGACCTCAGCAATAAGTTCTTGAACAGGCATCTGCTTGGCGATATCAAAAAGGTAATCTTTGATCTTCCCGCCCGCCGCACGCGCTTGTGCTAAGGTAACATCCAGGTTTACTGGTGTCAGGTCATTTGCCGCCACAATAGCTTCTTCTCGAGTAAAAGCAAGCGCCAATGCCCTGCCTATGCCACGCCCGGCGCCAGTCACTAGCACTACTCGATCCTTGAAATCTGACATGCTTTTCTCCTGCAAGAATTGAAATTATCGCAGTTGTGGGTAAAGGTTTACTCGGTGTCTGTGCATACCGGGATCATCTCCGGATCATTTTGCCCATTCAGGTTGACACCAAGATATGCTGACGGATCCAGGGTGTTGTTTATTTTTAACTCGTTTCGAAAGCCACCTGTGCCGTCATCGAGGACAATCGAAAAATGCAGATGCACCCCAACTGGATTACCCGGATCTCCAGAGTAGTTGCCCTGAAAACCAAGCAGCTCTCCTGCCTCAACGGACACCTCACTGGTGCCTGGAGGAAACTTGTCCACGATAAAGGAGCGGCCATTTACATCTGCCAGATGGGTGTAATAGAGCCATATCTGGCGGTCGGGTTGTAAAGGATCTTGTGGAACGCGGAGGATGAGTGAAGATTTCCAATCGGGTCGGCGAGTCAGATACCCACTGTATGCTGCAACAACCGGCGTGATTCCAACATCGCTACCACCAAATATATCCACTCCCTGATGGTGATGCCCTGGGCGGAAAGAATCATTCCACAAAAAACCAATAAAGCCGTCGGTAGGCATGAGGAACGGCGCATCATTGCAGCGATTGCCTGCATTGACCCTCCAATCAGGATGATTCGAAGACTCTCGCAACCAGATACTCAACCTCCGGTTCCGTATGGCCGTATTTCCAATTCCTGATGTAAATGTGTACAGGGTAAATAACCCCACACCAGCCAGAAGGATGATGACTACAATGAGCAGAATGCGCCTTACAGGCATGTTAATCTGCCTGTAAGGATTGGTCACGATGTTTTTGAATATTCTCGATGCTATCTTCTTTATGATCAGCAAAGAATAGTGCTAGTTTTCCCTGGCTAATTTTTTGCAACAATTCACCAGCCGCCCGACCTGTCGGGGATGACATTGCTAGAGTCGCATCTGGCATTGTGTTAAAAAACAATTCATGCATCAGCACGTATGGATTTCCGTACAATGTATGATCCACCTGACTGGTCGCCTCAGCCTGTAAACCGGGCATTTCCTCCACCAGGTGCAAGAATTGAGGCCAGGAAGCCATCAATTGCTCCATATCCTCAGGAGGTTCGATCAGGATTACCAGTTTGATCATCGGAAAGGCTCCTCACTTTATACTCTGACGAGAAAACAGAAATGTATTTAGATTATACACTGCGGGCGCTGCGGCGATCTTTTCAAAAAAGAACCATAAATCATGGTATGATTCGCCGGATGGAGTTCAGGTATATGGATGAAAAGATTACCATTATTGAGGGTCCACCCCCAACATTTGAGTCGGTAAATGATGCATGGGCTAGCGGGGTAACAGATAGTTCGACCCTGACAGATATTGTTATCACCCGCCTGCGCACGTTTAATGGTCCTGGATTGGTCGAACGCTGTTATCGCGCCTGGCGCGGGCAGAACAACATCTATCTTGAATATCGGTCATCTGATGGGTTGAAAGAGACTGCGCCTATCGTTGCCGCCCGCACTCTTGAGGTTGATGATGGTCAAATGCTTTTATTGTGGCTGCGGATGAGCAACCAGGATGTAGAGTTAGAGCTTGGATATGATGACGACCAGAGTGATGATCTTGATGACGATTTTGGTTTGACCAAATAAGTTTTGATGGACGCTCAATCTGCTTGACAGATTGGCAAGTAAAATTTGATAAAAACTGCCCGGAGTGCTGTATAACTCCGGGCAGGTGCATTATCAAAAAACTGTTCCTAGCTTCTGACTATGACTGTGTAGATAGCCAGCGCCAGGAATACCAGCGTCACCCCGACCCCAGCCAGCAATACACTCTTATGGTTACGAACGTTTTCCAGTTTCAGATATGGAGGTATGCCTTTAACTTCCAAGAGAGGTCCACCAAACCAGGCAAAGGTTGTGCCACCCAGCAGCCCGCCGATATGTCCCCAGTTGTCTACAAAGCCAGAAGCAAATCCCAGCACCAGATTCAGTCCAGCGATCGTTAGCAGGTTTATCAAAGCGCGTTGTGCGCGGTTTCCAAGCACCTGGCGGTTATGATATAGAAAAACTGCTTCGGCACCGAGAAGTCCAAATATTGCTGTGGATGCGCCAAGAGATGGTGCTGGAGAAAGCATAAATGAAAGCACATTTCCACAAAATCCAGCGATTAAGTACAGCCCAAGGAAGCCCCAATGCCCATAAAACCGCTCCAGCGTGGGGCCGAACGAATAAAGGGCATACATGTTGAAAAGGATGTGCATCAGGAAGGAGCTCGAGTGCAAGAACATTGGCGTAAACAGGCGCCAATATTGTCCTCCAACAATTAATTCGTTGGACTTAACTCCCAGGGCTGAGGGTATGTCGACACCCCAAACAGCTTTAGTGAAGTACTGTAAAATGAAAATGCCAACAGTAATCGCTAGCAGCGTATAGGTGACAATCGGTCGGACATTTGGCGCACTGACAGTCACCATTTGTGGCTGTGGTTGTGCACCTTCTGGATTTGAGTTTTCCGGGTTGGGCGGGATTGAGCTCACGGGCTGACCTTTTGCCTTGTCACTCGCATGTGTTCTGCCAGGATAATAGCGGTAATAAAATCCACTGTACGATCCAGCTCATTCTCCCGGTTCTCAACAACATAATCAAACCTTGGAATGCATCTCAGCTCAGATTTTGCAGTGGCAATTCGTTGTTCAAGCTCTGCCGGGCTTTGATCGTCTTCTCGCCTGATTAATCGATTGACCAAATCTTCCTCATTTCTTGCAGTCAGAAAGATGCTGAATGACTCGGGATACAGCTTTTTTATCGTTTCCGCTCCCTGTACATCCAGGCGCATCACAACATCTATGCCGCAGTTGAGCGCCTGATCGACCTGTATCTTGGGGACGCCTTTGTGTTGACAATATACCAGGGCATGTTCGATGAACTCGCCCCGATCAATCATCCGCTCGAATTCTGCCAGGCTGACAAAATTGTAGTCAACCCCGTTTTTCTCTCCCGGTCGTGGTTCCCGAGTTGTAGTGGTGACAACAAAATGAAAAGGCAGATTACGTGCCTTCATGTGGTTCAGCACAGAATCTTTTCCAACACCAGATGGACCTGAGATGACGATCAGGAGTGGCTTGCATGGCGGAAGTTCTAACACAATTACCTCGCTGAATGCTGTGATAGGTCTTTCTTTCCTGGTATCCCTTGATTATAATTTCAAATCTACAAAATTGATACGGAGCTTGAAAATGCCAACTTACCAATACCGGTGTGCAGACTGTAAAAAGCCTTTTGATGTTTTTATGACCTATGATGAATATGGCACCGTACCGGTTGCCTGTCCTGCTTGTAAGAGCAGGAATGTGGTTCGCAAAATTGGCCGGATACGATTTGCTCGCGGAGACGAAAGCCGGCTGGAAAACCTGGCAGACCCCAGTGCGATGGCGGGGCTGGAAGATGATCCGCGTGCCTTGGGCAAGATGATGCGCCAGATGGGGCGCGAGATGGGCGAAGAATTGGGACCTGAGTTTGATGAAGTGGTTGATCGCTTGGAAGCAGGGCAAAGTCCAGAGGATATAGAAAAAGCTGTACCCGACCTGGCTGAACCTGGTGGTGGCGCAGGCGATGGCTTTGACGATTTTTAATTAGTTTGGAGATGGAAATCTCTTACCCTGCTGATGAAGGCGCCGGCCGTGCTGCTTCTAAACGGTGTAATACCACCTGATGCACCTGATCAGCAACCTCATCGAAAGGTGAGGCTGCATTAATTAAAACCCAGCGCCATGGTTCAGCTTCAGCGAGCTCGAGATACCCTCTCCTGACGCGCTGGTAAAAGGCAACTTCCAGAGCATCCAGCCGGTTCCATTCGCCGCCTTTAGCTCTGCGCCGTAACCCTTCTTCGACATCCATATCAAACAACAACGTCAGGTCCGGTTTCAAGCCTGCCGTAGCAAAATCCACAATTGAGCGAATTTGAGCCAGATCCATCTGGTAACCATAGCCCTGGTATGCCAGGGTTGAATCAGCATAACGGTCACTGAGCACAATGCCCCCTTTTTCAAGGTGTGGGCGGATGACCTGTTCCACCAGTTGTGAACGCGATGCCTGGAAAAGCAAGATTTCAGTGCGTTTCTGCATATCGGTGTTGTGCAAATCTGAGAGCACTGTGCGAATCTGTTCCCCAATTGGAGTGCCGCCTGGCTCGCGCGTGAGCAGCACTGGATATCCAGCCATCTGAAGAAACTCAGCCAGGCGAGCTATCTGGCTACTTTTCCCTGATCCATCAGAGCCTTCAAATGTAATGAACATTATTCTCGAAAGATCCTCACTCTCCGGCGAGGTTCTTTTCCATAGGAATGCGATAGCAAGTTGGCTTCGCGCACCATCTGGTGCTGCAAACGGCGGATGGGCGATGATGCTGGCTGTAGCTCGATCCAGCGCTCACCGTTCATCACTGCCTGGATTCCTGCCTGCGTTTCCTGGATAACCGGTTCCAGGCTGGACTCGCTGGACAGGTCAATGGTCAGATTGAATAAATCGCTGAGAAATTGCTGCATTTGGTTAATCGTGTTGGCGCGCAGCACATAAATTGGGATGTTACGGTTTTCGGCATCGGTAATCGTCCGCTGGCGTTTTCGATAATAAGAACGCAAGGTTACCAGCACATCAGCACTGCCTGGCTCGTTCACAATCACAGCCGGCACACCAATTCGTTTCGCTGCCTGAGAAAGACGGTTTTTAGCGACACCGTACGGATAAATCCGCACAGGCTGGAGAGAGCGCACATCACGGGGAGTCTGGAGCTCACTCCATGCAGTAGATTGGACGCCCCCGGTAGTGTCACTTGTGGTGCGCTGCCACTCGGCACCGGTTTCTGAATACTGGCGTCGGGTCCCCTGCTGGCTTGTAGTTGTAGCCCGGATGGGCGCGGTAGCTCTTTCTATGCGAATTTCGCCATTGTCCAGTCGAGACCGGACCTCTGGCGGTAGGGGATAGCCGCGCAACAGAGCATCGACAGACGCTGCTAAGTCGGGGTGCACCACCAGACGGTCGCGGTTTTGAATCTCAATTAACACATCAAAAGTAGGTGGAGAACGGCGCTCTAAGACCGTTTTTTGAGTGCCACGTCTGCGGGCTTCTTCATCGGAAAGAGTAACCGATTCGATCCCACCTACCAGATCAGATAAAGTTGGGTTCAACAGCAGGTTTTCTAGCGAGTTGCCATGCGCCGTACCAATTAATTGAACCCCTCGCTCAGCGATAGTGCGTGCTGCTTCCGCTTCCAGCTCGCGCCCAATCTCATCGATTACGATTGCTTCTGGATTATGGTTTTCAACTGCCTCGATCATCACTTCATGCTGTTGGGAAGGTGTTGAGACCTGCATGCGCCGTGCCCGCCCAACTGCCGGGTGAGGTACATCACCATCACCTCCGATTTCATTCGAAGTATCGACAATTACGACGCGCTTGTTTTCAGCCAGGATGCGAGCAGCTTCTCGAAGCATGGTGGTTTTGCCAACGCCGGGACGACCCAGCAGCAGTAGGCTTTTTCCGCTCTCTATTAAATCCTTGATGATATCTGTAGTGCCATACACTGCGCGGCCTACCCGGCATGTTAACCCGACAATCGTTCCGCGGCGGTTACGAATTGCGGCGATGCGGTGCAGGGTTCGCTCCATCCCGGCGCGGTTATCCGTGTCGAACTGGCCTATACGCCCGACTACGTAGTCGATGTCCGCTTTGGTAGTTTCTACATTGCTCAGAATCAATTCTCGCTCGACAAACCGGGCGGTTGGCAGGCGACCTAAATCCAGAATTACCTCTAATAAATTGTCACTATCGTCTGCGTCTCGCGCTGCCTTGTTAATCTCGGATGGCAGGACTTCGAACATGGCGTGCAGGTCATCAGTAATCTTACGTTTTTCCATTTACTATCTTATCCCATTATGCCTTTATCTTCATTTAGAACTAGACCGAGCAATCGGAGTGGTTATCTCAGGCTGTCCAGCTTCGAGGGCAGGTACACTTTGGAGCCTTGCCGCTTTCAGCATGTTTCCCAGGTGTTTTACCATGACTGCCTGGCGTCCAGCCAACTCTGCCCCCAATTCTTCCAGGGCGGTCTCTAACCAGGATTGATAAGAGCGAACGCAAATATAGAGAGGACGTGAGCCCTGATTGGTAATCCTTTGAAGAAGATCGGTGATGTGATTGGTGATATTTTGTGTATCTGGATGGACGAAGGGCTGCATCCAGATGCCTCGGTGCCCATAGCGGATTTCTACATAGGCCAACAGATCGTCGCCCTGTCCGAATACCATGCCGTGTGGACGTTGTTCAGTCGAGAAAGGTTCGATTTGCTGCACTAGCCCAGGTACCAGGTTGTTGTAAAGAAGCCGGGTAGCCAGTATATCCTTGCGGGTTGCCACCCGCCAGGTGTTGCTGGTCGACTGTACCGGCAATTGACGGGTAAGCTGCCAGATGCGCTGGCGTGAATAGGTAGCAAAGCCTGCTTTACGCATGACTTCATATGTGGCACTGTCATCATCAATATCTGCCAACAATCTAAAAGCACCGCGCTCACCAGCAATTGCAATCAAATACTCCAGGACAGCCGCCAGCTCCGGCGATTCAAGAGATCCCTCCGGAGTGATGTAAGTCAGATGGGCAAACGGCGATCCCTGTAAGTGGATAATCTGACCAATTACAGTGCTGCGGTCGTTACTGCTCCGCTCAGATGAGTCACTGACTGCGGTGAAAATGCCTAATCCTGGAGCCAGGTATGAAAACAATGCGCCTGGCACCAGGTGAGATCCGCGCGTTAAGAGCAATGCACTATCCAGATAAACGCTCTGAGACCGGATATGGTGTAAGTAACCTAAATCGCGCCAATCAAAAGGACGAACGGTCATACCGTTTTGTGATCCATTAATAAACCTGGGACTCAGTCACCATTAGCCAGCTTTAAGAAATAGCGGTGAAAGCGATCATCCGCGGTCAGCTCCGGATGGAAGGAAGTGGCTAACAGCTTACCTTGTTGAGCGGCGATGACCTGTCCTTTCGGAAGTTGAGCCAGGATGCGCGCTTCCCCCCAAACCGAGTCGATCAACGGAGCGCGAATAAATACAGCATGATAAGGCCGGTTTTCTGGCTCAACCTGCTGTAGCACTGGGATCTCCAGGTCAACCTCAAAGCTGGCAACCTGGCGACCAAAGGCGTTGCGCTCGACAGAAATATCCATGAGCCCTAGCAGCGGCTGCTGGCGGTGGGCATCTTTTGAAATAAAAATCGCTCCGGCGCAGGTGCCCCAGATTGCTTTATCCTTGCCAAATTGCTGCAGCGGTTCGATTAACTCATAGGCTGCGGCTAATTTGCCAATTGTGGTTGATTCGCCTCCAGGAATGATCAAACCATCCAACTCTGCCAACTGGTTTGGTAGACGGACCTCAATAGCTTCGGCACCTATTGCATGCAGGATAGTGATGTGTTCAGCAAAATCGCCCTGCAGTGCCAGGACCCCGATTTTATTACCCATGCATGCCTGCCGTATCTTACCAGCCGCGCCCGGCGATCTTCTCTGGTTCAGACATCGATGATATCTGGCGACCTACCATTGCTTCACCCAGGTTCCGGCTCACTTCTGCCAGTATGTAGGGATCATTGTAGTGCGTCACTGCTTTAACAATTGCCGCTGCTCGCTTGGCAGGATCGCCTGATTTAAAGATGCCCGAACCCACAAAAACGCCGTCAACGCCAATTTGCATCATCAATGCGGCATCTGCCGGAGTGGCAAGACCGCCAGCCGCAAAATTCACTACCGGCAGGCGTCCCAGGCTGCGCGTCTCCATCACGGTCTCAAATGGTGCGCCGATTTCCTTGGCATATGCCATGACTTCTTCTACCTGCATATTTTGCAGGCGGCGGATCTCGCCAAGCACTGAACGCGCATGCCGCACCGCTTCGACCACGTCACCTGTGCCCGCCTCGCCTTTGGTGCGGATCATGGCTGCGCCCTCACCAATTCGACGCAGTGCTTCACCCAGATTTCGGCAGCCGCATACAAAGGGAACTTTGAAATCGTGTTTCCATATATGATGTTGCTCGTCTGCAGGGGTGAGCACTTCTGATTCGTCAATATAATCCACGCCGATTGCTTCCAAAATCTGTGCTTCCACAAAATGACCAATGCGGCACTTCGCCATCACCGGAATGGATACCGCATCCATGATCTTCAAAATCAATTCTGGATCACTCATCCGAGCTACACCACCTTGAGCGCGGATATCAGCCGGCACGCGTTCCAAAGCCATAACGGCGACTGCACCGGCTTCTTCAGCGATTTTGGCGTGGTCGGGAGTGACGACGTCCATGATAACGCCGCCCTTTAGCATCTGCGCCAGTCCCTTTTTAACGGTAAAAGTTGCTACTTGTGCTTCCATAATAAATTTGACCTCCACAGTCTTAATCAGACTTTTGGTTCATTCTACCATGCGCGATGGAGCGTGACAATCCGATTTCATCCAATCAAGGTGGTACAATCGCGCCGAACTCCATGAGGAAGCCTCATTCAGACTTAAGCTGCGCCTTCTGTCCAGGCGTCCAGGAAATCGTAAAAATGCTTCACTTTCAAAGATGTCACAAAGATGAACCTTGACCGACGCTTATTGCATCAAGCTCGTCGCGGTCAACTGGCATTACTTCTGACCATCCTGTTTGGCTTTGCTGCGGGGGTGGTCACTGTTCTCCAGGCGAGGCTGTTAAGCCAGGTTGTTAATGGAGTTTTCCTGTTTGGCTATGGATTTGATGCTGTTTCCTCGACCGTCTTCGTATTGGCGGGGGTAATTTTGTTGCGCGCAGGCTTTGTATTCAGCGGCGAGATTGCTTCAGGATCGATTGCACTGCAGGTGAAAGTGGCGTTGCGGCGCCAGCTCACCCAGCGCCTGTTTTCTCTAGGCCCTGGTTATACTAATAATGAACGCACCGGCGAGTTAAACAGCGTGCTGTTGGAAGGTGTGGAAGCATTAGATGCTTATTACAGCCAGTACCTGCCTCAATTGGTTTTGGCAGCGATCGTTCCCCTGACATTTTTATTTTTTATTTTTCCCCTGGATTGGATATCAGGTTTGGTGCTGGTATTAACAGCGCCATTAATCCCTATTTTTATGATTCTGATCGGTGATCTTGCACAGGCGCTTACCCGGCGGCAATGGAAGATGTTCAGTCGGATGAATGCATATTTTCTGGATGTTCTTCAAGGCCTGACTACTCTGAAAATATTTTCGCGCAGCCAGCCCCAGGTCAAGGTAATCGAGCAGGTCAGCGAGCGTTACCGGCGTATGACAATGAGCGTATTAAGGGTCACTTTCTTGTCTGCTTTAGCGCTCGAGATGCTGGCTACCTTGAGCACGGCTGTAGTTGCAGTTGAAGTGGGCCTGAGATTGCTCTATGGGCAAATGGCTTTTGAGCAGGCATTTTTTGTGCTTCTTTTGGCGCCGGAATTCTATCTGCCACTGAGACTGTTAGGGACGCGCTTTCATGCTGGGATGTCGGGGGTTGCCGCAGGGAAAAAGATCTTTGAGATTCTGGAAGCGCCCGAATCCAGGGGTGAAACAGCTCATAATGTTCAATCAAAAGCCGAACAGGATAGACGTTCTTTTGAAAATTGTGTATCACCGCCTCCCTTTGAGCAAATAGTCTTTGAAGACGTCAAAGTATCTTACACAGAGGATGTCCCAGCCTTGAAAGGCGTTTCCTTGACTATTCAGGCAGGTCAGAGGATTGCCATGGTTGGTCCGACGGGTTCGGGGAAGAGCACAGTTGCCAGCCTGCTGTTAGGTTTTATCCAACCCGATCAGGGGGGAATTTGGGTTGATGGACATCCCTTGCCTGAAATCCCAGTCAGTGCCTGGAGACTAGGGCTGGCATGGGTACCGCAGAAGCCGCACTTATTCAACGATACAATCGCAGCGAATATCCGCCTGGGTTTGCCTGAGGCGGGGATGGATCAGGTGGAGCAAGCCGCGCGGCGCGCTTACGCACACGAGTTTATTATGTCGTTTCCGGAAGGCTATGAGACCAGAATCGGTGAAGCGGGGACACGCCTGAGTGCAGGCCAGGCACAGCGTCTGGCTCTGGCGAGGGCATTCCTGAAAGATGCACCATTCCTGATCCTGGATGAAGCCACTTCAAACCTGGATTTACACAGCGAATATCAGGTGCAACAGGCGCTCCAGGAGCTGCTGGTCGGCAGGACTGCGTTCGTGATAGCCCACCGCCTGTCTACCGTCATGAGTGCTGATTTGGTAATAGTGCTGGAGCAAGGTAAAGTGGTTGCTTTTGGTTCTCCTGCTGAGCTTGCTGGTCAGGAAGGGCTGTTTCAGCGTATGCTTCGAGAGAACCAGATTTCTGCTGGTGATCTACCGTTGCAGCAGACAAAGGATTCCTCTCTTTCCGCGCCAGTAGAGTCTGATCAATCACCGGTAACAGATCATACCAGTAAGCACCAACACCCGATTCTTCGCTTACTTAATTTGGTCGCACCATACAAAGGACGGGTGGCGCTATCTGTTTTCCTCAGTTTTTCCACGATCGCCAGCAGCATCGGTCTGATGTCCACCTCAGCCTACTTGATCTCCGCGGCAGCACTGCAGCCTTCGATTGCAGATTTACAGGTAGCTATCGTCGGAGTGCGCTTTTTCGGTATTGCTCGGGGAGTGTTTCGCTATCTGGAACGCTATGTGTCCCATGAAGTCACTTTTCGAGTGCTTGGCCGACTGCGGGTTTCTTTTTACCGAGCGCTCGAGCCGCTGGCGCCCGCCCGCTTAGCTGGTTATCATAGTGGTGATCTCTTGACGCGCATTTCTGGCGATATTGAGTCGCTGGAGAATTTTTACGTGCGCGCCCTGGCTCCCACACTCACAGTCTTGCCTGTAGCTGGTTTGGTGATGATTTTGTTGATTAATTGGGCTGGCTGGCTGGTGGCTCTTGCCTGGCTGGTTTTTCTGTTGCTGGCAGGAGTTGCAGTGCCTGTGCTTGGGCGAGGTCTGAGCCGTTCTCATGCTGCGGAGGCTGTTCGGCAAAGGGCTGGATTGAGCGCTGCACTGGTGGATGGCATACAAGGCATGCCAGATTTACTCGCCTTCAGCCAGGAGCAGAGGCAGGCCGATTGGATCGATCAATGCAGCCTGGCTCTTGGGAAGAGCCAGGTGCACCTGGCTCGCATCAATGGAGTGCAAACAGGTCTATTGACGCTCCTGTCTAATCTTGGGATGTGGAGTGTCACTGTCCTTGCGATTCCGCTGGTAGTAAGCGGGCAGATGCCAGGGGTGATGTTAGCCGTTGTCAGCCTGGCAGCTATAGCCGGTTTTGAAGCAATTCAATCCTTACCCGCCGCAGCTCAAGTGCTGGATGGCAACATCCAGGCGGGTCGCCGGCTGTGGGAAATTATTGACACACCCCCGCAGGTGTCCGATCCAGTTACACCATTGGCAGTCCCTTCACAATTCAACCTGCTGGTTAGAGATGTTTGTTTTACCTATCCGCATGATGCCAGCCTGGGAGAACACTCGGTTCAAGGTACAGCTCTTGCCGCACACGAATCTAATCGCCCGAGGATAGGGTTTTCTTCTCCTCATCGCCGGGTCAATGATATGGAGGATCTTTGGACAGAAATTCCACAGACTATCCGAGATTTTAATCTTGAGCTGCCAACGGGCAAACACATTGCTTTGGTTGGGCCGAGCGGCTCAGGGAAATCGACGCTGGTTAATATTTTGCTGCGCTTTTGGGATTACCAGGGCGGTAACCTGCTTCTGGACGGGCGCGAGCTGAGCGAATATCTTCAGAACGATGTACGTGCCCACCTGGCGGTAGTCCCGCAAAATGCTTATATTTTTAGTGGTTCGATCCGCGAAAATTTACTCCTTGCAAAGCCTACAGCCACCCAAGCCGAATTGGAAAATGCTGCTAGCCTGGCTCAAATTCATGGGGTAATTCAATCAATGCCTCAGGGGTATGACACCTGGGTGGGGGAGCAAGGTATGCGTCTGAGCGGGGGTGAGCGCCAGCGTCTTGCACTGGCGCGGGCGCTGTTAAAGGATGCCCCGTTGTTGATCCTGGATGAACCGACTGCTCACCTGGATACGATCACAGAACAGCAGGTCATCGATGGAATTTTACAAGCCAGCCAGGGCAGATCATTACTTTGGATCACCCACCGATTGATTGCTATGGAGCATATGAACGAAATACTGGTGCTGCGGGATGGCATGGTGGTCGAGCGTGGCAAGCACCACGAATTGTTGGCCCAACGGGGGGACTATTGGCGAACATGGGAGCTGCAGCGGATGGTCATCGGTTTAGAATCCGGGTCAGACCAGGGGTGAAAAAACAAAATGCGCTATAATCAACCCAAAATGAAACAGGTATTACAAAATATACGCAGTGGTGAGACGATCATTGCAGAGGTTCCGGTGCCAACACCACAACGGGGAGAGGTTCTGGTTCAGACTGCGACATCCCTCCTTTCCGCGGGTACAGAGCGCATGGTGGTGGAGTTCGCAGGTAAATCTCTGCTGGGGAAAGCGCGCTCGCGCCCCGATTTAGTCCGCCAGGTGATTGAGAAAACGCGTCGGGAAGGTCTGCTTACGACCCTGGATTCGGTCCTGAACCGTCTGGATCAGCCCATGGCTTTGGGATATTCTTCAGCAGGTACAATCGTAGCTTTAGGTGAAGGGGTCCAGGGTTTTCATGTCGGTCAGCGGGTAGCCTGTGCTGGCGGTGGATATGCAGTCCATGCAGAATTTGTCTGCGTCCCAAGAATATTATTGGCACCCTTGCCAGATCACGTGGATTTTGAACAGGCGGCTTTTGCTACGCTCGGCGCAATTGCACTGCATGGTTTTAGGTTGGCAGGCACACAGCTTGGTGAGAATGTGGCGGTAATTGGTCTCGGTCTATTGGGTTTATTAGCGGCAAGTATCGCTAAGGCAGCCGGATGCCGGGTCTTGGGGATTGAGCTGGATCCATCCAGGGTGGAGCTGGCTTACCAGATGGGTATTCAGGCTTATTCCAGGGATCAGGCGGTTGAAGCTGCCCAGAGCTTCAGCGGAGGAGCTGGATGTGATGCAGTCCTCATTTGTGCAGATACCAGCTCAGCCGATCCGGTCGAGCTGGCTGGCTTGATCGCCCGCGACCGAGCCAAAGTGATTGCCATCGGAGCTGTTGGACTGCAGTTGCCCCGCAAAATATATTACGAAAAAGAGCTGTTATTTTTAAATTCACGCTCATACGGTCCGGGTCGTTATGATCCTGGCTATGAGGAAAGCGGTCATGACTATCCAGCCGGTTATGTGCGCTGGACTGAAGGGCGCAATCTGGCTGCTGTTATCGACCTGGTAGCGGATGGGAAGTTAGATATGAAGCCGCTGATTAGCCATCGCTTCCCGATTGATCACGCGGATGAGGCATATCAGATCATCCTGGGGAAGACTCAAGAGCCATTCCTGGGAGTACTATTAACCTACCCAGATGCACTCCAACTGGACGAAATTAAATCCGATAGTCAGCATTGGTCACAACCCGCGCCTGAATATAAAGCTGTCCCAGCAGATCATCTTGCTTTGGGTGTTTTGGGTGCGGGCAACTTCGCCACTGCGGTAATGCTCCCCGCTCTCAAGAAGACTCCCGGAGTTGAATTGGTTGGCATCGCTTCTGCCTCAGGCGTCAATGCCCAGTCTGCCGCGAGTCGATTTGGATTCCAATATGCCGTCAGTCATGAGCAGCAAATCCTGGATGACCCGCGGATAAATACCGTAGCTATTCTTACCCGCCATAATTTACATGCCAGGCAGGTGATCACCGCTTTGCAAGCTGGTAAGCACGTGTTCTGCGAAAAACCATTGGCTTTGACTGAAAATGAACTGTTGCACATTCAAGAGGCGTTAGCGGCGGTAAACGGGAAGCAGTTACTCATGGTGGGTTTTAACCGCCGGTTTGCTCCATTTGCCCAAAAGTTACATCAATTCTTGCTCAATCGGCAGGAACCCATGATTGTCCATTACCGGGTCAATGCGGGATATTTGCCATTGAATCACTGGACTCAGGATTTGGAGCAGGGAGGCGGGAGGATTATTGGCGAAGCCTGTCATTTTATCGACCTTATCACATTTCTGGTTGGCGATCCTCCGCTAGCTGTCAGCACATCTGGACTTCCAGACGCCCAGCGCTATCGTGAGGACAACGTCTTGATTACACTCCAATTCCCAGACGGCTCTATCGGCACGGTAAGTTACCTGGCGAACGGCGATAAAGCCTATCCTAAAGAGCGCGTGGAGGTGTTTTCCGGTGGCAGGGTCGGGGTATTAGACGATTTCAGAATGTTGGAGACCGTCCGAGATGGTCAACGGCACGTAGAGAAATCGCGTTTGCGCCAGGACAAGGGTCATGCTGCAGAATGGCAGGCGTTCTTAACATCGATAATTAATGGCTTACCAGCCCCTATTCCTTATGATCATCTCGTCGGGGTCACCAGGGCAAGCTTTGCGGCTGTCTCAGCGCTGCGCAGCGGAGGCAGGATTGATCTGCGATAATCCTTATTGACGGATGGGGGTAAATCACTAGATGCGCAAATACTGGCTCGTAGTACTGTTATTTACTGTCTTATTGAGTTTTATTTTAACGGCTTGCCAGTCGAGTTCAGTCGCTGCTACAGCCACCGCGGATAACAACTTCTACGCCATTGACCCGATTTTTCGTGCCTTTTACCGGCTACTGGGAGGTGGAGAGACCCTTGGCGATGTTATTTCAGATGTCCAGGAGGTCGATGGCAGGAAAACCCAATTTACGGTGAATGGTCAGCTCATCTTTGATCCAATGGCTGGGCAAGCCAGTCGTTTTCAACTTGGAGCGCTTGGGAAAAGCCTTGGAGTTGGCTGGAGCGGGCAAGAAGCACTGGAAGTCGCAACGCCTTTTGTGGATCTCTATTACCGCCTGGGGGGCGAGATGTTTGTCGGGGAACCCATTACCGGATTGGTGCTGAATGAGTTGAAGAATCGCTATGAACAGTATTTTGAAAACGTAGGTTTCTATTATGGAGACGAGACAGGTGGTGTAGCGCATTTGCTCCCTTATGGCGCATGGAACTGTGGAAGTGGTTGCCGCAAGCCCGGCTTGAAAAATAATATCCCGCAAATGCCATCCCCAACCTATGACATCGCCCAATCAGACGATTCTGAAAAGGCAACTTCTACCAGCGAAGTGAGTCTCCAGGTTTGGACAACCTATCCAATGGTTGCATCTGGAGCTGCGCAAGAGATCGGAGTGAGTTTGCACGAGAATGACCAACCTGTTACAGGCGCTGTAATAGAGCTCTTCGTCACGCAGCCCGATGGGAGTGAGACCTTCTATCTCTTCCCACCCACGAATGGAGATGGACTGGCGCGCCTGGAGTTGCTCGGGGTGCAGGCATCGAACGGATCGGAAGTACCATACAAGGTTTGTCTTGCTGCGGAGACGAGGAAAAAGTATTGCATCCGTGAGAGTTATCTGATCTGGAGCAACCCGTAACCATACGGATTGGCGTTACCCGATTATTCCTTGCAGGACTCACCAAGAATGTCTTTTATTTCGAAGCTAACCTCAGGGATCCAGGCTGCCAGGGAGCTGGGCTATGTCCAGGTGGGCTTATTTGGGCTTTATCAGGTTGGCTTGCGCTCTGGGTATTATAGAAAAGTGCTGGCAAGCCCACCTGGGCTGACAAATCAAATTGCTGGTTTCTCTTTTCGTCCTGTTTGGGAGCTCCCCCAACAGGCGAAATGGATGGAATTGTTAGACGAAACTATTCAATCTGATTTGATTGCAGAAGCCGATGAGATCGTTTCAGGATATGTACGTTTATTTGGAGGACAGCCCCGATTATTAAATTTAACACCCCAAGCGCCTTTAACACACTGGACCGAATTTGAGCTGCACTCTCCAGCAGATGGTGCTGTGCATGAGCATCAAGATTTAGATATGGATGCAATGCGTGATATCAAGTTTATCTGGGAGCCAGCACGCTTTGGTTGGGCATACTGCTTAGGACAGGCATACTTGTTGAGTAAAAATGAGCGGTATGCTGAAGCATTTTGGCAATATGCTGAAACATTTCTCCAGGCAAACCCACCTTACCAGGGTCCTAATTGGGTTTCTGCCCAGGAAGCAGCACTGCGTATCATCGCCTTTACCTTCGCTTTGCAAATTTTTTCTGGGTCTCTATGCACTTCCTCCAACCGGCGTACAATACTGGTGCAATCAATTGCCGAGCATGCTCAACGCATACCACCTACACTCATTTATGCGCGGGCACAAAACAATAATCACTTGCTAAGCGAGGCGGTTGGGCTCTACACTGCGGGCGTATGCTTGCCTGGCCATCCAGACGCTCCCCACTGGCGGGACCTGGGCTGGCGCTGGTTTCTGCACGGACTTGAAACTCAAATTCAGGCAGATGGGTGTTACACCCAACACAGCTCCAATTATCACCGGCTGGCGCTGCAGCTTGGACTATGGTTTGTGCGACTGGTGCAGGTTCAAGGTCAATCCCTCCCCGAAGCTGCACTTCGACGCCTGGCATTGGCGACGCGTTGGCTGAGTGCGCTTGTCGATCCAGTCAGCGGACAGACTCCAAACCTTGGTCCAAATGATGGGGCGAATATTTTTCCGTTATCTAGCTGCACTTTCTCCGATTATCGCCCGGTGGTTCAGGCAGCGAGTCAGGTATTATTAGGAAAAGCACTCCTTCCTGCTGGACGATGGGATGAGCTCGGGTTATGGTTGAATATTGCTCCAGGTCGAGTGGATATACCGGCAACGGAGACACCCTCCCCGCACATCATTCGACAGGCAGGAAATGATCGTTGGGCTTACTTGCGGGTGGCGTCTTTTAAGGCTCGCCCGGGGCACGCAGACCAACTTCACGTGGACCTGTGGTGGCGCGGGTTGAACATCGCACAGGATGCGGGTACGTACCTGTATAATGCACCTCCGCCCTGGGAGAATGCATTGACTCATACCGCGGTTCATAACACATTGCTGGTTGATGATCAGGAGCAGATGCGGCGCGCAGGTCGATTCCTGTATCTGAACCGAGCCCAGGCTGAAGTCATCGCAGGCGATCGAAATGCTGATGGATGGAGTCGCATTGTTGCTCGCCACGACGGATACCGCAGCTTGGGAGTGTACCACGAGCGCAGTGTCGCTGTTCAGGCGGATGGTATGTGGGTTATTGAAGACACGCTTGCGTCTAATAGGAATAATCAAGTGCTGCAAGAACATAATATTCGTCTGCATTGGTTGCTGCCTGACTGGCTCTGGCGGTTGGAAGATGCGTCATTAATTCTGGAATCACCCTTCGGTGAGGTGGTTTTATCAGTGTCTGGGGATGCGGATACCTTTACAAATGACTTACAGATCCGTCTTGATCGTGCCGGTGAGTTGCTACAAGGCTCAGGTCCTGTTCAACCCACCTGGGGGTGGGTCTCGCCAACATATGGTGAACGAGAGCCTGCCTTATCTTTCAGCGCTGCGCTTCGAGGCTCAGGTAATCTTCGCCTCATCAGCCGCTGGAAGTTTCCTGATATGGAGCCAACGCAATGAATGCTCAGAATCAATTCAAGATCACGCGTCCCCGTGTAGCGGCAATCCTGATCGAGAATCACCAGATCGCCATGATCGAGCGTCAGCGCTCGGGAAAATTATTTTATGTTTTCCCGGGTGGGCACGTTGAACCTGGTGAAACCCTTGAGCAGGCGCTGGTACGAGAGGTAAAAGAGGAATTGGGCTTAGATGTAATTGTCGGTGGACAGGTTGCTGAATCTACCTACAAAAACCGCTTACATTATTACCACCAGGTGTATCCGTTGGGAGGTACTTTTGGTAGTGGTACAGGTAAAGAGCTGGCTCGCTTGCCGAGCGATGAACGTGGCAGTGTCAAGCCTTGCTGGCTACCTGTAGATCGGCTGACTGATTTTCTTATCTACCCTGTATTAATGGCCGAGCTGATCTTGCGTTCGTATAAGCAGGGTTGGCCGGACCAGGTATTCCGATTCGTCGAACCCGAGGAATAAGTTGACGCATGTATTATTGATCCACCAGGCATTTGTTGCCCTCGACCAACCGGGAGGCACGCGCCATCACGAGCTGGCGCGCAACCTTGCTCAGCGGGGTCACCAGATCACCATTATTGCTAGCCCGGTAAGCTATCTGACCGGGAAATCTGACGCACCGGCAACGAATAGAGAGGATGAGTTCGCCAATGGGCGAGTCACAATCCTGCGCACCTATACCTATTCGGCATTGCATAAGAGCTTTGTCCACCGTGTCTTTAGCTTTGTCAGCTTCATGGTTTCTTCTTTTTGGGCAGGTCTGAAAGTAAAACAGGTGGATTTACTATGGGGTACCTCGCCACCGATCTTCCAGGGAATAACCGCCTGGGCTTTGGCTTGCCTGAAAGGCGTACCCTTTCTGTTTGAGGTACGGGATTTGTGGCCGGCATTTGCGGTAGAGGTGGGCGTGCTGCGTAACCCTCTGTTAATTCGTCTCTCCGAGTGGCTGGAGCGTTTTCTGTACCGAAATGCTGACCTGGTGATGGTAAATTCCCCCGGCTTTTTAACCCATGTCCAGCAGCGGGGAGCGCGGCGGGTTGAGCTGGTTCCGAATGGTGTTGACACGCAGATGTTTGATCCCGCGGCGGATGGGGAGAACTTCCGGGTACGCAACGGTCTGGTGGGTAAATATGTGGTCTTATATGCTGGTGCACATGGCATGTCTAACGACCTGGAGATATTATTGCAGGCGGCAAGTTTCTTAAGTGACCACCTGGATATAGCTATTGTGCTCTTAGGCGATGGCAAGGAAAAACCCGCTCTGATAGCCCAGTCAGAGGCTTTAAATTTGGTGAATGTAATTTTCTTGCCACCGGTGACGAAGGTCGAGATGGGGCAAGCGCTTGCGGCTGCTGATGCCTGTGTGGCTATCCTCAAGCCAATTCCTTTATATGCAACGGTTTATCCGAACAAGGTATTTGATTACATGGCGGCAGGACGCCCGGTCATACTGGCGATCGACGGCGTAATTCGCGAAGTAATTGAAAAAAACAGCGCCGGGATATATGTGCCACCTGGCGATCCTGAGCTGCTCTCTGAGGCTATTCTCACATTGTTCAATGATCGAGAGAAGGGCAAGGTTATGGGATTGAACGGTCGAAAAGCAGTTGAAGGAGACTTTGACCGCGCCAGGTTAGCCGATAAGCTGGTTGAAATTATTGCTGGGCTTACTCAGCCAAAGCAGAGCTCCTAGCGACTGCTTTTCAAATGCGCAAGGGGTTGAATTTCTGAGAGCGGCCAGTTTGGCAGCACGTCCATGTCCAGATTATCACGCTGACCACTGATAAAGCGATAGTATCCAGCACCAGCAATCATGGCAGCGTTATCGGTGCACAGGGAGATATGCGGGATGTGCACAGGATATTGAGCCTGCTCCAGGAAGGCTTGCCGTAAAGCACGGTTAGCCGACACGCCACCAGCGACCAGGATTTCACTTGCCTGGAAGGCCTCAGCCGCCTGTATGGACTTCGTAACCAGCACTTCTACCACTGCTGCCTGGAAGCTGGCTGCCAGATCGGCGACCGGCAGCGACTGCCCACGTTCCTGGATGCGCCGCACCTCGCGTAAAACCGATGTTTTTAGCCCGCTGAAGGAAAAATTCCAGGTATCTTCCAGCCAGGCACGTGGGAAGCGAAAGGCAGTAGGGTCGCCGTCTTGAGCTGCCTGCTGGATGGCTGGCCCGCCGGGGTATGCCAATCCCAGCAGTCGCGCAACTTTATCGAAGGCTTCTCCGGCAGCATCATCCAGGGTTGCCCCGAGGCGTTCATATTGCAGGTGACCACGCATGAGCACCAGCTCAGTATGCCCCCCGGAGACAATTAGCGTCAATAGAGGAAATTGCGGCTCCGGGCTCAGTTCCTCTGGAGAATGGGATGTCAGATCAATCCATGCAGAATACAGGTGAGCTTCCAGGTGGTTAATGCCAATCAAGGGAACACTACTTCCTAGCGATAAACCTTTGGCGGTGTTTAATCCGACCACCAGGGAACCGGGTAAGCCAGGTCCTCGGGTAATGGCGATTGCATCAATATCCTTTAAATCCAGGTGGGCACGCTTGAGTGCTTCCGCAATAATTGTGTAGATCGTGCGAATATGCTGCCTAGAGGCAACTTCTGGGAAGACGCCACCAAATTGGGCGTGTAGCTCCACCTGGGAGGCGACCAGGCTGGAGAGCACGATACGCCCATTCTCAACGACCGCCGCTGCGGTTTCGTCACAGGAAGATTCGATACCCAGGATGCGGGTGGTTTGCAGTAGTGGGTTCACAGATGGTTGTCTGGCCATTTATTCTCTCATCGAGTTGCTTATGCTTTTTTCACAGGCAGCACCAGGTCGTATGGAAACTCAGCCAGTATTTCAGGTTGTCCATCCTGGCGGATCCAGATAGTGTCTTCGATACGCACGCCCATTTTTTGTACCGGTTCATAGAGTCCTGGTTCAAGCGTTACCACCGCTCCGGGTTGTAGGATTTCCTCTGGCGAAGTTTGCAGACCCATGCGCGGATTTTCGTGGATATGCAGCCCCAGCCCATGTCCCAATCCATGCACGAATCCTCGTTGGGTTTGTGGCTGATTAAGTTGTGTCGGGTAGCCGCGCGCTTCAAAGAGCTGGCAGGCGTGCTCCATGTGCTGGCGGGTCGAGGTACCAGCCTGCATATTTGCTAATATAGTCTGGAAGACAAACTGTACATCCTCGTATAGCTTCCAAATCTCATCGGGTGCGTAGCCAAGACACCAGGTGCGGGTGAAGTCATAAAAATAGCCTCCGCCCGGTTCACTAGGGAAGATATCAAAAACAATCGTCTGACCTAACCTTAGAAAATCGCTGGCAGTGCCGGTGCTGTGAGGAATCGCGGCATCATATCCAATAGCAAAGATCGTTCCCTCGGGGTTGTCGGCTCCGGCATCTGTCAGCCAGCGGTTAATCCGCAGTTTGACTTCACCGATGGTAAGCGGCTGACCATCGGTCTTGATGAGTATGTCATCACGGGTGGAATGGGAGGATAAGAAATCAGCAACCTGTCCTACCACGCCAGTAGTTATCTTGCCCATCCGGCGAATGCGTTCGACCTCACTGAGATCCTTGGTTGCCATGGCTTGTAGCAGAATGCTGCGGTTTCCTTCTCCTATCAAGGTCAGATCCGGCGCAGCTTTCTGCAAGGCAGAAAATAACGCCCAGGCCGATCCGGCATCCATCTTCCCATAAAGCGCCACCTTGCCTGTGGTCAAACCTACTTCATCAAACATTCGCAGGTATCGTAATGCTGCAGCCTGCATGGCGTCGCCACCCGCCTGTTGGAGAAGCTCCGCCATGGGATATGCAGCCAGGTTGCGCGTTGGTAGACCCGTTCGGGCTGCCTCATCGCGTTCCATATCCTGGTGGAATAAGACGGCCGGTTGTCCGCGCAGCTTGATCAGGTCTGCGGTGGTCAGATGCCCGCCTCCGGTCAGGTAAACCATCGCCGGGTTGTGCTGCCCGGCTCCAGTAACCAACAGGGCATCAATGTCATTGGCTTGCATGAGTGAATCAAGATCTGTTTTCATGATCTCCAATTATAGTCGGTTAACCCGAATAGGGAATTTAGTTGCATGGATTTCGTGTTCTCCATGCACATCGAAATGTAAATAATCCAGGATAATTTCTATTGGTTAACGGAATTCGAAAGGAAAATCTAGCCCAATTTATTGCCGGCTTCAAACTAGAATATTGCCATGTAGATTGTTCGGATACTAAGAATGATGATCAGTATCCCGACCGCAAACATCAAAGCGCGTATTGGAAGCTTTTTGGTTAAAAAGGCTGCCAGCGGGGCGGCGATAGCTCCTCCAATCAACAAACCGACGATGATCTTCCAATAATCTGCAAATTGTAAGGTTAAAACAAACACGATCGATTGGGCAAAGGTGACAAAGAACTCGGAGAAATTGACCGAACCGATGGTGATGCGCGGGTTGTTGCCGCGGGCGACCAGGGTGGTAGTGACGATCGGTCCCCAGCCACCGCCGCCGATGGCATCAAAAAAACCGCCGATCAAACCCAAGATGCTGATATGGCTGGTTACCTGGCGATCCTGGTGATTGTTGCGCCAGGCTTTGACGATAATGACAACCCCCATGATTAACAGAGTATGCGGAAATAATACGGTTTGAGAATATCACCTGGGAGTTGGGTGAGTAAGTAGGCGCCGACCACTGCACCCAGGACACCTGGAATCAAAAGACGCTTGATTAAATTTTTATCCAGATTTCCTAAACGCCAATGGGAGGCACCTGAGATTGCTGTTGTTACCACCTCAGCCATGTGCACGCTGGCACTTGCGGCAGCCGGAGGAATACCAATACTGAGCAAAAATGTGTTGGAGCTGACCCCATACGCCATTCCCAGTGCACCGTCAATCATCTGCGCTAAAAATCCTACCAGGATGAATACAAATATGCTCAATTCGGTGCCCAATGTGAATTTTCCTCGATGTCAGTGTAAGATTATTTTTGTATTGACTTGAGTTTGGTCAGGTAACTGACAACCGGTGAGCTCTGGCTTCTTCTACTCGGTGCGCCACATCTGCCAGGGTAGTCCGATCCAGCACATTGGCAATTGCATTCCGCACGTCGAACATTACCATGCGCAGACCACAGGTCTGTTCATCCGGGCAGCCGCAAGGTTCGTAAGCCATCTGGCTCACACAGCGAATTGGTGCCAATGGACCATCCAGGGTGCGCACGATCTGCCCCAGAGTGATTTCGTTCGCCGGGCGGGCAAGGTGATAGCCACCACTGACGCCCATCTTGCTGTTGAGCAAGCCTGCGTTCTTCAGGCTCAATAAAATTTGCTCGAGGAACTTACCTGGTATCTTTTGCCGCTCGGCCAGTTCTTTGATCTGAACCATGTGGGGGCCTGGACGATTGGGGTCCCAGGTTGCCAGCTCAATCATAGCCCGTAAGCCATATTCACCACGTTTAGAGATGCGCATTTTTGCCTATAATTTCTATTTTGTCAGTCGATATTATTGTGTTGATTAAGATAATCATTTATGCTGGTATTGTCAATAAAAAGGGGATTAAATTTGACCTTCCAGATACGCCCGTGTGCGTTCCTGCTTGGGGTTGGTGAATAGCTCTTGGGCGGGACCGTGTTCCACCACTTCGCCCAGGTACATGAAAACCACGTAATCTGCTAAACGTTTTGCCTGGCGTAAGATGTGTGTTACCAGCACGACGGTGTATTGACCTTTCAAATCGATTAGATCGCTTTTCTATATGCTGTGCGGAAATGGGATCAAGCGCAGATGTTGGTTCGTCTCCCAGGATAATCTCCGGCTCAATTGCCAGTCCGCGCGCCAGACACAATCGCTGCTGCTGTCCAATCGAAAGTCCAGAGGCGGGAGCATGCAGCCGGTCTTTGACTTCATCCCATAATCCGGCGATTTCCAGGTAATGCCGGACCTTAGCATTCAAATCGCAGCCTTTTTTGCATAATCCATGAATGCGAAGTCCATACGCCACATTGTCGTAAATAGACATCGGTAAAGGATATGGGCGTTGAGACAGCAGTCCTGTCTTCTTGCGAATTTCGGTCACATCAACGTTTGGAGCGTAGATGTTTTCACCGTCGATCAGCACCTCACCTTCCAGGCGAGCATCTTCATACAGCTCCAGGAAGCGGTTCATACTCTTGAGCAAAGTGGTCTTACCACATCCCGATGGCCCCATGATGACCGTGATCTGGTGCTTGGGAATATCCAGGGTGACATTCTTCAATGCCTGTCCCTCGCCATAATGGGTGTTTAAATTACGAATTTGAATATGTGGGTCCATTTAGATCCTCATTTGATTGAATATTTACTCAAACGTCCAGCCAGCCAGCGTGAACCAAAGCTGATCAGCAAAACGAGCATCGTCAAAATCAACGCTGAAGCATAAGCTCGCTGCTGGACTTCGGGGAAAGGCGTTCCCAGTTGGAAGAAAACCGCCAATGGCAGGGATGCCACCGGTCGAAACAGAGAAGTGGGCATGCGGTCGGTAAATCCGGCGGTGAAAAGGACCGAAGCCGCATCTCCAATTGCCCGACCGAAAGCCAGGAGAATAGCAGTAATGATCCCGGGCAGCATCTGGCGGATGACCACTTGCCAGGAAGTCTCCAGGCGGGTAGAACCGAGCGCGAAGGCTGCCTGTTCCAGGTCTGGAGGCGTCATGCGCAGCACTTCATCGACGGCGCGCGTCATAATTGGGATTTCCAGCAGCGCCAGGGTGATAATCCCACCCAGCAGCGAGGCGCGCATGCCCATCGCCAGCATAAGTGTGAAGCCAAATGCGCCGTAGACAATAGACGGGATGCCCCATAACACATCCAGCGCCAGGCGGACAAAACCTGCCCAGCGGGTGCGGCGTGCATAGGCATGCAGATACAGGTTCAGCGGCAGGCTAAAAATCAACGCCAGGATGGTGGCGCCAATCGCCAGGTAGAGCGAGCCGACGATTGCATTGAAGATGCCGCCCTCTTTACCCAGGTAAAAACCACCTTGTGGGGTTGAGAAGATCATCTCCAGGGAAAGCGCTGGCAGCCCTTTTATCAGCACAACCAGCATGATAAAACCCAGGCTGCCAGTTACCAATCCAAAGGAAAGCATCATTAAAACTTTGAATATTTTCTCTTCCAGGCGTTTGTTCATACTTTGGACTTCCCAGTGATGCGGCGCAGGAGCAGAGTAGACAGGATATTAAAAATCAATACGATCACCAGCAGCAGCAAAGCCGCTGTCAGTAAGGCTGAGTCGTACAGTGGGATCGACATCATCTCGCCGTAATTGTTGGCGATTAACGCAGGCAAGGGGTAGGCGGTGTCAAAAATCGAAGAGGGCATTTTCGCCACATTTCCGACCACCATCAACACTGCCATAGTTTCGCCCAGTGAGCGTGACATGCCCAAGCCCACGCCGGCGATGATACCCTGCAGGGTATGGGGCAGCACCGCAAAGCGAATGGTTTGCCACTTCGTCGCACCGACCGCCAGAGACGCTTCTCTCACGCCTCGAGGCACTGTCTGTAAAACCTCAAAGGTCACCGCAATGATAAAAGGCGCCACCATGACTGCCAGCACAATCCCGCCAGCCAGGATGCTGAACCCGGTCGGGTTGTTACTTTTGAAAATGGGAATAAACCCCAATACCTGGTCGACAACCGGACCGAGCCATTTCACTGCCGGCACGATCGCCAGAATACCCCAGACGCCATACACAACCGATGGAATCGCCGCCAGTAGATCAATGATAGGCTTAGATATGCTGCGTGTGCGCGGGTGAGCATATTCCGCAAGGTAGATGGCGGTCAAGAGGCAGGGCGGCACAGCCAGGACCATCGAAACAATCGTTACCCACAGTGTGCCAGCGATAAAAGGCAAAAAGCCAAAGGCGCCTTTTAAAGGCTGCCAGATTTTCCCGCTCAGCAGCTCCCAAAGTGGTTGGGCTTGCAGGATTGGCCAGGACTTAACCAGCAGCGCAATGACAATCGCCAGAAAAAGGAAAACTGGCACCAACGAGACCAGGAAAAAGGTGCGTTGTGCCCAGATATCACGAAATTTTCGACTTTTGGCTGTACGCCTGGATTGCTCGGTTTGAGGCGATACAGCAATCATATCATTCTGCATAGGCTTCTCTGTGCAAGGATCAATGTGACCTCAATTTTTCGATAATTTAATACTTAAAGAGAGTGTTGCGGTATGGAGCGCCGCAACACTCTCTAGAATAATATTATTTTAATTTTTTGGATAGCTTCGTTCAACTGATCAGCCGTGAGCTGCACATAGCCAGCTTCGCCGACAAACTGCTGCCCATCGGTGAGAATCCATTCAATAAATTTCTGGATGATTGAAGAAGGTTTTCCATTGGTCACCAGGTTTAAAGGGCGAGCCGGTGGGGAAGGGTACTTGCCGCTGGCAACCGCCTCGATGGCTTCGGTTTTGGTCTCCAGGATCTCATCCGGGTCAGCCACACCGTTTTCGTTGACGTCAATCGGAACAGCCACCGAACCGGCGACCGGCGCACCGCTGGCGTTGTCGAAGGCATAGCCCAGGTTGTTGTAACCAATCCCAAGTGGATCTTTGATCACAGCATCCAGCACGCCAGGATCGCCATAGACGCCTATACCCAGCAGGTCTTCTTGCTTCTTGCCCAGGTATTTTGCCCACACTTCGGGAGCACCGGCAGCGTCTGAGCGGGTATAAACCGTGATGGCATCGGTCACATCGTCGCGTCCTACCACTTGTCCCCAGGTGGTTATTTCACCCGTGATGTAGATTTTTTCAAATATCTCTTTGGTCACACCTTTGGCGAGCAAATCTTGCAGCACAGGATTATCCGTGCTGACCATCGGGAAGACGGAGTCCTTTACAACTGGCACCCAATAAGCGCCCTTGGCTTCTTCTTCAGGGGTGATATCACGCGAGACCATGCCGATATCGACCGCGCCAGCCAAAGCATCGGTCATGCCTTTCCCAGCACCGCCAGCGGAAATATCGAACTGGATATCGGGATTCAGCTTCTGGTATTCTTCAGCCCAGCGCTGCATCATCGGGTAGAGCGCCCAGGCGCCCGAAACTGTGATCGTGCTCTGTTCCTGGCTTCCACCACAGGCGCTGAGAACCATTGTTAGGGCGATCAGTAGGAATAGGGTGAATTTGAAGTGTTTCATAAAGAGCCTCCGTTAATTTTCTTTTATATCCTATAATGTCTATTGTTTCAATCGACATTATCACACAAGATGATAATTCATTTGACGGCATGAGTCAAGTAAAAAAGGAGTGAAAAAAATTTATGCGTGTGACGCTTAATACAGGAGGTCGCCGGCTATGGATTCTTTGCAAATAAATGGTAAAATACTGTGCGCAAAATGCGGGCGTCGCCAAGTGGTAAGGCATCAGCCTTCCAAGCTGATATTCGTGGGTTCGAGTTCCATCGCCCGCTCTGGAAGGGCCCGTAGCTCAGCGGCAGAGCGCGCGGCTTAGAGCAGTAAATCTAAGTTGAGACGCGGGTTGTGAAGTTCTGCGTGAAAATAGGCCAAGTCACGAGGCATTTGAGCTTCATAACTGTATTGTTATCTTGATAAGATGAGCTGCAAAGGGCTGCCAGGAGAGCAATCTGCTGGTATATCCTGCCAAATTCGGGGAATCCTGAACCGTAAGGTGTGGCAATCCCGAGCCAAGCCTGGGAGTAATCCTGGGAAGGTGTAGAGACTGGATGGCAGGCGCCCCACTGGGGTGAAGGGACAGTCCAGCCCACGAACCCGAAAGGGGCGGCGAAAGCCGAAGTGGGATGCATAACCGCTTGGTCGCAGGTTCGAATCCTGCCGGGCCCATCGAAAAAACACACTATGGTCGTTGCACTGCGACGACCATAGTGTGTTTTCTTAATTACCTAAATTTCGCCCAAACAAGGGGAAGAGTGCTTCCTCCAAAGTAGGGCTTGCACAAATAATAAAGTGATGGGTATACCTGTAAAAAAGTAACCACACTCAATTACAGGAGACCCATCAACATGAACAAGTCTATCATCATCAGCGAAAGTGTAAAAGCCTATTTTTCCAGCCACGCCTCCCTGGCAGCGATTGGCAGAAAGGTGAAGAAACTCAAGGTGTTCGAACCGATCGAACAAAAGGTCAAGATTGGTCAAAAGCGGGTCAAATACAGTCCATGCGAGAAACTGCTGGACGCATTCATTACTCTTTTGTCCGGCGCACAGGGGATGGTGGAAGTCAACAAGCTCCTGAAAGCGGATCTGGGCTTGCAACGAGCATTTGGACGGAGGGGTTGTGCTGAACAGTCGGTGGTTCAAGATACCCTGGATGCCTGCACGGCAGATAACGTGTTGCAGATGGAACAAGCCATGGAAGAGATCTTTCGCAGACACAGTCAAACCTATCGTCATGATTACCAGTTGAATTGGCAGTTGCTGGATGCAGATATCACCGGTCGTCCGTGTGGCAGGAAGGCTCAATTCGCCAGTAAAGGTTACTTTGCCAAGCAGCGTAACCGGCGAGGCCGCCAGGAAGCGTACCTGATTGGAACCTGGTATGAAGAAATCGTGGTGGAACGAATATTTGACGGAAAGACCCAGTTGAACAGAGCCTTGCGACCCCTGATCGAAGCCTGCGAACAAGTCTTGGAAATGGATGAACGCAAACGCCAACGAACAATTGTACGGGTCGACTCCGGAGGCGGCAGCGCCGAGGACATCAACTGGATGCTGGAGCGAGGCTACCAAGTGCATGCCAAGGATTATTCTGGTGTGCGCGCCCAGACGCTGGCAGAGAGTGTCACGGAATGGATCCCTGACCCCTGCTGATCGCGACCGTCAAATGGGATGGGTAACGCTTGAAACAGACTTGTATTGCCGCCCAGTCAAACGAATTGCCGTGCGCTGCCACAAGAAAAATGGTCACTGGGCATATGGATTGATCATTTCGACCCTCTCCCCGATCGATGTGCTGCTGTTTACCGGCGGCTATCAGCAGGAGATCGAAGATCCCAAGGCTGTTCTGCTGGCTTACGTGAATTTCTACGACCAACGAGGCGGTGGTGTGGAAATCGAGATCAAGGAAGACAAACAAGGCCTGGGAACCAGCAAACGCAACAAGCGCCGTTTCGAAGCTCAACAGATGTTGACCCAACTCGAAGCCTTGGCCCATAACGTACTGATCTGGGCGCAGCAGTGGTTGGCGCCCCACTGCCCCAAAATCGCTCATCTGGGACTCAAACGCCTGGTTCGTGATGTATTCCAGATGGATGGCTTCCTGATCTTTGATCATGCCACTGATCTCCTCAATGTAATGCTTAATCGGGCTAACCCTTTGGCTAAAGAGCTTTCTATCGGCCTTGCTTCTCTACTCGCCCAGGAGCATGTTGTCATTACTTTGGGCGAAACTTAGGTAATTAAAGATAGTAATCGAAATCGTGCTCGGTACGCACCCGCCGCCTGATGACGAAGATATGCGCCGGGACTGTTTGCGGGTCCAACTCAACGTAGTTGCGCATCCCGTGCCAGATATAGCGCGCCTCGGTCAGAAGGTCGTGTGCCTGGTACGGCTGGCGTGGGTCAAGTCCCAGATCCTCCAAAGGAAGGGAAATGAAACCGGATTGTTTGTAATGCGGGTCGAGATTAACCACTACCAGCACCTCATTCGTGCGATCTACATTGCTTTTGGAATAAGCAATGATCTGCTCGTTATCCACTTCGTGGAAGCGCAGGTTGTGGTTGGCATGGAATGCCGGGTTGGCGTGGCGGATCTGGTTTACTTTACCAATCAATTCTCGCAGGCTGTCAGGTCGCTGCGATATCCCAGTTTTTGATCTCGTATTTCTCAGAGTCGAGGTATTCTTCCCTGCCTGGCGCGAGTGGGTGGTTATCGCATAGCTCAAAGGCCGGACCGTAGATGCCGTAGCTGGGACCTAAGGTGGCTGCCAGGATGAAGCGCGCCATGAACGCCGGGCGCCCGCCGAACTGCAGGTATTCGGGCAAGATGTCTGGTGTGTTGGGCCACAGGTTGGGTCCCACGAAATCGCGCACCTGGGTTTGGGTCAGCTCGGTAAGATACTGCGTTAGCTCCCATTTGGTGTTGCGCCAGGGGAAGTAGTTGTAGGACTGGGTAAAACCGCGTTTTGCCAGACCGTACAGCGCTTTCGGCCGCGTGAAAGCCTCGGCCAGGAAGATGGTCTCCGGGTAGTCGCGCTTGATCTCGCCGATGAGCCATTCCCACATGGGGAACGGCTTGGTATGGGGGTTATCCACGCGGAAGATGCGTACGCCCTGATCGATCCAAAATTGAAAGATGCTTTTCAGCTCTACCCACAGCTCGCGCCACTGTTCGGTCTCAAAGTCGAAAGGATAAATATCCTGGTATTTCTTTGGCGGATTCTCGGCATACTGGATCGTTCCATCCGGGCGCTTGCGGAACCACTCAGGGTGCTCAGTGACATATGGATGATCGGGTGCGCACTGGAATGCGATATCCAGTGCCAGCTCGATGCCGTACTGTGCGGCGGTTTCCACCAGGTGGCGAAAATCTTCAAGCGTGCCCAGCTCAGGGTGGATAGCTTTGTGCCCTCCCAATTCTGAGCCAATCGCCCAGGGGCTGCCAGGGTCATTTGGACCTGCCTCGGTCGTGTTGTTGCGCCCTTTGCGGAAGCTTTGACCGATGGGGTGGATCGGCGGCAGGTAGAGCACATCGAAACCCATCGCGGCAACATAATCCAGTCGTTTTTCAACATCCTTGAAGGTGCCGTGCTGTCCGGGAACTGACGCGCATGAGCGTGGAAATAGCTCGTACCAGGCGCCGAACCGGGCGCGCTCGCGGTCGACCACAATCTCCAGTTCTTTATCGTAGGTGGTCACAAACACGCGCTTGCCATACGTGGCCATCAACCTTGTCAGCTCTGGCGAGAGCGCCTGATGAGCGGCATCTTCACCCCCGGCTCGCAGCGCTTTGGCATAAGTATCCAGCCAGGTAGCGCTCATTTGGGACGCATGCTGGTGGGCGCTTTCAACCATCTCAGCGCCAATCAGCAGGTCAACCGTCACATCCTGCCCGGCTTGCACCCGTTTCGCCAGGTCGCGTGACCAGGTCTTAAAGTGATCGACCCAGCCCTGCACGGTATATTGGTAGCGCCCAAGTTCCTGGACAATGAAAGAACCGCGCCAGCGGTCGTTGCCCAGCGCTTGCATAGGCGCTTCGGTCCAATACGAATCGCCCTCCTTGCGGTAGAGCAGGGCACAGCTTAGCGCGTCGTGACCATCGGTCAGAATATCCGCTTCGACTATGGTTTCTTCACCTGTAATGCGCTTGATCGGAAACCTTCCACCATCAATTTCAGGCGTCACTCCCTCGATGATTACCCGGTTTCTACCTTCTTCAGGCTGCATAGCATTCCTCCTGATGAGTTTTCGTCAATTAAGGCAAATCACCAGGCTTATAAGCGCCTGGCTTTACCAGCGATATCCCGCCTAACTCGACCTACAACGAGCGATAGAGATCGAGCGTACGTTGTGCGATGGCTGTCCAGCTAAAATGGTCCTCGACGCGCTTGCGTCCTTTGCTGCCAAATTTCTCTTGCAAGCTGGCGTCCAGCGCAACACGATTGATTGCAGCAGCCAGTTCCGCTGAGAATTTGGGGGCATCGACGGGATCAAACGTGCCGGGTTTTAGTAGTAAATCGACCAGCAAGCCGGTCTCCTCGGGTATAACCACCTCAGGTATACCGCCAATGGCGGATGCTACCACTGCAGTTTCGCAAGCCATCGCTTCCAGGTTGATGATACCAAACGGCTCATATACCGATGGGCAGCAAAAGACCGCTGCATGTGAGTAGAACTGGATAACATCCTCGCGCGGCAGCATCTCACGGATCCAAATAACGCCAGGGCGATCTGCACTCACTGCATCTACCCCCGCTGCCATCTCGTGGCCGATTTCCGGCGTATCTGGCGCGCCAGCACACAGCACCACCTGGATGGCAGGATCAATCTGTGGAATGGCGTTGACCAGATGGATGATGCCTTTCTGGCGCGTGATTCGGCCAACGAACAGCACAAAGGGGCGCTCGGGGTCTACACCGCGCTTGACCAGAGCGTCTACCGCAGGATTCATCCGGTACTGCTGCAAGTCGATGCCGTTGTGGATGACGCGAACTTTGGCCGGGTCAACACCCGGGAAGCACTGCAGCACATCGTTGCGCGTCTCCTGTGAGACGGCGATGATGGCATCCGCTTCCATAATGCCATTGTTCTCGATCCAAGTGCTCAGGTGGTAGGCGTTGCCAAGCTGCTCAACTTTCCAGGGGCGCAGCGGCTCAAGCGAATGGGTGGTCAAGACGAAAGGAATGCCCCAGAGTTTCTTCGCCAGGAAACCTGCAAACTGGACATACCAGGTGTGCGAATGCACCACACTGGCATCCAGGTTGTCCTTCGCCATTGCCAGGTTGCGGTACATAGCGTCCAGCGCCCCACCAAAGCGTGGATCAGTGTTCACCTTCGCCTCGGACCAGGCGCCATACCCCTTGACGCGCAAATCAGGATTTTGCTCATCCTGATCGCCGAAGCAGCGCACCTCAACTGGAACAAGCTTGGCGAGCTCGCGGCTCAAGTATTCGACGTGGACGCCTGCGCCTCCATACACATTTGGAGGGTATTCATTTGTAAAAAGTGCAACCTTATTAATTTCTGACATCGCCACCTCCTATCTTTTCATTGGAGATAATTTTGTCAATTGCGAAACCAAATAGCGAAGTTATTGTAATCAGCGCCGGGTTAGATTTATACCCGGCGCTAAATGTGATGATAAATTATAACTGTGATGTGCAGTTCGGGCAGCGTGTAGCCTTGATCGATATGGTGGATGCGCAATAAGGGCACTCCTTGGTTACCGGTTCGGCTGGCGCTGGCGCTGGTTCGCGTTTCATTTTGTTGATCAGGCGAATCACCAGGAAGATTGCAAAGGCAACGATCAGGAAATTAATAACTGCTGAGATGAAAAGGCCATAATTGATGGTGACGGCACCATTTTCCTGCGCCAGTGCGAGAGTTGGATAGCTTACTCCCTTAATTGTCCAGAACATATTGTCAAACTGCAGCCCTCCCAGGAGCAAGCCGATGGGGGGTAATAAAATATCGTTTACAAACGAAGTTACTATTGCTCCAAAGGCAGCGCCGATGATGATGCCAATGGCCAAATCGAGCACATTACCACGCATTGCAAACTCTTTGAATTCTTTCAGCATATTTCCTCCTAGCTTAAGATTAGATTAGAAATAAGGGTGATTATAATTGTTTTCCTTATTGTGAACAAGAAGGCTTTGAGTTTCACAAGACAAATTAAAAGATGAAATTAAAAAATAAATTCCCCCTCGGCCCATGAGCTAATAGAAAAATTTATGGCTTTTGCGCCGATACCAGCACACCGTAAATCGGTATGCGATCTACTTCTCCATAGGTTTGGCTGCGGCGAACCTGGAGGTTGGTAAATCCCGCCTGCTTGATTAAATCCAGGTACTCTGCTTCCGGCAGCGCACCGGTGATACATTCCGCCCAGCCATCCATCTGCAGGCGCAGTTCGGAAGGTACTGCACCGGCGAAGACGATATCGCTGATCTCCAGCCGCCCATTGGGTGCCAGAACCCGATAGGCTTCTTGAAAAACCAGTCCTTTATCCTCACACAGGTTGATCACACAGTTCGACAGGATCACGTCTATGCTCGAATCTTCCACTGGCAACGATTCTGCATATCCCTGGCGAAACTCTACCTGATGCAGCCCGGCTTTTTTCGCTGAGTTTCTGGCGCGCTCCAGCATTGCTGGGGTCATATCCACACCGATCACCCTACCGGTGGCGCCTACCTTGCGGGCAGCCAGGAAGGCATCCAGACCTGCCCCGCTGCCTATATCCAGCACTACCTCACCTTCTTTAATTCCTGCCATTGCTGTGGGATTGCCGCAGCCGAGGGAAAGCTCGCCTGCCTCTTGGGGAGCCGCGGCCAGCTCGCTGGGTGAGTATCCTGAGTAGAACTGCACATCTCCTGCCATGATCAAATCCTGGGTAATTGAAGCGGGTGTGCAGCATTCGCTGCTGGGTTGGGCTGCTGAGCTGCAGCCGCAGGAGCCGATTTCTGCGCGGGCGCTGTAGCCCGCCTGTACCGCCTGGCGCGCCCCGCTCACACGTCGCGTCCCGGAAGCGACAAACACGCTTATGCTCGCCTGTAATTCAGCCTCCCGAGCACTATCTGACTGGCTCTCGGTGCAGCAGTTTTGGCCGGTGCAGTCTACGACAATATTCACCAAACCAGCAGTAGCGAGCCACTCGCGAATCTGCAAGCGCTCAAAGCCTTGCCAGATATCAGCCATTTCCTCCTTCATCCACGCGTGAGGATGAGCATCCAGATCCGTGATCACCAACCGGCCCCCAGGTTTCAGGACGCGTACCATCTCACTGACCGCAGCCAGTGGATCGGGGCAATGGTGAAGGTACATGTTGGCAAAGATCGCATCCAGGCTGGCATCAGGAAACGGCAACGAGAGACCGTCTGCTTCATGGAAGCTCAGGTTTGGGAAGGAAGACAGGCTGCTCTGCGCCACTTGCAGCATGGCAGCAGAACCATCTACCAGGTGCACATGCTGCACCAGCGGCGCCAAGCCGGCAGCCATGGACCCTGTTCCAGCGCCAATATCTGCCACGACCATATTCGGATGCAGGTATGCTTTGGAAATTGCTGATTGGCGCATCTGGTCGTTGAAATATCCGGATCTCAATTCATCCCACTGGGCAGCGACTTGGTCGAAATATTCTTTAGGCTCCATACCGGTTTCTCCTTATCATCGTAAAATTACGATGAGGTGGTGCTAATAAATGGCCGTTTTGCGGCCTTGTCTATCAGGATCTGGGGGTGGCAAATGGTGATAAAGTTACAACCGCAGGTCACACGATCAGACATTTGAGCAGCAATATGGCAGCCAGCGCTCAATTTGCTCCTTCAGCCAGCGTACTCCTTGGCTGTTAATACAGTAGCAGGTGGCTGGGCCTTCGATCTCTCCCTCTATCAATCCCGCTTCGCGCAGCACTTTAAGATGTTGGCTTACGGTGGATTGGGCCAGCGGAGTCGTTGCAACGATTTCATAGGTCATGCAAACCTGGCGCTCTGCCAGGGTCTGCATGATCTGGAATCGAATCGGATTGCCCAGAGCTTTGAGCATCTTGGCCAGGTGCTGCTCTTCTGCTGATAACGATTGTGTAGATCCTGCCAGGAAATCCATTTCATCGTAATTATACGATTTAGATTGAATCTGTCAATAGGTATTTTAATTACCGGTAAACCCGGTCTTTCCAGCGAGTACGTTCCCCTCGCCAGTAGCGCAAGGCTGAGCTCCAGGTCATCCCCAGGTACAGTGCTCCTACCAGGGGTAGACCCAAAGCCCAGGCTGGACTGAGGCCATAATAGAATAAAGTGGGGATGTAGCTGGAAATCATTTCTACCAGCGCTAGAGCACTAAGCAAACGAGCGACCTGGTTTGGTATGAATAAACCTGCCACTGGTATCAAAAAAAGCAGCGTCAGACCAATGGTGCAAAGGAGCAGCACGAGGAGTGAATTACCTAGCTGGGTGTAGGCGCTGCGCGCAATCATATTCCAGATCTCTCCCAGGTTTTCATAAGGTCGGATGCTTTTAACCTGGCGAGATTGACCGATCCATGTGCGCGCGCCGGTCTGTTTTACGCGTGCTGCCAGGGCGCAATCATCAATGACAGCGTTCCGGATTACAGCCAAACCACCGATCTCCGCAAACAAGCGTGTTTCCAGTAAAACACACCCACCAGCCGCTGAAGCAAAACGTTTGTTGGCCGAGTTGGCCAGGCCAAATGGGTAAAGCATCTTGAAAAAGTAAATAAAGGCAGGCATGAGCAGCTTTTCCCAGCCCGATTTCATATTCAGCGATGCCATCACAGAAACAAGGGCATAGCCGTGTTGGGCCTGGTTGAGCAGCCCCGAAATGACTCCAGG
The DNA here is from genome assembly GCA_963774935.1 of uncultured Chloroflexia bacterium. Classification (GTDB taxonomy): domain Bacteria; phylum Chloroflexota; class Anaerolineae; order Anaerolineales; family UBA4823; genus CAVZGO01. The sequence goes on from CAVZGO010000007.1 coordinate 608,036, forward strand.
ATCAAGCTGGATATCAGCATCGAGCAGCAGTGAATAAGGTGTCCGTACGCACTGGACACCTTGCTCCAGTGCCCAGAGCTTACCCATCCAACCATCTGGCAGTGGTTGGCCGGGTACGATATGCAGGTTCAGCCCGGCGATCGAGCGTGCCCGGTCAGATGTACCATCCGTCGAGCCGTCATCCACCAGAATTACATTCAGCCTCTCGCCTTGCAGCGAGAGTGCTGTAAGGGTTTGGGCTATGACCCTGGCTTCGTTGCGGGCTGGAATTACCACTGTTACGTGCCCTAGGTCGGGTGTTGGCCCCCCTTTGGGTGGGACTTTCAGGAGAATGTGGTTGCGCCAGGGCTGCCAGGGGAGCAGCAGGATCGCCAGCCAAACCAGGGCGGATAGGGCTGCCAGGCAAATCAAGATGGTGTTGATCATCGATGTTCCAATCCCTCAGTATTGTCCACGGATTCTCTGCAGCCGTTCTACGCCTGTCGATTAAAGCGAAATTCTTATCTATGTATTGCCACAGCTTCTGCCAGTAAATCCTCCAGCCAGGTGGATGGATCGAAAGCACGTTCCTTCCAGTCAGGCATCAACCGGTCAAGCAAGAATGCTTCGGCCATTCCGGTGTAATAAAAGCGCGTCGTCCCCTCCTGGCTTGCCTGGCGACCAAGCTGGCTCAGTTCCTGAGAAAACCGCTGCTCAAATGTCTCATAGTCCTTGAAATACGGATCTCCCGACAGCACGGGGTGATAGGTTGAATCCTGCGAGGCTGCCTGCCAGAGCGCCAATTCGACATATTTTGCCAGGCCCTCTTCCCATTCGATCTGGTGCTCAAAATCAACCAACCCAGCCTCTAGGCCACTCGACTGTCGGCGGGATTGGCGTTTCTCTAAAAACTGGCTCACCAGATCCGCTGTCTTGTCAGTGTCTTCTGCCCGCACAGCACTGATGAGCAGGGTTATTTCTTCCTCCCAGTCTGCCTGCATTTCAGGATCCACTTGCCAGTATGCTTCTTCCAATTGATATGAACGCTCAGCCCGTTCTAACCGCTGTCCAGCCTGGAACTGTTGAAGTACATGGAACGATTCATGATTGACTGCGGTAATTTGCACTTCGCTGGGTTGGATCAACAGGCGGTAAGGGAATATGTTTTCGATCACTGGAGGTAAAAAATCCTGGAAGACATCTATCATGAACTGATCGGTAGCATGCTTGGTTGCCATGCTGGCGGCCCAGCTTTCCCCCACCGGCACAGCAAAATTTTGTGGGTTGTCAGATTTCTGGCGGTAATACGATTTACCATTGAAATGATCTGAGGGCACAATTTCCCATCCCTGGGGAAGTGCAGACATGCCAACCAGGAAGGAATACTGATCGTTCCAAACGATCACCGGGATTTCAGCTTCGCCAAATGTTGGCCAGATGGTTTCTCCTAAGGCTTGCCGCAGGTGAAGTGATTCAGACAGGCGATTTTTATCCACCAGTTCCAAACGATCGAGCGCAGCCGGTCCAGACGGCATGAACTGGTTGCTGATGAATGAGATGCTGGCTGCTAACAGGCACAGCAGTCCCAGTGCTGCCAATCCGATTAAGAATATCCGGCGTAATTTCTTCATTGCTGTTGGCCTTAGTACTAAATTAGCGATTGAACCTCAATCGACCGGCTCTAGTTTGATTTATTTTAGCATCTTACTGCTCCAAGGGTGATTGAAAAACCGGGAGGCTCTCTTGGAATAATAAATCAATAATCCACAACTGTGGGGTTGTGACACTGTCACAACCCCACAGTTGTGGATTATCAAGAAAGATACCTGCTACTCGATGAAAATCTCGACGTGCTCCCCGTCTTCCTCGTCCTGGACGTCAATGATTTTGCCTTCCACCCCGGCGTTAATCGCTTCTGCCAGCTCGTTGAAGTCTACTCCAGGCGCATATTGAGCAGCGATATTCAGACCTGCATCCACCAGGCGCAATGGCAGGTTGACAGTTGCCTTGGCTTTGCCAGTGACTGTGTCGGTCACGCGCACGCGCAGCCAGCGTGCTGCGCCAGGACCCTGCATGCTGATCTTTTTCGGCGGCTTGCGGCTCTCACTCAAGGCTGCCAGCAGCTTGGCGCCTTCTTCAGCAGTAATTTTGCCCTCATCAATCATGCGTAAAATCTTAATTCGTTCTTCGCTACTTGCCATATCTTTACCCTCCAGACCGGTTTATCCGATGAAAATTTCAACTTTCTCGCCATCCTCGTCATCCACCTGGATATAAACCGGAGAATCTGGCGAAGTGCCATCTTTAACTGCCTCTAAAATTTCGTCTACATTTGCAGGTACATTATCCATTCCAGGGATACGGTGGCGGAAGGTGCGAATAAACCAGCGTGTAAAGTTGATGGGTATTGGAAAACTAATGTTAATATTCTGCGGTCTTTCGCCTGGCGACTGCCGCACTCGCAGGTGAAGCCAGTGTGCAGTTCGCGATTGGATGGCTAAAACAATCAATAGCACACCCAGAATCATGGGTATGCTGGCACAATAAAACCAGAATCCGATCCCGGAAGCCTCGACAGCCCAATACATCAGCAGCCCACCGACAACGGTAACGCCTACGCCGATCCATAAAGGGATCATCCAGTAGCTTTTCCAGCGCGCCCAATCGGGTTGAGATGCGAGGCAACACCTCGGGTTGGATGGGCTCCGAGGATGCCTGAGAGGTTGCACCGTTCTGGTAGCTTTGGTCTCGCGCAGCCGGTTCACCAGCCGGAAAACCATCTGCATCCGCTGTACTGGCTGTAGCCCCGAATATCACGTCTGGTGCTGTTTCCACCTGTTCGGCAGCATCCGCCTCTATTTCACTTACATCCGGAAGTTCACTCAGTAAGCGCAAGCCTTCTTCGGTGGTAATTTTACCGCCTTCGATTAACTCTAAAATCCGCATTCGTTCGTTGGAGTTGTCCATATATACTCCGTGATGTTACTTTCCTTCCAGGGCTGAAAGCAGCATCTCCGCATCTTCAATGGTGATTTTCTTTTGTTCGAGCATCCGTAAGATGGTTAATCGCTCTTCTTCGGATACCGGTGCTGCTGGCGGGGTGGGCGGTACAGGTGGGCGAGGTGGCATATTCCATCCGAAGTTAAAGCCATCCCGGTTTGCTCGAGATCGCTGGCTTTCAGAACGAGCGCGCTCTTCGAAATGGCGCTCCATTCGTTCCTGTTCTCTTGTCACCCGTTCTTGCGCCCGGCGAACTTTTTCCTGCGCCTGGGCTGCTGCGCGCTCGCTGCGCGCTCGCGCTTTTTCCATGATGCGCTCGGTTTCTTCTGGGGACAGCCCCGGTTTTCCAAATCGGGTGGTGAAGTTTGTCAGTTGCTCGTTCAACTGGCGTGTCATTGTCTCCATTTGCGCTTCTATCTGCGCCTCGATCTGGGCTTCCATTTGACGAGAAAATTGCTCGCTGAATTCTTCTGAAAAACGCTCAAACTCTTCAAAGTCAGCAGAGGTTTCTTCCTCATCGCCGCCTTCGCTTGCTCCCAAATGGAGGTTTCCGCCGGCAGAGATGGTCAGCGTAGCTGAGCCATCTCCTAAGGTAAGCTCGACATCCTGCTGTTGATAGCGCTTCGACTGACCCGGCAATTTTACTGAGATGACCTCGCTATCAGCAGAGAGCACCAGTTTGAGGTTCGCTTCCTTGGGAATGCGGCAGTGCACATTGCCTTCTGCTTTCAGCTCATAATTGCTTCCCCCGATCATGGATAGGCGCAGGCGGGCATTGCCCTGGCATTGCGCAACATGCAGATTTCCATCTACATCTCGCAAATCCAGGTTTCCCATTACCTGATCCAGCTCACAGCTTCCGTGTACGCTGCGGGCGAAGACATTGCCATGCACAATGCTGGCGCGCAGTCCACCGGTAATCTGGCGGGCGATCAGGTCTCCATAAACGGTGTCGGCTTCAACCTCCGTTACATTGTGAAGGTAAAGCGATCCGTGAACCGTCTCAGCCTTCAGGATGTCATCCAGCAGGCGGAAACGGGCGTTACCATGTGCAGTTTTGAGATGAACAGAGGCTCCACCTGGTAATCGGACTTCGCAATCGGCATCACAGCTCAGGTGAAGCACATCTTCCACATCGACAAGCTTAATTAAATCAGATGAACTGGAACGCGCCATAACCTCGGAGCGTTCCCAGCCCTTGACGGTCAGGTCGCCGCCAATCTGGTCAATGGATATTTCCGGTGCGGCACTGGTGGGGATCGTTTGCTGAGACATGCTTCCCTCAACTTTCTTTTAATAACTGCATTGCTTCTTTGGCGCTGATTTGACCTTTGTCAAGTTCCTCCAGGATGCGCTGGCGATCCTGGTCCGTCAGCCCAATCGGCTCGTTGGCGCCGGGCTCGTAACCCATAGCTCGTATAATTTCATGTAAACGGTTGCGTATCGTGGGGTACGAGAGGCCAATCTCGTCCTCCATGCGGTTGATTTTGCCCTCACAGCGGACAAAAATTTCCACGAATTCCAATTGCTCGCGGGTTAACTGGCTGAAAATACCGTTTTGAAAACGACCTTCGAAGGTAGTGTCGCAATCGCGGCAGTGCAAGCGAGTGACTGCCAGTTCACCCCCGCACAATGGGCATTTGGTGGGCAGAGCGTTCATGATTTTATTGCTCCTAAATTAAATACAAGTTCTATTCTTATAAATATTATAGCTTTAGAATTAAATAATGTCAATATAATAATTAATATTATTAATTTTTATAGAACATATATGCTTGTTGGTTATCGCGGCTCGGCGTAGATGAAGCTCTTTTGGTTTGAGCAGGTGCACGCCACGACCACACGATTTTCGCGTGTCAGAGTACCTTCGTAGGATCGGTCGCCATCATGTGGCAACCATCCTTCCATGTTAAACGCCAGCACGCCGCCGATGCCTTCAGCAGGTATCCACTCGCCGTTGTATTTACGCGCGATGTGCACATGCGTGCCGGTAGATGTTCCGCCTTCGCAGGACGGGTGCCCAACAGGCTGGCCGCGCTTCACCTCAGTGCCTGCCTGTGCCCGCCCCTCCGTTGCCAGGTGCAGGTAGAAAATATTCCAACCGGTGCGATCGTCACCATCACCGTCCAGATCAACTACAACTTCACCGGTTCCCGAGCGTACAACCAGTCCATCTGCGATAGCGGTCGCCCATAATTCTGTAGGGATGCAGCCTCCCGTTACAGCTGGTGGCGCAAAATCCAGGGCGGCGAGCGGTGCCCCGTTCCCCCATGCCGAATGCGGTCCTCCGGTATATGCCCATACCTGACCTGGCCCGAACGGCAGCCAGAACTCTGGCTGAGACAGGCTGCCGGGAATGTGGGGCTGCTCGTTTTGCCAGGGATCGCCGAAAAGGTTGCTGTAAGTCTTTGCCAGCCCATCTTCGCTGATCGCCGAAAGATATTTTTCCGGCGCATAGAGTGTATTGTAATAGTTGTGCAAGCTGGCAGTGGCAGCGTTGATCCAGGGATCAAAGCGCTCCAGCCGCTCATCTTGCAGCTCAATCTCAAGCAGGTCAGAAGTGCGATATCGGTAATAGCCATTGTTAAGCAGGTTCGCAGCCCAGTTGAGTTGCAAAAAAAGGCCCTTACGTTGCCAGGAGCGGTTGCCCAGCGCATAATCGAGCGTATCGGGTGATGGGTTGGGGTCGCTCAACGCCTTCGATTGGAATTCCAGCATAGCCAGTAAGAGGCGTGGGCTCAGGCTGTATTTCTGAGCGATATATTCCACGATTTCTGCGCCGCTGCGGTTGGCATCTGAGGCGTATTCCTGATAATCCCTCAGCCAGCCTTTTTGACCTGCCACATAGCCGCGCGTGTCAAAGCCCACCTGGGCTGGTCCGTTGATGAACAGGCCGTCTGGCAAAATCCGGTGAGGTGAGCCCCACAACGGCAGGTAGTAAATGGGTATTTTCATCGGCATGCCTGGCGGCATCGTGGTTGCGCCGGCTGGTATGAATGTGTTGGCTTGCAGTATTTCAGCCGTGGTGGTGTTGAATCGAGCGGCGATCTGTTCCAGAGTGTCGCCAGTTTGAGCGGTGTAATCCACCAGCTCACCGGGTTGGTATAGCGGGCGGGTGGGATAAGGCAGCGGGATTTGCGTCTCTGAGATACCAGACTCTTGCGCGGCAGGTGTCTCGCCGGTGATGAGAGTAAACCCTGAACTTGTTTGTGCCTGGCAGCCTGCCAGAAGCAGGCCCAGCGCCAGCACTGCATGGATCACTTGGATTTTGAAACGTTTTTTAATCATTTGGTTGGTAAGATTTATTGCCTTAAGGCAGGCAATTTGACATAAATTATATCAAGAAGCTCAGCGCCCTGGAGCCTCAGCAGTAGGCTCAGTCAGGCGGGTGATCTGGCTGCTGCGGATGGCGTATAAGTTAGCAGTCACTACTTGCTTGCCCTTGTGCAGGCTGCCTTGGTAGGGTGCATCCCCAGCCCGGGCAGTCCAGCCGCTCAGCACAAATGGCAGCGCTCCTGCTGCAGCGATCCACTCGCCGTTGTACTTGCGAGCGATGTGCAGGTGCGTACCAGTAGCAGGACCGCCTTCACACGATGGGTGACCGATGCGATCGCCGGTGTGCAGCATCGTCCCCGGCTCGACGCGCCCGGAAGCAGCGATATGCATGTATAGCACTGCCCAACCGGTTTGCTCCAACCCATCGGCGGGCTTACCGCTATTGATATCCTGCATCACCAGTCCCGAAGCGACCCGCACCACCGGCCCATCCGCTACTGCCGTAACCCAGGCAGGCGAAGCCAGGCAGCCGCCTTCATTACTGGCAGGGGCAAAGTCCAGCGCCGCCTGGGCGCCTTTGCGTTCCCAAACGGTGTGTGGTCCGCTGGTGAAGCTCCATACCTGATCTGTTTCAAATGGCAGCGCCATCAAAACCTGATCCAGCCCGCCTGGGAGCAGCGGCTCGACCGTGCTGGCGCGCTGCCAGGCATCGCCGAACAGGCGCTGGTGCAGTCCAGCCAGACCGGTTTGCGGATCAATCGCCTGCTGGAACTCGGCAGCGCCAAACGGATGCGAGTCGAGCTGTGCCCAGGTCTGTGGGCCTAGCTTGCTGCCTTGCTCGTGGGCAGCCCAGAGCTGCGCAGCCAGGTATTGGATGGCGACACTGCCAGCGTTGCTATCTGGACCAGGCACCAGCTTGCTGCCATCCGGCAGGGCGATCTCGGTCAACCAGCCCTCCCGCCAGCCATAATAACCCGTGGATAGCTGGTTGGCTGCCCACCAGAGCTGACCATACAGGCTTTTATAGCGATAATCCAGCACGTTGAGGGCGAAACCCTGCTCCAGGTTCGCAGTTGCCGGACCGCTCACGCAGCCGCAGATGTATTCCAGAGTGGCTACCAGCTGGCGTGGATTAATTGAATTTTCCACTGCGACGCGCGAGATGATTTCTGCAGCGCTAGCCCAACGATCGCTCTCCAGGTATTCCTCGTGGCTGGCTAAGGCTCCGCCTGCCTGGGAAAGGATCTCGCTCAAATCAAAATCGAGTGCCGAGGGTCCATAGACAATTTCACTGTCCGGCAGCAGGCGTAGGGCAGCCGGTGGAGCAAGGTCCTGTGGCAGCCATAAAATTGCGCCGGGTGGGAGAAAACCCTGTTCCGGCAAAGTTTCGAATGAGCTGACGGATTTCGCTTGAACACCAAAGCGCCGGGCGACCAGCTCGAGCGTATCGCCGGACTGCGCAAGGTAAGCGTAACCGGCGGGTGTTGGGATGGCAGTGGGTACGGATGCAGTTGCGGTTTCGATGACAGCCGGTTCAGTATGGGCGGGCAGGCTTTCTGCTAATTGGGTGGGTATGGCAGGGCGCTCGAGCGCCAGGGTGGGAAGGCTTTGAGCCTGTGCCTGGCTCGCCGCAGCCTGATCCACCGGTGTGGTCGTAGCAGTCTGGCAGGCGCTGATCAGCAGCAGGCAGCACAGCCCAACCTGAAGCCAACCCAGGCGGGGAAGGCGAGCAAGGCGAAGCAATCTGAGGCGCAATTTGATCGGGAGTTTTGTGCTACGGATCATCCGTACCGCGGGTGATGAATGATGCTGCATTGGCACAGGTGCAGGCGGTGATGGTCTGCCCGTCGCGTGTCATGGTGCCTTTATAAGGAGCATCGCCAGCGTGAGCAATCCATCCGCCTACGTTAAAGGGTAGAGGTCCGTCGGCAGGCACCCATTCGCCGTTGTACTTGCGCGCCATGTGGACATGCGTGCCGGTAGCCATCCCGCCTTCGCAGGAAGGTCGACCCAGGCGATCATCGGCATCTACCCAGGTGCCCACTGGCAAACGCCCTTCAGTTAACACGTGCAGGTAAACCAGCACCCAGCCGGTTTGTTCGCGCCCGTCGCCGTCCAAATCGACCACCACCAGACCCTTGCCGGTGCGTACCACCAGACCAGGGGTGGATGCAAGCACCCAGGTGCTGGAATCGCTGCAGCCGCCTTCGATGCTGCCGGGCGCAAAGTCGATGGCAGCAAAGGCGCCATCCTGTTCCCATGCGCCATGGGGACCGCCGGTATAGCTCCAGGTCCAGTTGCGGGCGAAAGGCAGGTTCATTGCTGGCTGGGTCACTCCGGGCGGGAAGAGCGGTTCTACTGCGCTGGCGCGCTCCCACGGGTTGCCAAACATGCTCTCATGCAGACCTGGTAAGCCGGATACTTCACTTAGGGCGGCTTCCCATTCCGGGCGGTTGTGTAGCTGGGCGAAGAAATACTGCAGCGCCACCGTACCGGCATTTAAATCCGGCGCCAGGCGGAGCGTACTGCCATCGGGGAACTGAATTTCGGTCAGGCGCCCTTCCCGGTAGGCGTAATAGCCGGTGGATAGCTGGTTGACCGCCCAAATGAGCTGGCGGTACAGGCTGTCGTAACTTTCGTTCACGTAGCCCATCGGGTATTTCTCTGCCTGCTCGCTGCCAGGCTGACCCTGCACCCACCCGCCCTGGTATTCCAGCAGCGAAAGCAGCAGGCGCGGGTTGATCGAGTTCTCCTCCGCCACACGCGTGATCACGCTGGCGCCGGAGATCAACCCGGTGCTCTTGAGCCATTCCTGGTAGGTGCGCAGCTTCCCACCAGCCTTTGCCAGGTAGGCGGCGATATCAAAATCGGTGGTGGAGGGCGAGTAAACTACCTCGCTGTCGGGCATCAGCTTATCTGACGAGGTGGTTTCACCTAAGCGGTTGGGGATGACCAGTAATTGCCCGGGGTTAAGAAATCCCTGTGCTGGGATCGGTTCCGTCGAGGTGATTTCATCCTGCTGCACGCCAAACCGCACTGCCACGACCGGCAGGGTATCGGCAGCCTGGGCGTAATACAGGATCGGGGCGATCTCAGGTGGAGTTGTCGGCAAGGGAGTAGCTTCGGGCTCGTCCGGAGCCGGGGATACAGCGAGCGTGGGCTGTGGCTCTGAGGACTCGAGCTGAGAAATGACAGTTTTTTCAATCGGCGCAGCCGGGGTAGGCAGCGGGACAGGCACGATGTAATCCAGTGCGATCAAGGCGCCAGGAGGTGCGCTGGGTGGAATCCAGGCGTGGCTGGGAGCACAGGATGCCAGCAGCAGTGAAATGGCGATCAACCAGAGCAGGTTGTGGCGAGTGGCTTTCATATATAACTATTTTCCTTAATGTACCACATCCTGTGCAAGCTTTACACCAGTTTCATCAAAGGTTAAGCTGCGAAGGGGCAGGCGTCATCTGGCGATCTGGTTGATATCCGAGCGCCCGGCATACGCCTCAACAGACTGCCCGTCGCGGGTCAGGTAGCCATCATATTCATTGCCTGTACCGCTGGAGACCCAACCATCCAGCACAAAGGGGATGCTCTGGTCGGCAGAGATCCACTCGCCGTTATACTTGCGCGCCAGGTGCAGGTGTGTGCCGTTGGAGACACCGCCCTCGCAGGAAGGGTGCCCGACGCGATCACCAGCCTTCAACCGTGCGCCAACCGGGGCGCGATCCGCCGTTGCCACGTGCATGTACAGCACCACCCAGCCGGTCTGCTCCAGCCCGTCGCCGTCTAGATCTTGCAGCACTGCACCATCCCCGGAGCGCACCACCACGCCGTCTGCCACAGCGGTTACCCAGGCAGCGCTGTCCACGCAGCCATAAGCATCGCCCGGTGGAGCGAAATCCAGCGCTGCCCAGGCAGAGCCGTCTGCCCAGCCGCCGTGCGGTCCGCCGGTGAACGACCAGGGGTCGCCAGCCTCGATGGGAAGCAGCATTTCGGGCTGCGCCAGGTCGGGCGGCAGCAGCGGTTCATAAGCATATCCGAAGGGATATCCGAAAAGAGCGGTGAAGGTCTCGTCAAAGCCGCCCGGCGATACCGCTTCCAGCCAGGTTGCCTGGTCGGAGAGCGGGGCGAAAAAGCGCTGCACTCCGGCGGTGCCGGCGTTGATGGTCGGGTTGATCGGCACCACCTGGTTATCCGCCAGCAGCCAGGCGCCCGTGCCGCCCACGCGCCACAGGTAATAGCCGCGGTTAAGCTCGTTGGCAGCCCAGGAAAGCTGCCGCCACAAGCCTTTCCAGCTCGTGCTGCGGTAGCGCAGCGGGTATTCCAGGGTGTTTTCTTTGGGCGAGCTTTGGGTCAGCCAGCCGCTCTGGTGCTCCAGGAGCGCCAGCAGCAGGCGCGGGTTGACCGAGTATTCCGTGGCAATGCGCTGCACGATCTCGGTGCCGCTCATCGTCAATCCCGGCACAACTTCTTCCTTGTAATTTGCCAGGTAGCCGTTGAAAGCTGCAATCGTCCCGGCGGTATCAAAGCCGGCATTCGAGGGGCTGTACACCAGCTCGGAATCGGGGATGATCTTGTAGCCAGGTCCGCTGTTCGCCGGGTCGGGCAGCGGGATGCTCAGCACCTGCCCGACTTCCACATAGTTCGGGTCGCTCAAGCCGTTGGCTTGCAGGATTTGCGGGATGCTGACCGTGTAGCGCTGGGCAACGCTTGCCAGGGTATCGCCGGCTTGCACGGTGTACTGTTCTACCTGGGTGCGGACTCGGGGCAGGGCGTGAGGCGGGTCTGGGGTGGGCGTCAGCACCGGACCGGAGGTGGGCAGCGCAGGCAGTAAACCTACCGCCGCACCAGTAAATTCCTGTTCCGGGACGGGCTCAGCGGGTTGGGATTGTCTGCTGTCCGTCGGCTGCAGGGCACGCACCCCGGCTAACGCTAAACCGAACAGCACAGCAAAGCCGACCAGCGCAATGGCCAGGTTTGGGCGGAAGGATTGTGGTGAATTCTGCATGGTTAAGCTGCATTCTACCCTGAACCGGGATTTTTTTGCAGTGCCTGGTCCAGGAGAAAACCTCCAGGGACTAGGCAGTTTGCTGTGTAGGGAAAGGACAGGGGGCTGCGAGAAGCTGCCATGCGATTAAATGGAAAAGCAGGGAGAAAACCAGAACCCGAATCAGCGGACGGTAAAATAACCTGCTGCGATTCATGCAAGTATCGTGCAAGTTGAGGCAGTTTGCTGTGTAAAATAACCTGCTGCAAATACATGCAAGTATCGTGCAAGTTGCCGTATTTGTGCGACAAGGGTGGGTCTTTCGATCATATTCCTATTTTTCCTTGAAAATCCATAGCCGGGTATGGATTTTCAAGGTAATTCTGTGGCTCATACCCATGTGACTGGTAAATGCACTGCACCCACACCTGCTATTCCGCATCCCCGGGATATAATTAACAAAACCCCAGGAGGTTTCCCCTATGCCCCCCTTCCAACCCAAGACGATTATCGAACCCTTCCGCATTCGCTCTGTCGAGCCGATTCACTTCACCACCCCGGAGGAGCGCCAGGCTGCCTTACAGGCGGCAGGCTACAACCCGTTCCTGCTGCGCGCCGATAAAGTGCTGATCGACCTGCTGACCGACTCGGGCACCGGGGCGATGTCCTCCCGCCAGTGGGCGGGGATGATCGCCAGCGACGAGTCTTACGCCGGGGCGGCGTCTTTTTATCGCTTCCAGGCGGCAGTTCAGGATATCACCGGCTATAAATACGTCATTCCTGCCCACCAGGGGCGCGGCGCCGAGCATATCCTCTTTGGAGCCATTGCGAAGCCTGGTGATATCATTCCCTCCAACACGCATTTCGACACCACGCGTGCCCATGTGGAGAACGCCGGCGCCGAGGCGGTCGACCTGGTGATCCCCGAAGGGCGCCAGCCGCGCCTGATCCATCCCTTCAAGGGCAACATGGACCTGGAAGCGCTGCGCAAATTATTGGAGAGCACACCGCGCGAGCGCATCCCGGCAGTGATGATGACCGTCACCAACAACTCGGGCGGTGGTCAGCCGGTGAGCATGGCAAATATTCGCGAAGCCAGTCAGATTGCTCACGAATTCGGCATCCCATTCCTGATCGATGCCTGCCGCTTTGCCGAAAACGCCTGGTTCATCAAGACGCGCGAGCCCGGCTATGCTGATAAAGCGCCCATCGAGATCGCCCGCGAGATGTTCGGCTATGCCGATGGCTGCACGATGAGCGCCAAGAAGGATGGCATGGCGAATATTGGCGGCTACCTGGCGTTGAACGATAAGAACATCGCGGAGCGCTGCCGCACGCTGGAGATCCTGGTGGAGGGCTTTCCCACTTACGGCGGCATGGCGGGCTACGATATGGAAGCCATTGCAGTCGGTCTGTACGAAGCGCTCGATCCCTACTACCTGCAGTACCGCATCCGCTCGATTGCTTACCTGGGCGAGCGCCTGGTAGCAGCCGGGGTCTCGATCGTGCAGCCCACCGGAGGGCATGCGGTCTATCTGGATGCCAAAGATATCCTGCCGCACGTCCCTCCGCTGCAGTACCCCGCCTGGTCGCTGAACAACGCCCTTTACCTGGTGGGCGGCGTGCGCGGCGTCGAGATTGGCAGCGTGATGTTTGGACTACATCCCGATGGCAGCGAACATCCGGCAGCCATGGAGCTGGTGCGCCTGGCATTTCCGCGCCGCATGTACACGCAGAGCCACGTGGATTATCTGGCAGAGGTGATCCTGCACGTATTCGAGCAGCGCCACGAGCTGCGCGGCTACCGCATCGTCTCGCAAGCCAGCGTGCTGCGCCATTTCACTGCCCGGCTGGAGCCGCTGGCTTAGTTTTTCTGTTTCTAGCCTAACGTCACCTCTACGCTGTGAACCTGGTTATCTGCGAAAACCGGGACGATATTCCCGTCCAGCAGCTTGCCATCCACAGTCAGCGTTTTCACACCCTGGCAGACATGCTCGGGGTTGCGCACGCTGATCTGGTATTCTGCACCGCGGAAACGACGTGAAGCACGGAAGCCATCCCAGCTCGCCGGGATGCACGGGTCAACCCGCAAGCCGTCAAAATCTGGGCGGATGCCCAGAATCCACTGCGAGATTGCCACGAAGTTCCAGGCGGCGGTGCCGCTGAGCCACGAGTTCTTTGCCTCGCCGTGTGTTGGGGCATCGCGTCCGGCGATCATCTGCGCGTAGATGTAAGGCTCACAGCGGTGAACTTCTGAGATCGCCTCCCGCACCGAGGGGTTGATGCGCAGGTAGTAATCCAGCGCCTGCTCGCCGTGTCCCAGGCGGGTCTCGGCGATCATCACCCACGGGTTGGTGTGGCAGAAAATGCCCGCATTTTCCTTGTACCCCGGCGGGTAGGAGGATATCTCGCCCAGATGCAGGTAATACTGCGAGTAGGCTGGCTGCTGCAGGATGATGCCATGTGGGGTAGCCAGGCGCTCGTTCACTGAGCTGAGGGCTGCGGCTGCTTTGCCATCCTCCAGCCCGATGCCTGCCATCACGCACATGCCCTGCGGCTCGATGAAGATCTGCCCCTCGTCATTTTCGTGCGAGCCGATCGGGCGACCCGAATCGTCGTAGGCGCGTTTGAACCATGCCCCATCCCAGCCAGTCTCTTTGACGATGCTTTCCATTTTGTCTGCCAGGTCAGCATAATAGCCAGGTTTTTGTGGGCTGAGCTTTGCGTGATCGACACTGCGGGTAATATTTTCCATCTCTCGCCCGGCGAGCACGAACAACCCGCCAATGAAGACCGATTCGGCGACCTGCCCATCCTTGTTGGTGGTGGTCTGGAAGGATTGCCCCGGTGTATCCGAAAAGCAGTTCAGGTTCAGACAGTCGTTCCAGTCCGCCCTGCCGATGAGCGGCAGACCGTGCGGTCCCAGGCGCTCCAGGATGTACTGAAAGCTGCGCTGCAGGTGCTCGTAGAGCGGTGTCTCGCTGCCGGGCTGGTTGTCGTAGGGCACCGGCTCCTCCAGGATGCTCCAGTCACCGGTTTCCTTGATGTAGGCAGATACGCCTAATACCAGCCAGAGCGGATCGTCATTAAAGTTGCTTCCCACATCGTTGTTGCCGCGCTTGGTCAGCGGCTGGTACTGGTGGTACGCCCCGCCGTTGGGGAGCTGCGTGGCAGCCAGGTCCAGAATGCGCTCGCGGCCACGCGCCGGGATCATCTGGATGAAGCCCAGCAGATCCTGGTTTGAATCGCGGTATCCCATGCCGCGCCCGATGCCCGATTCGAAGAAGGAGGCTGAGCGCGACATGTTGAAGGTCACCATGCACTGGTAGGCATTCCAGATATTGACCATGCGGTTGACGTGGGGGTTGGGAGTCTCGACCTGCAGCACATCCAGCAGGTTTTTCCAGTAGGCTTGCAAATCGTCGAAAGCTGCCTGGACATTCTCTTCTTGCAGGTAGTGCTGGATCAGCGGTTTAACATTGCGCTTGTTGAGGATTTGCGATCCGGGCGGGTCGAATTTATCCGTGCGTGGGTTCTCGAAATAGCCCAGCAGAAAAATCACGCTGCGTTTTTCTCCCGGCGCCAGGGTTAGACGCAGGTGGTGTGAGCCAACCGGCGCCCAACCATGAGCGATGGAGTTGTGCGATGCGCCGCTTTCCACCACGTGCGGCTGGTCCCAGCCGCGGTAGGCGCCCAGGAATTCTTCGCGCTGGGTATCAAAGCCAGCCAGCGCTTCAGAGCAGGCAAAGTAAGCGAAATGATCGCGCCGCTCGCGGTACTCGGTCTTGTGGTAGATGACCCCATCTTCAACTTCGACCTGACCGGTGGAGAAGTTGCGCTGGAAGTTGGTAGCATCATCCCAGGCTTCCCACAGGCAAAACTCAACTGCAGAAAAGATGGAGAGCTCGGCTGGCTCGGTGCGCTGGTTGGAAACAGTGAGCTGCCAGACTTCCAGATTTTGGCCCAGCGGCACAAAATAGCGCGTCTCGGCTGTGATCTGTGCGCGTGTCGAGCGAATATCGGTATAGCCCATGCCATGCCGGCAGGTGTAATTTTCTAATGGCTTGCGGGTCGGCTGCCAGGACGGCGACCAGTAATCACCGCTGGCGTGATCGTGCAGGTAGATGTATCGCCCGCCGGTGTCGAAGGGGACATTGTTGTAGCGATACCGCGTCAGGCGGCGCATGCGGGCATCCTTATAGAACGAATAACCGCCTGCAGTGTTGGAAATCAGTCCAAAATAAGCTTCACACCCCAGGTAATTGATCCAGGGCAGGGGCGTATCGGGCTGGGTGATGACATATTCTCGGTTGGCATCGTCAAATGATCCGTAGCGCATGAGGTAAGCCTTTCAAGGGAGAATTATGATAGCGCTTTGATCAAGCGGGTTAAGCGCCATTATCAATGAATTGTGCCAGCTCCTGCTTGAGCTGCGCCAGGGACGGCGGATGGATGTACATCATGTGCCCGGCAGGGTAGTCGCTCATCTGGATGTTGGTGCGTAATTTCTTGTCCAGACCCATGTGGTTGAAGGTGTAGCGAGTGGCAAAATAAGGGGTAGCCAGGTCAAATAAGCCGTTCGCAACATAAACCCGCAGCGCAGGATTTACACTCATCGCCTGGCGCAGTGTTTCGGCAACATTCACGTACATGTTTTGGAAGACATCAAATTTCCATTTCGGCAGCATGGCGAGAATCTCATAGGGCAAATCGCTTTCAAACTGCAATTCGGCGCGCACGTATTGGTTCAGGGCGGCGGTGTACACGCCCTGGATTACAGCCATGCTGGGATCGAACTCGAAATACTCGCCAGCCGAGTCGCGGTCGATACTGGCAAACCGGCTGTCCAGCCGCCCGACGGTCAACCCTGCGTCACGCAGCAGCTCCTTGCAGAAGCGGAAGATATTGATGCGCAGGTCTGTCTGCTCGATGTATTTGGGAGAGAGACCGGTGTATCGGGCTAATTTTTGCACGATCTGGGCGCGTTTCTCATCCGGCAGGCTCCGATCCCTGGAGCAGCGCCAGGCTGTACTCGGTGAGCGCAAATTCCTCTACTTCTGCCAGGGTTTTCTGCAGGTCAGCCTGCAAGTCATCTGGCAGCTTGTGGTGGTACCAGGCCGTCGCCGTATAGGTTGGCAGGAACAGGATATACGGCATATCATTGCCGGGGTTGAAGTCATAGTTCAAGAAGTCCAGCACAGTAGAGACCAGCATGATGCCGTTAAGGTACATGCCATGCTGCTGCTGAAGATGCCCAGACAGTCCGGCAGCCCGCGTGGTGCCGTAACTTTCTCCGATAACGTATTTGGGCGAGGTCCAGCGTTTGTTGCGGGTGGTATACAATCGGATGAACTCTGCTACCGATTCGACATCTTTCTTGATGTCGTGGAACTCTTCAGCTTTTTCGCCCGGCACCGCCCGGCTGTAGCCGGTGCTCACCGGATCAATGAATACCAGGTCCGTCTTATCCAGCAGGGAAAATTGGTTATCCTCCATCTGGTAGGGTGGTTTGTTGATGCTCCCTGGCTCAGCCACCAGCACGCGCTTCGGTCCGAGGATGCCCAGATGTAGCCATACGGAAGATGAGCCTGGTCCGCCGTTGAAGGAAAAAGTGAGCGGTCTTTGGGCAGGGTCACTGACCCCATCCAGGGTGTAGGCGATATAAAACACGGACGCTTTGGGCTTTTCGCCTTTCTCCTGGTCTTCCTCTTTCAGGATCATCGTGCCGGCAGTGGCGGTGTACCTGAGCTCCTGACCACCGATTTGCAGGGTGTGCTGGGTTACAGAAGTTCGCTCGGTTGGGGTTGGTTTGTCTTCTTTCTTGGTATCATCTGTTTTTTCGTCTTTGGCGGCTTCGGTCATGGCTGGGCTCCTGGTTTTAAATAGTTTCTTTATGTATTTTATCGCGCTTCTTCATTGACAATTCCACCAACCCCATCTAAACTAAGCCCATGCTGGCACGCGTATATTCCTGTGCAGTGATTGGACTGGAAGGAGTAGTCGTCGAGGTCGAAGTGGACACCGTCGATGGCTTGCCTTCGATTGCAATTGTCGGCTTGCCAGATGCAGCCATCCAGGAAAGCCGCGAGCGGGTGCAATCAGCGATCAAAAATGCCGGGCTGTATTTTCCCCGCCGGCGCCTGGTGGTAAACCTGGCGCCGGCTTCTGTTCGTAAAGAAGGCCCGGCGTATGATCTGCCGATTGCCCTGGGTGCGCTGATCGCCAGCGGGCAGCTGCCTCCGGACAGCGTCGAAGGGGCTTTGATGATCGGCGAGCTCTCCCTGGATGGCAGCGTGCGCCATGTGCGCGGTGTTCTGCCGATGGCAGCGCTGGCGCGCCAGCAGGGATTCCAGCGCATTTTTACGCCGCCCGGCGATGCTGCAGAAGCAGCCCTGATCCCGGATCTAGAGGTCTACCCGGTGGCTTCACTGGCTGTTCTGGTTGGGCACCTGACCGGCAGGCTGCCGATCCTGCCCCAGGACTTACTCCTGCCAGAGGACCTGCCCGTGGTCACCCAGACAGACTTCTCCGAGATCCGCGGTCAGGAGCACGTCAAGCGCGCTTTAGAAGTCGCCGCGGCTGGATCCCATAATGTACTGATGGTTGGTCCACCTGGAGCGGGAAAGACACTGCTGGCGCGAGCACTACCAGGCATACTGCCGCGCATGAGCATAGATGAAGCGCTGGATGTCACCCGAATCTACTCGGTGGCTGACCAGCTTCCGGCGGATGTGCCGCTGGTGCGCAACCGGCCTTTCCGCTCGCCTCACCACACTATCTCACATGCCGGGCTGGTCGGCGGCGGCAACTGGCCGCATCCTGGCGAAATCTCACTGGCGCACCGTGGGGTGCTCTTCCTGGACGAGCTGCCCGAGTTTGGTATGCGCGTCCTGGAAGTGCTGCGCCAGCCGCTGGAAGACAAGATCGTCACCATCAGCCGGGCATCTGGATCGCTGACATTCCCCGCCAGCTTCCAGCTTATCTCAGCGATGAATCCTTGCCCATGTGGTTATTACGGGGACCCGGTTAAAGCCTGCACCTGCTCAGCGGGCACGGTTACCAAGTATCACAAGCGCATCTCCGGCCCGCTGCTCGACCGGATCGATATCCACATCGAAGTGCCGCGTGTTGAGTACGATAAGCTCAGTGACCGTCGCCTGGGTGAGCCTTCTATTGCAATCCAAAAGAGGGTTGAAGCAGCGCGTGAGATCCAGAGAAAACGGTTTGCGTCCCTTGCTGTGCCTCAGGAAGCGGGGAAGATCGAGCACATCGTCTCTTGCAACTCGGACATGCGCCCGGCGGAGGTGCGTAAATTCTGTGATTTGGACGACACCGGACGAGCGTTAATGAAGTCTGCAATGAGCCAGTTGCAGCTTTCGGCGCGCGCCTACCACCGGGTTCTCAAGCTGGCACGGACAATTGCTGACCTGGCTGGGAGCGACAGAATCCAGCCAGCTCATCTGGCTGAAGCGTTGCAGTATCGACCGAGGATGATGGAAGTGGGATAGAGAGGTTTAGTCGGCTGGAGCGGGCTGTAAAGCCTTATCTGTCTCAACTGGTATACGCCCCTTTTCGAAATTCATCACTGCTGGGATGAACAGGGAGGCGATTGCCATCACCAGTGTCATTATTCCACCCAGGATAAACCAGGTTTGCACCCCATAACGATCTGCCACAGGTCCAGCGATAATTAAGCCCAGCGGCGTCATTGCGCTGGCAACGCTGCTGATCAACGTGAAGACCCGGCCTTGCATTTCAGGAGCCACTGTTGCCTGTACGGCTGCCATGAGTGGTCCGTTGGTGATTGGATTGGTAAAACCAAGCCAGAATAACAGTACTATAGCCAGCGGAAATGCGTTCGCGGGAACGAAACCCAGCAGCAAGCTTCCCAGACCCATACCAATTAGACCGGCTAGCGTGGTCAGAATGCGGCGCTTGAAGCCTCCCCACACGCTCAATAATAAGCCTCCCAGGATTATCCCCACTCCCATCGCAGATTCTATCCAGGCTAATTGGAAAGCCTCGCCGTTGAAGTGCTTGGTCACCAGGATCGGCATCAGCGAAAAGCCAGGGCTGAGCACCAGGTTGATCAGTGTCGCCATCAGCAGTATCATCACCAGTCCAGGCCAGGAGAATACGTACTGGAAACCCTCCTTAAACTCGTGCCAATAGGTTGTTCGGGTACCAGTTCCATCGGCTTGCACACTTCGTACTGGCTGTGGGACAGGGATGAAGAACAAAGGCACGATGGCGATCATGGCAGTGATGACATCGATAGCCAGTACACCCCCGATGGGCATCCATTCCAGCAGAAGTGCACCCAGCGGCGCGGAAACAATATTCATCCCGCCTTGCAGCATCTGGTTCAAACCTTGCACGCGTGACAGGTGTTCTCCTGGTACCATTAAGGAGGTGGATGCAGACATCGCTGGCCAGTGAAAACCGCCTGCGATCGAGCGTACTGCCAGCAGTACATAGACGTGCCAGAGCTCTACCCGACCGGTTAAGAAAAGCACCGCCAGTACCGCGGTAGCCAGCGCAATCACGCCGTCCGCGATGATCATCACCAGCCGCCGGTTCCAGCGGTCGACCAGCGTGCCAGTGAACGGACCCAGGAAGATCTGCGGTAGGAGCCCGACCAGCGAGGCAGTCGCCAGTATGGTTGCCGAACCGGTGGTTTTGGTCAGCCACCAGATTAATGCAAACGAAACCAGCATGCTACCGAACAGCGAAAAGGCTTGCCCGGTCCAGATAGTGAAGAAGGGTACCTGCCATTTCTTCACAGATTCTTGACTCACCTTCGATTCCATGACAACCTCTTTTAGCTTTCTAATCGTTGCTGGTTGCGAAAAAATAATAACAGGCACATCACCTAAACGACCAGCCGTAGATTTATAACCATTATAAATATTAATTTACTTTTGTCAAGGAAAAAATTAATAATATAAAAACAGTAATTAATATAATTAACCGTAACCTATGATTTATTGGAAATATGTGTTTGATTCGGACAGTGTTATGTGAAGCAATCCACTACCCAGTATGGAGTGTTTTATTTCTGCAATTTACGAAATCAGTGGAATAATGGGCTGAATTGCTGCGGTATGCCGGTATCTCCTGGCAGCCCAGGCGAAAATGGATAGATCCAATACCAGGAAGCTTAAACCCAGGGCGTTGACAGCCCATTCCGGTCGGATTGATGCTGCCAGCAGGTAAACAGCAGGTGGCGCCAAAATCCAAAGTGCCAGCAGGGTAGAAGGAATTGTATGCTGATAATCCAGCGCCAACAGGATTGGAATGAGTGGCATCAGCATGTAATAATGGGAATGCCAGGCGATAGCGCAGGTGGCAGTATAGGTGATCAGGATCAAGGTGAGAAACTGCCTGGTTTGGAGATTGAGATCGATCTGAGTCCACAATTTTCGGTTTGGCACGGAGTAGTAATCCCACCAGAATTGGAGCACGATCCCAAACATGAATACAGATGCAAGTATGGCAAAGCCCCATGCCAGCCAGCCTGGGATGACCTGCTCCAGGTTAAGTGCAAGGGAGCGTAAGTTCATCATTCCAGGAGCGGTCTGAAAAGTTCCTGCGGAGAACTGTTTGGATACCACGAGTGTTCCAATTAGACCGCTTCCACCTGCCAGAAGATAAGAGATAACGAACATGACCATTCCACTGACGGTAAATGCAGCCAGGGTTTTCCATCGCCGTCCTACCACCAATCCAGGTATTAGAAGGATTAGTGAGAGTGGTTTGAGCAGCATTCCGCTAAGCCAAATACCGCTGATCTTCTGCTGATCCGTATTCCCCTGACTTCCTGCGCTCATTGCGCGTAACATAGCCAGGGTAAATTCACCCAGGCAGATCACCAGAAGCAGGTTGCTTTGTCCCAGGGTAAGGTTAGCCAGGAATGGCAGGCATATCAGCCACTGGAATAGCTGCAGCCAACTTACTGGCATATCCAGGGCGTTTAAAAAATGCCTCAGATAAAAAATCATTCCCGCAATAGTAATCAGTGTCCAGGTGATATAGCTCCAACTGTAATCCATTCCGGGGAGGGGTAAGAACAGATTGATGAATACTGGCAGGTAAGGCACCATGACCATCATTCGCGGTGCAGCCATCGACCCGTCCGGGCAGCGAATGGGGAGCTCAGCCTGGGTATCGCGCTGCATTTCTGGGTTGTAGACGGCTGAAAAACCGGAGCGCCATATGATTTGGGCTGAGGCGTAGTATCCGCGAAAATCGGTGCCCGGGTAGGCACAATAGCGACCGCTGATGAATGCCCATACTGCGCTGGCAGCCAGAACCGCCATTACCAGCAGCCAGATGCGATCCAACCATCTTCGAGAAGTGGATGAACTTTGCTTCATATCCCGTTTCTAATCTTTGCTATTGACCTCCACACGAGGCAGGTCCATCCTTCGCACTGCACCAGGGAATTTTCATATCTCCACAACATGGACGCGCCTTATACCACCCCGATTGGATTCCCTGATTTATTAACCTTAAAACCTTCCATGCCCGATCAAATTCTGGAGAAAATATACCTGTGCAGATCAGCGTGATTATACCGGCATTGGATGAGGCGGAGAGCATTGTCCATGTGCTGGCATCCATTCCTCGTGAGCAGATCATCGAGATCCTTGTGATTGATGGTGGGTCGCGTGATGGTACTGTGCATTTGGCTCAACAAGCTGGTGCAAAGGTCATCCTTGAGTCGCGCCGCGGCTATGGCCGCGCTTGCGCCCGAGGGGCAGCAGCTGCTCAGGGGGAGATTCTGGTGTTCCTGGATGCTGATGGTGCTGACGACCTGCAGCGGCTGGCTGATCTGGTATCCCCAATTCTCGATGGCGCTTTTGATATGGTGTTGGGTTCACGCCTGGCTGGTAAGCTCGAACCTGGTGCCATGCCCTGGCACCAGCAAGTCGGCAACAAACTGGCAGCGCTGTGCATTCGCTGGCTTTATGGACTGCCAGTCACCGACCTGAGTCCATTCCGAGCGGTTCGGCGAGAGAGTTTGCTGGATTTGCGTCTTGAGGAGATGACCTATGGCTGGCCGACCGAAATGATCGTCAAAGCCAGCCGGCGAGGGTGGCGGATTTGCGAGGTACCGGTGAGTTGTCACCGCCGGTTGGGTGGCAAATCCAAGATCAGCGGCACATTTCGAGGTACGGTTTTTGCTACCTGGCTGATCCTCAGCACAATATTTCGTTATACAAGGTGGTAGGATATGGCCAATGATACAGCCATAGTGATCATGGCGAAATACCCGCAGGCTGGAAAAACGAAAACACGTTTATGTCCCCCGCTGACTCAGCAGCAGGCGGCAGAATTTTACAGTGCATTGCTTCAAGATACCATCAATCTGGTGGCTCACCTGGAAAATGTCGACGTTGCAATCGCCATTTCACCGCCAGAAACTCAGGAGTACTTTGCTGAGATAGTTCCTCCTGGTTGCCTGCTCCTGCCAGTTAAAGGTACAGATATTGGGGAATGCCTGATAGCAGCGCTGTCTGGTCTGCTTGAGCGAGGTTACCAGAAAGCCATTGCGCTGAATTCGGATGGTCCGACCTTGCCGCCATTATTCCTGGTACAGGCTATCCATAAATTAGATGGGGTTGATCTTGTTATTGGACCGGCTGAAGATGGCGGATATTATCTGATTGGAATGAAACGCATCATCCCCGAAATATTTCAGGCGATTGACTGGAGCACTCTGATGGTACTCCCTCAAACCCTTGAGCGAGTTAGTGATCTGTCAATGTCAGTAAGGCTATTACCGGCGTGGTACGACGTAGATACCCCCGAAGACTTGGCGCGGATTGCATCAGAGCTGCAGATGTTGCCGGTTGGAGCACTGGAGCATACTCGTCTTGCGCTTTCGCGTTTCAATCGAACTTCAACTGATGCATAATTGGCTTCTCACGGAAGCTGAGATTCACTTGCTTCAACGAAAGGTTTTATGGGAGTTGTTATCATCTTGCGATGATCCATCAAGTTCCGCCTGGATTTTCTCAACCACCTCTGACAGTGAGCGATCAGAATCTAACACGCGCATATCTGGATCCGTTGATAACGGATGCCAATAAAAGCCATCATTGTTTAGCGTGATCTCAGGTGCCAGGTTGGTTTTACTGATTTCCAGCCCTGCTTTCGAAAAACCTCGCCTGGCCAGGGGACGGATGATGTGATCATCTTCAGAAATGCCTAAAGACTGGCGTAACTCACATATTTCCTGAAGATGGGCCGTGTTTGCTGGTGTTTCAGTTGATGAAAGGCGCACCCGAAAACCCTGGTCGACCAGCTTTTTTAGCCCATCTACAGTCTTTACCCAGCTTCCAGCTCCCCGGTAGGCATCGTGGTGAGCAGGGCTGCCGCCGTCCAGGCTGACCTGGATGATCAGGTTATCCGTGCGGATCTCGGCCAATTGCTCGAGCCGATTTCGTTGCAGCAGCATTGCATTCGTCAAGATTGTCGTTGGAAGGCGTCTAGCAGCAAAATCTAGCATCTCATAAATGGAGTCCAAGAGAAATGGCTCTCCTCCAGTAAAGTAAACATGCTCAAATCCCAACACCTGAGCTTCCTCTACTCGGGCTCTTACCGTGTCTATCCCGATTTCTCGACGGGCTGCTCGTGGGCTGGATTCAGCTACGCAGTATGAGCAGTGCAGGTTGCAATCATAATTGGTATAAACCCATAATACCCTTCGGAAAGAGGCAGATTGATCATCTGAATTTCTGTTCGAATAAATGTTAAAATCAGTCATTGGTGATGTCCATAAATGGTAGTTTATCGTAATTTAGAATATATTCAGTCACTAACTTTGAATAGAATTTGTTGTTATGCATGCAAGCGATCATCGCTGCAATCCACAATCACGACCTTATCTTCACTGGCATTGAGGAGAAAACAGGATGAACCAAACGATGAATAAGTCTGGCAGCCAAAATCCTTTAAATTGGATCGCCGTGTTGAGGATCCTGGTAGGTTTGATGTTTCTTACCACATGGGCAAGCAATCTTTCCAGGGGCGTTTATACTCCCGATGGCCTACAGACTTTTTTTAGCCAGGAATATCCACAGACCGAGAATCCACTGGGTTTTTATGCCAGTTTTATCAATAATGTAATTTTACCAGCCCGGAATGTTTTTGCTCCCTTCCAGCTGGTTGCTGAGGGTCTGCTGGGAGTGGCATTATTAGTGGGTGCATTTACCCCGCTGTTCAGCCTGGCGGGGATTTTCTTTCTGATAAATACCTTTTTAGCCAGCCTCGGGCAGGATTGGCCGTGGGCTTATTTATTGCCAATAGGTATCCTCCTGGCGACCAGCTTTACCCGGGCTGGGCGAGTGTTCGGTGTAGACAAAATCTTATTGAAACGCTTTGGTGAACGGGGTCGCTTTCTTTGGTAGCATTGTCTTCCAGCCGGGAACAATTGCTTGCTTTCCGCTCAAGCTGCCATAACCTTAATGCCCACTTTACCGAGGACTTGTTGCAATGTCCGGTTGAAGCTAGTGGCCGGGTGGTTATAAAAGGCGGGAGACAGCATCTCGTGTGGGGTCTAAAGCCGTTGAGCTGGAGACCCTTCTGGGTTAAGAATCAATTGATGTGCAGGGAATTTCCGCGAATAATTATTGCTGATCAATTTGTACTTAATGATTTCGTGTTATGAGGAGGCCAGGCTATGCATTCTAACCGTCTTGCCATCACCAGTACGCGTATCTTAGTTGGTCTGGTCTTCCTTTGGAATGTACAATGCGCAGTTACATTCTTGCTGTGGCCGGAGCGCTATGCCACTTCTTTTGAGCTTACTGGAGCGGTGGGTAACGCCATCATCCAGGGATTAGGGGTGCTGTTTCTCATGTGGAATGTGCCTTATGCCGTAGCGCTCTGGCATCCATTCCGGTATTATATTTCCCTATATGAGGCGCTTGTGATGCAGACAATCGGTCTGCTGGGCGAGTCAGCCATTTATCTTGGCATCCCTTTGGCGCATGAAACAGCGCGCGGATCTGTGATACGTTTTATCCTTTTTGACGCAGTGGGGCTATTGCTGCTGATAATCGCTGCCTGGATTACCTGGCGGCATCTAAGAGTGCCAGGATCTCCAGTGGGTCACCCTTCGTAACATCGCGCATCAGGCTGAGCGCTCCTTGCTCGCAATGGTTAACACATACTCCACATCCCATGCAGTTTGAAGTATCGATCTGAGCGGTGAAGTCCACCAGCTTGATTGCATCAAACTGGCAGTTTTCAGCGCAGCTGCCGCAGCCAATGCAGGCCTCTGGCAAAACCTGGGCAATGTAGCCAGATGAAGCCAGCATTTGTGTTCCGTTCCGTTGAGATTGCATCGCCCCGCAGCAGCAGCTGCAACAGTTGCATATGGCATAAAAACGACCCAGCATGGCATCCTTGAAAAATGCGTGGTGCACATGCCCGCGTTGGTCTTCCGCCTCCAAAATTGCCACCGCCTCGGCTGGGCTGATCCAGCGGCTGCGGTTGGGGATATGTTCCTGCACATAGCTGGCGAAAGGCTCGCCCACGACCAGGCAAACATCCAGCGGCAGGCAAGGATTTGGTCGTGCAGAGCGGCAGGGACAATCAAGTGCGACGATGTGATCTGGGTTTTTTAATATGATGTCACGCGCTCGCTGGTATGGGATGATCGACTCCAGGTTGGGCAGACGGATTTCTTCGTTAACCAGCACGAGTTCTCGGGCTGCCTGCAGAGGCAGCACCTTCCCGTGGTAATTGTCGGAAAATGTAATTCTTTTCTGCAGTTGTGAGCTAACACCAGGGGCAACTTTTACGGCTTG
This sequence comes from uncultured Chloroflexia bacterium, assembly GCA_963774935.1. GTDB lineage: Bacteria > Chloroflexota > Anaerolineae > Anaerolineales > UBA4823 > CAVZGO01. The sequence goes on from CAVZGO010000007.1 coordinate 634,088, forward strand.
TCGCTTGAATAATTTCAATAAGCGTGCAACAATTGGCTTAAATCTCTTTGCCAGCCAGTGCTCGCCGATACCAATTCCGATATACAGGTAGGTCCAGCGCCCATAAATCGTGCCGTGCAGCCAGTCAAACCAGGAATAACCTGGTGTACGGCGCGCTTCATGTAGAAATTTCATTGTAGATGGAGCAATCAGTGAGAAACGCTTTCGTCTTTGTTTCATTAGGCTCTTTTTTCTAACCCTGCTTAACCTCCCAGGTAGGCTTCCTTCACTCGCGGGTTTGCCAGCAGGTCTTGACCGGTTCCGCTCAGTATGATTCGCCCCGTTTCCAATACATATCCACGGTGTGCCAGGCGCAGCGCCATATACGCGTTTTGCTCAACCAACAGCACCGTAGTGCCGGTCTGGTTGATCTCCTTGAGTACCTTGAATATATCACGAACTAATACCGGCGCCAGCCCCATCGATGGCTCATCCAGCAGCATCATCTGTCCCCGGCTCATCAAAGCCCGCCCTACAGCAAGCATTTGCTGCTCTCCACCTGAGAGCGTGCCGCTCAACTGGTTCTGGCGTTCTTTCAAGCGGGGGAAAATGCCAAAGACGCGCTCGAAATCACCCCCGATCTCACCTTTATCTTTGCGCTGCCAGGTAGCCAGTTTCAAATTTTCCATCACTGTGAGGTTTCCAAAGATACCTCGACCTTCAGGCACCTGGGCGATCCCTAAAGCAACGATTTTATCAGCAGGAATGCCGTGCAGGTTGATCCCTTTATATTGAATGGTGCCCTTGAAAGGTACTATTCCTGAGACACCTCTCAGTGTGGATGATTTTCCAGCCCCATTGGCGCCGATTAATGTGACGATCTCGCCCTCATAAACTTCGAAGGAGATGCCTCGAACCGCATTAATGTTGCCGTAAGAGATGCTCAGATCCTGCACAGATAACAAAGCGAGTTGGTCCTGGCTCATATCTCTGCTCCTTCGCCGAGGTAGGCTTCCAGAACTTTGGGGTCATTTTGAATTTGAGAAGGGGTTCCCTCAGCGATGGTTGCACCAAAGTCAAGCACTTTGATCCTCTCGCATATGCCCATTACCAGCCGCATCTGGTGTTCGATTAAGATAATGGTGAGCTTAAATTCCTTGCGAATCCACAGGATGAAGTCCATCAACTGGTCGATCTCGTTGGGGTTAATCCCTGCAGCCGGCTCATCCAGCAGCAGGAGCTTCGGTTGAGTAGCCATGGCACGGGTGATTTCGAGACGCCGTTGTAAACCGTAGGGTAAGTTCTTTGCCAGCTCACCTGCATAATCCTCAAGCTTGAAGAAAGCCAGTAGCTCCAGCGCATAATCGATGTTTTGTTGTTCAACTTTAGGAAATCGACCAAGATGCAGCAGTGCTTCGAGCGGATTATAGTGCACCCGGTGATATGCTGCGATGCGTACATTATCCAACACAGTCAGGTCATTGAATAGGCGGATGGTCTGGAATGTACGCGCAATGCCCAAATCGGTGATCTGGTTCGGGCGCCTGCCAACTAGCTCTGTGTTTTCGAGGCGGATGCTCCCCTGGGTTGGGTGATAGACGCCGGTGATCAGGTTGAATATAGTAGTTTTTCCAGCGCCATTCGGGCCAATGATGCCAATCAACTCCCCGGGTTCTAATCCCAGGTTGAAGTTTGCAACGGCTTGCAGGCCGCCAAAATAATGGGTCATTTCCTTAACTTGCAGAAGCATCGCTGGCCTCCTGCTTTGGTTTATGTAGTTTACTGGCGACCAGTTCATAGCCAGGGATGAACCAGCGAAACTCTCGCAGTCCCATGATCCCACGTGGCCGGTAAAGCATTAGGAAGACCAACATCAACGGCATGAGCACAAAGCGCCAGACCTGCAGCGGTCGTAAGATCTCCAGCAACAGCGTGTAGGTGGCAGCACCAAGTATGGAGCCGCCAATCGAACCAATTCCTCCCAGGTACACCATGATTAGAAAGTCGGTTGATTTAATGATGTCAAATACGCGCGGGCTGATGAACTGCAGCAGGTGACCAAACAGCGCACCGCCCACACCAGCAAAGAAAGAAGAAACCAGGAATGTCAGCATTTTTACCTGGCGTGTATTCACGCTCATCAAGTCACTGGCAATTTCATCCTCGCGTATGGAGAGCACCCCGCGTCCGTAATTCGAGTAGATAAAGTTGCGAATTACCCACAGGGAGATGACTGTCCAGAAGAACACCCACGGCATGGTAGTTAACTTATCGATTCCAGGAATGCCGCGTGGCCCGCCGATGGCATCAATGTTTTCGATCACAGATTTGACGATCATATTGAAAGCTAAAGTAACGATTGCCAGATAGTCACCGCGGGTTCGGAAGGATGGAATGGCCACTACCAGACCCACCAGAGCAGTACAAAGCCCAGCGATTATGATAGTTACCGGGAAAAGCCATGCCACCAGGTTGGGCGGCCATACGTACATCGTCAACAAAGCTGCCACGTATGCGCCAACGGCCATAAATCCGGCATGCCCCACCGAAAACTCACCCATATAGCCATTAACCAGGTTCAGACTTACGGTCATAATGGTGTTGATCCCTACGTACATCAGTATAAGCTGGTAGTAAGGCGAAATCCAATTGAATCGAGGGATCAGGATGGATAAAACAAAACCGATCACAATGAGAATCGGCAAGATTTTACGGTTGGACATCAATTTTTCCCAACCCAGCTTGAAACGAGTTCGCCAATTTGAGGTGTTCGCTGGTTTGTTTGCCACGGTTACACCTTCTGCGGTCGGGGCTGCCCTAAAATGCCATAAGGTCTGAATATCAATAGCACCAGGAGCAGGGAAAAACTGATGAAATCTCGATACGTGGAAGGTAAAAAGGCAGCCACCATGATCTCGAGAGCACCGAGGATGAAACCACCGAGCATGGCGCCGCGCACATTACCAATCCCGCCGACAACTGCCGAGATAAAAGCCTTCCACCCAATCAGGATGCCCATATACGGGTCGATGACAGGAAATGCCTGGGCGTACATCACGCCAGCGGCGGCTCCAAGACTGGTACCGATAAAAAAGGTTAGTGATATCACTAAGTTAACCGGCACACCTAGAAGCGGTACGATGGCTTTATCCCACGATATCGCTCGCATAGCCATCCCCACCATCGTCCGACGCACAATGAAATCAAGCAGAATTAATAGGCTGATCGACAGAAGGATGATAATTATCTGTAGCGAAGAGATCGTCACGCCGCCGATTGTCCAGGTGGTGGTGGGGAGCAGGGTTGGTACATGTTGGGGGTAGGGGAAGAAAACCAGGGTAAGATTTTCCAAAAAGATGCCTACCCCCAGGGCAGTGATCACCGCGGAAACGCGTGGCGCATTACGCAGGGGCTTGTAGGCTATTCTCTCGATGAATACTCCCAGCAACCCCACACCCAGCATGGATAGCAGCAAGGTGGGGATGAAAGGTAATTTCAGCACCGTAGCACTCAGGAAGCAGAAGAACGCGCCAACCATGAACAGGTCGCCATGAGCAAAGTTGATCATGCGCAAGATGCCGTACACCATTGTGTAGCCCAGCGCAATCAGCGCATAAATGCTTCCGAGCTGAAGGGCATTCAGCGCTTGCTGAAGAAAATAGGTCATGGTTTCACCTCATAACCAGAAACCTCCCGCAAATTGCCCTCCTTGGAGCTTCACTCAGACTGGAGATTGGGCATCGGAGTGAGTTTCAGGTTTGGTTTCTGCGGGAGGTTCGAATCTTCAAGCGTTATGGATTTGCATTCGCATAGAAAACGAATTTGCCATCCTTGATTTGAAGGATCACGGCGCTCTTAACCGGGTCGCCAGAGCCTTCCTGGAACTTCATCGTTCCAGTCACACCCTCAAAGTCTGATATTTTAGCCATTCCGTCACGGATTGCCAGGCGGTCAGTGCTGCAGGCATTCTTGATCGCTGTCCACAACAATCCAAAAGAGTCATAGGTCAAAGCAGCTACATCATCAGGGGTGTTGCCGTGTTTTGCTTTGTAAGCGTTGATGAAATTCTGGGCAACCGGTGTGGCGTTGTCGGCTGCATAGTGGGTGCTGAAGTAATATCCTTCACAGTCCGTACCGCACAAGGTGATCAGCTCACTGCTGCCCCAGGAGTCACTGCCCAGGAAAGGTACGGTGATTCCAAGTCGCTTTGCCTGCTGGATTTGCAGCGGGACTTCGGAGTAATAGTTTGGCAGGAAGATCACATCGGGATTCGCTTCCTTGATCTTCGTCAACTGGGCAGAGAAGTCCTTGTCACCTGTGGTGTAGGTCTCAAAAGCCACCACTGAGCCGCCAGATTCCTCAAAGGTCTGTTTGAAGAATTCAGCGATACCCTTGTTGTAATCAGACGCCACGTCGTAGAGCACGGCTGCGTTCTTTGCGCCCAGGTTTTCCAGGGCAAATTTTGCCACCACGCGGCCCTGGAATGGGTCGATGAATGCTGCCCGAAAGACAAATTTCTTGGGATCATTGGTCTTAGCGTCCAGGGTGGTCTTGGGGTTGGTTGACCACGGGCTGATCAGGACAACCTGCGAGCTTTCGGCAATTTCCGATGCAGGGATAGCATAACGGCTGGCGTTTGGACCAATGATGGCAACGACATTATTTTGGGTTATCAGCTTCTGGGCTGCAGAGGCTGACTGGTCAGCCTTACCAGCATTATCTTCAAGAGTAAATTCAATGGTATATTTTTTACCGCAGACATCCAGTCCGCCGGCATCATTTATTTCTTGTACAGCCATTTCGGCAGCGTTCTTAAAAGAAGCGCCTACAGCCGGGATGTCTCCGGTGAGCTCACCAATACCACCTACCTGGATGACGTCTCCCTCAGCCGCTCCCCCACAGGCGCTCAAGATCAGGCTGGTAGCAATCATCAAGCTAAAAAGTAGCAGTCCTTTCTTCATCGTTTCTCTCCTTGGGTGTCTTATGAAAAATAGTTATTGTTAAATTGTGATTGGGGTTCATGCTGACAATAGAATTTCCGCTCTCACCTCCTAAACTATGCTTGCTTATTGTGGCACTATCGAAAAAAAAAGTCAATCATTTATGGCACGGATTAAGAACCACTTTTTATGTGCCGAGAGTGATCAATTCGACACAGTTTGATTTATAATTCGACTGCTTTGAAACTTATGCAATCGATATCTATGTTCTCAAAATGAATATACTCCCGGGGAAACCTTATCCACTCGGCGCTACCGTTTATCCCGACGGAGTGAATTTCTCTTTATTATCCCTGAATGGCAACCGCATTGAATTACTGCTCTTCGATCACATCGAAGATACCCGACCATCAACGATTATTCCCCTCGATCCAAAAGTAAATCTCACCTTTTATTACTGGCATGTATTTGTGCCAGGTTTGAAAAGCGGTCAGTTATACGGTTATCGAGTGGATGGGCCTTACCAGCCAAAAGCCGGGTTGCGTTATGATTTTACAAAGGTTCTGGTCGATCCTTACGCCCGAGCTGTAGCCTACCAGGATTATCGTCGTTCAGCAGCAAAACGCCTTGGATTGGACAACCTACCGTATGCTATGAAAAGCGTGGTGGTCGATCCCACAACTTACGATTGGGAAGGTGATACCCCGCTGAGAAAGCCCTACGGCGAATCGCTCATCTATGAGATGCATGTGCGTGGTTTTACTGCTCATCCAAATTCGGGGCTTCCGCTGGAAAAACGGGGCACCTATGCCGGGTTGGTGGAAAAAATCCCTTATCTACAAGACTTGGGCATAAAAACAGTTGAATTAATGCCCATCCAGCAGTTCGATCCACAATCCGCGCCTTATCCGCGGCCTAATTATTGGGGTTATGAGCCCGTAGCATATTTTGCGCCTCATCGCGATTATTGCTCCCGCAAAGATCCATTGGGACCGGTGGACGAATTCCGCGACCTGATTAAAGCTTTCCATCGCGCCGGCATTGAGGTGATCCTTGACGTTGTATATAACCATACCGCCGAGGATGGCAAAGATGGGCCCTGGTTATCTTTTCGCGGGCTAGAAAACCTGATGTACTATACCCTTGATCCCCAAAATCCAGAGGAATATTTGAATTTTAGCGGCGTCGGTAACACACTCAACGCGAATATATCCGTTGTGCGCCGACTGATCATGGACAGCTTGCGCTACTGGGTAGAGCATATGCACGTGGATGGCTTCCGCTTTGATCTGGCATCCTCCCTTTCTCGCGGCATCGATGGCAGGGTGTTGGATGATCCACCGATCCTCTGGTCGATTGAATCCGATCCCGTTCTGGCAGGTACCAAGATTATCGCAGAAGCCTGGGATGCAGGTGGTCTATATCAGGTGCATAACTTTGTTGGACTGCGCTGGGCAGTGTGGAACGGCCAATTTCGCGATACTGTGCGAGGCTTTCTCAAGAGCGACCCTGGCACTGTTGGACCATTAGCCGATGCCATAATTGGCAGCCCAAACCTGTTCGGGCAGCCAAATCGTGATCCGGTGCGGAGTATAAATTTTATTACCGCCCATGATGGTTTCACCCTCAATGACCTCGTTTCATACAACAGGAAGCACAACTGGACGAATGGCTACAACAACCGCGACGGCACAGACCACAACCTGAGCTGGAACTGTGGTGAAGAAGGTCCAACGGATAATATTGAAATTGAGCGGCTCCGTCAGAGGCAGATTAAAAACTTCCTTACACTATTATTAATATCTCAAGGTCGTCCGATGCTATCGATGGGTGATGAAGTCCGCCGCACCCAATTGGGCAATAATAATCCGTTCAACCAGGACAATGAGATGAGCTGGTTCAATTGGGAAGATCTTGCCACGAACGCCGAAACCTTGCGATTTGTGCGCAGCCTGATCCATATGAACCAAAACAGTTGTTTATTTCGCGACCGCCAATTGTGGTCTACTTCCGAGAGCAGTGGGGTACGCTGGCACGGGACAAAAGTGAATCAGCCTGATTGGAGCTACGACTCGCACAGCCTGGCATTCGAGCTGACTCATTATGGCTGCAGGGAGCATTTGCATGTCATGCTGAACGCATACTGGCAGCCATTAGAATTCGAGCTGCCGGCTTTACCTTCGGACCAGGCCTGGCATCGTATGATCGACACCAACCTGCCGGCTCCCGACGATTTTTCAGATGCACCGGTTAAGCTTTCTGATGGGCAGCTTTCCTATACTCTGGGTCCACGCTCCTGTGCCGTCCTGGTTGCCAGGTAATCTCTTACGTCAACGCGGCTATTTAGCGGGAATGTATCCGATAGGCGCCGGGACAATCTCCTCGACAGGCAGCACATCTACCATCACATATTCTCTCGACCCCAATCCTAGCTGAGAGCCGTATTCCAAAACTTTATATGGGTCTTTATACGGGCCGTGCAGCCATTGCAGCGGGTGCCCTTCTCGAGTATGTACTTCCATGGACGTTGGAATGTTCTCCTCAAGTAATGGATAGCTTGCAGTCAGGTCGAGTATCGCCTGGTCCAGAGCAACAATATCATCTGAACCGAATATTCCCGCATCACGCAAGATCGGCATGCTGGTGAAGCCAAAACAATCGCATACCGGGGTCATGTGTGTAGCCAGTGCCAGGTGAACAGCCTTTCCGGGCTCAAAAGTGGATAAGGTAATCTGCACGCTGTGAGCGCAAGCCTCCTGGAATGCCCAAAACGTCTCGGGTTCGATCCGCAGACTGCCTGCTGGAGCAACAAGTAAGCATCGCATGCAGCTGTTGCATTGTTCAATATGCATGTGAATATCACCAGGGTGAGCTTTGTCTTCAACGAGAGCTTTATGCGGGCAGGAAGCCAAGATGCGCTGGCGAGTTTCTTCATCTGGGCAAAATTCGCCAAACCAGTATTGCCGGAAATGGTTGGTGTCGTGCATCGCGCCGCGCGTTTCACCTGCCATACAGCCTAATGCCAGGTTTTTGAACGCTCCCCCATAGCTGCAGCTCGGGTGACCCTTGACATGTGCAAAGTTCACCAGAAAACTTGCATCCTGAATTAATCCACCCAACCGCCATTCCTGGATGTTCATCAGGGGATGATGATGCTTGTAGAAGTATTGGTCCTGTGGGCCAGCAAGAGGATAAATTGGGCAGCCGAGGACTTCCTGAGTATAGCCGCGCGTTTCTGCTCCTTCCACATCCCAGTCAACATCCACGATATACGGTTTTCCTCCACCTTCTTTGATTGCCTGTACAACGCGTCGCACAAACACAGGATGAACCGTTGAATATCCAATATTGTTGCCCGTGTGGATCTTTAAAGCCACACTCTCTCCCTTGACGCGCTCACGCAGGTTGAGCTTTTCCAGAATTAAATCAAGCTTGGCGGGCAAAGATTCGTTGGCTTCTAGCCGTGCCTGTCGGGGTGATCCGTAATATACGATACTTGGCATGTTGGTAACTCCGGTATAGATTTGGGATGAGCGCTGCTTACGCGCCATGCTATTTTATCGTATCCGGGGTATCTTTTATTATTTTCTTTATTCAAAATGCACTCCAGATACGTATCTAAGGGCTGGTTACTCTTTGTATTACCCTGTGCTAAAATTGCCTTGCCCAGAAAGTCAAATTCACAAATTAATGTATGGAGGGTTGCCAAATGGCATCACGTCAAAAACGCTCGATTACTGCTGAAGATTTATACAAGCTGGAAGTACTCAGCGATATCCGTATCTCACCAGATGGTGGATCAGTGGTTTATACTGTCCAACGGGTAGATGCGAAAACCGAAAAGAAATACTCCAATCTTTGGCTGGCACCTGTTAATGGCGCGGCTGCCCACCAGTTTACCTACGGTGACCAGAATGACAACCACCCGCGCTGGTCTCCTGATGGCAGCCAGATTGCTTTTTTATCCAACCGCAATGACAAAGAAAAGCCTGCTCAAATCTACCTCATCCACTTCGGAGGGGGTGAAGCGCGCGTTCTGAGCAGCCTGGAAGGGGTGATCCGAGATTTTGTCTGGTCGCCGGATGGGCGACAGCTTTTGTGTGTTGCCCGAAAGCTGGATGCCGAAGAATTGGATCGCCAAAAAGATGAGCAGAAGAAAAAATTAGGGGTTGTGGCACGCTATTACGACCGACTGTTTTATAAGCTGGATGGTGCTGGTTACCTTCCACATGAGCGCTGGCATTTGTGGCTGATTGACGCTCAGTCCGGAAAGGCGCGGCAGCTCACAAATCACCCGGTGTTTGATGAGGCTGAAGGTTCATGGTCACCGGATGGAAAGTGGATCGTTTTCACCTCGAATCGCACCGAAGATCCCGACCAATTTCCTGACAGGACAGGATTGTATATCGTACCTGCAAAGGGTGGTGAGATTCGTGAAATACCCGCCCCAGTTGGCGGGAAAGGATATCCAGTCTTTTCTCCAGATGGCAAATGGATTGCCTACTATGGCGTCGAGGGAGAAGGGGAATGGTACAAAAACGATGGATTATGGATCGTCCCGGCGGACGGGCGCCAGCCTGCACGTAATATCACGGAGCGGTTTGACTTCCATGTCTCTGCCTGGACAATCAACGATATAGGTCAGCCAGAGACCATGCCTCCCACCTGGTCTGCTGATAGCCAGACGATTTATTTCCCCATCACCCAGCACGGCAGCTCGCTGCTCAAGGCAATATCGCTGGATGGTGAGGGTCTGCAACCTGTGCTCCCCGAGCCCACCAACACCCAGCCAGGCAGCGTGGTGGGTGCGTTCTCCTTTAGCAAAGATCAGCACACCATGGCATACGCATTGGGTCAAATAGAGGATCCCTGCCAGGTGTGGATTATGGATATGCAGACTCAGGAACGCCGCCAGCTTACTCGTCACAACCGCCAGTTGCTGGATGGCATAGACCTGGGCACAATCGAGACACACTGGATTAAGGGACCCGCAGGCAACGATTTACAGGGCTGGGTTTTGAAGCCTCCCGGTTTCAATCCTGAGCAGAAATATCCTTCCATTCTTGAAATCCACGGCGGTCCACTGACGCAGTATGGCTACCTGTTCATGCACGAGTTCTATTATTTTGCCTCCAAAGGCTATGTGGTGACTTTCTGTAACCCGCGCGGTGGGCGTGGTTATGGCGAGGCACATGCCAAAGCCATCTGGCAGAATTGGGGGGATGCCGATTACGCGGATATCATGGCTTGGGCAGACTATATAGAAGGTCAGCCCTATATTGATGTCCAACGCATGGGCGTCACCGGGGGAAGCTATGGTGGTTATATGACCGTCTGGATTATCGGGCACACCCAGCGTTTCAAAGCAGCCGTCACACAGCGCTGCGTGAGCAACTTTGTCAGCATGTGGGGTTCAAGCGATTTCAACTGGACCTTTCAGGCTGAGCTGGGAAATAAAGCGCCATACGAGGATCTCGAGAAGTATTGGAAGCACTCACCCATTGCCTACATCGGCAACGCCAGGACTCCTACCAAGGTAATCCACAACGAATTTGATCTGCGCTGCCCCATCGAGCAAGGAGAACAGGTATTTGTGGCGTTGAAGCGGCTTGGTGTCGAGACGGAGATGGTGCGCTTTCCGGATGAGTTTCACGGACTTTCGCGTGGTGGTCGCACGGATAGGCGCATCGCCCGTTTGAACCATATTGTTGGCTGGTTTGAGAAATATCTAAAATAGTTTTATAACAGCTCTCTCAGTCCACCTAATCCCTGCTTGAGCAGGATGGCGTTGGCGCGCTGGAGAGTTGAAAATTCGATTTCCTGCTGCAGATGCTGGCGATCTCCAGGCTCAATGCATTCCAGGAGTTGTATGGCTTTTTGCCAGACCTCCTCCCGCCAGTGGGAAATCAGCCTGGAGATCATCCATTCGTCTGCATTTAGCAGCAATATATCCACCAGTTCCAGTCCAGGTTCGAGCGGTTCGACCACTTGATCCTGGACTGAGTCAATTGTCTGACCGATAATGTCGTTAACCCGGCAATGGTCCATATAGCGGCACTGGCGTTGCTGCTCATCGAGGAGATCCCATTCGGGTTGCAGCAATTCTGCCAGGGTGAATATGAGATCGTAATTGATGTGTGCGTTCACGCCCAGGAGCAGGTTTTGTAGGGTTCGTGTCTTGGGATTATGCGTTGCATCATGTGTGATCGACCAGACCGCTGGAACAGCCCTGCTTTTTTGTTCGTAGGCGTCCAGTGCATTGAAATAATAGCCAGCGAACCGCCTGAGCAGCTCATCTATCCAGGCTTGATCGGAAAACTCACCAGCTTCGATTGCTGAAAGCATGTTGCTGGTCATCAGTTGGTAGCAATACAAGAAGGTTGAGCGCGTGTCGTCCACCTCCTGCCACTGCTGAACTTGGGTTTGCATTCGCTCGATCAGCGGATCAGTCATGTTTCTAGACACCGACATGGCTTAATCCAGTTGGTACAGCTCGACCATTACCCCGCCAGCGCTTTTCGGGTGGATGAAGGCGTACTTTTTCCCATCTGCCGCAACCTTTGGCTCTTTATTAATTAACATCACGCCTTTCTCTCTCAGCTGCTGCAGCATCCCCTCAATATCATCTACCTCAAGGCAGATATGGTGCACGCCCGGGCCGCGCTTCTCCAGAGAACGGGTCAATCCCGAATCTGCGGTCATTGGCATGACCAACTCAAGCTCGCTCTCACCACTCGGTAGGAAGGCTATCTGTGCCGCTTCTGCGGGGATATCTTGGATCCCGCTGACTTCCATCCCAAGGGCATCACGCCAGAAAACCAGTGAATCTTGGATATCGCCGGTCAATATTCCAATGTGGTTTATTTTTATTACGCGCGCCATCATATCTCTCCTATATCCAGGTTGGTGGCTCATATTCGCCCCAGGCTTCACGCAGCGTGTGGCAGATTTCACCCAGGGTGATATCTGCTTCTACGCAGCTGATTAGAAGGGGCATCAGATTGTCCTTACCATGCGCGGCATTTTCCAGGCGGGTTAACAAATCTTGAACCCGGTTAGGATCGCGCTGCAGGCGTAGGACTGCCAGACGCTTCCGCTGTCCACTTTCGATCGTGGGATCTACCCGTAACCTTTCTAGCTCGATATTTCCCTCTGTCTGAAAAGCATTTACACCGACAACGATCTCCTCGCCACGCTCCAGCGCCTGCTGAAAATCGTAGGCAGCATTTTGTATCTCATCCTGAATATATCCAACTTCGATCGCCGCCAGAACCCCGCCCATATTGTCGATGCGGGCAATATATTCGCTGGCTCGCCTCTCGATTTCATCGGTTAGATACTCGACTAGATAAGAACCTGCCAGTGGGTCGATGGTATCTGCCACCCCCGATTCATAAGCGATGATTTGCTGCGTACGGAGCGCCACCCGCACCGACTTTTCCGTGGGCAGCCAAAGGGCTTCATCCATGCTATTGGTGTGAAGGCTTTGCGTTCCGCCCATCACTGCAGCCAATGCCTGTAGAGCTACCCGGACCACATTGTTCTCTGGCTGCTGGGCTGTCAGCGTTGATCCCGCTGTTTGGGTATGGAAGCGCAGCATCCATGAGCCTGGTTTTTGAGCTTTAAAGCGCTCGCGCATAATCTGAGCCCACATCCGTCTCGCGGCACGGAATTTGGCGATTTCTTCTAAAAAGTTATTATGTGCGTTGAAAAAGAATGAAAGCTGTCCAGCGCAATCGTCGACATCCAAACCTGCATCGATTGCAGCCTGGACGTATGCGATGCCGTTTGCCAGGGTGAAGGCGACTTCCTGGACAGCCGTCGAACCCGCTTCACGAATATGATAGCCGGAGATGCTGATCGTATTCCAATGCGGCACTTCTTCCTGGCAAAACTTAAAAGCATCTGTGATGAGGCGCATCGATGGCGCAGGAGGAAAGATATAAGTACCTCGAGCGATATATTCCTTGAGAATGTCATTTTGGATTGTGCCGCGCAGTTGCTTTGTTTCGACACCCTGCCGCTTGGCTACGGCGATATACATCGCCAGTAAGACCGCTGCAGGGGCGTTAATGGTCATGCTGGTGGACACTTTTCCTAAGGGTATCTCCTGAAACAGCGTCTGCATATCCTGTAGCGAAGAGATGGAAACGCCTACCTTGCCAACTTCTCCCATGGCAATTGGATCGTCCGCATCGTAACCGATTTGAGTGGGCAGGTCAAAAGCCACTGAGAGACCGGTTTGACCCTGTGCAAGCAGGTAGCGATAACGTTGGTTGGACTCTTCAGCAGATGCATAACCGGCATACTGGCGCATCGTCCACAGCCGCCCGCGGTACATACTGGGCTGCACGCCGCGCGTGAACGGTGCCTGGCCGGGAAACCCCAGTTTGTCGAGATAATCCGGATCCATGTCGGTGGGAACAAGTAAACGCGGCTGGGGGATGCCAGACAGGGTGGTAAATGCCGGTTTACGTTCTGGGAAACGTTTGAGCGCAGGATTCAGGATGGTTTCTTCCCAGTAATTTTGTTCGTCCTCAAGTGTCATTTTGAACCTCAACTTTTATTTTGGTAAGCCAAAGCCGTCAGGCTATTTTGATCAAAAGTATACCCGATCTATTATGAATGCACAAAATATGTGCTTGCTAATGATGGGGAAGGATTTTGCCTGTAATTCTAGAAATTGTGGCATTGAAAGCCATTGGCAGGAATAGTAAAATCGATACCTGTCAATCGCGAAATTGTTTCTTGCCGAGAGGGCGTGAGCCAGATCGGTCGCTCAAGCACCTGTAGTAAAATACAACGCTCATGGATGAACACGGTTGTTTCTAGGAGGCTGATAGCTGATGTCTATCTTGGTGTGTCCACAATGCCATAACGAATATTCCGAGCACAGTGGGATAACCTGTGATCAATGCGAGGAGGTATTCTGCCCAGATTGCGCCAGCCAGTTCGAGGTGTGTGAGCGCTGTGGCAGGGGGTTCTGCGTGACTTGCGCCTCATCAGAAATCCAGTTTCCAGCGGTCATCACAATATGTAATGATTGCTATGGCGATTTCGTTGAAGATACAGATCTATTGTTTGAATAATCCATGAAACCTTGGATTACACGCCAAAGAAAAGTAATTTTTGACCAATCTCCATGGTTGGTTGTAGAACACTGCGAAGTGGAGCTGCCCAATGGTCGGGTGATTCCCAATTGGCCATGGGTAACCACACCAGATTACATCAATATTGTCGTTGAAATGGTAGATGGGGATTACCTTTGCTTTCGCCAGATTAAGTACGGTTTACCTGATCCCACGCTGGCGCTGGTGGGAGGTTACCTCGAGCCAGGCGAAGCGCCATTGGCAGCCGCCCAGCGTGAGTTACGCGAAGAAACAGGCTGCATTGCTGAAGAATGGATCGAATTAGGTAGTTACCTTGTTGATCCTAATCGCGGAATGGCTACTGGTCATCTGTACCTGGCGCGCAAGGCGTGTAAAGTAGGCGATTTGATTCCCGATGATCTGGAAGAGCAAGAAGAGATCTATTTGACCCGTAACGAGCTGAAGACTGCATTGGAAAATGGCGAAATCAAGATACTTGCCTGGGCTGCAGCAATCGCATTTTCGCTTGTTTTTTCTAGTGCTGAATTATCGAAAAAGGTATAACTGAGATGCGCATACTCGCTGTTGATATTGGTACAGGGACCCAGGATATATTACTTTTTGATTCTCGGCTGGATGTTGAAAACAGTTTTAAATTAATTGTGCCATCTCCAACCATGATGGTTCATCACCAGATCAAAGAAGCTACACGCCTCGGTCAGGCAATTCTCCTGGATGGAGTGATGATGGGTGGTGGACCCAGCCAATGGGCTGCCGATGCACATCTGAAAGCAGGCTTGCCTGTCTTTGCTACACCTGCCGCGGCAAAGTCGTTTAATGATGATTTGGACGCAGTTCGAGAGATGGGAATCACCCTGCTCAGTGAAGATGAAGCGCATCAGTTAGGAAAGGATGTGCGGCAGATAGCACTGGCAGATTTTGATCTGCCAGCCATCCAGCGTGCATTTGAAGTCTTTGGCGTTCGTCTCAATGATCTGGATGCGGTAGCCGTAGCTGTCTTCGATCACGGCGACTCCCCGCCCGGCTATTCAGATCGGCAGTTCCGTTTTGATTATCTGGATCGTCGCATCCGGGCTGAGAACCGCCTCTCCGCCTTTGCATTCCGTGCGGAGGACATTCCTCCGGAGATGACGCGTTTACAGTCAGTGGTACAGTCAGCACGGTCCTTTTCCAGTTCACCAATACAAGAAGTGCCACTGATCGTAATGGATACGGCTCCGGCGGCAGTATTAGGGGTAACTCTGGATGCTCACCTGGCAGCCAGCCAGCGCATCATCATCACAAATGTGGGAAATTTTCACACCCTGGCATTTCGCCTGGGCGAAGGTGGTATTGAAGGTGTGTTTGAGCACCATACTGGCTTGCTTGATCGGGAAAAATTAGAAAAATTGATTGTCTCTCTGGCAGATGGCACATTGCAGCATGGCGATGTATTTGGCGATCATGGGCATGGCGCCCTGATGTATTCAACCGAACCATTATCTTTGAACGACTTGCCTGCGCCGTCCGAGGTTAGGCTGGCGATCAGCGGTCCACGGCGCAGCTTGATGCGCAAGTCTCGCCTGGACCCATACTTTGCTGTGCCGTTTGGCGATATGATGATTGCCGGTTGCTTTGGCTTGCTGGCTGCTGTGGCTGATCTCATGCCAGAGTACAAGGAAGAATTGCAGTTTTCATTAAGCGGTAAGGGTCTTTCCAGTGCTCCCTGGGATGATTAGCCTCACTTCTGAAATCGAGTAAATTTTTACGATTCTCTAACTAAAATCGTGTATAGTTGATCGCGAAATAGACTGAAATCTCGGAGGGTAGAAAACATGACAGAAAACACACAAGATACTGCCGGGTCTGCTCAAATATCTTTCAAAGCGGAGACCCGCCAGCTGCTCGATATTCTGATTCACTCGCTCTATACGGACAAAGAAATATTTCTGCGTGAATTGATCTCCAATGCCTCAGATGCCTTGACGCGCCTTGACTTTGAAATGTTAAAGAATTGAGATGTGCTCGACCCTGGGGTAGAGCTTTCGATCCGGATTATTCCAAACGAAGCTGAAAAGACCCTGACCATCCAGGATACCGGCATTGGTATGACTGCTGAGGAATTAGCTGAAAACCTGGGCACCATCGCGCATTCTGGAGCACGCGAATTTATCGACGCGGCTCAGCTTGCCGCGGTTGATGGAAACGGCAGTAAGCTGACAGATTTGATTGGCCAGTTTGGGGTGGGTTTTTATTCAGCCTTTATGGCAGCAGAATGGATTCGAGTAACTTCTCGCTCTTACCGGCCTGATGCGCAGGCAGCCACCTGGTATTGCACCGGCGCAGATACATTTTCGATTGTACCTGCCGAGCGTGAAAATCGCGGCACCGATGTGGTGATCAAGCTAAAAGAGGATGCCAGCGAATTTACCCTTGAATACCGCCTGCGCGATATTATTCATTGTCATTCCGATTTTATTCCTTATCCGATCTACCTTGGTGATGGAAAAGAGCCGGTTAATCAGCGGACAGCTCTTTGGCGGCAGCAGCCGCGCGAAATCAGCCAGGAAACGTACGATGAGTTTTACCGCCAGCTCACCCTGGATCACGAATCGCCACTGGCGCATGTCCATATGGTAGTTGATGCTCCAGTTCAGATGTATGCTCTCCTCTTTATCCCGAAAAGCCTTGAGCGGAATTTCTTCTCCTCACGCCGGGAGCCAGGCTTGAAGCTATATGCCCGTAAGGTGCTTATCCAGGAGTACAACAAGGATCTGCTGCCAGAGTACCTGGGTTTTGTGCAAGGTGTCGTAGATTCGGAAGATTTACCGTTGAATGTCTCGCGCGAGACAGTCCAATCCAATCGGGTGATGGCAAATCTAAAAAAACTGGTTACCGGTAAAATCCTGGATGCCTTGAAGAAAATGGCCGATGATGACAAGGAAAAATACGAGCTATTTTGGAAGGAACTCGGCCGATTTCTCAAGCAAGGGGTAGCCCTGGATGAGCGCGATCCGGAAGAGCTGTATCCTTTACTGCGCTTCCACACCTCCACGCACCCAGAGCAATGGTCATCCCTGGATGAATACGTTGAGCGGATGCAGCCGGATCAAAAAGAAATTTTCTACATTATGGGCGATGACGATCGCTCGATTCTCTACAGTCCCCATCTGGATATTATCCAGCGATTCAATTATGAGGCGCTGCTCCTGACCGACCCGGTAGACGCTTTTATGATCGTGCGTTTACTGAAATACAAGGATCACAGCCTGGTCAATGTTGCTTCCCCAACCCTTCAATTGCCCGATCAGCCTGTTGAGCAGCTCGCGGATAGCGAGCTGGAGCAGCCCATTGCTGAGGCAGAGGTGTTGGTCAACCGCTTTAAAACTCACCTGGCAGATCAGGTTGCGGAGGTGCGAGTTACAGATCGTTTGAGTGAGGCTCCGGCTCGGCTGGTCAATCCTAGCGGCGCGCCCACTCAAGAAATGCTGCGTATGTACCACTTGTTGAATCGGGAATTAGAATCACCGAAGAAAATATTGGAGCTAAACCCGCGCCATCCAATCTTGGTCAGGCTTGCCGCTTTACCCGATGATGATCCATTAACTGGGCTGCTGGTGGATCAGATTTATGAAGACACCTTGCTGATTGAAGGGCTACACCCTGATCCAGCCAGCATGGTTAAACGCATTCAACGATTGATGGAAATTGCGTTACGATAGATTGGCGATATAATCAATTATTGGACTCGAGTGGTCTCTCTCTTTGGTTAATTTCTCTGCTTTTCCTGCTGCTCATCGCGGCTGGATTAGGTGGATATTATCTCCTGCTGCAAAATTGGCGGAATAGAGTCAATCAGCAGTTCCATCCCTTTTCGAGCCAGTTGCGAAGCCTGGAAGGACGCTATATTCGCGCTCGCCAGGCTTTTGAGGGGTTTTCATCCAGCGATCCTGAACCATACGGATCATTAGCCGGGGCAGGAGAAAGCCGCTTACAGAATATCGAAGCTACCCTGCAGGGTTTACGCGACCAATATTTTGGTCTGCAAAAGCAGGTACCGAGCCAAAAGGAAGGGCTCTTAGACACGCTCGACCGCTCCCCTCGCCGGCTTAACAACCTGCTCAAGGAAATACAGAAACTAGAACAGGGGATCGCACAAGAGGGTACCGCTCTTGCTGAAGTTGACTCAATCGTAGAGGCGATTAACCAGGCGGGCTGGCAGGAGGCTCAAGGAGTGCGCCGGGCTTTGGATGTGAAAAGCAAGATCAGCCAGGCTATCCAGACGTTGCAGGCAGCACATTGCCGGGGTCCTTCCTGGCAATCCGCTTTACAATCCGAGAAGGGGCTCAGAGATGAACTGCAGAAAATACCCGAAATTTTTTCTCGGGATGACCCATCTCAGGTAATCCAGCAAGCCTCCAGGCAAGATGTAATCGAAGTTCACCTGTTATTAGGAGAGCTTGTTCCTCAACAGCAGAGTTTATCGGATTCATTAAGCCACTGGCAGGAGCAATATAGTGATTTGCAAATCCGGCAGGACCTGGCACGCCAGGCATTAAGCAGGGCTGATCAGTCTCTCTCTAATCTGCCGGTCGGCGTGGATCCGACTGCATTTCAACAAGATTATGATAACCTTGAAAAACGTTATCGTGATATTCAATCCCTTGCATCGAATCCCGATGTCGATACATTCTCCATAACCATTGGTCAGTTGGATGAGCTCAGCCAGGAAAGCTCTGCACTTGAGCAAGCGCTGAGGCGCAGCTATCAGACTCACGCACTGCTGGAACAGTCATTAAACGACCTCAATAATAGTGTCAGGCAGATATCAACCCAAATCTCGAATTTAGGCACATTGAAATCCTATCCTGTCGTTTGGGGAGATGCCAGTAATGCGCTGGCAAAGCTTAATCAGGGTGTTACTGCTCTGGGTCCTTCAACAAAGTCGCGCACCGATATCCTTATAGAAAAAGATCTAGAATCCGCCCGCCAGCTCGTGTTCCAAATGCAGGACTTGTCAGGTTATGTTGATCAGGTAACAGAACAACACAGCCAATTGGTGGAATTGTTAAACAGTCCCCAGATCGCCCAGGGATTATTATGGGTTCAGCAAACGCAGAAGTTGGCTCAGCAATTTAAGGAATATCATCCTGATAACTGGCTGCGGGTGGATGCAGTCAACAACCTGCCTTCAGAATTACAAACACTCGCGGCTGATTTGCAGCGACTCGGGGCGAATGAGCCCGCCAGACCCATTGCCGAGCAGAAACTACCAGGTGAATTAGACCTGGCGCGCCAGGTTGTGCAGTCCAGCCAGGATATACGAGTGCGCGTGAATGCCATAGAGGCGCGGCTGGCAGCTTTACAGCAATCCGAAACCCAGGCTCTGGAAAGCCTGGATATTGCATCGAAAGGGCTGGTGCAGACAGGTTATATCGTGCGCTCCAATGCACTGTTAAGCGGTTCAGCTGCTCAGGACGTGGATCGTTTGCTCGAGCAAACCAACCGGCAAAAAGCGGACCTGGTGCAGCACGCCACCGGCACAGTAGACTATAAATCACGCCAGGCTTCAGGTCTCTATTCGCGAGTTGAGCAGGCAGTACAAACCTGGCAAGAGCGGGTTAATTCGGATACCCAAACCAGAGTGAAGGCAATGACAAGTGCATTAACACGCCTTGACTCGATTGCGCCTCTCGAAGACCCCGCGGTTATCGAGGCAAACCGTTTGCTAACCAGAGGGTTGCCCAGACCATCTGGTGCAGCAGCCGCTCGACCCGCTTCCAGGATGGACGAGCTGGTGCTGGATCTCAAGCTGCGCAGCGAATACCAGCAGGCTTGCTCGGCAGCCCAGCGCGCATTGGAAGAGATCGAAAAGCCGGTGGTCGACTCGTTCAATACCTCCAATCAGAACCGTTTACATGTTCAAGACCAGGTGAAAGAAGTTTATGTCTGGCTGCGCCAGACACGAGCCTGGCCGCCAACATCTGTCTCTATTGATGATGAACAGCAAGAATTTGGTCGCCTGGAGGCAGAGTGGCAGGCAATTAAGGGGCAGCCGCACCGCGCAATTGATCTGGTTGCGCTGTTAGGGGATCTGTCTTCTCGATATCAAGCACTGGGTGAGAGGATACGCCAGCTTGCAGAGCGCGGCAGCCGGGAGCAGGACCAGGTTACCAGTCTGGAGCAGGAGCTAGACCAGTATAACCGGCAGTGGGACCAGCGTTGGCAAGAACATCAGACGAATAAGTTGGCAAGCGAAGAAATCCGTGAATTGATAACCAACACGGAAAATGAGCAATACCGCATTCGCACGCAATTCCGTGAGGGCACTGCCGATTATTCCAAAACCCTGACATCCTTGCAGTCGCTGCATCGCAAAGTGCGCCTGTACCAGGTAGCTCTGGACGATAATCATGTGATTGATGTTTCTGGTCAGGTAATCACCAGTCGGGATTCGAAACGCGCCCCGGGTGATTGGTGATTTAGCACCTCCGTCTGGCGTTGCTTCGAAATTAAAGTCAGATGCCTTGACAGAACCTGCTTTCTGGGGATAATTAGGACAATTCGAAAATTAACAGCCACGACAGAGGAAAGTAATCCTGGACCAGTACTACTGGTTAGACACTGACAGGGAGGCATTGGGCACTGACTGGAACCCATGCCCGGTAGACACAGGATGAAGTTCCCTCTCGAGCTGCTCAGGTGAATGGTGTAGCAGTTATACATTACATCTAGTAGTCGGAGCCGCAATCCCAGCGTTATTTGGGCAGCTAATCGCCAAGCATAGTTAATTGGCCGTTAGCATATGAGTGCGCTGAATCAATCGGCGAAGCAGGGTGGTACCGCGGGAATATTGCCCGTCCCTTCAGGGATGGGCTATTTTTATTGCTTTTCCACAAGGTTCCTGGAGTTGTGGAAAATGTGAGGAAGGAGCTATTATGTTAGAACGTCTAGATCAGATTGAAAAAGAAGCGCTCAACCGGCTGAAAGATGTGCGTAATGAAGATGAATTGCAGGCCTGGAAGGTGGCTGTTTTGGGTCGTAATTCACCGGTGATGCAGATTTTCGACAGCCTGGGTGCCTTGCCAAAGGATGAACGACCCGGCATCGGACGGCGAGCGAACGAAGTTAAACGCGCCCTGGAAGCGGCTTATGCGCAGTATGAGGCGGTTCTACGGCAAACAGCGCTTGAGCGATCCCTGCAGGCAGAGCGCCTGGACGTGACCTTGCCTGGGCGCCCCGTCCGGCGTGGACGACTCCATCCCGCTACTGCAATATTACGCCGGATTTATGAAATCTTTGCCGAGATGGGATTCCAGGTATATCGCTCTCGGGAAGTGGAAACCGATGAGCTCAACTTTGAGCTGCTGAACATACCAGCATACCATCCAGCACGGGATATGTGGGACACCTTCCATACGACAACTCCTGGAATCCTGCTTCGCACCCATACTTCGCCGGGGCAAATTCATGTAATGCGCCAGATGGCTCCAGAACCGGTACGTGTGATTCTACCGGGCATGGTTTACCGCTATGAACAGGTCAGCGCGCGTAAAGAAACTCAGTTCAATCAAGTTGAAGGTCTGGCAATAGGAGAAAATATCACCTTTGGCGATCTGAAAGGTACGCTCATCGATTTTGCCAGGAGGATGTACGGTGCTGATGTCCGTTCTCGCTTCCGTGCCTCATATTTTCCATTCACCGAGCCCAGCGCTGAGATGGATATTGAGTGCTTCTTGTGTGCTGGCAAGGGATGTGGCGTATGTGGTGGCAGCGGTTGGCTGGAGATTTTGGGATGCGGTATGGTTCATCCACTGGTGTTGAGCAATGGAGGCTATGATCCGCAGCGCTTTTCCGGCTTTGCCTTTGGCATGGGTCCAGAGCGGATTTCAATGCTGAAGCATCACATAGACGACATTCGCTACTTCTGGCAAAACGATTTACGCTTTCTGGAGCAATTCTAAAATTAGCTGACCTGGAGTGGCAGTGGGCTGCTCTGGTCAAGCTGGTCGGAGGACGTTATGAAAATTGTATTATCCTGGTTGAAGGAATTTGTCGATATTCAGCTTTCGATACCGGAGCTGGCACGTCGGTTGACGATGGCTGGTTTGGAAGTAGAAGAGATCCGGCTTGTTGGGCTTTCATCGACCCAGGGGTCATTCCAGGGACATGCCAGCGCGCACCTGTTAGAGGTAAAGATTGTTGGTTTGGAGTGGGACCCTGAGAAGATTGTTGTCGGCACAGTCACTGAGGTGATGGCGCACCCCAACGCCGACCGGCTGGTGCTCTGCCGCCTGGATGATGGTGTACAGGAACATATTGTGTTAACCGGTGCTCCCAACCTTTATCCCTATAAGGGCATAGGTGTACTCGCTACGCCGCTTAAGGTATGTTATGCCCGCGAAGGGGCGCAGATTTACGATGGTCATCAGCCCGGACAGGTGCTCACCACCCTCAAGCGCGCCAAAATTCGAGGGGTTGAGTCGTATTCAATGATTTGCTCGGAGAAAGAGCTGGGCATCTCAGATGAGCATGAGGGCGTGATTATCCTGGACGGTGATGCTCCCAACGGTGTGCCACTGGCTGATTATATGGGGGATGCGGTCTTCGAGATTAACTTGATACCCAACATCGCCCGCGCTGCCAGCGTTCTGGGGATCGCCCGTGAAGTTGCCGCTATAACCGGGCAGACCTTGCGCCAACCGAGTTTCGATGTTGACTGGCATCCACCATCCATTGCTGGAAAGGCATCCATCGTCATCGAAGATCCTGAATTAAATCCGCGTTTTGTCCTGGGTCTGGTGAGCGGTGTACAGATTGGAGCAAGCCCGTACTGGGTCCAGCGCCGGTTACGCCTGGCTGGTATGCGCCCGATCAATAATATTGTTGATGCCACTAACTATGCTATGTTGGAGCTTGGCGAGCCTCTGCATGCTTTCGACTATGATGTTTTGGTAGACCGCGCCGGGGGCTCTGCACCAACTATTATCACCCGCACTGCCAGACCGGGCGAGCGCCTGGTGACTCTGGATGGAGTTCGAACGCAGCCTGGATACCTTCACAGAACTGGTGACCGATACTGCTGGTGTGTTATCCATTGCCGGGGTTATGGGCGGTGCCGAGTTTGAAGTGCATGCCCAGACGCACAATGTTCTTCTGGAGGGCGCTGCCTGGAATTTTATCAATATCCGCCGCACGGCAGCCGCTCAACACCTTGCCTCCGAAGCAGGTTACCGCTTTTCGCGCGGAGTTCATCCAGCAATGGCTGAGCGTGGTGTTCGGCGCTGCCTTGAATTGATGCGGCAGTGGGCGGGAGGCAAAGTCTCCGAAGGTTTGGTCGATAATTATCCACAACCTGTCACAGATCCTGTGGTGGAAGTAACTCCTGCGGATGTGCGCCGATGGCTGGGCATTGAGCTCACCAGCACACAAATTGCCGAATTATTGCAGCGCCTGGAGTTTCAAGTGGAGGTTGATGGAGATCGACTGCGCGCCAGCACCCCTGATCACCGCCTTGATATCGGCACGGGTATCACCGGCGTAGCTGATCTGATGGAAGAAATCGCCCGGATCTATGGCTATGACAATATACCCGAAACGCGCATGGCTGCTTCGCTGCCGCCCCAGCGCAACAATCCTGATCTTGAGAAAGAGGAGCGTCTGCGCGACTTGCTGGTCGATCTGGGATTTCAAGAGATCATCACTTATCGCCTGACCTCCGTCGAACGAGAAGCTCGCCGTTTACCCCCGGCTGCTCTGCAGGACGATAAACCTTATGTCCGGCTGCTAAACCCGATAGCTGCTGATCGCAATGTCTTGCGTCACAACTTGTTGTCGAGCGTATTGGAAGTCGTTGAGCGTAATGCGCGAGTTCGTTCGCGCATTGCCCTGTTCGAAATTGGTCCTATCTTCATGTCATCTGAGGCTGCCGATCTTCCGGATGAGCTGCCGCGCCTGGTTATCGTACTGACAGGCCCACGCGACCTGCCCGCCTGGATGGGTACTGATAATACGTTGATGAATTTCTATGACTTTAAAGGTGTGATCAGTGAATTATTGGCTGGGTTACACATAAGCCCGATCCGCTATGAAACGGTTGAATATCCCAGCTTTCACCCGGGAAAATCCGCGAAGATCCTTCTGGCGGATGGCGATAATGTCCGTCAGTTAGGCGTGATGGGCGAGCTGCATCCTTTAGTTCATCAAAATTATGATCTTGCTGAAGCCCCGTTGTTGGCAGCTGATCTCAACCTTCAGTATATCTTCGATGCCATCCCAGATCTATACACGGTGGCTCCCGTACCTGCTTTCCCGCCAGTATTAGAGGACCTGGCTGTGATTGTGAATGAAGACGTTCCAGCAGAGCGGGTCGCCCAGATTATTCAGCAAGCAGCAGGCAAATTGCTGGTCAGTTTGAGCTTGTTTGATGTTTTTCGCGGTGAGCAAATCGGGAGTGGGAAGAAAAGCCTGGCATACAGCCTGACCTACCAGGCAGTCGATCGCACCTTATCAGATAATGAGGTTCAACAGGTACGTCAGCGCATCGTGCGCCGCCTGGAACAAGAACTCGCAGCATATCTTCGCAGATAAAGGTAGCGAGTCGCTTTTCTAATTTATTCAGGGTTCATGGTTGTGCCGGACAATTTTTCTGTCCGGCACAACTCTTTGACAGTGTTTTTTTCTCGGTTAGGTTGTTCGTTTATAGGGATCGCACACCTTCGATGATCTCAGCAGATAAATCGTAGCGATTAAACTGCGGCATCAAGTAGATTCCCGCCACCCAGGATTTCATTGTCCCAATCAGCTCTATTGCGATCTCGACGCCCTCCCTCGATGCGTTTTCACCCGCCTGGCGTAGGCGCGACAGGTGCACCTCAGAGATTGAAATGCCTGGCACCTCGTTATTCAGGAAAGTTGCATGACGCAAACTGTACAGAGGCAGAACACCGACTAATAGCGGTATCTCCAAGGCGCCATACCGGTCTGCATAGCGCTGGATAAAAGCCTCCGCCTGCTGCGGCTGGTAAACTGGCTGGGTTAGCAAGAAATCAGCTCCTGCAAGGATCTTCCTGCGCAGGTTTTTGGCTTCTTGATCAGGATCTATCGGGCACAGGTTTAGTGCACAACCGACAAAAAAGGATGTTGGCTGACCAATATCAACGCCGGCATGATCTAGACCTGCATTGAAGTTCTGTTTGATCAATTTGATTAAGCCGGATGGCACTAGGTCATAGTTGTCCATTGCATCTGGATAATCACCGATAGCGGTGGGATCACCCATGACTACGAAAACGTTGCGAATGCCCAGGGCGTGAGCGGCTAACAAGTCGCCCTGTACCCGTAGCAGGTTACGCCCGCGGGTGGGGAAATGCAGCACGGTTTCGGTGTTGATCTGGCGTTGGATCAGCTCGCACACCGCCCAGGGGCTCATGCGCATGCGCGCCATTGGGCTGTCTGCAACATTGATCACATCAGCGCCGGCTTCTGCCAGCAGGCTTGCTCCAGCCAGTAATTTGTGTGCCGATAAACCGCGCGGAGGGTCCATCTCAACGGAAACAATAAATTGTTTGTCGGCCAGTTTTTTCGCTAATTGGGAAGGTTGTTCAGCGCTTGCCTGTCCTTCCTCGATCTCGCCCGGCAGGCTCAGCTCGGCTACCGAAGGTCCACAGCCGTCAGGGATGTGCTCGAGTGCGATATGCATGGCTGCAATGTGTGCTGGAGTAGTGCCGCAGCAGCCGCCGATGAAACTTGCTCCAGCTTCACAGAAAGCTGCAGCGTATTCGCCGAAATAACTGGGATTCGCCGGGTACATGATCCTGCCGCCCACTTGCTCTGGCCAGCCGGCATTTGGCATGACTGAGAAATAAGGTGTGCTCGCGTCTTCTTTGGCTCTAGCCAGATTATTGCTTTCCTGTCGCATCTGGCGAAGGATGCGCCAGATCTGAGCGGGACCTCCAGAGCAGTTGATGCCAATTACGTCTGCACCACTTTCGAGCAACTCACGTGCGACCCGTGCAGGCGAATCGCCCAGCACCGTGCGGTCATCACGGGTAAAGGTCATCGAAGCAATCAGGGGTAAATTACATACTTGTCGAGCGGCGGCAACCGCTTCGCGGATTTCGTGCAGGTCGCTAAATGTTTCGATAATGATCAGATCTGCTCCCGCATCTGCCAGAACGGCGATCTGTTCGGCAAATACCTGGCGAGCCTGATCCGGCTGGACACGCCCAAACGGTGCCAACCGGACCCCTAACGGACCAACATCGCCTGCAATCAGCACTTCGCGGAAAGAAGCCATGACCACCCGCTTGGCAAGCTCAACGCCTGCCCGATTTATCTCGACCAGCCGATCCTCCAGGCCGTGTGCTGTCAGCTTGTAACGATTCGCCCCAAACGTGTTGGTCTGGATCACCTGCGACCCCGCTTCGATATATGAGCGGTGGATTTCCGCGACCATGCCCGGTTGGCTCAGGTTCAAGGCGTCGAAATATTGGTCAAAACCAATACCATGGCTGTTCAGCATCGTGCCCATCGCCCCGTCTCCTAAGATCGGAGTCGGGCTTTCTTTGAGTAGGGTCAGGAACCTGGCTTCGGACATCATTGCACCTCGACAATCGGTGAAACAGAATAGCGCCTATTTTACTCCTATTTCTAAACGTACAGATAATACCTTTGTTATAATCTATTATCCACCAACCAAATTTCCTGAAAGAGTATCTCCATTAAGCTATGATCCCATTACACTTGACTATCTCGGGCTTTCTCTCATATCGCGAAGCGGTTGAATTAGATTTGACAGGCATTGATCTGGCATGTATCTCTGGCGCCAATGGGGCTGGAAAGTCTTCCCTTCTAGATGCCATTACCTGGGTGCTGTTTGGTGAGGCGCGTAAGCGTGATGATTCGGTAATCAACTCTGGTGCCAAGGCCGCTGAGGTGCGCCTGGTTTTTGAATACGAAGGCTTATATTACCGTGTCCTGCGCAGTAAGCCGCGGGAAAAAACCATGCTGCTCGAGTTTCACATTCTGCAGCGTGTTGCGGAGACGGGAAGCGCTGCACCTCGACCCTGGATGGATGGAGTTTGGAAATCGATTACCGAGCACAGCCTGCGTGAGACGGAGAAGCGCATCGGGCAAGTTTTACGCCTGGATTACGAAACTTTCGTGAACGCTTCGTTTTTCCTGCAGGGCAAGGCAGATCAATTTACCCAGCAGCGACCTGGCGACCGAAAGCGCATCCTGGGCAGCATCCTTGGACTGGAACAATGGGAGACTTACCGCGCTGGCGCCCTTGAACAGCGGCGGCAGCTTGAAGATGAGATGAATGGTATTGATGGGCAGCTGCGAGAGATCAATGTAGAGCTTGGTGAGGGGCCTGCGCGGCGTGCCAGACTGGACCAGCTTGAAAAGGAATTGACCGAGCTGCGAAAAAACCGGCTGCAACAGGAAAGCCAGCTGCAGACCATACGCCAATTTGAAGCCAGCCTCGAATCCCAGCAAAAGAGCGTGGCAGTATTGGATAAGCATTTACAGGAAGTTAAACGCAGCCTGGCTGAAACCACTCAAAAGTTAGGGATACGGCAGCAGGAACGCCTGCGATACAACCAGGTGCTGGATCAGGCAGATCGAATTGAAGCTGCACACAGGGACTGGCAGGCTCTCCAAAAGCGCCTGGCGGAGATGGAACAAATAGCAGATCGTTTCCGTGAACACGAAAAACGCCGGGCTGAACCCCGTGAACAAATCCAGGCGGAACGTGCTCGCCTGGAGCAGGAATTGATGACTCTCCGCCAGCAGGACCAGGATGCACAAGCGAATTTAACTAGGCTGGAGGAGTTGAAGCACAAGCTCGAGGACCTTCGGTCAAAGGTTTCTGCTGCTACCAGCCTTGTGGAGCAACGTGCGCATCTGGATGAATCACGTCAACTTCTGATCCAACAGACTGAAGAGCTCAAGGCAGAGAATAAGCAATTAAAAGTCGAAATGGAAGGGCTTGATGAGCGTATCAACAAGCTCATCAAGTTTGAAGGTGCTGTTTGTCCATTTTGTGGTCAGCCTCTCAGCGACGCGGACCGTGCCAGATTGGTTATTGACCTCAGGACTAAGGGCGGCGAGATGGGTGATCGCTTTCGCGCCAACCAGGTACAGGTGAAAGAGAGTGAATCTAATCAGGCTGCCCTGCAGAAACAAATAGCGGGGCTGGTTCAGATTGAACAGGATAATCAACGAAACACCGAGACACTTGCAAAATGGAGCACAGAGGCAGAGTTGCTGGAACGCAGGAGGCAGGAGTGGTCAAGTTCGGGGGCGGTGCGCTTGGTAGAAGTTGCCAGCGTGATCGAAAAGCAGCAGTATGCTCCGGATGCTCGCCGGAAGCTGGCTGAGATCGATGCTGAGCTGCGCCAGATAGGCTATGATCCGCAAGAACATGATCTTGTTCGCCAGGCAGAGGTGAACGGGCGCACAGCTGAAGAGGAGCTGCGTATTCTGGAGAAGGCACGTGCCGCCTTGGAGCCGCTTGACCGTGAAATTGGAGAGTTGGTTCTACAGTCATCACGCCTGGACACCGAGGTGAAACGCCAGCAAGTAGAATATGACCAGGCACTTCACGAGCTTCAGGCAACCGAAGCAAAAATCCCTGACTACTCAGCCGCTGAAGCGAATTTCTTACAGATCCAGGAACGCGAAAATAGCCTCAGCCAGGAGGTGGGAGGTGCACGCCAGCGCGTATCAGTGCTGCAAGACCTCAAGAAACGCAAGCAAGAGTTGGAAAGTCAGCGAGAAGATAAAGCGCGCCTGGTAGGTCAATACAAACAGCTTGAACGTGCCTTTGGGAAAGATGGTGTTCCATCTCTTCTCATTGAGCAGGCTCTACCGCAAATCGAGGCGAAGGCGAATGAAATTCTCGATCGCTTGAGTGGCGGAAATATGTCCGTCAGTATTCAGACCCAGGCACCCTATAAAGATAAACGTCGCGAGGATTTACGCGAGACGCTGGATATTCGCATCAGCGATAGTGCCGGCGTACGCGATTACGAGATGTTTTCTGGTGGTGAGGCGTTCCGCGTAAATTTTGCGATCCGCCTGGCGCTCTCTGAGGTGCTGGCGCAACGCGCTGGGGCACGGTTGCAAACCCTGGTAATCGACGAGGGTTTTGGCAGTCAGGATGCTCAAGGGCGCCAGCGTCTTGTTGAGGCGATTAATTTAGTGCGTCAGGATTTCACAAAAATCCTGGTTATCACCCATATTGATGAGCTGAAGGATGCTTTTTCCCACCGTATCGAAGTAGAAAAAACCTCTAAGGGCAGCACTTTGAGGATAATATGATGAATAGTGCGCTCTTCTTACCCCCTAAATTTCAAGAATTTGGATGTGACGATGTCTGAGAAGAGAACTTTGTTAGCCGTATTAGCCCATCCCGATGACGAGACATTCGGTACCGGTGGCACACTGGCTCATTACGCCAGGCAAGGAGTGGCAGTTCACCTGGTTTGTGCAACGCGTGGTGAAGCAGGTGATGTCGCACCATCCTTCCTCGAGGGTTTCAGCTCAGTGGCTGAAAGACGCGAATCTGAGCTCCGATGTGCAGCCGGTATTTTAGGATTGGCAGGGGTGCATTTTTTGAATTACCGGGATTCCGGCATGCCTGGATCAAACGATAACCAGCATCCCGACGCCCTGATGGCAGCACCGCTCGATGAAGTTGCCGGTCAGGTGACTTATTGGATCCGCAAGATCAGACCTCAGGTGGTATTGACCTTTGATCCAATTGGCGGATATAAACACCCCGATCACATTGCCATCCATCGTGCCACCGTTCGCGCCTTTTCGCTGGCGGGAGACAATTCTTTCGAGAATGACCAGCCAGCTTATCAGCCTGCACGGTTATATTTCCATGTTATGCCGAAAACGGTTTTACGCATGGGAATGAAATTGATGCGTCTCTTTGGTCGTGACCCACGCCGCTTTGGCCGAAATCAGGACATCGATCTGCAATCAATTGTGGAAGAAGGCAATTTCCCGGTGCATGCTGCTATTGATATTCGTGGTGTGCGAAAAGAGAAGGAAGCAGCTTCAGCATGTCATGCCAGCCAGTTGGGAGGGGGACCGCCGCGCCGGGGTTTAATTAGCCTCGTCCTATCATGGGGAGGACGCCATGAGCAGTATATGCGCGCTTTACCGCCGCCCCCACCCGGACTGAAAGAGAAGGACCTTTTTGAAGGTCTTCCAGGTTAAGTAAAACTCGAGGGTGCGATTACTGTGCACCCTCGAGTTTTACTTTCACATGATTGTTCACCGTTCGATACTGAAGAGCGCTCCTGGAGAGGTGCCTTGCACTTCTGGAAAGTAAAACTGCCAGGCTCGGGCAGGCAGCACCTGATATTCGCCTGATTGTACAGGCATGAGCGTATATACCAGTTCGTAAGTGCCAGCAGGCACGTAATCGCTTGTCCAGGCGATATGATCGTCATATATCCTGGGGTTAATAAAATACCACCATCCCCAGCCATCCTCAAAAGGATTGACTGGATCGAAGGATATTCGCTCATCCGGGCTTGGAATGTAGTAAGGATCTAAGAGCGGGCTGGTTTTTAGGCTCTGATCCAGAATTTCAGCACCACTGGGAATGTAGTCTTCTACAATAAGGAAAAACATGTCGTGCGGCAGTGTTAAGGTAAGCCGGACCTGGATGGGCTCATTGCTGGGTGCTGACCACACAGGCGCACAGCTCAGTCCTGAGCAGCTCGTTCCGGCTGGGAAGTATGCTCGCGAGATTGAGATTCCCTGCGCCAATGCCGGTGCGCTGGCTGCCGGTCGGCTGGCAGTCAGCAGAGCGCTGTAGTACAGGCGTCCCGGACCTTCTTCACGTTGAATCTCCAACAAGTTAGGGGAGTCCGCATACAGGCTGCTCAGCGGGATTGTGGTACGGACCTCGGTAAGCTGGTCGCTCCCCGATGCCTGCCCGCTGGCAACCGGGCTGCCGTTCAGCAGCGCAGCATATGAAAATTCTCCACCCAGCTCACCGGTGCCTTTGAGCACCTCTGTCATCGCCATCAGTATCCAGGCAGTTTCAAAGGTAGATGCCCATGCGCCATCTGCCTGGCGGTTTGCCATAAGATAACGCACTGCGTCTGCAACCAGCGGTGAGCCCGGATCGCGCTGACCCAGGGCATAGAGCACCATGGCATTATTGGTTAAGGGGCTGATCATGATTGACCGGTCGTCTTCGCCTGAATCCCAGGATGCACCAGCTGCGGAGCGGACCGCCATGGATTCCAGGTCGGAGATCATTGTGCGTGCTCGCTCGTCCCCGGGCGTAGTCTTTTCAAGACTGAGAGCCAGCAGCGCCTGTGCCCAGGGATTTAACCGGGTTCGCGCGTTATACAGGCCTGATAGCGTAGATGCATTCCCTGCACCTGCTTCAGCGAGTGCATAATGGATGAAAACGCGCTCATCTACGGATGGCTTGATGGTGGTCAGTTGCTGCTTGAGATAATTAACCGCTTTTTCCCGGATGTTCTCCATGTTTGGCATACCCACATCTTCAGTGCGAGATAAGCCGATCAGAATGTATGCGGTAATGAACGGATCGCTTGGGCTACCGCTCCACCAGCCCCAACCGCCATCCCAGTTTTGGCGGGAGATCAGGATCTGCAGTCCTTCCTCCAGGCTTTCATCCAATCTGGCTTGGGTGGCTGCGGAGTCAATACCGAGGGTCTGCAGCGTTCGGTGGAATTCGAGATTTGGCAGGAAGCGCGACAGGGTTTGTTCCGTGCATTGGTAAGGATAGTTCTCCAGCACTTCCAGTGATTGCATCATCGCGGAAGCCAGCGAGGGAGCCAGGTCAACGGTCAGGTTATCTACCTGCGGGTTGGAGAAGGCTACATCGTAATAGTGCGGCAGGCTGACCAGCTCCAGACGCTGACCCGACTCATCCAATGTCCCCACGGTGCGGAAGGACTGGCGAGAGAGATAATGGTTGACGGGCAGCATCCCCTTGGCTGGCCGGATAGCGTCCTGGTAGACCTGCCCGGATTGACCTCGAGCTGTCGCAGAGAATATCAAATCCGCAGATGTTACCGATTGCACCGTCCCCCACCAGTCTACCCGCGCCCGGCTGCCGGCTGGAACCGTGATCTTCTGAATAGCGGTCTCCGGTGCATCCAGTTTGAAGCCCTCGGCTTTCAGGCTTACATCCACCAGCAACTCCTCCGTGGAGTTGTTGTGAACAATTGCGCCCAACACAAGGTGATCATTGGCTACCAGAAAGCGCGGGATTGCCGGGCGCACAAGCAGGTCTTTAGTGGTCACCAGCTCAGCCTGGCTCTGACCTACCAGTGTATCGGCGGTTAAACCACGTGTCTCAATTTGCCAGGTTGTCAGGTTGTCAGGTAGCTGGATCTCAAGCAGCGCTTTTCCATTTGCATCGGTCACAATGTCGGCCTGCCAGAAGGCAGTATCCGGCAGGTCTTCGCGTACAGTTGGTGGCGTGCCATCACCACCGCCTCCTCCTCCACGCCCATAGGCTTCTTGCGTGGCGACCTCTCGGTGCGCATATACCGAGAGCGGCAAGCCCGTTCTGATTCCCAATGGTTGGGTATCAAAGAATGCAGGGACGATGCTGCGTGAATTTGGCTCTGCCAGCGCCAGCACAGCCTTATCGACCACGGACAGCGAGAATTCACCTTGTACAGGCTGTCCCTTCGAGTCGCTGACCATGACTTCAAAGGTAACAGTCTCTCCTGGACCGCTTCGTTCAGGCTGCGGTGTTAAGGTTACATTGAGTGTTTGCTCGATAGGCTCGACATTCAATATGAGATAGCCCACGCGGAAGTCGGGTTGGTTGCTTTCATCCTGCCCGAAGAGCGTCACTGAGACATAGATGTTTGGTGCATCATCTTCTGTCAGCGGAAAGCTCAACGTGTTTCCACCGGGCTGCAGCTCCAGGACCTGGTGACTTCTGATCGTGCCAAGCTCGGTTGTGACCAGCGCCAGGCTGGATGTGGGGAAGGGATTGGGCACCATCACTTCCGCAGTATCACCTGAGCGGTAGCTTGGGCGGTCGGCGGTCATGCGCAGTCGTTGCGCCGAATAATTCGGCCAGACGGCTTGACCCGGTCCACTTACCCACAAGGTGACCTCACTGCGATAGGGGTGTCCATCACCGTCTGCTCCGGAGACTCGCAACAGGTAAGTACCGGGATCTGTCGGAGTGAAAGCCAGGCGCGCCTGCCCAGTTGCATCTGTCTGGAAGTCTGTGCTGGCTATCTGGGTCAGCTCTCGTTTGTAGTCCACATCCGCATTCGGATCTGCGCTATAAGAGTCGTCGGGTACCCAGTTGATTTTATAAAACTCGGCTCGCAGTGCCTGCATCCCAATCGGGGACTGATCCCATCCTGCAGTCAGTACCGAGAATTCCAATTCTTTGCCCGCTGGTTTGATCCAGCTATCTGGCCGGATACCAGCATAAATTGAAGCAGGGTGAGCCAGCAGGCTGACGCGGTTGGAGACAGCTAAGCCGCTCTCATCAAATGCTGTAACCTCCAGGATGTAGCGGGTGGTAGAGAATTTCCGTTCTTCAGACAGGAGCGGCAGCAGGTTTAACTCCAGCGTACCATCCGGTGCAGTAATGGCTGTACCATCTAATTCACGGGTTGAGAAATAACCATAGCTCCAAGGATCGGAGCCTGCTTGCCAATCGACGCCAGTCTGGTACGGGTGCAGAGGGAATTCTGCTGCTTCGCTATAAAGCGCCCATTCGACTCGGCAGATTTCCGGCGGGGGCATCGAAATAATAACGAGCATTTACCGTAGCCTGGATTTCCTGACCGGCTAATACCTCCTGTTGAGTAAATGCTATCTGTAAGTCGATCTCAGGCTTGCGGTAATTTGCCACCTGGAAGCTGAGCCAGCCATTATCCATGCCGGGCACGTTGATGGAGTAGTATCCGGGTTGGGCATCTGGGGATAATGTAAAAGCTCCATGAGCGGTGCCAAATGCAGATAATGAGAGCTGGTCGGTCTTGAGCTCTTCTCCGTTGCTGTTATTAAAAACGACATCAATCTGGTCTTTATCCATCAGTTCATAGCGACCATCAAAAGCGGATCTGGTCACCACTCTGTAATACACCGTTTGACCGGGTCGATAGATTGGTCGATCCGTATAGATATATGCAGTATTTGTGGCTCCCCGCAAGTCGGAATTGATCCTGAAGTATCCTGCGCCAACACCTGCGCTCCAGGCTGAATCGCTTACTGCAAATTGATCTTCGCCTGGCGTACCTGAGACAGCAATGATGGAGGTATATTCTTGAATTGGCGTAGAAAATGATGCTTTCAGGATGCCTTGCTGGTCGGTAATACCCGTGGCAATCTGGATGCCATCTGATGAGTATAGCGTTATCGGTGCACTGGCTACCGGTGTCCGGTCGCGCAAATCCACCGCCCACACCAGGGCTTCGGTGGTATTGTGCTTGATGGTCAGGTTGATATTGCTGACAATGACCAGCGTGTTCACATCATAATCGAATCGATTGGGCAGGTCGATGCTGAGGTGGTATATGCCAGGGTCGAGCTGATTTCCGCCTCGTGCAAGGGGGATCTCAACCTGCTGGCTCTGGTCCGGATCACCATCCAGTTCCTGCACCCATTGGAGCGGTTCCGCCGGGCGGTATGATCGATAGTATTCATACCCATTGTTCCCGTTCATCAATAGAAAATCGTCAAAGGGTACGTTGCCTACGCTGATATCAAGCTGATCCAGTCCGCTTACCTGGGCGAGGACACCCCTGTCCTGGGCAGAAAGGAACTGGTAAGGACCACCGCTGCCAATAAATACTCCTGCTCCCAGTGGTAGGCTGCGGAAATTGAGCGTATATTCCTCGCCCAGTGCTCCGCCCCACAGGTCAGAGAGTTCTGGCACCAGGGTTACTTTATACTCCGTTGAGGGAGCGAATGAGGCGCTCAGGTAAATCCTGCGGTCGGTCTCGTCGCTGCTGATAAAGACGTTGGCAGGTTCTGGCTCAATGGAGATGTGGCTGATAGCCTCTCTCCGTGAGACCGGCGCGCTGAGATCGAAAGTCACTGAGGTATATCGCTCCAGGACCTGGTTCTGACCCGGCTCACTTCTCACCACAGCCAGATCGGGAACACTGGAGTAGGCGGTGGACATCGGCTGGTCGATAGGGGTACCGCCATGCCCGCGCACCTGCCCATCCATCTCCAGCGTGTAAGTGCTGTCGCGACTCAACAGCTCCTGCGGGGTAAAGGTTAGGATCGTGCCGCTATCGTCCCATTCGTAAGTCCCAGACACCGAGCGTACCTTCAGGATCGACCAGTCTTAACCCGGCTTCGAGGCTGGTTTGATCCATCGGCTGGTTAAAGGTCAGCACAAATCGGCTGTCGAGGTCTAGGTTGGCTCCGCCAGGCTCTGGCTCCAGGGAGACGAGCTCAGGGGTGGAAGTGAAGAAGCTCCATCCGTTTGCTGCATCCAATGGGCTGCCATCCACACCGGTCAGCGACGAATTGATGATTGTCTGGTAGGTTTTCCCGCCTTCGAGCCCGGGTTCGGGGTAGAAAATATAAGTGCTGGTGTTGACCCATTCCCCTCGACCTTGTGTGATCGGATCTAGCTCGAAGGCAGCCGGCAGTGTGGATGGGTCTGCTCCCAGCGGTACCACTGGCCGGTTGAAGGCGGCGACAACTGCCGATGCCGGGTTGACATCTGCTTGAGTTTGCTTCAGGTAAACGCTGGGTCAGCTCCAGGTATCCAACCGTCTGGTAGCTCAGGCTGATGGGTTGGGTGAGATCCATGCCGCTGGCAGAGCGCGCCGGCGCCTCGATCTGTATCGTCAGGCTGCTGTCTGGTGCCAGCGGCTGAGCTGGCTGAATAGACAGCGAGGCGTCATCGAGCCATTCAAATTCGGATTCTGGAAAGTTGATCAGTTTTAGTCCGGCTTGCTACCGATTGTTGGTCCATTGCCTGGTTGAAGTAGAGCTTGATTGCGTAGGGTCAGTGGCAGCTCGGTGCCAGCAGGTGGATCG
This sequence comes from uncultured Chloroflexia bacterium, assembly GCA_963774935.1. Lineage (GTDB taxonomy): Bacteria > Chloroflexota > Anaerolineae > Anaerolineales > UBA4823 > CAVZGO01. The sequence goes on from CAVZGO010000007.1 coordinate 670,140, forward strand.
ACCTCGACCAGGGCGGGCGGCAAGGGCTGTCGGGTGGGAGTCGGCTCAGGTGTAGCAGTGGGTGCGAGGGTGGGTGATTGCTCGCCGGGTGTGATGACCTGTGCGGTTGCTGACCGGGTTTCCGGTTGGATGGCTTGCGCAGCGCTGGTCGGAGCAGTCGTCTCCCTTGGGCGCAGAGCTGGCATTGCGCAAGCCAGGCTGAAGCAAATCAATATAACAGCCAGCGCGTAGATCCAACCTCGCTGTTGTTTGTTTAGAATTTTGGCTTGACTTGTTCATGTCGTTTCCTCCAGCCTGGATCAAACCGATCCACTGCAGCGTCTTATTTTTATTATAACCGGATCAGCCAACTCCAATTCGCATCAACTAGGCTTCTGATCAGGTAAGCCATGAGTCTGGTCAGTGCAACCGGATGGACTGGCTGGTCAGGTAAGAATAAATGGTAGAATCGGTCATTCGATGAGTTTTTACTGGTGTTGGTACGAAACATGTATAAAGAATCTTATCCACAATATCACTGGAATTATGAGCCGGTAGCTTAATAGACGTAATAAGGGTAATATGAGTTCAATCACAATGAAGCAAAATAAAAAGGAAGATCAATCGTCCACAGGATTGCGCACCTTACTGATCCTGTTCGGGGGATTTGGCGTTTTTCTGGCGATCTTAATGGTATTGCTGTTGGGATACAGCCTGTTATATTCAGGGGTTGTTTTTCCAGGGGTGAGCATCGGTGGGGTAGATTTATCCGGGCTCACTGCCGAGCAGGCTAAGGTGCGCCTGGCACAGCAGCTCACTTATTCGGATACCGGGCAGATCGTTTTCCAGCATGGTCAGAATGTTTGGGCTGCCCGCCCTGCTGACTTGGGGTTGCTGTTTGATGCCAATGCCAGCGCCGAGGCAGCATACAACCTGGGCAGGCAAGGGGATCCTTTGACCCGCCTGGTAGCCCAGCTTGGCGCATGGTACCGCGGCCGCGATTTACCCGCCATTCTTGTTTATGATGAGCGCCAGGCTCGCAATTTCCTGGGCGGTTTGGCTGCCCAGGTCGATCGTCCGACACTGGAAGCCGGGCTGCAGATCAATGGCGCCGAGGTAATTGCCGCTCCAGGGCAGATTGGTCGTCAGTTAGACATCGCTGCCACGCTGCAGGTTTTGCAGAACCAGGTGCGCAGTCTGACCGACGGTCTGGTGCCGCTTGTGGTCGCAGAGACGCCGCCGCAGATCATGGATGTCAGCCAGCAGGCTGAGACTGCCCGGCAGATTTTGAGCGCCCCGCTCACACTGCAAGTTCCCGATGCCGCCGAGGGTGATCCGGGACCGTGGGTTTTCGAACCAAAAACGCTGGGGGAGATGCTGGTGGTAGAGCGGGTGGATACTCCACAAGGCCCGCAGGTGCAGGTGGTCTTGCAAAAAACAAAGCTGCGCCAGTTACTGCAGGAACAGACTTCAAAGCTGGCTCGCGGTGCAGCTGATGCCCGTTTCGTCTTCAATGATGATACTCGCCAGTTGGAAGTCCTTCAGCCCGCCGTCATTGGGCGTGACCTGGATTTAGAAGCCAGCCTGGCTTCGATTAACGAGCGCCTGATGCAGGGTGAGCACACCATCCCGCTGGTCGTCACCTATACTCAGCCGCAGGTTGGCAGCGAAGCCACTGCAGAGCAGTTGGGCATCACACAGCTGGTCAGCTCGCACACCTCCTACTTCCGCGGCTCCAGCGCCTCGCGCATCCACAATATCGAGACGGCAGCCTCCCGCTTCCATGGCGTGCTGGTGCCCCCGGGCGCGACTTTCTCTATGGCTGAGACGATGGGCGATGTCAGCCTGGATACGGGATATTCGGAAGCCCTGATTATTTACGGCGGGCGCACCATCGAGGGCGTCGGCGGCGGGGTTTGCCAGGTGAGCACCACTCTCTTCCGCACCGCTTTCCTGGCAGGTTTCCCGATCGTTGAGCGCAACCCGCACGCCTACCGCGTGGGGTACTACGAGCAAACTGCCTCAGGCTATGATTCCAGCCTGGCAGGGATGGATGCCACCGTGTTTGTGCCGGTGGTGGACTTCAAGTTTACCAACGACACCCCCTACTGGCTGTTGATGGAGACCTATGTCAACCCCAAAGCAGGCCGGATTACCTGGAAGTTCTACTCAGGTTCCGATGGGCGCACCGTGGAATGGGAGTCCAGCGGACCGCAGAACATCGTCCCTGCCCCCAAGCCGCGCTATGAGGAAAATTCAGACTTGGCTGCCGGCGAAATCGAGCAGGTAGATTATGAGGCGGATGGGGCAGATGTCACCGTGCGGCGCATCGTTTACCGGGATGGGCAGGTGCTGTATACCGATACTTTCCACACGCATTATGAGCCCTGGCAGGCGATCTACCAGTACGGCCCGGGCACCAATATTCCTGGGGATTAATGATTACAAAAGGAGAAATCAATGGTCAATCAAGATTTGTTGGAAATTTTACGCTGCCCGGCTTGTGTACGTGAAACCGAAGGCTTGCTGGAATATTACCGCGAAGCCTGGTTGATTTGCCAGGACTGCGGTCGTAAATACCCGATCCGCGATGACATCCCGGTCATGCTGATCGACGAAGGAGATAAGTGGGCGAAGGTCGAAAAACAGGATTTGCCTGTCCCGCCCCCTGCCGAATAATTTAAAAGCACAGGCTGTCAGGAAAGTCTCATAATAATCCTACTATATGCCAAATATGGTGGTCGAGCGAAGCTCGACCACCATATTTAGCATATAAAATTAATATTGGACAGCCCCTGTGTACGCTATCCTTTCCACACCCACAGCCACCATAAAAATATAATCGTCAACCCGATCCCAAAGCGGGCGGCAAAGGATGCGCCCCAGCCAACGGTCAATCCTTTAAAGGCGCTCCAGGCTTTACCCCAGTCCTTCAGGCGTGCATACTCAAACAGCAGGATCGCCAGCGGGGCGGCGAGTAATCCCGCCGAATGGCGGCAGCAGGATCGTGCCGATGATGCCAGCCAGCAGGGCAATGCCAATCGCAATCCACGAGGCGCCGCCGGTGCGGGCGCCTACCCCCATGAGCACGTTATCGATCACCGACCCGACAATTGCCAGCAGGCTGATGATCACGAAGATCACGATGCCGGGCGTGCTGAAGCCGAAAGCGATGCCGTAGCCCAGGGCTGCCAGCCACATCACCACCAGCCCGGGAAATACCGGCACAATCAAGCCGATCAAGCCGGCCAGCATGAACACCTGCACCAGGACGATGATCGTGATTTCTAGCCAGTGCGGCAAGGCGTTTTACTCCGCCTGGATCACTTCAATGCCGCCCATCCAGGGGCGCAGGACTTCCGGCACCCAGACGCTGCCATCCGCTTGCTGGTAGTTCTCCAGCACGGCGATCAGGGTGCGCGGCATGCCCAGCCCCGAGCCGTTCAGGGTGTGCGCCAGGCGCGTGCGTCCACCGTCCGCCGGGCGGAACTTGATATTGGCACGCCGCGCCTGGAAGTCGGTGACGCTCGAGACCGACGAAACCTCCAGCCATTCCTGGCAGCCGGCCGCCCAGACTTCGATGTCATAGGTGATCGCCGAGCCGAAGCCGATGTCTGCCGGTGCAGAGCTGCTTCACCCGGTAGGTCAGCCCCAGGTCGCGCACGGTCTGCTCGGCGTCCTCGCGCATCTTCTCCAGCAGCTCATTCGACTGCTCGGGCTTGCAGAAGATATACATCTCCACTTTGTCGAACTGGTGACCGCGCTTGATGCCGCGCACATCCCGCCCGGCGCTCATCTTCTCCCGCCGGAAGCAGGGCGTGTAGGCGGTGTACAGGCGCGGCAGGCTGGCTTCCTCCAGGATTTCGTTCATGTGCAGCCCGGTCAGCGGCACCTCAGCCGTCGGCACCATCCACAGGTCTTCCTCGTGGTCGTGGTACAGGTTCTCGGCAAACTTGGGCAATTGCCCGGCGCCGTACAGCGTCTCCGCCTTGACCATGAAGGGCGGGTATTTTTCGGTGTAGCCCTGGCGGGTGTGCAGGTCGAGCATGTAGGCGATCAGGGCGCGCTGCAGGCGCGCCCCGCCCCGCTGAGCACGTAGAAGCGCGAGCCGGTGATCTTGACGCCCTGCTCGAAGTTGATAATCCCCAGCGCCGGTCCCAGGTCCCAGTGCGGCTTGGGCTCGAAATCGAACTCGGGAATCTGCCCTACCGTGCGCAGCACCACGTTGTCGTCTTCGCTGAGCCCCAGCGGCGTGCGCGGGTCGGGCAGGTTGGGGATGCCCGACAGGGCGGCGTTCAGCTCCGCCTCCACCTGGCGCAGGCGCTCGTCCAGGGCGGCGATGCGGTCGCCTACCTGGCGCATGAGCGTCGATTTTCGCCTGGCGCTCCGCCGGGTCTTTCATCTTGCCGATATCCTTCGATACGGCATTGCGCTCGGCTTTGAGCACTTCCACCTCCTGGATCAGGGCGCGGCGCTGCTCGTCCAGCGCGAGCACGGCATCCACCGGCGCCGGGTCCATCTGGCGGCTTTGCATCGCCTGGCGCACCAGGTCGGGCTGTTCACGGATTAAGTTGAGATCAAGCATAGTGCACCTCCATCAACAAGAATATAAAGACGCCCCTCTCTCCGTGCAGGACGAGGGGGGCGCCCGTGGTGCCACCTGCGTTTGCGATTTCCGGCTGGCTGGAAAAGGGCAGGCGCCCGGCAGCCGAAAACCACCTTGAGCACGCGCTAACGGGCGCACCCGGCCCTCTTACGTGGGCTGCTTGAGCAGCCACCCTGCGAGGGCAACCGGTCCCTGGTAGGACCTGCGGAGCGGATTTCACCCTGGTTCCTGCTGCCTCGCACTGCCCGGCAGCTCTCTGGAAGGAGGCAGGGTTACTGGTCTCCGCGTGGATCGTTATGTGCTGAAAATTTTACCACAACCTGGGTGTGGATTTGCACAACATAATTTGTGGGTAAAAAATATTTACTTCTCCCTTTGCAAAGGTATAATTTATCCTATCCAAAAATATTGTGGGTGGGAAGGCTTCTGCAGAGTGGGAAATTGCCATTAATCGCCGGTCAGGTGCTCAATAATCGCTACCGCATCACCCGCCTGCTCGGGCAGGGTGGTTTCGGAGCGGTCTACCGTGCCTGGGACCTGAGCTTTTCCCTTGCCGTTGCAGTCAAAGAAAATACCGAGACTTCGCCGGAAGGTCAGCGCCAGTTCCTGCGCGAGGCGCAGCTCCTGCGCACTCTGCGCCACCCGAACCTGCCGGTTGTCACCGATATCTTCAGCATCCCCGGGCAGGGGCAGTACCTGGTGATGGATTACGTCGAAGGTGACGACCTGCAGGAGATGCTGGATCGCAATCCTGGCAAGCCGCTGCCTGAAGCCCAGGCGCTGGGCTGGATCGCCGAGATCTGCGATGCGCTGACTTACCTGCACAGCCAGAATCCGCCGGTCGATCCACCGCGATATCAAGCCCGCCAATATCAAGATCACCCCGCAGGGCAAAGCCATGCTGGTCGATTTTGGCATTGCCAAGGTGTTCGACACCCAGTTCACCACCACGCGTGGAGCGCGCGCCTACACCGCGGGCTACTCGCCGCCCGAGCAGTACGGGCAGGGGCGCACCGATGCACAGAGCGATGTGTACGCCCTGGGCGCCACGGCATACACCCTGCTGACCGGGGTGGTGCCGCCCGAATCCACCGAGGTGGTCTCGGGCAACCTGCCGCCGCCCGCGCCAGCCCACACACTGAACCCGCGCCTGTCGCCGGGTCTCTCAGCGCTGCCCTGGCAGGGGCGCTGCAGCCCAGCCGGGCACAGCGCACGCGCACGATCCTGGATTTCAAATCCGCCCTGAATGCCGTGGTTGCTGCTCCGACCATCCAGGCTCAGTCCTGGCGCTCCGCTTCGCCTCCGGCGTCTGCTCAGCCAGCCGCTCCAACTCCTGCCGGACCTCGCCTGAGCAGGTGGGGCTGGGCAATTGGGCTGGTGGGGCTGGCGCTGCTGGCGGTTCGCTTTGGATTGGCACCCGCATGGCGGGTGGGACGGGGGAGTTGCCTACACCGCTGCCAACCCGGGCGCCGGGCGAGACTGCCACGCAGCCTGTCAGTGCCTGCTGCGACAATTACTCCAGTTTCGCCAGTACCCACGCTGACCTTCACGCTATCCCTGCCTCCATCGGCAACACCCACCCAGACGGAAACCCCCGCAACGACCGGCTTGCCCACAGAATTTACCGACGAATTCGGCATCCGTATGGCGCTGGTGCCAGCCGGACCCTTCCAGATGGGTAGCGAGCAGGGAATCTCGGATGAGCTGCCGGTGCACACCGTCGAGCTTGGTGATTATTATGTCGATGTCACCGAAGTAACGAATGCCAGCTTTGCTGCCTTCTTGAATGCCCAGGGCAATCAGTCGGAAGGGGGCGTGACCTGGCTCAATGCGGGTGATTATGCGCGCATCCACCAGGTCAGCGGGGAATGGCAGCCCGATGCCAGCTACGCCGACCATCCGGTGGTGGAGGTGAGCTGGTACGGGGCAAAGGCTTACTGCGCCTGGCGCGGGGCGCGCCTGCCCAGCGAAGCTGAGTGGGAAAAAGCCGCTCGCGGCGGGTTGGAAGGCAAACTGTACCCCTGGGGAGATGAAAACCCGCTCTGCCAGCCTGGCGCCAGCAACGGCGCGCAATTTGCTGATTGCGGCGGTCAGACCGTGGCGGTGGGCAGCTACGCACCCAACCGCTACGGTCTGTTCGATATGGTGGGTAACGTGAGGGAGTGGGTCAGCAGCCTTTACCAGTCCTATCCTTTTGACCCGCGCGATGGGCGCGAGGACCTGAGCGCTTCCGGTAACCGGGTAGTGCAGGGCGGTGGCTGGTACAATGATACGGGCTACCTGCGGATTGCAAACCGTTACAACATCGATCCCGCTGTTAGCAACATCGATCTCGGCTTCCGCTGCGTCCGCTATCCTTTACCTGCTCAGGCAGAAACATCTATGCTTGCCAGCTTGCCCGCGGAATTTACCGATGAGTTCGGCATCGCGATGGCGCTGGTGCCTGCTGGCCCGTTCCAGATGGGCAGCGCAGCAGGGAGAGGCTCAGATGAGCAGCCTGTTCACACCGTCGAGCTGGGCCATTATTACATGGATGTTACAGAAGTCACCAATGCCAGCTTTGCCTGCCTTTCTCAACGCCCAGGGCAACCGGCAGGAAGGTGGGGTTTCATGGCTGGCTGCAGAGATAGAGCTTGCACACATTCATCGATAACGGAGATCAATGGCAACCCGATGTTGGTTATTCCGATCACCCAGTGGTCATGGTGAGTTGGTACGGTGCCCGTGCCTACTGCGCGTGGCGAGGAGCACGCCTGCCTACAGAAGCTGAGTGGGAAAAGGCCGCACGAGGTGGATTAGAAAACAAGCCATATCCCTGGGGTGATGAAGTCGCTGTTGTGCCAGACTGAGGTAAACCGTGGAGCTCAGTTCAGTGCTTGCGGTGGGGCGACAGTTGCCTGTTAGCAGCTTCGCTCCTAACGGCTATGGATTGTTTGACATGGCAGGTAATGTCTGGGAGTGGGTCAGCAGCCTATACCAGCCTTATCCATATGAATCTAGCCGATGGGCGCGAGGATAAGAGGACTATCCGGGATCCGTACAGTGACGAGGTGGTTCATGGAACAGCAATCTGAGTAACTTGAGAGTGTGCGAACCGTTTCAACCTTGGTTCGACTGGGAGATATGAATCTATAATATCGGCTTTCGTTGCGCCCGCTCACCCTGATCCTGTTTCGGCTTCTGATTTCCTGAATTTCTGAAGCACGATTTACATCGCAAATATCCTGGAAGAATAATTTAATGCAAGATGGGGTGTGGCACAGCCACACCCCATCTTGCATTAGAAATAAAATATTCCTACCTTTACTCTTCGCTCTTCCTCAGGTGCGGGAACAGGATCACCTCGCGGATGTTGGGCGTCTCGGTCAGCAGCATGGTCAGGCGGTCGACGCCCATGCCGAAGCCGCCCTGCGGCGGCATGCCGTAGCGCATGGCGCGCAGGTAGTCCTCGTCCATCGGGTGGCGCAGCTCGTCTTCAGCGTCGTAATCGCGCCCCATCTCCAGAAAGCGCGCTTCCTGGTCGAGCGGATCGTTCAGCTCGGTGAAGGCGTTGCACAGCTCCATGCCGGCGATGAAGCCTTCGAAGCGCTCCACCGTGGTCGGGTCGCCGGGCTTGCTCTTCGCCAGCGGCGAGATATCGCGCGGGTAATCGTACAGGAAGGTCGGCTGGATCAGGGTCGGCTCCAGGTAATCGCCCAGCATGCCTTCGATCAGCTTGCCGCGCGGCGCGTGGGGGTCGCAGGGCAGGTCCTTGCTCCGCATGGCTTCCACCAGGCTGGCGGCATCGGGATAGGCGGCGATATCGATGCCGGTCACCTGCTGCAGCCCCTGGCGCAAATCCAGGCGCGGCCAGGGCGGGGTCAGGTCGATGGTGTGCCCGCCGTAGCTGAAGGTGAGCCTGCCCAGCACCTGCTCGGCGGTGTAGCACAGCATCTGCTCGGTCAGCTCCATCACCTGCAGGTAATCGGCATAAGCCATGTAGAACTCAAGCTGGGTGAACTCGGGGTTGTGGGTGCGGTCGACGCCTTCGTTGCGGAAATCGCGCCCGATCTCGTAGACGCGCTCGAAGCCGCCCACCGTCAGGCGTTTGAGATACAGCTCGAACGAGATGCGCAGGTACAGCTCCTGCTTGAGCTGGTTGTGGTAGGTGACAAAAGGTTTCGCCGCCGCGCCGCCGTACATCGGCTGCAGCACGGGCGTCTCCACTTCCATGAAGTCGTGCGAGTCGAGGAATTCGCGCAGGGCGCGCACAATTGCCGTCCGGGTCTTGAATATCTTGCGCACCTCGGGGTTGACTGCCAGGTCGGCGTAGCGCTGGCGGTAGCGCACTTCCGGCTCGGAGAGCGTGGCATGCCGCACCACCTCGCCATCCACCACTTCATCCTTAGCCGCCGGCAGCGGGGTGATGGCTTTCGCCAGCAGGCGCAGGGACTTCGCCCGCAGGGTCACTTCGCCGGCGCGGGTGCGGAACATCGTCCCTTCCGCCTGGATGAAATCGCCCAGGTCGAATTCCTTGTTGAACAGGTCGAGCAGCTCCTGCCCGAGATCGTTGGCGCGCATGAAGATCTGCACCCGCCCATCGCCATCTTCGATGTGGGCGAAGGTGATCTTGCCCATTGGGCGCATCGAGCGCAGCCGCCCGGCCAGGATCACCGGTCCCCATTCTTCCGTCCCATCCGCGGCAGCGGCTTCGAAGCCCTGTATCGCAGCCAGGCTGGTATGGGTGCGCTCAGCGCGCGTCGGGTAGGGCTCGATGCCGGCGAGGCGCAGCCGTTCGAGTTTTTCAAGGCGGTTTTTTTCGAGGCTTGTGTATTGGTATGCCATGCGGTTATTCCTTTTATTGCTATAAAAAAAAGCCCCGCGCCTGGGTACCATGCGCGGGGCTTTATGGGATGCCCCAGATTATTCGACCTTCAAGATTTTTACGTAGAAGGAACCGCCTGGAGCGTCGACCTTAACTGTGTCACCGGCGCGGTGATCCATCAGCGCCCGCCCCAGCGGGGATTCATTCGAGATGCGTCCTTCGCGCGGGTTGGCTTCTGCCGGGCCTACGATGGTGTAATTCTCGGGCTCGTTATCGCCTTCCTGGATGCTCACTTTGGCAGCCACCTGGACGACATCTTTCTTGCCGCCCTCATCGATGATGCGAGCGTTGGCGAGCAGGATTTCCAGCTCCTGGATGCGCCCTTCCACGAAAGCCTGCTCGTTTTTGGCGGCTTCGTATTCGGCGTCTTCGATCAGCTCTCCACCTTCCATGGCCTCATGAAGACGTTGAGCTACCTCCTGCCGTTTTTGCGTGCGAAGATATTCAAGCTCTTCCTGTAATTTCTGGTAACCATGTCTGGTCAGGTAAGATGGCGGCATTTTTATCCCTGTCTGTCTCTCTAAAATTAAACCGCTCCACAGGAGCGATTATTCTTCTGTCCATCCCATAAAAGGAAGGCGGCGATCTTAAGCAAGTTGCCTCCTGCTTTCGCCGCGGGCGAGATTCTAACATGAATCATTTCGGAATGCAAGTTTACCGCGCCTGTCAAGCTGTTCCAGGCGGTTTCCACAGCACGATTCCCTGCGATTCTTGCCAGTAATCCCGTATGGCAGACTGCATGTGTTCCAAATCGAGCCAGAAAGTGCTGATCTGCGAGGCGTGCGCAGCAACCGCCTGCTGCCAGGCAGCCAGACCCGCCGCGCTTACTGCGCATTGGACGGGCTGCCAGCCGGCGGGCAGCAGGTCTGCCAGGTGTTCCCGTTGGGACAGGATGTAGGGGTAATCTGCGTAGTACCAGAGTGCCTCTCGGGTCTGTTCGGCTGCCACACGTGTCAGGCGGTGGTCGACGTGTCCTCCCAGGGATAGCGGCACGACTACTCGGACCGGCTCGCCTGGTGACGAAAGTTCTGTCTCGCGGATAGCCTGGCGTAAGTCCTGTCCCAGGCACTCAACCAGCTCCGCTTCCTCGGGATGCAGGTCGCCAAAGATCGCCGCTTCGCTGGCATAAAGGTACTCGCCTGGAGTCTGTCCCTGGCGGTAGATGCAGTCTGGCAGCGAGAAGTGCCTCCAGCCAGCGCCCATGATCTGGCAGGAATGGATGTCTTCTGCCCGGCGCAGGGCAGCCGCCTGCCGCCCGCTCTGCCAGCGCCTGTGCAGGGCTTCGGCGAAGTCGGATAAGGGCGCTTCTGGCGGGTCGGCGCTGCAAATCGTCCAGATCAGGGGCGCCTGTGCAGATTGCGCCTGCTCCCAGATCCAGCCACCGCAGGATAGAGCCGCGTCGTCCAGATGGGGAGAGAGGTAGATCCACGGCATGCTTACTTGCCAGCCTTGCAGCGAGGTGTTATCATCTAGGATACTCCGGCATGAATGATACCTCAGATTCACGTCTGCGCATTCGTTTTGTCCTGATCGCCATTATCCTGGCGACTTTTCCCTGCTATTGTGCCGGTCTGGCGCTGGTGCAGCTGGCTGGTCAGGGCACGCCCACCCCGGCAGCCACCTATACGCCTGCCTGGATGCAGCCGGTCACCCCTACTTTACCGCTGTTCGTATTCCCAACTTCGACACCCCCATTGCTGCCGCCCACCCTGACCCTGCCTCCCACAGGCACGCCGACTTCCACCAGCACGCCAACCTCAACTCCCACCTGGACGCCAACACCCACCGATACACCGCTGCCAACTTTCACATCGCCGCCTATTCCTACCCAGCCACCGGTAGATACTCTCCCCCCATACCCGATATTTTCAACGGAGACACCACCATCTCCATAACTGAGTGATGCTATGACAGAATTGATGCCATTTTTGAAGGAATTAATCGCTTTGCCAGGCTTATCTGGTCATGAAGAACCAATACGCCTTGCCATTGCGCAAGCCTGGACACCGTTAGCAGATGAGCTTGAGGTCAGCCGCCTGGGTAGCCTGCATGGGCTGCGGCGCGGCGCCTGGAGCGCTGCCCCGCCCGCCCCGCGCCTGCTCCTGGCAGCCCACATGGATGCCATCGGGCTGATGGTGACCGGAATCGTGGATGGCTTCCTGCGCATCACCAATATCGGCGGGGTGGATGGGCGTGTGCTGCCTGGTCAGCTTGTCACGGTTCACGGTCGCCAGGATTGTCCGGCGGTCGTGGTGCAGCCTGCAGCGCACCTTTTGCCTGCGGATGTCCGTGAGAAAACCGTACCTTTGGAGTACCTGTGGGTGGATACCGGCTTGCTCCCCGGCGAGGTTGAGCGCCTTGTCCGCATCGGCGACCTGGTTTCCTTTGCCCAGCCGCCGCTCGCCATGAATGGTGAAATCCTTGCCGGTCATTCGCTCGACAATCGGGCGTCGGTGGCTGCGGTCACTGCCTGCCTGCAGGAGCTGCGCAATCGACCGCTGGTTTGGGATGTCTGGGCGGTTGCCACCAGCCAGGAAGAAGTAACGCTGGGCGGCGCACGCACCTCTGCCTTTGGCATCCGTCCCACCCTGGCAGTGGTGATCGACGTGACCTTTGGCGCCGGACCAGGCAGCCCCGCTCATAAAACCTTCCCAATCGGCAAAGGTGTTGTGCTGGGCGTAGGGCCAAGCGTGCATCCTGCCCTTGTAAAAACATTTCAGGCGCTGGCTGACCGGCTGGAGATCCCTTATAAAATTGAACCCATGCCGCGTTCGTCTGGGACGGATGCAGATGCAGTGCAGGTGGCTGCCGAGGGCATTCCGACGATGGTGGTCAGCATTCCACTGCGCTATATGCACACTCCAGTCGAGATGGTGTCCATTAAGGATATCCAGCGCACTGGCAGGTTGCTGGCTGAGTTTGCTGCATCGCTGGACGAGCAGTTTATGGATAAGCTGCAATTTGAACCCTAAAAAGGATCTGCTCATGGCGCAAAAAACAAAAAAACTTGGCAATGAAATGATTGAACCGCCTCGCCTGGGGGCTGCGCAGGTGCGTTTGCTCGAACGCCTGTGCAATGCCTGTGCCGTCTCTGGAGATGAGGGGGAGGTCCGGGCGATTGTGCTTGAACAGATTCGACCGCTGGTGGATGATCTGCGCGTGGATGCCCTCGGAAATATTCTGGCGACGCGCCGTGGCAAAGACACCGGTTGTCCGCGCGTGATGCTGGCGGCGCATATGGACGAGGTGGGCTTCATGATTACCAGTGAAGATGATGACGGTCAGTATCGCTTTGAGACCGTGGGTGGATTGGACCCGCGCCAGTTGGTGGGGAAATCAGTCTGGGTCGGCAAGGATCACCTGCCGGGCGTGATTGGCAGCAAACCGATTCACCTGACCACCGCCGAGGAACGCAAACAGGCGATCACCCTGGATGCCCTGCGCATCGACCTGGGGCCCGCTGGCAAAGGGAAAGCAGGTGTGGGCGACCGGGCAACCTTTGCCACGAAATTCGCTCGCCTGGGTCCCAGCTTGCGCGCCAAAGCCCTGGATGACCGGCTGGGCGTTGCAACTCTGATTGAGCTAATCCGCCACGCGCCAGCGAATATTGATTTGCAGGCAGCCTTCACCGTGCAGGAAGAAGTCGGGGCACGGGGAGCACGCGTCGCGGCTTATGCGTTTGATCCTCAGGCAGCCATTGTCCTGGATTGCACGCCTGCCAATGATTTGCCCGGCTATGATCCTGATGACGAAAATACCCGTTATAACACCCGCCTGGGAGGCGGACCGGCAATTTATGTGGCAGATTCAAGCACCCTCTCGGACCCGCGCCTGGTACGCCACCTGGTAGATACTGCGCAGGAGCTCGGCATCCCTTACCAGATCCGCCAGCCAGGCGGGGGCGGCACCGATGCCGGGGCGATCCACAAGCAGCGGGCAGGTGTGCCCAGTGTATCGATCTCGGTACCAGGGCGGTACATCCATACCGCTGCTACGATCGCTCGTTTCGAAGACTGGAAAAACACACTGCTCCTGGTCTATGCAGCATTAGCTCGCTTTTCTGCGTTATCACCCCACGAAGCTTGAGACTGTAAGCTCGTTCTTATTATGGAGGTACATCGATGAAAGAGTTGATTAAAAAGTTGGTTGATAGCATCTCGCCATCAGGATATGAAGGGCCAATCCGCCAGTTGATCTGCTCGCTTGTAGAAAATCACGCCGATGAAATTTGGATTGATAATCTGGGAAACTTAATCGTCCGTAAAGGACAGGGCACTCCGGAAGGCGGGCGGGTGATGCTCGCAGCGCACATGGATGAAATCGGTGTGATTGTCACCCACGTCGATGAGAGCGGGTTTGCGCGTTTCCTGCCAGTGGGTGGGGTTCGCCCAAATACCTGTGTGGGTGGGCGCGTGCGTTTTCTGAACGGAGCAGCAGGTGTCATTGGCTACGAGCGCAGCGACGATCCCAACCGTGTGCATGCTTTCGATCAATTATTCATCGATTTCGGCGTCACCAGCCGGGCGGATTGCCCGGTGCACGTGGGAGATGTCGCTGCTTTTGAGCGTCCATTCCTCGATCTGGGTCAGCGCCTGGTAGCGAAGACGATGGATGACCGCATTGGTGTTGCGGTTTTGATCGAAACCCTGCGCCGCCTGGGTGAATCCCCGAACCAGATATTTTTTGTATTCAGTGTCCAGGAGGAAGTTGGTCTGCGAGGCGCAACCACGGCTGCCTTTGGTTTGGAACCCGAGCTGGGTCTGGCTGTCGATGTCACTGCCTGGGGAGATACCCCCAGGGGAATGAAGATGGAGGTAAGTCTGGGTAAAGGCCCGGCGATTAAGGTTCGCGATTCCGGCATGCTGGCTGATCCACGGGTGGTGGATTGGATGGTGAAAACCGCAGAGCAGTCTGGTATTCCATACCAGTTGGAAATCCTGGAGCGGGGCAGCACCGATGCTGCCGCTATCCAGCTCTCGCGCGCCGGTGTGCCAGCGGGCACCCTTTCAATCCCCTGTCGCTATGTCCACACACCATCCGAGATGGTTGACTTGAACGATGTGGAGAATGCGGTGCGCTTGATGCTGGCGCTACTCAGCCAACCCGTAAAAACAGCCTTGAAATGAGTTGTTCACAGGGATGGTGCTGTTCTGAAGCATGGCACCATTCGAGCCAGGAAACAAAATGATCAGCCGCAAATTAAGAATACTCCGGAAGATTGGAGGCGTAATTTTCCTGCTTCTAACCGTAGCTGGGTGCGCCTTTACCCCGGGATCTTCAACCCCAATGCCACCGAATGATATCGCAACCAGCGTGCCGGTTGAGTCTACCTTGGCGTCTACACTGCCGGTTACACAATCCCTCACTCCCACTGCCGATGGGCCGTTAACTCTGACCGTCTGGGTGCCGCCCCAATTCGATCCAGAGTCCGGAACAGCCGCCGGGCAGCTATTTAAAGCCCGGTTGGAGGAATTTACCGCCAGCCGGCCGGATGTTGAGATCAACGTGCGCGTGAAAGCAGAAGAAGGCCCAGGAGGGCTGTACGACAGCCTGGAAACTGCCAGTACTGCTGCTCAGCGGACGCTTCCAGATTTGATTGCACTGCCCCAGGCGACTTTTCAGACCGCAGTGTTGAAAGGCTTGCTGCGTTCGATGGATGAAACACCTGACTTGCTGGACGATCCAGACTGGTATGACTATGCACGCCAGTTGAGTGTGCTGCAAAATAATGTATACGGTTTGCCATTTGCCGGAGATGCACTGGTGCAGGTTTATCAGGACACACAAGATATGCAGCCGCCTGTGAGCTGGGATAAAGTATTGCAATTATCCGCCCCGTTAATTTTCCCTGTAGCAGATCCACAGAGCTTGTTCAGCCTGGCTCAATACGAAAGCAATGCTGGCGAGGTCTTTGATGACCAGGGTCGCCTCTCGCTGGAGGAGGCTGTACTCAGGGAAGTCTTGGATTTCTACCAGCAAGCCAGTAGTGCTGGTGTCATGCCGCCTGAGCTGGCTGATCTAGCCAGTCATGATCAGGCGTGGGAACGATTTACAAGCGGGCAAGCGTATTCCGTTGCAACGTGGATATCTGATTATCTTGCAGACCAATCCTCGACGGATCCCATCTCAGGGGTGACGGTGGCTCCGCTGCCCACACCAGATGGAAAACCATTTGCTTATGCAACTGGCTGGGTCTGGGCGCTCGCCTCGCCTGATTTCGATCGGCGCCAGGTTGCTGCCGAATTGGCTGGATTTTTGACGGAAAGCGAATATATGGCATCGTGGACTCAAGCGAGTGGATACCTGCCGCCGCGTCCCAGCGCGCTGGCAGCCTGGCAGACCGCGCGCCTGCGTGCTGCGCTCGAGAATATCTCTACGGCAGCGATTCTTGCGCCGGCGATGGATGTGTTGAAGTACCCTGGGTCCACCTCTGCAGAAAGCTGTCCTGCAGGTGCTTCAAAGTGAGCTTGATCCGGCTGCTGCCGCCCATCAGGCGGTAAACAGTCTGGGGAATCCATAAATCAGCTTAAAACTTCTTGTTTTAAGTTTATTGGAATGATATGAGACTTTTCTGGATCAGGTTGACAGGCGCTGCTTGAGAATGTTATGATCCTGCTTTGAAAGCATTACTGTCATGGAAACTGATCCGTTAAAAAGTGAAGTCATACCGCCAGAGGATACGAACCACGGGGGAATGAAGCGCCGCCTATCTGAAACCTGGGAAAAACTTACCAATGTTGGTCTGGGCGACGTCGTATTACGGCTGGGAACGCATATATTGTTAGTGGCGATTATCCTAATCGTTGCTTGGATCTTACGGGCGGTATATTTGCGCGCCCAGGATGTTCAAGGAGACAACCCTGTTGTCCTGGCGGCATCACAGGCAACACCATCACCGAGTCCTGTTGTCCAGGTGGAGCTGCCAGGTTACCAGGAAAGCGCGGCTACTGACACTGATACCGGAATTCGCCGCTATGTGAGCTTGCATACCGATGTGCCTTCACGACCGCGTAGCGTGGTGAGTACTTATGTTGTCCAACCGGGCGACACCGTTTTCGGTATTGCTGATAAGTTCGGTCTGAAACCGGAAACGATTCTATGGGCGAATCAATATACTCTGGGGGATAACCCGCATAACTTGCAACCTGAACAGGTTTTGAATATTCTACCCGTTGATGGCGCATACCATCGCTGGTCGGCAGGAGATGGCTTGAATGGTGTGGCTAAGTTTTTTGGCGTGGATCCTGAAGAAATAATTGAATTTCCCGGCAATCAACTGAGCGCTGATACGGTCGGTGATTATTCCAATCCGAGCATTCAAGCCGGCACCTGGTTGGTGGTTCCTGGCGGGAAACGTGAGTTCGTCAATTGGAGCGCGCCAGAAATACCACGCGATAATCCTGGTGTGGCAAACGTGCTTGGACCTGGCGCCTGCAGCTCAGTGGCAAACGGGGCAATTGGCGCTGGCGTGTTCATCTGGCCGACCAACAATCATTTCCTGTCCGGCTATGATTACAATCCCGGCGCCAATCACTCTGGAATTGATATCGATGGGGATACCGGTGATCCGGTGTATGCCGTTGACAATGGTGTAGTCGTTTATGCCGGCTGGAATAATTGGGGGTATGGGAATGTAGTGGTGATCAATCATGGCAACGGCTGGCAAACCCTCTATGCGCACCTGTCCTCCTACTCGGTGAGCTGCGGTCAAAGCGTCTACCAGACCAATCTGATTGGCGCGGTTGGAAATACTGGAAATTCATCCGGTGCGCATCTGCATTACGAAATGATGTACAATGGCACCAAAGTAAACCCCCACGATTATTTACCATAGGATTTTCATTCATTGGTTTCAACCACTACGCGCCAGGTACTTCCGAACGGGCTAATCGTTCTGCTTAAGGAAATCCACACAGCACCATTGATCAGCCATTGGATCTGGTACCGCGTGGGCTCATATACTGAATCTCCAGGGATAACCGGTGCTTCCCATTGGGTGGAGCATATGCAGTTCAAAGGCACGCCGCGCTTTCCAGCCGGTGTACTCGATCGAGATATTTCGCGCCTGGGCGGTTATTGGAACGCGTTTACCTATTTGGATTGGACGGCATATTTTGAAACGCTTCCTGCTGGGTCAATTGATCTGGCATTAGAATTGGAAGCTGATCGAATGGTTGGTAGCTTGTTCGAAGATGACGAGGTCGAGTCGGAGCGGAGTGTGATTATCTCCGAGCGCCTGGGGAATGAAAATGAGCCAACTTTTCGGTTAGCGGAAGCTGTCCAGCGTGCGGCATTTAAGACGCATCCATACCGTCACGAAGTGATCGGTGACCTGGCAGACCTCGAAAGTATGACTCGCCAGGACCTATACCACCACTACCAGAGCCATTATCTGCCCAATAACGCTGTGCTGGCTCTGGCTGGAGATTTTGAGACCTCCGAAATGCTGGAGCGCGTCCGAAAGTTGTATGAACCGATTCCTGCCGGTGAAAAGCCTCCCGTGAGTATTGGCGATGAGCCTCCTCAAGCAGATGAGCAGAACGTCGATGATTTCCGGAGAAGGGGAAACCACTTACATTCAGATAAGCTACCACGCCCCGCAAGGCAGCCATGCTGATTTTCTGCCGCTGGCGGTTCTCGACAGCCTGCTGAGTGGACCCAGCGATTTAAGCGTTTTCGGTGGAGGGCTCTCAAATACAACCTCCCGGCTATACCAGTCACTGGTGGAGCGTGAGTTAGCAGTGAGTGTGCATGGTGGCTTACAGGCTACCTGCTCGCCTTTCTTGTATCACACCGATATTATTCTGCATCCTGATTCTGAGGTAGAGCCTGCATTGGCTGCGTTTGATGGTGAAATAGAGCGGCTGCAGGAAACGCCGACGACTCAAGCGGAGCTCTCGCGTGCAGTGAAGCAGGCGCGTGCATTGTTCGCATATAACAGCGAAAGCATCACCAATCAGGCTGCCTGGATGGGATTTGCTGAAATGTTTGCTTCACAGGATTGGTTGGAAAGTTACCTGGTCAGGTTAGAGCAGGTAACTCCGCACGATGTGCAGGATGTAGCTTGCCGTTATCTGCAGCCGGTTAACCGGGTGGTAGGTGTTTTCCATCCTGAGGAGGGGGCTCAATCATGACAGGGGTTCCGACCATGCCCTCTGCGGCAAAATTGTCGTACCCTGGAGCAGATGATATTACCAGGGTTGAATTGGATAATGGGATAACCATCCTTGCGCGTCCAAACTTTACCAGTCAGTCGGTGGTGATTTCCGGCTACCTGTATGCTGGGGGTCTATTTGATCCGCAGGACAAATTGGGATTGGCAGACTTTTGCGCATCGGCTTTGATGCGCGGCACAACCAGGCGCAGTTTTCATCAGATTTTTGACGAGTTGGAATTTGTGGGCGCCAGCCTGCAGATCAACAGTGGGACGCACACAACTGGTTTTGGTGGGCAGGCACTGGCTGAAGATCTGGATAGTTTGTTGGATATCCTGGCAGATACCTTGCGCCAACCATCCTTCCCTCCGGATCAGGTTGAACGTTTACGCGCCCAGCTTCTCACCAATCTGGCGATACTGGCGCAAGACACCTCCCACCTGGCCCAACGGGTATTCGAGCAAATAATCTATCCCGGACATCCTTATAGCCAACCGGAAGAAGGCTACCCTGAGACTGTTCAAGCGATTCGCCCAATTGACTTGCAGGATTTTCACCGCCGTGTATACGGGCCGATGGGAATGGTGCTCGTAGTTGTTGGCGCGGTCGAACCTGATCTGGCAGTAGAAAAGGTAGCAAAGGTGCTTGGTGATTGGCGCAATCCTGCTCAAGCGAGTCCGCCAGGGCTTCCACCAGTGAGCTTGCCCGTAGAAACAACTCGCCGGTTCGTTGAATTACCAGGTAAAGTGCAGGTTGATCTTGTATTAGGCGCTGCTGGTCCGGCTCGAAAAGATTATTACTATCAGGCAGCTAACCTTGGCAACATCATTCTTGGGCAATTCGGTTTGATGGGGCGCATTGGTGAAGTGGTGCGCGAGCAGGCAGGGCTGGCTTACTCGGTACATAGCAGCCTCGGAGGAGGATTCGGCCCAGGTCCCTGGGAGCTGGCTGCCGGGGTTGCACCGCAAGCCGTAGACCAGGTGATCGAGCTGCTCATAGCAGAGCTCCGGCGATTTATCTCAGAACCGGTCAGTGAGGCAGAGCTGGCAGATGTGCAATCACTGCTGATTGGCAGCCTGCCTCTCTCTCTGGAAGCGAATGCGGGTGTGGCAGGCGCACTGCTCAACCTGGAACGTTACCAGCTTGGCTTGAATTATTATCGTAACTATCCAGAGATGATCCGGCGATCAGCCGGGAGGATATCCTGACTGCGGCGCGTAAATACCTGGATCCCGATCATCTGGGAATCGGTATTGCAGGAACAGCAGCTCAACAACTAGAGGCAGATCGATGAGCCAGGCGTCGCTAGCAACCGGAATTGATATGGTCGAGATTGATCGCTTAGCAGCAGCAATTGAGCGTCATGGCCAACATTTTCTTGATCGAATATTTACTTCCGTTGAGCTGGCTGAATGTGCAGGCAAAGCTGCATCACTCGCAGCTCGCTTTGCTGCAAAAGAAGCTACGGTGAAAGCACTGGGAACCGGTATTGGTCCGGTCGGTTGGCGTGAGGTTGAGCTGCGCTATGGCCCGGAAAAACAGCCCCAGCTCTTCTTGCATGGTGCTGCGGCTATACGAGCTGAAGCTTTGGGATTAAATACCTGGAGTGTCAGTATCAGCCATACATCCAATCTGGCTGTAGCCATGGTGACAGCTCTGGGCACAGGTGATTAAATTCCATTAAGACAGGTGATGGGCAGCCTGCCTGCAGACCCCCGTTTTTTCTGAAGCTAATTGCCAACCCAAATAATGAGTTTATGCTCCGGTCTCCAGATCGGTCGATCGCGTTTTGCTCATCCGCGCTTTAATTACTTCGTAAACTGCTGGTAGCACCGAGATCAGAATGATGGCAATCACAATCAAGCCGAAGTGATCCTGCACAAACGGCAGGTTGCCAAAGAAGTATCCAAGCCAGGTGAAAATCGTTACCCACAAGATACCCCCTATTACGTTATAAGAAAGAAATTTGCCATAGCTCATCTCGCCCACTCCGGCAACGAACGGGGCAAATGTGCGTACAATGGGGACAAAGCGTGCAATGACGATCGTTTTTCCACCGTATTTTTCGAAAAACCCGTGTGTACGGTCGAGGTGTTCTTTCTTGAGATACCGTATTTCACCGCTGAATGCTCGTGGACCAATTTTATGCCCAATCCAGTAGTTTGCTGTATCTCCGAGGACAGCCGCGATGCACAACAAAATCCATAAAACCCAGATGTTCAATGGTGAACCAAGCGCAGGGGACGCAAAAGTCCCGGCTGCGAACAGCAGGGAATCTCCCGGTAAAAATGGTAATATAACTACACCTGTTTCTATGAAAATAACAGCAAACAGAATAATATAGGTCAGTGTGCCATATTGGCTGATGATCTGACCTAAATACTTATCAATGTGCAGAACAAAGTCGATCAATTGCTGGACAATTTCCATTAATAAATCCTTGCTAATGATATTACATCGCGAAAGTCAGGGATAGGTTAGATTGGTGTCGCAAAACTCATTCCTGAGCTGTCGGTAATGCTGGCGAAAAGGTTTCTGGTGTCGAAAGGGACATTTGACGGCGCAGTCTGGCGTTAAACCAAATCAGCAGAATCAAACCTCCCACGGCCATTACACCAATCATCCAGGGGCCTAATGTTCCAAGCCATGTAGCATTATCTAACCAGCTTGATATGCCTTGTTCCTGGAGGACTGCCTGCGAAGCGCTCAATAGAGAAATCGCGTTCCAGGCGCCATGCGCTGCTACGACAGCCAGGAATACCCAGGCAAGTTGCAAATATTGCTTTTTACGCCAGGTGGAGGCGAGTGCCCAACCCATTAACGCGCTGTTTGTGATATGAATAACCGATGTTCCCAGACGAGCTGAAACTAAATAGGCCCAATCGGTGCCGCCACTGCTTAACCCCAGGCTTTCAAATAGTGCGAACCCAGCGCCGCAAATTGCCCCGATGGCAAATCCGGCTGCAGGAGTCAGTTTAGATCCTGCCAGTAACCATACCGCTACAGGCTTAAATGCTTCCTCTACCAGTGGTACAAAGATTGATATAAAGGCAATGCCACCTAGCAGAATCCCGGGTTGCGTGAGATATGGCAGGAAGGTCTCCATGGTCTGCTCAGGATCTGCTGTGCCAAGAGACAACTCCTGGATTTGAGACCTTAGCTGGTTGATTAAGTCTGGCTGGTTGAAAATAAAAAGAACTACCAGACCTGCCACGAAAAGCAGACCAATCGTTTCTAATATCAAGACGATTGTAGGACCTAGCACGACCCCACTCGCTACAGATCCCCAGGTGCGCTGGTGGGAGCCCAATGGCAGGCCGCGTATGGCCAGGAATAGCACAACGACGATCGGAATTCCGACTGCCAGTATATGCAACGGCGGTAGCAGCAGCCAGGCCAGCTTAGCCTGACCTGAAACCCAGTCGCCAGCCAGGATCACTATTGGCAGAAGTAGAATTCCAAGAAGCGGCCATAGAGATGTGTTGACCCGGATAAATCCTTTGTGTGGCTTTCCCGACATTCTCCGGTAAGCGTAAACAGCACTGGGGATTACCAGGACGCCACAAAACACCAGACCGGCGCTGATCAACAAGACAGTAAGAACCTCAATTTCGGGTGCACCTGAGCTTATGCCTGCCAGCACTGCAGTCAAGCCGAATAACAGTGCACCCCCCAGGATGCCAATGATAGCTATAGCGGAAAATATGAACTGTAGTAATGTAAATGTCTGGCGGGTCGGTCTGGGTGCTGGATCGTAGATCATGAGTATTCTTGAAGACCTGGCAGCAGGGATCGAAAAAGTCATCGATCTCTGCTGCCAGGATACAGTGGATTATTTTTCTTCTATGACTACCGATAAAATTTTATCACCGGGTGGCAGGTCTCCACCAGCGGATGGGTCTCGAGCCGTCAGGCTCTCCGCCACATCCATCCCGGAAATCACCTGACCAAAAACCGTATAGCCGCCATCTAATTGTGGCAGCGGTACATAGGTAATAAAGAACTGGCTGCCGTTAGTACCTGCACCGGCGTTAGCCATTCCTACACGGCCAGCCTGATCAAACTTTAAATCGGCAGATATTTCGTTATCAAAAACGTACCCCGGTCCACCAAATCCCGATCCACTTGGATCACCAGATTGTGCAACGAATTCTGGTATCACGCGGTGGAAGGAAATGCCGTCGAACCAGCCCTGCTCGGCAAGAAAGGCAAAGCTGTTGACCGCCAGTGGGGCTTTATCAGCAAAGAGCTCCATGACAATGTCGCCCCGCTCCGTTTTTAAGGTAGCGGTGTATTTTTTGTTGGGATCGATGGTCATCGGCGGACATTCTGTGAACTGGCGTTCAGCCAATAAGAGCGAATCGACAACGCCAGACAGGGATACCAGGTCAGTAGCACCTTGGTAGGGGTGTCCGTTGAAGATCATGAAGGGGGTCCCGGATAGTCCAGCCGCTTGTCCTTGCTGCCAGGCTTGCTCGGCAATTGCAGCGATGGCGTCACTGGTTAAGTCCTGAGTGAACTGGTCCGTGTCAAGACCAAGCTCGCCCGCTTGCTCGATCAGCCATGTCTGGAACTGGTCGACGGTTAATCCTGCCCAATCAGCCTGCCTGGAGAAGAGCAGGTCATGCATCTCCCAAAACTTGTCTTGCAACCCTGCTGCTTCCGATGCCTGGGCTGCAAGGGCTGCTTTATCGTGGATCGAATTTAGAGGGAAGTGGCGAAATTCAATACGGAGATCGTCGGGATATTGTTCTTTTAACTGCGCCAACACGGGCGCAAGCAACGCACAGTATGGTCATTGAAAGTCGCTGTATTCGATAATTCTCACCCGTGCGGTCTCTGGGCCCTGTACCCATGCCTGCTCACCAACCTGAGGAAACAGCGCTTCCTGGGTAGGGTCCGGTTGTGCGCTCGTGTCCACCCGGCACGCCGGGGTGGTGGTGGTGGCTACTGGTTGGGTGGCTACACTCGCAGATGTCTGTTCCTGTGTGGGAGATTGAGCCTCCTGTGTACTAGCCGGGGGTGGGGTTAATGACCCACAGGCAGACAACAGCAGAGCCAGTGTTACCAAAACAAATATGGCAGTTTTTCGTATCAAAATATTGGTCTCCTCATTTTCTTAATATCGTTCAATTTTACCAGCCCACCTGATATCTGACAGTAGGGAGTTTATTGCTCTAGGAACCGTTCTTGCAGCCTCAATTGGATGCCTGGACGACCTTCTGGAGTTGCTCGAATGAAGATATCCAGGATATGCGGTTAATAAATTCTGCCAGTGAGCCGCTACGCTCGCGCAGCGCCTGGACGGCTTCTCCAACAGGATTACTTCCTGCAGCGCCACCACCGGGGTGATCAGCGTAGGCACCGTAAAATGCAAAATACGCCTGGTTAAGCTTCCGGATTTGATAACCATGTTCCCAGAATACTACCCGGCGTTGTTCCATATATTGTTCAGCTTCCTCAATCTTTCCCTCAGCGAGCAGCTGGTCAGCCGTGACGCGCGTCTCCCGCATTTCACGATAGTAGTCAAACTCCGGGGGCTCGGGTGGTGCGGTTGACTCACCCTCTGGCTGGGCAGTAATTGGTTCTGGAACCAGTTCAGGATAATACATTTTCAAGACCGCCTCCCCGATTTCCTTACCCGCAATCGAAGCCGTTGTTTCGTTCATAATGCGCAGCTCAGGCGACGAGAGGTAGTTGATGCCTAAAGGGCGTAACGTCAGGTAATTGTGCACCCATTCGTGAGCCACTACCTCGCTTAACCAGGTTAAATCGCTGGTTTGAGCTACCATGGTTGGATACAACCCCAAACCGCCGACACCAACGATTAGTGACGAGACATTTTCACTCTGGTCGACTTGATCTTCCAACTCCGAGTGCTCTTCAATTGTAATATCAGGGGAAAGCGAGATGCTCGCTTCCTGGCGTATTGTGTCCCGTGGGCTGATGATCATCGCCCAGGGTAGCGGTGTTACATGGTACATTACTGGAGGAATAGTTTGGCCTCCGAGAGTCAGTCCTAATTGGGAGGCTGTCTCGCTGATTTGGGCTTGTAGGATCGCCTCTGCCAGTGGCGCCTGTTGATCTCGCTCAGAGCGCAATTTTTCAAGCTGGGCACGCAGATCGGTGGAGGCGGCTTCGGCATCTGCAATAGTTGGGTCAGCATATATCTGGCTGAGCTGTGCTTCACCGATCTGGATCTGCCAGACAAGCTTAAGATATTCAATCACGATTTGCTTACGTTGTTCTTCGGAAAGATAATTTTCGGTACCAATAGACGCCTGCCGAAGCTTGTTCCCCAGGGCGTTCACAGTCCAGTTGATGAAGTTGAATTCATCATTACGCGTAAAAGCGCGCACTCTCTCAACCAGGTTGTTCGTGGGCTGTTTCCCACTTCCCATGATCAATGCTGCCAGAAAAATGACGGTGATGATCTCAAGAATTCTGAAAGATGTATTTAACCTTTTCATGCAAGAAAATTTTATCATGCAC
The DNA here is from genome assembly GCA_963774935.1 of uncultured Chloroflexia bacterium. Classification (GTDB taxonomy): domain Bacteria; phylum Chloroflexota; class Anaerolineae; order Anaerolineales; family UBA4823; genus CAVZGO01. The sequence continues at coordinate 695,236 of CAVZGO010000007.1, forward strand.
GCTCGTCTCGGTCGGTTAAAGGCTTCTTAGCGAATAGCTCGTCACTCATCTCCGGTCAGAATCGGATGTCGTGCTATAATTTTTCTATTCTGCAAAAAAATTACCTCTAAATGGATATCGTTTACTTATGAAATTCTTGATTACTGGCGCAGCTGGTTTCTTGGGCTCTAGCCTGGCAAATTACCTGGCTCGTGAAGGTCACCAGGTACGCGGCCTGGATGATTTATCAGCGGGTGATCCTCAGGCATTGTCCCCGGATGTTTTATTTACCCGCGGAGATGTCAATGATCGTCCTAAGCTGTGGACTTTGCTTCAAGATATTGACTGTGTCTATCACCTGGCAGCCAGAGTATCCGTTCCGGAATCAGTCTTATATCCTCGCGAATACAACGCTGTAAATGTTGGCGGTACCGTCAGTTTGATGGAGGCGATGCGCGATGTCGGAGTGAGACGAGTAGTTTTAATTTCATCCGGAGCGGTTTATGGCAATCAAGAAACCCAGCCATTACGGGAGACCGCAGAACCACGTCCCCGCTCTCCGTATGCAGTTTCAAAGCTGGCTGCAGAATATTACGTCCGTACGATTGGTGACCTGTGGAAGATCGAAACGGTCAGCCTGCGGGTCTTTAACGCCTATGGACCTGGCCAAAAATTGCCAGCCTCTCACCCACCGGTTATTCCCAATTTCCTTCGTCAGGCAACGCGTGGCGGCAGCCTGGTGGTGCATGGTGATGGTAGCCAGTCCCGTGATTATGTGTACGTTGACGATGTCGTCACGGCGATGATTGCTGCTGCCACCGCTCCGAGCATCAACCACCTGGTCATTAATATTGGTAGTGGTACACAAACCAGCCTGCGTGAGCTGGTGCGCTTGATCATGGAAGTGACCGCCTCCAAAGTCGAGGTCATTCAAAATCCGAAGAACGATCCCGGGGTTTCGCGCATGTGTGCTGATATTAACCTGGCGCACGAAAAGCTAGGCTACCAGCCTCGTTTCTCACTGGCAGAAGGCCTGCGTCTGACTTTAGAGCGTGATCCACGCCTTCGCTAATAAATTCATCTGGCAGCCAGCTCGCTGAGGAGGTGTTATATGAGCGCAACCGCAGTAGTGGGTGCCCAATGGGGGGACGAAGCCAAGGGGAAAATTGTCGACCTGCTTTGCCAGGATGCCGATATTGTCGCCCGCTTCAATGGCGGAGATAATGCGGGTCATACGGTAGTCAATCCGTATGGCACTTTTAAGTTGCGCCTCACCCCGAATGGATTTTACAATCCAGAGACTGTCTGTGTGATCGGCCCAGGTGTGGTAGTAAACCTGGATACCCTTTGGTCTGAGATTGAGCGCATTCAGTCCAGTGGGATCGACCTGGTGAGCCGTTTATGGGTTTCTCCCCGCTGCAGTTTGGTGATGCCTTACCATCCCATGCTGGAAGCCATTTATGAAGAAGCCAAAGGTGGTGCGCGTACGGGTACTACCAGGCGCGGTATCAGCCCCACTTATGCCGACAAAGTGAGCTATAACAGCATTCGCCTGTATGATCTCTTTAGACCTGAGCAGTTTGCTGAAAAGCTGAGAATCCAGCTATCGATCAAAAACAAAATCCTTCAGGCGTTTGGCAGCCAGCCCTTGAATTTCGACGAGGTTTATACCGAGAAGCTGCACCAATTTTCGCTGGTTCATGATGTAGTGCGAGAACCATTCGGTCTGATCCAGGAAGCCATGGCAAGCGGAGAACATATACTATTGGAAGGCGCCCAGGCTGCGCTTCTAGATAATGACTGGGGCACTTATCCTTACGTTACTGCGTCGAATACGCTGGCAGGTGGGGCTGCTGCAGGTCTTGGTTTGGCGCCGCAGTGGATCAACCGTGTGATCGGAGTCACCAAAGCCTATACTACCCGCGTTGGCGCTGGACCAATGCCGACAGAGCTGTTTGACCAGGATGGCCAGGTTCTGTTGAATGAGGGACAGGAATTTGGCACCGTTACCGGCAGGCCGCGCCGCTGCGGCTGGTTTGATGCTGCCCTGGTGCGCTTTACCGGGCAGCTAAACGGCATCAGTGAGCTGGCATTAACCAAGCTGGATGTGCTTTCCAGCCTTCCAGTGATCAAACTCTGCGTGGGCTACCGCCACACCGGCAATCCCGAGAAGATATGGGAGTATTGGGAAGGCGATGCTACCTGGCTAGGAGAAGTTGATCCGGTGATCATCGAGATGGATGGCTGGCAGCAGCCCATCGGAGCTATCCGACAGTATAACCAGCTGCCATCAGCAGCTCGAGCGTACATAAGCAAAATTGAGGAACTGGTTGGTGTGCCGGTTCGAATTGTATCCGTAGGGGTGGAGCGAGAAGCAATTATCTGGAAGCCCTGAGCGATTTATACTTACTCCAGGGCGCTTCTGACCCGTCTTGCCAGCTCTCGCGCACGATCAGGTGCATCGCCGATATAAGCGCTGGCATCCATTAAATTTCGAATCTGTTCCGCCGTGAGGTACTGGCGAACCTCCTCATCCCCGCTAATCAGCAGCGCCAGAGGATTCTCTTCACCTGCCCGGACTGCCTTCCATGCATCTAGCGCACACCGGCGTAATCGCTCATGCATCACCTGGCGGTCAGCGCCATTCTTAGAAGCAGCCATCAGAACGCGTTCACTGGCTGCAAAAGGTCCATATCTTTCCAGATTGCGTGCAATCGCATCACGATCTATTACTATATTGCTGACCAGCCGCTGGGCGGTGCTCAATAACTCATCGACGATTAAAAAGGCTTCCGGCAGCATGCTGCGACGGTTGGCAGAATCATCCAGGGTGCGTTCAAGCAGCGAGTGCGCGGCATTGTCCCATGCCAGGCGAGGCAGACCTGCAAGTTGGCGCGCCAGTGAATCAATTTTCTCGGCATGAATCGGGTTGCGCTTGAAGGGCATGGCAGATGAGCCGACCTGTTTTGTTCCAAATGGTTCAGCCATCTCGCCGACTGATGGTGATTGTAAAATACGCAGGTCGAAAGCGAATTTGTACAGGGATGCGCCCAAACCAGCCAGCGCACTGACTACCTGGTAATCTTGCTTGCGCGGGTATACCTGGCTGGTGACCGTAAAAAATGGCAAGCTGAGGTGCGTTGAAAGACGTGTATCAAACTCAGCCAGCCGTTCTGTGCTGCCGAACAATTCAGCATAGGAAGCGCTGGTGCCAACAGCGCCGCGAAAGCCCTTGCCCTTAAGGTCTCGCCGTACCCGGCTGAGCTGTTCGCGATCTGTAAGCAAATCTTGTGCATACATCGCCAATCGATAGCCCAGGGTAGATGGTTCAGCCGGCTGCAGATGGGTAAAGGCTATGATGGGAAAATCAGATGTGGCTTCTATCTGCTCGGCGAAAGCCATTAGAAGTGTATCCAGTTGACTCATCAATTTGTCTATGGAAAACCGCATGCGCAGCACTTCGGCATTGTCTTCTATATCCATCGAAGTTGCGCCAAGATGCAGAATTGCTCCCCCTTGCGCAGCCTGCTCGGCAAAGCATTTTAGCTCTGCCATCAAGTCATGGTGGATCTCTGCTTCGATTTCAAGTGAGCGAGGAATGTCTATCTCCAACATATGTGCTCGTAAATCAGCGGCTTGTTCGCTGCTCACCAATCCAAATTCTGCCTGGACTTCAGCCAGAGCAACCCAGCATTTACGCCAGAGCAGCCGTTTGTTTTCCTCAGACCAAATCTGGCGCATCTCCGCGCTGCCATAACGCCAGGAAAAAGGTGAAAGATATGAGCTGTAATCAAGGTTCATAGCCAGTCCTCGAATAAAGAATATCAATTCATTAAGATTATACGCTACATCTCACACATCCTGGCTGTCCCCTGAAAGCACGAATTTAGTAGAACCTGGCTCATCAAATTGCACTTGTCTAGTCCGTGAGTTTGGATGTGTTACAATCGTCAATAATTTGGCAGGCGCCCAACTTACCCTGCATGATGATCATCCTTGCCTTTTATTGGTGATCTAAACAATTGACCTCCCGCACCAGATTAGCTTTCGCGGGAGTTTTTCTTAACTTGTCCATCTCAGCAATTGGCGTTTGTCTCTTTATATCGTCAAGGATTCTGATCAGGAATTGAAAAAGAAGGAAAAAATATGGATATGCTCAATGTTTTGATCGTTGGGTCTGGTGGCCGCGAGCATGCTCTCGCCTGGAAAGTAGCTGAGTCGCCACGCCGGGCGCGGCTGTATGTCGCTCCAGGTAATGCAGGCACGGCTCAAATTGGTGAAAACGTCAGCCTGTCCGCTGACAGCCCGGGCAGTTTTCAACAATTGATCGAATTCGCCCGCCAGAAGCAAGTCCATCTGGTTATAGTCGGTCCTGAAGTGCCGTTGGCGGCTGGTCTTGCTGACGAGTTAAGCCGGGCAGGCATTCCGGTCTTTGGTCCAGGCAGGGAGGCGGCACAAATTGAGGCTTCGAAAGCATTTGCCAAAGCATTCATGAGCCGCCACTCGCTGCCTACTGCTCGATATGCCATATTCAATAATTACGATGAGGCGGTTGAGCACCTGCGCCAGTTGGATTATCCGGTGGTCATTAAGGCTTCTGGATTGGCGGCAGGGAAAGGCGTGCTGGTGCCCCAAAGTTTCGAGGATTCCTGCCAGGCGTTGAAGGCAATGCTGGTCGATCTCGAGTTCGGCGCATCGGGTCAGGAGGTTGTGATCGAAGAACGTCTGAGTGGTCCCGAGGTCTCGGTGATGGCTTTTTGCGATGGACGGACAATTCGCCTCATGCCTCCCGCACAGGATCATAAGCGCCTGTTAACCGGTGACCTCGGCCCGAATACTGGAGGCATGGGTGCCTACGCGCCTGCCCCAGTTTGCTCGCCAGCACTATTAGAAGAAATCGAGCGAATAATCCTTCAGCCTGCAGTCGATGGGTTGCGTCAGGAAGGCAAACCGTTTGTGGGTGTCCTCTATGCTGGCTTGATGCTTACTGCTCAGGGACCACAATTGTTGGAATTCAACTGCCGTTTTGGTGATCCGGAAACCCAGGTGATACTGCCGCTGCTGAAAACCGATTTGTTGGATATCGCTGAAGCCTGCGTGCTTGGCAGGCTCGATCAGCTTAAAGTGCAATGGCATTCGGGCGCCGCAGCCTGCGTTGTGCTGGCTTCTGAAGGTTATCCCGGTCGCAGTCCAGTGGGGCGCGCAATATCAGGTCTGGATGAAGTTTACGAACATGGGGTAGTATTTCACGCTGCCACCCGCAGGGATCAACAGATGATCCTAACATCGGGGGGACGCGTTTTAGGCGTCAGCGGCTGGGGCGATGATCTTTCAGCAGCGCTGTCCGCTGCGTACACTGCGGTAAAGCACATTCACTTTGATGGCATGCAGTACCGCCAGGATATTGGCTGGCAGGCGCTGGGCGCTCAAGGAGCATCATGACGGCGCAAATAGCATCGCCCAAACGACTGGTCGTGTTGATTTCGGGCTATGGCTCGAACCTGCAGGCTATTATCGATGCATGCACATCGGGCCTGTTGCCCGCACGGGTTGTGGTCGTCATTTCCAATCAGGCGGATGCCTATGGTCTCGAACGGGCAAAGCAATCCGGAATCCAGACTGTGGTAATGTCAAAATCTAAGGATCTCGATCGTCGTACTTATGATGCCATGCTCGCAGAGAAAGTAGCCCTCTTCCAACCCGATTGGGTGGTGCTGGCAGGATGGATGCGAATCCTGACTTCAGCCTTTTTGGAGCGTTTCCCTGGCAGGGTGGTGAACTTGCACCCGGCTCTACCTGGCACATTTCCAGGCACGCATGCCATCGAGCGAGCCTACGAGGCTTACCAGCGTGGCGAAATTACTCAGACCGGTGTCATGGTTCACCTGGTGCCGGATGAGGGCGTGGACAGCGGGCCGGTTCTGGCATCTCAGGCAGTAACAATCAAGGCGGGTGAGTCGCTGGAGAGCCTGGAAGAACGAATTCATGCGGTTGAACACCAATTGCTGGTGAGCACATTAAAATCGCTGTTTCAGGAGGGTCAGTGAACGAGGAATTATTTAACCAATTTGAGACTTAACATTTGATGGCGTGCTGGTGGTGCCTGGACACACTGAAATTCTGCCCAACCAGACCGATGTCCGTGTGCGGTTAGCTTCATCAATAAAATTGTTCTTCCCGATCCTGACGGCAGCGATGGATACTGTCACCGTAGCGCTGCTGGCGAACGCACTGGCACGTGAAGGCGGTTATGCTCAGAGATGGGATACGCCTGCAACCGGGATTTACAGGCGCTGCGTGAATCCACCCGCCTGGTGCGTATCACCAACGCTGAACTGTTGACAGTCGTCCGGATGATTGATAATCACCAATGAAGCGCCAGACTACCAGATTAATCAAGGTTATCCACAGCCAGCTTGATGGCTTGTTCATTGCTTTTGGGTGATCGTTGCTGTGGTATAGTTTGAACGTTATGATAGCGCCTGATTCCTAATCGAACTTTGCAGCTCGTTTATCCTGCGAGTTCTACGCGCGCCCTGCGCTAGTTGTGGCGCGCCAGCTTCTTGGAATGCGCCTGGTGCGCATTGATGCTGGTCAGCGTCTGGCTGGTTACATCACAGAGACGGAAGCTTATTCCGGCGAGGATGATCTCGGTTGCCATTGTAAAGCTGGTCGCACGCCTCGCACGCAGGTCATGTATGGCCCGCCCGGGCATGCTTACGTATATTTCACCTATGGTATGCACTGGTGCTTAAATATTGTGGTGGAGAAAGATGGATACCCTGCAGCCGTGCTGCTGCGGGCGATTCAAATTGAAGAGGGACGGAGCAGCATTGCCAGCCGCAGGGCAGGTGTATCAGAGGCGCATTGGAGCGATGGCCCTGCCAAGCTGACCCGGGCGCTTAATATCGATAAACTATTTAATGGCGCCGATTTATGCGCTCCGGGTGCCAGCCTGTTTCTGGAAACTGGACAGGCACTGCCCGATGCACAGGTGTTCCAGAGCCCACGTATAGGCTTGAATAATGTTCCTGAACCATGGAAGAGTATCCCCTGGCGCTTCTACCTGCGCCGGGACGCAACGGATGACCTTCTGGCGGGTTAAGGATATGCTGGTCAGGTAGTGACGTTGATGGAAGTTCTTATTGCTAAAGGAGAAACGAACATGGGTCTTTTAAGTGGTAAAACCGCATTGATCTTTGGGCTTGCCAATGAGCGTAGCATCGCCTGGGGCATTGCCAAAGCCTTTCACGAACAGGGTGCAGCCGTGGGCTTTAGTTACCATCCAGCAGTGGAAAAGCACGCCCGCCCTTTAGCGGTCTCGCTGGAAGCGCAATTCATCGAGCCCTGCGATGTCAGCAGCGATGATGAAATTCAACGATCGGCTGAAAAAGCTCGCCAGGTCTATGGCGAGGTGGATATCCTGGTGCATGCAGTGGCTTTTGCCGATCGCGCCGAGTTGGAAGGTGCATATTATCAAACCAGCCGGGCAGGTTTCCACCGGGCGATGGATATCAGTGTCTACTCATTCACCGCACTGGTGCAGCATTTTGAATCGCTGCTGCGACCTGGTGGCTCGTTGCTAACTCTCACCTATTATGGCTCTGAGAAAGTAGCACCCAACTATAATGTCATGGGGGTCGCTAAAGCTGCTTTGGAGGCTTCGGTGCGCTATCTGGCTTACGATTTGGGCTCGCGGCATGTGCGTGTCAATGCCATCTCGGCTGGACCGGTACGTACCCTCGCGGCTGCAGGCGTAACAGGTTTTAAGTCCATGTATCGCCAGTTCAGCCAGTTAGCCCCATTGCAGCAAAATATCTCAATCGAAGATATTGGCGGCACCGCTGTTTATCTGGCCTCTGATCTGTCCTCTAAAGTGACTGGCGAGATTATATATGTCGATTCGGGGTACAATATCCTTGCATTTCCCGTCCTGCCCAGCGAATAATTTATGTTCCGCCGCCGTTCTGACGAAGTGATTGCCCCCACCGCGCAGCCCGCTCCCACCGAGCGGGTCACTTCGGTGCTTGGCTCAGGCGTTGTCTGGAAAGGTAATCTGAGCGGCGCGGGTGGAGTGCGTATTGAAGGCGCATTCGAAGGTGAGATTGCATTGCGTGGTCTGCTAGTGGTCGGAGAAACCGGACGGGTTACCTGTCAGGATCTGAAAGCGAATGCTGTGATCGTTGCTGGAGCGGTGCGCGGTGATATTACCTGTGAGAAACTGGAGATTCGCGCCACCGGTCGGGTGTGGGGCAACGTGGTGACCGCAGCATTTGCTACAGAAGAAGGCGCTTTTTTGCGCGGTCAGATTCGCATGGAAGAGCAGGTAGATATCGGCGTGATACCGAGCGTACCGGTTGAAAGCCCTCAACCTGTCGCTGAACCGGGCGCACCCGAGTAAGGCATAGATTTAAACTCAAACTGCTGGGAGGTCCTCCTCTCAGCAGCTTTGTATTTAATAAATATCACCGCAAATCGGCGTAAAGGTCAGCAGCAGTCGTGTTCAAGAATTTCGCCAGGTCGGCAGTCTGGTCAATGTTGAAGTAAGAGCGGAAAAGTTGGGTTGAGGCATCGCTGATCGCCCAGCGCACCAACCGCCAGGAATAGTCAGCAGGTTCGGGTTGGGTAAGTGGTAGTGCTTCAACCGCGGCGGACCACTGCGGAAAGCTTTCCCTATACGCCTGCAGCAAAGGGAGAGCTGCCGCACGCAATGGTAACCCCCCGCTGGCTTGGGTAAGGCGGGCCTGGTTTTCAGGGTTTAACAAAAAGCGTAAAAATAACCAGGCTGCTAACTGTCCCTCTGGCTCGGATTCTAGCATAACAATCGATGGCCCGTAAACCGGCAGCACGGCTTGCTGGTCTGGAGAAGGAAATGGCAATGCCGTCCAGCGGTCGTCATTATTGGAGCGCTTCATTGCCGCTATTTGATCGGGCATACTGGCTACACTGCCTTCAACAAGCAAAGCGCGCCGTGCAGCAAATTCCTCTTGCGGGTCGCCTTCCTCGATCAGACTGGCGCAGCCCTGGTCGTGCAGCTTGCGCAGGAATGTGAACGTATCCACTACTTCAGGGGTGTTGAACTGGTAAGGACTGTCTGCCTCACGGGCATCAGCCTGCATGATCTGTGCTCCAAACGCCTTCATCCACCCGAGCATGGCTGAGTAATTGCTGGTTAGCAGCAGACCGCCGCTGCCGTCGTTGGTCGTATCTTCGTCTTTGAGATTCGCCTGAGCTGCGGCGCAAACCTGTTCTTTTAATTCTTCGGTTGTGGCTGGTGGGGCGTCGAAACCCAGCTCCTGCGCCCAGGTCTGGTTGTAATACAGCACCTGGGCTGATGCGAATGCAGGCAAGCCGAGCATTTGCTCTTCCTGTCTGGCCTGCTCCCAGAATACCGGATAAAAGTCAGTTTCGTCTGCAGTGGAGAAGCCCCAATCCGGGTCACCCAGATATTCACCCAGATCAATCGGTTTCTCCTTCCAGCCCAGAGCCTGGTATAGATAGGCTACCGCCAGATCTGGTTGCTCGTCTTCTTGAATTGCGGTTTGAAGGCTTGCATCCAGGTTATCCAGGCTGCCTTTGGATCGTGCCTGCACCTGAATCCCCCATTCATTCTCGCTGTTGAACTGCTCTACCAGCTCCTGGATGGCCGCCTCCGTTTTGCCTTGCCAGGGGTGCCAGAATTGCACCTGCTGGCCGCTCAGGCTGCTTGTCTCCACCCCCAGGCTGCTTGTGGGTATCGGGGTGGGTGTAGGGGAGGGTTTGGATGTCGGTTTGGCTGATTCGGATGTTGCGAGGGTCGATGTGGCGACAGGTGATCGTTGCAGTCGTGGGAACGGGCTGGTGCGCGCTGATAAAGTCTCATCCAGCCCGCTCAGGCTGGTAGGTGTGCAGCCAGCCAGCACAAAGAATAAGAGTACAATTGGATATAAGATATAACGCCGCATACAATTTCTCAGTAAACATGAATGGGCTTGGGCGTTGTTGTGTGTATTGAGCATTATTGCGCCTGCCTCTCAGTTTTGACAAAGCTTCTAAGTTTATCATGAACAAATCGAGCGCTGCAACTTTTTTATAAGCGTTGCGTAAATAGATTCTGTAACGAAATTAATCAAGATAGGAGAATTACCCATGTCTGGCGAAGTCAAGAAACTCTATCGTTCACGCAATGCGCGCATGCTTGCAGGTATTTGTGGTGGTTTGGGTGAATATTTCAATATCGATCCCACCATGATGCGGTTGATCTATGTGCTGGCAACCATTTTCCTCCCCTTCATGATCCTGGTTTACCTGGTGATGTGGGTGATCGTTCCGGAAGAGCCCGAAGCCGCCTCTGATGTCGTAGATACCGTTGCCAAAGAAGAATAAGCTGTAAATTAAACCAAAACCGGCTGCTTTTCGAGCGGCCGGTTTTGGTTTAATTATGTTGACTGCGCTTTTGCTTTCTCACGCTTGCGGAAAGCTCGGATCCAGCGCGAGGCATACTCATCGCGTCCCATGAGCAGATCGCAAGCCAGCAGTGTGGTCTGGATTTCTGGCACAGTGGGGTCGGTGATGGCGGCAGTAAGGCCGCGCGAGATTGCCAGCGCCAGGTATGCTACATTAATAATCTTGCGGTCTGGCAATCCGAAGGAGACATTGCTGGCGCCCAGGCTCATGTTGACGCCCAGCTCATTCCAAATAAGCTCCATTGAATCTAGCGTAACCCGCCCAGCATTCGAATCTGCTCCAACGGTGAGCGCCAGGCAGTCAATCAAAACATCTTGTGGAGGAATGCCATAATCGCCAGCAGTGCCAATCAGCCTGCGCGCTGTTTCCAGACGTTTAGCTGGTGTGGCGGGGATGCCTGATTCATCTGTTATCACCCCAATTACCGCTGCGCCGTATTTCTTAGCCAATGGCAGCACCCGCCCCATCATGGCAGCTTCAGCAGTCGTCGAGTTGATCAGGGCTTTGCCTGGATACACTGCCAGGGCTGCTTCCAGGGCATCTGGATTGGCGGTGTCGATGCAGAGCGGTATCTGGACTGTATCCAGCACCGCTTTGACCGCCCCGCTCAACAGCGCCGGCTCATCACCGCCGGGAATGCCGGCGTTCACATCCAATACCTGTGCCCCCGCGTCTGCCTGGCTGCGCGCGTCCTGCTGCACCACGGAGTAGTCGCCTTGCGCCATGCTCTCGGCTAGCTTCTTACGGCGGGTGGGGTTAATTCGCTCGCCAATAATCACGAAGGGCTGGTCGTCGCCGATAATTACTTGCTTTTCATGAAGACTCAGGATTGTTTGCATGGCTTGGGGGTTTCCTTGTTCAATACATTTATTTAATTTTTGAGTGGAATAATTGATATGGCGCTTTCGAGCACAGATTATATCATTCCAATCTATCCGGTCAGGATTTGCTTCACCAGACCTGGCCCCTGGTAGATCAGACCGGTATATATCTGTACCAACACTGCCCCTGCATCCAGCATACCTTTGGCGCTGGCAGCATCCATTACACCGCCAACGCCAATGACCGGCAGTTTTGCAGCGGTGCGCTGGTAAATGTCCATCACCATCTGTCGGCTGAGCGCCTGGAGTGGCGCCCCGCTCAACCCGCCTGTTTCTGCGGCACGAGGTGAGTGCAGCGCTTCCCGTTGCAGAGTGGTGTTGGTTGCGATCACTCCGTCCATCTGGTTGGTAAGGATCGCATCCAGGGCATCATCCAGCTCATCACTGCTCAGGTCGGGAGCTAACTTAACCAAAAGTGGGATGTGCTTACCCATACCGAATTCTAATTCTCGCCGTTTTTCGTTCAACGCAGCCAGCAGGGCAGTAAGCGCATCCTTTGCTTGCAGGCGGCGCAGTCCAACGGTATTTGGCGAGCTTACATTTATTGCCAGATAGTCTGCCAGGGGGGCAAAACGGTCTACCAGCCTCAGGTAATCTTCGGCAGCCTCTTCGAGGGGAGTATCTTTGTTCTTGCCCAGGTTGGCGCCAATCAGTAAGCCTGCAGGGCGCTTGCCTGCCAATCGGCGGGCGACAAAATCTGTGCCCAGACCGGGAAAGCCCATGCGGTTAATTAAAGCCTGGTCTTCGGGTAAGCGAAAAACGCGCGGGCGCGGGTTGCCTGGTTGCGGGCGCAGTGTGATCGTACCGACCTCAATGTGACCGAAACCCAGACTTGCCAGTCCACGCCATGCCAGACCGTCTTTGTCATATCCAGCAGCCAGCCCAACCGGGTTCTGGAATGTCAATCCAAATGCGGTCACCGGATGGGGCGGAGCGGCATAAATACGACGCAGGATGGCAGCCAGTGGGGGTAGGGCAGCCACCAGCCTGAGCAAGTTTACGGTTAAATCATGCGCCTGCTCAGGATCTAATTGGAAAAGGAGCGGGCGCATGGAGCGGTACATTACTCACTGAGCCCCAGGAATTTACGCGTCTCAAGGATTTTGCCCAGGGGAACTTTACCCGAGCGTTCCCACTCATCCAGCAGCCACGTCAAGGTGAAAACGGTATGTAGGCGGTAACCCTTTGCTGCCAGTGCTTCACTGGCGCCCGATTGGCGGTCGATAAGGACAATGACATCCTTGACCGTCAGACCTGCAGCAGTTAGCTTATCAATAGCTTCAAATTTGCTTCCGCCGGTTGTCGCCAGGTCATCGATGATGGCAACCTGCTCGCCAGCTTGATATTCTCCTTCTATCTCCACCTGAGTGCCATAAGACTTCGCTTCCTTGCGTGGATAAATCATAGGACGGTTAGTCAGCAGGCTCACCGCGGTACCGATAGGCAGGGCTGCGTAGGGCAGGGCAGCCAACCGGTCGAACTGCAGCCCGGCGAGGATTTCCTGATAGGCAACCGCTGCTCGGCTTAGCAGGGTCGGGTGGCTGACAAGCTGGCGCAAATCCATGTAGATCGGCGAAATAAGCCCTGATTTGAGGGTGAACTTACCAAATTTCACGCAGCCAAATTGCAGCAAGCCATCTGCCAGGTCCTGATATTTGCTGGCGAGGGATGCCGGTGAGGCTTTCACCTCTGAGGTCTGACTTGCTTGCACGATCTGGCGCTGCAGGTTGATTTCCCGGCGCAGGTTTTCGGCTGCCTGGCGCGGATTTGCAGAGCGTGAGATGGCACGCGAAACGGGCAGCAGCAGCCCAAGCCCATCGATTCGCAGACCGGCATGCAGAGCAGCCGCCAGCTCACCACCCTGAGCGCCCACGCCAGGCGCCAGTATCCATAAATCTGGTGCAAGACGGCGCACATCCGCCAGGGCTTCAGGATAGGTTGCACCCACCACCAATCCCAGGTTGTCCGATGTATTCCACTTCTGGGCGAGCGCGGCGACAGCCTGGTAGACCGTGGCAGGCTGCATCGTGCCGGATTGTAAAGGTGCGAAAACTTGCAAATCCTGCAGATCGGCTGCCCCCGGGTTGGAAGTCTTGCACAGCAGGAACGCGCCATGTTCCGCATCTTCCAGAAATGGAGCGATGGAATCGTAGCCAAGGTAGGGGTTCAGGGTTACCGCCTGCGCGCCAAGCGCCTGGAATGCGGCCTGGGCGTAAGCTTGGGCAGTAGAAGCAATGTCGCCGCGCTTGACATCCAGGAGGACAGGAATCTCGGATGGAATGGCGGCAATGACTTCCTGCAATACCTGGACGCCTTGAGGTCCAAAGGCTTCAAAAAAAGCGGCGTTGGGTTTGAACGCCAGCGCCTGATCGGCGGTAGCTTCTACCAGGCGCAAGCAAAAATCTCGTGCCGCGGCTGGGGATGCCTCAGGCAGATCGTCATGATGGGGGTCCAGGCCAACACACAACAGAGAGTCGATTTGCCGGGCGCGTTGTTCTAAGCGAGAAAAGAATGACACTTTATGCTCCCTTTTCATCTCTGCACTATGCTTTGCCCAGCACCATCGCCAGCAGCGCCATGCGCACATATAAGCCGTATTCCATCTGGCGGAAGTAAGCTGCGCGTGGATCATCATCGACATCCATGCTGATTTCTCCTACGCGCGGCAGTGGGTGCATTACGATCATTTTCTCTTTTGCCTGTTTCATTGTCTCAGAACTGATGATAAAGGCGCCGCGCACGCTTTCGTATTCGTCCTGGTTTTCAAAGCGTTCTTTTTGAACACGCGTGACATACAGGACATCCGTTTCGGGCAATATTGATTCCAGTTGATTATGCTCTGCCTGGAGGATACCTTTTTGGTTGAGCTCATCAATAATTTCAGCAGGCATGCGCAGGATATCAGGCGACACATAATTCAAGCGTACATTGTACAGGGAAAGCAGGCGCGCCAGCGAATGTACCGTGCGCCCGTATTTCAAATCACCCAACATGGTCACCGTCAGCCCATCCACTTGACCGAGCTCGCGGACAACGGTGAACAGGTCGAGCAGCGCCTGGGTGGGATGCTCGCCGATGCCGTCGCCCGCGTTAATGATCGGCTTACGGGCGTATTGGGCGGCAAGGGCGGATGCGCCGACTTCTGGATGGCGCAGGACGATCACATCGGCATAGCATTCCAGCGTACGGATTGTATCGGGTAGCGACTCGCCCTTGGATACCGATGAATAGCGCACCTCGTTGATCGGGATAACGCTGCCTCCCAGGCGTTCCATAGCAGAGGTAAAAGAGGACGAGGTGCGGGTCGATGGCTCATAGAACAAATTTGCCAGGATCTTCCCTTTCAGCAGGTCGAACGAGCCGACCCGCATCACCATCTCACGCATCTCCCGGGCAACCCCGAAGGTATAGGTCAGATCGTCATGAGAGAATTGCTTTACCGACAGGATATCTTTACCGTAAAATGGCGCACCCTGCTGGTCGCCGAAGGGCAGGTGTGGGTTGGATGCGCGTTGGGGTGGAACATAAGTAGCCATTTCCTTTTTCTCCTTAGGTTGAAAAGAATTTATGAGTTCAGATTAGATATTAATATTCAGCCAACCCTCAGGTTCAGCCCGCTGCCAGGTTGGGCGTGTACCCGTCCATCACGATAAGCCTCCCGTCCGCGCAGGACAACCCGCTGCACCCGGCCGCGCACATTCCAGCCTTCGAAAGGCGTCCAGCCACAGCGGGAGAATAAATTCGCTGCCTGGATAGTCCAGCTCTCACCTGGATCGACTTCGATCCAGGTGTCAGGTTGTTCAGGAAGGTTGAAGATACGTCGAGGGTTGGTGGACATACGGGTGATAACATCATCGAGCGTTAATCGTCCCTGATCGACAGCCGTCAACAAGAGGGCCAGAGCAGTTTCTAATCCCGGAAAGCCCGGTGGTGGGTTGGGACCGTTCTTCTCTTCGAGCGTATGGGGTGCGTGGTCGGTGGCAAAGCAGTCAATCACTTCCAGGTTTTCCCACAACGCGTCCCGGTCAGCAGGAGATGCCAGGCGCGGGCGCACCTCGCAGCGCCCTGGACCGAGCGAGGGAATATCCTGTGCGGTGAGAAACAAATGGTGGGGAGCAACTTCGCATGTGACCGGTATGCCGTGTTCTTTAGCGCGTCGGATCAACAGGATTTCTTCACGCAGCGATACATGCGCCAGGTGCACCGGGCGGTTGAACAATGCGGCGGTCAAAATGACCGCTGCCAGGCTGCGGCTCTCAGCATGGACGACGATGGGCAGTTCAGCAGGCCAGTTGGCGAAATGTTCTGCCCACAATGTCATATCATCCAGACGCAGTGGACCATAGGTTTGATCCAGATACATCTTCAGTCCGGCGGCTTGCCCAGCCAGATCGGATGCCCACGAGGTGTTCTCCGCACCTGCTCCCAGAAATTGTGTGTAATCGCAGTGCGCTTTTCGTCGTGCAGCCGATAATGCCAGCTCAAAGGTTTCAGCATCGGCGATTGGCGGGTGGGTGTTAGGCATAGCCAGGATGGCAGTAAAACCACCTGCCAGGGCGGCTGCTGTGGCAGTGCCCCAGTCTTCTTTATGAGTCGCCCCTGGTTCACGGACATGCACATGTGGGTCAATCAGCCCGGGTAGTTTTATCATCGCTTGACCTGCTGCAACGGCATTGCACTATAAAGTAATAAAAAAATAGAGCCTTCCCGGCTCTATTTTTGAAATAATAATCCCGAAGGAGCTAACGCCCCTCGGTGCATCCTTTTTTCTTGGCGGTAGTATCGTTCTTGTACCATTCCGCCCGATTTTACAGCGATTCACAAATATGTCAAGGTTCAGTTAAGGCATATTTCTATAAAGATTTCTAACAGCCCTTACTTACCGATCATACTCCTCAATACGGTATGCAGAATTCCACCGTTGCGCAGGTAGTTCACTTCGACCGGAGTATTCAAGCGGGCGATGACCTGGAAGTGGATTTCACTGCCATCTGGTTTGCGTGCATGTAGGGTCAAGTCACTCATCGGCTGTATATCATCTGACAGCCCCTCGATGGAGAAGATTTCGTTGCCCGTCAGACCAAGGGTTTCGACGTTTTGCCCCTCCTTGAAAACCAATGGCAGTACTCCCATACCTACCAGGTTGGAGCGGTGTATGCGTTCGTAGCTTTCCGCCAGCACGGCTTTTACGCCCAGCAGGTTGGTACCTTTGGCAGCCCAGTCGCGGCTGGAGCCGGCGCCATATTCTTTGCCAGCCAGGATAATCAAAGGGATGCCTTCGCCGCGGTATTTGACCGCCGCGTCATAGATGCTCATCTGCGCCTCATCAGGCTGGTGCAATGTAAAACCGCCTTCGACACCAGGAACCATACGGTTCTTCAGGCGGATGTTGGCGAATGTACCGCGTGTCATCACACGATCGTTGCCACGCCGGGAGCCATAGGAGTTGAAATCGCGCTGGCTAACCCCCCGCTCAAGCAGATGCTTGCCCGCAGGACTATCAGTAGCGATCGACCCGGCCGGAGAGATATGGTCGGTTGTAATTGAGTCGCCGAAAATTGCCAGCACCCTGGCGCCCTGGATATTTTGGATAGGTGCGACCTCCGCGCTCAGGTCAAGAAAGAATGGGGGTTCTTGAATGTAGGTGGATTGCTCATCCCACGCATACAAATCGCCTTCACTGCTCGGTATCGCATTCCAGGTTTCATTCCCGGTAAAGACGTTGGCATACTTCTGGCGGAACATTTCCGGTCGTACATTGCTGGTCACCGCTTCACTCACTTCCTGGGAGGTAGGCCAGATTTCTCGCAGGTACACCGGTTGTCCATTTTTATCCTGACCGAGTGGCTCGTTCACCAGGTCGATATCAACGGTGCCGGCAAGTGCGTATGCAACGACCAGCGGCGGGGATGCCAGGTAGTTGGCGCGCACATACGGGTGGACGCGGCCTTCGAAATTGCGGTTGCCAGAGAGTACAGCCGCAGCTACCAGGTCAGCGCTGGTGATAGCTTTGACAACTTCACCGGGCAAAGGGCCAGAGTTCCCGATGCAGGTGGTACAACCATAACCAACCACGTTAAATCCCAGGCTGGCGAGTGGCTCAAGCAATCCAGCCTGCTCCAGGTAATCAGTGACGACGCGCGAGCCAGGTGCCAGGCTGGTCTTTACGTAAGGTTTTACCTTAAGGCCGCGGGCAAGTGCTTTTTTCGCCACCAATCCAGCTCCAATCATGACGGATGGATTTGAGGTATTGGTGCATGAAGTAATGGCTGCGATAACTACCGCGCCGTGTTTCAACTCGATGGCACTGCCATTGGTGCCCATCAAACCGGTGCGCTCAAGATCTTTGTCTTTCAGCTCAAAGCCGCGTTCTTTTGTTGGAGCGGTCAATGACATTTGAAAGTTTTGCTTCATTTGATCCAGGGGTACACGGTCCTGGGGGCGCTTGGGACCAGCCAGGCTGGGTACAACACTCCCAAGGTCGAGCTCCAGGATCTCGGTGAATTCAGGGTCGGGAGTATTAGCGCTGCGGAATAAGCCTTGTGCCTTGTAATAAGTCTCCACTAGCTCGACCAGTTCTTCTGGTCGGCCTGTTAAGCGCAAATAGCGCAGGGTTTCGTCGTCCACCGGGAAGAAGCCGATCGTTGCGCCATATTCGGGAGCCATGTTGGCGATCGTCGCGCGATCTGGAAGGGACATATTCGCTAATCCAGGGCCGAAGAATTCCACAAATTTTTCCACCACCCCCTTCTTACGCAGCATTTGGGTGACCATCAAAGTCAAATCGGTGGCGGTGGCGCCTTCTGGCAATACGCCTGATAATTTGAAACCAATTACATCCGGGGTGACCATATCAATAGGCTGCCCGAGCATAGCAGCTTCGGCTTCGATTCCGCCTACGCCCCACCCAACCACACCCAGTCCATTGATCATCGTGGTATGCGAGTCAGTCCCCACCAGGGTGTCGGGGAAAGCGATCTGCTCTCCTGCCGGATTGCGCATCACAGCTACCAGCGGAGCCAGGTATTCAAGATTCACCTGGTGAACAATTCCGGTGGCGGGGGGTACGACGCGGAAATTGTCGAAGGTCTTTTGTCCCCAATGCAGGAACTCATAGCGCTCACGATTGCGTTGAAACTCCAGCTCTGCATTGCGCCGTAATGAATCAGGACCGGCGAAGAAATCGACCTGGACAGAATGGTCGATGACCAGGTCGACCGGTACCAGTGGGTTGATCTTCTTTGGGTCTCCGCCCAGGCGAGCCATGGCTGCGCGCATAGCAGCCAGATCTACCACGGCAGGCACACCGGTAAAGTCTTGCATCACTACCCTGGCGGGTTGGAAAGGCAATGCGGGGCGATGATCAGCCCGAGGAGTCCACCCCGCCAGGTTGATGACATCTTGTCGGGTGATTTCACGTTCGTTGCACTGCCGCAACAAAGACTCAAGCATGATGCGAATGGAGAACGGCAACCGGCTTAACCTGGCTAAGCCCGCCTCTTCTAGCTTCGAAAGACGGTAATAATGGTAGCTGCCCTGAGATGTCTTCAGGATGCCTCGCGCTTGAAATATATCGTTGCTCATGCTTGTTTCCTTATCTTTGATCAATTATCTACCCTGGTTTCTTAAGTTATACCAGGAGGATTCGTGGAATTTATTGTTGGTGGTTCCTGCCATAGTGGACTTCGAATTATACCCGCGGGTGTTTTATTGTGCAGATGAAGTAACTTACCAGGTCCTATGCTGATTGCCTGCGTACGATGGCATCCGTCATCCGTGCCACCCGGTTCATGTATGCCACGTCGTGAACGCGCAGAATATCCGCGCCGCGCACAATGCTAACAGACGCGGCAGCAGCAGTTCCCTCCAGGCGTTGGTCTGCAGGTAGATCCAGGGTGTAGCCGATGAACGATTTTCGAGATGGACCAGAGAGCAGCGGGTAGCCCAGCGCGCGGATTTCATCCAGGCGGTTCACCAGCTCAAGGTTTTGCTCAGTTGTTTTACCAAATCCAATCCCTGGATCAAGGATGATCTGCTCATCCGAGATGCCTGCCTGGTGGGCAAGTTCAACGCTTTCCATCAGATCCTTTCGGATATCCAGGATCAGGTTTTCATAAGGAATACCGATGTAGCGCCCACCAAGGCGGTCCTTAATATCAGCATTTGCCCAGGAGCTGCGATTGTGCATCAGGATTATGGGCGCTTTCCAACGAGCGACTGTTGCAGCCATCTTGGGATCAGCATGCAGCCCCCACACGTCATTGACCATTTGCGCGCCAGCCTGCAGTGCTGCCTCGGCTACCTCAGATTTATATGTATCTATTGAAATGACTGTGTCAAGCTCCGCAGTAATGGCCCGGATAACCGGCAGCACCCTATCCAGCTCCTGTTCGAGCCCGACGGGTTGCGCACCTGGACGAGTGCTCTCACCACCCAGGTCAAGCATGTCTGCTCCAGCAGCCACGAAGCTGCGTGCTTGCTGCAATGCCAGCTCCACCGCTTTTCCGGTTGATACCGATTCTGATTGAGCAAGCAGACCATCTCCCGAAAAACTGTCCGGGGTCAGGTTGAGTATACCCATCAGGTAAGTGCGGCTGCCCCAGAGGAATGTGGTCTTTCCAATGGTCAATTATCCGGGAGAACAAACTATTTTCGGGCATAGAAAAATGCGCGCGTTCAGCACATAAAATGAACAGCAGCTGCCTGATATCGTATTGATCAAATGGTCAATGTCAACGGTCGGGCCAGCCATGCCTCAGCGGTATCCAAATCGTGGAAAATCGCCATTTCTACGCCGCCGGGCGTAGTTAGTGCAGCAACTTGAGAGACTTCGTGGCTGACCTGCTCTGAGGCGACGAGCACTGCCAGGCGAATGTTGCGCACCGAAGGATCATTGTTGACTTCCACGGCGTAATCGATGGCTGCCTGGGGGATGTCTTTGATGGCGCGCAGGTCATACAAATTGCGAGTCAGGCGATCAGAGTCTAGCAGGTGGTCCATAGAAAAATCGCGCCAGTGTTTCAGGG
Source organism: uncultured Chloroflexia bacterium (assembly GCA_963774935.1). GTDB lineage: Bacteria > Chloroflexota > Anaerolineae > Anaerolineales > UBA4823 > CAVZGO01. The sequence goes on from CAVZGO010000007.1 coordinate 715,568, forward strand.
TAGCTTCCGAAACATCAGTGAAGCGGATATTCATCCCGCCATCGGGGCGTCTTTCTGCAGTGTAGCCGATGGTTGGATCAGGCTTCCAGTTGAGCGGTTTAACTTGATTTTCGGACATCCTTGCACCTCCAATAATAAGTATATGCTGTCTGGCAAGGCTGTTGCCAGACCAGGGATTACCGGTATGTTAAGATCTAAAGTGGATTTTACCCGAAGAAGTAATCATTGATGTGCCAATAAATAAGTTCATTCGTTGCATTCCTGCTGACCGTTAGCAATGGTTTGGATTTCTGATAGATCGCACTCAGCCAGCATCTCTCGCATGGTTTGGTTGTGCTGCGGGTGGCAAAGGTCTGGGGCAAGGTCACACATTGGCAGCAGCACAAAAGCGCGGCCTGCCATGTTGGGATGCGGTATGGTCAGCTCCGGCAGCACGAGCTGCAGATCGTCATAAAAGAGCAAGTCCAGGTCAATCACGCGCGGTCCATTGCGTAGTGAGGGCTGGCGACCCATCTCTACCTCTAGTCTCTTCAGCAGGCGCAGCAGATCCAGAGGTTCGAGGTCGGTTTCAGTCTTTACCACCTGGTTGAGAAATTTAGGTTGGTCCAGGTAACCCCAGGGCGGTGTCTCATAAACCGCTGAACAGGCGAGTATGCAAGTTTGCGGCTGCAAGGCCTGACGGGCGTGGCGAAGGTTGGCAAGCCGGTCGCCCAAATTTGTTCCAAGTGCAATGTAGACGGTGTGTTCCATGAGTAGATTTCAATTGCGCAGGCTGTCTGCTGCAGGTAGCCGGAGTTATTGATACAAGCAGGCAAAGATGCTCTTGCTTACAGATCGATTATACGACGAATCGGGTCGGCGTTGTTCCCATCGAATCCTGGTATTGCAGGCAGTATAATTGAGAGATAATCCATTATTCGAATAATTAAGATAAACAGCTTAGCTTTCAGGAGACCAACTTGGCTCAAGCATCCTTTCATTTTCCGCGCGGTTTTCTTTGGGGTACCGCAACTGCATCTCATCAAGTCGAAGGAAACAATACGAATAATAATTGGTGGGCATGGGAGCAGCTCCCGGGTCATATTTACCAGGCTCAGAAATCAGGCCTGGCATGTGATTGGTGGGCTGGACGCTGGAGGGAAGATTTCGATCGTGCTTCAGACGGCGGGCAGAATGCACACCGTCTATCCATCGAATGGAGCCGTGTCCAGCCAGCCCCAGATCGCTGGGATGAAAGCGCTCTGGATCGCTACCTGGCTATGCTGCGTGGTTTGGCAGAGCGAGGAATGACGCCACTGGTGACACTGCATCATTTTAGCGATCCTGTTTGGGTAGCGGAACAGGGAGGATGGGAGAATCCCGACATTGTACCCAAATTCGCTGCATATGTGCGCAAGACGGTTGATGTGCTGAAAGGATACACCAACCATTGGGTGACCATCAATGAGCCTAACGTACTGGCGGCATCAGGCTATCTTTTTGGTGAGTTTCCTCCGGGTAAGCGGTCACTAGGCACAGCGTTTACTGTGATGGCGAATATGGTCCGCGCGCATGCTGCTGCTTACCAGGCAATCCACATGGTGCAGCCCACTGCGCGTGTTGGAATTGCGTTGAATGTACGTCCCTTCATGCCTGCAAAAAGCTGGTCACCTCTCGACCGCATGGCGGCTTATTTCTTAAATGCCGCTTTCAACGATTTTTTTCCACAAGCACTCACCAGTGGTGTGATGAAATTGTCTGCCTGGCGAAAGCAGGTTCCCGAAGCACGTGGAACAATGGATTACCTGGGGATAAACTATTACACTCGCGATTCTGCGGCGTTTACATTATCCTCAGGTGAAGGTTTTGCTCGCCGTTCTTATCCCGCCTCTTCCGAGGTGAGTAGCACCGGATTTTATACCAATGATCCACTTGGATTAATGGATGTATTGAAATGGGCGCGTCCCTTTAAGGTACCGATGATCATCACCGAGAATGGGATTGATGACACCGAAGATACATTACGGCCGCGCTATCTGATTCAACATCTGCACCAGCTCTGGCGAGCGGTAAATGAAAATTACCCTGTAAAAGGCTACTTCTTCTGGAGCCTGGTGGATAACTTTGAGTGGAACAAGGGCTGGTCTTTGCGTTTTGGCTTGTGGGAATTGGACGTGGAGACACAGGCGCGGCGAAAACGACCCAGCGCTGACCTGTATGCTGAAATCTGCCGTGAGAATGGGCTCACGTCTGAGATAGTCAATCGTTATGCACCTGAGCTAGTGGAGCAAATGTTCCCCGGGTAGAGGAATGGATTATGGATACACCAGGAATAAAGAATCACTTCCCTGTGAGCATTCGGACAGCCAGACCCGAAGATACACCTCAGGTGATGGAATTAACCAGCCATATCTGGGAAGGTCACGATTACGTGCCTTATGTATGGGACGAGTGGCTCCACGATGGTAAAGGGCCTCTGCTGGTCGCGGAATATGAGCAGCGCGTGGTAGGTCTGGTGAAATTAACCCAGGTCACTCTGCTCGACTGGTGGATGCAGGGGCTGCGCGTCGACCCAGCGTTCGAAGGGCACGGCATCGCCTCGCAATTGCACGACTATGTCCTGGCATACTGGCAGCAACACGGCGCCGGCTCACTGCGCCTGACCACCCATTCACAGCGCTTTCCTGTGCATCATCTTTGTGAACGTACCGGATTCATTCGTGTAGGCGAATATACATACTACATAGCTGCTTCTATCCCCGAGGCGACCGGCGCTTTCACGCCTGTACAGAAGGATGAAACCTTCATCGCGTACCAGGCTGCGCTTCAAAATCCGCTCGGCGCATTGACCAACTTTGTGATGGACATGGGCTGGCTGTTCCTTGCACCCGACCAGCAGAAAATTGAGGACCTCACCCTTGCCGGGAGAGCAGAATGGTGGCACGATCGCCAGGGATTGTTGTTCTGGTGGGAAGATGATGATGAAGATGATGCCGGGAACAAAATTTACACCCCGACAGTATCACTGATTGCCTGTGTGCCTGGTACCCTGGCAGAGATGCTGGGTGATTTTCGCCGCCTGGCAGCCAGACGTGGATATAATCGGGCAGGCTGGGTTGCGCCCATGCGTGCCGAAGTTATTTCAGCATTGGTGCAAGCCGGATTTACCCGGGAATGGGATGGGTCGGTCTATCTCTATGAGAAGCGCCAGGTTGAGTGAAGGGCGGGGGTTTCTACCAGCGCCTGAAACTCTGTAGTATAATCCTGCACGCTGGCGGAAAAACCATCCGCAGCTTTCTGGAGAGGTCGCGTAGTCTGGCCTAGCGCGCACGCCTGGAGAGCGTGTTCACCGAAAGGTGACGAGGGTTCAAATCCCTCCCTCTCCGCCAGAACCATATCAGCCTCCTGTTCCAATCTGGGCAGGAGGCTTTCGTTTTGTGTGCTTTTCTCCAGCCCGGTAGAGATGCCTCGGAAATAGAGCATCGCCGTCAGGAACAGAAAAGCGACAGCATAAATCATCATCACCCGGCGCTGTGCACTTCCGTGTGTGTACAGGTAAACCGCAGGAATAATTAATACACTGACCGCGCCATATAAAATATGCACCGAAGGTCTGGCCAGGTTGCCATAATGACCGGTGAATACCAGGATCAATCCCACAAGCCCTTGCGCTAAGTATAAAACTTCGGCAATCACTGCCGCTCCGAAGTAGCTGCTATCCACGCCCTGGCGGCGAAAAAAGCGCCAGAAAGCCCAGATGCCCATTAATAATGAAAAAAATACGGCTGTACGAGCCAGACCAGCATGTATGACTTCCATCGACTTGCCTCCGGTTTAATCTTATGAGCGGGGCGCCAGCAAAAATTCTGCTTATCATTATACTCTGAGAGGGTTAAACGAAAGCCCAAACAGGTGATCAGGCAAATCACCCTTAAGGGGTTGCTCTGCGCTTCTTTTTCAGCTTGTGAGCCGTTTTTTGCTATGCTATAATCCGCCTCGGACTATTTTGAGTAATTAACTCGGTTTTATCCCGAAGAAGGAGGAGCTATGGCAAAGGAATCAACGCCGGTCGAGGGAGAGCAGAAAAAGGTCAAGATCAACCGCCGTGAATTCTTGAACTTTGCCTGGCTGGCATCGTTGGGCTTCCTGACCATTAACGTGGCAGGGATTACCTATTTGTTTGCCATGCCGCGTTTTAAAGAGGGTGAGTTTGGTGGAATTTACACCTATGGAAAGGTTGCCGACCTGCCCGCCACAGATGCAGCGCCACAAAATATTCCCAAGGTGAAGATGTGGATGTCCAATTCAGATGAAGGTGTTCTGGCGATCTACAAGGTATGTACTCATCTGGGGTGCCTATATAGCTGGAGTGACCAGGCGAATCGTTTCGTGTGCCCATGTCATGGATCACAATTTGAAAAGGACGGCCAGTATTTGGCTGGACCTGCCCCGCGCTCGCTGGATCGATTTGCTCTGCAGATTGTTGATGCGTCTGGACAGGTGCTTGCGGAGACGAACGCCGCTGGTGATCCCGTGCCGGTGCCCGCTGATTCTGAGGCAATCATTCGTGTCGATACGGGTCAGCGCATTAAAGGCGTATCCCATGGTTAGCCATGGTTGGGCTATAAACAATAGATCCGGAGCCTGAGCCTATGAACAAATCTTTTAACCTTCAAGACGCACGTGCAAAAATGGGTACCGCCGTAGATAATCGTGTCCGCGCGATTACGGCAGGTCTGGGTTTGAACGAGCTGAGGGCTTTATTAAGGGGGGATCCACCTACTGAAAAACCAAACCCTCGCTATAAAGTTCACACCACCAGCTTTTTGTTTCACATCCGCCCACGGTATTACGAGCTTGGCTCTACGATATTTACCCATACTTTCCGGCTGGGTTTCTTAACCACCTTCTTCTTCTTTATCGAGCTCATTACCGGCATCATCCTGATGCTTTACTATACGCCTTCCCCCGATAAGGCATTCTCGTCGATCGTGAACCTGATGACCAATGTCCCGTTCGGCGGGTTCTTTCGCGATGTACACCGTCTGGGTGCAGAAGGCATGGTGATTTTCACTGTGCTGCACATGTTGCGAACCTTCCTGACTGGCTCCTACAAAAAAGAGCGCTCTTTCACCTGGCTTACTGGACTGGCGCTGCTCGGGATTACTTTGTTTTTGTCCTTTAGTGGCTACCTGCTGCCCTGGGATCAGCTAGCCTACTGGGCGGTAACAATTGGCACCAGCATGGCAGAGGCCGCTCCACTCCTTGGCAACCAGGTAAATTTGCTCTTGCGTGGTGCACCGGACATTGCCGCCAATGGATTGCTGCGCTTTTATTTGCTCCATGTCGTCCTGCTGCCGCTTGGGGTCATCCTGGTGCTCAGCATTCATTATTACAAAGTCTCACGCGAACATGGCATCTCTCAACCGGCAAAATTCACCGATGAGGCGAACCCGTCGCCTGAAAAGAAGAAGTGGGCGAAGACCCGCATCGACTTCCTGCCGGATTTGTTCACCGGAGAAATTTTCTGGGTGAGCCTGGGCTTGCTTGCCGTGGTGGCTGCGATTACCTTGTGGGGTTACAGTGCACCGCTGGAGCACATAGCCAATCCGCAAGTCACGCCGCTGGATACCAAAGCGCCGTGGTACTTCTGGTGGCTGCAGGGGATGTTAAAGCTGGGCGACAAGACACTGATGGGCATCATCCTGCCCACTATTATTATCGTTATCCTGGTTGCGATACCGTATATCGATCGCAATCCTTACCGCAGCCTGTACAAGCGTCCAATTGCTGTTGGTTTAGGGATATTAGTAGTTGGCGGTTTGCTCGTGTTGAGCTACATGGGGCTGCCTCAATTCGGCATTGAGCAAGACCCGGCAACGCGCGTTGTTCAGGATCTCGCACCAATGGAAGGTCCTGGCCCGATCTTCGAGGTTCCTTTTGACCAGCTCAGACCGGGTGCATATGTGGTGAATGAGACGCCGACGACTGATCTGTGCCTGGAATTGGATTTCGGCTGTCCCCGTCTGGAGCAGGTATTTGGTGAATTTACCGAGAAGATCAATGGCTACATCGAAGAAGGTGCTCTGCCCGAGGACACCCAGGCTACTATGGTGGTGGAAGACTGGCAGAACAATCTGAGAAAGGTAACCTTCCGAATTACCTGGACGAATGAGGATGGGCAGGACCTGGAATACAGCCGGGATACATTCATCCACGCCGCGCGTGGTGCCGAGTAGCTGTTGAATGGATGAACAGGTGTTTGATTGTTTATCATCATTAAAAATCGCGTTAGCTGCCAACAGAAGCAGATGACACGCCTCTCAGGAGGGTTATAGTAATTATGAAGCGCATTACTGTTGAGATTACCCTGGGCATCCTGGCTGTGTTGATTACCAGCGGTTTGATTTTATACTATGGCATAACCGAACCAGAACGGATGGCAGCCAATGCAGCCGCAGCGGAAGCCGGTGAAATTGAGGTTGGAGCAGCTTTGTTCGAAACCTACTGCAGCCGGTGCCATGGAACCCAGGGATTGGGAATTCCCGGGTTATGCCCTCCACTTAACGATCGTTACTTTTTCGATGACCGGCTGACCGATGTGGGTTGGTCGGGAAGTCTGGAAGATTACATAATCGCCACGGCTTCCAGCGGACGATTGGTCTCTACCCGCCCGGATCTTTACCCGGGTCAAGGCTCACCAGCCATGCCATCATTCAGCGACCAGTACGGTGGTCCGCTGCGCTACGATCAAATCAGCAGTATTGCCACATTCATTAATAACTGGAGCGATACGGCTGAGCTTGTAGAAGTGCCAACCACGCCTGAAGGTCCGTTGGTGGGGACAGACATTACAAAAGAACTGCCTGTTGGAGATGCTGCTGCGGGTGAAGCGCTGGCTGCCAGCCTTGCCTGTACAGCCTGCCACATTACTACAACAACCGGTCCAGCCTGGTTGCCCAGCACTGGTCAACCAGGGATTGGTGACCGCGCCGCTAGCACGCTGCAAAGCGTAGATTATACTGGCGAAGCCACCACCCCTGAGCAATATTTGTTTGAATCAATCGTTGCTCCAAATACTTATGTTGTATCAGGATTTGCCGCCGGGGTTATGCCGCAAACGTATGCCACTCAGCTCTCCGAGCAAAATATGGCCGACCTGATCGCTTACCTGCTCAGCTTGAAGTAGCGAGGATGACATGCTTGCTTCCAGATCGATTCGCACGCTTGGGATAGTCTTGCTGTCGCTAGTAATCCTGTTGGCAGCTGGGTCGCTGACCGCCAGAGCTCAGTCACCATCACAGGATCCATTGGTGCTGGGAGCGCGTTTGTTTGCCGAGAACTGCGCCGTTTGTCATGGCATGGATGGGCAGGGCAGGGTCGGAGCAACGCTTTCACAAAATTGGCCTTCTGTGCGTCCTGATTTGACCGTGAAGAGCGTCATAGAGAGAGGTGTGCCGGGGTCTCTGATGCCAGCCTGGAGTGATGCCAATGGCGGTCCCCTCAATACCAGCGAGATCGACGCGCTGGTGGCGTTCATCCTCAGCTGGCAGACAACCGGCAGTGAGAATATTCTTGTAATGCCAACATTCACTCCGCTTTCTCCCGTTACTCCTGTGCCTGATGTGACCGGCGATCCGACTCGTGGAGCGGTGTTGTTCCAGCAAAACTGTGTCATGTGCCATGGTGAAGGGGGACAGGGTAAGATTGGTAAAACCCTTGCCCGGACATGGGATTCTGTGCGCCCGGACCTGCTGATCAAGAGTACCATCTTGAATGGCGTCCCAGGATCGGTGATGCCGGTTTTTGGTCAGGCGAACGGAGGACCTTTAAGCGAGCAGGATGCCAATGACGTCGTTGCCTTCGTGCTGGCGATGCCAAAGGCCCAACAGGTGCGACCGACCGCCGAAGTGGTTGGGTCACAGGAACCTGGCTGGATGAGCGGCTGGGGTGGGGTGCTCGTGTTCATTGTGCTGGTGGGGGCTATTCTGGCTTTTGCGGTCTGGATCCAGCGGCGAAAATAAAGAGATTGACAATCAGCATATCCCGCGGTATGCTACAGGGCGTGTCCGGGTGGGTCCGGCGCGGCAGGAACCCCCGAACCCCGTCAGGTCCGAGAGGAAGCAGCGGTAAGGAGGCCATTCTGGGTGCCGCCGGGTTGCCTACCCGGGCATTTCTTACTTATAGAAGCGGGTGCCATCCAACCCATGCCCGAACCCGAAGATACCTCATTATCCCAACCGAATCCGACCTCAAGGCAAGGACGCCTGCCCCACACTGCCCAGCGGGCATGGCGCTTGTTCTCCGGACAGGGAGCGCGTGAAGGTTACTTTGCTGCAGTTGACCAGGCGCTGATCAGCCTGGCAAATTTCCTGGCGACAATCATTCTGGCACGAAATGTCAGCCCTACAGAGCTTGGGGTATACGGGGTGGGCTTTACCACCCTGCGCCTGGTGCGGGCAATCCAGGAAGGTTTGACCATCCAGCCCTTGAACACATTTGGGGCTTCGATGGACCGGGGAGCCTTTACGCGCTACGCCACTTCCACTACGATCATTCAAATTGGTCTGGCGATTCTATCGTCAGCACTGGTAGCTCTGGTTGGTTGGATAGTCACCATTACTGGTAACGATATCGCCGGGCCGGCGCTTTTCCACCTGTGGCCTGCATTTTTATGGTGGCAGCTCCAGGAATACATCCGGCGGGCGATGTATACCCGCGGAAATGTGTTTGGCGCAGTGCTGAACACTGCCCTGGCAAACTTTGTGCGACTTGGTTTGATCTTTTGGTGGGCGCAGCAAGGGGAGCTGACGGGTTTGGATGGCTTGACAGCCATTGGTTTGGGAGCCCTGGTGGCGCTGGTGCCTGGATTGTGGCAGACGAGGCAGTACTGGACAAAAAAGCCCGCTAACCTGCTGAAAACCTGGAACCGGAACTGGCGTTTTGGACGCTATATGCTTGGAGCGACATTGTCCAATTGGGTATCGGTTGAATTTTACCCTGTGCTTACTGCAGGAATGATCAGTTTTGCTGCTGCCGGCGCGTACCGGGCGGTGCAGAACCTGGTTCAGCCTGTCCAGCTTCTGCTGCGCGCCATCGACGCCTTTTTGACTCCTCGTGCGGCCAAAACTTATCCCGCCCAGGGGATGGTCGGTCTCAACCGCCTGCTGCGTTTGACGTACGGAATCGCCGGCTTACCCATCCTGGGTTTACTGACCCTGGCGGTCATCTTTCGCTACCCCTTGCTGGAATTATTGTATGGCGAAACATACCTGGAATACGCAAATGGGGTGATTTTATTCGCGGTGTTCTATGCACTTTGGTTTGCATACTGGCCGCTTCAGGCGGCAATGAAGGCGATACACGCCAGCCGGCCCATTTTCGTGGCTAATCTGGTGGCAATCCTGGTTATGTTTACTGCCGGGATTTGGTTGATCCGAAGCTGGGGTGTTTACGGTACGATCGCTGGCCAGGCGCTCAGTGCTTTGATTGTGGCGCTGATTCACTGGTTTGCCTGGCAGCGGATAAAGGGGGATGCAGCAGCCGGCGCGGCAGGCGACCATCCCAATCTTTCTGCCAGCGGTACCAAAACGTAATCAGAAAAGCCAGCGTTAGCAGCTTGAGATCATAGCCCAGGCTGAGATGTTGGATATACAGGCGGTCAAAGCGCAGCTTTTGTAATGGGGTCAGGTAATAATCCCCTGCCACCTGAGCTAACCCGGCTAAGCCTGGCTGGACACGATGTCGTTCTGCGTATACAGGCAGGTCCTGCAGGTAGCCCTGTACCAGGACGGTTCTTTGGGGGCGTGGGCCAACAAAACTCATCTGTCCGTTGAGAATGTTGAGCAGTTGCGGCAGCTCGTCCAGGGCGGTTTTGCGCAGCAGGCGGCCGATCCACAACACGCGTTCATCGTCCTGGGTAGCTAAGACCGGACCGGTAGACTGTTCAGCCTGGTGCACCATCGAACGAAACTTGTACTGGCGAAAGTTACCTCCGCCTTTTCCAACCGAATTCTTAACGAACAAGATCGGACCGGGGTCTTCGAACCATACCAAGAAAGCGCTGGCGATCCAGATGGGGGCTGAGAGCACTAGTCCAAAAATGGATAGCAAAAGATCAAAAATCCGCTTGCTGGCTGGTGTGCGGTCTGGTTGACCGGTGATGCTTTGGTGAATACGCTCTACTTCGCTTGTGACTGCTGGGGGTGGCGGGGCGTTGTCCTCCCACAAGCCGGTTTCCTGTCGGGTGGTGATCAGACTGCCTGCAAAAGCACCGCTGCAAGCGGCGGTCAAGGCAATGAGCAAGTGTATTCCATCAGAGGTTCGTTGCAGGTGTGACGAGAAGGTGGTCACCAATGACAGCAGGATAAGAATAAAAAAGGAGCTCAGAAAACCGAGGCGGTGGCTCCATTTGTGACTCAGACCTGTTTGATTCAAGCTGAATATCGCCAGTACTGCCATACATCCGCTCAATAAAGCGATGAAGAGCCAGCGGGCGAGTAGGTTTTCCTGAACGTAGATGATTTTCAGAAAAAACCAGCTCAACGATAACCAGAATAACACCGCCGCCCAATAAAAAATTCCCCTCAGGCTCGCTGCTCCAGATTGGAGGCGAGTGGGAGGCGGGTTTTGGCTGCCTGATTGCGGCGACATGCGGTGATTATACCTGCATATTCTGGCTCGTCGTTGGGCGGTCTGCTCGGGTGGGTTTTTCAAGCTATAATCATCGATAAGGGCTCATGAAAAATCTTCATTGCCTTCAAAATTACTTCCTGACCGCTGTGCTGTTCTTATGTGCAGCTTGCAGTAACGCGCGAATCGAGATGCAGCAGCCTGCTTCCGAGCAGTCGGGAGATGCTGTGGTAAGTGCACTGCCTGCAGATGCTGCTACGCATCTTCCATCAGTGATATCAGCGACTCCCATACCGCCAACGAATACAGCCTTTCCTGCATACACGGCTACAGCAGTGCCGACAGTAACCATGCTCCCTGCAAGTCCCACCGCTATTCCGGAAACGCCTGCAGCAGTAAATACTCCCACACCAACTGACACGCCTGAGCCATTCGGAATTGATTGGCGGCAAGCTGCAAAGTATCAGGGTCAGGAAGTCACGATTTGTGGGCCGGTCGTGGGCACACATTATGCTTCAGGCTCGAACGGGCGACCAACATTTCTGAATATCGGTGAAGACTATCCTTCGCCCAATCGCTTCACGGTGCTGATCTGGGGCCACGATCGCGACAATTTCTCACAAAAGCCTGAAGAGATATATGCCGGGTTGACCATCTGTGTGCACGGCAGGGTGGAAATCTATGAGGGTGTTGCCGAAATCGAAGCAGAGCAGCCTGGGCAAATCAGCATCTCCGGCAGCGGGTAAGGCCATGCTCGAATGATATAATTCCAGATTGCCTGGCTAGAACCCAGGTAATCACCAAGAGTATTGGAGACATTCTTATTCTGATGAGTGACACACCCCGCCCTCAACGGCGTTCTCGCACCTTGATCATCCTTGCAGGCATAATCCTGGCATTGTTTATTCGTCGTCCTGATCCTCTTTCCATGGTTGAAAAAGCGTTGGACAACTCCACTGGGTGAATCCCTGGGCTTACCGACCCTCACATCTACTTCGGCAAATATTGCCCAAGTCCAACCAACTTCACCAAACATCGCCACAGTGACCGCAGCGACCGGCTTGCCTGGAAAAAGTGATTCCCCATCGCCATCAATTCCTGTCACCCCGACCACGCAACCCACTGCGACTCCAGAACCTTTATGCGGCGGCCCGCCAGTGATGACCATCCTGGCCGTTGGCGCGGATAATCGTGATAACACGTACCTATATGGCTTAGGCGATGTAATTCGTATTGTTCGGGTGGACTTTACTGTGCCAAAAATCACCTCGCTGGCTCTTCCGCGTGACCTGTGGGTGGAAATTCCGGGCATCAGTGATCATTACGATATCACGCATGGAAAGCTAAACCAGTCTTACCTGTATGGTGGCCCAGGGATGGGCTACTATGATGGTCCAGGGGCTGGGCCTGGTTTGATGGCGCGCACTTTGGATCTGAACTTTGGCATTCGAGCCGACAATTATGGGGCAGCGAACATGTCGACTTTTGTTAAAATCGTAGATGCCTTAGGTGGAATCGATATCTACCTGCCCAATGATGTGGATGGTACCCCGATTGACGACAAAACAGAGGACATGGGTTACTTTTATGCCGGACAGCATCATTTCAATGGCACCCAGGCTTTGAAGTTTGCCCGCATTCGCAAACGCTACAATGACTTCACCCGCCAGGACTTCCAGAATATGGTGCTTTGTGCGGTACAGGACAAGCTGACTTCACCGGATGTCATAACTAAGCTCCCCAAAATTATTGCCTCATTCCAGGGACAGGTGCTCACCGATTTAAGCCCTGGACAGCTTGCCCAAATGGCTTGCCTGCTGCCAAAGCTGGAGCGGGAAAACATCATTTTTACCAGCCTGCCTGAGGAAATCCTTACACCCGGTAGAATCTACAGTCCACAACAGAAGGACGAGACTTACATCCTGGAGTATGATGTCCAGGAAGTACGCCAGTACGTAGATCAATTCATGGCGGGTACCTGGCCCACTCAGCCAGATGAGCCAACCTGTAAATGAGCCTACCTCCTTTAGATGTTCCCGGACTGCTGAAAAGTTTTGGGCTCCGCCCGGATAAGAGCCTGGGACAAAACTTCTTAATCGATACATCTGCTTTACAACGGGTGGTAGATTGTGCAGACATCCAGCCTGTAGATAGGGTGTTGGAGATCGGTCCTGGGTTGGGAAGCTTGACCCGGCTGCTTGCCCAGCGCGCAGACAGGGTGATAGCAGTGGAGCTGGATGGACGGCTGCTGCCTGTCTTAAATCATGTGCTGGCTGGTTTGGTGAATGTACAGATTGTTCACGGTGATATCCTGAAGATAGATCCGCTCAATTGGATAAGCGCTGGCACGGCACTCAAGCCTGCTGTCGACGGAGCAGGTGGGTTAGAAATGACTGCTGGCGGGTATCTCGTTGTTGCCAATATCCCATATTACATTACCTCGGCTGTAATTCGCCATTTGCTTGAGGCAAAGGTCAAGCCGCAGCGGATGATCCTGACGATTTAACAGGAAGTCGCAGAGCGCATTTGCGCTGACCCCGGAGATATGAGCCTATTAGCGCTCAGTGTACAGGTGTATGGCACCCCAGGCATTGTTGCACGCATTCCTGCCGATGCATTTTATCCATCTCCTCAGGTCGATTCGGCGGTGGTGCGAATTGACGTGCATGCCACTCCGCTTTTTCCACCAAACGAGCTGGCAATGGTTTTTCGACTGGCAAAGGCGGGTTTCAGCCAGAAGCGAAAGAACCTTCGCAATTCGCTGGCTGGCGGGATGGCATGGTCGAGCGGAGATGCTGAAAGTTTGTTGAAAGCAGTTGGAATTGATCCTTCTCGGCGTGCCGAGACGCTCAGCCTGGAAGAGTGGGGGCTGCTGGCGAATCAGGTTTTAATCAAGCCCAGAAAATAAATAAAATCCCTGCCAGCAAACGCAGCCCCGCATCCAGAAATAAACTTGGCTGCAAGCCAAACCGGTTGGCAGCCAGCGGTGCACCCAGCGAGCCAGCCAGGATACCTAGGTTTAGCGCCAGGTTGTGCAGCGTCATTCCTGCCGGGCGCTGCTGCTCCGGGACGCGCTCCATTAACCGGTTTGTCAATCCGGCATTGGTTAGCGCCCATGCGCCGCCCCCCATCAAGGATGCCACCCAGAACAACCCCGGTCCCTGCGCCAGGCCTAACAATAAAGGGTAGGAAAAAAAGATGATTGCGCCGCTGATCAATACCCGGCGATGTCCGAGGCGAGTGCTGATTTCCATGATGCGAATGGAAAGCAAAAACATGGCAGCATAGAACAGTCCGTTGCCCAGGCTGATGACACTGTCGCTCAGGTTCAAAACACGCACCTGGTAGATTGGAAATAGCGGGATGCCCAAGTATTGAAATGTGTAGAAAAGCAGATAAGAAAGCATGAAGAAACCAAACGGGCTGCGCAATAAATCCAGGTGAAGCAGCTTTTGAAAATTAGCACGGGTCAGGCGTTTTCCCTGAGGCGATGGATCTGCCTTGCGGAATCGAAAAACATTGTGGATGGATTCCAGTATTGATCGCAGCCAACCACCTGATGGTCGTTCGATATGCCAGGCGAGAGATCCATTAAGGTTTATCCGGCCGAGGTAATAGGTGCTGAGGGCAGCTCCTATTGCACCAATGACATATACAATCATATAGTTGTATGGAAAAACGATGCGTACCAGGATTTGCCCGCTGAGTAATGTAGAGGTGGTCAGGCTGACTGCCACAATCGCATTCCGTTTGCCAACCACCTCTGCACGCCAATCGGGTGGAACTACCTCGGCCAGCAAGGCATTAAAGCTGATTGCCAATAGAGTGCCAGGGATCGCCATCACGAGCGTGAATAGCACAATCACCCACACCTGAAACTGGTCGCCAGTCAGCAGGGGAAGTGGGATGAGCAGTACGAAGCCAAGTCTTTGCAGGACCGCAGACCAGAAAGCAGCTGAGGCAAGAGAGCGCCCTACAAGCCACTGACCCATCGGCAATGAGAATATCAAGTTGAAAGCCGCTGGACCGGCGGTGAGCAGACTGATCTGTAAGCTGCTGGCGCCTAGCCGGGTCGCATAGATAGCGATGAAGCCCATTGTGCTGCCTGCCAGCACACCAAACCAGAATACATCCCGATATAGATTACGGAAGTTATCATGCTGTTGTGGGGTGATTGCTCGAACGGACATCACGGATGGCGAATGTAGCACAGCCGAGAGGATGTGTCAAGCGATAAATTTCAAACCTTGCTAACTGATGAATCATATTGACATGGAAAATGCTATAATCTCAAACCTGATAAAATATGGAGGAATTGAGATGAAATTGAATGATCGACTAACAATCAGGAAAATCTCATGGGGAATTGTCATCGCATTATTCTTCAGTGTTGTTCTGAGTGCATGTGGTGCAACCGGAATAGAAACTGCAGAGCCCGTGGCTGCGACTCAAGAAGCCGTTGGTCCAACCGAGCCAATGTCACTAAAGCTGGCTTTGATCCCCGTATTAGACTCCTTGCCGGTTTACGTAGCTCAGCAAGAAGGTTTGTTCGATAAGCACGGGCTACAGGTTGAAGTAATCCCGGTGCCCTCAGCACCTGAGCGAGATCAGATAATCTCTGCTGAGCAGGCAGATGGGATGGTCAATGAAATTCTTTCAACTCAACTTTATAATAAAGACGATACGCGTATACAGATCGTGCGTTTTGCTCGTACCGCCACGGCTGACAGCGCCTTGTTTAGAATCCTTGCATCCGGTAACAGCGGGATTGAGACTGCGGATGGTTTAAAAGGTGTAGATATTGGGATTTCTGAGGGGACGGTGATCGAATACCTGACCAACCGCCTGTTGCAAGAAAAAGGCTTTCAACCAGACGAGATCAAAACCATCCCGGTTCCGAAGATCTCTGAACGAATGGCGCTGTTGGGCACCGGTGAGCTGAAGGCTGCCATGCTGCCCGAGCCTCTTTCGTCGCTGGCGGTTCAGAGCGGCGCGCGGGTCGTGCTGGATGACACGATCAAGCCCGAAATCAGCAACAGCGTATATTCCTTCCGCAAGGCGGCGATCCAACAGAATCCAGATGCAATACGCGCCTTCCTGACTGCGATCGAAGAAGCGGTCGCGTTAATCAACGCAGATCCGCAGAAATACAGCAACTTGTTAGTAGAACAAAAAATTGTTCCCGCACCGCTAGCCGGATCGTTCCAGGTACCCCAGTTTGTCACTGCCGGCGTGCCCACGCAGGCACAATGGGATGATGTGCTCGCCTGGGCGAGGGAAACGGGCATTATAAGTACAGATGTTTCCTACCAGGATTCTGTGACCGACAGCTATTTGCCTTGATCGCAGTCGAATCACTCACCTTCGTCTATCCGAATGCGGAGGCACAGCAGTCCGGTGGCGGGCAGCCGGTGCCGATTTTTGAAGCATTCGATTGGCGTGTAGCCCGAGGTGAGGCGTGGGCGGTCCTTGGACCTTCTGGATGTGGAAAAACCACGCTGCTATACCTGCTGGCGGGATTGCAATTCCCTACCCAAGGCCAGATATTGATCGATGGGGAGCCAATGCTTCGCCCACGGCCTCATACCGGGTTGATTCTGCAGGATTATGGCCTGCTTCCATGGGCAACGGTACGGCAGAATGCAGAACTTGGCTTGCGCGTGCGCGCCTTTTATGGTCCGGATGGCACGCATGCCCCGGCTGATTACCAGCCGAGTCTGGAGGCTGATCCCTGGCTCACGCGGCTGGGCTTAAGCGGTTTACGGGACAAGTTCCCTGGGCAAATTTCTGGTGGGCAGCGCCAGCGCACTGCCATTGCACGTACCCTGGCGCTAAGTCCTGATTTGTTGTTGATGGATGAGCCATTCTCGTCGCTCGATGCGCCGACCCGCGAGAGTCTGCAAAATCTCATACGGGAGATCTGGCTTGAGCAGCAATTGACCCTGGTTACGGTTACGCATGCCATTGAGGAATCAGCTCTGCTTGGGCAAAAGATATTATTGCTCGGACAGCCTCCCAACCGCGAGGCGGTCGTCATCGATAATCCCCAGGCTGTCGAACCGGGCTATCGGGAGACCCGCCGCTACCAGAATTTATGCCGTGAATTGCGAGAAATGATGGTTATGGAATGAAGCGGAGAGACCTGTTCCTGGCAGTGCTGGTGATGCTGGTGCTATGGCAGGTCGCTGCCTGGATCATCAACCGTCCGATTCTGCCCTCTCCGCTGGATGTGGGTAGGGCATTTATCGATGAGCTGGGAAATGGGGAATTATTGTCTCATTTCTTGGCCAGTCTGTGGCGGGTGTTGGCGAGCACTGCCCTGGCTATTTTGACTGCTGCACCATTGGGGTTAATATTGGGCCAATCGAAGCGCTTGAACGGCCTGTTTTCTCCTATACTTTATCTGACCTATCCTGTTCCAAAAGTCGTGCTGGTGCCCATCGTGATCCTGGTTTTCGGCATCGGTGATTTACCGAAGATCGTAATTATCTTCCTGATCCTTTTCTTTCAAATTCTGGTGCTGGTGCGCGATGCCGCGGCTGGCATCCGTCCCGAGCTGATTCAAAGTGTGCGCAGCCTGGGAGCAGGACGCCGTGCATTGTTCCGCTTTGTATATCTACCTGCCAGCCTGCCAGCCATCCTGACCGCATTACGCCAGTCAGTGGGTACTGCGGTGGCGGTTTTATATGTGGCAGAGCTTTTCGCAACCCAACGCGGGCTTGGTTACTACATTTTCCTTAATGGAAGCACCTTGTTCAATTATCCAGCGATGTATTCAGGCATCGTCGCAATGAGCTTGATGGGATTGGGATTATACTTTGCGGTCGATTGGCTTGAGCACCGCCTGACTCCCTGGCAATATTCCACCTAGCTGTGTAATTATCGATCATAAATATACAGGGTGCGACAATCACCCTGTATTTTTTTGTATAGATGTTCGTTATACTATCAGGCAAAGAATACACTTAAAATTAATCCGCCAGCGAAAAGGAGGGCGAAGATGAGCGTCAGTCGACCGGTGCCCGCCAGAGCCTGGTTGAGTGGACGTCCGGTTTGGTGCCAGACGAATCGCCCCAGGTAGATCGCATACGGTAGTGCGAGGAACGTGAGCAGCGTCCACCAGTAGGAGGGCTGTAGACCTCCCAGGTAAGGGGGCACCAAAAAAGCTGCACCGAGGCAGATAACATATTCCTTGCGAGTCCAGGCACCACCCATGCGCACAGCCAGAGTCCGCTTACCAGCAGCCTTATCGGTGGCGATATCTCTCAGGTTGTTGACCGCCAGGATTGCAGTGATCAGAAAGCCCATCGGCAATGCCGACCAGATCGCCAGCAAGTTGATGTACCTTGCCTGGATGAAAAAAGTACCGCAAGTGGCAACTAATCCGAAGAAGATAAACACTGCCAGGTCGCCGAGACCATAGTAGCCAAGAGGGAATGGTCCGCCAGTGTAAACAATGGCTGTCAGGATAGCGGATAGTCCCATTACCAACACAGGCCAACCGGCAACCCAGGTCAGGTAAACTCCCAGGAGCGCTGCCAGACCGAAACACAGCCACATACCGGTCAGCACTTGAGTCGGACTGAGCAAGCCAGCCTGTGTTACCCGTAAGGGACCCAGACGGGCAGTTGTATCAGCGCCTCTGTGGTAATCGAACACATCATTCGCCAGGTTAGCACCAATTTGCAACAGCAGGGAAGCCGCCAGTGTCGCCAGGGCAGGACCCCAATGGAAAGCATTATCTACCAACGCCACTGCGCTGCCAACGATCACCGGTGAAGCAGCGGCGGGCAATGTTTTTGGGCGGATAGCCAGGAGCCATATCTGGAGAGGAGTCAGGGCAGGGGTGTTTGAGGTCATGCGGCTCAATATATACCATAAATTTTCGCCTTGTGTGGCGATCCCACCAGGTCGACATTCCTGCTTAAAGAACTTAATATTAAAAAACGCTCAAATTTTGGCTCATCAGGATACGCTATAATGGGGTGGAACGCACAGTTCTCTGGTGCGGCTATCATTAGTTATGGATGGTATTTTCATGCGAAGATATTTATGGGTATTAATTCTACTTGCTGTAGGGATAGCCACCTGGTTGACTGTTGACCAGGCAAGCGCAGACACCTCTACAGGTAACTCATCACGTTCCACGGTAGTATGCCTCCCTGGGGTGTTCATGGAGAATCCGGGGAATTGCCAACCTGTCGGTCCTTCAGCTTATCTCACCAACCTTGCTGAACAGGGGATAACCTTCCCGCTCACCCAACTGGCAGCTGTAAAACCAGATTTTGGCCTGACACAGGTCAATACCCGATATGGGCTGGTGCGTAATGCCAACGCGCCGGTGTATGGCAGTGTGGATGATGCAATGACCGGCAAGAAGCAAAACGCTGTGCAGCGGATTGACTCGAGCTTTGCCTATATCTCCTACAGTGAAGAAGCTGTTGTAGACAACCGGCGTTTCTACATGATCGACTACAACCAGTGGATGACTGCAAATGATGTCTCTCGCCTGGGAGCGGTTCCCCTTTTCCAGGGTGTTACCTTGACCCAAACGCCTGCAAAACCATTCGGCTGGGTGCTGACTTATCTCAGCCCAGGAACGCTGCAGACTCAACATACCCCAGGCAGCCAGTTCCAGGATTTCACTGGCAGGGTGCTCAACAACCACGAATTGGTGCAGGTTTATGGCGAGCAAAAGGTGGGTGAAGAAACCTGGTATCTTCTGGGACCCGATGAATGGATGCTCTCGAAATATATCGCCCGTGTTATTCCCAACACCAAGCCGCCAGAAGGTGTCACCTCTAATCGCTGGATCGAGGTCAATCTCGCCGAGCAAACCCTGGCGGTATATGACCAGGGCGAGATGGTCTTCGCTACGCTGATTGCCAGCGGATTGGAACCATTCTTTACCCGTCCTGGCTTATTCCAGATCTACCAGAAGCTTGAATCCACTCCGATGCGTGGCGCTTTCGAAGCGGATCGCTCTGATGCTTATTATCTGGAAGATGTACCCTGGACGATGTACTATGATGATGCACGAGCTCTGCATGGGGCATATTGGCGGGCGAATCTGGGTTATCCTCAGTCGCATGGCTGCGTCAACCTTTCAGTTGGTGACGCGCACTGGCTGTTTAATTGGGCTCAAGAGGGTGATTGGGTGTACGTCTGGGACCCATCAGGCAAGACGCCCACCGATCCCAGTTTTTACAAGAGTGGAGGTTATTAAGTACTGGGCTGGGGGGACAACACAAATATAAGTTTCGCATGCGGTTTCATCGTTTGTGATTTTGTTGCCCCCAAGGGAGAGTAGCCTTGGGGGCAGTAGTTTTTCACCCTGGTAATGGGTCGCCTCGTCCCACAGGGCAGGGTAAGGTCCTTCACGCATTAATCCTTTGAGTTACCGAGTTATCCTTATGGTAAACTCGTAAAAAAGGATTCGCCGAGGCTGAGCCATGCTGACACTCCCCGAAAAAGTCATCTTCATCCTGAGTTTAATCATTTCGATTTATTTAGCTTCTCGAGTTGTACAGCGTATTACACGCACACTGCGCCGCGGTCAAGGCCAGCCCGACTGGAATGTGATTAAAAATCGGCTGGTTGGTACGCTGGCGCGAGTGGCAGCGATGCAGCCTACATTTCAAATACGCCTTGGCCCGAGTATTCTGCATGCCTTCATCGCCTGGGCTTTTATTTTCTACCTGCTGGTTAACCTGGGAGACATCGTAGAGGGCTTTTTTGCCAGCTTCGAGTTATTTGGCAGCGGTAACCTGAGAAATTTTTATAATCTGGCAGCGGATGTGCTCTCTGTGCTGGCTTTAATCGGGATGGTAGCGCTGTTGATCCGCCGCTTTGCGCTCAAGACGCCGGCACTGCGCACGCGCGCTGATGTGTTTCTGAATCCGGTCGCACGGCGCGGCATCTTGCGAGATTCGGCAATAGTCGGCAGCTTTATCCTTGTACACGTTGGCTCGCGATTCCTGGGACAGTCCTTTAAACTCGCTGCAGAAGGTTCGGATTCCTGGCAGCCTTTCGCTTCCTGGATAGCTAATTTCTGGGCAGGCTGGAGTGAAACCGCCTTAGTTTTAGCAGCGCATGTTACTTTTTGGTTAGCGCTGGGCACCATTCTGGCGTTCATCCCTTACTTTCTATATTCCAAGCACCTTCATCTGATTTTTGCCCCGATCAACTTCTTGCTCAAGCCGGAGCGGCGTTCGATGGGTGAGATGAGCAAAATTGATTTTGATGATGAGAGTTTGGAGAAATTTGGTGCGCTCAATTTAGAAGACCTGGGCTGGGAACAAATCATGGATGCCTATGCCTGTATCCAGTGTTACCGCTGCCAGGATGTTTGCCCTGCATACAACACCGGCAAGGTGCTCTCCCCGGCAGCCATGGAGATCAATAAGCGCTACTTCCTGAATGCTGAAGGGGGACGCATTGCCAGAGGTGAACAAACCACCCAGACTTTGCTGGATATGGTGATCCCAGCAGAGGCTGTGTGGGCGTGCACAGCATGTGGAGCATGTGTGCAGATCTGTCCGGTCAACAACGAGCCGATGCGCGATATCCTGGATATCCGCCGGGCGCTGGTCTTGATGGAGAACCAGTTTCCGAAGCAGCTCCAGCCAGCTTTTCGTGGAATGGAACGCCAATCCAATCCATGGGGTGTCTCTCCAACCGAGCGGATGAAATGGGCAGAGGGATTTGATGTGCCTACCATCGATGATGTCCCCGAGCCTGAGATATTATGGTGGGTGGGCTGTGCCCCGGCGACGGATGCGCGCGCCCAGAAGACAGCCCGGGCTTTTGCCCAGATACTCAATAGTGCAGGCGTAATTTATGCAGTGCTTGGCGAAATGGAGCAATGTACTGGCGATTCAGCACGCCGCGCTGGAAAGGAAGATTTATTCTTTGGTCTGGCGCAGACGAACGTGGAAATCCTGAACGAGGTTAAACCGAAGCGCATTGTTACCACTTGCCCACATTGCCTTCATACTTTAAAGAACGAGTATCCCGCATTCGGCGGAATATTCACAGTGATCCACCACACTGAATTGATCGATGAACTGGTAAAGAATGGACAATTGAGACTAAAACCGCATGAGGCGGTAACAATCACATATCATGATCCATGTTACCTCGGCCGGCAGAACGGAATCCTGGCTGAGCCTCGCCAGTTGCTGCGTGGCAGTGGTATCGAGCTCGTAGAATTAGACCGTCATGGGGTGAAAGCATTTTGCTGTGGAGCGGGCGGGGCGCAAATGTGGAAAGAAGAAGAACATGGCACCGAGAGGGTGAGCGCCAGCCGGTTCCAGGAAGCGGTTGCTACCGGAGCCAATATGCTGGCTGTGAGCTGTCCTTTCTGCATGGTGATGCTCACCGATGCCAAGAAAGATGCCGGCAGCGAGATGGAAGTGCTGGATATCGCCGAGATTTTGGCGCAGCGGCTGGCGTGATGAAGCTCTATTGTGTTGCCAGCCACTCTCGTGGCATTTTCCGACTAATTCAGTCTATATATCCTCTTAAATCCGCATTATAATCGGGTAGTTCAAACGGTTGTTCTTTAAATGATAGAGGTGAAATCTACGATGACTGTCCCAGCCATACCCAGCCTGCCGCTTGAGCACTTACTTTCCCCTGAAGAAATCCTAAAAGATTATCGCCTGGCATATTGCAGCCGGCAAGCCAGTCTGGTTGGGCGGCGAGAAGTGATGAGTGGCAAGGCCAAATTTGGCATCTTTGGCGACGGCAAAGAAGTGCCGCAGCTTGCTATGGCGCGTGTATTCCGTCCGGGCGATTGGCGCTCAGGCTATTACCGAGACCAGACATTTGTCTTCGCGGCAGGAATGGGGACACTGCAGGAGTATTACGCCCAGCTCTACGCACACGCCGATGTGGAAGCTGATCCGGCCTCAGCCGGTCGCATGATGAACGCTCACTTCGGTACCCGCAGCCTGAATCCGGATGGCACATGGCGAGACCTGACCACTCAGCCCAACTCTGCCTCGGATGTCTCCCCTACTGCTTCGCAATTGCCGCGCGCCGTGGGGCTGGCTTATGCTTCCAAGCTATACCGCCACCTGGATGAGCTGCAAGCTTTTCCTCATTTTTCGCGCCAGGGGCAGGAGATTGTCTTTGCCACGATCGGTAACGCATCTTCAGCAGAGGGGCATTTCTGGGAGTCGATCAACGCCATTGGCGTGCTGCGGGCGCCCGCTATTGTGACCGTCTATGATGATGGTTATGGCATCTCAGTCGCCAATGAGCACCAGATTGCTAAGGAAAATATTTCCGAGCTGCTGGACGGATTTCGCCGTCCAGCTGGCGAATGCTGTGACGGATATGACATCTACACCGTGAGGGGCTGGGATTACCCGGCGCTGCTAGAGGCTTACCGTCAAGCGGCTGAGGTTGCCCGCACCGAACAGATGCCTTCGATTGTGCACGTATACGAGCTGACACAACCGTTTGGTCATTCGACATCTGGTAGCCATGAACGTTATAAGTCGAAAGAACGCCTTGAATGGGAAGCGGCATACGATTGCGTTAAGAAATTCCGCGAATGGATCCTTGACCAGGGTTTAATTACTGCGCAGGATATGGAGCTGCTGGAGGAAGCAGAGCGACGCAACGTCGAGCAGGCGCGCCAGGCAGCATGGGATGCTTTTTCACAACCGATCCTGAAAGACCGCCAGGAGCTGGTGGGCTTGTTGGAACAAATACAGCTGGACTCGCAACAGGCTGGTGAGATTAAAAATCTGGTTGATCGATTGCAAGTTAATCCATCACCACTTCGTCGCGAGCTGAGCGCGGCTGCCCACCGGGCGATGATCCTGACTCGCGGAGAGTCGAGCTCTGCACGCCAGGCGGTTAGCGCATGGCAGAAACGCCTGGAGAATGCCAGCCAGGATCGCTTTAGCTCCTACCTGTACCAGCAGGGAAGCGCTTCCGCGTTGGATGTGGCAGAGGTGCATCCAGTCTATTCGGCTGAATCACCGGCAGTGATGGGTTATGAGCTGTTGAATGCCTGTTTTGATGCGGCTTTGGAACGCGAGCCGCGACTGGTGGCGTTTGGTGAAGACGTTGGCAGGCTGGGGGATGTAAACCAGGCATTTCGCGGCCTGCAGGACAAGTACGGTCCCTTACGCGTCGCAGATACGGGTATCCGCGAAGCAACCATCTTGGGACAGGCGATTGGCATGGCGCTGCGCGGATTGCGTCCACTAGCCGAGATCCAGTATCTCGATTATGTCCTTTATGCCCTTCAGTTGATGGCGGATGACCTTGCCACGCTATCCTGGCGGACGAAAGGAGGGCAGCGCGCGCCGGTGATCATACGGACGCGCGGCCACCGCCTGGAGGGTGTGTGGCATTCTGGCTCGCCCATGGCGGGTATTCTGCACCTTGCCAGAGGACTGCATGTGCTGACGCCACGCAACATGACCCAGGCAGCCGGTTTTTACAATACACTGCTGAAAGCCGAGGAACCAGCTCTGGTGGTGGAAGTTCTGAATGGCTACCGGTTGAAGGAGCGCCTCCCGGATAACATTGGTCGATTTACTGTGCCGCTGGGTGTTCCGGAAGTGCTGCGCGAAGGCAACGATCTCACTCTGGTGACCTACGGTGCATGCTGCAAGATCGCTATGGATGCGGCGGAGATGCTGAGCGAGGTGGGTGTGCAGGTTGAGGTGATTGACGTACAGAGTTTGCTGCCTTTCGATCGCAGCGGGCGGATTGGTGAGTCGCTGCGTAAAACCAGCCGGGTCATATTTCTCGATGAGGATGTTCCTGGGGCAACGACTGCCTATATGCTGCAGCAAGTGCTGGAAGTACAGGATGGTTACTCTTTGCTTGATTCAGCGCCGCGCTGCTTGAGCGGGACAGCGCATCGCCCGGCTTACGGCTCGGATGGTGATTACTGGTCCAAGCCGAACGCCGAGAAAATTTTTGATGCAGTCTACGAGATGATGCACGAGGCAATGCCAGGTCGATATCCATTGATTGATAGCCTGTATAGAGCAGAACCGTGAATAGGCTATCAGCGGAGGTAATATGCCGAAGCAAGTGATCATGCCGCAGCTAGGAGAATCGGTTGTGGAGGGGACCATCACCCGCTGGCTAAAAGCCCAGGGTGAGCAGGTGGATGAGTACGAAGCGCTGCTGGAGGTGAACACTGACAAGGTAGATACCGAAGTGCCCAGCCCGGCATCCGGGGTGGTGCTGGAGATATTAGTACCAGAAGGCACAGTGGTACAAGCTGGTGCTGTATTGGCATGGATCGGTATGCCGGGTGAAGCTGTACCATCTGGTAAACCCGCTTCGGTGGCGGAAACGCTTGTAAGCCCGGCAGAGCCTGTACGGGAGGGGATGCCCAGGGAGAGTAGCGTGGCTGCTGAAATGGTTGTGCCGGATGTAAATACTGCTCGTGAATTGGGTTTCATCTCTCCGGTGGTAAAACGCATGGCGCACGAGCATAATATCGACCTGAGGCGGGTTCCGGGCAGCGGATTGGGAGGGCGCATCACCAAGCAGGATGTGCTGGATTACATGGCAAGCCAAGATATATCAACTCCAGCCATTCAGGCAACTGTCTTGCCTTTGTCAACCAGCGCGTCAGCATACCCGGTGCTGCAGCTGCCTGGCGATGAGCTGCTGCCACTTACCGCCGTGCGTCGCACGATTGCTGAACACATGGTATATAGCGAGCGCACAGCTCCGCACGTCACCACGGTCATGGAAGCAGACCTGAGCCGGGTGACGGCGCACCGGCTGGCAAACAAAGACGCCTTCACCCGCGACGGGGTCAACTTGACCTTTACTGCCTATTTTGTGTCTGCGACAGTAACAGCTTTAAAAGCTTACCCAATGGCTAATTCTTCCTGGAGCGATGAAGGCATCCGCATCCACCATACCATCAATATCGGTATAGCGGCATCACTGGGCGAGGCTGGGTTAATTGTGCCGGTAATTAAAGATGCTGCAGGTTTATCTCTGCTTGGTTTAGCAAAAGCGATCAATGACCTGGCGAGGAGAGTGCGCAATCGCCAGCTCAAGCCTGATGATGTGCGCGGCGGCACCTTCACCATCACTAACCATGGGACAAGCGGATCCCTTTTCGCTGCTCCAATTATCAACCAGCCGCAGTGCGCTATCCTGGGCGTTGGGGTAATTCAAAAGCGACCGGTCGTGATTACGGATGATCTTGGACGCGATGCCATCACCATCCGTCCGATGGCTTACCTCTCATTGACTTTCGACCACCGCATTTTGGATGGTGCCCTGGCGGATGCTTTCCTGAGTAAGGTGGTAGAATCGCTGAATAATTTTGGATAATTCAAGCTGCAGAGCGTACCTGCAGTAAGGAATATATTTATTTAGGAGCTTCCATGAACCAATATGATGTTATCGTTATCGGCGCCGGGCCGGGAGGCTATGTGTGCGCTATCCGTGCTGCCCAATTAGGCCTGAAGACTGCCATTGTGGACAAGCAGTGGTTGGGCGGTGTGTGCCTCAACGTTGGCTGTGTACCGTCTAAAGCGCTGCTCAAGAACGCCGAGGTTGCTCACCTGCTGCGCGAGAAGGGTAAGGATTTTGGCTTTTCGTTTGAAAACCTTCAGCTCGATTTTGGCTCAGCAGTCAAGCGCAGTCGGCAAGTATCCGACCGGCTGACCAAGGGTGTGGGTTTCTTGATGAAGAAGAACAAGGTTGACGTCCACATGGGCGCAGCCCGGGTGACGGGCTTGGATACGGTAGCGGTGACAGAGCCTGGTGGTAATGTAACCGAGCTGAAAGGCAAGAATATCGTCGTAGCTACCGGCGCCAGCGTCGCGGTACCGCCCGGCTGGGTCATCGACGGTCAGAAAGTTGTCACATACCTGGAAGCAATTCTGCAAGAGAAGCTGCCCAAGTCTGTGGTGATTATTGGGGCTGGGGCGATCGGAGTGGAGTTCGCCACGGTGTGGAACTCTTATGGCGTCGAAGTCACCCTGGTGGAGATGCTGCCGCGCCTGGTGCCGCTTGAGGATGAAGAGGTGAGTACTGAGTTGGGCAAGGCGTTCCAGAAGCGCAAGATTACCGCCCTGGTTGGGCATAGGGTAATGTCGCTCCAGGCTGTTGAGAATGGGGTAGAAGTGAAAGTGCAGGGCGAGGCAGGCGAGAAGACATTGCAGGCTGAGCAGGCACTGGTAGCAATCGGCTTTAAACCCAACGGGCGCGGCTTGGGGCTGGAAGAGCTGGGGGTGAAGCTGACTGAGCGCGGCGCGATTGAGATCGATGATCGCATGTCGACCAACGTACCAGGTATTTGGGCGATTGGTGACGTGACTGCCAAGCTGATGCTGGCGCATGTTGGCTCGGCACAGGGTATCGTCTGTGCTGAGCAGATCGCTGGCGTAGAAACAGTTAAGCTCAATTACGAGCTAATGCCGCGTGCAACTTACTGCCAGCCCCAGGTGGCTTCCTTTGGCATCACTGAAGCACAGGCAAAAGAGCGTGGCTACGAAGTGAAGGTGGGGCGTTTCCCCTTCCAGGCCAACGGCAAGGCGCTGGGGTTGGGTGAAAGCGCTGGCTGGGTAAAGATCGTTACTGATGCAAAGTACGGCGAGATCCTCGGAGCGCACATGATTGGTCCGGAAGTGACCGAGCTGCTGCCCGAGCTGACCCTGGCGCAGATGATGGAGCTCACCCCGGCAGAGATCGCCCGCAATGTGCACGCTCATCCCACTCTGAGCGAGGTGCTGATGGAAGCAGCGCATGGGGTGGATGGGCACGCCATCCATATTTAATCAACGTCGATGCGCTGCCTGGCAGCGCATCTTTCTTATCATTAGAACGAGGAAAAATGAACGATCCAAGAGTTGCCAGGTTGGCGGATATGCTTGTCAATTATTCGGTTGCGATCAAGCCGGGTGATAAGGTGATGATCAGCGCATCGAGTATCGCAGCGCCGCTAATAAAGGAAGTATATAAAAAGGTGTTGCAGGCGGGTGGGCTGCCGATGAATTATCTATCGCTGCCCGGCATGTCTGAGATTTTCTATCGCAATGGCAGCGATGATCAGCTCCAATATTTCCCCGAGCCGCTCAAGCTTGCTTATGAAACCATGGACGTGATGATCTACATCATGGCAGAGGAAAATACCAAGGAACTGAGCAGCATCGACCCCAGCCGCATGTCGCTGCGCCGGCGTGCGACTGCCGAGATCAACCGCAAGTTTTTTGACCGGGCAGGCCGCGGCGAGGCGCGCTGGACGCTGACGCTTTTCCCTACCCAGGCTCACGCCCAGGACGCCGAGATGAGCCTGGGTGAATACGAAGACTTCGTCTACAGTGCCTGCATGCCCGACCAGAACGATCCG
Source organism: uncultured Chloroflexia bacterium (assembly GCA_963774935.1). Classification (GTDB taxonomy): domain Bacteria; phylum Chloroflexota; class Anaerolineae; order Anaerolineales; family UBA4823; genus CAVZGO01. The sequence continues at coordinate 743,535 of CAVZGO010000007.1, forward strand.
GTGGGCTACTGGCAAGGCGTCTTCGCCCGCCAGGAGCGCATTGTGCAGTGGCTGGAAGGCAAGCAAAATGTACACGTAATTGGACCTGAGACCGACTTGCGGCTGAGCATCGCCGGGCGTAAGTTCATCAACTGCGCCTGCAAGGAGAATGTCCCAGATGGCGAGATTTTCACCGGTCCGGTGGAAGACAGCCTGGAGGGGCAGGTGTATTTCTCATACCCCACCTTGTTTGGCGGTCGCCAGGTAGACGGTGTGCGGCTGTGGTTTGAGAAGGGAAAAGTAGTTAAAGCGACAGCTGAGAAGAACGAGGATTTCCTGCTCAAAACCCTGGATACCGACGAAGGCTCGCGCTATGTAGGCGAGTTCGCCATTGGCACCAATGAGGGCATTCAGCGCTTCACTGGCGAGATCCTGTTTGACGAGAAGATTGGCGGCAGTTTCCACATGGCTTTGGGCGAGAGCTACCCTGAGACCGGCGGTAAGAACCAGTCAGGATTGCATTGGGATATGATCTGCGACCTGCGCCAGGGTGGTGAGATATGGGTGGATGGCGAGCTGCTGTACAAAAACGGCGCCTTCGTGATCGCTTGAACACAAGCGAAAAAAGTTTACATTATTAAGCACAGTGGTGGGTGCAGCCATGCTGCACCCACCACTGTGCTTAATATATTCGGGGGAGAATTCTCAGTGGATAATCTGATGGTAGAAGCTTTCTGCTTCTGCCATAACCTGGTGATATTCGGCGCGCTCAGCCACCAGACGCATGTTGTGGTTAGCCGCTCGCTGGCGAAGCCCAACATCATCTAATCCTATCAAGATAGCTTCTGCCAGCGCCTGCGGATCATCCGGGTTGACCAGCAAACCGTTTACTTCGGGTGCGATCCACTCGCGCAGCGACTCGATATCGCCAGCCACTGGAAAGCAACCGCATGCCATGGCTTCCAGAAGGGTGTTAGGTGTGCCATCATGTACGCTGGGCGAGACCGCCACCTGCGCTCGACGGAATAGATCCGCCATCTGGGTGCGGCTAACCGGTGGGAGGAGCTGGACGTTCCTTTCCAACCCAAAGCGCTTCACCCAATTCTCTGCCTGCGAGTGCCCTTGCATGGATGGGCAGACGAACTGCACCTCTGGGCGCTGATCGAGCACCATACGTGTGGATTGAAAAAAGGCCTGGTTGCGTACATAAGCGCGCAAGCCGCGCGGGTTGATCACGATGGGATGAAGTTCGCGCTGGGATTCACCATCTGCATCGGGCGGGTAGAACCAGTCAAGCTGGATGCCTCCGTTCCCAGGTAGCACTATCGATTGGCGATCCTTAGGAAAACCCCACTGCTGCGCCAGACGGATATCTCGCTGGCAGTCGGCATGCAGCGCGCTGGCGTTCGCCATAGTTAAACGAGTGAGCTCGCCCATGCGCCGGGTAGCAGGTGCGTGTAAGGTGAAATCGTTGCCCCAGACGGAGACCAGCCAGGGGACAGGCGGTTGTGCCAGAGCTGTCAGCATACCTTCGTAAGGAATGCGCATGGCGTGCACCAGGTCGGGTCTGACTTGCCGGATTACCTCGCCCAGCCTGCGAGCAGCGTTGGGCAGTGTCAGCGGGCCAGCCCACTGCCGCAGGCGTGTCCGCCAGCCCACCGGCAGCAAGCGGCGTAGCCCACTGCGGCTGCTTGCCCCGCTGGTTCCGCCGCCCGGACCTGCTGCCTGACTCAACGCCGCTGGTATGATCGCAAGGCTGGCCAGTCTCAATGCTGGCTCGCATGGGAAGGTCGACACAAGATGAACCTCATCCCCACGCTCGACAAAATGAGCGATCCAGTTCAGCGCGATCGGCGAGCGACCATCCGCTACAAATAACAGGCGCAACTTGTTCTGCGAAATCACTGCTTCATTATACCGCCAGCCTGTATGGCTGTTTGTCAGGCTCACTTGATTGGAATGGCTCCCCAGGATACGCAGTATAGTCCATCTGGTCGATTTTTTGCGACTGCAAAGTCTGTATAAGCCAGGCTATGCTGGAAAGCAAATGAATGATCGATATTCTTTAAGACCACAGGCAGCATGGCAATATAAAGACCACCATGTCCCACCAGGACGAAATTTTGATCCTCTACTCCATCTGCTCGCAGCAATTCATCAATAAAGGGAACAAAACGCGCTCGGATATCCAGGAAGCTCTCACCGCCGGGCATTTTACTATCAAGCTGACCTTTGAAAAACCAGTCTTCTTGCACTTGCCGATGCAGCCTCCAACCTTCCGGATCGCACTTGCCTTCATACACGCCCACATCCCATTCTCGAAGCGCCCCGGTGATTTCAAATGGTACTTCCAGGCATTCTGCAATGATTTGGGCGGTTTGTTGTGCGCGCAGCAACGGGCTGGAATACACCCGCACCACTCCTAAGCCAGTCAGATTTTTGGCTGTTTGCTGCGCATGTGCGAGTCCCTGCTCTGTCAGCGGGTGCTTGATCCCCGTGTTTGAAAATTCTCGCAGGAGATTTGCCTGACTTTCTCCATGGCGGACGAAATAGACCTTCAATACTGTAGCCTCCCTTATTTGGTGAGATAATTATACAGGCACGTCCATAAAATGTTTCTGCAAGTCTATACTCATCACTGCAGATTGAAAAGGATATCCTATGAACTATACAACAGAAATCCGTGCAGCCGTCACCAATCCAGAGCAAATGGAAAGTCTCTACCAGGGAGCGGTTCTACACGGCGAACAGGCCGATTTCACCTCGGCATTGCTGGCTGGCTATCAGGAATCTCCAGATAATTTGTTGCTGGCTTCCTGGTACTACCGGCTGCAAAGCATCCCAGCCGAAAGCAAGGTCAGCTCTAGCCGGGCTGGCGTTTGGAAGCTGGCAGTGCCGCTGGCACTGCTATCGGGTCTGTTATTGGGTTTGCTGACACAGATCGACGACCTGTTCCTGGATCATATCCCATACATCCTCCTGTTTTGGTCGCTGATTGTTGCCTGTGTTGCGATTCTATTCCTGGCTCTGGCAGCGAAGAGTCATTACAGGCAGGCGATTCTCAGTATAGGGTTGCTGGTCATCGCCGGGTTGTACGTCTGGCTGATAGCACCCACCCAGGTGCCGTGGTATTCAGATAATTACTTAGACCAGATGGTCATCCACCTGCCGCTGCTCGCCTGGATCGGTTTAGGCTTTACTTTGTTGGGGCTGCGCTCGCTGAACCGGGACCGTTTCGGGTTTTTAATAAAATCTTTGGAAACCATGATCACCGCCGGGTTATACCTGATCGCCGGGGTGGCGTTTGGGGTGATCACGATGGGTATGCTCCAGGCGCTCAGCATTGAGCTGCCCGAAAAGTGGATGCTTTTCCTGGCTGGTGCTGGATTTGGCTTGCTCCCAATTATTGCCCTGGCAAGCATTTACGACCCGCGTGTACCGCCCGGGGACCAGGATTTCAGTCAAGGATTGAGCAAGTTCATCGCTAACATGATGCGCTTGCTGCTACCGCTGACCTTGCTGGTGCTGGGAATCTACGTTGTGATCATCCCGTTCAACTTCCTGAAGCCTTTCAGCAACCGGGATGTGCTGATTGTTTACAACGTCATGCTGTTTGCCATTATGGGTCTGCTGTTAGGTGCCATCCCGATCTTGCCAGAAGACCTGGCTGCCAGGCTCAAGACATGGCTGCGCTGGGGCATCCTCGCAGTTGCAGCGCTGGCAATCCTGGTCAGCCTGTACGCTTTATCTGCCATCCTGTGGCGGACATTTACCGGCACACTCACGATGAACCGACTGGTCGTCATTGGGTGGAACCTGATCAATACAACCATTCTTGGTGTGTTGTTTTTGCGGGTCTGGAAGAAGGGTGAGAATGGATGGGTGAAGGCTGCTCAGGTGGTTTATAGCCGCAGCATGTTGGCATACGTGGTTTGGACCTTGTTTGTAATTTTTGCCATCCCGCTGCTATTCCGCTAAAGCATTCTGCCTGGATTCTTTTGGGCATTTGGTATATACCCAAGAGAATCCAGGCAGCAGTCCATCAATAATATCAGGAGATTAAGACAAATCTTTTATTCGAAATAATCCCACTTTGTTCGCAAAAGCCAGCCAACGATGACAAACGGCAGGATCATATAGAATACAGACCATACACCAACCGCCAGTAACCCTGCAACCAGGGCAAGGATTGTCGACCCGGCATACACATAAATCGCCCATTTTTTCCAATAAAAGATGCCAAATGCAGCGACTACGTCTGCTAGGGAATGGATTACCATCATGGTTACGATCCGGGGGCGTTCGATGTCTGGAGCGGTGCTGAGTGAATTGTAAAGGAAGGCAGCAATAATGCCTGACACCGCCATGACTACCAGAGCAACAATCAGCAAAGTACCATGCTTCTTCTTTATCGGTTTTTTGCTTTTACTGCCTGTTGTGCTTTTTTGATTCTTTGCTTTATTCTTTTTTGATTGTGCCATTGTAAGACCAGGCTCCTCTACACAGGACGATTATTTGAATTGTCGAATTATAGTCGATGATTGAGAAAATTTACCAAGGAAAGAAAATCCTCTTTTTGAGGGTAATGTAGTATCAGCTTGAAGCTGCTACCTTAGCTGACGCTGTTCAGCGCTTCGACGAATACCGCTACCATGCGCTCCAGATTGACCTCTTCACTTACAATGCGGTAAGATTCTGCTCCCATCTGGCGCAGGCGTAGTGGATCAGTGATGGCTTGCTGCAGCGCTTTGACCAGTGCTTCTGGGTCGTTGGCGGACAGCAGCCAGCCGTTTTCTGGGCGCACCAAACTGCCCTGCGTGCCATCAGCCTCTGCGACGATCACTGGCAAGCCATAAGACATAGCCTGTTGAACCGCCAGCCCGCCAGTGCCGGGCAGCACGAATAGATCTGCGGATTCGAAATATGCCGCCAGTTGCTCACCAAAACGAGCGCCGGTGAACTCAGCCTGCGGATAGATCTGCCGGGCAAGCTGCTCAAGGGATGTACGCGCCGGGCCATCTCCGACAATACACACTTGCAGTTGGGAGTCTACAGGCAATGCGGCGCAGGCGCGCAGCAGGTTGTCCAGGCGCTTGCGTTCCTGCAAGCGCCCAACGAATAATAGGCGTGGTGCTCCGGAGAACTCAGATCCTCTTTGCGGCATGGGATGGGTCGGGCGTGGAGCAACGGCATTGGGGGCAATAAACACTCGCTGCGGCGGAAAACCCACTTTTTCGTATTCTTCAGCGCCTCTAGGACTGTAGGCAATGAGCGCGTCCAGGGAGCGTAGAAATTTCTGGCGTGAGCGGATGCGTTGCTGTGCAAAAGTGCCCAAGATAGGCGGGGCGCCCAGTCCCCAGCCGATCACCGGTTTTCGGCGCCGGTGCATCCAGCGCACCGCAGCAGGCGAGCTCAAGTAGCGTGGGTTGGCTTCCAGCACCAGCGCGTCTGGCTGCCAGTTTTCCAACCAGTTTATTAGCCCCGACTGCCAGCAGTAATAGAAAGGGGAAGTTGGCTGGCTGAAATGGCGATTCTTGAGCGAGGCGAGTTGAGCGACCTTCAGTTCACTCGCAGGGGTGATATTCTCACCGGGCAGTGGCAATCCGGTCGCCACACTCAACCCGACTGTGCAGGCTCCAGCAAGTGTGTCGAAGAACGACGCCCGATAGTTGGGCAGCACGCGCTGCTGTAAAGCCAGTCTTCCGTTGAACTGCTGATCTGTCATCTTAGTCAGATTCCGGCAAGGTACGGTGTCTTGGAAAGGCTATAACATATGCCTTCCAATCCAGCTCTTCTGGAGAGGTAACCGGTGGAAATCCTGCCTGCATGCGGCAGAGCCGGTAATTTGCTGATAATCTATCCCAGGCTGCCTGGGCGGATTCTGGTCCGTGTAGCTCAAGGAACACGACCGGATTGTTTTCTTCTAACAGGTGTTGCATCCCAGGCAAAGCCAGCACCTCGCCGCCTTCTATATCGATCTTAATCAGATCAGGCGCCGGGTGGCTCTGTTGGAAAACAAATTCATCCAGGGATGTGCCGTTTATATTTATAGATTGCGTATAGGTAACCTCCTGGCGCCCGGCAGAGCCCTGAGCTTTTCCCATTCCGCCCGATGGACCGACCAGGAATTGAACTTCCCGGCTGGCATCGATCACCGCATTCGGGACCACACACACCCGCTCTCCCAGAGCATTGAGCGCCAGGTTGTTTTTTAAGCGATTCACATTATATGGGAGAGCCTCAAATGCAAACACTTGCCCATTTTCACCAACCCCGAGGGCAAGCATCAGGCTGATATAACCGATATTGGCGCCCACATCGTATGCGACCATGCCGGGCTGGACCAGCTCTGCCAGGGCAGCCTGCAGCTCTGGCTCGTAGGTGCCCAGCCAGTAATCTTTCTCGGTCTGCAAATCCAGCGCCAGGTGCATTCCTGCCAGAGCGCCAGCAGCTACTTCTACATCGGTTAAGCCCTGGGGAGCAGCGCGGTTCAGACCGCGGCGGATCCAGCGCGCCAGAGCGGGATGGCGATACAGGCTCTGGCGAGCTGTAGGAGGCAGCAGCCGGGCTGCCCAGGCCGCGCCTGATAGGACGAAGCCAGAGAGACCTTTACCTCTCATACGCCCTCCAGTAAGGCAGCCAGATAACCTTTTACCATTGCATCCAGGCCGAACATTGCTTCTGCACGGCGGCGCGCCTGCAGGCGGAAATACTCCTGGTCTGCTAAGATTTCGGCCGCCTGGCAAGCCAGGCCATCCAGGTCGGGTGGGTCCAGCTTCCAGGAATCGCCGCCGTAGGAGGCAACGCGCCCGGCATCCCCGGCAACCAGCTCGGGCAAGGCGCCGGTATCGAAGGCTGCCACGGGCAGTCCGCACGCCAGGGCTTCGATGACTGAATTGGGGCAGGCAGCGTTGATATCCGATGAATAAAGCAGGTGAGCGGAGCGGTCGATTTCGGGGATGCGCTGGCGCTCCACCTGCCCAGCCCAGTGAATTTGCAGGCGAGTTTTGTTTTTCCAGGATTGCTGGACGGCTGGCGATACCCTGCCGACCACCATCAGCTCGACCAGGCGGGCGGGTAGACCAGGCTGCCCGTCCGCGAGACGTTCTGCCAGCCCCACAGCCGCAGCCAAACCGGCTTCATAACCGCCCATCAGGCTGCCTTCAACCAGCAATATTCGCCAGCGGTCGGATGGCGGTTTGCCTGGGCCATCCGGTGAATAGGTCTGTAAATCGACACCGTTGTACACCACTCGTTTGGCTATACGGGTAGGCCCATAAACACGCTCCCACCAGGTTTGAGAGAACTGGCTCTGGTAGACAATTTCATGCGCCAGGCGGGCTCGGATGAATGATAGCAGCAGGTTGCCGCTTTCAGCGCGCAGCTTGTGGCGCAGGCTGGCTTTTGGATATTCGGGAGAACTCAATCGGTGCAGCCAGTTCATGCCGTTCAGTCGCTGCACGAGTTCGGGCGCCGCGCTGGCGGGCGCGCCATAAGCCCCAGAGTTGGCGGGCGCCGCCAATGACCAGCACCGACTGGTAGGGTGTGTCGTTTAGATCCTGGCTGGCTGAGATGCCTCGCTTTGCCAGTCCTTCGAGCAGCTTATACTTGAAGGAAACCATGCCTCCAACGCCGGCCACATTCGGTACAATGCAAATGCGATTTGCCTGCATCCTGGGGGGGATTGCCAGATCAGCGCTCATCTTTCCAGCCTGGTCTTATACCCACGCAGCGAGCAGGGATACCCGCCCAGATTTCCCCCTCTCCGGTTGATTCGAGCAGCACGGCATTGGCACCGATCACGCTGCCACGCCTGACGTGTAGGATGCCTGATTTACACAACACTTTGCAGCCGGGAGAGAGGATCACATCATCCTCGACAATTATGCTTTCGAAAGCGCTCTGATCTGATGGTAGGTAGATGTCCGCTCTTCCAACGGTGACGCCGGGATAGATCTTGACGTTTGCACCAATTGCTGCCTTGGAATGGATGACCACACCCACGCCACCATGCGCCAGCTCGAAACCGGGTCCGACCGGCACTGTCCGGGGAATCTCCACTCCCAGCAGCTTCAGCGCCAGGTAAGCCAGGCGGCCAAACAAACGGTTCTGGCGTGCATAAACCAGGCGAGTCGGCAGGTCACGCGGCATAGCGCTTCTCGTAATCCAGCAGCGCCTGGACGATGCGCCCGGCGGCATGCCCATCGCCGTAGGGGTTGACCTGGTGCGCCATGGCGGTATGCGCGGCAGGATTATCCAGCAGCCGGCGGGTCTCGGCATAGATGCGTTCCGAGTCGGTGCCTATCAACCGGACCGTGCCTGCCTGGACGCCTTCGGGTCGCTCGGTGACCTGGCGCAGCACCAGCACTGGCACCCCCAGCCCGGGAGCTTCTTCCTGCAGGCCGCCTGAATCCGTCAGCACCAGGGTGGATTTTTTCATAACCTGTACCATGGAGAGGTAATCCAATGGGGGCAGCAAGGTGAAATTGGGGATGTTTCCCAGCAGCCGGTAGGCAGGCTCCTGGACATTGGGATTTATGTGCACCGGATAGATGAACTGCACCCGCTCCTGGTATTCACGCGCCAGGCTTGCCAGGGTGCTGAAGATGCGCTCGAAAGGCTGGCCAAAATTTTCTCGACGATGGGCGGTAACCAGCACCAGTCGGGGCGTTTGCGCATCGGGCGTTTCAGGTGAGTTGGATATGCCGATCTGCTCAAACAGGCTAAGCACTTCAGCGGGTGCTGGCAATCTGGCAATCTGCTGCAGGGCGTCGATCACCGGGTTGCCGGTGACCAGAACCTGCTCGCTCGCGACCCCTTCGCGCAGCAGATTCTGGCGCGCCCATTCGGTGGGGGCGAAATGCAGATCAGCAGTCACCCCGGCCACGCGGCGGTTTATTTCTTCGGGGAAGGGCTGCCATTTGTCGTGGGTGCGCAGCCCGGCTTCCACATGCCCGACCTTCACCTGATGAAAGTAAGCCAGTAATGACGCCGCCATCACCGTGGTGGTATCGCCCTGCACCAGCACCCAATCGGGTTTTAATTGTGCCAGTACCGGGTCCAGGTGGGTAAATACCGCCGCGGTCATCTCCGCCAGCGACTGGTTAGGACGCATCAGGTCCAGGTCGACATCCGGCTGGATGTGGAAAAGCGCCAGTACCTGATCTAGCATATCGCGATGCTGGGCGGTGACGCATACCTGCGCCTGCACCCCGGGCGTCTTCGCCAGCGCCTGCACCACCGGAGCCATCTTCACAGCCTCCGGTCGGGTGCCGAAAATAGAAAGGATGCGCAGAGGTTTCATGAGTGCAACCAGGATGGATTAAGCATCAGTTACTCACTACCAATGGGAAACGGATATTGATCATTGCGGCTTCGCAAGGGTAGAAAGCTCGAAGCTAATCAAGTATATCACCCGGCGATAAGCCCGGTTCCCGGAGGTACTAACCAACCCCCAGACGATGGAACGAAAAGCCAGCGCTGCGCCAAAGTGGTGCGTTCCAGCCGTTCACCGCGTCTACTACCAGGCGAGCAGGTGAGAGCCGCAGGATTTCGGCGGGGGATAATTCCAACAGGCGTTTGTGGCGCACCAGCAATGCAATCAGGTCGGCGTCGACAAGGGCAGCCTCCAGGCTGGGAGCCATCCGTACGCCTGGAATTTGGGCGTCGGTTTTGAACGGCTCATAGGCGCTCACGAGTGCTCCTGCCTGGGCGAGCAGGTGGGCGATTTCAATCGCCGGGCTTTCGCGCAGGTCGTCTACGTCGGGCTTGTAGGCTAAGCCCAGCACGGTCACACGTTTGCCCGCCAGCTCAGCACTGCCGCTGCTGGCCTGGAAAGCGCCGCGGATCAGGTCCACCACGTGCGCCGGCTGGCTGTCGTTGACATGGCGAGCCGTACGGATGAGCGGCGTCAGGCCGGGGGCAGCCTCTACCAGGAACCACGGATCCACGCTGATACAGTGCCCGCCCACGCCAGGCCCCGGTTGTAGAATGTTCACGCGTGGATGCAGGTTGGCAAGCCGAATCGCCTCCCAGGCATCGATGCCAAAGCGTTCGGACAGGCGCGAGAACTCGTTGGCGATGGCGATATTGACATCCCGGTAAGTGTTTTCCATCAGCTTGACCATCTCAGCAGTGGTGGCGTTGGTGAGTATAATATCGCCGCGCACGAAGATGGTGTACAGGTCACGCCCGGCTTCGGCGGATGCTGCATCCACTCCGCCGATCACGCGGGCGTTCTCGATCAGCTCTCGAAGAATTTGGCCCGGCAAAACGCGCTCGGGTACATGCGCCAGATGAAAATCCGTGCCAGCTTGAAGCCCTGAACGCTCCAGGATGGGCGCCAGGAGATCGACTGTGGTGCGCGGTGGGGAGGTGGATTCCAGCACCACCAGGTTTCCAGCCTGCAGGTAGGGAACAATGGCCTCAGCCGCAGAAACCACGAAGCTCATATCGGCGCGCTTGTCTTCGTAGAAAGGGGTAGGCACGGCAATAATAAAGGCATCAGCTGGCTCGGGTTGGCTGGTAATGGTCAAGTTGCCTGATCCAAGAGCGGCCTGCACCAAGGTGCGCAGACCGGGCTCGTGCAGATGCAGCCCACCGTTGCGCAGGGTGCTGACTACTGCCGGGTTGACATCGACGCCAACAACTTTTAAGCCATGAGTGGCAAATGTGCTGGCAGTGGGCAGACCGATATAGCCCAGACCGAGCACGCAAATTTTCTGATAGTTCACAGGTCACTCCATGTGTTGATTCCCACCATAAAGGATTCGATAAGGGTTCACCTTCGTAGCAGGAAAGCTGGAAAATAGGCTGAAGCGCCTAGCGGGCGTTATTATCTCACAAAAGGCACTGGATATCGGGAGCGTCAGAATTGTCAGGGCTGGTAGATGGCAAAATCATCGAACCATGCCTGCAGGCCGGCTGTATCGCGCGTGCCAGCCATCAGCCCGGTGCCGCCGCTGGTAAAGTCATCCTCCGCAACCTCCATCAGTTGTGTGTCGTTTACGATCAACCTCAGGCGGTCGCCGCGGCAATCGGCGCGCAGTTTGTTGACCGCATTACCGCGCCGGATGATCCCATTTTCATCCTGTCCTTCTTCAATGAATTCAAATTCACCTTCTTCCATTTTGGCGATGCCATAATCGCCATTGCTGCTGATGACCAGGGCGTAGAAGTTGACTCCATCGACCTGGCGGCAAATCAGGCCGTAATAGCCATCCTCCGCGCCAGCCTGGCGAGAGGCCAGGCTTTCAACGATTACATCACTGTATTCTTTTTCACGCACACTCCAGATATTGCCATTGGGAATGTCCACCGTGATGCGGTAGCCGCCTTCGAAAAAGTCAATTGTGTATTCATCGGTCTCGTCAGTGTACCAGCCCACCGGCTGAGAGAAATCATCCGAAAAGACAAGGTTCAGGCTTTCTGTAGCAGTCGGGCTGGCGGCAGGTGCATCGCTGGGGCGAAGTGTGGCTGTCGCGGGCGGGGTAGGTGTGACGGGCGTGAGAATTGTCGTGGCGGTGGACACCTGCGTTAGCAAAGGCGCGTTTTCGGTCAGCATCACCTGTAAGGTTTGAGCTGCCTGGGTGAATTGCGCCTGTGGACCAGTTGTTTCGTTGGTCGAGTATCCGGGGTAGTTGCAGCCTGCCAGGCTGGCAGCACAGACGAGTATAGCAAATACTATTAGAATGCCGCGTGGAAGTGTGAATTTCATGGTCTTAATCCTCTCCAGCCTGGTGCAACAGGCTGTCTAATACGGCTATTTGGGTGTCTGTGAGACCGGAGTAAGCGCGCACATTGGCTCGACCAGCCAGGATCTCCGCCCAATGCGCGTCGATCTCAGTTTTTACGCGCGTGTCCAGCTTGAAAGCGGATAGATACGTGCGCAGCTTGTCGAATTTACGATCCCGCCGGGAGATCAATCCGTCTTGAGCTTGCACAGTAATACACAAGCTATCGGAGTGTGCCAGGTCTATTGCATTAAAACTTATTGCATCCCGCCTCAGATCGTAGCTGTATTCCAGGGTTATTGGACTGCTGTTCACCTGTACTTCGACCTGTTCGGGCTGGCTGATCCCACGCAACTCCACCTGGAAGGTACGAGTAGCGGGCAAGACTTGCCAGTCGCCGCGCGGTGGGTGGATCTCCAGGATGAGTTTGTCTTGCAGCCAGGTTTGGGTTATGGTGGTGACGGCATATTTTCCATCCTGATAGGCGGTGGTTTCACCATCGTCTTCCACCAGGTCAAAGGAGTTATCAGCGCCTGGTAATACCACCAGGTGGATCTGTTCGGGCAATCCCACTCCACCCCAACCAGAAAGACGGCCAAGAGGGATGATGGCGCCTGCCCTGGCAAAAATGGGAATATCCTCCAGCAAGCCATAAACATTGCACCAGCCACCGCGGGTTACTTCGCCGGTGAAGAAGTTGAACCAGTCGCCTTCGGGCAGCCAGAGAGTTCTGGCGGCTCAACCCGGTTTCGGGGTGCGCCGGGGAAGTGTAGGGCGCAGCCAGCAGCTCGCTGCCGAACCAGTAAAGCTGCGGTACCTGGTACGCCTGCGGCTCTTCCGGGTGGGTGTAATAAAGAGGTGTCACCAGGGGCAGGCTGGTGGTTGTGTTGCGCCATGCCATCGAGTACAGGTAAGGAATCAGGGCGTGGCGCAGGCGTAACGCCTGTATGGCAGCTCGCTCAGCGGCGGGTCCGCGCCCCCACGGACGGCGCTCGTGGTATGGGCTGTTGGTGCAGTGCATACGCAGGATGGGACTGAACACGCCGTACTGCAGCCAGCGGGTATACAGCTCATCGTCCTCAATGCCGCCCATGTGACCACCGATATCATGGCTCCACCAGCCATAGCCTACATTTGCAGCGGTGGCGGTGAAGCCAGGTTGGTTGTGTAAAGCTTCCCACCCGACTACCGTGTCACCTGAAAAGCCAATCGGATAGCGGTGGTTGCCCAACCCTCCCCAGCGCGAAAAGATAAAGGGTCGCTTAACACCATCACGCCCCAGGTCGTAGAAGTGCAGGTGGTTCAGCCACCAGAGCGGATCGAGATTGGCAAGCTGGCTGCGTTTGCCCTGCTGCCAATCCAACCACCAAAAATCCACCCCTATCTTCTCCTGCGGGTGATGTAAGAGCTCAAAATAGCCCTGCATAAATCTCCGGTCGGCGCAGTCAAAAGGTATGGGCTGTTCCTGTGCTGCATCGATACCCAGAAACTCAGCCAGGGCAGGGTACTGCGCTTCATGAGGATAGACGCCATCAGCAGGGTGTAAGTTCAGTGAAGTTTTCAAGCCCATCTGGTGCAGATGGTCGATCAATCCAGCCGGGTCCGGGAACAGCTCATTGTTCCAGGTGTAGCCCGTCCAGCCGCTTGATCGGTTGCCGGTGCGGGTGATATGCCAGTCCATGTCCACGATGCAGACCGAGAGTGGTACCTGGTGCTCGTAGAATTCTTCCATCAATGCCAACAGCTCTTCTTGCGTATATGCCCAGTATCGGCTCCACCAGTTGCCCAGAATCCAGCGTGGAATCAGTGCAGGCGCACCGGCTACAAGGCTGAATTCCCGCAAACAGGCAGGATAATCGTGACCGTAACCAAAGAGATAAAGGTCCAGGTTCTCGGGATGCTGGCGTGGCGCCAGCCAGCCATCTGCTGAGAAGACCAGGCTTTGCGAATCATCCACAACAGCCCAACCGGAGCGCGAGATCAGGCCTGGCTCCAGGCGGACAGCTCCCTGAGCGTTGTCCAGGGTGCGGGCGGTGCCCATCAGATTCTGGGCTCTCCAGTATGGATCACTGTAATGCCAGGTCTGACCGGTGGCTTTAACCGTTGCCTGCAGGCTGTGTGGTGTGAATTTCGCCGGTGAGCTATCATAATGAATAACCAGGTGTTCGGTCTCGATCTCAAGCCCATTTGGAATAACACGAGTGCTGAATTCGGGCACCGGCTGGTTGCGATACCAGAATGCCTGGCTGGGAGAATCCTCGAAGTCCCCCGTTGGGCTGTATTCCATGCGTACCAGGCGGCTGGTCAAGATAGTAAAACGTGCCTGGGGTGTGCTTATGATGGCGCCTGGCATTGCAATAGGATCAAAAGATGGGATGGGCTGTAAGGCATGCATGGAAAAATTGTACCAGATTTCCCACTCCCATGAATCTTGGGTGGAAATTATGGGATTAAAGGTTATCAAAAGGCAATAGAAACCCGTAAAGTACTCCTGAAATGTATTAAGCCAACAAGATGGCTGGGGTAAAATTGTTGTGTGATCGAAAATGATTGGAAGGATCGTGTCGTGCTGGTCACCGGAGCGGGTGGTTTTATTGCCAGCCACCTGGTGGAGTCGATTGCAAACCAGGGTGGCCAGGTGCGTGCATTTGTGCGCTACAATTCGCGTGGCGATCCTGGCCTGCTCAGTCTGCTGCCCGATAATCTGCGTGCCAGTATACAGATTATCCCTGGCGATCTGCGCGATCTACCAGCTCTGCAAGCCGCAATGCAGGGCGTTTCGACTGTATTCCACCTGGGAGCGCTGATTTCCATTCCCTACTCGTATCTGCATCCTGCTGAGGTAGTCGAAACCAACGTAATGGGCACTTTGAATGTGCTGTTGTCAGCGCAATCGTGTAAAGTTGACCGGGTGGTGCACACCTCCACCAGCGAAGTGTATGGCACTGCGCTGCACGTGCCGATGGACGAAAGGCACCCACTGCAGGGTCAATCACCCTACTCAGCCAGCAAGATCGGCGCCGATAAGCTGGCTGAGAGTTTTCGCCTCTCTTACGACCTGCCGGTGGTGACCGTGCGACCATTCAACACCTTCGGCCCGCGCCAGTCTGCCCGAGCGGTGATACCTGCAATGATCACGCAGGCATTGACCAGCGATGTGTTGCACCTTGGCAACCTGGATGCCCGGCGCGATTTTACTTATGTCAACGATACCGTGCGAGGATTTTTACTTGCCGCGCAAACCCAGGGCATCGAGGGGATGACCTTTAACCTGGGCAGCGGCACAGAAATCAGGATTGGCGATCTGGCAGAGAAAATCCTGCGCCTGGTTGACCGGTCGGTGCGCATCGAAGTGGAGAATCAACGCCTGCGCCCGGGAAACAGCGAAGTGCAGCGCCTGCTTGCGGACAGCTCCCTTGCGCATCAGTTCTTAGACTGGTCGCCGAGCACCAGTCTCGAGGATGGCTTAAATGCGACCATTGCCTGGATCCGCCAGAACTTGCATCGTTATCGCCTGGGTGTTTATGAGTTTTAAGGAGTCTGATTGAAAGCTGTCATCCTGGCAGGTGGGAAGGGCACCCGCCTGACTCCCTATACCAAAGTATTGCCCAAACCACTGATGCCGATTGGCGATATGCCAATTTTGGAAATATTGCTGCGCCAGCTCAAGCGTGCTAACTTCAATGAAGTTGTTTTGACCGTAGGTCACATGGCGCATCTGCTGGAGTCGTTCTTTCAAGACGGCGAGCGGCTTGGGTTGCGGATTAAGTACAGCTTTGAGGAGCAGCCACTGGGCACAGCCGGGCCGCTTTCGCTCGTGCAAGGCCTTGACGACACCTTCCTGGTTGCCAACGGAGATATCCTGACCACCCTGGACTCGCGCAATCTGCTGGAATCTCATCGCCGGTCAAAAGCCATCGCCACCATCGCGACGCACACCCGCCAGGTTCGGGTGGATTTGGGTGTGATCCAGTTCGATGGCGACCAGCGTGTGGTCGGTTACCAGGAAAAACCCACATATAACTTGCAGGTCAGCATGGGAATCTACGTCTTTGAGCCTGAGGTGCTGAGATATATCCCTCACAACCAGTATCTGGATTTCCCCGACCTGGTATTGAAGCTGGTTGCAGCCGGAGAACGGGTGATGGGCTATCCGTTTAGCGGCTACTGGCAAGACCTGGGTCGCCCGGATGATTATGAGCAGGCTGTACAAGATTTTGAGGGCTTACGGGAGCAAATTTTGGGCATGGGGTAAGCGGAGCAGGCGCGGCCTGGGCGGGAGCAAGCGGGCGGGATTGACCGCCTCTTGCAGGTAAAAATCCAGCGTTTCTTGATCTAAACCAAATGGAACCAGGACAGACGCAGCCGCGCGCAACAGCAGCTCGCGGTAGCGTGCGCTATCAACTGCCTGCGGATCGAGCGCCCGAGACAGGTCCCAGGCGCTCACCCCCGGCTCGCCACGGGTGTAAATGAACTTTACCAGCTGGCCCGGGCTGGGCTGGCGACCGGCAGCAGCCAGCTGCCCGGCGGCGCGCGCTGGCGGTGATGGCGTACGGTACAGCTCCAGTTCGCGGCTCAGCTTCTGAGCTACTACCAGCTTCTCCATTGCCACGCGTCCGTTGCGCAGCAGTTGCACCTGGCGGCGCAGGAATGCTACCACCTGGGGGATCTGGCTGGCGGGCTGGGCGGGATCAGCAGCCTGCACCAGCAGCTCCAGGATGTGCATCTGCGCTTCAGCCACGAAGGGCGGGGCATCGCCGCGGCGGGCTTCAATGCCGCGCACTTTGAGCGAGCCGTCCTGGAAGGCGCCGAAATAACGGTTAGCTACGGGGATGTGCGGGTTCACCTTGGAAGGCAGGAACGCCAGCCAGTGGTAGATCCCCTCCAGGGCAATGGGCAGACCAGTGCGGTTCAAAATCTCATCCAGCAATGGCTGGACGTCCTGCACCTGGCTGCAGCTGGGCTTCTGCACCCACAGCGCATCCACATACATATGCAAAACGGTGTACCCCAGGTCTTCGGCGGCTTCCTTGGCGCGCAGCAGCGCCTCGCGGCTGTAAGCGGTGACCGACTCGTGTGCCTCAATGCGCCCAAAGCGGGCATTCTTATAGCCCAGGTAACCAAAACAGGTCACCAGCAGCCACTTGTGGGCAGATGCGAAAGCCTTGTAGCGGGCGCGGCGCGGATCCCATGCCGGCAGCTCGGCAATACGAGCCTTGAGGGCGATGCGCTTCTCCAGCAGCGGCTGCAGGGTGCGCGGAATCAGCCCCTGGCTTTGGCAGTCAACCCACAGGTTGAGCGCCGGTACTCGCACCGCCTGCTCCTTGCTGGCGCCGACAGTCTCAGGCGAAATATTAAAATACACCATGATGCCGGGATACATCGAGATAAAATCGATCTCAGCCACATTGTGGTGCAGCCCCACCTTGGGCTGGTAGACCAGCCCGCCCTGGTCGGCGCGGATCAAGTCGGAGGCGGTTTTCAGGTCTTCTGCCTGCTGCTTGTGCCAGGGTACCAGCACTTGTTCGCGCAGGGCGGTGACGATCTGCATGGCTGATATGCCGCTGCCGGGCGACAGGCGGGCGGAGGTCTGCACCGCTGCGCCAGTGACGCGCGCCGATTCGAGCACCCCCTCCAGGCCGTAATCATGGAACAGCATGGCGTTATATTTGTCGATATGCCAGCGTCCGAACAGGTGCACCTGCTGGCCGCGGTGGTTGACCTGTCCATAGGAAAAATAGGATATGGCGCGCTTGCGCAGCACCTCACGGCTATTATCGCGGTTAAGCGGCAGGGGCAGACCGGTCTGTTCGGCTAGCTCCAACAGATGTGGCAGCAGCCAGGTATCGCCCCAGCCGGACAGGATCAGGTCGGGGTCGCATTGGCACAGGAAAGCCGCCAGGTTGATCAACATCGGGCGGGCAGGCTGCAGCGATAGACAGCATGAGCGCCGCCCGCAGCGCAGCATGAGCCGGCTGGGCTCGCCCCGGCGCGGGTCGCAATCAGGCTCAATCTCCAGGATGCGTAGAGCGGGTAAGTCGGAGTCCATCTCCCACGGAGTGTTCAGAGTTTCAAGCTGGTGGATGTGCTGGTCTGCATCCACTTCCAGGCGCAGGTGGGCCAAAGGGAAAGTGCTGTAGGCAGCGGCATAGCGCAGCGCCAGGTTAATATCGGCGTCATAATAAGTCAGCTCGGGGAACACCTGGCTGACCTGGGAAAACAGGCGTTCCTGTGCGACGGGATTTTCAACCTGCACAGCCAGCACCGGCAGCGGTTGGGCCAGAAACAGGTCGCGCCGCTCGCTGCGCGTAAGCTGGAGCCGGGTGGGCTGTGCCCGTAGCCAACGCCAGAGCTGGCGCAATCGGGCGGGCGGCCCGGCGGCGTAAAATGTGACCGGGAAGGACTGGCGCAGTCGCAGGCGCGGCGTATTTTGCGGTGTGGTGAGAAGTCTTATCTCCAGAGCCTTCGTCCGCAGTGTTTGCAGGCAGCAGCCACAGCACTGCGCCCTCGCCCGCGTCCGCATACAAATCCAGCAGCCAGCCCTCAATCGTCGTCGTACGGCAGTCGCTCATAGTGTTCTAGATCTTCCAGTCGATCCTGAAGCTGCCGCACTCGTTTGTGCTCCTCCAGCAGCATCGATAGCAGCAGTATTTCGAAAGGCAGTGCGTCAGCAGCGTAGGCGGCAGCCGCCAGGTGCTGACGGGCGGAGGAGAATAATTCATCCAGTGCAAACTGGTCGTTACGCCGCAAGGCACGCCGAAACTGGGATAAAGACTCCTGCTGTTGCATGAAAGCCTGGGTGCTCGAAGGAAGTGTGCGACCCATAAGTCCTCCATTTCTGCCGCAGGTTTACCTGCAGGCATGAATTAAAAAACCTAAAAAAGGCGAGCCTGGACATAGCCGTCCGGGTAGGTATAGCGCAGCACCTGGTCGGCGGCATCTTCCAGCATTTCCAGCAGCGCTGTGGGGAGCGGGGAAATGTGGTGTGGCTGACCGAAGATCTCGGCGCTTTCTGGAGCTACGCTGGCAACCACCGGGGCGTGCTGGCTCAGCCGGTGCAGGTTGCCAATGACCTCCTCCATCAGCCTGCCACGCTCTAGCTCGGGCACGTTTTCATCGGCAAAGGTGGAGAGCAGGCTCATCATCAGGGTGGGCTCCGGGCTATTGGATAGACCTTCCAGCAGGCTTAGCACCTGGTAGCAGGTGAAGGCGCGCGCTACAGAGATGCGATTCAGAGCCTGTTTCAATTGGATAGTCTGCAGGCGCACCTGCCGGGCGATGCTGTGGGCGTCAAACCAGTTGCCGGCGTCCACCACGCGCAGCGAGCCATTCAACGCCAGGCGGGCAGCAAAGGTGTTCATCATTTGCCGGCCCAATCGGCGGGGAGCCAGGATCAGGTAAAAATTGCCAGGGTGTAATTCCAGTGCAGTGTCCAAAGCAATTCCCTTCATTCTCAAGCTGGTTGCAGATCACTCGCAGTCAGGCTGTATTACAATACAACTTGACTTGCGCTTCAGGATATCAAAGATTGAAGGGTGGTGCAATTCTCCGGTTGTGAGTTTTGGGGGTGTAGAAGCGGGGTACTCCCGCGGGTGCGCCAGGGTTGGGAATCGTGGTAACACTGCTCAGGCAGCCGTGCGCCTCTGATTCACCAGCAGGCTAAATTGAACAAAGTCAGTGGTTAGAATGATGTCGGGGGGCGCGTAAAAATTGCCAACAGATCACTGAAGCGTGCTACCTGGGGACAGGGAATCTGCGGGGTGAGGCTGGCAAACTGGCTGGGGATGCCCAGGAAGGGCACTTCTGCCGCGCACGCCATCTCCCAATCGCTGAGTGTGTCGCCGATGTATATCCCCTGGTCAGGGCGGATATCCATAGCAGCTAGAGCCAGCTCAAGACCCTGGGGATGCGGCTTGGGTTGCTGGATGTCATCTCCAGTAATCACAGTCTCAAAGAAATGCGCCAGGTTGTGTTCGTTGATGTCCCGCAGTACCCGGCTGCGAGAGCCGGAGGTGACGATACCCATCCGGTAGGTTGGCAGCAAGGCGTTCAAAGTGGTTGCCACTCCTGGCAGCAAGGCAGGTTTGTGTTTCTGCGCTTCATCCAACCAGCAAGCATTTGCGGCTGGCCAGTGCTCCGGCGGCAGTCCCAGTTTTCGGTAGGATTGGTACCAGTCGGGGGTGTAAGTATCGATGAAGGTTTTTTCATCGACCTGGATGTTGAAGCGTGCCATGGTAGCCTGGAAAATTTTCAGGTGCACCGGGAACGAGTTTAATAGGGTGCCGTCCAGGTCAAAGAGCAGCGCTTTGGTCTTGGAGTAATTCGCACGCGTTTGGTTCATCATGGTTCCTGAAAAGCCCATGGCTGATTTTACCCCACTGAGCTGCTCTCAGGAATGCAATTGATTGGTGAGGGAATGGGAAATCCGTGGTGATATAATCCGCCCAATGGCTGATTCTTCCCGGACAAAAGAAAAATATTTTCCCCTGGCAGCCTTGCTGCTGTGTTTATTGACATATGGATTGCTGTCGCCCTGGTTGGGCTTCTATTTCGATGACTGGCCGGTCATCACCACGCTCAAGCTGCGCGGGCTGGATACTTTCTGGGAGTTTTATCGCGGCGAGCGGCCTTTCTCAGCCTGGACCTATATCATCACGGGTCCCTGGTTGGGGGTGCGCCCGTGGGTCTGGCAGTTATTCTCAATTTTTGTCCGCTGGCTGACCACCTTGGGCATGTGGTGGAGCCTGGGCGTCCTGTGGCCGCAGCGCAAGCGTGAAGTGACCTGGATGGCTTTGCTGTTCATCGTCTATCCAGCCTTTGACCAGCAGGCGATTGCAGTGGCATATAGCCAGCACTGGATGATTTACGGCTTATTCTTTCTCTCGCTCGGCGCCATGCTACAGGCGGTGCGTAGCCCCCGGCGAGCGATTGGATGGACGATCCTGGGGGTAATAGCCTGTATTGCGCATGTGTGGAGTATGGAGTATTTCACTGGATTGGAGCTGCTCCGCCCGGTGTTCTTATGGATTGTGACTGCCGGGGTGTTTTCAAGCCGTAAAAGCCGCATTGTTTTTGTTCTCAAGCGCTGGCTTCCATACCTGTTGGTGCTTGTTGCGTTTATTTTGTGGCGCTTGCTGGTGCTCCCACAGCAGGGCAGTGATCCAAATCAACCTGACCTGCTGTATAGCCTGTTTACTCAGCCTTTATCGACGATTCTGGCATTGCTTCAATACGCCGTGCAAGACTTTCTAAATATTGTCTTCGGCGCATGGCAAAAGGTGCTCGAACCGTCCGTATATGTTCTGACGGACTGGATGGTGATCTTCTCGCTGGTCATGGGCACAATTGCTGGGCTTGGCACGTTTCTGATGCTGCGCTGGATGTTCAAAGATAAGGATGATAATGGGCGTACCACAGCAGCATCAGCGGAGGAACAGCGCAAATGGCTGCTTGAGGCAGTGCTGCTGGGTATATTGGGGGTTCTCCTGGGCACGCTGCCGGTCTGGTTGACTGATCGACAGACGACGCTAGGCTTATATGGCAGCCGTTTTTCGCTGGCAGCCACGTTTGGTGCCAGCATTTTGACGGTTGCCGCACTGGAATGGCTGACCGTCCGACGCCTGGCGCGCCTGATCCTGTTGGGGGCGCTGGTAGGTCTGGCAGTTGGCTTTCATGTGCGCCGGGCAAATGATTTTCGCTGGTCGTGGATCAAGCAAAACCGCTTCTACTGGCAGCTATACTGGCGAGCACCCGAGCTTAAATCGGGTGCGCTGATTGCTTCGGATGGTGAAATCTTCCCTTATGTTGGGCGCTACTCAACTTCGCTGGCGTTGAACCTTTTGTATCCGGAGGATTTAAGCTACCCGGATGTAGGTCACTGGTTTTACGAGTTTACCCCAGAGCTCATCCGCCACCCTGAGGTAATGGCTCAGGGAAAACCAATCGAGTTCCTGTTTCGTAATTTTCATTACAGCGGCTCGACATTAGATAGCGTGGTGATTAACTACGAGCCAGAAAGCGGAAAATGCCTGTGGGTGCTGCCGCCAGACGAAGTTGATAACCCGGATTTACCTGCCTTGACCCTGGGTGGAGTGGCGCTCTCAAACTTGAGCATGATTGAAGATGCAGGTACTACCAACGCTGCACTGCAGGCAGGCATCTTTGGACCTGAGCCAGATCATGGTTGGTGCTATTATTTCCAGAAGGCTGACCTGGCACGGCAGAATGGAGATTGGGCGCATGTTGCCGAATTGGGCGATATGGCGAAGGAACAGGGGTATTCGCCCAACAACCCCCAGGAATGGGTGCCATTTATTGAGGGGTACGCGCACACCGGGCGTTGGGAGACGGCAATCCAGCTTACCCGGCAGGTATATAAGGTGAATTTCCGCACGGCGCCTAAGCTATGTCGGGTTTGGAATAAGATTATAACCATCACCGAGCCACCAGCAGAGTTTCAACCTGCCCTGATCGAGCTATACGAGCGGTTGGAATGTAACTGACTGCTGCCAGGAGTGGAGCATGGAGATTTCATCGACACCTAAAAGGCTGACCAGGCGCGTCTGGGTCGGTTTGGTTTTACTGGGTTTTGCCGGACAGCTTGCCTGGGGGGTTGAAAACCAATTTTTCAACACCTTTATTTATAATCAGATTACGCCCGACCCGCGACCGATCTCCTGGATGGTGGCAGCCAGCGCGATTGTGGCGACGGTGACCACCCTTTTGATGGGCGCACTCAGCGATCGTACCAGGACCCGGATGGGGCGCCGGCGACCGTATATTTTGTTTGGCTACCTTGCCTGGGGTGTATTTACCGCTTTATTCCCGTCTGCAGCTTTTCTCAAGCCGGTTGGTCTGGCTGTTGCGGTGGCAATCCTGTTTGATTGCGCGATGACCTTCTTCGGCTCCACTGCCAATGATGCTGCATTGAATGCTTATGTTACCGATGTCACCGAGGTGGAAAACCGCGGTCGGGTGATGAGCGTTATGGAGATCCTCACCTGGCTGGCAATTTTGGTGGTGTATGGCGGCGCCGGGTTTCTGATCGAGTTGTTCGGATACTATGCATTCTTCTACATGGTGGGTGGATTGGTATTTATCCTTGGGCTGGTAGGTGGAATGTCTATACGCGAACCCCTGGATCAGCCATACCCTGTTGGCAGCTACTGGGAGCAGATTGCGGATAGCTTCCGATGGAAAAACCTGGCTGCCAACCGGGATGTATTCCTGGTTTTAAGCGGCATTTCATTATGGGCGATTGCTCAGAATATTTTCTTCCCTTACCTGATCATTTATTTGCAGCATTTTCTAAAGCTGGAGACCATGACAGCCTCTGTGACCATTGCAGTGGTGATCCTGGTGGGTGGGATATTGCTCTCCTTTCCGATTGGTTTGCTGGTGGATCGCTGGGGGCGTAAACCGGTGGCGTTGATTGCCATCTTTGCTGAGATGGTAGGGTTGATTCTGTTCTCGCTCGCCCGCTCGACTCCAGCGTTGATCCTTGCTGGTATTGCGTGGACTGCCCCGCTGACCGCCTGGACGATTTCAACCGGCGCCTGGAGCAAGGATCTCTTCCCACCGGATAAGCGCGGTCAGTTCCAGGGCTATTACCTGTTCTTCTGGGTGGCGATTCCAATGATTATTGGCCCACTGACCGGTGGGTACCTGTCCGCTCGTTTTGGCATTCCGATCATTCTAAACGGCCAGCCTGGTTTTGTCCCCACTCCGTTGCTGTTTCAGGTAGCTGGTGTATTTACCCTGCTTGCTGCTATTCCATTACTTGTCATCAGGCGCAAGGAAGTATGAGCGCAAGCCACGAGCAAATCCTGGAAGCCGGTAACTTGCGGGTGCGGGCGCGCTGGCTGAGGTCGAATGCGTTGCGCCTGACATTTACACTGCCAGGTGAGGAAGATTTTCCATCCGACCGCCCATGGCTTGAACATATCCTGCAGTCGGCGGACCTGGTCTATGGCGAGGTGCCCGAGATTATCCCTGGCCTGGTTGGGGATCAGCTCGTGGTGACGAACCAGTCCGGTGAAATTGTTTTTCGCCAATTAGGCGCGCCTCGTCAGGAGCTGCGTTCCTGGAAGCCGTTCATTGACCTGGATATTCCCAAAACAGTCCTGCGTGTGGGTGTACGGCGGGTGCAGCATGGGATAAGTATGGCACTGGGCATTACCGCTGGCGAAGGTTTTTATGGATTCGGTGAGTGGTTTAATGCCTTTCAGCGCAGATCGGGAAGCCTGCGCATGCGCATCCGGGATGCATTTGCCCTGCTCCAAGAACGACACACTTACTCAGCCATTCCCATATTCTTAAGCTCACGCGGTTATGCTTTCTGGCTGTTCAACAGCCATCCCAGCCGCTGGAAGATTGACCCGCAACGAAGTAGGATGGAAATCGAAGCGGAGGGACCTGGGGTGGATTACCTGTTAATCTACGGTCCGCAGTTTAAGCGTATTCTGCAGACCTATACCGCCTTGACTGGTAAGCCACCGCTCCTACCCCGTTGGGCATTTGGCTTACTGGTTACCGGCTATCCGCAGGAAGAGCAGGGTACTACATTAGATCGGGTCGCTCAGCACCGCCAGCGGGGCATTCCTCTGGATGGTGTTATCCTGGATTATCACTGGGAAGAGGCTTATCATAATTTTCGCTGGCGCCGTTCATTATTCCCCGACCCGCAGGGCTTTATCGCGGGTCTACAGCAGTTGGGCGTGCGCCTGGGTCTCATCCTTACTCCTTTTCTGAATAACCGGAACCGCCCGGTACAAAAATGGCTGCTCAACCGGTTGGGTCACAACCTGCCGCCGGGTTTAGAGAACGATGATGAGCGGGCATTGCCGGAATACCAGGATGCGGTAGAAAAAGGTTACCTGGCACATCCACAGGCGCGCTGGTGGTTCGGCAGGGGCGGCATGATGGATTTCAGCCATCCTGGGGCAGCCGGCTGGTGGAATGATCGCATGCGACTGCTCTATGAACAGGGGGTGGAGCTAATCAAAAATGATGACGGCGAATATCTGCCCGAGAATGGGCGCAGCGCCATCGGCATGGATGGTCTCGAGTATCACAACCTGTACGGTTTCTTCTACGGGCGAGCCATGTATGAAGGCATGGCAACAAATACAGAACGCCGCCCATTCATCTATGCACGTTCGGTTTGGGCAGGGTCGCAGCGTTATCCGGCAATGTTCCTGGGCGATCAAAAGCCAGGGCTTGAATATGTGCGCAGCACAATGCGCGCCGGCTTAAACCTCAGCTTATTAGGCTTCGCTTACTGGACGCCGGATGTGTTTGGGCTGGATGGTCCAACCAGCGAAGAGACGCACATGCGCAATGCACAATGGGGGCTGCTGGCGCCTGTGGCACGCTACTTTTGGCGCCCGCCAGCGATCGATGGGACGCGCTTCCCCTGGTCGCATGGTGAGCGTGCGGAGGCGAATTTCCGCAGCTACACTGAGCTGCGTTATCGACTGCTGCCATATCTGTACAGCCTGGCAAGGGAGAGCTGGCAGTCTGGCCTTCCGATTGTCCGCCCGCTGCTGCTAGAATTTCAGGATGACCTTGCGCTGCGCGATATTTATGATCAGGTGCTGCTGGGCGACCGGCTGATGTTGTGCCCGGTGACTCAACCTGGTGCAGATGCTCGACGTGTTCGCCTGCCTGAAGGAATCTGGTATGATTTTTGGTCTGATGGTTTCCCTCAATTCTGGCAAGGACAGCGGGAGATAGATCTGCCAGCGCCTTTAGAGCGCCTTCCGATATTGGTTCGCGGCGGCAGTATCTTGCCCATGGGTCCGGTTTTACAGTCCATTCCTGATCAGCACAGATTCCAGGAGTTAGAGCTGCACGCCTGGCCGCCTTATCCCGCTCGGTGTTCCATCTACGATGATGATGGCTGGAGCCAGGCATACACACGCGGGGAATACGCTCAATCAGAAATATCTATTATCCAGGAACCGTCTGGTCTGGTGGTGACGATTTCTGCCGATCACGGGAGCTTTGTTGACCAGCCCTTAGTGCGCCAGGTGACACTTGTGTTACACGATTCTCTTTTCCCTGAAGATGTTTACATCAATGAATGCGAGTTCAAGGAATGGCAGTATCAGGAGCTTACCCGTGAGATCAAGGTCAGGTTGTCCTGTCCGACAACTCAGGATACGGTGGTCAAAATCCGGAGAACGTGAGGCGATCCAGATATGGCGGCAATACCAGAATTCATCTTGCGCAAGTTGTATGTGCCTGGCAGCATCCAGAAGGATTCTGCAGGATTTTCCTTCCAGTTGGAGAACACTTTTGCCCCGGCGACGGTTTCCCGATTTGCACTGCGGGTGGGCGACCAGTCTATCGAGCCCCAGGCGCTGGTGATCGAAGCTCCTGAGCAGCCTGCTCTCAATGCAAATGCCATCAGTGCTCAGTCACCGATGGCGATGGCGGTTGGGCAGCGCTATACCATCCGGGTGCAGGGCTGCCAGCTGACAAACCAAAAAGTGCTCCTGCTGGTGGACACCCGAGAGGCAGGTGAGTTGAAGTTCACGCTGCCTTTAGAGCCGCAGCGCCCACAAAAAACCAGTCGGAGCGGCTGGCGTCTCCCTGCCTGGCTGCATTCGCCCCTCAAAGCGCAGGTGGAAATCCGAGCCGGGGATTTGATTGGCGAGATCAATCCTTTTGTTTATGGTCATTTCATTGAGCACCTGGAGCGCTGTATCTACGGGGGCATCTGGAGTGATGATGGTCGAAATCTCCGCCATGATACACTGCAGCTTATCCAGGAGCTGCACCCACCGCTAATCCGTTATCCGGGTGGCAACTTCGCCAGCGGTTATCACTGGGAGGATGGGATTGGGCTGCGTGAGCAGCGACCGCGCCGGTTCGACAAGGCATGGAATGCCTGGGAGAGCAACCAGGTTGGCACGGATGAATATTTGGATTTCTGCTCTCGCGTTGGCGCTGAACCGCTGCTTGTAGTAAACGATGGCTCAGGAACGCCTGCAGAAGCAGCGGGCTGGGTGGCATACTGCAATGAGCCAGCCGAAGGGCAGCAAGGGCAACGGCGGGCTAAAAATGGACATCCCCAGCCATATCGGGTACGCCTGTGGGGAGTCGGAAATGAGGTCTGGGGGCGCTGGCAGATTGGCCATACCGGGCCGCAAGCCTATGCCGAGCGTCTTTTGGATTTTATTCACGCAATGCGTGCAGTGGATCCGGAAATTAAGATTATCGCTGTAGGCGACACACCCTGGAGTGATGCAGCAGATGATCCCGGTCAAGTCTGGAATGAGACGGTGCTGCGTGCGGCTGGAGAGGAAATCGATTACCTGTCTTTCCATCTCTACCAGCCCGGTGAGTCTGGCTGGAAAGAGGTCGATGATCTTGATGCCCTGCACCATACCGTGTGTGCAGCACCGTTGGATGTTGAGCATATCATCCAGCGAATGGCAAAGCAGATCCAGGCATTGCAAATCCGGCGCACAGTCCGGATTGCCTTTGATGAGTGGAATTTATGGCTGACCCCGCCGCCTGGGGCGCGCAGTATGCACCAGGTGATCTACGCCATGCGTGATGCTTTATATACGGCGGGCATGCTGAATGCATTTCATCGCCAGTGCGGCTGGTTGGGAATGGCTAACCTGGCTCAGCTTGTAAATGTCCTGCCGGCGATCGTTACAGGCGACCAAAAAGCCCATGCTACGCCGATTTATTACCCATTCTGGATGTACCAGCACATGCAGCCATTTGCATTGCATGTAGCTGTGCACAGCCCAGAATTTAATAGCACTACATTAGGTAATATTTCCGCTCATGAGGCAGTGCCTTATCTGGACGTAACAGCTACCCAGGATGACAGCGGGAATAATTTGACGATCGGTATGGTTAATCGCCACCCGTACCGGTCAGTTAGAGCAGCGATTGGAATAACCGGTTTTTCGAACCTGTATCCAGAACATGCCTGGTTATTACACGCACGCAACCCGTTGTCGGTGAATACGCTTGAAGCTCCCCATGCAATAAAGGTACAAGAAGCACACCTGCCTTCGATCTCAGGGAGCCGGGTGCAAGTGGATCTGCCAGCCGCTTCGGTGTACGTGCTGCGCTGCCGGGCGAGGTAGGTGATTGAGCATTTTGAAGCGCTATCGCTGTTGAACGGTTTTAAGCAAGCAGAGTCTATATCCCGCCATTCTCTCGGGCAGGGGTACCTTTTATGCTAGAATAGTCAGAAAATGTTGATCGAGGTTCTAGAGCGTGATTAACATCCTGTATTGTTCTCCTGAAGGTAAATTTCGTTCGGACTTAAGTTTAGATCAAGTCGCTGAGATCTTGGCGAGTGGGGCGGGGGTTTTGTGGGTTGATTTTGAGTCTACCCCGATTGAGACAGATGAACCGATCCTTGCGCCAGGTGTTTGGTTTTCATCCCTTAGCAGTCGATGACGCGCTGCAAGGAGACACACGTCCCGAAGGTAGATGACTGGGAAGAATATCTCTACATCGTTATGACTGTAGTGAAACTCCTACCAGATCATCCGGGTGAAGTAGAGCTGCAGGAGCTGGATGTGTTCCTGGGCAAGCAATATATCGTTACCCATCACGATGAACCCATCGAAGCGGTGGAGCGCGCTATGCAAGCGGTCCAGCGTGACGAGCGTTACTCTAAGAATGGTGCCGATCGCTTTCTCTACCGCCTGGTGGATGATGTGGTTGCCAGTTATATGCCGGTGGTGGATCAATTGGATCTGGCAATTGACCAGGCCGAAGATGAAATATTCAGTAAACCCAACCCCGATGTGTTATCGAATGTTTTCACGCTCAAGCGCACGACCTTACAGCTGCGTCGTGTAATTGGACCGCAGCGCGAGGTTTTGAATAAACTGGCTCGAGATGAGTACCAGGTCATTAATCCTCGCAGCCGGATATATTTCCGTGATGTGTATGATCACCTGGTGCGCATGCATGAAATCACTGAAAGCATGCGTGATCTGGTCAGCGGCACATTAGATACGTACCTGTCTGTGGTCAATAATCGTATGAACGATATCATGAAGACTCTGACAATCATCACCACGTTATTCATGCCGATTTCGTTCATTGCAGCATTTTTTGGGATGAACTTTTTTCAGCCTGCTACGCCGTTGGATGTGTGGACAGGAGCCCCTGCATTTATTATCACGCTCTTAATTACCATATCTAACACCGCTGGGCATCCTGCTGTGGATCCGCAAGCGAGGCTGGATGAATTAATGGAAAGATCATTAAGTGCCAGCGCCCAAAGAGTTCAAGATGCCCTGCTTGAGATGGGAGTGACCTTGCAGGTGGTTGAGCTGCCGGATTCAACCCGCACGGCTGTAGAGGCAGCTCAGGCGGTCGGCTGCCAGGTGGGACAAATCGTGAAATCGCTGGTTTTCAAAAGCAAGCGCAGCGAACGACCGCTGCTCGTGATTGCCAGCGGAGCTAACCGGGTAGACGAGAAAAAGATCGAGGCATTGATAGGAGAACCGCTGGGTAAGGCAGACGCTGATTTTGTTCGCCAGCACACCGGTTTTGCAATCGGTGGCATCCCACCGGTAGGTCATGCGGAGAAATTACAGACTTATATCGATGTGGATTTATTGCAGTATAAACAAGTCTGGGCAGCGGCGGGCACACCACACGCAGTCTTCCAGTTGGATCCATCCGATCTGGCTCGCATCACCGGTGGGCAGGTTGTTGAGATAAAGATGATATGACGCATTACCGGTGCACGAAAGGTTGGACTTGTTTTTGGAGTGCAAGATGAATTTCCGGGTGGCGATTGAGAACGATTATGAAGGACGCAGTATAGCCTGGGTGCTGGATTACCCGGGTTGTTATGCTTATGGCGCAAATGCCGACCAGGCGTTAAGTGCGGTGCCAGATGCGATTTTTGAATATGCAGATTGGGCAGCCAACCGTGGCTGGACAGAACCCTGGTCTGAAATCGGCAAGCTTGAGCTTGATTCTGGAAGACAGTTTTTCGGTATATTCCATAAATGACGCCTTTGAAATTGTGCCCGGTGGCGAGGAGAGGTATGAAGTCAATGCCTGGTTTCAGGATGACTGGAAACCGTTGAATATTGCTGAAATCGAGCGTGGCTTGGAGGTACTGACCTGGAGCCGGGAAGATTTACTGGGATCAATCGCTGGGCTTTCGCCGGAACAGCTTCAGGTAAAGCGCGTTGGAGAGCGTTGGAGTATCGAGGGTGTTTTACGCCATGTAGCTGGTGCGGAGTGGTGGTATTTGAACAGGCTGGGGTTGGCGTTCCCGAAGGAGGAATTGCCAAAAGAGACTAACGCGCGCCTCGACAAAGTACGCCAGCACCTGGTCGCATGTTTTCCGGCACTGGCGGGATCTCGGCAGGTAGTGGGTGTGGACGGGGAGTTTTGGAGCCCGCGTAAATTGCTGCGTCGAGCTGTTTGGCATGAGCGAGACCATACCAACCATATCCATAAACTGAATTTATGGTAAAATTCTAACAAATATCTTAATTATAGGTGCCCTTCAATGGCTCTTGATCGCTACGGACGTCGGATTCATTATTTACGCATCAGCCTGACAGATCGTTGTAACTTACGTTGTGTTTACTGCATGCCCGAGGAGATGGTCTTTCGTCCCAATCCGGAGCTGATGCAGGATGACGAATTGCTTCTTTTAGTGCAGTTGTTTGTTCGGCTGGGTTTTGATAAATTCCGTCTGACTGGCGGAGAGCCGACCGTCCGGGCGCATATTGTCGATTTAGTGCGAGAGATTGCACAAACGCCTGGGGTGAATTCCTTATCCATGACAACCAATGGTGTGCTGCTTGAGCGACTGGCTCGACCTTTAGTGGATGCCGGATTGAAGCGGGTGAACATCAGCATCGATACCATGGAGCCTGAGAAGTTCAAACAACTGACGCGTCGAGGTAGCATTGAGGATGTTTGGCGAGGCATCCAGGCGGCTGAAGCAGCCGGCCTGGTGCCGATCAAGCTGAATGCAGTGGTCGTACGGGGACATAACGAGGAGGATGTGGTCGATCTGGCACGCCTGACCATTGACCATCCCTGGCAGGTCCGTTTTATTGAGATGATGCCTTTCGGAGGGGTGACAGATCTGCAGCAGTCACAGATGGTCACCGCCCGAGAGATCCAAAACCGCATCGAGGTTGCGTTTGGGAAGCTGGAAACCGCCAACGGGGGCGAGCTGGATGGTGAAGCCCAGTTGTTTCGCCTTCCAAATTCTCAAGGAGATGTTGGTTTTATCGCCTCGGTCACCCAGCCTTTTTGTGCCTCTTGCACCCGCGCACGACTGACTGCCGATGGGCGATTGCGCTTGTGTTTGCTGCGAGATGGTGAAGTCAATCTGTTGGCACCGTTACGCAATGGAGCATCCATCGAAGATTTGCGCACCTTGATCTTAGACGCTATCTGGCAAAAGCCCTGGGGGCATGGTCTGGCGGATGGCATCGTGCCACTAAGCAGGGTGATGAGTGAAATTGGAGGCTAGTTGATCATTCCAAACGACATCCGGGTGATTTTATTTGACCTGGATGGTACTCTCCGGCATAACCGCCCGGCCTTTACCGATTCCTTTATGGATTACGCTGCTCAGCAGGGAGTGAATGCCAGCCTGGAGCAGCGCTGGCAGACCACGCGTTGGACGCACTACTACTGGGCGTCATCGCCAGAACTGGCTGCTGATGATCGGGCGTTTGGTGGACTGGAAGCCGAATTCTGGACGAATTATGCTCGCCGCTGCCTGGAGGTACTCGGCGCATCGGCCGAAGTTGCCCATCTCTTAGCGCCAGAGATGCACCGGTACATGAGCGAAGACCACCAGACAGAAGATTGGGTCCCTCCAGAAGTGCCAGAAACCCTGCAAGCCCTGAAGGAGGCTGGTTTTCGCCTGGGGGTGGTTTCCAATCGGGAACACTCTTACAAGGAATACCTGACCCAGGTAGGCTTGCTTGAATATTTTGACTTGGCTCTTGTAGCGGGTGAAGTCGAAGCCTGGAAGCCGGACCCGAGAATATTTGAGCACGCCCTCGATCAATTAGGTTACGCGCCAGCGCAAGCGGTTTATGTAGGGGACAATTATTATGCCGATATCCAGGGCGCGTATAAAGCCGGGCTCCAACCAGTCTTGATCGATCCAGATGGACTGTTTCCAGAAGCTGAATGCCCAATCATCCATTCGCTAGCGGAGTTGCCGGGGATATTGAGCCTCTCCCTTCAGCAATAAGCTTCAAGCTTGTGTATCAACTGAATAATTGCCAAAGCCCGGCGGCAGTCATTGCTCCGGCCAGGGCGCAGGTCAGGTTGACCCAATCATTATTCAGCCAGCGGTAACCGCGCTTATGTATAGTGGGTGTCTGGCATGTATGCAAGGGGTGCCGTTCAGTTTCTTTCTGGCATGTTGGGCAAGTGTATATCGCTTGAACAGTGGCGCCAAGCAGCGAATCGATTAACGAACCCGACAAACCACCTAGCACTGCCACAACCAGGATAATTGTGCCTTGCAAAGAGGAATTTCCAGTGCTGGTGGTGAAGATGCCGCCGACCAGGCCGATTAACAGGGCAGCGCTGGTCGCAGCAAGGGTGCCTGGCAGGCTGATTGCACCAGATGTACCACGTTCAACAGGTTTCCAGGTGGTGACCAGGCGAGGAAGCTGATGGCTGAGTACACCCAGCTCGGTTGCCCATGTATCAGCAGTTACCGCAGCCATGCTGCCTACATAAGCTGGCCAAATCCAGCTCTGATCTGGCCAGATTGCATATGCGATTGCTAACATTGCACCAATGCCTCCATTGGCTAAAACCTGTCCCCAGTCCCGCTGGCTGCCCTTGGAAAATTTTTCATTGATTGATATCTTGCGAATTGCAAAAGCTCGCGATAGAGCACTGGATGAAATAAAAAAAGTCAGCAGCAATGCTGCCCATGGCAAGCCTCCAAAGCCAAAGATCAATCCGCCGCAGATCGCGGCCGCGATCGCACCACTGACACTTAAGCTCCGGGCTCGCCACGCAAGGTAAGCAATAATAATTCCAAGAAGAATACCGGTGAATAATTGTGTGATCATTTATGGCCTTGATTTTGAATATTTTCAATTAAGGGCAGTACCTGATAGCAACCATTTGAAAAGTAATAGATGACCCGGCAACCTGTGGATAACTGCTTGATTTCTGTGGATAACTGTCGTTGGTTTGTGGAAAACTATCTTGCATTAAGAATGAAGTATGTACCAAATAAAAACAGGATTGGGACAAGTGTGCCACAAGCCCAAAGGATGTAAGCCAGGTCCTGGGTGGTGGATTTGCGATAGAAAAAAAGCCCAATGATAAAGTTGGCGATGACGATCATGCCATTCAGAACGGGTAATAGTAAAAGTTGGACTGCTGGCGCCAGATCGCCAGGGGAGCCATCAGGCCGGAATCCCAGGTGGATTTGCTCAAGATTCGGAATGGCGAGGCTGATCCAGGCCAGCAGTACCAGGCTGAGCAGCCATGTCGTGAGCAGCATCCCACGTGCATATTTTGATTCCCATACTTTCAGGATTAGGATGCTGGGATATTGGGATCTCGGTTGAAATGGTGTGATGGAACCGAGCTCATTCAGGCGTTGATAGGCAAAAAGAAAGCCATTCCTGTCTGTAGGGGAGATGGCAAAGACGCGCCGGCGGGTTCCAATATAAAGTAAATCTCGGGCTTGGCTGGCTAGATATTCAATTTCACCGCTGCTGCCCGATTTTTCCAGCGCAGGCGCATTTCGTAAACCTAACACCGCACCGGGCCAGCGCTGCACAGGGAGAGGTGGGTTAAATCCAATTGTATTCGCCTCTCGTACCCATTCGATTTCAGTCATGGGGATATCTTCAAAGCGTAAGCCCCAGCGAAGTTTGACCCCATCTCGTTCTAACCGGTAATAAGCAGTCCAAAGCGCATATGCCTGGTAAGCCAGTAGAGGGGTAAATACCAGTGCGAGCAGGGCAGGTACTAAGTCGAGCAAAAATGACAGTCCAATTTGTGCCTGGGTGGCGTTGAACAATCCGAATGCAGCCAAACCAATCAGGATGACAATCAACCCTAGATGCAGCGCCATGCCGGTACGCCGTGGGGGCGAGAAAACGAGTGGTACGTTGGCTGGAATATCCAAATTCATGGAAATAACGATTGGCTAGCAGCGGATAAGATCTGTGTTTGTGAATCCCAGGCAAACTACACAGTTCTGGACTAAGGTTGAATTATATCGAACTTTGATTACTCAGCTTCAAAATTGCGCCGGGCCCGTTTGATCTCGCTGCGTTGTTTTTTATCCGCCAGCCGGCGTTGTTTCGAAGCGAGGGTTGGCTGGGTCTTTTTACGCTTTCTTGGAACATCAAACGCTCTACGAATGAGGGTAACCAATCGATCAAGGGCATCCTGCCGATTTTTAGCCTGTGAGCGAAACCTGTGTGCCTCAATCACCAACACCCCCTGTTCGTTGATCCTGTGATGAGCCTGCTGTGCCAGTCGCTGCTTGACATCTGGAGGTAAAGATGTCGATGCCTGGTAATCGAAACGCAACTGGACGGAGGTCGCAACTTTGTTGACGTTTTGTCCCCCTGGACCAGATGCGCGAGTGAATTCAAAACGAACCTCTCGTTCATCCAGAAACAGGGTAGGCGTAATCTCAATCATCCAGGTTATTAGTTGGTTGATAGAACCTGAGCAAACTGTTTTACCTGAGATGTGTGCACGACTGCGATGATTTCATCAGCAGATTGTAGATCGGTATCGCCGTGGGGGATAATCAAATTTCCTTTGCGGATTATCGCGGTAATAACACAATCTGGCGGTATTTTAAGCTCTGCAAGTTTTTTGCCTGCAGCGAGAGATTGGGGATGCACTTTTTCTTCAACTACAGAAAACTCACCTTTACGCAGTTTCAGTAAAGTCATCATATCTCCCAGTGACATCTCTTCTTCGATTAACTTGGCGAGGA
This sequence comes from uncultured Chloroflexia bacterium, assembly GCA_963774935.1. Taxonomy (GTDB): domain Bacteria; phylum Chloroflexota; class Anaerolineae; order Anaerolineales; family UBA4823; genus CAVZGO01. The sequence goes on from CAVZGO010000007.1 coordinate 778,218, forward strand.
TGTCTGACTGGTTTAGTGCTACATCTACACCCATTTCTGGTGTAAACAGCCAGGCGTTCTTAGGGTTGTTTACCCTGCCAATGATCCGAGGTACATTGAATTCGAATCGTGCCAGGGTGCAGATCACCAGGTTCGATTCGTCCTCCCCTGTGACGGCTGCAAGCACATCTGCATGATCAATCTCAGCGTTTTCCAATGTCGATGGGGAGCTTCCATCACCAACTACAATTACCCGATCAGGTAATTCTTCTCTCAACCGTTCGATCACGCTGTTGCGACCTTCGATTACGCGAATTTCGTGTCCTTGCGCCAGCAGACTTTCAGCAAGATGCGAACCGGTTTTACCGCCTCCGACAATGATCACGAACATTTCATCCTCCTCAGATTCCTAGTAGTTCTTCCAGTCGGTTGATAGATGCCGCATTTACAGCCATATTAACTATATCGCCTGGCAGGAACTCCATTCCCATCGTTGCCAGGAATGCCTCCCCATTACGAGTAATTGCGATTACATCAACTTCTCCAGGAATGGCCAGATCTCTCACTTTGCGCCGTTCGAGGTGGAGGGGAATTTCAACGCTGGTCAGAATAACCTCCCCGCGCCCGAAGGAGAGGATTGGGTCTAAATTAGAATGGGTGAGTAATTCAACAATTCGTTCAGCACCCCAGTGGATCATCGATATGGTCACTAAACCCAACCGTTGATATATTTCTGCCCTCCGTGGATCATAAAGACGGGCAACGACACGGGGTACGCGAAAGATATTTCGGGCGATACGAGCAGCAATGATGTTGGCATTGTCTGAGGAGCTCACAGCAGCAAAAGCGTCCGCCGAGACGATCCCAGCCTGGATTAACACATTCCTGTCGAAACCGACACCGTTTACGGTGGTGCCTTTGAAATCAAGCCCCAGGTTTCCCAAAGCAACTGGATCATTATCGATGACAGTTACCGCGTGTCCAGCTTCTGACAGGACACGGCTGGCTTGGACGCCCATACGTCCGCTTCCCATGATAATAATGTTCACGTTGAACCTCCGTTTTTACTGATACTAAAATGGAGAAAAATAAATTTACGAATACGTTCCAGACCATAAAGTATGGGTGCAAACATAAGCAGCCAGCTCCAATAAATTGGCGGAAGCGGTTGCAGCCCAAAAGCATTTCGAATCGGAGGTATATATATTAAAGCAAATACGAATATCATTTGTACAAGGATAGCTAGGATCAGGCTGGGATTACTAAAAATTCCCAACCACCTGACATTTTTTCTCTCTGAACGGCATGCAAATGCATTTCCAACCTGAGAAGTAACTAATCCTGCAAAGAATGCAGTAGCAGCAACCAGGAGAACTGGTTGTTCTGACAAATTTCCGGGGGGTATTAGAAAAAGCTGTTCAAAATTAGGAGGTAAAGACATTTTTCCTGAGTTTACCGTTAAAACCAGGAAAAATCCTAAATACGAAAGAAAAGCCTCCAATGGTCCCAGCCATAAGAAAGCTCTGTATAAAATGGATTTATTTATCAGAGGTTGAGCCGGACTACGCGGCGGTTGTTGCATAGTGTCTGGTTCTGGTTTCTCAACCCCAAGGGCAAGAGACGGTAATATGTTTGTGCCCAGGTCAATGGCTAATATTTGGATTACTGATAAAGCCAGCGGTATTCTAAAAAGGGCGGTCATGATGAATGGCAGGACCTCTGCAACACTGCTGGTGAAAATATAAGTAATGAATTTTCGCAGGTTAACATAGACCGACCGGCCTTCCTTGATCGCTTCTACCAAGGCTTCAAAGTTATCGTGGATCAAGACTACATCTGCGGCATCACTGGCCACTGCTGTACCAGTCACACCCATCGCGATGCCAATATCGGCCTTCCGGAGTGCTGGCACATCGTTTACACCGTCTCCAATCACGGATACGATGTCGCCGCGGGATTGAAAAGCAGAAACCAGGCGAAGTTTATGTTCGGGCGCCATACGAGCAAAAATCGTTTCGCTATCTAGCAGGCTAATTAACTGCTGGTCTTCAAGCAGGTCCAGATCAGCGCCTGTGATTATTTGTGGCGAAGGACCTGTCACCAGACCAACTCGGCGCGCCAGCGATTCCGCAGTTAGACCATAATCTCCGGTAATCATCACTGTTCGGATGCCTGCCGAGCGGAATGCTTCGATGGCGCGAGATACCTCTGCACGAGGAGGATCCATCATTGCTGCCAGGCCAAGGAAAACCAGGTCACGTTCCACATTCTCCTGTAAATACTCCCCTTGGCGCCCGGGTAGGTTTCGACTGGCGAGGGCCAGTACGCGTAGTGCCTGGCGGGCGAACTTATCATTGGCAGATAGAATTTCTGCTCGAATTTGATCTGATAACGGTATAACCTGGGTGTCAATGGCAATACTGGTACATAGCTGGAGCACCTCTTTAGGAGAACCTTTGATAAAGGCAATTTCTCGCCCCCGCTCATGATGGATAGTGGACATCCGTTTCCGTCGGGCATCAAATGGCAGCTCATGTATGCGAGGATAGGCATCAGCTCTCCGGTGAATATCTTTATCCCATTTCTTTGCCAGGACCAGTAGGGCAGCCTCTGTTTGGTCGCCGAGACTGGTCCAACGTGCTCGTTCAGTCGTTGGAGAAATGATGCGTGCATTGTTACACAAATGGCATGCCAGGAAAAATTGTGCTGCAGGGTGTGTGGAGTTTATGAGGGTATACGCTGGAATATCTGCTGAATTTGTAATCTCACCGATTGGTTCATAACCAATACCGGTAACATTAAATATCTGGCCATTCAACCACAGCTTGCGTACGGTCATTTGATTCTGAGTCAGGGTGCCACTTTTATCTGTACAAATTACGGATGTTGTAGCCAGGGGCTCCAGGATGGAAAGCTTTTTAACCAAAACCCCATGCTTAGCCAGGCGCTGGGTGCTCATCGCCAGTGCCATGGTAAGGGTGGGATTCAGACCAACAGGAACTACCGCGACAAAAATCCCAATCGATAAGATCAATGCATCATAATAATCTAATCCGACATCTGTCTGTGCTACTATCCATACGATTGCTCCGATAAACACCGCCACAATTGCAAATATTCTACTTAAACGGGTTAGCTCGAGTTGAAGACGGCTGGGAGGTTCTGGCACAGTTTGAGCCAAATTGGCGATCCGGCCGAATTGAGTCAGTATCCCAGTAGCTGAAACCACTGCCCTGCAGGTACCGGAGATAACAGTAGAACCAGCGAACACAAGATTGGTTTGTTCGATTTCTGTCAGATCATCTCTATATGATGCCTGAGCATTTTTTCTGACCGGTACTGCTTCACCTGTCAAGGATGCCTGGTTGACCCGCAAGCCATATTCTTCGACTACACGCGCGTCCGCCGGGATCTGATCCCCCTCCGCCAGGAACAATAAATCACCTGGAACCAGCTCATTAGCCGGGACCAGCCGGTCTTGACCTTCTCGAAGCACTCGGGCGGTTGCTGGAAGCAATGTTCCAAGGCTGCTGATGGTTTTACTTGTGCGCGTTTCACGCCAGAAGGCAAATGCAGCATTGGAGAGAACTACCAGCCAGATAATACCCGCAAGAACAGGTTGTCCAGTTAAGAGAATCACCCCACTGGCAATCCAGAGTAATAGAGCCATCGGGTGGGTTGATGCCCTTAGGAAGCTATGCCAGATGGGTGGGGTTTTTGGCGGGTTGAGTGTATTGCTGCCAAATAATGCCAGCCGATCTTGCACAGCCTGGTTGGTTTAAACCCATGACCGACGAATCTAAATGTTCATATACCTCGGAGGACTGTAACGAGTGAAGGAAATTTGATCCCATGCGGGATTTCCAGAAGTAGGAGGCTGGTGTATCGGGTGTTGCCTACACCAGCCTCAACTGATTCATAGGATAACTGTTGAGTCAGGTGCAGCTGTTTCATTCGGTTGACCCCCGAGATGTGGTTCAACCGGATGGTCGAGATATTGTCTCAAGAAGGCATCGCTGTCATCGGGATTAGCATGGATTGCATCGTTATAATCCCCAGCCATGACAGGAGGAGCGTAACGAAGAGGCCTTCGAACACCAAAGAGTTCGAAGAAACGGGAAATGCCAATTAATAGACCGTAACGATATTCCTGCATTTTGAGGGACTGCCACTCGACGATCGATGCCATGGAGCCTTGAACGCGCGCTTTATCTCGTACAATGCGATGAATTTGTTGTGGCTGGCGATAACCGAATGGTGATATCAGCATCAGGTGAGCAGCGATCGCCAGTAAGCTGAAGGAAATTAAAACTATCCATCCACCTTCGCTCCATTTACCAATGATTTGCATAACGAAAACCAGTGCGCCTAAGAGAGCAGCGAAAGTAGCCCCAGCTACCCCCCACTTTTGGGCCTTACCACTATAGTTTTGCTTTACATGCTTGCGGATAGCAAACCCCATTACCATGATTGGCATGAACACGCCCACACCATAAAAGGGCACGGCAGCCGTGGTTTTACCGCGCACAAGGAACATGATGAGTATTGCTATTGCAAAAGTAATGGTAACAGACCGGGTGAATGTACCACGAGGATCACGGTATACGATAGCTTCAGGAATCTCGCCAATTGCTACATCGCGCCACTCGGTAGCCTGTGCATCCTGGAAAGCGGTCATAGATGCAGCGGCGAGTAAGAAGACAGCCAGGATCTGGTAAACCCAGAACATGATGGTGCCGCCAGGAATTACTCCGAATCCAATGAAAGCCAGGTTGCCGACCAGGGTTCGACCGAGGGTACCATCAAACACATTAAATCGAATGGCAAAGAAAGTCAGGAAGAAGGTTGTTAACCCACCGTAAAACAGGAATGAGGTTTGCACGAAACGGCCGATACCTGATTTGCCTGAATAAAACTTCCATAAGCCGTTCCAGCGGGGCATGTGCTTTTTCCCCCACTTGACTAAAGATACATCTTCATCAATGACGAATTGGATGCCATTGGACATAGCCTCTAATCCGGATAAAGCTACCATGCCTTTCATCGAGGCAGTCAGCAGGTGCATGAGAGCTTGACCCAGGGTTGCTGATTCGATCGGCTCCGTGACAGCAACTGCTGGTATGCCCTTGAGGTTAGCGATGACCAGTCCAATAGCCATTGTGATGGTGAGAAAGGCGAAAAGCCCAAGCATTATGAAGACCACTCTGGCGGATTCACCACGCCCACGGATCGTGAGATACCATGTAATCGTCGCGAGCACTGCACCGATCAGGAAGTGCCAGATCCAGTTGGTATGAAAGGCATCAAAAACCGAAAGTAGCTGATCGCCGCCTGATAGAGCAGATACGACGATTGTAAAAATATAATCCTGTATCAATGTAACAGCCACGATCAGGCTGAGTGTGGGTTTGAGATATCGCATAGATGCTGTGTATGAGCCACCACCTTCATTGAAAACACCCAAGGAGTACATGTACAAAGCACCAAAGACGAGGTTAGCAAACGCAATGACTCCAACTGCAATATAGGCATATTTTTGCAGCCCATATGGGTGCAGCGCGCTCATCAATTCTCCGGTGCCGTAATAGAACGAGGTGAAATAGTCTACACCGAATAGTGCGATTGCTGCCATCAGACCAATTTGGCCTGCGCCGTGTACATGCGCATGCTCTTTGTTTTCTTTTGGAGAAAACCGGAAGGATATCAGGAAAAAAACGATTAAAAGCAATATTGAAAACAACATATCTATTTATCCGATTTATCTTTAAATGCTTCTGCCAATGACTTCAGTTCCAGCAATAAATATTTACGAGTCGAGGGGCTCAGGCGCGTATCCTGGGCAACCTTGGCTTGCTCTTCGTAAGCAGCTTTAATCACAAAGGCGGGCACGAACATGATTCGACCGCTTGGGATGACTGTAAAATCATGCGTTTGCATTTTCAAGGTTTGGTCATCAAAGAAGGGCAGATTTAAGCTGAGCCCACGATTTAAATCATTTGCACCCGCTCTTTTTTGTATCAGCCGAACGATTCCTTTAACCTGGTAACTCGCTAAAGCACGACCCTGGTTGACCAGTTGTCCAAGCATGCCATAACGCTTCTTCTGGTATTCAGGATCGGCAACAAAGTAGGGAGCGAGAGATATGGCTGTGTGTAAAACATCAAGAAAGCGTTGCATCGATCCGATATGCGCTTCGGCTTCACCTTCAGAGTTAACCAGCAGATTTCCCTTTGAATCAAATGCCACCCATTGAGGCAGAAAAAAGCGCCTGGCATCTGGGACGAAAGGCGTTTGTAAATCGCCTCGTTCTACTTCCTGGTTGCCCGCTTCAACAATTGCGTCTGTGGCGGCTGTGATAGCCGATTCCAGGGCTCCATCCTCCTTAATGGGAATGCAGGGTATTTGTTCTCCTTCTGGGGTGGCATAAATCACCGATCGACCCGCTGGGAGCATTTGGTGGATCATAAGAAAAGCTGAGGAATATCTGATCAGCTGGCTGCTGGTCGCGATAGCTGGATTGTTTGAACCTTCCAATTCAGCTAACCGATTTCGAACTGCCTCACGTAGATCTGGTCTGGCAAGCCGGTCGATGAAGCTGCCTATCGTTTGCTCCCGTAATTCTGCAGGGATCACAGCAGAGGAACTTGGCTCGTCATTCGAAAGATCGACAACTACTCGATCTGGTAGAAGAAAGCGCGATCGCGAGCGGTTGTTTAAAATATCTTCGACAAGCTGTCTGGCCTGGCTCTCTATAAAGCGCTGAACCAATGATGGTTGAGCTTCGTAAATCCTCTGATTGGCTTCATATCCTTGCCGTAAGGGGGGTGGTGTTAACCCAGAAAGCGCTTCGTCTGCTACCTGCATAGATTTTTTCTTCGACTTACTTAATTGATCATCTTTCATAGTGTTCTTAGCCTATTACGGAATTCCAAGCCCAAATTACACCCATCTCAATCACAAGTAACATAACCAGGATCAGAGGTCGGATAAAACCATGGAGCATCCCGTCAGCATTAATTTCCAGGATTCCAAAACCAAACAGGATCACAAGGCATCCGAACCAAAATAAAGCCACCCGAAGCCAGGGTGTAATCTGGCGAGTAAGAGGTTGAAATGATCCTGAGATCACCCGTACGTTGTTGCTCACATTGTCATGAAGATATTGGGACAATGGTACAGTTTGAAAGAAACCGCTTTTCAAGCGATATTCATAGGGGCAGATGATCAAGTCAGCAGGTCGCACTTCATCTCTTAGTTTTTCGACCCATGACTTGGTCTTGACCAGCCTGCTTTGAACTCTAACGAGTGGGCTGCGGGTTATGGCTACCAAGGTGGTCAGCCAACGCTGCATCTCGAGCTCATTATCGTCAGTGGAAATCGCGTAATAAAGTATTTCGCGCTGATCGACCAAACCTATCTGGTGAACTTTTTGAGCAAATTCCTGGTAGCTCGAGAAACTGTTTGGCAGGACAACGACCAATCTATTGTTCCTGTCGGGTGAAGTAAAATCTACTTTCGACTGGCTCTCGAGTTGTGAAGGAGAATGTTGAACGGGTAGCATAAATTCTGGATCAAACCAGTCATGCTCATCTTTTTCATTTGATTGATTGAGGTTCAAGTTTTCTGCTCCTGTGAGGATTTAATATCAAGCCATCTACCCATTTGAATGCCATTAGAGACGTAGAAAAATCTCCTCACGAAGAGGATCATAAACGTGCGAGATAAATTGGAAACAAAAAAAGGGGGCTTTTCTATAAAGAAAAGATAAAGAATGGCTTAATCACCGGTTATGAAGCGGTATCCTACGCCTGGTTCTGTTATCAAGAATTGCGGATCTTCTGGATTGCTTTCGATCTTCTTGCGGAGTTGCCCAATATACACGCGTAAATATTCTACTCGATCGGCATAAGCAAAATCCCAAACATGGCTCAGTATGGAGTGATGAGTTAATACCCGGTCGGGATTAGACGCCAAGTATGCCAGCAGCTTAAATTCTGTTGCAGTGAGATGAACCTCAACATCGTCCTTTGTGACGATATGTCGCGCCAGGTCTATCGTGAGAGGACCAGCTTGTATCACACTTTGGGTGTTTCCCAGGGATTGTTCGGAGTGCCTCAGTGCAACCCGTATGCGAGCTAGCAGTTCCTCTATGCCAAAAGGTTTGGTGAGGTAGTCATCAGCGCCTCGATCCAAAGCGGTAACTTTATCTTTTTCGCTATCTCTTACCGATAAAACGATGATTGGACTACGGTACCATTCCCGTAGTAGTTCGCATACCTGGATGCCATCCATGTCCGGCAAGCTGAGATCCAGGATCACCACATCTGGGAGTTGAACTGCTGCTAGCGCTAGACCCTCTTCACCTGTACTGGCTACGGAGATGCGAAAATGGTTTGCAATTAGTATCGTCTTAAGAGCCCTTAGGATTTGAGGTTCATCATCGATAATTAAAATCAACGGTGATCGATCCATCAGCATTCGTCCTTATCGTTCTTCCACGGGCAGGTCAGGTAAACTTCCATCAATCGTTAATGGCAGTGAAAAATTAAAACAAAAGCCAGAAGGTGTATTTTCTGCCCAAATCATCCCTCCATGAGCATCGATAATACCTTTACAAATGGATAATCCCAATCCGGTGCCAGTCACTCGATCTGCGGACGTTACCCGGTGAAATTTATCGAAGATGCGTTCCAGGTGTTCCTCGGCTACTGGCGGCCCCTGGTTGCTTACCTTTACATGGAGGTTATCAACCTCTTTTCTCGCGCTAATTTGAATTACTGAATGAACAGGAGAATATTTTACGCTGTTGCTGATAAGGTTAGTGAAGACTTGCTCTAACAGAACATAGTCAGACGGGATGAGCGGTAAATTGTCTGGGAAGTCTAGCTGTACACGATAATTTTCTAGGATTTTGTGCATTTTGGTCAGGACACCGGTTGTTATTTCTTCGATTGAATTCCAACGCCTCTGTAATTTTAAGGCTCCTGATTCTATGCGAGACATCTCTAATAAATTACCCACCAGCAAATTCAAGTGGTCGGTTTCCTCGTCAATGGTCGCCACTAATTCTTCCCGCGCAGGAGAATTCCAATCAACAATACCGCTGCGTAAGCTTGATACCGATGCCTTTATTGCAGCGAGAGGAGAGCGTAACTCATGCGAAACCGAAGATAGTAAAGCTGACTTCACATGGTCGCTTTCTTCTAATACTCGTGACTTGTACTCAATCTCAGTCAGCCAGATACGGTCTATGGTCAAAGCTGCTTGGCTGGAATAGGCTTCCAGCAAACGCTGCTCTTCCGTCGATAACGGATTGGAACCTCGCCACAAGCGAATTTCTCCTTCTAACTTGCGAGCGGTCATTATTGGCATGGTAACTGATGGGACTGAGGAAATCTTCGTTGTTATAGGCAGCGTTACAGTCACAGGAGGTCGGTTAGGCCGCTGTTCAATCAAAATCTGTACTTTTTCCAGCCGGAAGGTCTCAATGATTTGCTCTGCGAGAATGCGCGCCAGGTCATGGTTTTCCTGCACTCCTGAGAGAGCTGTAATGAGCTCATACATTCGGGTCGCTTCCATCTCCCGATTTTTTGCAAGCCGCATACCTTCTCGGGCTTGTCCGATAAGTTGACTCATCACGACTGAGATGACCAGGAACATGATCAGGGTGATCAAATCCTGAGTTTTATGCACCATCAAGGTGTAGTATGGGGGAATAAAGAAGTAATTGTATGCCAGAAAAGCTGCAAAAGCTGCCAGTACTCCAGGCGTAAGCCCCCATAGCACGGTGCTGATCATAATTGGCAATAAGTAAAGTAACGCAATCAGTTGTTGGTTAAGGCTCTTTGACACCTGGCGTAGGAAAAAAGTGAATAATAAGATCAGCGCCAGTGATGCAAGGTGCTTTACGAATAGTTGTAACAATTGTGACTGGGTAAAACGCATAGAATGTGGTTAGCCGAACGGCGAAAATTGCCCTGGGATCAATGATGATCCCAGCAATTTTTCCTCATCAGCTCCTCGCGCAATTGGGCTGGAGATTGAAAAAGGATGGTTTGAAAGCCGAGGTCCTGTGCAGTTTGTATATTCTTTTGAGAATCATCAATCAGCAGACAGTCGCCTGCTGGGCGGTTGACCCGATCGAGCAGGATCTGAAAGATGCGCGGATCCGGTTTATTTAATCCAACCTCACCAGAAATGACAATATCTTGGAACCAGCCTAAGAAAGGATATTTAGGTAGGATGCGGTAAAACATTTCAGCCGGCCAGTTGCTGAGCCCATACAACGAGTACTTGGCATTCCTTAGCGATTGCAGAATTACCACGCTGTCCCATATGGGTCCACTCAGCGACTCTTCGTAGCGTGCCGGATATGCCTTTATCAGATCGCAATATTGGGGAAATCGACTGCAGGCTTCGGCGACTGCAATTTCGAAGGGACGCCCGGCATCCTGTTGCTGGTTCCAACCAAAGAAGTCGATTTCCTCCAGGAATTTATTCATGGCAGCTTCATCGCCCGAAAACAGCTTGCGGTACAGGTAGCGTGGGTCCCAATCCAGCAAAACTCCGCCGAAATCGAAAATGATGGCTGGTTTTCCGCTGGTTGAGGCAGGAACAGGTTTCATTGGCTCTTATAGCTGATTAACCGCGCTGACGATGGTATCCAGGTCAGCCTGGCTCAGTTGGGGGTGAACTGGCAGGGAGAAAACTTCCTGGCACACTTGTTCAGTGACGGGCAGGAAGAGGTGTGGTCCACCGAGCTCGATGATTGGCTGCTGCCGGTAAGCTGGTAGCGGGTAGAAAACACCTGTTCCCACACCGGCTTCAGCAAGCTGCTTTAACACATGGTCACGATCCTTACCGGGCGCTCGAACCGTGTACTGGTGCCATACATGCCTGTACCCTGCCCGAACCTTTGGGGTGATGACTCCGGTTATATGAGAGCTGAGATAAGATGCATTTGCCTGCCGGCGGTCAGTGAAAGCCTCGAACTGATCAATTTGAGCCAGTCCGATGGCGGCGTGTAGGTCTGACATACGGAAGTTATAGCCAAGCCGGTCGTGGTAGTAGCGACGCTGCATGCCGTGGTTGCGGATCATTCTACATCTTTCGGCTAATTTATCATCATTGGTGGTGATCATACCACCCTCGCCAGCCATGATGTTCTTGGTGGCGTACAGGCTGAAGCAGCCAGTTCCAAAGCTGCCCACTCGTTGCCCACGGAGTTCAGCACCGACTGCCTGGCATGCATCTTCAATAATGACAAGGGCGTGTTTCTCGGCAATTTCCTGGATCACATCCATATCGCATGGATGACCATAGATGTGCACTGGCAGGATCGCTTTGGTACGGGAAGTCACCGCTGCTTCAATCAGGTGTGGATTGAGATTATAGGTGTCCTCTTCGATATCCACAAAAACTGGAGTGGCGCCTGTATAAAGTATGCTGCTGACAGAGGCGAAAAATGTGAATGGAGTCGTAATCACCTCGTCACCAGGACCAATGCCATGGGCGAGTAAAGCAATATGTAAAGCAGTCGTTCCAGAAGAAGTGGCAACCGCATGGCGCACACCGCATATCAGTGCGAATTTCTCTTCAAGTTGCGCAACACGCGGTCCTTGCACCAGCATGCCTGATTCAAGCACTTGCAGAACAGCTTGTTTTTCAGCATCGCCAATAAAAGGTTTAGAAATTGGGATCATCCAGCCTCCAACCGAGCGGATTGTATCATGGTTTCAAGTCCCGTTAAACCAGGATGAATCGAAAAGGTGTCTTACTGTTGAAAACATTTTTAATATAAACTTTATTCCCGATCGCTTGGCAACTCATTTTGCGAAAAATCCACATGGTAAAATGAAAAAAGGTACGTAAACTCAACTTGAATAACCGCCAGTAAAGGTAATTTTTATTGCGGAAACAGAGCTCCGCGGTGTCGGAAGGGCGGAGCATTCAATTTTTTGGTGTACTTTAGAAGCAAAAGACAGCTCACAGCGCTGTAATGACTCAAGGCTGTGAAAGAGTGTGGTGTGCCATGCCAGTAAGCTTTTCAGACCCTAGTATTGTTCGTGCTGTTGAAAATGAGGTGGTTTCACCAAGTAATGTTACGGTGGTTGCACCACCAAAGATTATCGCAATTATCCCAGCTTATAATGAGGAGCGATTTATTGGCAGTGTTGTGTTGCAGGTGCGGCAATATGTCTCCCATGTAATCGTTGTGGACGATGGCTCGACAGACAATACCGCCCAGGTGGCTGAGGTTGCGGGAGCGCAAGTATATCGGCAGGAACAAAATAGCGGAAAAGGGTCGGCTCTCACCAGAGGCTTCCGTCTGGCAAGTCTGCATACTCCGGATGCAGTCGTGACAATTGATGCCGATGGGCAGCATTGTGCAGAAGAATTGCCCCGTATGGCGCAACCCATCCTGGATCGACAGGCAGATATTGTGATTGGCTCGCGCTATCTGCAAAATACCTCTCAAGTACCGCGCCACCGTGTGATGGGTCACCGCGTGTTCAACCTGTTAACAACTACTGCTTCTGGCGTCTCAGCCAGTGATTCTCAGAGCGGTTACCGCGCTTTTTCTCCCCGCGCTTTACAATTCCTGGACTTTAATTCGGCTGGTTTTTCCGTTGAGTCCGAGATGCAGTTCATCGCCCATGAAAACCATCTGCGCTTGATTGAGGTTCCAATTACCATTCGATATCCCGATAAACCCAAACGACCTGTAGTTTCCCATGGTTTGTCAGTCCTTAATGGCTTGTTACGCATTGCTGGTCAATACCGCCCATTGTTATTTTTTGGTCTACCGGGTGCGATTCTTCTGATTGTGGGGCTGGTGTGGGGATTGCGAGTAGTAGATATTTACGGTCGCACTCGCCAGTTAGCGGTTGGTTATGCCATGATCAGTGTTCTGTTAACCATCATCGGGATGCTTGGTCTTTCTACCGGTGTGACATTACACTCGATCCGTGGGCTGCTGCTTGATCAGAGTCAACGCACGCGGAGGTAATCGATAAAGGTGATCTCGCCGAGGCTATGTGCCGTAAGCAAGCGCGTAATATCCGTGGTGTAATTGAATAACCAATAGATCGAATTTGATTAACCAGGCTAATCCTGACCAGGCAGTCATACCCGTTGCCAGCCTGGTTCTGGTTTCTTATAATAATTTTTCAGACTTGCAGCGCTGCCTGCCATCTCTCTATAGAGATAAGCCGGTAGGGCTGCAAGTTATCCTGGTGGACAATGGATCTGAGGTCGCCACTGAGCGACAAGGCATCTCAGCACTCGAGAGCCTCTACCCGGGTTTGCAGGTGAAACGTTGTGATGAAAACCTGGGCTTTGCCGGGGGATGCAACCTTGGGGCTGGCCTGGCAGAGGCTCCGATCTTAGTTTTTCTAAATCCAGATACACAGGTTGACCCTCATTGGCTAGAAGCTTTGATCAGCCCGCTCCGGGATGATCCCCGGGTGGGCTTGACCACTGCCAGGATTCTGTTGATGCGAGAACCACAGCGTATCAATGCTGCGGGTAACGAGATTCACGTCAGCGGGTTAACCCTGTGTCGAGGGGCAAATCAAAACGACCCGGCTCTAAACTTGCCTTCAGCGGTTAACGCAGTCTCTGGCGCGGCTTTCGCCATTCGCCGGGAGTTGTTCGAGCTTCTAGGCGGTTTTGATGCTGATTTCTTCATGTATATGGAAGATACCGACCTGTCCTGGCGAGCGCGCCTGGCAGGATACACTTGCCGTTATGTGCCACAGGCAGTGGTCTATCATGATTACGAGCTCCGTTTTCGCCCGGGAAAGACTTTCTATCAGGAGCGCAACCGCTACCAGACCCTGTTGAAAAACCTGCATTGGGCTTCACTGCTGGCGTTAACCCCTTCGTTGACCCTGGCAGAGCTGGTTACCTGGGGTTACGTGCTCTTTCGCCAGCCAAAGCAGTGGCGGGATAAGCTGCGCGCTTATGCCTGGATCGCTCAGCACTGGCGGGAGGTGATGATAAAACGCAGTCAGGTGCAGCGCTTGCGGCAAAGCCGAGACCGAGAAATACTCCGCCAGCACACCTATCGCCTGGAATATGAGCAAGCGGATGCCAGCACCCTGGCAAGCCTGGCACATTGGATATTCGATCCATTATTCTTCCTCTTTCACCAGCTCGCTCTGCTGGTAATCCATTGGTGAGGAACCCATGTTGATTGCCCATGTTACCGCTACATTCCCTCCATATCAGGGGGGAACCGGCAATGTGTGCTATCACAATGCACTCGAGCTATCACGGCGTGGCCATCAGGTGACCGTGTTCACAGCAGCTGTGCCCGGCGCTCCTGAGCGAGAAGCAGTCGAGGGCGTTAGAGTGCACCGATTGAATCCATTGTTGCGCTTTGGCAACGCATCGCTAATTGGACAATTCAATAGCGTTCTGCAAAACCAGGATTTAATCCACTTTCATTACCCATTTTTCGGTGGGGAACTGGCTGCCTGGACGGCGAAACAGCGAGATATTCCTCTGGTAATCACTTACCATCAGGATGTCTTGCTTAGCGGGCTGCCTGGGCTGCTGGAACGTCTCCTGAGGCAAACTTTAAGTCGTTGGGTGCTGCGCTCAGCCAAAAAAGTGCTGTTCACCAGCCTGGATTACAGTCGAGAATCTCATAGCCGCTCACTGCTACGGGGTAGAGAAACGGCAATCGGTGAGCAACCTAACGGGGTTGATGCAGATTTCTTCACACCGGGAGAGACTCCGCCCGATCTACGTCAGCGACTGGGGCTCCAGGGACAAGAACAGGTGCTGCTACTGGTAGCCAGCCTTGATCGTGCTCATTATTTTAAGGGTGTGCCTGTGTTGCTCCAGGCTCTGACGGATTTACCGGAGGCAGTCCATGCAGTCATAGTAGGCGACGGCGACCTCCGGGCATCCTACCATCAGCAAGCGCAGACATTGAGCTTAGCCGGGCGTGTGCACTTTGCAGGCAGGGTTTCCCAACCGGAATTACCGGGATATTATCGCTTGGCTGATCTGGTTGTTCTGCCCTCGATTACTATGGGAGAGGCCTTTGGCCTGGTGCTGATTGAAGCATTTGCCTGCGGCATCCCAGTCGTAGCCAGCCGGCTCCCGGGTGTGCGCAGCGTGGTGACAGAAGGGGTCGATGGTTTGCTCGCGAACGTTGGAGATGCAGGCGACTTAAGCGGCAAACTGCACACGCTGCTGAATATGTCCAGCGAGCAGCGACGCGCCATGGGTGCTGCCGGTAGGCAGAAGGTAGAACAGCGCTTCACCTGGCCGTGCCTGGCGGAGCAATTGGAGCAGGTTTACTTTGAGTGCCTGGGGCGCTCTGTATGAGTCTCGCACACCGGGAAACCATCGAAGCACTTTATTTGCGCTGCCCGACTGCAGAATTCCGTATGGCGCTTGACCGGGCGGTTGCTGGGATGACAGCAGCTCCGCTCCTTGCTGTTGTAAGCTCGCCATTCTATCTTGTTGAACTGCTGCGGCGCATTCCTGGTGATCTGGTAGTGTCTGGTGATGGCAGGTTTGATCCCGATCCCTGGTTAGCGCCTGCCGCTGGTTGGGCTTGGGGTAGATTGGCGTCAAGCGGTCTGCATTCGGAGAGTAAGTACTCTAACCTGCTCTGGGCTGAGCCACAGAATGACATGGCGGACTCAACTGCCGCAGCGCTGCACAAGGTTGCTGCTCCCCAGGCACGGCTGTATATAGTGGTTTCCAGCTTCTTGCGCGGTTACTTACCTGCCTGGCAGCAGGAGCCTCTCCCGGCACAAAATCCCCTACCGGGAGTAACAATTCCAGGCTTGCTGCGCCGGGCAGGTTGGCAAGTGGAGCAGGTGCTTGGTTTTCACAGCCCAGGCGCAGTACTCTGGAGCTTGGCAATGCGGTCGGCGAGATTGGTTGGTCGTCCAGATTGGGAGGACCGGGCGCGCCTGGCGATGCGTGCTGCATACCGGCAAGAAGGAGCAATGTGGCGACTGTGCCCATTGGCGCTGATCCGCGCCCGAGCGGTCTGAGCCTCGAAGCTTCACAATACCAGCAGATCCTGGAGGCGGTGCTCCATCTGGATACCTGGTTTGAAACCCAGCGCCAGCCGTCAGGCTACGGCGGCGCGGTCGTACACTGGTGGTGGGATAATCTGGATTTCACTGCCCCTGGTCTGGATTGGCGCTATGAAGGCATCCTGATCGGTTACTTGAACCTTTACGCAGCCGGTGTGAAGGGCAAGGAACGCCAACGCTGTTACCTGGTTGGAGAAAGCCTGCCGGGCAGGGGACGATCTGTTGTACGGCCAGCTTCCTTCCGGTAACTTCCGTAATTCGCAGTTTGAGCAAAACCCGGGGAGCGGCGGCACACCCCATGAGGCAGCCTGTGACCTGGCTTTGCTGCGTTTGGCTGCCTGCTTGCAATCACAAGATGATGCGCGCTGGCAGAGCTACGCAGCAGCCGCAGAGCGCAACTTACGCAGCTTTTATCTGGCGCGCTTGTGGGATGCCCAGGAGCGCTCCTTTCGTGATACCGTGGATAGAAGATCATTTGTGCCTAACAAGGCAGCAACGCTGGTAGAGGCATTAATTGACCTGGCTTTCCTGCGCGGCGATTCTGAATGGGCAGATGCTTATGCTATTCCTACGTTGGAAGCTTTATTAGCCAGCCAGGTAACGGGTGGGTTGTTAGATGGTGCCTTTTACCAGAACCGCCTGGACGACCGCCGGGTGGAAAAATATTTTCCCTATTACATTGCGCGTTGTATCCCCGGTCTGGTTGCTGGTTGGGGCTGGAATAAAGACGAACGGCTGGCCCAGGCTGCTCGCCGGGCTGCTGAATTCTTAGTTCGTGTGCGCTACCCCGATGGCAGCTTCCCACAGGTATTGTATCCAGCCGGGCGAGTCAATCGCTACCCACAGTGGGTGGCAGCAGTGGGTGACATCTTACGCGCACTTGGTCTGGCAAAAGGACTGGGACTGGAGTGCGATCTGGCACCAAGCCTTGAATGGCTGCTGTGGGGTCTGCTTCCTGATGGTGGTGTTGCCACTGCAGTCGGTTTTGGTCGTGCGACACCTTTTGGTCGCCTGGACGATGCCCGCGATCGCATGTCAGTATGCGGATGGGCAGATAAATCCTTTCGGTGCCTGTCAGCCTGCCTCATCCCAACCCAATCATGATTCAATTGGA